>CBFDCC010000005.1:0-260317 GCA_965603205.1 uncultured Kordiimonas sp. | reverse complement strand
GGTGTAACAGGAGGTGTAACAGGAGGTGTAACAGGAGGTGTAACAGGAGGTGTAACAGGGTCGGGTGTTACAGAACCCGCATTTTGGTCGTCGATACCGGGTGTATCGAGTGTTGCAATTGGTATGATAATTGTTGTCGATCCACTCGGTGTGGAAAATCCAGCCTCAGGAGTTGGTAAGCCATTTTCATTATCTGCAAAAACCTCAGCGGGATCAACAATAGGTAGGATGTCGCGCATAATTTGTGCTACTGTTTTAACACCGCTCTGCCCAAGGTCGTTACCAGCTGCAGGCGTTACCGCAGCAATTAACGTGGCAACAATTTCTCTGATTTCGTCTACAAGTGTACTATCTGGTTCTGGATAGATAATAACAGCTGTAACATATGTATTTTGGCCGCCAAATGTTCTAAAATCCAAACGTAAAGTGCCATCTGAAACGCGCGCACGGGTTACAAGCATATGACCTGTCTCGGGTGCCAGATTTTGGTTCCATGATCCACTAACAGGAGCATCGGATAATCTGCCAGGCCCTTCGGTTGCAAGGCGCATTACGGGGGCTAATTCGTTGCTGGCGCGGGTGTCTATCAGGTTCATTTGCGCGCCATTTTGTTTCATATCCGCACCAAATGGGTATAAAGGCTCACTACCATCAGGTAAATCAGATGTTAAAACGACTACGCGGTACATGCCATTTTTAAGATCAGTTGCAATGAACTGTTCAATGTTGCGCACGCCTTGGCGCAAAAGGGAATTGCCCTCTGGTTGGAATGTGTTTTTAGTATTCTTTCCTGTGATTAAGTCACTCTCACCACTTATTCGGGTGAAACCATCAAATGGTTTAGAACTGCTTGGTCCAAAGTCCCAACCAGATGCGCCCGCGGATAGTTTGAAATTCTCATCTAAAACCACTGGGGCCATAAAGGCAGACCAGTGGGTGCGTCCAGCAGCCTCGATAATCTGGTTAGCGGCATCGGCGATTGTATCAAGATCAACTTCGCCAGCAAGGGCCTCTACACCCTCCAGTAATGCCTTGGTGCGGGCCTTAATATTTTCTTCTTCACCCAATGCCTGGTTAATATAGGCTTGAACAATTTGAAAACCCCATTCATCATTGGCGAGCGCCCCTTCAATGGCCTCACCTAAGCTAACGGTTGGGAAGTTTCCAGTGTGTGTTTCAACAGGTTGGCGGATAAGTTCAGCACTTTTAGTCCCAGTCAGATAAAGGTCTAGCGCAGGGCTGCCATCTGATGACTGCAATACAGGCCGCATAATTTTTAGGCGTCTAATACCATAGACATTTGCGGGCGGCTCTGATCCCATAAAAAACGAAGATGGAGGTGGGAGTGTTGATTGTGGTGCTGGTAAATTTTCGTGCACAGATATATCAGGTAGTGACATTCTTTCCTGATATTGACCATATACAAAGATGCTGCCAGCGAGGACCATGCCCGTAACTAACGCACGCTTTGCTGGTGATTTTATGCTCATAACGCCCATACTTAAACGCTTCCATCTATAATTACTCTATATAATATAGTGTGTAATGCAGTATATTAATAGTCTCTAGTGGCTAATAATATAGCTAATTATGCAATTTTATGCCCTTTTTTTGCATTTTACATTGCATTTAGAGTCATCTGTTAATATTTGTGTGAGCAAATTAGGCATGATTGTTCATGGCTGAAACAGTAACTAGTTATGCAATGACATGATTGTTAAGAGTTTAAGGGTATCAAAATGGGCGACCAAGTTTTAGGCAATTCAGATGAAAATATTAAGCTAACACCAGATGGCAAGTCGCCGTTTGATGATATGTATACACTTCTGAAAACCTTACCAAAGGCTGATACTTGTAGTGGTAATAAAGTTCGCGAAGATTTGGGTAAAAAGCCATTAGGTGGACAAGGTGGTCGCTTAACTGAATTAGCGGTGTGGCTAGCTGAGTGGCAAGGTAATCCTGAGCCTAAACTCGAGGAAAGTCATATCTGTGTATTAGCCTCTAGCTACAAAGAGGGGATGGTACCTGATTCTCTTAAAGCTTTCATGAGCTTAGCGGCCTCAGGCCAATCAAGCGTCAATAGATTATGTGTACCTAACGGTGTTGGTCTGCGTGTGCTCGAAATGGCGCTTGAAATGCCACACGTACTGGGGGATTGGGATAGAGCAAGTGTGATGGCGGCTGCCGCTTTTGGTATGGAGGCCACTGCTGCTGGTGGTGACCTTCTAGGTCTAGGTGATCTTGCCTTTGGTAATGAAGCATCCTCAATTGCCATTTTATGCAGACTTCTTAATATTGAAACGAGTGAGTTTGCTATGGGGGCAGGACTGCACGCAGCTGCGGAGCAAGCTAGTAAATTATTACGGACAAGTAATGAAAATGACCCTTTAGAAGTTCTTATTCCTTTTGGTGGGCGTGAAATGGCCGCGGCGATTGGTGCTATTATAGCAGCACGTAGCCGTAGATTACCAATTGTCTTAGATGGATGGTCTGCAAGTGTAGCTGCGGTAATTTTATGGAAAATAGAGCCGTCCTCTATTGCGCACTGTGTTCTAGCGTCGAGTCTAAATGATGCGCATGGTCGTGCTATGGCAAAAATTGGTTTAAAACCGATATTAGATTTATCGCTGGATACGGGAATGGGGACAGGTTCGGCTATGACTGTCGGGGTCTTATCTGCTGCACTTAGTTTGCTAGAATTGCCGTCTATGCAAGATTAGGACTATAATAGATACTTGCGCTTATTATATCTGACGTTATGATTTTACTGATTGTAATCAGTTAGCACAGCGAGGAAGGGCAAGTGAAGCACAGATGATCAGATTGTTCCGACATTATGTTTCGCGTATTAAGCTGACCTTAGCAGTAGTTGAGCTTCTAGCATTTAGTGCTATTTTGTGTCTTGCTGAATATACGCGCTATATTATGCTTGGTAGTTTATTCGATGTCACAGCTAACCTGCTTGCCTATATAGTTTATGGCACTTTATTATTTCTAATAACATTATCATTTGGCATGTATCACTCAGAGGTGGTGCGTAATATAAAAATTTATTTATATCGATTAATTTTAGCATTGATCTGCGGCAGTATAACTATCGCCAGTTTTTTGTATTTTTTCCCTTATATTACTATATGGCGTTCTGTTTTATTAATCGCTTTGGTTTATTCTCTACTTATATTGCCATTAGTGCGATTGTTGATTTTGAGTATTTTTTCAAAATTCAGCCTTTATACCCGTATTTTAGTATTGGGTAGCGGGGAAAAGTCTAGTGAGATACAGCTTTTTGCTAAGCAAGCAAAAGAGCTTGGCCTGCAAGTGGTCGATGTCGTTGGTTTCCCAGGGCAAAAGGTGCGGCCTGGCAAGGCAATTGCGTATGAATCCATCGGCGATATTTCAGAATTTGTACTAGATAATAATATTGAAACTATCGTTATTGTCTCTGATGAGGATTATAAAGATTCGATACCGTATGAAGACTTAATAGCTTGCAAATTAGTGGGTGTCACAGTTGAGGATGTCGTGGGTTTCTATGAACAGGTCAGGGGTTATGTTGAGATAAATTCGCTCAATGCAGAATGGATAATATATGCGGATGGTTTTCAGGGCGGTAAATTTTATGAGCTTGCCCTGAAACGCTTAACCGATATTGCAACGAGTGTTGCCTTGCTCATTGTGGCATCACCGTTAATGCTCATTACGGCCCTACTCATAAAAGCAACAAGTTTTGGCCCTGTGTTTTATCGACAAGATCGGGTTGGTCTGCATGGAAAGGAATTTAACTTGTTAAAATTTCGCAGTATGAAAATAGATGCAGAGTCTGAAAATTCACCCCAGTGGGCACAGGAAAATGACCCGAGGACAACATTAATAGGCTCCTTCATTCGTAAAGTACGTATTGATGAATTACCTCAAGTTCTCAACGTGTTAAAGGGGGATATGAGTTTTGTAGGCCCTAGGCCAGAGCGTAAATTTTTTGTTGACCAATTTGAGAGGGATATACCTTTTTATAAAGAGCGGCATTATGTCAAACCTGGTATTACAGGGTGGGCACAATTAAAATATCCTTATGGGGCGTCTGCTGAAGACGCGCGTAGAAAATTAGAGTACGATCTATATTATATTAAAAATTATTCCCTATTTCTCGATTTGTTGATAATTTTACAGACGGTTAGGGTCGTATTATTCCCAAAAGGGGTGCGTTAGTCATGCAAATCAATTTTTTGAAAGTGATCCCCGCGTCTGTGGCGATTTCAGTGGCAATTAGTTGTTTCTCGGTCAAAAGTTATGCCCAGGCAACTGAAAAACAAGATAGTTTAGCCGTAGCTGAACAACATTTAGGTCGTGGTGATATTCAATCAGCGTTGACTGTTTTACAAAAAACAATATCTGATGGCGGGGCCTCTATTCCTTTATATTTACTTCTTGGTAGATCGTATGTTGAGGCTGGACTGCCTAGGAAAGCAGAAGGTGCCTTGCTGCGAGCCCGCGAGTTGGGCTCGCCAGAAGTAACCATAGTCCCTTATCTTGCTAAAGCCTATTTGTTACAAGGTGAATATGTTAAAGCCCGACAAATTATTCAATCCGTAGATATGGTACCTGCACATAAGCTAGAGGCATTAGTTATTGAGGCTGATGCCGAGTTTGCCATGAATAATGTAAAGGCGGCCGAGGGCTTGTACCGGCAGGCATTGAAGCAATATCCAGATGACTTCAAAGCCTATTTGGGATTGTCTCGTATTGCTATGCGCGCTCAAAAATTAGAAGTAGCAGAGGCCCTAGTGAAGGAAGCTTTGATCAAGGATAGTGACCAAACTATGTCTCATTATTCTCTGGGGCTTGTTCAACGCTTTAGGGGTGATTTTGACAGGGCTATTCTATCCTTTTCTCGGGCTATTGAAATTTTTGATGGTAACCTACTGGCGCGATTAGAGCGAGCTGCCATCAAAATTGATCAGGGGGGTATAGAAGCAGCTAATGTAGATTTAGATTATGTATATGCTACAGCGCCTAATAATCACATGGCTAAATACCTTACTGCAGTGATACTCGCAAAAGATAAAAAGTTTCAAGACGCTGATGCTCTTCTCATAGAAGTTCAGGCGTTGGTTGATAGCTATTTACCAGCAACGTATGTGAAGGGCCTTGTTGCATTTGAGCTTGGCTACTATGCACAGGCAGAAATGTTCCTTAAAAAAGTGGTGAAATATAAGCCGCATAATAATGAGATTAAGCAGGTACTAGCAACTGCGCAGGTTAGGCAGAATAAGTTTGCGGCGGCTAGACAGACCTTAAATGTATTTGAGGCTAGGGGCGAGGCATTAACGGACCCTGAGGCGTTGGGTCTATTAGGTGCTATTGCCATGGGGTTAGGTGATACTACTCAGGGCACAGTTTATTATGAAAAGGCGCTAAAATACGGTGGTAGTGATAATAAGGCCATTAGCAATATCGAGGGTAAACTTGCATTTGCTTGGTACGCAGCGGGTGAAACAGAGGCGGCTTTAAATACTCTCTCCCAAAGCGCGGCTGGAGGTAGTATTCGTGATAAGGCGATTCTTGCTACTATGCAGATGCGTCAAAAACAGTATGAAAATAGCCGGAAAACATCACAGGACATTATAAAAAATTTCCCGAAACGGGCGCTTGGATATAATATTTTGGGCACTGTTTATTTGCATGAAAAGAAGAATGATAAGGCAATTGAACAATTCAGTTTGGCGCTGGGATTAAAGGCAGATTATTACACGGCTAAGCGCAATAGGGCTCTTGCGTATATGCGCCAAAACAACCTTAAGGATGCGATTAAGGATTTAAGGGCTGTTAACGATGAAAACCCTAGTGATGCTCGAACAAAAGCGTTGTTAGGCTCAGCATTAAAACAATCTGGTGAGGTGAAGGATGCTGTTATTTATCTGCGGGAAGCAGAGCGAGATTTGCCCGCAACAGCAGCTTTGTCGTCTGATCTAGCAGAAGCATTATTAGGGGCTGGCCACTTAGAAGAAGCGATAGATGTGGCGCGTCGTGTCGCCGTTAGTTTTAAAGAAAATCCTGATATTTTAGAGCGAATGGGGCATGTTCTTCTTGAGAGCGGAGATGCGATGCGTGCTTCACATACGTTTGCACGCTTACTTGCATACAGGCAAGAGGACCCTGACGCTCATCTGGCGTATGGGCGCTCCCTATTAAAGGCTAAACTTTATGGTGGGGCTAGAACAGCATTTAATCGTGTAGCAGCGCTTGTTGCTCGTAAAAATATGACGCTAAAGGGCTTGTCTTGGTACAGGGCAGAATTAGAATTTTTTGCAGGTAGGCAAGATAGGTTACAAGCTTTATTACCAGCCTTGAAATCTGATGATAGGCCTTTTGAGATTAGCCCCGCACTCATGGGGGATATATTATATTTGCAGCATGATTTTAAAGCTGCTGAGATTGCCTATCGCAGTGCATCTAAATCCTATCCGAATGATTTGCGTATTGTTATAGGCTTATCGGCAACATTAGAAGCTGTGGACATGATTGATGATGCTGTGCAAATACTTAACAAATGGCTAGATGAACACGAGGACGATAAGGTAGCTAAGGAGCGTATTGCAGAATTTTATTGGCGCAATGGCAATCTAGATAAGGCGGCGGATGCATATGTAAGTATTATTAAGATGGGCATTAATGATCCAATGGTATCGGCTAATCTAGCAAATATATATCTCGAACTGAATAACCCTGAGAGTATGAAGCATGCATCATACGCATATAGAATGCTAACTAACGACCCATATGTGATTGACACACATGGTCGCGCGCTGATGGCTCATAAGAAACCAAGCGAGGCAATAATGGTTTTAAAACGTGCGGTAAAAAGAGCGCCAGGAAACGCTGAATATCATTACCATCTAGCGCTCGCTTATCTGGCGAAAGGGAAGGTAGTGGATCTCGTTGCAGAACTTGATAAGGCCTTAATGCTCGATGCTAATTTCAAGGGGGCTGATGACGCTCGTGTGAAACTAAAGATATATCGTTAAGAATATGAAAATCCTCTTGTTTTCAACATTATTTCCAAATGCAGCCGAGCGGACAAAGGGTGTGTTCGTAGAAAATAGACTAAGGCATCTAAAAAATGATGCTGATGTTGATGTAAAAGTTATTGCCCCAGTACCATATTTCCCTTTCACGCATTCAGTCTTTGGTACATATGCGCAATATGCAAAAGCCCCGCTATATGAGCAGCGGGACGGTGTTGATATATATCACCCTCGGTATTTAGTATTGCCAAAAGTTGGTATGAATTTAACACCTCATACTCTTTATCGGGCAGGGTTGAAAATGGCAAAAGAGCTTATAGAAAACGGCTTTGATTTTGACATCATTGATGCACACTATCTATATCCCGACGGTGTTGCAGCTAGTTGGATCGCAACAGCATTAAATAAACCATTTGTTATGACAGCACGCGGTAGCGACGTGACGCAAATTCCTGATTACACAAGGCCTAGGCAGCAGATTTTAAAGGCAGTAACTGCTGCAAGTCATGTCAATACAGTGAGTGAAAGCTTGCGCCAAGGGCTAATTGATTTGGGTGCTGATGGTAGTAAAATTACCACATTACGCAATGGTATAGATCTGGAAATGTTCAAGTCGTCTGAGCGCAACGAAACTAGAAAAAATCTAGGATTAGGAACGGAAAAGGTGGTTGTCTTTGCTGGCTTGTTGATTGAGCGTAAGCGTGTAGATTTGATATTAGAGGTAACAGCTAAGATTCCTGACCTTGTTGCGCTTATTATTGGTGATGGACCTGAGTTGAAAAACCTACAAGATCAGGCTAATATATTGGGGATTACTAATAGAGTTCAGTTCCTTGGCCAAAAAGAGCATCATAAGCTGAAAAAATATTTTTCGGCGGCTGATATTTTATTGTTGCTTTCCGAGAGGGAAGGATGGCCCAATGTGTTATTAGAGGCAATGGCATGTGGTACTCCAGTTGTGGCAACGGCTGTTGGTGGTGTTGAAGAATTTGTCGGACGACCAGATGCTTCGCCGGAATCTGGAAAGTTTGTTAGAAGCCATGACGCAGAAGAAATCGCTGAGACTGTACGTGCCTTACTAGAAGATTATCCAGATAGAGAGGCGGTGCGGACATACGCAGAAGGGTTTTCTTGGGAAGATACATCCCGAGGTCAAATGAAAATCTTCACGCAGGTGATAGAAAAAATTAAGGAATAACAATATGGATTCATTATATTTTTTGGTTTTCTGCTTGATGATATTATTTGTCATTTTGTGGGGTATGCTACGTGATGATATGCACGATGACTGGGATAAGCCATCTAATGGTTCAGCGGCAGATACTGATAGAGTTGAGGATGGAGATACATGATATTTCTATCTTTTAAAAAGCCTGATTTTGATGTTAAAGTCATTTTGGGCATTTTTTTATCGTAAGTGTATGAATAAAATCTAGAAAACTTGTTTTGCTATGAGATATTATAGTATGTATTAGACTTATAATTGTGTATTGTCTTATAGACAGAATTATTAGCTATTTTATGAATAAAAATCGGGTGAGTATCTGATGACTAAATATTTAAAATCTTTTGGGTTGTTGATGCTGGTTCTTAGTGTTGCAGCCTGTGCGCGCTATGGCGCAGATGGTGAGCTGCCACCGGCCCCTTTTGTATCAGCAAATGAAGGGCCAGGCCCAGATTACCTTTTAGGGCCGCTTGATACGCTTAATATTGCAGTTTGGCGAAACCCTGAGTTGTCTGCGCAATATACTGTGCGCCCAGATGGCAGGTTCTCTATGCCGATGATTGATGATCTTCATGCAACAGGTAAAACACCAACTGAATTAGCGCTCGCTATTGAAGAGGGTCTCAGTGAAATGTTAACTAATCCAACTGTGGCAGTAATGGTTACTAGCTTTAGAGGGCCGTTTGCCCAGCAGGTAAGGGTGGTTGGTGAGGCTGCAAAACCTCAGGCTATAGCCTATCAAGCTAATATGACATTATTAGATTTAATGATTCAAGTAGGTGGGCTAACGGAATTTGCTGCGGGCGATAGGGCCACACTCATTCGGTTTGAAGATAATGTACAAAAAGAATATGCAGTTCGCATTGAATCACTGATTAAAGACGGCGATGTAAAAGCAAATATTAAGATATTACCTGGGGATGTTTTAATTATTCCTGAAAGTATCTTCTAAGAATTTATAATGAACGATAATTCCCTTAGCTATTTAGCTTTGGAAATGGAGTAAGTAAGTGGCAACCCAACTAGGTTTAGATGATTTATTTCAGCAAATAAGATCTATGGCTTATGGTATCTGGCGTAAGCGCTGGTACATGATGGGCTCGACATGGGCTGTTTGTGCCGTTAGTTGGTTTTTAATTGCCATGATGCCTTACCGCTATGCTTCTACTGCTCAAATATTTGTTGATACAGATACGATTTTGCCAATCATTGCCAAAAACATTGGGGTGAATGTCAATCTAAGACGACAAGTTGATCTTGTACGCACTACTTTAGTTGCTGATTCAAATTTAGAAAAAATTATTAGACGTTCTGATCTAGATCGATTTGCACAGACTGACGGAGAAATACAGGAACTAATTCGCTTGATGAAAAAAGATATAAGCGTGCTATCTCTCAGCAACGGTGTCTTTAAAATTGAGTATGAAAACGGTGATAGTCGCCTAACGGACCGCGAGCGCGCTAAGCTTGCGAAGAATGTGGTGACTAACTTACTAGCTTTCTTTCAAGAAAGAAATGTTCAAGATGGACAAAATAAGCTTCAAAATGCCTCATCAATCATTATTGACCAAGTCAATAAAAAGGCTAAAGAATTAGAAGCGTCAGAGCGTTCACTTGCCATATTTAGACAGCAAAATATTGGCTTTCTTGGTGGGCAAAATAGGTATGTCTCTCGACTATCTAAGGCAAAGTCTAATTTAAAAGCGACAGAAAATGCCTTGTCAGAAATTGCGGTTGAATTATCGCAAGCAAAAATTCAAATTCAGAATGTCCCTGCCTATATAGTTGAAAGTGCAAGCCCTCGTAGTGGTGGCGGCGCAAGGGAAACACCACTTGATAAGCGAATAGCAGAGCAAGAAAAACAATATGACACCTTAAAATCATTGGGCATGAAGGCGCGTCATCCGGATGTTGTTAATGTGGTGAACCAGTTAAAATCACTACGTGAACAGAAGGAGATAGAGGATGCTGAAATTCAGGCTGAAATTGAATCTGTAGAGCAAGGTGGTAGTGGAACCGCACGTGTTAACCGCACGCCGAATAGACTATACGAGCAGTTGCAGCTTGATATGATCAAAAAAGAGCGAGAAAAGTCTAAATTTATGCAGAGGATTGTCGCCCAGAAAGAAGCCGTTAAGACCATGGAAGCTAATGCTCGTCGCATTCCAGAGATTGAAGCAGAAGAAAAAGCACTCGTTCGTGAATATAATGTGACTCAAAAGCGCTATAATGATTTGCTGGAACAGCGGGAAGATCTAGAATTTGCTGGTGTGGTAGAGGGAGCAGAAGATTCTGTAGCCTATAAGGTTGTAGATTATCCTAAAGAATCAACAAAACCATCAGGGCCACCGCGGTTGCTATGGCAGACAGCTTCATTGGTCGGTGGATTGATTGTTGGAATAGGGGTGGCTTTTTTATTGTCGCAGTTTAGGCCTGTTATCCTGTCAGTAGAACAATTAAGGGAGAGCTTTGATCTCCCAATTCTTGGTAATGTTACTGTGTTAATGAATGAAGTTGATCAAAAACAATATCGTAAAGAAATGATGATGTTTGGCGGTGCAGGGGTTAGCCTGTTTGTATTGTATTTTATCTTTGTAACCATAAATATGTTTAATATATAAAATGTATATGTTTGTAATATGGAGCCTTAAATGGACCTGATTGAGAGAGCTGCTCAAGAATTTGCTAAAAAGAATGCTAAGGGAAAGAAAAAAGCCAAAGCAGCTACAGGTGCGGCTAAAAAACCATTTAAAGCTATTGGTGGCAAGAAAACGCAGCCTACGGATCAGATGACAAAAACGGTCAAAAAAATTGCCAAGAGTCCTACGCCTGACCCAACTGCGATGGGAGGATTTGGGCTAGATAATAAAAGCAAGCACCCTCATAATTATTTATCAGATGCGCTTGAAAGTGCAGTTGAAGCCAATAAGTTAAAGAAAGTTACAGCAAAAAAAGTTGAGGGCATAAAAACAGGTACTAGTGGGTCTAAATTATTTGGTTCTAAAGCAGAGGGTCAAGAAGGTGTTGATATTGTTGAGGTGAAAAAACCTACCTCAAAAGCAAACACAAATATTAAAGGTAACGATACAGAATCCCCACATTCAGCAAGTATTGTTGAATTAGATTTCGCTATGCTGCGTGAGGGGGGATATATTATGCCTGATATGCCGCCTAATATGATGGCAGAAGAATTTCGAATTATTAAAAGGTCCATATTACTTAATGCATTTTCTGGCGGTAACAATGATGTAAAGCATAGTAATGTGGTCATGGTGACTAGTTCTAATCCAAATGAAGGTAAAACATATTGTGCTATTAATTTAGCTTTATCAATTGCCACTGAGCAAGATACGACTGTCTTGCTCATTGATAGTGACTTCTCTAAACCAGAAATATTAAACCGTATCGGGGCGCGTGGTGGCAAAGGTGTCATGGATATTCTTGCGGACCCTGAAATTGATGTTCGGGACTGTCTTCTTAAAACAAATATTCCTAATCTAGTGGTGCTTCCTGCTGGGCGCCAAAGTAATAGATCAACAGAGTTAATAGCTAGTGATCGTATGAGTGCTATTGTACATGAATTATCTACTCGTTATCCAGATCGGTTAGTGATTTTTGATGCACCACCTGTGTTGGCGAGCAGCATCCCTAGTGTTCTATCCTTGAATGTAGGGCAAACGGTATTTGTTATAGAGGCTGAAAATACAACAGAATCGATGATTAAGGAAAGTTTGACAATGATTAAGGCTTGTCCAAATATCGGTCTATTGTTAAACAAAACGAGAGCGGGTAGCAGTAATAAGAAATTTGCCACCTATTATGGGTATGGAGGTAGTTAGTCCTCTTCATATACATAGACGAGCCTTTGGCTGTCTTTGTGTTTTTATCACCCTTAGTTTCACCTTGTTGACTAAGGAAGCATCTGCACAGCAAGATTTGCAAATTGACACACGAGCGGAAGCCAAGATTGCCGTTTCTGACAATGTGTATCTGACTGAAGATGATGAGTTAAGTGATCTAGTAGTTTCTGTATCAACAGGTATTAATATCAGACATAAATCCACAAGAATGAATGTAGCCTTTGACTATAATATTGATTACCTGAAATTTAATAGAGATGGAAAAACAGATATCCGTCACTCTATGTTTGGTACCAGTTCAGTCGAGATTATCGAAGATCATCTGTTTTGGAGTGGTCGGGCCGGTGTGAAGCAAAGCTTTCTTGATGGTACAGGTAGTTTTTCAGGCTCCATTGCCAATAGAACTGAAAATCGTAAAACAATACAAAGTTATTTGGGTAAGTTGAATTGGCGAGATAAAATAACAAATATTGCTAATGTTTCAGCATCTTATGAGATAGGGGCTACACTTAGCCCTGCTGATAATATAGCAGATGATACGATCGCTACAAATTTTTCAGACACATTTTCTCATATAGTAACGGTCTCAGCAGATAGTGGGAAATTATTTCATAATTTTGAGTGGAGGTTAAATTTAAACGATACACGGATTAAGCGTAGCTTAAATATTCCTGATTACGAGGACCGTAAAATCGGTGGCGAAATATGGTATAGACCAAACCGTTTCTTTGCCGTTTCAGCTGGGGGAGGGCATCATGAGAATAATGCGCAAACCGATAAATTGAAATTAAATGGTACTTATAAGGAGTTAGGCGTGCAACTGACGCCAGGTCCAAAGCTAAGTCTTTATGGTAAAAGAGTTTTTGAACCTACTAACAATAAATGGGAAGCGCAATTACGGTATATATTAACGACTCGAGTTGATGTTTCAGCTAATTATAGTGATGAGGTTTCATCAAATGCGCTTGTTTTACAGGATAACCTTAAAAACTTACAATTCAGTGATACCTACGGCATCCAAGATGCCAGTGGTATTCCCATTGATGAGTCTAATTTTGGTTTCACACTGTCAGATACTGACTTTAGACGTAAGCAGAGTGCAGTGACAATGAAATGGCGTAATATGCGAAATAATGCATATATTAGGGTCTCAAAGGAACGTCGCATATTCGATAATGCAGGTGGCGATAGTAAATCACGCGGTGTGACCGTAGGTTGGGACCGTAAAATAAATAGATTGACCAACTTAAAGGCGGCTGTAAGCTACAGAGAGAATAGCTTTATTGAAATAGATAGACGTGATAACTATAGGACAGCAAATATTGATTGGGTGAAGACATTATCGCGTTATTATACCGCAGCTGTGATATTAACGCATAGTAAACGCAATTCTAGTCAGACAGGTAGCAATCTAAAAGAAAATTCTGTTACGGTCTATATAAGAGGGCAGTTTTAGTAGAATATTGATTGTCCATACTGTTATAAGTGGCCCCAATAAAATTGGGATAAAGTTTAAAGAGATTTTGAGGGATATATGTACGAGGATTTTTATAATTTTACAGGAAGACCTTTTCAGTTAACACCTGATCCGCGTTTTTACTTTTCCTCCAAGACACACAAGAAAGCGATGGCTTATCTGACTTATGGTCTTAGTCAACATGAAGGGTTTATCATTGTTACTGGTGGTATTGGTACTGGCAAGACTACACTGGTTAGATATTTATTTGAAACATTAGACCACGATGAATATGTGTCAGCGATGATTGTATCAACACAGTTGAGCGGAGAGGATTTCTTGCGCAGTGTGGTAGCGGCCTTTGGGCTTGATTCTCAAGCCGCTAGTGACAAGGGTCAGCTTATTATGCAATTGGCGGGTTTTTTGCGTGAGCAATTCCATCAAGGACGTCATGCGTTACTTGTGGTTGACGAAGCACAAAACTTGTCTAATGAAGTACTAGAAGAAATGCGGATGATGTCAAACTTTCAAGAGGGCGATAGCGCCTTACTGCAAAGTTTTCTCGTTGGCCAACCAGAGCTACGCGCGCACGTGTTTGAATCACCTGATCTTGAGCAGTTAAGGCAACGTGTTATTGCCACACACCATCTAGAGCCATTGGAACCAGACGAAGTAGCTGATTATATACAGCACCGGTTGAGCTTGGTTGGTTGGGATGGTGATCCTTCTTTTACAGCTGAGGCTGTTGAGAAAATATACGAATTTTCAAAAGGTACTCCTCGTATTTTAAACACCTTAATGTCTCGAATATTACTTTTTGGTTCGCTCGAAGAAATTCATGAGATTGACGAAGAGTTAACAAATACTGTGATTGAAGAGATGTCAGCAGATCGGGCGGCCAAAAATGTGAGCACCACTAAAAGTAATTTTGGTGGTAGCTTTGCTCGCTCACCTGCTGCTCCAGCCGATCAAAAAAAAGAGATAACAGCAGAAGAAAAACGTATCAGAGACTTAGAACAGCATATTAAATCTCAAGACGAAACAATGAAGAAATTGACTGAGCTTATGACAGAAATGACTAAAAAAGATTAAGCCTAAATATTAGATCAAACCTCAAGGGGATAAGATGAGCTTTAGCGCTAAAGATATTGGACCGCATGGCCTGAGTGTTGATGTGGAAGAGTATTTTCAGGTTGGAGCATTTGAGGGCAATATTGCCCCCTGTTCGTGGACAGGCCTTGAAAGTCGTGTTGAATATCAAATAGACAAAATCTTATCCTTATTTAATGAGAAAAATACTAAAGCGACATTCTTTTGCCTTGGATGGATTGCAGAACATCATCCTGAAATGATAAAAAAAATTGCTGATGATGGTCATGAGATAGCCTGTCATGGTTATGACCACGTTCGGGTATTTCATTTTGACGCTATTAGCTTTAAGGCAGATTTATCAAGGGCTATGGACCTTATCGAGCAAGCAGCAGGCGTTAAGGTTACAGGCTATAGAGCGCCAAGTTTTTCTGTGTCGAGTGAATGTTTCTGGGCCTATGAGGTTATGGCAGACTTGGGTATTAAATATTCTTCTAGCCTGTATCCTGTTTCCCATGATCATTATGGATCACCAACTAGCAGTCGTGTACCGTTTAAGCCAGTGGAAGCTGTAGATATACTTGAAATCCCCCCAACGACGGCACGTGCGCTTGGCAGTAATTTACCAGTTGCTGGCGGTGGTTATTTCCGCCTATTCCCATATTCATTGATGCGCGCTGGCATCAACAGAGCTGTTACACAGTTAGAGGTTCCAGCAAATTTTTATTTCCATCCGTGGGAGATAGATGCAGGACAGCCTGTTATGGCAGGTATCAGTGCTAAGTCTAAATTCCGTCATTATGTGAATTTATCAGCGATGGAAGGCAAGATATCTAGGCTTTTGGATGACTTTGACTGGACAACAATGTCTCAAGCTTATGGCGTGGGAGATGATCAGTGAAGGTAAGACTGTTAGAAAGTAAAGATAAGCCTGCTTGGGATGCCTTTGTACACTCTCATGAGGGCGGTACATTTTGTCATCAAGCTGGTTGGCAAGATATCGTCACACAAGGCGGAGGCCATGAGGCCCCTTATCTACTGGCTGAGCAAGATGGTGATATCGTTGGTATATTACCCCTGAGTCTGCAAAGAAGTATATTATTTGGAAAGTCCCTTAAATCTACATCCTTTGCTGTTTATGGTGGGCCGTTAGTATCTGAAACATCAGCATTAGAGGCTTTAGACGCTGCTGCGTGGGGGATGGCCGTCAAAGCAGGTGTCGACGCTCTAGAATATAGATGTGAGAAGCCGCTACATGACGATTGGGCGGTTAAGGATGACCTTTATGTTACCTTTAAGAAGGAAATAACAAGTGACCGCGAGGCAAACTTACTATCAATTAAGGGTAGTCAGCGCAGGTATATCAAAAAAGGTGCAAATCTAGGCCTGACAGCCAGTGTTGAGGATGATCTTGATTTATTTTATCATCTCTATGCTGTGAGTGTGAGGAATTTAGGCACGCCTATATTTCCTAAGGCCCTCTTTGCCCAATATCTTGATACATTTAAGGGTAATGCAGATATCCTTGTGGCTAGAACCGCTGATGGGCACCCAATTAGCGCGATCCTAAGTTTTTATTATAAAGATCAAGTTTTACCCTATTATATTGGTAGCACCCCTGAGGCTAGGGAGTGTTTTGGTAATGATTTTTTGATATTTGAAGTGTTAGATCACGCAGCCCAACGCGGAAAAAGGCTATTTGACTTCGGTCGTAGTAAAGTGGGTACTGGCGCTTATGCGTTTAAAAAACACTGGGGTTTTGATCCGGCACCCCTATATTACGAGTATAAATTACGAGATGGCGCCGAGATACCAGATATGAACCCGCTAAATCCTAAATATCAACTGATGATTAAAACTTGGAAAATGCTACCTGTTTGCTTAACCAAACTTATAGGCCCGCCAATTGCGCGGCATTTAGGGTAGAGTATGGCAAAAATATTATATCTCGCTCATCGAATACCCTATCCCCCCAACAAGGGTGATAAAATACGTTCATGGCATTTCTTAAAGCATATTATGGATCATCATGATGTTTCGCTGGGTTATTTTATTGATGACCCCGATGACCGCGAGCATATTGCATTTTTAAAACAGAAATCTAGACAGCATTGTGCCATAGAACGTAGTCCTGCTCAGATGAAGAGGAAAGCGCTATGGGGATTTATTAAGGGAACCCCGCTTAGCATCGAGGCATATAATAGCAAGGATATGTATGAATTTGTCCGTCATCAAGTCGATGAGATTGGTGTAGAGGCTATTTATGTGTTTTCCTCCGCTATGGCGCAGTTTGTGTTGCCATTCGCAGGGGAAATCCCGATCATTATGGATTTTTGTGACGTAGATTCTGCTAAATGGAGCGCGTATAGCTTTGAGACTTCTTTATTGAATAGATTTGTCTATAGCAGAGAAGGGCGCAAGTTGTCGGCCTATGAAACTACAGTGAGTGAGGCTGTAAATCAGAGCGTGTTTGTCAGTGAAGAGGAGGCGAATTTCTTTATCTCTAGGCAGCGTGGTGATTATAGCGCAGCAATTACAAGCCTTCGAAATGGTGTCGACTGTGAGTATTTTAATACTGCTGCTATAGATTTAGCACAACCAGAAGTGCCGAGCGTTAGTTTTACAGGGGCGATGGATTACAAACCTAATGTTGATGCGATAGTTTGGTTTGTTGATCATTGCTGGGTAAATGTACGCAAAGCCATCCCGACCGCTAGGTTATATATTGTAGGCGGTAAGCCGCTCTCTGAATTACTTAGCGTAAATGGAGTGAATGGTATTGTCGTTACAGGGCGTGTAGCTGATGTGAGGCCTTATATAGCATCATCACAGGCTGTTATTGCACCCCTGCAAATTGCCCGTGGTATTCAAAATAAGGTTTTAGAGGCAATGTCTATGTCTAGACCTGTTGTTGCAACCAGCGAGGCCTTTACAGGTATTGAGGCTGTGATGGGGGAGGATATCATTATTGCGGACGCCCCTGTCGTATTTGCAGACGCTGTTATCGCGCTATTGAATGATACGGACTATGGGGACCGAATGGGTGAAAAGGCACGTGCTTCAGTTATTAGAAACCATAGTTGGGCTACTAGTTATGCAAAACTAGATTTTATACTCGGCTCTATAATCAAATGACTATTATAGGCAAAAAACCATATTTAGCGCTTGCGTTCATATTGACCCTTTGTGGTCTATATCTATGGCGTGATGTGGCAGCGCATCTAGTGAATATTTTATGGCATTCTGAGGCATATAATTATGCGCTTATTGTACCGCTTATATCTATCTATCTAATTTATGACCGGTTAGGTGATCTGGATGTATCTTTGATTAGATCAGATGCGATGGGCTTAATTGGTCTAGTTGTCGCAATCGCCTTGCATATTGCTGGCAGCGCCGCCGATATTGCCTTATTCCAACATCTAGCATTGGTGCTTGGTTTTATCAGTAGTATCTATACGTTTCTGGGTGGGGCTTATTTAGCGCCTATAATATTTCCTCTCGGCTATCTACTGTTAATGGTGCCCTTTGGATCGTCCTTCATTCCATACCTTCAAGTTATTACGGCTAAGGGTAGTGTGGCTGCCCTTGCCGCGGTTGGCGTTCCTGTATCTACAGATGGTGTGTTGATACATCTCACATCGGGGATTTTTGAAGTGGCAGAGGCGTGCGCAGGGCTTAAGTTCTTGATGACAAGCCTAACACTAGGCCTGCTGCTTGCGTGGTTAAACTTTAAGGGCATAAAACGCCGTTTAATGATGGTTGCTGCCGCGTTGGCTGTAGCCATTATTGCTAACATCATTCGTGTATGGTCTATTTTGCTAATCTCTGAATATTCAGGCTATGAATTTGCTAAAACAGTCGATCATCTTATTTATGGCTGGGTGTTCCTGTCGATAGTGCTGACAATCATCATTCTACTAGCGTATCGCTATGCAGATAGTGACGTGCACTCAATTGCGGCAAAGCCATATAGCTTTACTATCTCAGCTTTTGCGATTGTGCTCTCTATGATCATATTCATGGCAATAGACCAGACAATGATGTCTAGGTTAAATTACATACCGACATGCAAACCCAGTCAGATAGATTATACAGTAAAAGAGGGTGTTAGTTGGCGTCTTCTTTCAGTTGATAAGCCTATGTGGCAACCTGCATTAAAGATGTACGATAGCCTATCCATCAATAGTTACAGGCGGTCGGGGCAGACATTTCAGGTCGTAAAGGTTATAATTGATCATCAAGTGCAAGGTCGTGAGCTTTCGCTTAATCCTAGAACATTATCTGGTCAAGATTGGAAATTCTTACCAGCCACAACCGATACTATAGCTGTAGGTGATTATAAAATCCGTGAGATGCTATATGTGCAAAAAGGGGTGCGCATGATTGTATGGCGGCTATTGTGGGTGGACGGTGAGACTCAAATGTCAAATACATCATTTAAGATTGCGGCGGCATTATCTAAGTTAAAGGGTGAGGCTGCGCCAGCAGGGGCTATCTATATTTCTGCGCTAGTAATACATAATATTGATAAAACGCGCGCTATGTTAGGCACAATTTTTAATGATATGATAATTGCCAAGACAATTACGGAGGCGAAATAATGTGTGGCATAGCAGGATTGATGGCATTAGATGGGACTAGGGATATTTCTCAGCCACAGGTTAAGTCTATGTGTGACGCTATGGTGCATCGGGGCCCCGATGGCGAAGGATATCATCTAGGGGCAGGGTATGCTCTTGGTCACCGCAGATTATCGGTCATTGATATAGATGGTGGCGTTCAGCCTATGGTGAGCGGTGATAAACAGGCCGTCGTTACATTTAATGGCGAAATTTATAATGCACCCGAAATACGCAAGGAGCTAGAAGCTAAAGGCCATGTCTTTGCTTCCAATCATTCAGATACTGAGGTTATCCTTTATGCCTACCGTGAGTGGGGTGAGGATTGTGTGAATAAATTCCGCGGAATGTTTGCCTTTGCTTTGTGGGATGATGTCCGCGACATCATGTTCCTAGCGCGGGACAGGATGGGAATTAAACCACTTTATTATACTATCCTAGACGATCAGACTTTTGCTTTCGCCTCGGAATTAAAGGGCATCCTAGCACTTGGTGGCGGCTCTCGTGATTTATGCCCTAAGGCAGTAGAGGAATATATGGCACTAGGTTATGTGCCAGATCCACGCTCTATAATTAAAGGCGTATATAAACTAAGCCCTGGTATGATGATGACAGTGCAGCAGGGGCAGGTTGAGCCTGTTCTGACAAGATACTGGGATTTGGATTTTACGTCACCCGATAATGGTAATGATCATAGCGAAATTTTAATGGATCAATTAAGAGATGCTGTTGAAACTCGTATGGTTGCAGATGTACCTCTAGGTGCCTTTTTGTCTGGCGGTGTTGATTCCAGTGCTGTGGTATCGGTAATGGCGGGGCTGTCAGACAGGCCAGTAGAGACTTGCTCTATAGGGTTTAGTGACCCAGAGTATGATGAAACTATGTATGCAGAGAAAGTGGCCAATCAGTTTAAAACTCATCACCGTACGGCACTAATTGATCATATAAGCGTTGACGAGATTGATCCGCTGGTAAATGTATTTGATGAACCATTTGCCGATGTGTCAGCCATACCAACTCTACGAGTATGTGCCTTAGCCCGTGAAAATGTAACCGTTGCCCTGTCAGGTGACGGAGGGGATGAATTATTTGCAGGATATCGTCGTCAATTATTTCATATGAGAGAGCATAATTTACGCAAATTATTACCTCATGGCTTTCGAAAAGTTATTTTTGGTGCCCTTGGAAAAATCTATCCCAAGCTGGATTTTTTTCCGCGTTTTTTACGGGCTAAATCAACCTTTGAAGCACTAGCGATGACGGAATCTGAGGCATATTGTCACTCAGTCTCCCGAACTGCAGAACGCGATTTGAAAAAACTGCGGAGCGCAGCTTTTGATGATGCTTTGGATGGCTATCGGACAAAGGACTTATTTGCTACCCTTTACGAGCAAGCACCAGCAGATGATGTTTTATCACGTATTCAATATATAGATTTTAAAACCTTTTTAGCGGGTGGTGTGTTAACCAAGGTTGATCGTGCTAGTATGGCTAAGTCATTAGAGGTCAGAGTGCCTATTTTAGATCATCTATTTGTTGAGTGGGCCGCCAAAATACCGTGGCGGCAGCGCATTAAATCAGGTCAGAGCAAAAATGTATTTAAAAAGGCCTTAAAGTCTATTCTGCCCCATGAATTATTATACCGCTCTAAAAAAGGCTTTACCGTGCCAATTTCAAAATGGTTAAAGCATGAACTAAGAGATGAAGCTCTGGCGCTGGCATCAAGTGACAGCTTGCTAAAGACGGGCCTGTTTAATGGTTCAGCAATAGCTGCTATGTCTAGTGAACACATGAGCGGCATTCGTGATCACAGTACAACGCTTTGGTCGCTGATTATGCTAGATAGAAGTCTAAAGAGTATGCAGTTAAATTAGAAGGTTAGCTTGTTAGTTTATCCATAGAATAGCCCGCTGCGCGCACAGTACGGATATAATCAGCTAGACCATCAACATCCAGTGATTTTCTTAGTCTTCTTATATGCACATCAACAGTACGAAGCTCTACTTCTGTGTCCTGCCCCCAAACTCTATCGAGTAATTGTTCGCGGGAATAGACGCGGCCTATATTTTGTAGAAAATGGCGTAATAATTTATATTCCGTAGGGCCAAGGCGGATATGCTTATCCCCTCTAGTGACTTTATGAGATGCATTATCCATTTTAATATCTTCGAATACTAATTCTTCAGCCGCGAGTGCAGGGCGGATACGTCGCATTACTGCCTTTATACGGGCGATCAGCTCTTTAGGCGAAAAAGGTTTGGTTAAATAATCATCTGCACCAGTATCGAGTCCGCGAACACGGTCAGCTTCTTCAGTGCGAGCTGTCAACATGATGATAGGGATATTTTTGGTGTTCGCATGTCTGCGCAAGCGCCTGCAAATTTCAATGCCTGAGATGCTGGGCAGCATCCAGTCAAGCAAGATAATGTCAGGAATATTCTCTGTTGCGGCAATCATTGCATCTTCGCCGTCAAACTCTTGATCGACGTTATACCCATTGCTTTCTAAGTTATAGCGAATGAGTTCTGCGATATTTTCATCATCTTCAACTACCAGAACGCGGGTATTCATATATCATCCTCATCATATCTTTGAACTATGATTAGTTTAGCCCCAGTTTGTTACATTAATATGTCACTTGCTTTTAAATTGATCTAATAGGAATGAAAATTTAGTCCCTTTGCCGACTGTACTGTCGATTTTTAACTGTGATCGGTGGCGCAGTAAGATGTGTTTAACGATAGCGAGACCAAGGCCCGTGCCACCCATTTTTCGCGATCTAGCAGTATCAACACGGTAAAAGCGTTCGGTCATACGTCCTAAATGCTCACTAGCAATACCAGGTCCTTCATCGCGAACAAATAATTGTATTTTTCCCCCAAGTTTAGACTGCACTGCCCCTACATGGACAGTGCTATCACTATCAGCATATTTTGCAGCATTAGACATTAAATTCATCATAACCTGTGTTATCTGGTCGCTATCTGCATTCACTGTGGGCATATCATCGCTGATTTCAATGCTAAATTCTATGCCGCGCTTTTTTGCCTTATCTATTAATGCCTCTACAGCACTATTGATCAAGGATAGTATGTGCACGGCTGCATTAGGCTCGACGTGGCGCTCTAATTCGATGTGAGATAGGGATAATAGGTCATCGACGAGGCGTGTCATACGCTCAGCCTCGCTTTGAATGATACCTAAAAATCTCGTTGAGGCTTGCTCGTCACCTTTTGCAGGTCCTTGTAATGTCTCAACGAAACCAAGAATAGAGGAAAGTGGTGTTCTAAGCTCATGACTGGCGTTGGCAACAAAATCCACACGCATAGCTTCAGTTTTTAAAAGTCGTGTAACCTCATAAAAAAAGATAATGGCCTTACCATCCCCGATGTTACCCGTATCAGGAATGGGCAGAACAGATAAATCAAAATGTCGGTCATCCGCGGCCGTGTACCGCAGGGTGCGTTTATGGGTTTCGCCGTTTGAGACCACCATGCGAATAACATCCATTATATCACCTTGGTGTAAATGATGGGATATATCCTCGCCATTTATATTGCGACCAAATATTTGATCGGCATAACTATTGGCAAAATTACACTGCAAATTACTGGATAAGATTATCATGGGGGTTGGGATATTATTTAATGCCTGCGCGCGCACAGATAAGCTGCCGTTACCTGTGAAATCCGCATGCTGATGCAAGGCGACTAAAGTCCCAAGACCGCCAATAATGTTCAAGGCCCATATATCTATCATATTTAGGGACCATAATAGGCCGAGTATCAGCCATAACATAGCAGTATAGAAATATAGTCGTTTGTGGGTCATATGCGCCTTAAGTCAATTATTTTGTTTATCATTATATCTTTAAGCTATAAATATTTCAGTTAAATGACTATCACATTTAATTGTTAATTTGCCATCAATTTGATCGCATTGAAAATAATCTGTATATTTTTGGGGCGAAACTATCTATACTTTTAGGTGAATATAGTCGTTTAACTGATGGGGATTAGTGAAGTTCTAAGCATATGATGGATAATAACCGTAGAAAATTACTGCAATTAGGCGCCGTGGGCATGCCTATGATGTTCACATTGCGTGCATCGGCTCAGTCGGCTGTCGTTTCTGCATTACAGTGTACTATCGATATTCCCAGTGATTGGGTCATTCTCGTCGATTCCGATGGTGCTGCTTGGGTCGGTGATATGAACTGGAATAGTAATAAGGAACTAACGCAAAAGGTTGTTGATGACCTAAAGGAAGATTCTAGCTTTGAATTCCCTGCTGGTGCCGTTGACGAGCAATTCCGCCCTGATGGTGAATGTGCAGTTGATGAGGACAAGGATTGTGGTTGGGGTGATGATACTGTTGATCCAGCTGGTGACAATGATGATCAAAATAGCTGTGCAGCAGACCCTAATAGAGAAACACCTTGGTTTGAAGAGGTCGATGAAGGGGATGGAAATAATACCCCAGGCAATAGTAATAACGATGGCAATGGCCAAGGCGGCGATAATGATAATAAAGGCAACAAAGACAAAAACGAAGATATTTCATGCCTCTTCAAAGTATATGAGATGAGCAATAGCTCTCCTTTTCCTGTTGGTGACGTTGTCGATGTGAATGGCAATTGGAGCCTAGAGGGTAATGATGGTCTATATGTTTCATTGGCTACGCAATATGCCATTCAAAATGAAAGCGCTGAGGGTTTCCCGGGTGTGTCTTGCTTGGTGTCAGTGTTAAACTTTATCCAAACTAATAATTAATCTAAGTGACCGAATGTCATGGATGATATTTTCCACTTTGCGGCTGGCCCAGCTCATAAAGCAGACGTTTGGTCAGCAGGTAGCAATGACTTTATAGTAACTTCTTTTGATGATGATGCGCATATAGTTTACGCTAAACGTTCTGGCGAAACGCATATTCTTAACTTTTTCACCTATGCTATGTTGCAACAACTGTGCTTAAAATCAATGAATTTCAATCAGTTGTGTGCACATATGCGCGAGTATTTCGATCTGAGTGAAGATGAATGTGACGGGGCGCTTATTCGCAATACATTAAACAGCCTTGATGAAGCAGGTCTGATCTCAAAGAAGATGATATCATGAACGGTTGGCAGCGATTACGTGATGTACCAACTAGGATATTGAGTAAAGGCTTAAAGAATGATGGTCTGCGTTTGGATTGTGGGCAGTGTATCTATAACATTAAAGGTAACCAGCGCTATTTATTACCTTTTCTTGAAGATCAATATCGTGACTATCCAGTCTCAAATGAGCATGGTTTAAGTCATTTCGATCTATTGCTAAGAGCACCTAATTTCATTAGGCAGTGGATTAGGCCACAAGTCGCCCCCATAACACCAACGCAAATCCCCGTTATTCCGTTGCCATTGAGTATGTCAGCTCTTGCGCTCGAAATGGGTATGAATTTATTCGCCGCACTTGGATTAATGCGCGTTATGTTGCTCCATGCGGCCGTCGTTAGTGGCCCACAAGGGGGGGTGCTTATCTCTGCTGCCTCGGGTGGGGGCAAAAGCACACTAGCGGCTGGTATGATGCAGTGGGGTTACCGTTTGCACTCTGATGAGTTTGGTATGGTGAATGCCAATGATGGCGCGTTGCGGTCGTTTCCGCGCCCTGTATCCCTGAAGAATGAGTCTATTCCCATTGTCAGCGAGCTTGCAGGCGTTGATTGGATGAGTAAAACCCTTAGGGAGACACCAAAAGGAAATATCGCTTATAGACGAGTGCGGCCTGATGATATTGCCCGTTATGACGAAACATCACATTGCAAAGTGATTATATTACCAACATTCGAGGCAGGGCGACGTGATAAATATATTAAAGAGTTAACACCAGCAGAAGCCGCAATGCGACTGATTCCCAGCTCGACCAATTATCATCACCTTGGCGAGAATGGGTATAAAGCATTAATGACATTAGTTCAGGGTGCTAAGACCTATGAAATAAAATATGGCTCGCTACAACAGAGCTTAGATATAATGGAAAGTCTTGGTTTCGGACCTGTTGGGGAGGTAGCAGATGTTATCTCTTAATAGAAAACTCAGGCTGTTGGTTGGATTAGATACTATCATGCCCACTGACAGTGATTTTGTTGACTTTATCACCTGGGCACAACGGGAATTCGTTCTGCAACGCTTTATACTTGCTAATCCTGCACTATTGCCGCGCGAGCTTATATTAGCAGATATAGCAGCCGATATTATGCCAATGACAGATAGAGATGAGCGAATGCTGCGTTATGAGAGCGAACGTATTGAACGCGCTCTTATGCATTTAGGCGTTAAGATTTTGCTGCTTAAAGGGGCTGCATATGTGTTGGCTGATAAACAAGCTGGCATGGCAAGGCGTGTCAGTGATATCGATATTTTAGTGTCTGAGGATGATCTTAAAATAATTGAAAAGTCACTACTTGCGGCAGGCTGGTCCTTTGAGGTTAAGACCGATAATCTATATGATCAAATGTATTATCGACGTCACATGCATGAGCTACCTCCTTTACATCATAAACACCGTAATACATTATTAGATGTGCATCATATGATATTACCCCGTACTGCAAAATATCACCCCTCAAGTGATGAATTACTAGATAAGTCAGTATCTATAGATGGTAGCACTCTTCACATTTTATGTTCTGAAGATATGTTTTTACATAGTGCATGTCATATGTTTTTGGATGGTAATTTTAATAACCCAATCAGGAGCTTATTAGAGTTATTCGATCTATTTTCTGAATTAACGGATGTTGAAATTAGCAGTTTAAAAGATCGTGCAATTACACTTGGTGTTTTACCGGCGCTCACCTATGCCTGCTGGGCCTTGTCTACCTTCTGGCAAGATGATAGAGCAGCATTGTTATCTAATGATTTACCGTCACCAAACTGGTTGGTGAGCACTGCGATGGCTTTGCGCGCGAAGGCACAGTCTCGGTCCTATATAGCTGAATTGATATTAGAGATCAGGGCGCATTTACTGCGTATGCCACCGTTAATGCTCGCAAAACATTTAAGTGTGAAAATTATACGTAAGCTAAAGCCAAGTTTTAAGAAGCAATAAGTGACCAAATATCAGCTATTGAATCGACCGTATGATCCGCCGCTAATTCTATGGCAGGCACATCACTGTAACCAAAGCTAACAGCAACAGATTTCCAGCCTGCATTTTTTGCGGCCAAAATATCATTCATGCTATCACCAATCATAATGGCAGGTGCGGGGCTGTTCATTATTCTCAGCGTTTCTGTAATATGGCGGCCATCGGGCTTTTTAAAATCAAAAGTGTCACTGCCCGTTATAGCGCTAAAATATCCATCGATTTGCAGGTCACGCAGTAAATCAACTGCCATACCCTCGAATTTATTGGTACATATACCCATGGAAATATTGGCCGATTTGCAATTGTCTAGTAGATCTAGAACGCCAGGGTAGGGCTTGGTATGGATTGAAATATTTTCTACATAATAGTCGATAAGCGTTGGCCAAATAGCATCAATATCAATGCCGTCTGTGCCGCCAGAGGCTTCTAAGGCCTTGGTCAGCATATATTTACTGCCATGACTAACCATTGGACGGGCTATTTCATCAGATAGATGTGGTCGATCAATGATATCTAGCGTGTGATTAAGGGCCGCAATAATATCTGGTGCACTATCGACAAGTGTACCATCTAGGTCAAATATTATACTTTTTGTGTCACTTA
Organism: uncultured Kordiimonas sp.; assembly: GCA_965603205.1. Lineage (GTDB taxonomy): Bacteria > Pseudomonadota > Alphaproteobacteria > Sphingomonadales > Kordiimonadaceae > Temperatibacter. Next base: position 233,310 of record CBFDCC010000005.1, on the reverse strand, counting down.
ATGGCATTCTATTCCTCGGATTTTTAGTGTTTATAGCTATTGCTTCTATAGGCGATAATAGCAAGAGAATTATATCTAATTTATGCATGTTTTGGTAGGGTAATTGCAGATGTAACCTTTATTTTTCAAGGGTTTCGTCGGTTTTCTCTTGCACCTTTTGTGGTCTCATGCTGTATAGGGGCTAATTAGGAATATAATGGTCCTTGAGGCCTTTTTGAAATAGGTGATGTGATGAGTGAGTGGCGCCCAGATAGTTGGAAATCTAAACCTGTAGTGCAGATGCCTACATACCCAACAGGATCAGGCCTAGCGGCAGTTGAACAAGAATTATCAAGCTATCCTCCGCTTGTATTTGCTGGAGAAGCTCGTAATCTGAAAAGCCAGTTAGCTGAAGTGGTCGAAGGCCGTGGCTTCTTACTGCAAGGTGGTGATTGCGCTGAAAGCTTTGCTGAATTTCATCCCAATAATATTCGTGATACATTCCGTGTGCTGTTGCAGATGGCTGTTGTTCTGACGTTTGCTGCCTCTTGTCCTGTGGTTAAGGTGGGTCGTCTTGCGGGACAGTTTGCTAAACCTCGTTCAAGCGATATGGAAACGATAGACGGCGTTGAACTGCCAAGCTACCGCGGTGATATCATCAACGGTATTGATTTTAATGAAGCATCACGTATTCCTGACCCAAAGCGCCAGTTAAAAGCTTACTCACAAGCCGCTGCGACGCTTAATCTATTGCGTGCTTTTGCGCAGGGTGGTTATGCCAACCTAATGTCTGTTCATAAATGGAACCTTGATTTTGTGGGAGAGAGCGACGCCGCAGCACAATATGCTGATCTTGCGGACCGTATTGGCGAAGCGCTGAATTTCATGCAGGCTTGTGGCGTTAATCCTGACAATGTTAATCAATTACAGGGCACAGATTTTTATACCTCTCATGAGGCGCTGCTTCTTGGCTATGAAAATGCAATGACCCGTGTGGATAGCACCAGCGGTGATTGGTATGACACCTCAGCGCATATGCTATGGATTGGCGACCGCACACGTCAGCTTGACGGTGCACATGTTGAGTTCATGCGTGGTATCGCTAATCCTATTGCGACCAAGGTTGGCCCAACAATGGAAGCCGATGAACTATTGCGTTTGATTGATGTGCTTAACCCTAAGAACGAAGCAGGCCGCCTGACGCTGATCACACGTTTTGGTGCTGATAAGGTCGAAGAGAACCTGCCACGCCTGCTACGCGCTGTTAAAGCCGAAGGTAGACAAGTCATTTGGTCAACTGATCCTATGCACGGCAATACGATCTCTGCTGGCGGTTATAAGACGCGCCCATTCGATCAGGTACTAAAGGAAGTACGTCAGGTATTTGCGTGCCATAAGGCCGAAGGTACATATGCAGGTGGTATCCACCTAGAGCTAACAGGTCAGAATGTGACTGAGTGTATGGGTGGTTCAGCCGCTATTACAGAAGAGGGTCTAGGCTCTCGCTATCATACACATTGTGATCCACGCCTAAACGCTAGCCAGTCTATTGAACTTGCTTTCTTGCTTGCTAAGGCACTTAAGGAAGAGCGTGACGCAATGATGGCTGATTAGGTTGCTTTATATTTTCGGTGCGAGGCCAGCATGAAGTAAGGATAGTTAGAATTGATAAAGAGGTGGCCCTTGTGGCCGCCTTTTTTATTGAGTATTTAAGTTTAAAATATTAACTAAACTAGTTAAAGAAAAATGATTGAGCTTGCTTTTACTTGCCGTCTGCATTGACTCAATAGGATGATATATCGGTGGACCCTCAAGCGCATACATTATGATATGTTAGATTGAAGGCGTCTTTATTTTTCTTAACTTTACTTCGCTTCTAACACTGTAAACAGAGCCTATTAGAATTATAGCAGCGCCTACAAATACCCATATATCAATGGTGTCATTGAAAAATAAAGTGCCAATTGATGCTGCGATTAATAGACGGAGAAAATCTATAGGTAAAACAGCGCTTGCCTCAGCTTGTGCAAAGGCTTTTACCAAGCAGTATTGCGCACCGCTGACGCCGAGGCCAATGAGTAACAATAATGGAATTTGTTCTACTGTGGGCGCGGTCCAGTTACTGTAAGCCAAAGGAATACAGAAAGGTAAGTTAAGTAAAAAGGGATAAGCGACGACGGTTTCTGAGCGTTCTGTTGAGGATAACTTCTTTACAGTTAAGAAAGCCATTGCCGTCATTAATGCCCCTATAATAGCCGCAATTAAGCCATCAGTTCCAATGCCTATAGTTGGGCGTATTAATATTAAAACGCCTATGAAGCCAATCGTCAAAGCAATTAATCTAGACCTTGTAAAAGTTTCCTTAAATAGCAGTATTGAGAAAAGGCTAGCAATAATTGGTGATGTGAAAGTGATAGCAACGACTAAGGCCATAGGAGCGTGATATACAGCATAAAATAATGCTATACCGCCTGCTAAAGATACAAAAGACCTTATGAAGTGAAGGGTGAAGTTTTGTGTGTGAAAAACGCTTAACCCACGGCGTTTAATAAGTGGCAGTATAGTTAAAAAACCAACGAGGTTTCGAAATAATATAAGAGTTTCGGTGCTAAGGTCCTCGCTAGCATATCTTACAAGTCCCCAAATGCAGGATTGTAAAAATGCATATATAGCCATGTAGATCAGACCTCTTTGAAGGTTACCTTCGGGCATAATTTTATATTTCTAAATTTGGTTATTAAAAAAGGCCGCCAATAAAGGCAGCCTTTTCTAGAATATTTATCTGGAAGATTACTCTTCAGCAGCAGCTTCTTCAGCAACTTCTTCTGTAGCGTCTTCAGATGCTTCCTCAGCAGCAGGTGCCTTGTCGTCATCGCCAAACTCTTCAGCGTCAAATGTGCTCTCGAAATCAGATTCGAAATCATCTTCTTTAACAATCACGCCACCAGTTTGGAACTGGATTTCAGCTTCTTCAGGAGAACGTGCAATGTTGATAACAACAGATACAGTCACTTCTGGGTGAAGACGAATTGTGATGTCATGAAGACCAAGTGCCTTAATCGCACGATCAAGAACAACTTGGCTACGACCGATAGTCACGTCAGCATCAGCTAGAGAGCTAACGATGTCGCGTGAGCTAACAGAACCATAAAGCTGACCAGATTCACCAGCGGAGCGAACAAGTGTACACTTGGCGTCCTTTAGTGTGATCGCAACAGTTTCAGCTTCAGCTTTTTGCTTTAAGTTTTCAGCTTCTAAATGTGCCTTTTGACCGTCGAAGAATGCTTTATTCGCTTTAGTGGCGCGAAGAGCTTTCTTTTGTGGCAAAAGAAAATTGCGGGCATAACCATCTTTAACAGTTACTTCAGCGCCCATTTGGCCGAGTTTCTCGACACGTTCCAGCAGTAATACTTGCATGGGTATCTCTCCTCTGACCTAAGCTACGATGAATGGAAGAAGAGCAATGTTACGAGCACGCTTAATAGCACGAGCAAGTTCACGTTGCTTCTTGGCGGATACTGCAGTGATGCGGCTTGGTACAATTTTACCACGCTCTGATACATAACGTTGCAGTGTCTTTACGTCTTTATAGTCAATCTTCTGTGCGTTTGCACCTGAGAACGGACATGTTTTACGACGACGGAAAAAAGGACGACGACCAGCCATTAGTTGTACTCCTTCTTAGGACGACGATCATCGCCACCACGTGGACCGCGACGTTCTTTATCTGCTTTAGAGCGAAGAACGATAGATTGACCTTCTTCGTGCTCTTCTGTGCGGATAGTCATGAAACGGATAATATCTTCGTTCAAGCGTGCGTGACGCTCCATTTCCGCAACAGCAGCGTGAGGACCATCAATGTTAAACAAAACATAGTGACCTTTACGGTTTTTCTTGATGCGGTATGCGAGGTTCTTAAGACCCCAATATTCGGTTTTAGCAACCGATGCGCCGTTATCTTCCAAAATCTTGGAGAAGTCGGCTGTAATGCCTTCAACTTGCGCCGCGCTAATATCTTGGCGGGCAATGAGAACATGCTCGTATAAAGCCATGTTGTACTCCGGTTATATGTGCTGATCGTTCCTATATCCCCATGACATAGGTCTCCAGCCATCTTTTAAATTGCCTAATTCTATGAATCAGGACGCGCTTATATAGCCACACACCATAGGGATTGCAAGGATAAAAGGGCTTAATTTACAGCTCTTGTATATTTGGCTAAAATAGCTACTTATATTAGCCATTATTATAAGGGAGATTGTTGGCGATGAAAAGGGTAATATTGACTGCGTTTGCCTTAGTAGTTTTATGTATAAATGCTGCTAGCGCGGAGCCCATAAGGCATAAAGATGGTCGACCAACTTCAAAAATATTTATCATGGGAACGAAGCATCTTCATGATATGCATAAAATGCATAATATCAGTGTGTTAGATAATGTATTAGATAAACTTTCAGCTTTAAATCCTGACATGATTTCTATTGAAGTATTACCTCCTTATGAAATCTCAGCAATGCAGGCGCAGCCTGAAGTATACAATAAAATACTATATAAATATGCTAATCTTCAACTTACTTCTGGCAAATTAGCGCAGCAAGCATTGAATATAACTTGGTCAGAGGCGTACGCTTTAATAGCTAACCCAAACGTTGACTGTCCAGCAGAGTATCAGCAGGAAAAATGTATTTTACTTTATGTCGCAGCATATGATTATTATTCAGCTTATCTGAAATGGGCCAGTAGTGAGAAGCCTATTCAGTATTATTTTAAAAGGTTCCACGAGCATTTATATAATAGTTTTCAAAAGAAAAAACGCTCAAGTAATGAATATATTACTATTGCCGCAAATCTAGCCTTAAGGCTAGGGCATAATCGTTTATATCCAGTCGATGATCATAGTGATAAGGGGCGACGTAAACCGTATATTTTTTCTTTAAATAACATTGATGATAGCTTACAAGAACTATGGAAAGACAGCGATAAACACCCATTTTTTATTGCCATGAATGAAAATTTTAATGCTGCTGCCAATCAGGGTGATTTACTGCCGTATTATAGGTGGGTTAATGAACCAGAAACTGGTATGAGAGATGAAGATTTCCAATGGCATCAATTATTAATAAATGACAATAAAAATAAAATTGGAGCCTCTTTTGTCGCCATGTGGGAAACACGTAACTTACGTATGGCATCACATCTAACGCGTATCATGGCTGAAAACCCTGGGAAAACCATGCTTTATATTGTCGGTGCAGGGCATAAGCCTATCCTCGATCGTTATTTCATGGGTATGAATTGGGTAGAGGTACTGGATAGTAAAGATGTGTTAGGTGCCAAAGAGCCTTAGTCGAATAACCGTACATGACCCTCATTAATGTCACTGACCTTAGAACAGCCTAATAGCATCATATCGCGGGTAAACTCTGTTTTGAGAATATCAAATGCCTTGTCTACCCCCGCCTCACCGCCTGCTGCCAAGCCGTATAAGTAGCTTTTGCCGATAGATACTGCATCTGCGCCAAGCGCCAATGCTTTTATCATATGAATGCCGCGTCTAACGCCGCCGTCTAAGATGAGTTCCATCTGATTACCAACGGCAGCTTTGATCTCTGGCAGGCATTCAATAGCAGCAGGAACGCTATCTAGTTGGCGTCCACCGTGATTCGATATCATAATGGCATCAGCACCGCACTCGGCCGCTTTTTTAGCATCATATACAGAATGAACGCCCTTGATCACCAGCTTGCCGTCCCAAATACTACGCAACCATTTAACATCTTCCCAGTTAATGCTTTTATCAAATTGCTCGTCGATGAAGGCTGTGAGGGATGTGTGTTCACTGATCAGGTGACCACCGTGATTTTGGATATTTGGCAGGCTGAAAGTGCGCTCTGTTAATGCCTTGTATACCCATTTAGGGTGCGAGGCAAAACTAAGGAGTGAAGATGGTGTGAATTTAGGCGGTAAAGTCATGCCCGTCATAATATCACGTTCACGGTTGCCTGCTATGACAGTATCAACGGTTAGGCAGATGGCGTTATACCCGCTTGTTTTGCATGCTTCAACCATATTCTCAGTCATAGAGCGGTCTTTAAATACATAGAGTTGATACATCTTTGGGCCATCGCTTTCTGCGGCCACATCTTCAATGCTAGAGCTCGCAACAGTAGATAGGCCAAGAAATGCTCCAGATTTTTTTGCAGCCCTTGCTACGCCTAACTCTCTGTCATGATGGAAAAGTCTGTTCATGCCCGTCGGCGCGGCCATCATAGGCCAGTCTATTTCACGTCCCAGTAATGTTGAAGATGTGTCTACATTGCTAACATCAGTTAAATAATTGGGGGTAAGCGCGTATTTATCAAAGGCAGAGGTGTTGCGCCTTAATGTGATTTCATCACCTGCGCCGCCGTCTATATAGTGAAACATTGGGCTTGGCAGCTGGGCTTTAGCCCTTTTACGTAATGTTTTAATATTATAACAATCGTTAAGGCGCATGTTCATCTCCATAATTCAAATAAATTTTTGTCACAAAAAGAAACGCTAATCAATGTGATAATGATAAAAGATATTGCCATTAACTGTTATCGCGTATATTTCAAAGATGAATTAATCATCCATCTACTCTAATAAATATAGAGGATCACAGTTATGAGCAGAGCACTCGTTTTTCCCGGACAAGGTAGTCAATATATTGGTATGGGCAAAAGCCTATCTGATGCTTTTGAACCAGCGCGTTTAACATTTGAAGAAATAAATGATGCATTAGGTCAAAATCTATCAAAAATTATGTGGGAAGGCCCTGAAGACGATTTGCGCATGACAGCTAACACACAACCAGCCCTAATGGCGCATTCAATGGCTATCATTCGTGTGCTAGAAGACGCAGGTAAATCTGTCGCTGATATAGCTAGTCATGTTGCGGGGCATAGTCTTGGTGAATATTCAGCCCTATGTGCGGTTGGCGCTATTAGCCTGAGCGATACGGCGAAGTTGCTTAAATTACGTGGTGAAGCCATGCAACGCGCAGTACCAGTAGGTGCGGGCGCAATGGCGGCTGTTCTTGGTCTAGAGATGGATCAAGTGGTCGAGGCCTGTAAGACAGGCTCTACTGATGGTGAGGTTGTTGTTCCCGCTAATGATAATGGCGGAGGTCAGGTTGTTATCTCTGGTCATAAAGGCGCTGTTGAGCGCGCTGGTGAGGCTGCAAAAGAATTAGGGGCAAAACGCGTTGTTATGCTGCCTGTATCTGCGCCATTCCACTGCCCCCTTATGCAGCCCGCCGCTGACGAGATGGCAGAGGCATTAGCTGACACGGTGATTAACACACCATCAGTGCCAGTTATTGCCAATGTAATCGCAGCACCGACGAGTGACCCTGACGCAATTCGTCATTTACTTGTTGAGCAGGTGACAGGGTCAGTGCGTTGGAGAGAATCTGTTGCTGGAATGGGTGCGCTTGGTATCGATCAAATGGTCGAAGTGGGTGCAGGTAAGGTATTATGCGGTATGGTGCGTCGTATCGACCGTGCACTGGCTGGCAGTAATATCCAAGACCCAGAACATATCGAAGCATTTTTGGGATCATTATAATATTTAGATAAGGAATAATCATGTTTGATTTATCAGGAAAACGCGCACTTGTAACGGGCGCTACTGGCGGCATTGGCGCTGCTATTGTTAGAACCCTACATGCTGCGGGTGCCGAGGTTGCTATATCGGGTACACGCGAAGCTGTGTTGAACGAGTTGGCGAGTGAAATTGGCAGCCGTATTCATGTAGTGGCGGCTAACTTGTCTGACCGCGCAAGTGTTGATCAGTTATTCAAGGATGCCTCTGCCGCAATGGGTGGTGTTGATATTCTGGTCAATAATGCTGGTATTACCAAAGACAATTTGGCTATGCGCATGAAAGAGGACGAATGGGATAGTGTCATGCAAGTGAATCTTGAATCTGCTTTCCGCCTGTCAAAAGCAAGTTTGCGCGGTATGATGAAGGGGCGTTTTGGTCGTATCGTTAATATTACATCGATTGTAGGTGTCACGGGTAATCCAGGTCAGGCGAATTACGCGGCGTCAAAGGCTGGTATGATTGGCATGTCAAAATCGATGGCTCAAGAGGTGGCTAGTCGTGGTGTAACCATCAACTGTGTAGCACCAGGTTTTATTGAGACACCGATGACTGATGCCCTAAGTGATGACCAAAAAGCAGCTATTACTACCAATATACCATCGGGGTCTTTAGGCTCGTCTGATGACATAGCAGCGGCTGTTTTGTATCTTTCTAGTGTTGAGGCTGGCTATGTGACCGGACAAACGCTTCACGTTAATGGTGGTATGGCTATGATTTAAAATAACTAAGTAGGATATGCCCTAAAAAGTATAACATAGGGTTTGCAAAGCTAAAAAAACATGTTAGTAGGGCGCCTTGTGATTTCGGATGTAATGTTTTTTTTAAAACCGATGTTGCAGATAAGGCCCTAAGTTGATATGGGTAACTATACAAGGTTTTGATACCAATTAGAGGAATTTATTATGAGCGATATCGCTGATAAAGTTAAAAAGATCGTTGTTGAACATTTAGGCGTAGACGAAGATAAAGTGACAGATACATCTAGCTTTATTGATGATCTAGGTGCTGACAGCTTGGATACAGTTGAATTGGTAATGGCTTTCGAAGAAGAATTCGAAATTGAAATTCCTGATGATGCAGCTGAAAAAATCCAAACAGTAAATGACGCTATCTCATTCATCACTGCTAACTCTTAATAGGTTAGTTGTGTAAAAATTAGGCAATAACTGAACTATAACTAGTTTGGTTATTGCCTTTTTTCGTTTATGGCTTAAAAGATAGTATATATTTAACTATCTGTTTTCATTGTATAAGGAATGTTTCATGAGACGTGTTGTTGTTACTGGTCTTGGTATGGTGTCACCACTTGGTTGCGGTGTTGAAACTACTTGGAAGCGCATTTTAGACTCACAGTCTGGTGCAGGCCTAATCAAAAAATTTGATACAACAGATTTCCCTGCAAAAATTGCCTGTGAAGTACCATTGGGTGATGGCACGGACGGTACATTTAATCCTGACGATTGGATGGCACCAAAGGACCATCGTCGGGTTGATGACTTTATTCTTTTTGGCATGACAGCAGCAACACAAGCCGTGCAGGACGCTGGCTGGGAAAATCCAAGCGATGAAGAAAAAATCCGTACAGGCGTATTGATTGGTGCAGGTATTGGCGGTCTTCCTTGGATTCAGAAATATTCAAATATTCTTAAAGAACGTGGCGCGCGCAAAGTAACGCCGCATTTTATTGCGGGTTCTATTATTAACCTCGTATCGGGTAACCTATCGATCAAATATGGCTATCAAGGCCCTAATCATGCTGTGGTTACAGCTTGTGCTACTGGTACGCATGCCATTGGTGATGCTGCGCGTATGATTATGCTTGATGACGCTGATGTTATGATTGCAGGCGGCGCAGAGGGCACTGTATGTGAAATCGCTATGGCTGGTTTCTCTCAGGCTAAGGCATTATCAAAGGGATATTTTGATACACCAGAAAGGGCTTCTCGTCCTTGGGATCAAGACCGTGATGGTTTTGTGATGGGTGAAGGTTCAGGTGTTGTTGTTCTTGAAGAGCTTGAGCACGCTAAAGCACGGGGCGCTAAGATTTACGCTGAGGTTGTTGGTTATGGTATGTCAGGTGATGCCTATCATGTTACAGCGCCAGCACCAGATGGCAATGGTGGTTACCGCGCGATGACAACTGCGATGAAGCGCGCTGGTGTTAATGGGTCTGATATTGATTATATCAATGCACACGGTACATCGACACCATTAGGTGATGAGATTGAATTCGGGGCTGTTGCCCGCGCTCTTGGTGGTGCATCTAATGCGGCAATGTCTTCCACGAAGTCATCTATTGGTCATTTGTTAGGTGCCGCAGGGGCAGTTGAGGGTATTTTCTCAATTCTTTCCATTCGTGATAATGTTGTACCGCCCACACTTAATCTTGATAATCCATCAGAGTCGTGCGTGGGCATAAACCTTGTGCCGCATACCGCACAAGAAAAGAACGTTAAAGTCGCTCTTTCTAATAGCTTTGGCTTTGGTGGAACCAATGCTTCTATTATTGTTAGAGAATATGAAGGCGACTAAATCAGGCGATTTGATTTGATGCTAAGTTATATAAACCGGCTTATCCGTTTCGTTACGCTCATGACTGTGAGCTTAACATGGTGAGCCGGTTTTTTAATGGGCTGCTCGCTTTTTTTGCAGCAGTATTTATCACTGCAGGCGTCGTTGGTGGCTATATCGACCGTGTTATACATCAAACGATATCCACTGATGAGCCTATCCAACATCTTTATATAAAATCAGGTAGTGGTGTTTCGCACACCGCCTATCAGATTAAGGCTATGGGCCTCATTCGCGATCACCGACATTTTGTGTTGACCTCTACTGTCTTTGGTAAAAATAAAGACTTAAAGGCTGGAGAATTTGAGATATCAGCAGGCATGACGCTGATTGATGTATTGAATAAAATCGTAAGCGGCGAAACAGTTACGCGCAAACTCACCATTCCCGAAGGGCTAACCAGCCTACAAATTGGTAGCATCTTATCCAGTGCCTTTGGTGTTGAGTATGATCTAGTAGTTCCTGCCGAAGAAGGCAGTTTAGCCCCCGATACATACCATTATAAACGCGGTGTAACGGCCAGCGAATTAATCAGTCGCATGCAAAAGGCACAGAATCAGGTTCTTGATGATCTATCCTTCATCCAAAGGCACGAGATTATAACTGGCAGACATGATATTCTGACGCTGGCCTCTATTGTTGAGCGAGAGACGGCGCTACCTGTTGAGCGCCCCGTCATTGCAGCCGTTTTTCTCAACCGATTAAAGAAAAAGATGCGATTGCAGTCTGACCCGACTGTTATATATGGCATTAACCCTAGTGGGCGATTAGACCGACCTATCAGTATGGCTGATTTAAAAGCTGAGACACCTTATAATACATATAAAATTAGAGGGCTACCCGCTGGGCCTATCGCTAACCCTGGCAAGCAATCAATCGCGGCTGTTATTAATCCAACCCAAGTGCCTTATCTATACTTTGTTGCTGATGGATCCGGTGGTCATGCCTTTGCAAAGACGCTGCGTGAACATAACCGCAATGTTCGCAAGTGGCGAAAATATCAAAAAAACAATCCATAGTTAATTTAATACAACAAAACGTTCATTACCAGTTCATCTAATACATCTAGTGTGCTGGTAATTGAGCGTAAGCTTAAAAGGAAATACAATGCCTATAAATAGTATGACAGGTTTTGCCCGCACAGATGGCAGCTATGAGCATTATCGTTGGACGTGGGAATTAAAGAGCGTCAACGGTAAGGGACTAGACGTTAAATGCCGCGTGCCTAGTTTTCTTGATGGTTTGGATATAAAGGCCAAGAAACTAGCGGCTGATGCGCTGACCCGTGGCTCTGTTTATATGGGCTTGCAGATAGAGGCTGAAGAGCAAGGCAGCGAGTTTATTGTTAATGAAGAACGTTTAGAGAGCTTAATTGCGATAGCTGAGCGGTATAAAGATAGGGACGGCATTCAGCCAGCATCTTTAGAGGGTTTGCTAGCCATCAAAGGGGTTATAGAGACCAAAGCCAGTGAGTTAGACGCTGATGGCCTAGATGTCCTTAGTAAGGCAGTGTTGTCTAATCTACAGACGGCTATTGTCTCGCTAGTTAAGGCCAGAGAAGAAGAGGGCGCGCGTATGGCTGATGTGCTGCTTGGTCAAATATCAACTATTGAAACCCTGACTGCTGAAGCCGCAGAGGTAGCCAAAGACCGTGTTGCGATGATGAAGGAGCGTTTCACGGCGCAACTTAAGAAGCTCTATGATGGTAACGCTGAATTATCAGAAGATAGATTAGCCCAAGAAATAGCGACAATAGCTGTTAAAGCCGATGTCTGTGAAGAGATTGACCGCCTTATCAGCCATGTGGCAGAAGGACGCGCCCTTCTTGAAAAGGGGGAGCCTGTTGGAAGACGATTAGATTTCTTAACGCAAGAATTTAACCGTGAGGCCAATACATTATGCTCGAAAGCCAGTGACAGTAATTTAACCCGTATTGGCATCGAGTTAAAAACCGTAATCGACCAATTCCGCGAGCAAGTTCAAAATATAGAGTGAAAGTATTCTAAGTTATTGATATTAAACAAGTAATTATAAATTGAAGTATTGTTAAAATTCAGTTTCTTGTTTTTAATGATTTAGGCTAAAGTGCCCTCAGGAATTTGATAGCTAAGTAATATCATGTAGTTTTTAATAAGGTAAGTATATGGAAAATTTTTCAGTTGGCTGGGAAGAATGGGTAACTCTTTCTGAACTTGGATTGAAGGCGATAAAAGTCAAAACAGACACAGGTGCAAAGACATCATCTTTGCATGCTTTTAATATTCAACCTTTCGGCACTGAAAATAATCCAAAAGTACGTTTCGGTATTCACCCTGATCCTGATAATTTAAATGTGGAAGTATATTGTTCTGCAAAGGTAGTTGACCGTCGTGAAGTTACTTCATCTAATGGTCAAACGGAATTACGATATGTCATTAAAACCCCAATAACAATAGGGGATAGAGTGTGGGATATTGAAGTAACACTCGCTAATCGTGAAAACATGGCTTATCGGATGTTGCTTGGCAGAACAGCCTTGGAAAATATTACAGTAAAGCCCGACGAAAGCTTCATACAGCCAAAATTGGATTATACTCTCTATAAAAAATCTTCTCATAAAGAGCTAACAAGACGCCCATTACGCATTGCAGTCCTGAGTAGGGAACCAAACAATTATTCCACTAAGCGTTTGGTGGAAGCTGCTGAGGCAAGAGATCATGTTGTTGAAATTATTGATACAAAAAGATGTTACTTAGATATTAAGAGTCATCAGCCAGAGGTTCACTATGATGGCAAGCCGTTACCATTTTATGATGCCGTTATTCCTCGAATTGGGGCTTCTTTAACATTTTATGGCATGGCTGTTGTAAGGCAATTTCAGGCTATGGGCACATTTTGTCTTAATTCTGCAGAAGCAATAGGCGTGTCACGGGATAAGCTTGCAGCTCACCAGATACTTGCGCAGCACCGTATTGCTATGCCTACAACTGCTTTTGCTAATTCACCAAAAGATACAAATAGTTTGATAGATTTGGTTGGTGGAGCACCGATGGTTTTAAAGCTTTTGCAATCAACACAAGGTAAAGGCGTTGTTTTGGCCGAGACTAAAAAAGCTGCATCTGCAGTTATTAGCGCTTTCCAGAATTTGGATGCAAACTTTATTACACAGGAGTTTGTTAAAGAGGCAGCAGGCTCAGACCTTCGGTGCTTTGTTGTCGGTAAAAAAGTCATCGCATCAATGATGCGTACATCAGGAGATGATGATTTTCGATCTAATCTCCACGCAGGCGGCACAGCAAAAAAGGTTCGTATTACAAAAGATGAGCGTGCTATGGCACTCAAATCAGCAAAGGTAATGGGACTTAAAGTTGCTGGTGTTGATATCATTCGATCCGAAAGTGGCCCTAAAGTACTTGAAGTCAATAGTTCGCCAGGTCTTGAAGGAATAGAAAATACATCTGGAAAAGATGTGGCGACTGAAATTATAGACTATATAGAAAAAAATGCTATGGCGATAAGTAGTTTGAAAAAACGCTGATTAGGGATATTTCTTTAACAAGATGTAGTAAAATTCAAATGGTGACAGAAGTGGTGACATGGATCGTGAAATAATTGAAAATTATTTCATAAGTCATTGTAATTTAATAAAATAAATATCTCAATCAATAAGTAAGTTCAAAACATCGAGTAAACATGGATTTGTTTAGGCTGGTGTCTTGTTCTTTCGCATAATCGAGAGGAACCAACAATGCCCCGTTTACATAAATTTTTGTTTCAGTTTTTAGTATTGTTTTCTATTTCACTACCTTCATACAGCAGTGAATCACAGTCTGATTTATCTGTTTTCGCCGAGTATGCTGATAAAAATACTATTGATATATCCTACACAGATCTAAGCCATATCTTAAATCGCTTAGTATTAGATGTTGGCATATCTGATAGATCAAGAGCCAAGACTCCAAAGCCGCCTATTGGTCGTCGTACGGTCAAAGGTAATAAAAGTAGTGTGAGATTTGAAGGCAACCGCCTAAATTTTCCTGTCCTAGAAAAGCCAGAGAACATTAAGGCGCTTTCAATTATCAGGCGTGAATTAGAAGCTATGCCTGATGCCGTCCCGATGAAATTATGGACAAAAAACCAGCAGTTAGCTTATTGGCTTAATCTGTATAATGTTACGATGATGGAACAGCTCACATTAGACTACCCGATAAAGAAACTTAAAAAGCGTCTTTATGGTAAAAATAATTTGCTAGATAAGAAGCTGCTTAAGGTTGCTGGTGTAGATTTGTCATTGAATGATATTCATCATGAGATTTTAATCAAAAATTGGCAGGACCCGCTGATTATGTATGGTTTGTTTCATGGCTATATCAGTAGCGCCAACCTTAGGAAGCAAGCCTATGCCCATCAAACTGTTTATAGCCAGCTGCGTGAAAATGCTATGGAGTTTATAAATAGTAACCGTGGCATGCGCGCATCGGGTAATAGTGTGATATTAGCTGAACTATACGACGTAAATGCAAAGTTATTCCCGGGGTGGGACGCTAGTCTAAAGAAGCATTTAGTCAAATATGCCTCAGCCACCTATCAAGGCCGTATCAATGGTGCCCGTAATATCAAGGCAGACACAGCAGATTATTATATAGCCGATGTATTTCAAGGCATTAGAAATGATACTAATCCTAATGCGGGTAATAATGCAGTTCTCGGTCAATTGGGTGATGCTTCATTCCAGGACTGGATTTCCAGTAAAACGGTACCACTCGCGGCATTTGGAGTGCCTTCTCACGTAATGGAATATCTTATGAAAATACGTGAAAAGCGCATGAAACAACAAGGCTTTGTTGATGTTGAAGAAGTGACAGAAAAGTAACTTCAAATATCATCAGATACATACACGATATCTTAAATCTTTATATAGATGGGCAGTTGCCCATCTATATATGTTTGATGCGCATTGCCAACTATGCTAGATCATTTAGACAGTATAGTTCAATGAGTAAAAGGGATATCTAAGTGACAACAAGACGTGGGTTAATGTTAGCAATGAGTTCGCCGTCTGGCGCCGGTAAATCAACACTGTCTCGGCTATTACTAGCTGATGATGATGATGTTTCTATGTCAGTGTCAGCCACAACCCGTCCGCCACGTGACGGCGAGATTGAAGGCAAGGATTATTTCTTTTTATCTCATGATAAATTTAAAGATATGAAAACGCATGATGAGTTTTTAGAACATGCCACAGTCTTTGAAAATTTTTATGGCACACCGCGTAAACCAGTAGAAGCAGCGCTAGAACAAGGCCGAGATGTATTATTCGATATTGACTGGCAAGGCGTACAGCAACTGTCGCATATTAGTGTAAAAGACAGTGACCTTGTCACAGTGTTTATTTTACCGCCGAGCCTTGTAGAGCTGGAAAGCCGTTTGCACACCCGCGCGCTGGATAGTGAAGAGGTCATTCAATTACGGATGTCAAAAGCCGAAAGCGAAATTAGCCATTGGGCGGAATATGACTATGTGCTGATCAATGATAATCTTGATGATACTTATAAGCAATTACAAGAAATTCTATCTGTTGAGCGTAAAAAACGCTTTAGGCAGTCAGGTATGTTGCAGTTTGTACGTGGTTTGATGAGCGAGCGTCAGTAAGATTACTTTTGACGTAATGCCTCAGCATATAATTTAGCCAGCTTAACAAATTCTTCTACCGACACGGTTTCTGCGCGCCTTGTTGGATCAATTTCTGCTGCTTCTAATAGCGGTAATGGATCGACAGGCAGTGACTTTAGGCTCGCACGCAGCATTTTACGGCGTTGTCCAAAGGCCATCTCAACGACCTTTTCTAGATGTTTCAGCTCTAAAGTGGCGTCCAGTGGCTCTATTGGTACTATATGAACAACAGCGCTGGTTACTTTTGGCGGAGGCGTGAAGGCTGATGCTGGTACAATCATAGAAATTTTGGCTTTAGATCGCCACTGGGTTAATACGCTTAAACGGCCGTAAGCTTTGCTGCCCGGTTTGGCGACAATGCGCTCAGCGACTTCCTTTTGGAACATCAGCGTTAGTGATTTATACCATGGCTTCCAAGTTTTGCAGGTTAACCAGTTTATGAGCAGCATAGTCCCAACATTATAAGGCAGGTTAGAGACAATATGAATATCCTCGCCCGCAGCAGGTTTAATGAGCTCTAGGGCATCGATATCTAGCGCATCAGCCTCTAACACCGACAGTCGCCCATCAAATGCTGCTGAAACCTCTGCAAGCAGTGGCAAGCAGCGTTTATCCATCTCTATAGCCTGAACACGGCCTGCGCCTTCCATAAGAAGCGCGCGAGTAAGGCCGCCAGGGCCAGGGCCAACTTCAAAAGCTACGGCATTCGATAGATCACCAGGGATGCGGGCAATACGACGCGTTAGATTAAGGTCGAGTATGAAATTTTGGCCAAATGATTTCTTGGCTAGAAGCTCATGGGTCGCGATAACTTCACGTAGAGGCGGTAGGGGATCATCAACCATTTGTATTATCACTCATTGTTTTCGCCATGCGTATAGCAGCTAACAGGCTGTCAGGTCTGGCAATGTTTTGCCCTGCAATATCCAGTGCCGTACCATGGTCTGGTGATGTACGGATTATAGGTAGGCCAAGGGTTATATTTACGCCGCCATGAAAATCTAGTGTTTTAACGGGTATTAATGCTTGGTCATGATACATACATAGCGCGACATCATAGTTAGCCCGTGCCTCAGGGTGAAACATTGTATCAGCGGCCAACGGCCCAACTGCATCAACCCCAGCGTCTTGGAGGCGTTTAATGGCGGGCGCTATGATCGCGGCTTCTTCTAATCCCATGGCGCCTCCTTCCCCTGCATGTGGGTTCAGGCCTGCGATAGCTAGTCTTGGTGATGAAATGCCGAAATTATGACGTAAGGCATAGGCAGTAATCAGTGCCTTTTTTTCTATTAAGTCAGCGTTGAGGTACTTTGTTATATCTCTTATACTGTTATGAATGGTGACAGGTACGACTTTTAGTTCATCGCAGGCCAGCATCATAACGGCTGAATTATCGTCTTCACCGCATAGACGCGCCAGATACTCTGTGTGACCAGGGGCATCAAAACCTGCGCTGTATAAGCTCGCTTTGTTTATCGGGTTCGTAACAATAGAAGACACTTCACCTGATTTGGCAAGTTTAACTGCTATATCTATTGCACTAATCACGGCTGGCGCGTTGCCGATGTTTAATATACCAGCCTCTACGACTATGTCATGGCCTAAGCTCATGCATGGTATTGCGCTATCAAAATGGACAAAGGCTTCAGACGCTGAGGTTATAGCCACGGTTGGAACGTCGCTATATGCCTTGAGCGCAGATTCTTCACCAATATAAACAAAAGGCGGTAGATTTAATGATTTACGACTTTTCCAAAGATTGATCGTTATTTCTGGCCCAACACCATTAGGGTCACCCATAGTCAGGGCAATAGGTAGCCTATTCGTGTTATGGCCAGAAGTGTGTGACATTATAGCCTATCTATCAATTTATTAGGGCTAAGTCCTAGCGGTAATCAATAATGGCATCGCGGTGTAGGTCACGCAAATAACGACGACCCATCATGCTCATACGCTGATTTTCTATTTGTGAGTAGATCATGTCGAAGTCTGGCTCTTGAACTTTTGCTTCTTCACGTCCGCATACAAATAAAATACGCATACCATCATCCATTTTAATTAATTCACTAGGACGGCCAACTTCTAACGCCTTAACAGCATTGCGTACTGCTGGTGATATGTCGCGAAGGCGTAAATTACCAATTTCTACTTTGGGATCAGCGCCTGCATCTGTTGCAAATTGGCTGACACGGCCACATAAATTGCCGCTATTGCTAGCAACTATTTTTACGGACTTTTCAAAAGCAGCAACTGCTGTTGCATCTTCTATCTTTTCTTTTGTCAAATGAATTTGGCGTAAGCTTACCTGTGTATCTAGTGGATCAGCACTTAATATTTTACGGCGATCAATATTAGCAAGGATACGGTATCCACTTGGTGTGCGGATAGGAGATGTTAGTTGGCCTACATCCATCAATGATAATGTTTTAGCTAGATCAGGGTCTATTTCTGTTTCACTTAACCAACCTAAATCACCACCAACTGCTGCCGATGATGAGGAAGATAGTTGACGAGCAACATCAGGAAAAGATGCGCCGCTACGAAGGCGCTCTAATAGGCCCTCGGCTGTAGCTTTCACGGATGCGTCTTGTGAGTTATCATTTACGGATAGTGTAATTTCAGCCAAGCGGTATTCAAATTTACCCTTGTTATCTCTAAGGCGCTGTATGTAATCTTCTACTTCTTCGTCAGAGACAGATACAAACATGCCCATTTTACCTTGGACTATTTGACCCCATAGAATTTCAGCTTTCATTTGGCGCATCATAGTAGCTTTTGATGAGCCAATACCCTTTAAAGCATTTTCAAGTTGTTCAGCTGTTTGTCCCATGCCTTGTGCACGGCGCGCAAAATAATCTTCAAGCTGGTCATTATTTGCTGAGGCTTCTAATTCTTCTGCTTCGAGTAGCTGGAGCAGCTCATCAATCATTGTCTTAGTAACTTGGTCGCGTACCTTAACAAGTTCTTCTTGATTATTGATGCCACCAGCAACTGCCACAACTAAGCGCAGGCGTTGGTCAATATCATATGTACTAATCGGCCTATCATTGACGAGAATTTCAACGCCATTTAAAACTTGTTGAGCAGAGGCCATAGTTGTTATTGAGAAAACAACAGTTATGGTTGCTAGTGTTTTGGTCAAACATGAGAATATTTTTTTCATATGTATGAATAGTGTTTTCGACAATTTTAGCACTCTGCTACGCCCTTATTTAACTTTACCCTATCAGTAGCTTAGCTTTTAGCTCAATGGCAACAGCCTTACTAGCCCTAATACGTTTTTTAGCCTAAATTTTTAAGTTTGATCCTAAACATAATGGATGAACCTGGTTTAATATCTCTATCAAAAGTGTTTGTTTGGCGGAATTGCAAGGAAAACCGCAAGCACTCATCTTCATATTCTATGCCAGTTCCAAATTCGACCCCTGTATAACCATTCGATAAATTTTCGATTACATTACCCATAAGCGACCATTTTTTACTAAACCTATATCTGCCTTCTGCGCGAATCTCTTCTCTATCTTCACGGTTAATAAAATTAAGATCACGGTTTAGATATAGATATCCAAGTTTTAAGCTTATTTTCTTGGTGTTAATGTTTAAATCAATTTCATTACGTTGAAAGGAAAGTGTGTCCTCATTAAGACGAAAGTGATGATTGAGTTCAAACCATTTTTTATATTGTATATCAATCGCGCCAACGATACTTGAATATCGCCCGTTGAGGCCAGATCCTTGTTCAAAATTACCTTGCTTAGATTGGGAAAGTAGGCTTTGGCCAACCATAACATTTGTAGCCCAATTTTTATTGTCATATTGCCATTTGAGACCATAAGTAAGGCGATTGCCTTCTTCCCACAGATCATAACCAGCGGCGCGTTCTGAAGAGAAAATATTCATATGGTTTAATTCAAAGGCACGACTATCCTCATTGACTAGATCATCCACATGACCAGTGTTGGGTGAGATATCGACTTGAACTATAGGCTCTATTATATGACTAGAACTATTAGTTATTTTAATAAGAGGCCAAGATAGGCGCGTTGATATACGGGCGAGATTTCTAAATTCATCACTGCCAGCCCCACTGAAGGCTGGATCATCAGGGCGATCTGCATCATGTATAGTATAGGCGTCACTACGTACCAAGGCGTTAGCGTCAACTACTAATCCAGGCCCCGTTATCCACTGCCTGTTCCATGAAGCTGAGGCTGATAGACGCTCAGTATCTAAACCATCTGTTCTTCTGAGTGCTAAAGCATTCCCTGTTACTTTAAAAGTTCCGCCCAGAGGCTTGTATTTACTAATATATTCAGCATTTATAATAGGAAGCGCGAATGCCGTTAATCCTGAGATGTCTTCTTGACGCAGGCCTTGAAACCCCAAAGCTCGCGCGGAAAAATATGATGGCCCATAAAAGGCTTCAAGATTATATTCAGTGATAAGCGTGTCTTCTTGCGAGAAGTCATAACGGCGTAAATACGTATCATCAGACGCCCAGTTAACCTGATAAGATGAGCGCCAATTGTCGGTGTGATTAAACTGGCCATTAGAAAAGAAATGGCCACGAAATTCATTGCGCCCAGTGGTTTGTGCGAGGTCATTCCGTTGGTCTGTATATGTACCGCTACCCTGCATAATATAAGAGCCACTATTCATCATTTGTCTATATTCAGCAGCGAGGACCAAACCTTCGTTCGTTGTTAGAATTGGTGTTAGGGTAACATCTTGGCTTTTGTTGAAGCTGTGGTAATAGGGCATGCCGATAACAACGCCCAATTCTTTTAGGGTTTTCAGCTCTACAGGTAGAAAGCCACTGGCTCTATCAACCGTTGGATCAGGATGCGAAAATTTAGGGAACCATAAAACGGGTACACCAAATATCTCGATAGTGGCGTTGTCGTAGTAAATACGCTTTTTGCCCTTGTCATGCACGACCTTAACGGCCTTTATTTTCCACACTGGAGTGCTTGTGGGGTCGCCTTCAATTACCCTACACGGACTATAAACAGCACGGTCTAGGGTGATAGTGCCAGATTCGCCGTCGCGAACAGCTGATCTTGCCGCTACTTGTGCTCCATCAGACATCAGCAGTCTGATATTATTCACGAGCGCATTTTTCAGTTGTCTATTCAATTCGACATGGTCTGACCAAATAATATCACCATCGGGTAAGGTCAGCTTAACAGCGCCTGTCGCTACTGCTTCACCTGTTTTTTGATTATAGATGACCTTAGCAGCTTCAAGTATATAGCCATCATTGGTGAGCGTTACACGTCCTGTGGCAACAACTTCATCGCTTTCAGGATTGTGATCTATAACATCGGCAGCAAATTCAACAGAGTTATCTTGCGCGAGTGCTGGCACCGTCAATGCCGTAGCCCCCATTATGGACGCAATGATCCATGATGTTGAGTTACTACGCATGTTTTTTAATGATCGTCGTCGAGTCACAAAATAATCCTATTTAACTTATCTATTATGGCTTTGATACATGGATGCAGCCATTAGAGCAATCTAGATTGTTCTTTAAAGCCATAATATGGCAATTTTTAGAGCTGAGAGCATGTCATGACTTGCCAATATTATAATTACCCATCATAAAGACCATTGGGAGAGTAGACATAGTTTAATCTATGGTTACTCTTAATGAAAATAATCAAGAAAATAGAAAGAGCGATCAATGGATATTGGTTTTGTAAAGTCTGGCTCAACAGATTCTGGTGTAGTTATCATTTGTACAAACGAGGACGGCATTAAAGCCGCTAGCATCACTGCGCTAGATACAGCAACTTCGGGTGCGCTATCTAAAGCATTTTCTGTGTCTGATTTCACAGGTAAAAAAGGAAAGTCAGTTAACCTGCTGGCTCCATCTGGCATTGATGCAGACCGTGTGATCATACAGGGCGTTGGTGACGTGTCTAAAATGTCAGAATATGACTATGTGGCACTCGGCGCTTCGATCTACACAGCCGTTGCAAAGGCCGGTTCTGATGAGGCGACAATATCCTTTGACGGTCTTAGCGCTGAAAATGCTGCCTTTATGGCCGAAGGTGTTCAGTTGAAAAGCTATCGTTTTGATAAATACCGTACCAAAGAAGCTAAATCGAAAAAGCCAACATTGAAATCACTCAACATTGCTTGTGATGATCTTAGCGGTGCTGCTACTGCCTTTGCGGCGCGTTCTGCTGTTGCTGACGGTGTTAACATGACCCGTGATCTGGTGTCAGAGCCAGCAAATGTGCTTTATCCACAAACGTTCGCTGATGAGATCACAACACTGACTGATTTAGGTGTTGAGGTTGAAATTCTTGGTGAAGCTGAGATGGAAAAGCTAGGTATGGGATCACTGCTGGCCGTTGGTCAAGGTTCTGTGCGTGAAAGTAAGCTTGGCATTATGCGCTGGAATGGCGCTGCTAATGCTGATGATCAGCCTATTGCCTTTATTGGTAAGGGTGTGACCTTTGATACTGGTGGTATTTCATTAAAACCTGGGCCGGGTATGGAACAGATGAAATGGGACATGGGCGGCGCTGGTACTGTGACGGGCCTGATGAAGGCACTTGCTGGCCGTAAAGCCAATGTAAATGTGGTTGCTATCGTTGGCTTGGTTGAGAATATGCCGTCTGGTAATGCTATTCGCCCCGGTGACGTGGTGACAAGTATGTCGGGTCAGACCATTGAAATCCTAAATACTGACGCAGAGGGCCGTCTTGTACTGGCTGACGCGCTTTGGTACTGTCAGGATCGTTTCAAGCCTAAGTTCATGATTGATCTCGCTACATTAACGGGTGCTATCATTGTTAGTCTTGCTGACGAATATGCGGGCATGTTCACCGATAGTGATGATCTGTCTGATACCCTAAGCGCTGCTGGCACAGTAACCGGCGATAAGGTATGGCGTCTGCCGCTGCATGACAATTATGATAAGATGATCAATTGCGCGACAGCGGATATGAAAAATATCGGCGGTAAGGGCGCTGGCTCTATCACTGCGGCGCAGTTCTTAAAACGTTTCACTAATGATGTGCCTTGGTGTCACCTTGATATTGCTGGTACGGTTTGGTCAGACAAAGACATGAACCTCAGTGAAAAAGGCGGCACAGGTTTTGGCGTGCGTATGCTGGACCGTTTTGTTGCTGATAACCACGAAGGTTAATAGATAATGCCTAATGCCAGCACCTCTAAACTTGATATCAAGTTTTATCACCTGCAACGTCAAACGCTAGATGAAGCGTTACCAAAATTGATGGAGCGCGTGCAGGGTGCTGGCCTTAAGGCTGTGGTGAAAGTTGCAAATGACGATGTCTGCACGGCGCTGGATAAGGCGCTGTGGAGCTATCGTGAGGATAGCTTCTTGCCGCACGACAAGGCTGGATGCGATCACCCAGAAGACCAGATTGTTTATCTAACAACAGGGGACGAGAACCCCAATGGCTCTACTTGCCTTGTGCTGGTGGACGCCGTTGAATCATCGGATTATGCGGGTTATGACCGCCTGATGTATATGTTCGATGGCCGTAACGCCGATGTCGTGACCAAGGCACGCGAAGACTGGAAAACCTTCAAGGATGGCGGTTTTGAAATGTCATACTGGCAACAAACCGAGCAGGGCGGCTGGGAAAAGAAAGCTTAGGGGCTTTTATTTCCTTCTTCAACGTGTACCCCATGTTTAGTATCATCTAAGTATAAATTACGTGTATATTCCCCATAATTGTAGATTACAGGTTGATTTCATTGTCATACAATGTATTGCTGGCATTTGACTAACCTATAAAATTTATACAGATTTCTTATTTTACCTTGATGGATATATATTTTATGACTTTTAATCAACTTCTTCGACTGTGCACAATTGCCAGTTTATTTTACTGTGGGGTAGCTTCGCCGCTACATGCATCTTCTTCAAAATTACCTATTGAGGTTTTTGCCCAAGATCACCAGATGGGGCCACCCAAACTTTCTCCAGAAGGTGATTTTTTAGCCTATTCTTTTAAAATTAAAGATAAAGAAACGGTCATTTTTTATGAGACTGAGACGAAGAAAAAGTTTGCCGTACCGCTTGTGGGAAAAAGCGAACTTGCTTGGTACACGTGGGCGAATAATGACTATTTACTTATTAGTTATCACGTGGAGGTGGCTAATGATGAGGATTACTACACTTCTCAGATGGCACGTTTTAATCCAAAAACGAAAAAATTTAACTGGGTAACAAATGGAAAAAACAATCCATCAGGCGATAATGTTATAGATTTTTTGCCTAATGAACCCGATGTTGTTCTTATGCAGTTTAGTGGCGATAAGGGAGCTACTATTTGGCGTCAGAATATTATGACGGGAGAAGATAAGCTAATTCAAGAGCCAAGACGCGGTCTTTGGAGTTACAGACCAGACCGCACAGGCGCCATTCGTTATGGCTTTGGTATTGATCACCAAAGAGGGCGTATTGGTAGCTATAAAAGTGCACGCACGGGCAAATGGGAAAATGCGGGTAAAAAGCAATGGTTCAAAGATAAATATAGCCTAATCTCATTTACTAAAGACCCTGAGGTCGCTTATATGCAAGGGCAATCTCAATATGGCACTGAAGGCCTGTATAAAGTAAATATGGAAACCAGCGAGGTTCTTGATACCCTTTATGAGCACGCCGAAGTGGATATTGATTACATTTCTTTCACTGACACTAATAGTAATAGTGGATTGCCCATCAAGGGTAAAATCTCTGGTGTGCATTATACAATTGACCAGCCCTCGGTACATTATTTGAGCAAATACTCTAGTAAGCTACAGGCAATAGTCGATAATGCGTTACCGGGCACACGTAATGTCATCAGATATCAAACGCGCAAGAAAAAGCTGTTTGTCATCGATTCACAAGGGCCTAATGACGCAGGTGTTTATTATTTACTAAATCTTGCGACAGGTAGTCTAGATGCCATCGGAGAGAAAATGCCGGGCATAAATCCAAAATACTTAGGTGAAATAGAGCGTGTCGATATTCCTGTAAGAGACGGAAGTAAAATACCTGGCTATATTACTAGGGCTAACGCAGAAACTGTTCGCGCTTCTAAGCCTGTGATTGTGATGCCACACGGTGGCCCTCACGCGCGTGATATGATGGTATTTGATCGCTGGGCACAGTTTCTTGCTAACCGTGGTTATACTGTATTGCAACCTAATTTCAGGGGGTCTAGTGGCTACGGTAAAAAGTATGAAGAGGCAGGAAAGGACCAGTGGGGCGGCCTTATGCAGCATGATGTTACTGATGCCACTCATTGGTTAATAAAAGAAGGCATAGCCAACAAAGACAATATCTGCATTGTGGGCGCTTCCTATGGCGGGTACGCAACGCTGATGGGCCTTATACAAGAACCTGACTTATACAGATGCGGCGTAAGTATTAATGGTTTAGCTGATTTAAAGCAGCTGAGTAATTTTCTTACATACCGTGTATTAGGAGGGCATGTATTGATGGAAGGCATTGGCTTGAAAGATGAATCATTGAAATCGGTTTCGCCGTTGCACCAAGCGGATAAAATTACAAAACCAGTATTGTTGATTGCTGCTAAAAACGACGGCACTGTTAAATATACGCATGCTAAAAAAATGTATAAAAAACTTAAATCCAAGAAGCAGTCTAAGCTGGTAATCCTTGATAAGGGAGGTCACAGTTTAGCAACGCCAGAAGCAAGAACGGTATTGTTCACCAACCTTGAAGAGTTCTTAGAAAAGCATATGAAGTAAGAATTATAAAACTGAGTTATATATGAGATGACGACGAGGTGTGTGGGATAGCGAAGGGGAGTTTAAGCCCCTTCATTTTCCTTCATGACTTTCTCTAACTTTTCCGCTGCTTGTTCCCATTTTTCCTCTGCCTTTTTAAGGATGGTGGTAATGGCGGCTAGTTGGCGTTGGAATTTGGCGACCAGTTGTGCTGCGCGTGGGTCATCGCTTTCGTAAAGTTTAGGACTAGCCAGCTTGCGTTCTAACAGTCGCTTTTCTTTAGATAGCTCGTCAACCTCAGCTTCGGCGGCTTCGGCAGCTTTCTTGAAGGGCTCAATGTTTTGACGCTTCGCAGCACCAACATTGCGCGCGTCTTGCTTTGGATCACCTTGCTTGATCATTTTGGCCACACGACGTGCGCCTGCGCGGTCCGCTAGCAGCTTTTGTTTGTAATCCTCTAGATCACCATCAAAGTTCTTCACATCACCCTGATCAACAATCCACAGACGATCCACACATGATTCAACCAAGTGTCTATCGTGACTGATCAGCAGTACAGCGCCGTCATATTGGTTAATGGCATGCACGAGTGCTTCGCGGCTATCGATATCTAAGTGGTTGGTCGGCTCATCCAGTAGCAATAATTGTGGCTTGTGGAATGTGGCTAGCGCAAACATCAAACGGGCTTTTTCACCGCCTGACAAGCTCTCAACCTTACGGTCAACCTTATCAAAACCAAAACCAAAGGAACCAAGGGCCGCACGGACTTTTGATTCAATAGCTTTCGGCATCAGGCGTCTTAGGATCACAAATGGTGTATCTTGTGGGCTGATCTCATCCAGCTGATGCTGTGCGAAATAACCAACGCCCAGCGCGCGTGATTTACGCATAGTACCACTCATCGGCTTTAGCTTTGACGCGATAAGCTTTGCGAATGTGGATTTACCGTTACCATTAGCACCCAGTAGGGCAATGCGGTCATCCATATCAATACGTAGGTCTAGTTTATGTAGGATAGTTTTATCCTCATAACCGACGCTTGCCCCCTCAAGCGCGATCAACGGGCTTGATAGCGGCTCAGGCTTTGGGAAGTTAAAGGGTACAGTATGTTCTTCCACCATAGAGGCGATAGGTTTCATGCGCTCTAACGCTTTAACACGACTTTGTGCTTGCTTGGCTTTTGATGCTTGGGCCTTAAAACGATCAACGAAGGATTGGATGTGACGACGCTCTGCCTCTTGCTTAGACTTTAAGGCAAGTTGCTGGTTCATCTTTTCGTTACGTAATTGCTCGAAACGGTCATAACCACCTGTATAGTAATTCAGCTTGCCGCCCTCTAAGTGGGCAATGGATGTAACGGCTTTGTTAAGCAAGTCACGATCATGCGAGATGATCAGCACTGTATAGCGATACGTCTTGAGGAAAGTCTCAAGCCACATCACGCCTTCAAGATCGAGATAGTTGGTCGGCTCATCCAGCAGGAGCAAGTCAGGTTCGTTAAATAAGACACAAGCCAGCGCAACGCGCATACGCCAACCACCAGAATAACTATTACAAGAACGGGCTTGGGCATCTGCGTCAAAACCAAGACCTGCTAAAATACGCGCAGCGCGTCCTTCGGCGGAATAGGCATCAATATCAGCAAGGCGTGTGTGTATTTCTGCAATACGGTGTGGATCAGTGGCTGTCTCTGATTCGGCGGTTAGATCCTTAAGCTCTGTATGCGAATCGAGCACAGTTTGCAGAAGACTTTGCGGCCCATCGGGCGCTTCTTGACCCACATGTCCGATATGCGCCGTCCTGCGCACCGTTAGATTGCCGCTCTCTGGCTGCAGTTCACCAAGGATCATTTTAAATAAAGTGGACTTTCCAGCCCCGTTCTTTCCGACAAAGCCAACTTTGTGGCCCGGAGGGATAGCAATCGTCGCCTGATCAAAGAGCAGGCGGTCACCGATGCGAAAGGTCAAATCTGATATATGTAACATCCGCGAGGCATTAGCATGTAAATACGCCCACGTAAATGGAAGCTTGGCTTTTTTTCATAAAGCCGTTATAAGCGCGGCGAATCAATTGACTGCCCGCATGTATAGATACCTGTAGGGCGCACTATAATAAGGAACTATACCATGGGTATTCAACGTACATTTTCTATCATCAAGCCAGACGCAACAAAGCGTAATCTTACTGGTGCTATCAACGCAACTTTTGAAACTGCTGGCCTGCGTATCATCGCTCAAAAGCGCATTCAAATGACTACAGCTCAAGCTGAAACATTTTATGCTGTTCACGCTGAACGTCCTTTCTTTGGTGAGCTTGTTGAGTTCATGACATCAGAGCCAGTTGTTGTTCAGGTTCTAGAAGGCGAAAACGCTGTTCTTGCTCACCGCGAAGTGATGGGCGCGACTAACCCTGAAGACGCAGCAGACGGTACAGTACGTAAGCTTTTCGCTCTTTCAATCGGCGAAAACTCAGTACACGGTTCAGACAGCGAAGAAAATGCTGCTCTTGAGATCGCTCAGTTTTTCTCAGGTAACGAGATTGTTGGTTAATCCAACTGCTTGATCATCTGATCTAATTTTAAGGCCCTGTCATTAACTTGGCGGGGTTTTTTATACGCAGGGTGATTCTATTGAGAATTATTTACCTTATAGGCGTTTCATGGTAATCTTTTTTATGAACCTTAATATTCCTTTTATTAAAAAAATATTTTTAGCATCGATTGTTTCGCCTGTTACAGCCTTTACGATCACTTGGTTGTTGATCAAAATTAATGTGTTGGGGCTTCCAGAC
Source organism: uncultured Kordiimonas sp. (assembly GCA_965603205.1). Taxonomy (GTDB): domain Bacteria; phylum Pseudomonadota; class Alphaproteobacteria; order Sphingomonadales; family Kordiimonadaceae; genus Temperatibacter. Next base: position 204,966 of record CBFDCC010000005.1, on the reverse strand, counting down.
GGGCTTCCTATATTAGCCGATGACAGCATGGCTGGCTTTGTCATGAGTAGTAGTTTTATTTTTATTTTTGGCTCTATACCCATGTTTTTCATCGGAGGGCCGATAATGTACTTAATAGAGTATAAGCTCTGGAATGGTTTTCTAGTTCATTTATTGGTTGGTACATTCGCGGGGAATTGGGGATTTCATTTTATTGTATACAGTGACCCTATGGCTGTATTTTCAGCACCTAGCGCACATGTTTGGCTCGCTTTTATTATTTCTGCTGTAATCCCATATTTTATTTTTCATGGGTTTAAAATTCATCTGTGGCGTAGCAGTGATATGTTTGCAGGTCTTCGCAAAGAGAAATAATAATAGCAATGTAATAGATAAGCTTGAGTTAGTCTCTATACCTGAGGTACTGGATTAATCAGCCCTGTATCTGGTACCTGCATATCTTTAATGAGTGCCTTATGACCCGATACGCGCACGCGATTTTCTGCGATTAAACGCACGGCTTCTGGGTACATGCTATGTTCATACTCTAAGACTTTTTCGGCTAGCGTTTCTGATGTGTCATTTTCAGCGATTGGTACTGCTGTTTGCAGGATAATCGGCCCAGCGTCTAATTCAGGTACAACATAGTGGATAGTACACCCTGTGAAACGGCATCCTGCCTCAATCGCACGTTCATGAGTGTGTAATCCTTTAAAGGCAGGCAGTAAAGATGGGTGTACATTTAGCATGCGGTCGCGCCATTTAGAGACAAATTCTGCGTTTAAGATTCGCATAAACCCCGCCAAGCATACCAATTCTACATCATTTGCTTCTAATTCGGCTTGTATACTATCTTCAAAATCTTCACGGCCATCGAATGATTTATGATCAATGGTAGCCGTTTTAATACCCGCCAGTTGTGCGCGTTCTAGGCCGTATACACCCGGCCGATTAGAGATAACCACTTGAATTTCAGCAGGAAAAGTTGGTTTAGCACAGGCATCGATCAAACTTTGTAAGTTTGAGCCTCTACCTGAGATAATAACTCCAATTTTAAGCTTACGCATAAATAGCCTTTTATTCTGTTATTGATGACCAGTCAGTGGATGAACCCCATGTGCCAGCCTTGCCGTTAACGCGACATGTTGGCTTGCCTTCGCCTTTGATGATCTCACCAAGGCGGTAGACAGTTTCACCTTCTGATGTCAGAATACCCATGGCTTCATCAACACTTTCAGGCGCTATTACTAGCACCATACCAATGCCGCAGTTAAATGTGCGGGCCATCTCACGCGTTTCAATATTACCTTGCTCACGCAGAAAATTGAAAACCGCTGGCAGTTCCCATGCACTACTGTCAATAACGGCTTCTGTGTTTTTTGGTAGTACGCGTGGTACATTTTCTAAGAATCCGCCGCCTGTGATATGGCTAAGTGCCTTAACGTGACCTGCGCGTATCGCTTTTAGGCAACTCTTCACATAGATTTTAGTGGGGGCAAGAAATGCTTCACCAATAGATTTTCCTGCTTCAAATGGGCAAGGATCACTATAGGCAAATCCTCTGTCCTCTATGATGCGACGTACCAGAGAGTAGCCATTTGAGTGAATACCTGATGAAGCGAGGCCAATAAGAATATCACCCTCAGCAACTGTTGAGCCATTGAGTAGAGTGCCGCGTTCGGCAGCACCAACACTAAAGCCAGCTAGATCGTAATCACCACCTTTATACATACCTGGCATTTCAGCGGTTTCACCGCCGATAAGCACAGAACCACTTTGACGGCAACCCTCGGCAATGCCAGATACAACGTCAGCCATTTGATCAACGTCTAAGTGACCCGTTGCCATGTAATCTAGAAAGAATAAAGGTTCAGCGCCTTGTACAACAAGGTCGTTAACACACATTGCTACTAGATCAATGCCCACGGTGTCATGGATGCCAGCCTCCAAAGCTACTCTAAGCTTGGTGCCGACGCCATCTGTTGCTGCAACTAATATTGGATCATTATATCCTGCTGCTTTTAAATCAAATAGCCCACCAAAACCACCAAGGTCAGCGTCAGAACCAGCGCGTTTTGTGCTAGCTGCCATTGGCTTAATACGTTCAACTAAGGCTTCGCCTGCATCAATATCAACGCCTGCATCTTTGTATGTATAGGATTTACTATCGGTCATTTGGTGCTCTCTTGTATAAAAACAATATTCTATCTAGCGGCAATCATAAAAGCCTGCCATACATTAGCCTGATATGCAGGGCAGAGTGTATAGATACTTTTAGTAATCATTTCGCTTGCTTATAATGGGTAATATTGAACTATAGAAGGCAAATAAGTTGAGATTTGTAAAAAAAACATCTTTTTTTATGGTCATTGTGACCCTTTTGTCGTTGCAGTCATATGCACAGCAAGGTTTACGTAATTCTGAGGCGCTTGATGACCTTTTTACAATTCGGGCAATTAAGATCGATGAAACTGAAAAATCAGCGTCAAAAGCACGTGAAAAAGGCTTAGCTAAGGCCGAATCTTATGCTTTTGATAGATTGATGGGCAAAATACTATCGACGGATGACTTTCATAACCTGCCGCCGCTGAGTGTGGCAGAGAAACAATCTATGATGCGCGGTATTGATATTGTCAGTGAACAACGGTCTAGTCGGCGCTACATTGCCGAAATTAATATTAGTTTTGAGCCTGTGACAGTTAGTCAGTGGTTAGCTGATCTGGAAATTCCCCATGTGTTGGGCGCAGGCACGGGGTTGCTCGTACTGCACGCTCACCGTGACAATGTTGATGAGTATTTTGGCGAAGCTTGGGATATGGAGAAATCTATACTGGCCTCTATTTGGAAGCTGGTTGACCATGAAAACCGATTGCGAACCTATAACTTCCCCAAGGGAGGTCTAGATGATCGGCTTATGTATAGTTATGGGCAAGTCTTAGAGCAAGATAGTGAGGCCGCTGCTCTAATGGCTAAAAACTATAATATGGATGGCGCCTTACTAATATCAACGCAATTTAAAGCTACTATTGGGCATTTGCCTGCTCAGGTGGATTATCAATATTATCTAACGGCTACTGGTACATCGGGCGAAGGTGAGATCACCGCAAGTCGTTCAGATGAGAATGTTACAGTCGCAGCCATTAATAAAATTTTAGATGAGGTTGATGGTGTTTGGCGGTCACAACTGTTGATCAGTAGTGGTGTGCAGGGTGAGCTTGAGTTAGTATTGCCAACGATAGACTTAAAAGTCTTGGTTAAAATAACGGACGCGGTCAAAAACATGTCATTGGTGCGTGATTGGACTGTTTTAGAAGTCGGTGTGCCGTTAACCAAAGCTCATATGTCATATACGGGCAGGCGTGACCAGCTTGATCTGGCTTTAACACTGGCTGGCTTAACCATTCGCCCGTATGGTGGTGTATGGATGCTGGATATAAAATAATAATGGGAAAAGGATTCGCTCAATGAATAGGTGGGTATGGATAACAACTTCAGTTGTCTTTTTTGGTCTTATATATCTGACCAAAGGCATTTTATTACCATTTCTGGCTGGTTTAGCCATTGCTTATTTCCTAGATCCAGCCGCAGATAAGCTGGAGGAGCGCAGCATTCCGCGTGGTATAGCGGCTAGTATCGTATTGACGTTATTTTTTATGATTATGTCTGGTGTTGTTCTCGCTTTTTGGCCCATTTTAAAAAGCCAACTTGCAATGGCATCGGCCGTATTGCCGAAAACCATTGATAATCTGCTGCCTTGGGTAGACGGAATGCTTGCCTCTATACACGATCAATTTGGCCTGAAATTTGATGGTAATGCCGCCAGTATGATCGCGGGCGTTAGTGATGAAGTGCTAGCCCGCGCCAATGATATTGCCAGTTCTGCATTGCGTAATGGCTTGGCTATTTTTAATATTTTAACACTTATTCTAATCTCGCCTGTTGTGGCTTTTTATCTGCTCAGAGATTGGGACCATATGGTGGCTAAGGCCAATGATTGGCTCCCACCAGAGGCGGCACCCGCTATTCGCAAGGTTATGACTGAGATGGATTTGGTGCTTGCTGGGTTTGTGCGCGGGCAATTGATCGTGTCTTTGATCATGGGTATATTATACGGTGTTGGCTGGTATATGGTCGGCTTAAATTTTGCAGTAGTGTTAGGTGTCCTTGCAGGTATTTTGGCCTTTGTTCCCTTCGTTGGGGCATTGTTCGCGGCATTTGTTGCGACCATCGTTGCTATTGGCCAGTGGGGCTTTGATGGCGGCAATATTGGCATGGTATTATTAGTATTTGTTGTGGTTCAGGTGTTAGAGGCTGCAATATTCACCCCTAAACTCGTCGGTGATAAGGTCAGGCTGCATCCAGTATGGGTGTTATTTGCCATATTCGCGGGTAGCGAGGTTTTAGGGTTTGTCGGTGTATTAATTGCCGTGCCTATGGCTGCGGCAATCGCCGTGTTAGTGCGCCACTTAATTGGTAAATATCTAGAGCATTATGATCTTGATAAAACTGATGTATCGGATATAGAGACTGCTTAGTCGTTACACCGCACTGAACTGGATTATTTATGTCTCATAAGCAAATACCACTGGAATTAGATCATCAGCCATCCTACGCGCTTGAGGATTTTCTGGTGGCGGGATCAAATGAGGCCGCTTTTTCTATGCTCGATAGCTGGCCAGAGTGGCCGCATCACGCTGTTGCGCTTGTTGGCCCAGAAGGATCAGGTAAATCACATTTAGGACGCAGTTGGGCTTTGCGTGTTGGTGCTCATATGCTAGCCCAAGATGATAAGGCCGTCACGCTGAAGGATCAATCTTGCATATTTATCGAAGATGCTGACGCTATAAACTATGATCAAGACTGTCTATTTCATTTATTTAATTGGGCCAAGGAAACTGATGGGCATTTGCTGTTTACCGCACGCAGTGCCCCAACTTTATGGAACGTCGATCTGCCTGACTTACGGTCGCGACTGGCTACTCTACCTGTAACGTATATATCCTCCCCAGATGATTTGCTGCTATCTGCAATCTTTATAAAGTTATTTTCTGATCGCCAATTACAAGTGGACCTCACTTTGGTAGATTACTTATTACCAAGAATGGAGCGATCTTTTTCAGGGGCGCTGAGACTTGTCGATGCCCTTGACAAAGCGGCACTGGCTAAGAAGGCCCGTATTACAAAGATATTAGCGCGAGATGTATTGCAAACTATGGCAGTTGAGGGCGAATAGCCTTATAAATAGCTGAAATAGCTTAAATAAATACAGATTGTTATCAATTGTGTTTGGCATCTACTCCAGAAATAAGCTATTTAGAGTCATGACTTTTAAACGAGATGTTTTATGACTGACACTAATATAGATATTGAAGAGCGAGAGCGCACTGAAATTGTAGCGTATATAAAAGGCTTGCCTGCGCGTGAAAAATATTTAAATCGCGAGCTAAGTTGGCTGCGTTTTAACAGGCGCGTTCTAGAGGAAGCTGAAAATCCTAATCATCCAGTGCTCGAGCGTCTGCGGTTTTTATCTATATCTGGCAATAACTTAGATGAATTTTATATGGTGCGAGTCGCGGGGCTTCGTGGTCAGATGTCATCGGGCGTAGATGCGCTGTCAGATGATGGAATTAGCCCAAGTAAACAATTATCAAAGGTCAATAAATACGCCGATAAACTTATGTTGGAGCAACAACGCACATGGGCACGGTTGCTTGTTGAGCTTAAGTCAGTTGGTATCAATGTTCTTGAGGCAAAGGATGTCACGAGTGAAGAGCGTAGTTGGTTAGAGAATTATTTTCTAGAGAATATTTTCCCAGTTTTAACGCCTATTGCCGTTGATCCTGCGCATCCATTCCCCTTCATTCCTAACCTAGGCTTTACGATGGCTTTGTCGCTCATTCGTCAAAAGGATGAGAAAGAAATGGTGGCGTTGTTGCCAGTGCCGCGCCACGTGAAACGCTTTATCCGTTTGCCTGGAGACGGGGTTAGATTTATTTCTTTAGAGCGCTTGTTAGAACTATTCCTCGATCAATTATTTCCTGGCTACAGGGTTGAAGGCACAGGTGTTTTCCGCGTGTTGCGTGATAGCGATCTTGAGATTGAAGAAGAAGCGGAAGATCTTGTTCGTAATTTTGAATCTGCCTTAAAGCGCCGTCGTCGTGGGCGTGTGATTCGTCTTAAAATGAACGCTGATATGCCTAGTGAATTGATGTCGATGGTGATTAAATTTCTAGATGCTGATGAAACATCGGTGGTATTGGTTGATGGTATTTTGGGCGTTGATGAAACCAGTCAGTTAATCGTTGATGATTATCCCGAGCTAAAGTTTGTGCCTTATATACCGCGCCACCCAGAGCGTGTTCGTGACTTTGGGGGCGATATTTTAAAGGCTATCGCTACAAAAGACTTTGTGGTCCATCACCCTTATGAATCGTTCGATGTGGTGCATCAGTTTCTTAAACAAGCTGCCAATGACCCAGATGTTGTGGCCATAAAGCAAACGCTATACCGCGCGGGAACACAGCCAACTATCATTAACGTGCTGAAAGAAGCGGCCGAAAATGGTAAATCAGTGACGGCCGTGGTGGAGTTGAAGGCGCGATTTGACGAAGAGCAAAATATCAAGTGGGCCAGAGATCTAGAGCGCGCTGGCGTTCATGTGGTTTATGGTTTTATTGAGCTAAAAACCCATGCAAAAGTATCAATAGTCGTACGCAGAGAGCAGGGAAAATTAAAGACCTACTGTCACTTTGGTACAGGTAATTATCACCCAATCACAGCCAAGATTTATACGGATTTATCCTTCTTTACTGCTAATCAGGCCATTGGTCGTGACGGCAATAAGCTATTTAATTATCTAACGGGGTATGTAGAGCCTGTTGGGTTAGAGAAAATTAGTATGGCACCTTTTAATATCCGTGATCGCTTAATATATCATATCGAAGGTGAAATAGCCCACGCCCGCGCTGGCAGGCCTGCTGCCATATGGGCAAAGATGAACGCGCTGTTAGATAACGCTATCATTGATAAGCTGTACGAGGCCTCCTGTAATGGGGTCAAGATTGATCTAGTGGTGCGGGGTATTTGCACGCTTAAGCCTGGCATCAAGGGCCTTAGCGAGAATATCACTGTTAAGTCGATCATTGGTCGTTTTTTAGAGCATAGTCGTATTGTTTGTTTTGGTAATGGAAGTGGCTTGCCCTCTCATTCAGCCAAGGTATTCATCTCATCGGCCGATTGGATGCCGCGTAATTTTGATCGTCGGGTTGAAAGCCTTGTGCCGATTGAAAATTTAACCGTTCATGATCAGATCATTGGGCAGGTTATGGCAGCTAATTTAAAAGATACAGAACAATCATGGATACAGGGGGCTAGCGGTAATTATACCCGCGTTAAGTCCACTGATGATAATAAATTCAATACACATGATTACTTTATGACAAACCCTTCTTTATCTGGTCGTGGTAAGGCAAGCAGTAAAGAGGAACCTGTTTCACCGTTGATTGATTACGATAGTCAGGTAAGGGACGTATAAATATATGGCACAGTCATCAATTCCAAGCTCGCTAAATGAGGGTGTTTCTAAAACGGAGGATTATTTCTCTGTCATTGATATTGGTTCAAACTCTGTCCGTCTAGTCGTATATTCGGGCATGAAACGCGCGCCTGATGTGGTCTTTAACGAGAAGATACTATGCGGATTAGGCACAGAGGTTGGCGTAACGGGTAATATGGGCGAGGTCGAGATGGATCTCGCCATATCGACGTTAAAACGTTATAGCGCACTATGTAAGCACGCTGGCATAACAAATGTTGATGCCATTGCCACTGCCGCGATCCGAGACGCCGATAACGGTCCTGCCTTTGTTGAACGGGCAAAAAATGAGGCAGGGATTTCTATCCGTGTTATTGCAGGCGCCGAAGAGGGCAGGCTATCAGCGCTTGGCGTTATTCACGGCGCGCCTAACGCGCGCGGTGTCATGGGTGATCTGGGTGGCGGGTCATTAGAGCTAGCTATAATGGATGCTAACGGTGTCGGTAAATGCGTTAGTTTACCTATTGGGCCGCTGCGCCTGCAGGCTAAATTTGGTGATAATCGTCACGCGATGCAAGATTATCTACGATCAGAATTAGCTAAGTTGAAATGGTTAAATCATAAAGATCACAAGAGCCTATACCTAGTTGGTGGTGCTTGGCGCAATATCGCTAAGCTGATGGTAAGAGAGCGCTCAATACCGTTGCCAATCATTCATAATTATACGGCGAGCGCTAAGGATATGTCGGTATATTGCAAACGCTTGTCGCGTCTAAAACCCGAGGATTTACCCTATAAGAATGAGTTAAGCTCTCGCCGTCGCGATATTTTGCCTATCGCTGCACTTGTGCTGCGTGAGACGATTAGAGCAATGGACGCAAAAAGCTTTGTTGTATCGTCACTAGGGCTGCGCGAAGGTGTTGTTTATGATAATATGCCAGATGATATTAAGGCGCAGGATCCATTTTTATCGACATGTCAGGAACTAGCAGTTGAACGTGGTCGTTTTGCGGTTCACGCTGATAAGCTCTATGATTGGACGCGACCATTATTCGACCGCAAATCATTTTCCGTAAAAGCTGAGCATGAACGTCTCCATAGGGCCGTCTGTTTGCTAAGCGATATTGCATGGCGCGGCCACCCTGATTTCCGCGCTGAAAAAGCGGTTGAAGAGATTTTACACGGTAATTTTATCGGCGTTGATCATATTGACCGCGCTTATGTGGCAGTGGCTATGAACGAGGCTTATGGCGCGGCTATTGATCAGGGATTAATTAAAGACGTGACACCATCGCTTGACGTGGATGACCTGCTTATTGCGCGCGTATTAGGCGCAGCACTGCGTCTTGGTCACCGTCTAACGGGTGGTACTGTGACAATGCTGGATAAAAGCGATCTGCAAATCAAAGGAGGCAAGGTGTATCTATATATTGATGATGATTGCAGCGATATTGCCAATAAAACCGTGAAAAAACGCCTGCAACGCTTGGCTGGTCTGTTGGGTAAAAACTACGAGATCGTGGTTAGATAACTATTTTTCAATACCGTCATTCTAGCCCCTTAGCGCGAATGACGAAGAATTGAAACTGTCCAAATCACATTAATCACATAAGTCGATTATTTATATCGTATAAATCAATTTTACAGGTTTATACCTGTTGTGTATTCTTATTGCTAAGGGCCATATAGATGGCAATAATTATATAACAGGAGAGAAGATATGACTAGATCAGTGCCAGATGTTACCTTTAAAACCCGCGTAAGAAATGACGCGCTAGACGGTCCTAATCCATTTGAGTGGAAGATGCTGACATCCCAAGAAATTTTTGCTGGAAAAAAGGTAGTTTTATTTTCTTTGCCGGGTGCTTTCACGCCGACTTGCTCATCTACACATCTTCCAGGATATGAGGATAATATTGAAGCCTTTAAGGCGCAAGGCATTGATACTGTTATCTGTCTGTCTGTTAATGATGCATTTGTTATGTATCAGTGGGGCAAGCAAATGGGCGTTAAGAATGTCTTTCTTTTACCCGATGGAAGTGGCGAATTTACGCGTAAAATGGGGATGTTAGTTGATAAAGATAATCTAGGGTTTGGCATGCGTAGTTGGCGCTATTCTATGCTGGTTGATAATGGCGAAATCAAGAAGGTTTTCTCAGAGGATGGCTATAGCGATAATTGCCAAACAGACCCATTTGAGGTATCAGATGCACAAACCATGTTAGAGTATCTATCTAAGTAATTATATAATGAATCATAGTTGATTCATTCATCTTAAAGCCTTTGATTTTCTAGAAAATTGAGGGCTTTTTTATTTTCTATTTTATAGAAGTATCTTCTGAGTAAAAAAGTGGCGCGGAATTTGCAAATTACAGTCTGTATTATATGATAATGTAACCCGCTAGTAGAAATGAGCGGTAATTTAAGTAGGATGAAACCATGGCTGAAAAAACAGGTACTACAGGAAATGACAACCTAGAAGGCAAGAATAAAGACGATGTTTTAATTGGCCTTGCAGGTGATGACACTCTTGATGGTGGGCTTGGTAATGATACTCTTTACGGTGATGAAGGCGTTGATAGTCTAAACGGTGGTGGTGGTGATGATGACCTGTTTGGTGGTGATGGTAATGACACTTTAAAAGGCGGTAACGGCAAGGATTACCTAGAAGGTGGGGCAGGCAAGGACAACCTGCAAGGTGAAGTTGGACAAGACCGTCTATACGGTAATGGTGGTGATGACCGTTTAAGTGGCGGGGATGCTGGGGACTTTCTTTATGGCGGGACTGGTAAGGATACATTATTAGGCGAAGCTGGTAGCGATGAGCTTTATGGTGGTGCGGGTGCAGATTATCTAAATGGTGGCGCTGATCACGATCTGCTTTATGGCGGTGATGGTAATGATCTTATCCTAGGAGGGGAAGGTCAGGATAAATTATATGGTGAATCTGGGGATGACAATTTAAAGGGTGAAGCTGGCGATGATATCATCTACGGCAGTACAGGGGATGATAAGTTATATGGTGCAGCTGGCATCGACAAATTATACGGCAACACAGGCGCTGATAAACTATATGGCGGAGATGGTAATGATACTTTAGATGGCGGCAAAGGTGGTGACCTACTACAGGGTAATGCTGGTAATGACATTATATTTGCTCAGGGTGGTAACGATATTGCATCTGGTGGCGGTGATGATGATACTCTTTACGGTGGGGCTGGTAATGATCGTCTGTTAGGTGGCCTTGGTAATGATGAAATATGGGGTGATGCTGGTACTGATTATATCAAAGGTAATGACGGGGATGATGAACTCCATGGTAACGGCGGCAAGGACACTCTTTATGGCGGCGACGGTGATGACCTAATTTATGGCGGAAACCATAAAGATACACTCTATGGCGGCAATGGTGATGATACTATTCAAGGCGGGGCTGGTAATGATTATATCAGCGCTTCAGCTGGATTGGATTTCGTTGTAGGTGAGGAGGGAGATGATATAATATATGGTGGGGAAGGTGATGATAAATTAGTAGGTAACAGCGGCAATGATAAACTCTATGGCGGCGATGACGATGATACATTGTTTGGTGGTTCAGGCAGTGATAAACTTTATGGTAATAACGGCGACGATACTATCGCCGGTGGTGCCGACAATGACAAGTTATACGGCAAAAGTGGTGCTGATGTGCTCAGTGGTGGATCAGGTGGGGATGAGGTTTATGGCGGATCTGGTCAGGACGAATTATACGGTGGCAAAGGTAACGACCTATTAAAAGGTGGCGCCGACGCTGATCTTATTAAAGGCGGGACTGGTGATGATGAAATATACGGCGGCGTTGCAGTAGATACCATATATGGAGGATCCGGAGATGATATCATATATGGAGAAGATGACGATGATGTAATCAATGGCGGTAGTGGCAATGATACCATTGATGGCGGCGCTAGTGACGACACCATATCTGGAGGCGAAGGTAATGACAGTATCACAGGCGATACTGGCGAAGACGTGCTTTTTGGTAATAACGGTAATGACACTATTGACGGTGGTTCAGGCGCTGATGAAATTACAGGCGGTATCGGCGATGATGTGATGACTGGTGGTGCTGGCTCTACGGCCTTTTACTTTGAAGAAGGTGATTGGGGCGATGATACAATCACCGACTTTGATCAATCAAAAGATATATTGGATTTTTCAGATAATGATGCTCAGTGGGAAGATTTAACCATTATTCAGGTTGGTGACGATACCCTCATTGAGGATGATTTTGGTAACAGTATCACCCTTGAGGATATAGTAGCCACCGATATCACTGATGACGACTTCATATTTGGGTAGGTTTTGGGGAATTGGCCGAAGGTTTTGTCTTGCCAGACTCCCGTTTTCACGGGAGTGACATGTTAAAATAGAAAGTAACGAGTTAGGGTGGCAACAGTAAGAATTGATGAGGGTGTATCTGAATTATTCACCAGATACTTCAACAATAATTATCTGGCCGTTCTTCGCTGATAATGCTAACTTTCCATCGATCAAGGCAAGAGCATCCTCGCCAAATACATCACGTCGCCAACCGTGCAGCATACGCAAATCGGCGTCAGGATTAGCCGCTAAATCTTCAATTTCTTTGGCATTGGCGATTAGGCGTGTGGCAACATTATGCTCGCCGCACCTGATTTTCAGCATCACCTTTAGCAAGTCGACCATTGGTGGGGGTGATGTGCGGGGTTTCATTTTATCTAGGACAGGTAAGTCATCCTCTGCTATCTCCTCAGCAGCAGCAACAGCTTCTAAAAGCATCTGGCCACCACGAGAGCGGGCAAAACCTTTTGATAGGCCGCGAATATGCTCTAACTGATCTGCACTTTTGGGAGGATGAGCACAAATCTCTAGTAGCACTTCGTCCTTTGCCACACGGTTGCGCGGCATGTCGCGGTGCTGGGCTTGTTCTTCGCGCCACTGAGCAACTTTTTGAAGTGTCGCAACAAAACGTGGTTTGTTACTGCGGATTTTCACGCGTTTCCATGCATCTTCTGGCTCAACAACATAGGTAGCGGCATTTTCGAGGATAGCCATATCATCATTTAGCCACTCATCACGGTTAGATTCTTTGATTTTGCGATCAAGTGTTTCATAGATACCGCGCAGGTGCGTAACATCACCCAGTGCGTAGGTAAGTTGCTTTTCAGTGAGCGGGCGTCTAGACCAATCTGTGTAGCGTGATGATTTGTCGATATTTTCTTTGCAGATTTTATTCACCAAAGTCTCATAACCAACCGAATCACCAAAGCCACAAACGCTTGCAACCAATTGTGTGTCAAAAACGGGGTGTGGTACCTTGCCAGTAACGTTAACAAATATTTCTATATCTTGACGGCTTGCGTGCAAGACTTTGAGTATATTTTCATTTTCCATTAAGTCATAAAAGGGCGACAAGTCGATACCAGCAGCCAATGGGTCAATGGCGTGGGCGCTATGTTCGTCAGCGACTTGAATCAAGCAAAGCTTAGGGTAATAAGTGCTTTCACGCAAAAATTCTGTGTCGACAGTTATATATTTAGCTTTGTTTAGGCGCTCGCAAAGAATGACTAAATCGTTGGTATTTGTAATTAATGGCATCATATACTCTTTTGTTTGATTGCATATCTCTTACACAACAAATGGCTTAGCGTCATTAAATCTTTGAAATTTAATTACATGGTCTTGACTTTTGACTAATTTCATGCGCTTTTCCGCCCAAATAAACCTAATAAATAAGGCTCTAAAAGATGCATCAATTCCGTACACACTCATGTAATGACCTCCGCGCAGTAAATGTTGGAGAAACTGTAAAGCTTTCAGGCTGGGTTCACCGCAAGCGTGACCACGGAGGTGTGTTATTTATCGATCTGCGTGATAACTATGGTTTCACACAGTGTGTACTTGATACTGATAGTAAGGCTTTTGCTGTGGCCGAGGCTGTGCGCAGTGAGAGCGTGATCACAGTCATTGCCCGCGTTAAGGCTCGTAGTGAAGGCACAGTGAACTCTGATATGCCAACAGGTGAAATTGAGGTATATGTTGATGAGATTGAAATTCAATCAGCAGCAAGCGAGCTACCCCTGCCTGTATTTGGCGATACTGAGTATCCAGAAGATATTCGTCTTAAGTATCGTTTCCTTGATTTGCGTCGTGAGCGTATCCACAATAACATCCTTATGCGCTCAAAAGTGATCTCCTCTATTCGTCGCCGTATGACTGATCTTGATTTTAATGAGTTTCAAACACCTATCCTGACAGCATCAAGCCCAGAGGGAGCGCGTGACTTCCTTGTGCCAGCTCGTCAGCATCCGGGTAAGTTTTACGCTCTACCACAGGCGCCACAACAATTTAAGCAGCTTCTTATGGTATCTGGTTTCGATAAATATTTCCAGATTGCACCATGTTTCCGCGACGAAGATGCCCGTGCTGATCGTAGTCCTGGTGAATTTTACCAACTCGATATCGAGATGAGCTTTGTAACACAAGAAGACGTGTTCAATACAATTGAGCCTGTACTTGTTGGTATCTTTGACGAGTTCTCTGACAAGAAAGTAACTGAGGCACCATTCCCACGCATCGCTTACAAAGACTCGATGATGAAATATGGTAATGATAAGCCTGATCTACGTAACCCAATTATCATTGAAGATGTTACAGAGCATTTCCGTGGTTCTGGTTTTGGCATTTTTGCAGGTATGATTGAAAATGGTGCTGTATGTCGCGCTATTCCAGCCCCAGGTGCTGGCGCTAAATCACGCAAATTCTTTGATAGCACTAATGATTGGGCTAAGCGCGAAGGCTTTGCTGGTCTTGGTTATATTAAAATCACAGAAGGCGTTGCTGGCGGTCCGATCGCTAAGAACCTTGGTGAAGAGCGCACACAGGCTATTATCGATCAGCTAGGTCTAGGCGAAAATGATGGTGTCTTCTTTGCTTGTGACAAAGAAAGTGGCGCTGCAAAGCTTGCAGGTGTTGCACGTACAAAGGTAGGTGAAGATCTTGATCTTATTCCAAATGATCGTTTTGATTTCTGTTGGATAGTAGATTATCCAATGTTTGAGTATGACGAAGAGAATAAGAAAATGGATTTCTCGCATAACCCATTCTCAATGCCACAAGGTGGTATGGAAGCATTAGAGTCAATGGATCCACTCGACATCTTAGCATATCAATATGATATCGTTGTGAACGGTGTTGAGTTATCTTCTGGTGCAATACGTAACCACCGCCCTGATGTTATGATCAAGGCTTTCGGTATGGCGGGTTACAGTGAAGACGTTGTAGAGAAAGAATTCGGCGGCATGTTAAACGCCTTTAAATATGGTGCGCCGCCTCACGGTGGCCTAGCGCCAGGTGTTGATCGTATGGTTATGTTGCTGGCTGATGAGCCTAATATTCGCGAAGTTATCGTCTTCCCAATGAATCAAAAGGCAGAAGATTTGATGATGAACGCCCCAAGCGAAGTGGAGAACTCTCAGCTAAGAGAACTTCATATTCGCAGTGTTGAGCCACCAAAGGCTGAGCCGGAAAAAGAAGAGAGCTAAGAATTAGCGATGGCGGGGCAGGGTTTGCCCCGTTTTTGTTGCCTAAACTGCTATAGTAATTATAATCTGGCCCAAGCGATCACAATAGTGATCCCAAGTGAAAGAAAAAACCATGAGTGACAAAATCCTCGTATTAGATTTCGGTTCCCAAGTAACGCAGTTGATTGCACGTCGTGTACGTGAAGCTGGTGTATATTGTGAGATCGTACCGTTTAATCAAGCTGACAAAATGATCGATAGCTTTGGTGCTACAGGTATCATCCTAGCTGGAGGCCCAGCCTCAGTAACCCACAGCGATACACCACGCGCACCCGATCGTATTTTTGACATGGGCGTACCAGTACTTGGTATTTGTTACGGCCAGCAGACAATGGTTCAGCAGCTAGGTGGTAACGTTACCACGTCTGATCATCAAGAATTTGGTCACGCTGAAATCACCGTTAAGGATGATTGCGCCTTATTTGATGGTATTAGCAAAGATGATAGCCATGTTGTTTGGATGAGCCACGGCGATCATGTTGACGCGCTTCCAGAAGGCTTTAAGGCTGTAGCAGTGTCAGAGGGCGCGCCATATGCGGCTATATCGAACGAGGAACGTAAATTATACGGGGTTCAATTTCACCCTGAGGTGGCCCATACGACAATTGGTACTCAGCTTTTGCATAATTTTGTTAAGAATATATGTGGATGCTCTGGTGATTGGACGATGGCTGGATTTTCTGAGACGAAAATAGCTGAAATCAAAGAGCAGGTTGGTGACGGAAAAGTCATTTGTGGTCTGTCTGGTGGTGTTGATAGCTCAGTCGTTGCTGTGTTGCTGCATAAGGCTATTGGTGATCAGCTAACATGTGTTTATGTGGATCACGGCCTCATGCGTGAGGGGGAAAGCGATCAGGTTATTAGCTTGTTCCGCGAGCATTACCATATTAATCTGGTGCACCGTGATGCTTCTGATCTGTTTCTTGGCGAATTAGAGGGGGTTACTGATCCTGAAAAGAAGCGCAAAATCATCGGTAAGCTATTCATTGATGTGTTTGAAGAAGAAGCGCAGGCTGTTGGTGGCGCTGATTTCTTAGCACAGGGTACGCTATATCCTGATGTGATTGAATCTGTATCATTCATTGGCGGCCCTTCTGTTACCATTAAATCACACCATAATGTTGGTGGCTTGCCTGAGCGTATGAATATGAAACTTATTGAGCCACTTCGTGAGCTATTTAAGGATGAGGTTCGTATTCTAGGCCAAGAACTGGGTTTGCATGAAGACTTCGTAAAGCGTCATCCTTTCCCTGGTCCCGGTCTTGCTATTCGTATTCCGGGTGCCATCACGCGTGAGAAGGCTGATATCCTGCGTAAGGCTGATGCTATTTATCTTGATGAAATCCGTAAAGCTGGTCTTTATGATGAAATTTGGCAAGCCTTTGCTGTGTTACTACCAGTTAAAACCGTTGGTGTGATGGGGGATGCGCGGACTTATGATCATGTATGTGCGATCCGCGCTGTAAACTCTACAGACGGCATGACGGCCAATTATTATCCCTACCCACATGAATTTCTTGGTCGTGTTGCGACACGTATTATCAACGAGGTTCGTGGTATCAACCGCGTGGTCTATGATATAACGTCAAAACCTCCAGGGACCATTGAGTGGGAATAAAGGATTAAGAGATGTCATTGAAAAATAAAATACCGCCGCCTATCGTTGGTTTAATATTTATGGGGATAATATATTTATCTCGCTCGCTAACATCTCCCTTTATCATTGAATACCAAACGATTATTGCTGCAGAAATTGCAGTTTTTGGTTTGGTTGTAATATTGACGGCGGGGCTTCAATTTAAACGTCATAAAACGACGGTGAATCCGCTAAAGCCAGAAACAGCCAGTAGCTTAGTATCCGATGGTATTTTTAAGTTCAGCAGAAACCCTATGTATCTGGGCATGTTGTGTTTCTTAATATCTGCGGGTGTTTATTTGGGCGCATGGTCGAGTGTAGTTATAATACCAATGTTTATAATCTACATGAATGAAATGCAGATAAAGCCCGAAGAACAGGCTATAGAGCAGTTGTTTGGTGATGATTATATTCTTTATAAAAAATCAGTTAGACGCTGGATTTAAAAAGAACCAGTTTGACATGGTCTCATTCCTATAAGGGTTTAATCTAACAGTAAATCCAATGTTAATTTTTGCTGCCCATATATAAAATACCTAATAAGGCTGTTTAGACCGCGACACCATGATGACTGTCGCAAGCATGTCACCTATATTACGTGAATATTATGCTTTCATTCCCATAGGTCATGACGTATATAAGCCTTGAATATCAATGAATTTAGGTGGCAAGCATGTCAACGATACCAAAAGCAGAAGATTTAAAGTTATCACCGATGATACGTCGTCGTACAGCTAAGGATATCGCGAACCGTAAGGGCGGAGAGCCAATTGTATGCTTAACGGCATATATAACGCCGATGGCGGCCCGTCTTGATGAATATTGTGATGTGCTGCTCGTGGGTGATAGCGTGGGTATGGTGCTTTACGGCATGGATAATACGCTGGGTGTTACCATGGAAATGATCATTGAGCATGGTCGCGCTGTTATGCGAGGCGCTAGACGTGCCCTTGTAGTGCTTGATATGCCCTTTGGTTCTTATGAAGAATCAAAAGAGCAAGCTTTTAGAAATGCAGCCCGTATGCTTAGTGAAACAGGCGCAGGTGCAGTTAAGCTGGAGGGTGGTATAGAAATGGCTGAAACAGTTAAATTTCTTGTAAAACGCGGTATTCCAGTCTTTGGACATGTGGGTTTGATGCCACAAAGTGTGAATGCTACAGGTGGCTATGGTGCGCAGGGACGCTCCGTTGATGAGTGGCAACCTATCATTGATGATGCTGTTGCAATAGCCGATGCTGGTGCATTTGCCACAGTTCTAGAAGGCGTGGCTGAACCACTCGCTGTAAAAATAACAAAGGCAGCCTCTAATCCGATTATTGGAATTGGTGCTTCTAATCAGTGTGACGGTCAGATTTTAGTGACAGAAGATATGTTAGGCCTGTTTTCTTTCAATCCTAAATTTGTTAAGCGTTATATGGAGTTAGGTAATGAAATTGGTGACGCTATCGAGAGTTATGCTAGCGATGTACGTGCACGTAAATTTCCTTCAGACGAATATACATACAAGATGAAAGACTCAAATAATTAATGTGCCGCAATCTAGCCGCAATAAGATGTTTGCATCTGGTTAAGGCATTGCCTATTGTAGCCGCGAATTGAATAATTTAAGACAAGTAATAATAGTCGAAACTGACTATCGAGGAGAATAAAGTGGCGGATCAAGAAAATCCCGACCTAGCGTTTAAAGAAGTAGATGATGAAGTTCGCCGCGAGCGAATGCATGCCCTATGGAAGGCTTATGGAAAATATTTAATTTCCATGGTGGTAGGTGTTGTTTTAGTTGTTGCTGGTCGTGAAGGTTGGAGCGAATATAAACGTACAACAGAGGAAGGGCATGCCGCTGTGTTTGCCGAAGCGGTAACTGCTGCTGCCCTTGTTGAGGATCCTACGAGTATTTGGACTGATGCTGAAGCTGATACGGGGCCTTCGTATGGAGCGCTAGGTCAGTTGCGCCTTGCTGCATCCCTGCTTGATGCTAGCAAAACGGACGAAGCTTTAGCTGTTTATAAGGCGCTGTCTACGGATTCTACGGCTGACATTAGGTTTCGCGAACTAGCTACGTTAAATTCCGCGATCATCATTAGTGATAAAAAGAATGATGCCGCTACAGCGCGTTCGCTGTTATCGTCTATCTCTCAAAAGGGAAAAATATGGTATCACAGCGCAACAGAACAGCTAGCTATTCTTGATATAGTAGAAGGTAATCTGGATGCTGCTCTTAACAAGATATCTCAGTTAGAAAATGATCCACAAACTCCACAAGCTATTCGTTCGCGCTCAACCCAGTTTCGTAGCGTTATAGAATCAGCTCAAAAGGCTGCACCAACGATAGAAGCGTCTGAATCCACTGATGAAGTCAGTGAAGATGCCCAAAAGGAAGAAGACAAATAATGAATAGATTTTCTCATTTTGGAAAAGGCCTAATGGTCATTGCGTCTCTTGCTTTGGTATCATGTTCGGAAAGTGGCCCTAAGAAGGGTTCCTATGACGATGAAGGAAAAGAACGTATCTCTATATTGTCGGGATCAACTTTTTTAGAAGCTGACAAAGCAATAGCTAGTCTATCTATCAACCTGCCAAAGGCTTATAGAAACTTAAATTGGGCTCAGCCAGGAGGTTCGGCCTCTCATGCAGTTCATCATCTTGAAGTAGCAGATACGCTGTCACAGGTTTGGAAAACAAGCATAGGGGCTGGCAGTACAAAATACCAACGCATTATATCTGGCCCAGTGGCCGCAGATGGTAAAGTTTTTGCCGTTGATGTCCATGGGTCTGTTAGCGCGGTTGATCTACAATCAGGTCGTAGGTTATGGCATAAAGAAATTAAATTAGAGGGCGAGAAGTCTAACGTTGGTTATGGCGGCGGTGTTGCTTATGCGGACGGAAAGGTATTTGCCACATCGGGATTTGGGATAACAGTAGCACTGGATTCTAATTCTGGTCGTGAGATTTGGCGTTACAGCACAAACGTGCCTATGCGTGGCGCACCTACTGTTGCGGATGGTCGTGTTTTTGCTCTTACACAAGATAATGTTCAAACGGCATTAAATGCTGAAACCGGTGAGCTTGTTTGGGATCAGGTTGGTATTACAGAAACTGCTGGAATGTTAGGTGCCGCTAGCCCTGCTTACGCTGATGGTACAATTGTTTATGCCCTGTCATCGGGGGAACTTGTTGCTATGCGTGCTGAAAATGGTCGCGTACTATGGCAAGACGCTCTGACGAGCTCTCGACGTTTAACACCGCTATCAACACTTGCTGACGTTGATGGAAGCCCTGTGATTGATCGTGGTAAGACATACGCGCTTAGCCATGCTGGAAGCATGGTATCGATTGATATGCGTAGTGGTGAACGTTCATGGGAAGCTGATGTGGCTGGTGTTAATACGCCATGGATTGCTGGTAATTTTGCTTATTTAGCAACCATTGATTCACAGGTTGTATGTATATCTCTCAGTGATGGTCGACTGCGCTGGGTATCACAATTACAGCGTTTCCAAGATCAAGAAAAGCGTCGTGGGTTAGTTAAATGGAATGGGCCAGTGCTTGCTGGAGACCGTTTGTTTGTAACCTCTTCGCATGGCTATCTGCTGACAGTCTCACCCTATACAGGTGAAGTACTCAGCGGCGTTAAGATTGAGGGTGGATCATCAACCCCACCTGCTATAGTGGATGGAACTTTGATTGTTCTGTCTAATAATGGAGACTTGATCGCTTATCGTTAATGGCGGTAAGTTATCTAATAAGAAGAAAATATTATGAGTTTTACACTCGCCATTCTTGGCCGCCCCAATGTGGGTAAGTCTACGCTTTTCAATCGTCTGGTTGGAAAGCGTTTGGCTATCGTTGACGATACACCAGGCGTTACCCGTGACCGTCGGGAAGGTCTAGGCCGTCTATCTGACCTTCGTTTTAAATTGTTTGATACAGCAGGGCTAGAAGAAGGTGACGCAGAGTCATTATCTGGTCGTATGCGCGCACAA
The DNA here is from genome assembly GCA_965603205.1 of uncultured Kordiimonas sp. Classification (GTDB taxonomy): domain Bacteria; phylum Pseudomonadota; class Alphaproteobacteria; order Sphingomonadales; family Kordiimonadaceae; genus Temperatibacter. The sequence goes on along the minus strand of CBFDCC010000005.1, from coordinate 184,230 downwards.
ACACAATCAGGATTAGATGAGGCTGACGTTGCCTTGATGGTATATGATGCCCGTCTGGGCGTCACACCTGTTGATGAGCATTTTGCTGCTTGGCTACGTCGTGGTGACACGCCTGTTATTCTCATTGCTAATAAATGCGAGAGCAATAAATCAATAGACGGCATATACGAATCCTTTGGCCTTGGCCTTGGTGAGCCTATTGTTTTCTCAGCCGAGCATGGTCAAGGACTAGCCGAGCTTTATGGTGCTATTGTTGAAAAGCTAAGAGAGATTGGCATTGATCCCTACGCTGAAGAAGAAGAAGAGGCGCGGCGCAAAAAATCTGTCGAAGACGAGGACCTACAAGAAGGTGATCTTGAGTTTGATTTCGAGGAAAAAGAAGAAGACGAGGATCCAACCAAACATATGCGCCTTGCAATCGTTGGGCGTCCAAATGCGGGCAAGTCAACGCTCATAAACTATCTTCTAGAAGACGAACGCATGATTACAGGACCAGAAGCAGGTCTAACACGTGATAGTATTGGTGTTGACTGGGATTATGAGGGCAGGCCCATTCGCTTGTTCGATACAGCAGGGCTTCGCAAAAAAGCTAAGATAGATAATAAGTTAGAAAAGCTATCAGCTAGCGATACTTTACGAGCCGTTCAGTTTGCTGAGGTTGTTGTGCTTTTATTAGACGCTGAGCGTGGTTTTGAAAAACAGGATTTGAAAATCGCAGAGCATTGCGTTAATGAGGGGCGCGCACTGGTGATTGCTCTAAATAAATGGGATTCTGTTGCGGATCGTTTGGCCACTAAACGCCACCTTGCTGACACGCTAACTAGGTCTTTTCCGCAACTCAAAGGCGTAAAGATTATACAGTTCTCGGCGCTAACAGGTAAGGGTGTTCAACTGTTGATGCCTGCCGTTGTGGAAGCCTATGATATGTGGAACGCACGCGTACCAACGTCGCGCTTTAACGAGTGGCTTAGTCTAACAATGGATAAGCACCCAATCCCAAGTACACATGGTCGTCGTGCTAAGATCCGTTTTGGTGCTCAGATCAAGGCCCGTCCGCCTACATTCTTGTTGTTTTGTAATCGTTCGGACGATATTCCAGAAAGCTATAAGCGCTATCTTTGTAATGAGTTGCGTCACGACTTTAATCTACCAGGCGTGCCAATTCGTTTTTCTTATAAGCAGAGTAAGAATCCATATGAGGGGCGCCGTAAGCAAGAGAGAAAAAGTAAGCGTGGTAAGACTTGGTCTACGTCTTAATGCTTTAAAATTAGGTATAAAAAAAGGCTGCAGTGTGTTAAATCACTGCAGCCTTTTTTGTAAATAGTGACAGGGGTTATCTATCTAGAATAGGGTCAAGCAGACTTGCCGCTGCGCCCATTATTTCACCCGTTAGGTCGTCAGGAACATTTAGATCATTCAGTGTTGAATTTAGGTGTCCAGCGACAGCCATAAATTGACCTTCTGTTATGCCCATTCCTTTGTGCGCTTTACGCATATAGTCAGCAGCATCAGCTGCTTCACCTTTAAACAACACAGTGAAGAATTTCTTCTGCTTGGCGGCTTGAGCTGCCATGTCTACATTAGTAAAATAGGTATTAATAGTTTTATCAGCTAGTACTTTTTTATAAAAAATATCAATGGCTGCATTCACGGCATCAGCGCCGCCAATACGTTCAAAAATAGTGCTCATATTATATCTTCCTTCATTAAAATGACGCTTCCTAGGGGAATATGCCCTTTCTTTTCTTGATTTACAAGCGTTTAAAGGTTAGCAAAGTATATGAAATTTCAAACGAATAATAAGAATAGACGCACTATCGCATATTGGTTATTGGCTATGGCATTTCTTGTTTTTGCGATGGTTATTGTTGGTGGTGCGACTCGCTTGACCGAATCTGGCCTATCAATGGTTAACTGGAATCCTGTAACTGGTGTGGTTCCGCCAATAACTGATACTGAATGGGCGACCGAGTTTTCAAATTATAAACTAAGCCCTGAATATAAACTTAAAAATCATGGTATGAGTGTTGATGAATTTAAAGGAATATTCTATTGGGAATGGGGACATCGGTTACTTGGTCGCGTTATAGGCCTTGCCTTTGCACTGCCTTTAATCTTCTTTTGGATCAAGGGCATGGTCCCAGTAGGATATAAACCTAAACTACTGACTTTATTTATACTTGGTGGCTCTCAGGGCCTTCTGGGTTGGTATATGGTTATGTCAGGCTTAGTGGACGAACCTGCGGTTAGTCATTACCGCTTAACTGCGCATTTGATGCTCGCCTTATTTATATTTGCAGCGCTTCTTTGGACAGCTCTTGATCTTTTAAACCCTAAACCAGTGGAGCGAACTAAAAGCGTTGTTGCTTTAAGTCATGCTCTAGCATTTGTGGTCGTTCTGCAATTAATTATGGGGGCATTAGTCGCGGGGTTAAAGGCTGGTCATATATTTAATACTTGGCCATTAATGGGAGAGACTTTTATCCCTCCTTATTTATGGAACATGCAACCAGTTTGGAGAAATCTACTAGATAATGCTGTCACAACTCAGTTTGACCATAGGATAGGGGCCTATGTTTTATTGGTACTGGTGGGGCTATTATTTATTAAATCTAGGCGTAATACAGCCCATAATGTGAAAAAAACAACCGCTTTGGGGGTGATGTTAGTTACATTGCAAGTATTTATTGGTATAGTGATGTTACTAAAGAACGTGCCTGTCGATTGGGGAACGTATCATCAAGGTGGGGGCGTTGTTGTATTAGCTTGGGTAGTTTATTTGCTGCATATACAGCGAAAAAATACAGCAGCTTAGTAATCAAATTAAGGGATTAACTATGAGCAATAATATCGTCACTGTTTTTGTAACCTTTCCTAATATGGAAGACGCATCACGCATTAGTACCACATTGGTTTCTCGTGATTTAGTGGCTTGTTCTAACATTATACCCGCGGGCCAATCTATTTATAAAATGGGTGACATGGTACGTCTCGAGAGCGAAAGTGTAGCTTTGATGGTCACAACAAGAGACAAGGTTGATGTGGTTACTCAAGTCATTAAAGAAATGCATAGTCTTGAAGTTCCTTGCATTACAACATTGCCTATTGATGGTGGTAATGAGGCATATCTACAATGGGTGACATCGCAAACTGGTCATAAAATCGCTGCAGAGTAAATTCCTTTATAGTAGAAAATACTGAAACTGTGATGATATGATAGATTAATATTGTTAGGCGTAAAACTCTTAGGAGATCAATAATGAATAGATATTTTAATGCTGTCTTAACTGCAACAATAGTATCGAGTATTTATTTAGGCGTGTCGTCTAAAGTTTTTTCTGAGGATTTAAATATAGATAAGGCAGTTGCTAATGCTGCACGGTCTGAGGCAGACCGTAAACTAGACCCTTTAAGAAAACCGGCTGAAATTCTTGAGTTTGCGGGTGTGCGACAAGGGATGACTGTCATAGATTTAAACGCTGCGGGTGGTTATTATTCAGAGTTAATATCCCATGTTGTGGGTAAAAAAGGCAAGGTTTATGTCCATAATGGCGCTGTTTATTGGTCTTATATAAAAGAGACCGTACCACAACGTTTTGAAGGGCGCCTGCATAACGCTGTACATCTTCACACGGGGCAAGAAGAACTTACTACTGTTCCAGCTATGAGCTTAGATGTAGCATTTCAAGCATTAGGCTATCATGATTATTGGATGGAACACGCCGCACGGCCGCAGAGTGAGGATATTAATGCCATTAATAAATCAATCTATGACGCGCTTAAGCCAGGAGGGGTGTATGTGATTATTGATCATGTGGGTGCTGAAGGGGATGATGCAGCTAAGCGTGGTACTTTGCACCGTATTCAGCCTAGTGTGGTAAAAGCTCAGATGGAAGCGGTAGGTTTTAAACTAGCTGCAGAAGGTAAAATGCTAGCAAATGCAGAAGATGATCCAAATCTGATGCCCTTTAGGCAAGGCTTTAGGTTTAATACGGATCGTTTTGTTTATAAGTTTATCAAAGAATAATAAAAAGGCGGTGCTAACATCACATTAGATCACCGCCTTTAATATCGCATAGATAGGTTTATTTTTGAGCGACACCCTGATCGGTCATTAATTGCTGTAATTCGCCAGCTTCAAACATTTCTTTAATAATGTCGCAGCCACCAACAAATTCACCTTTGACATATAGCTGAGGAATTGTAGGCCAATCTGAATAAGCCTTAATGCCTTCGCGGATGTCCATATCTTCTAATACATTATATGTTTCAAATGGCACATTTAGGTGTGTTAAGACCTGTGTAACCACTGATGAGAAACCGCACTGCGGGAAGGTTGGGTTACCCTTCATAAATAAAACAACGTCATCTTTTCCCACGTATTCTTTGATACGATCAAATGTTGGATTGTCACTCATTTACTTAATTCCTATATTTTGAGTATGATTTAGTTACTAAATGGTATCAGGTGCGTTCGTTGTCAAGGCCAAAGCGTGTAATTCACCACCCATTTTGCCTTTTAGGGCTTTATAGACCATTTGATGCTGTTGTACGCGCGATTTTCCAGCGAAATCTCCATGTACTACATGAGCGGCATAGTGATCACCGTCGCCGCGTAAGTCCTCTATTTTAACATCGCATCCAGGCAAACCATCTTTAATCATTTGCTCTAAATCTTCTTGGGTCATAGCCATATTAGTATATCCTAATTACTGTAAGTTTTATTAAGAGGTATTTTAGCCTGTCTAATGACAGCTTGCCAGACATACTTTTGCCAATTAGGTTAATAAATCTATTCTGCTATATATTTATTATTTAACCACTTTACAAATGCGAGCTTAAATGAAGAATGATTTAATGGAGCTAATCTCTAATTTAGTCTATTTAGGCTTAAATGCTTTGATCATTGTAGAATCTTATAGTCGTGTCATTACCCTTGATAGCTCTGTAGCCATAACCTTAGTTTTATTAATGAATTTATCTGCTATCATTTTGTTAGCGCTTGTATATTTTAAAGGGACATATTGCCAGAGATTAGTTATAGCGCTGCTTTTAGCTTGCGGGAATAGTGTGTTCTATATCTATTCAGTTATCGTATCTCAGCCATTCACGGTTTTAGCATACGAGCCATTGTGGCATGGGAAATCAAATACACTCTCAATATTTAGTCAATATCCTATAATCGTTATTATGGCTCTTTTCTTTGCTTTCTTAACCTTGTTTTCTTTTTTTGTTTACAAGAAGCAACCCCGTAGACGTTTGTTATCCACTAAGACTTTCTCTCTATTATTCTTCGCGCCCATATTTATAGTAACGATTATATTATACACTAGGCAAGGTTACGGAGACCATAATTTATCAGCAATTTACCGTTTACCCGCCCATGCCTTGGTACTAACTATTGAAGAGGGAAGTCGATTGCTACATAAGGTCAGGCAAGTGGAACCGCCAGCCTTTACATTAAATGAGCAATTGGGTGATAGACCTAATGTTGTGTTGATTATTGATGAGAGCATTAGCGCTGATTATATTAATCTAGACCATAATGACAGTCGAGGCTTAAACCTGATTAATAGTAAATATAGTCAGTACCTTCATAGTTACGGTGTTGCGGCATCTGGAACAAATTGCAGTTTTGGCTCCAATTTGATTTTAAAAATGGGCTTGCGCCCAACCAGTTATAAGCAAGAGATCGACTATCATCAGACTATATGGTCCTTGGCTAAAAAAGCAGGTTATCAAACGGTTTTTATCGATGCTCAGATGGGAAATGGCTACGGAGAAAACCGCAACAACAGTAACCAATTTGTAGATTATTCATATATGGCAGAGGGTGTTGAGCTTATACGTGCAGATGCTTGGGCGGCAACTATACTAAAAGATCAGCTGGATAGTGCAGAACAGCCTAAATTTATAATTGTTAATAAGGTAGGCGCTCATACACCCTATCAAGAAAAAGTACCCTCAGACTTTAAACCTTTTAAGCCGATCCTTAATCAAAATTTATATGGGATGCAGGATGATAAACAATATCGAATTGATGCCATGGATGATAATTATTGGGTAAGGGCCAAGAATAGTTATAAGAATGCAATTATCTGGAATACAGCCTATTTTTTTGATCACGTTCTAACAAATAGAACGATGGAAGAGTCTGTCTTTATTTATACATCTGATCATGGTCAAAACTTTCATGATGATGGGTCTGAGGGATACTCCACCCACTGTAATAGGCCGGCAGGTAATAGTGAAGGCCGCGTACCAATGATGGTGATTACAGGTCATGACCACTGGCGTGATAAATTTCAGCAAGCCGCGATTACAAGGCAGGGTAGTGCAGATCATTTTCAGGTTTATCCGACTCTTTTAAAGCTGCTGGGCTTTAGCGAACAATCTGTATCTAATTATTATAATTCAGATTTATTAAATGGGGAAGAACAACGAGGGAAATTTTTACAGTTATTCTGGACCCGATTTGGAACACAACCTGAATGGGTCAATATTTCAAAAAATGATACTGTAGAGTAGTAATTAATTTCAAAATCTAACTTTTTTATAGGTATTCAGTATGCCCATTAGCCTTTAGTTTAGATCCTACACAGTGCTTTTTATAAAGTTATATTAGATGTTCTAGATATATTTAGAATGTTGGTGAATGATCAGGATGGGATTTACTAAGCCATTTTGCTAAAATCCTGATTAGATAGAGGGAAGTGGGCGGCACGTATTTAAACGCTTGCTATTTTCATAGTTTCAAGCCGACGAAGGAAACTTCGTCGGTTTTTTTTGTCTTATATTAGAGGGGAAGGAAACTTCGTCGGTTTTTTTGATTTATACAGATAATCAATATATCTGTCTTGACGTGAGCGATCAATCGTATCACTCATACAAGTATCAAAAACTATCAACAGGTTTACTGTGACAAAAGCACTGCTCATTACAACACATTATATGCCTCTCATCGGAGGGGCTCAAACGGTTTATGATGCTATGGCGCGTGAAATGCCTGATGAATTGTCAGTGCTAACTGCGTCTAGCAATTATGTGAGCGGTGAAAGTGTAGATGGAATTACTGCATATGATGCAAAAGTTCCTTATAAAATACACCGAATACCTGAGATGAGACCACCTTTAGTACCGAACCCTAGTTTTTTTGGGCGTGTGCGCCATAAAATTAAATCTTACTTTATTAAGAAGCGCGTTTTAAAAGCCGCTATAGACTATACTACGCGCGATGAAGTCGATTGTATCATCATTGGTGCGCTTGATAGTCTTGGTTGGTTAGGTGAAGCCATACGTAATAAAACCGGACTGCCCTATAGTATCTATGTACATGGTGAGGAAGTATCGCAAGATGCTTACAACACGAAGGCTATGGCTTTGCGTAAACAAGCTTTAGATAAGGCTGATAAAATTATAGCAGTTAGTGAGTTCACCAAAGATATACTTGTGAATAAATATTATATCCCTTCTCACAAAATATCCGTGATTACTAATGGTGTTGATATTTCGCGTTTTCCTCGATGTGAAGATGTGAGTGCCGTGCGTTCTAAATATCAATCCTCCAATGGTCATTTGGTTGTCTCAGTTGGGCGGTTAGTTGAGCGTAAGGGGTTTGATAAATTGATAGAGGCATGGCCGCTTGTATTAGATGTGCTGCCAGATAGTAAACTAGTGATCGTTGGGGATGGAGAGCTATCACACTCTATAAAAACTACCATAGATTCTGATAAAAGGCTGAGCCAGTCGGTTACCATGACGGGGCGGCTTAGTGATCAAGGTATGGGGAATGCCCTGCAAGCCAGCGATTTGTTTATTATGCCCAATAGAACGATGCCCGATGGCGATACAGAAGGCTTTGGCATGGTGTTTCTAGAGGCCTCAGCTTGTGGATTGCCCGTTATCGCGGGTAGGGCGGGTGGTGCTGTTGAAGCCGTTAGGGATGGAGATACAGGCCTTTTAGTTGATGGCTATAACGTTAATGAGATAGTTGGTAGTATTGTTAAACTGCTGAAGGACGACAAGTTAGCGCAGCAGATGGCGGCGGCTGGAAGAAAATTTGCCGCATCGCAAAGCTGGCAAAGCAAAGCATTACAGTTAAAACAGCTTCTCGTAGATATGAGCAACCAAACTCATGCCTGAGGTTTTTGATCAAAAGGTCATGCGTAGGCTGAGGCGGTCAAAGCCTTTAACACAGCTCGCAGCACATATATTGGGCATGAAACGCCCGGCTATGACCTTGTCGTCCTATAGACCATTACCATTGGCACCTCAAAATGCTGAAAATATATCGAACATGGGACCTGTCTTCATTACATCTCGGTTCCGCAGTGGTTCAACGCTGCTGTGGCAATTATTTAATCATATTGCCGATGTTAACGCTTACTATGAGCCCCTAAACGAGCGACAGTGGTTTGACGCTGACACGCGCGGTGAGCGTGTTGATAGTAGCCATAGGGGTGTGACAAGCTATTACGATGCCTATGAAGGCTTAAAAGATGTATCCGCGCTGTTTAAGGAAAGCTGGACAGACCACAGACTGATGATGGGTGAGCATAACAAGGATGCAGCTCTAAAAGATTATATACACTCTATTGTAAAGCATAGTGATAAGCGGGCGGTGCTACAGTTTAATCGTGTGGATTTCAGACTGCCATGGTTAAAGGCAAATTTCCCACAGGCAACCATTGTGCATCTAGAGCGTAATCCCAGAGACGTTTGGGTCTCAAATCTAAGTGGTGTGGAAAATGATCCCAATTGGACAATTGAAACATTCGAAGGTGTTAGTGGATTTTATCTACTGCAATGGTACCGTGATTTAATCATTGATTGCCCTGTTCTTATACAGGACCCACACCATACGCACCCTTATTTCATCCATTATATGATATGGCGACTGTCGGGGTTAATGGCCGCAGATTATGCTGGTTATTTCTTAAAATATGACGACCTTTGTAATGACACAGAAATCCAACTCACACAGTTTTTAGAGGGCCTGTCCATTAAAAATATTGATATTAAAGCATTATCAAAATTAATATCAAAACGCAGTAAGCCATATCAACATGATGATGGTTTTTATCAGGGTATAGAAGATCAAGTTGACCAGTTTTTAGAGTGCGTCTTAGGTTAAAAAGGGCGCTAAAATGAGAGCGGGGCAACGTGAATCAGATGACAAAAGTAAACTGTCACCGTAATTCGGTCAATAAAGCACTAGTTTACAGCGTATCATTGACAAGCCGTTGACACGTGGTAGCAAATTGTGGACTAGTTGGATACAATAGAAACAATATAACACCTACCGTAAAACCTTTAGGCTGGAAGTGGCCTTAAAAAGAATAAACTTAGAGGGTATATGTCAAGTTTTAGAGAAAATAATAATATACCGATAGAATCTGTGGAGATAGCATTCATATACGAGGCACCCGATTGTTTGCAGGGAGCTATAATACCAGCTGCATTATCTGTTGAAATATCCATTTCTAATATTCTTGAAGCTATTTGCAGGACCGCACTATTTCAAGAGGACGGGAATTGGAATTATGACCCAATATTGAGGGAGTGTAGAGAGAAATTACGCGATTTTAAGTGGTATCAATACTATGAGCTAATCCAACGTATGTCACAGCAGTTACTCAAGAATTATGATCAAAGGTACCAGCCGTTTATCGCACGTTTTAATGTGTTCTTTATAGAAAATGGAATTGGTTGGCAGATCGCTGAGGATACTGGTTTTGTTGTGAGGCGTGGTGATAGTGATTTCGAACATGCTATTGAAACTGCGACAGAAGACTTGTTAAGTATAGGTTTGTCAAAAACTGTGTCTGACTTTAAAAATGCAAGAATGTGCCTGTCTAAATGGCCTGACCCAGACACCAAAGGGGCAGTGGGGCATGCTGTTGGAGCATTAGAGGCTTATTGTGAGAAAATTACAGGCTTAAAACAATTAGGGCCTGCAGCTAAGGTTCTAAATAAGCAAGAAAAAATTGATAGCATCACGTTAGCTCTGATAGATAAAGTATATGGGTTTGCTAGTGATAAGCAAAGACATAGAAGAGAGGGGCAAGAGTTAAGTTATTCAGATGCCGAGTGGGTGGTGACTGTTGCCTCGTCAACTATTTCAATGCTGAAAGCCAAGCTAGAAGAATAAAGATACTTCATACTATGAATTAAGAACCGCTTGGTAACTGGGAATTACGGTGACAGTTTACTTTTATTATCAGCCTTACCCATAAAATTACACTAACAGCACACCCTCAAACTCAAAAAAAAAGGCGCCCCAAAAGGACGCCTTTTCTATTCAATGCTTTATTGATTATTCCGCAGCATTAACAGCAGAATCTTGTCCCATGAAGTTAGGGAACCAGCTTTCGTGTGCGTGGATTAGGGCGTCAACATCAAGTGAAATATCCTCATTGATATCCAGATAATCGCCACCTGTTACACCCAGCACTGTCACTGGAATACCAGCGTCTTTTGCTTCTTTGCGGATGGTCTCAGCCGTTTCAGCGTCGGCAGCTAGTAAATAGCGCGCCTGTGTCTCACTAAATAATGCTTTGTGAAGTGGTAATTCGCTCTCGATTGTAATTGATACGCCAACTTTGCCTGCCATAACCATATCAGCTAGGCCAGCGATTAGGCCGCCATCTGATAGATCGTGACATGTCTCTAACTGACCATTTTCAATGAGCATACGCACAAAATCACCATTACGGCGCTCAACGATCAGGTCAACATGGGGTGGATTGCCTGCATCTTCGCTCAAGATTGATTTTTGGTAAAGTGATGCACCTAGCTCGTCTTTGGTGTCGCCGATAAGCAGGACAGTCTGATCTTCACCTTTAAAAGCTACAGTCGCCATCTTTTCGCTGTCAGCCATGATACCAACGCCGCCAATAGCAGGTGTTGGCAAAATGCCAGTGCCGTTGGTTTCATTATATAACGAAACATTACCAGATACGATTGGGTAATCTAATGCGATACAAGCTTCGCCCATGCCCTCTAGACAGCCCACAAACTGACCCATGATGTCTGGGCGCTCTGGGTTGCCAAAGTTAAGACAGTTCGTGATAGCAAGAGGCTTGCCGCCTACTGATGTAATATTTCTCCATGTCTCGGCAACCGCCTGACGGCCACCCTCAACAGGATTAGCGTAGCAATAACGCGGGCTAACGTCTGTGGAAATTGCAAGAGCCTTATCAGTGCCGTGAACACGAACAACAGCCGCGTCACCACCAGGGCGCTGGATAGTATCGCCCATAACCATATGGTCATATTGTTCCCAAATCCAACGACGTGAACATAAATGCTCACTGCCGAGCATATCGGTTACGGCCTTGCTTAGGTCTTTCGGGGCTGCAACATCAGCGTAACCACGGTCCTCAGTTGGTACGTGAGGGCGGTCATATTCTGGTGCGTCTTCCACAAGCGAAGCAATAGGCATGTCGCCAACCACGTCACCGCCGAATGTAAGTGTTAGCTTACCTGTGTTAGTAATCTCGCCGATAATCGCGAAATCAAGTTCCCACTTTTCGAATATAGCCTTCGCCATTTCTTCACGGCCCGGCTTTAGAACCATTAGCATACGCTCTTGGCTCTCAGATAGACACATTTCATAAGGTGTCATATTTTCTTCGCGCTGAGGTACCATGTCTAGGTTAAGTTCAAAACCAACGCCGCCTTTAGACGCCATCTCAACCGATGAAGATGTCAGACCAGCTGCACCCATATCCTGAATAGCGATAATCGCGTCAGTATTCATCAGTTCTAGGCATGCCTCGACAAGTAATTTTTCTGTGAAAGGATCGCCAACCTGAACAGTAGGGCGCTTTTCCTCGGTGTCCGCTGTAAATTCAGTGGATGCCATCGTCGCGCCGTGAATACCGTCACGACCCGTCTTGGCACCAACATAAACAACAGGATTACCAATGCCCGCAGCGGCGCAGTAGAAGATTTTATCCTGATCAGCCAGACCAACAGTCATTGCGTTTACTAGGATGTTACCATTGTATGATGGATCAAAGTTAGTTTCGCCGCCAACAGTTGGCACACCAATACAGTTACCGTAACCACCAATGCCCGCAACAACACCAGCAACCAGATGCTTGGTTTTAGGGTGTGATGGCTCGCCAAAGCGTAGCGCATTCATATTGGCGATTGGACGTGCGCCCATTGTGAATACATCACGCAAGATGCCGCCAACACCCGTTGCCGCGCCTTGATAAGGCTCAATGTAGGATGGATGGTTATGGCTTTCCATTTTAAAGATAGCAGCTTGGTTATCACCAATATCGATGATACCAGCATTCTCACCTGGACCACAGATAACCCAAGGGGCCTCTGTTGGTAATTTCTTTAAATGAATACGTGATGATTTATATGAGCAATGCTCTGACCACATCACAGAGTATATACCTAGCTCTGTATAGTTAGGCTCACGGCCCATGGCTTCAACAATACGTTCATATTCTGCGACTGTTAACCCGTGCTCTTTTACGATCTCAGGCGTGATTTTAATGTTATTAACATCAGTAGTCTTTGGCATTTTTCCGCCCCTAGCTCAGGTTATTTAAAATTGAAGTGAACATCGCACGACCGTCCGTACCGCCAAGGCAGTCTTCGATCATACGCTCTGGGTGTGGCATCATGCCCATTACGTTCTTCTTTTCATTAAGCAGACCAGCGATTGCACGCTGTGATCCATTGATGTCTTCACCGTAGCGAAAGGCAACTTGGCCTTCACCTTCAATACGGTCGAGCGTCTCAGTATCAGCAAAATAATTGCCGTCGTGGTGCGCGGAAGGGATAAGAATTTCTTGACCCTTGGTATATTCTTTTGTGAAAACTGTATCAGTATTTTCAACAACGAGCTTTGTATCTTTACAGACAAAATTTAGTCCTGCATTGCGCATAAGGGCGCCGGGTAGCAGGCCAGATTCTGTAAGAACTTGAAAGCCATTACAAACACCAAATGTTGGTACACCGGCATTCGCGCGTTTAACAACTTCATTCATCACATGACTGCGCGCACTCATGGCACCGCAACGTAAATAGTCACCATATGAAAAACCACCCGGTAGGGTGATAAAGTCGACAGCATCAAAATCATAATCTTGATGCCAAACCATTAAGGGTTTGTTGCCTGTGATTTTCTCTAGGGCAACGGCCATATCCCGATCACAATTTGATCCGGGAAATACGATGACTGCGGATTTCATTTATTACTCCGTTGTTACAACCGTGTTTCAACACAGGCATATGCTTGTGTTGAATATTCGGGTGTTTCTTCATTTTCTATATATCTAGTTATGAGTAGATGCGGGCCTTGATTATGATTTACATGCAGGCTAACCAGCATGGTTTCATTGAGGTTACTAGAGAATTTTTGCGAAACAATTGTGATGTTCTTACGAACTATAGATCGTCTTGCAGATTTTTTTCTCATCTCAGTAAAGCCACCACGGCGACCACTGAGTAGCGTACCCATCTCTAATTCACTACGGGATTTTCTATTTGAACTATCAGTTTTTAAGACATTTAATTCATCAATAAGCTTGTGGTTTTTATCAAATAATAATGCTTGATTGTTATTAGCCTTTATTATCCGGAGCATTCGATCTTTGTTAATCAATTTAATGGCAGTCTCGCTATTATTACGCATAAGCTTTGCGTTATATTGCTCTAGGCCATGTTTGACTTTGTTTGGCATGCTTTTGAGCGTGCCGCCCTTAGTAGCCAATAAATTTGTGATTTTATCTGTAATGAATGACTGACTACAGACGATATCTAAGATTAAACTATCATCCTCAATAAAAGGCTCGTGCTCAGTTTCAAATGCATGCACTATAGTTGATAAACTTAGCAAGCAAGACCCAGCTATCAGCGATTTGAAAATAGTAGAAATATTAAATTTAGACATTATTCTTCTCCGCTTAATTAGTTGACTATGTTTACTATGTTCATCTGAACACTCTATGAACGAAAGTTATAGGCTTAAACTTCTAACTCAATGCTGTAGTTTTCAATGACAGTGTTAGCAATTAGCTTCTTGCACATTTCTTCAACAGAGGCTCTCGCAGCTGTTTCATCAGTTTCTGTCAGATCAAGCTCGAAATACTTGCCTTGACGCGCGGCATCAACACCGTCGAAACCCATATTACCAAGAGCATGTTCTATTGCTTTACCTTGAGGGTCTAACACACCATTTTTTAGTGTTACGTGAATCTTAGCTTTCATGGAATTAGTCCTTCTTATAGTCTTCAGCAATTGTTGTTGGGTCAAAGTCGAATTTCACACCAAGACGGCGCGCAACTTCTTGATAGGCTTCCATTTCACCACCAAGGTCGCGGCGGAAACGGTCTTTATCTAATTTTTCATTGGTTTCTGCGTCCCACAGGCGGCAGCCATCAGGGCTGATCTCGTCGGCTAGGATGACTTCATATTCGTCTTCACTAACAAAATAGCGCCCAAACTCTAGTTTGAAATCGATCAGCTTAATGCCGATTGCAGCAAACATACCTTGAAGGAAATCATTCACACGTAGGGTGTGATACTTCATTTCTTCTAATTCGTCTTCTGTTGCCCAACCAAGAATAACGGCGTGATCAGCTGAAATAACGGGATCGCCGTGTTCATCTGACTTATAACAAAACTCGACCAATGTTTCTGATAGGGCTGAGCCTTCTTCAAGACCAAGGCGCTTGCAGATGCTGCCAGCAGCGGTGTTGCGTACAATAACTTCAACTGGAATAATCTCTACAGCTTTGATTTTTTGCTCGCGGTGGCTAACGCGCTCAAGAAAGTGATGCGGCACGCCAATACGGCCAAGAGCAGTAAAAATATGCTCTGAGATATAATTATTCAAAACGCCCTTGCCATTTAAAGTACCTTTTTTAACAGCGTTAAAGGCTGTGGCATCATCTTTAAAATATTGAATGATTGTATCGGGCTCAGGGCCTTCAAAAAGTACTTTGGCTTTGCCCTCATAGAGCTTTTTTTGGCTAGACATGGACGTCTGTTCCTTTTTAGGCGTCACTATGTAAGCTGACGCTGAAATTTGGGGTCTAGCATAGGATATTACCCCCATACCTGAACCATCTTGATTCGCGCTTGTTAATAGCCGAAGAATCTGGATTTCTCAATCATTCATTGATGCTTCATAGTAACTTTGTCTTAACTGCGCAATTTACCTATCTTTTTGATGAGGCTTTACGCATATTTCTTGCTCTAGGTCATAGAAGTTTCGTCAATTAACTGCCCTATTTATCAGAGAATCGGTTGAGATGTGAATTAATAGAAAAATCATGTCTAAAAAATGAAATTTTGACTATACTAAATATATGAGTTTGCTACTGTGTAGCTATAGTAATTTTGTACCTCTAAAAGGATGAGAAAGATGACAACACTAAATGATCGTGAAAAAGGCTTTGAAAATAGATTCTCCCATGATGGAGATATGCTGTTTAAGGCAGAGGCGCGCCGCGATAAGCTTTTAGGCCTGTGGCTTGCTGAAGAAATGGGACTTTCTGGTAAGGATGCTGACAATTACGCGATGACTGTTGTTGTATCGGATCTTAAAGAACCTGGTTACGAGGATGTTATTGGTAAGGTAATGGCGGATATAGAAGAGCAGGACTTAAATATTTCACGTCACCGCTTAGAGAAGAAAATGGATGAATTATTTGCTGAAGCTAAACAGCAAATTTTTAACGAAGTATAATATTTGAATGACTGCTCTCAGCGTGATGTTGGGGGCAGTCTCTCTTTATGGGCATTGTTTAATGGGTGTTAGAATGTTGAAGCTGTTTCTAGCTGTTTTTATCATTATTACAACGTCGAGCATGAGCTATGGTCAGTCTGATGATGTTGAGGCTATTCAATATTCACCAGATGGTAAATATAAAATTGTCTCGCCTTCAATATTTGATGATATATTTGGCCGTGAAAATAGGCAGCAAGCCTTTCGCCATATGGATGACTATACAAAGGTGTTTCAATTAAAGGCTGCCGCAAAGCCTTTTTCTTATAATCGTGAAATTAAACCGCTGCCAGACACTTTTCTTTTTAACGGAAAGAAGGTGCCTCTCGAAGGTTTCCTCAAGGATAGCGAGACCATGGGGTTTTTGGTCATAAAAGATGGCAGTATCGTAGCGGAGCGATATTATAATGGTGCCAAAGATACAGATAATTTTACAAGCTGGTCTATGGTTAAATCATTTGTTTCAACACTGGTTGGTATAGCGCTGGAAGAGGGTAAGATAAAATCTCTTCGGGACAGAGCAGATCAATATGTATCAGGGCTTGAAGGCACTGCATACGGCGCTGTGACCATAGAACAATTACTTAACATGAGCTCAGCTGTTAAATATTCTGAGGTTTATCCTGATCCTGAAGATTCAGAATATGTTCCATCTGACGCCGATGTATCATTTTTATCATCAATTCACCCAGGTGGATCGCTAGATAAATATGTGTCCGAGCGAGAGGCTGGGGATAATTCAGCGGGCACTAAGTTTGTGTATCGCAGTATAGACACCCATGTTTTATCATGGATCGTGCGGGCTGCGACAGGGGTACCAGTGGGAGAGTATCTACAGCAGAAGTTATGGACGCCACTTGGTATGGAAGGTGACGCCTTTTGGAATGTCGATGATAAAGATATGCCTATAGGGTATTGCTGCATGAATGTGAGGGTGCGTGATTATGCCAAGCTAGGTAGCTTGTTTTTGAATGAAGGTGCCTTTAACGGCCAGCAAATAATATCCAAAGAGTGGACGTATAAGGCGACGACACCCAATAAACAGTATTTAATGCCATCGGACAAAGGTGATAAAGGATATGCCTATCAATGGTGGGTGCCAAAGGACTTTAAAGCTGAAGGCGAGTTTTTGGCGATTGGTATTTGGGGGCAAAATATTTGGGTTAATCGTAAGCATAACACTGTAATTGTTCGCGTTGCCACAGACCCTGAATTTGGTAATAATAGTAAAATTAGAACAGAGCTATACCGTGCATTAACATACCATTATGCAAAATAAATATTGTTCTACAGATTGTCTGGGCCGTCTTTAATGCCGTTCTCGGTAAAGGCATTCAGCCCTATGATGGTATAGGTATCTTTTACACCGGGGGCTTTTTGTACGCTGTTATTGATAAAGCGGCCTATCTCTTGATCGTCTGCTAATGAGAACTGTGCGAGCAAATCATATTGTCCAGAGGTGGAATATACACTTCGTACTTCTTCCACTTCATCTGCTAAATGTTCTGCTACTTCATAGGTGCGACCCATCTCGCATTTGATTTGAACAAAAACAGTTTTCATGAATATATCCTCGTTTTAAATATTTAGCAGCTAATATATGCCCTATAGAAGCATGTATAAAATAATAATACTGCTCTGCCAAGACAAGAACTAAATTATAGTTATTTTCACTTTTTTTCCTATATTATAAAAAATCATACTATTTTTTGAAGGTTTAGTTGCATATTGTAATACTATGGGTGATAGTGAGTTAAGTGTTTGAATAATATTTAGCTACTAATAACAGGAGTATAGCTATGGAATATCGTATTACTAATGATAATGGTGATGCTACAGTTTCTTTTACTGGGGATATTACATTTTCTGAAAATGTACGCTTTCGGGAAATGTTAAAGGAACTTGAGGGTCAATCTATTAAAAATGGTGTGTTTGATATTTCATCAGTAGGTATGGTTGATTCTGCTGGTTTAGGCATGTTCTTAATTGCGCGTGAACAGGCTGTTACTTCAGGATGGAAATTAAATGTTCGTGGCGCGCAGGGGCATGTTGCTTCTATGCTTAAGCTAACTAAATTATCAGAGTTATTAGAAGGTTAGGCTGTAACCTCAATTATTTGTGAGTATAATCTGATATGACTGTTGAACCAGAATACGGGGTTTCAGAATTACAGTCCTTGATGGGGGATGTATATTCTGCTCAAATTCTAGTTGTTGATGATATGAAACTTATGCGCCAAATTATTGGCATGAGTTTACAAAAGGCTGGCTATAATAACATCATATATGCCTCTGATGGGGATGAAGCGCTCGAGACCATCGCATCGGAGATGCCTGATCTTGTTATTCTTGATTTAAATATGCCGCGTTTATCAGGTTACGAAGTATGTAAATCTCTACGTAAAAATCCTAAAACTCAATCTTTGCCAGTACTCATTCAGTCCGCTATTGATAAACCTGAAGAACGCTCAGAAGTTTTCAAAGTAGGTGCTACAGACTTTGTTTCAAAGCCCATTAATCAAGCAGAGCTTATCTCTAGAGTGCGCATGCACCTTGAAAACCGTCTATTGATTTCAAACTTGACCGATTTTTATGGTAATATGCGCCGCGAATTGGCTATGGCGCGAGAGATGCAAGAATCCTTAATGCCTAATATTGATTCAATGAAAGCGGCCTTGAAAAGTCATGATGTTGTTATGGAATCATATTACAAAGCCTCATACGAACTAGGTGGTGATCTTTGGGGGGCTTGGGAACTACCAAATGATAAATTTGGTTTTTTCATCCTTGATGTGTCAGGTCATGGTGTTGGTGCAGCGCTTAATACCTTTAGAATTCATGCGGTTATGGACAGTTTAAGTGATAAAAAACTTGATCCAGCTGCCTTTTTAAAGGCGCTCAATGATGAACTGGCAACTAGTTTTGCTACAGGCCAGTTTGCAACAATGTTTTATGGTGTATTAGATCTTAAATCTAAAGAATTAATATATGCAGGGGCGGGGTCACCACGGCCCATTGTTATTAACTCTAAGGGTGATATTCGCTATCTTGAATCTGAAGGCTTTCCTGTCGCAATTACTAATAGCGCAGACTATGACAATAAAACTGAGCAGTTATCGCAAGGAGAATGCGTCTTCTGTTATTCAGACGTTTTATTAGAGGCGCCAGCGCTTAATGGTGAGTTTCTTGGTGACGATGGTTTAGAAACTTTAGTTCAGTCTTGTAGGTCAAGCCATGTAAATGATCATCAATTAGTGATGACTGTCATTGATCAATTTCTTGGGATTGTTCCAGATGCACTGCCTGATGATCTCACGGCAATTGGTATACATGTTTAGGAAGGTTAGATGAATACAGCCGCGATTATTAGGTCTGATTATCCTCATGCTATTATATTAGGGTGGGAAGATACTACGGCTAATCATGCTATGATGGCGCTAAGTTGTAATGATTTTTCAACATCTATACATAATCACGATGTTGATATAATTAAAGAATTGTTTCTTCATAGAAATATAGGCTGCTTATTATTCCTAGCAGAAATACCCTTTCAAGAAAAAATAAACATATGTACAAAGATTAGAGCACATCCAAAGTTACATGATTTACCCATCATTGCACTACATAATGATAATGCTGTTGGCATTAACCGTATGCTAAAAGCTGGTATAAATCAGATAGTAAGTAATAATAGGAAATTAGAAATAATTCGTAGCCATGTTTCTATCGTTATAGAAGAATATATTAGACTTAGTCAGTTACGCAAAGAATTGAGCAAAAGGGCCGATGCTATTGGACAAATTGTTAATGGTGTTTTTAAATTAACTACGCGAGAGGAGGCTCAAAATTTAGCCTCTTTATTATCTATTGCTGTACCTGATCCTATTGCAGTCGCTGTTGGCTTATCAGAGCTACTTATTAATGCTGTCGAACATGGATGTTTGAATATTAAGTTTAAGAGAAAAGGCGAGTTAATTCAACAAGGACGTCTAGCAGAAGAAATCAATGAGCTTAGTCTTAATAATACGCGTGAAGTGACATTAAAATATACCCGTTACCAAGATAAAGTTGAATATATTATCCAAGATGAAGGCTCTGGTTTTGATCATGAATTATTCATGAATAACGATATGGACCAGAACATGGGGCATGGACGGGGAGTTCTAATGGCGAAGGCCTGTTTTTCGTCACTTAACTACAATGAGGCTGGCAATCAAGTAACGGCTATTCAAAAACTATAGCATCAGGGTTTATAACCGTACTTTCCCGCCTAATTTTAAACCTATAATCATTGGTATTACAAACATTAGAGCTGTTTTCGGCGCGAGGGCAACTAATGTTAATGCAGGGCCTGGGCAAATACCAGCGAGGCCCCATCCAATCCCAAATAAAATAGCGCCAAGAATTAATTGCTTATCCATGATTACTTTTTGCGGTACTTGAAAGCTGTCGCTAAATAAGGGTTTTTCACGCGTCAGAGTGATTCTATATCCTACGGCTGCTATTACGATGGCACCCATCATAACAAACGCTAGAGATGGATCCCATAGCCCTGAAATATCAAGGAACGATATGACTTTATCTGGATTACTCATGCCTGAGATAATTAATCCTACTGAGAATATGATACCTGATATGAATGCTGATACTATAAGTTTCATTGGTATTACTCCTAAACTATATTTTGCATGATAAAGACGGTTACGATACCGCTGAACATAAATGTTATGACAGCACCTAATGATCTAAGAGATAGTCTTGAAATGCCGCATACCCCGTGTCCACTGGTACAGCCACTGCCTATTCGTGTACCCAGACCAACAAGAAGACCGGCTAGTATTAGTATAGTGCTATCCTCAGTCACCGTTACGATAGCAGGCGTAGGCGATAGATAGTTATAACTAAGAGCAGAGACAATAATGCCTAAGATAAAGGCTAATTGCCAATCTCGTTTAGGTCCTTCAATAGCTGCTGCTGTAATACCGCTAACCCCCATGATTCGACCTATGGAAATCATTAATATTAGGGCTGCAAGTCCTATTAAGCCTCCACCAATTAATGAATAGAGAGGTGTAAAATTTTCTATATCGATTGTCATTGCTCTATCTCTTTCTACTCTTTTATGGTTAGCGGAATTTTTAAGTAACTTGTTCCATTGCTTTCCGCCGCTGGTATTTTACCTGCATTGATATTTAGCTGGACTGACGGATAAAGCAAGCGTGGTGCGTCTAATGTAGCATCGCGGCTATGTCTAAATTTTACAAAGTCAGATTTTGAAACATTGCCTTTAAAATGAATATTTGTTTCTCTTTCAGCCTTGATAGTTGTCTCAACCTGTATTTCACGCCCACCAGGCGCATAGTCGTGCCCCACAAACACCCTAGTATTATCGGTAAGGCAAAAAATCTTTTGAATAGAATCATAAAGCACAGCAGCGTCCCCGCTTGGAAAGTCACAGCGAGCAGAGCCATAATCAGGCATGAAAATTACATCACCAACAAATATTGCATCTCCTATTAAATAAGAAACACATCCGGGTGTATGACCAGGTGTGTGCATAGTCTGTAGTGTCAGGTCTCCAAAATCTAATGTATCACCTTCACCAAGTAAAATATCAAACTGGGAACCATCTGTTTGGAAATCATCCCCAAGATTAAATATGCCAGCAAAGGTTTTTTGAGATGCCGTAATAAATTCACCTATGCAAGTGGCGCCACCAACATGTTTTTTTAAATAAGGGGCCGCTGTTATATGGTCGGCGTGAGCATGTGTTTCCAATATAAAAGCATTAGATAATTTCAACTCATCTATTCTCTTAATTATTAAATCTGCACTTGCAGTAGATAATTTTCCTGATTCTGGATGATAGTCGAATACTGAATCTATAATTATACTTTTACCACTTTCGCTATTATAAACTAGATAAGTAGCTGTGTTAGTACTATTATCGAAAAAGAGTTCCACAATTGGGGTGTCGGTCATGTTTTTGTCCAGTATCAAGTTGACTTGGGGTGATTTTTTTGTTTATTCAATAAAATGAATATAGTATATGACGCTATATGTAAAGGGGGATGTTATGGGGTCTAAAGGAGTTGTCGTTACGGATGATCAGCTGCAAATGATGAAAAATTCATCTGTGCAGGCTGCTGGGTTAATGAAAGCATTATCCCATCCTACACGATTGCTTTTAGTTTGCCAGCTTGTCGACGGAGAAAAATCGGTCAGTAATTTGGTTGATTTGTTAGATATGAGACAATCGTCCGTATCACAACAACTGGCTAGGTTACGCAAAGAAGGTCTTGTAAAAACACGCAGAGAGTCTCAAGTGGTTTATTATTCTGTTGCAGATGCTCGTATTATCAACGTGATAACTGTTATGTGCGAACAATTTTGTGTTGTTGAATAAGAATTACTAATTTTATAATCCTTTTATAATATCCCTTATTAGAAAACGTCCAGGATGAAGGATTTTTATGTCTTCATCGGCTATGGGGCTGGGAATGCCGACTATCATGGCATTAATGATTTCTGCACAGAGTGGGGCAAGCTGTAGCCCTTTTGAGCCTAATCCTGTTAGCGTATATAAGCCTTTATGATACTCTAAAGGATATAGGGGTTTATTGCGTTTTGAATCTTTTGCTAGAGGCCTCAAAGAATTCTTCCATTGTTCCCATTTAGGTATTGGTCCAACGATAGGGAAATGGTCAATGGTTGTTGCCCGCAGGCCAACCCACGAATCCATAGGCTCTGGGCTAGTGATTGTATTTATATTATGTTGTAGATTCTGTATTGTTTCTTGCTGATCCTCTTTGTTATGGTCAAGCCAATCATCATTAATATTACGGGTAAAACTTGACCCTACTGGCCTGACTTTTAGGCCTTTAAAGTTTATGGTAGGGCATATATAGCCATCAAATGTGACGGATCCAGCTGGGTAAATAGCGCTGTCTAATATAAGCTCGATCTGTCCACGATTGGGTACCATGTGCATTTGGTTTATATAGGGTAAATCACTACCGCTTACACCACCGCATAAGACTAAATTAGGTGCTCTCGCTACTAAATGATTAGTTTGGTTAAACAGGTGCCATTCATTTTCTATAAATTGAATATCAACAATTGTTGCGGGCTGCTGATTTATACCAACCAATAGTTCATGCAAAATATTTTTAGTGTCCACACTGCCGCAGCGAGGAAATTCAAGACCGTCTTCTGCGCGATCTAACCATGATCTAGGCCAATTCAAAAAAGAGGGTAAGGTGTTCAGGCGTTTCTTATCTTTCTCACCATTGGCTTTTTGCAATAATCCCAAAGGCTTACATAAATTATTCAAAATATGCTCATTGGAAAAACTATGTAAAAAACTGCTGGTGAGGATGCGGGATGCTCCTTGGTGGTTTTGAATAAACGTAGGGGAAAGTATCGCGCCAGGTACATTTGAGGCTGTGGGCTTGTCTGGGCTGTTAATCACAGTAACATCTACGCCAGACCTATGAAGCGCATTTGCTGTGAATGCCCCAGCAAATCCCGCCCCTAGTACTATTGTCTTTGAATATGCGGTATTTATCTTATTCATGTGGAGTATATTTTTAGATTGAGTGGAATCGCGAGTTTTTTCAAAAATACCGCATAAACATTCTCGTTTTTTTTGAAACCCAGCCCGTTTCTGCATCGCAAAACCGCGATTTGATAATCCCCGTCTAACAAAACCAGCAGCAGTGAAGGTTGCCAATTTAGTGCCTTGATCGGATAGCCGTTTTATCTGATCGAAGACTGAAACAGACCACATTTCAGGATTTTTACTAGGTGTGAAACCATCTAAATACCACGCATCAACTGTGCTCATTAAGCTTTTAAGTCCTGATAGAATATCATCATAGATTAGCAGTAGGGTTATATGTCCATTATCAAAATGCCTTAGATGATGACCAGGGCTTGGGGGGGGGATATGCTTGATTAAGGTAGAGGACTGCTCGGCAAGTATAGGAAATTGAGCGTGTGACCTTGTTAAAACGTCCTCATGCAGCGGGTGCCCCTCAATTGATATAAAATACAGAGGTGCTTTTATCTTTGCATCACGCCATGCTTTCCATGTGGCTAAAAAATTCAGTCCAGTACCAAAACCTGTCTCTACTATAATGTAAGGCTTAGAACTATCGTGATCAATTTGATTGATATTAATACCATCTAAAAATACATGTCTCGTTTCGCCATAACCATCCTCATTAAAAAAATAAAAGTCATCGTAAAGAGGCGAAGCAGGTGTGTCACCATGCCAATTAAGGTCGCTTGTAGATAAAGATTTGATAGACGGCTCACTCATAATTTTGTTCTTACACTAGTTAAAATGAAATGTCTTTATTGACGCAGGCTATTTGGTGTTTATTGTCGCACTTAAAGGAGACTAATTATGTTATATGAACTGGATGGTGTTGCACCTCATAAATTGGACGCAGATGTATGGATAGCTGATACAGCGAGCGTAATTGGGTGTGTTGAACTTCATAAACACAGTAGTGTATGGTTCGGCTGTGTTGTGCGTGGTGATACCGATCCAATCATTATTGGCGAGGGTAGTAACATTCAAGATTTGACGATGATCCATGCTGATGTGGGGTTCCCCACTACTATAGGCAAGAATGTTACGGTTGGACATAATGTTATTTTGCATGGTTGCTCAATTGATGACAATAGTCTGATCGGCATGGGAGCTACTGTGCTGAATGGAGCGCGAATCGGAAAGAACTGTATCGTCGGTGCTAATGCACTTATAACCGAAGGGAAGGCTTTCCCTGATGGATCTATGATTATGGGGTCACCAGCAAAGGTAGTTCGATCCGTTACGAATGAGGAAGTTCAACTTATAAGTTATTCTGCTGAGTTATATCAAAATAATTCAAGGCATTTTTCTAAAAGTCTAAAATTAATTGAATAATAAGTAATATTAAATAATTAAATCAGTATATTGATTACATGCTCCTTATTGAATATTAAGGAATTAGAATGTATTAAGCCTGTATATAATTTGGGATATTAAAGTGTGATAGATATAAATAAATTGAAACGTTCGGACCGGATTGCGCGGATTGATATTGCGCGAAAAGTAGGAGCGATTCTTCAAAATAGAGTAGATGATGATAACCCAAAAGAAGCTCTGAAAATAGCTCAGCTTCTAGCAGAGGATACATCATTAGCTGTTAGGGAAGCATTATCACGTGAGTTACGGGACTGTAGTTTTCTAGCAGAAGAGCTTGTTGAAACCTTGGTCAATGATATTGATGAAATATCAATTCCATTTTTGATGGCCTGTGATGCTATTGATGATAAGTTTATGGTAGACTTGATTTATCGAAGTGATGATACCAAGCATCTGGCAATAGCCAAAAGAGAAGGTGTTTGTGAAGCAGTTGCTTTTGCCATATGCGATGTTGCTGGTCGTGACGTTGTATCTACACTCATTGAAAATAAAACGGCTGAGGTTTCTGCGCGGTCATGCGATCGCGTTGTTGATCGCTTCTCTGAAGATGCGACTTTACTTGAAGCACTAGCAAAGCGTGCTGATTTACCGCTAGAGGCGGTGGAAAAATTAATATTTAAGATATCAAATCAATATGGCGAGCGATTGATGTCCAAATTTAATCTTGCTGAGGATTTTGCATCATATGTTGTGTCGCTTGCCACGCGTCGTGTGTTTTTAGCCACGATGAATGCTTCCCCAACATCGGAAGTGCTAACTTACTTACATAGGCTTAATGAGGCTGAAGGCTTAAAAGGTGATCAATTACTCAATTTTTTACAGAATAATAATTTAAGATTATTCTATGCCTCACTTGCTGTGTTAACAGATCATGATTTTACTGTTATACAAAATGTATTAGCGCAGGGCGGTAAAAAAATTCTTATTAAACTTTTAGATAAGGCTGGTATAACTAAAAGTGTAGCAGGTGTTTTGGTCGTCGCATATGAGCGTGAAATCAGTGAGTAAATAAATATTAGGGTGAAACGTGCCACATAAAGTTTTTTATACTAATGCAATTTTCGTAAGTATTTTGCATTTCATATGCACCCTATATTTAAAGTTGGCTCGCTGGAAGGTTGTTGGCACAATTCCTGATGTGTCAAAATGTGTTGTAATTGCCGCTCCTCATACCAGTAATTGGGATTTCCCTACCTTTTTATCTTTGGTGGGTTATTTTAACCTTAACGTTAGATACTTTGGCAAGCATTCTCTATTTGAAGGGCCTTTTGGATGGTTTTTCTATAGGTTAGGTGGGATGCCTGTACACAGGGAAACATCCAAGGCCTCTGACATGATAGATGTTGCAGTAAAATCTTTCGCAAATAGTGATAAAATGATGCTTGGTATAGCGCCAGAGGGGACACGCTCTAGCGTTATCAAATGGAAAACGGGTTTTTACCGTATTGCCGTTGCTGCCGACGTGCCAATAGCAATTGCTTATCTAGATGCAAGTAAACGCGAAGTTGGGTTTTCTCATTTATTCTATCCCACTGGGGATATGGATAAAGATATGGCAGAAATACAAGCATTTTACGCAGAAAAAGTAGGCATCAATCCCAAAAACACTTAACTAGTAATTATAGTAGGCGCCCTATATTAAGAATACCATTTGGGTCTAGGGCAGATTTTAAGCTTTTCATGAGGCTTATTTTATCTGCTGCAGCGGTGCGCATTAATTCATCGCGCTTTAAAGTGCCTATGCCATGCTCTGCGGAGATTGAACCACTTAAATCGACAACTATATCATGAACAATTCTATTCATTTCAGGCCATTTACTTAAAAAATCATCCTTATGCATGTTAGCGGGCTGCATGACATTAAAATGAATATTGCCATCACCCATATGACCAAAGGGGGTAACTCTACATCCTTTTACCATATCTTCCATGGCGTTAATGCCTAGGTCTAAAAATTCAGGGACTTTAGATACGGGAACAGAGATATCATGTTTGATGCTGGCCCCTTCATGCTTTTGAGCCTCTGACATACTTTCACGCAATTTCCATAATGCGGCTGCCTGCTTATTGTTCTGGGCTATCGTGCCATCAATGATAGAGCCTTTATCCATATGCTCGCTAATGACACTTTCAACTATGGTCGATAAGTTAGGGTCTTTAATACCTGTTGAGATATCAAATAATATATACCAGTCTTGTCTAGACATTAGTGGGTTTATAGTGCTCTCGATATGATCAAAAACAAAGCTAAGACCCGCATCGGATATTAATTCAAACGCACAGAGTCTATCACCAGTTTTTTCTCGTAGCTCAGCCAATAAATCAAGTGCGGCAAGAGGCGATTTTATTGCCACCCAAGCCGTTAGGGTATCTACTGGTGCTGGAAATAGTTTTAAAGTGGCCTTAGTAACAATACCTAAGGCGCCCTCAGCGCCGATAAGCAAGTTATTAATGTCAAATCCCGTATTGTCTTTTCTAAGGCTGCTTAATCCTTGCCACAGACGCCCATCGGGCATAACCGCCTCAATCCCCATGGTTAGATCACGCATAGTGCCGTATCTGATCACATGGATGCCGCCCGCATTAGTGCTAATATTGCCGCCTATAGTGCAACTACCTTCGGACGCCAGTGAAAGCGGAAAGTATCTGCCGATTTTATCTGCAGCATCCTGTACATCCTGCAATAGGGCGCCAGCTTCAACAGTCATTGAAAAGTCATTAGTATCCACATCTAATATCTTATTCATTTTCTTTAGTGATAATAAGACTTCATCTCTACCCTCAAGGCTAGGTGTGCTGCCACCAACTAATCCCGTGTTGCCGCCTTGAATGGCTATTTTAGTAGAAGTCTCATTGGCTAGTTTGATGATTTTTTGAATGTCTTCTGTAGACCGAGGCATCAGCAATAATGGAGTGGAGCCAATAAACTTATCGCGCCACTCTGTTAAATGCGGCGCTATGATATCTGGATCAGTTGTCCAGTCATTATCATTTAAAATATCTTTGAATTTATCCAAAATGTTAGGCGCTATGGTCATGTGTTACTTTCAATTAAGTCACGAGGTGCTGCGGCTCTTTTAAGGCGGTCATTAATGGCTATGCCTATGCCTTTGTTGGGAATGGGCGCAACAGCTATATAATCTTTATTAGACGCGTCGGCAATATGTAAATAGGTGAATAAATTAGCTGCGGCCTCTGATAAGTTGCCAGATTCACTTAGATTAATATCACACTGCATCTTGTTGAAACCAATCAAAAAATTATCATTTGATAGTTCGCTTTTATTTAATTTAATAGCTGTGTTCGGTGCATAGTGGCTAGCCATCTGACCAGGAGCGGTGATAGTTGTCCCGTCACGGTCTTTAACGGATTTCCCTGATTTTTCCGTGATCTCATCAACAGTAACGCTACCGGGGCGCAGCAGAGTAATTTCATCATTTGATATAGCTATGATGGTTGATTCAATGCCTATTTGGCATGGGCCAGCATCTATGACCAAATCAATTTTGCTGCCTAAGCCGTTGATCACATCCTTTGCTGTTGTGGGCGATAGCTTGCCAGATAGATTCGCGCTGGGGGCTGCGATAGGGCGATTAAGCTTTTTAATAATATCTCTTGTAATAGAAGATGCAGGACAACGTACAGCAAGTGTGGGTAATCCAGCAGATACCGAACGCGCAATATGATTATTTAGCTTTTGTGGTAATACTAACGTTAAAGGGCCAGGCCAAAATGATCTCATCAGGGATTTGGCGATCTTTGGTATTTCTACATATTGGCTAGCCATATCTATATCATATACATGGCATATTAGCGGATTGAAATTAGGACGACCTTTGGCCTTAAATACTTTCTCAACCGCAGAGTCATTGGTAGCATCAGCAGCAAGGCCATATACGGTTTCTGTAGGAATAGCGACTATATCACCAGCCAACAGTGCGTCATGAGCAAGCTTGGTTACTTGACGATCCTCGGCTGGTATTAATTGCGCTATTGTTTTTGCACTACACAAAATATATATTCCTCAAATGTTTGACTCGTTATTTATGCTGATAGGCCACAGTTGCTTATCATGCAATAGTTTAGATTAAATCAAGGACCCTTGTAATGACTGATTATAACGCCCCTTTAGAAGAAATTAATTTTGTACTTGAAACAGTTGGCGGCCTAAAAGAATGGCAAGCGATGAATGGTTTCGAGGAAGCAAGCGAAGATTTAGTTGCGGCCATCCTAGAAGAAGCGGGTAAATATACCAGCGATATGGTTGCGCCGACTAATGGCCCTTGTGATCTATTTGGTGCTAAGCTAAGCGGGGATGTGGTTACAGTCTCACCTACATTAGAGCCTGTTCATAAGGCTTTTGTTGAGGGTGGCTGGAATACCCTATCTTTAAACCCAGAGTATGGCGGGCAAGGCTTGCCAGAGACACTTGCTATTGCTTTTACCGAAATGTTAACCTCTGCCAATATGGCCTACAGTCTGCATTCTATACTCAGTAGCGGTGCAACGGCTGCCATTAATGCCCATGCTAGTGATGAGTTAAAAGAAACATACTTGCATAAAATGGTGTCAGGTGAATGGTCAGGCTCTATGAATCTAACAGAACCGAGCGCAGGTTCTGATGTGGGGGCGCTAAAATCTAAGGCAGAGCCTCAGAGTGATAGTTCTTATCTTATTAAAGGCCAGAAAATATTCATCACATGGGGCGAGCATGAACTTTCAGAAAATATTGTTCACTTAGTATTAGCGCGCACACCAGACGCACCTGCAGGCACTCGTGGTATTTCAATGTTTATCGTACCTAAATATCATGTGAAGGACGATGGATCACTTGGTGAGCGTAATGACGTGAAATGTGTGAGCCTAGAGCATAAGCTCGGTATCCACTCTAGCCCTACATGTGTAATGTCTTTTGGTGATAATGATTCTTGTGTTGGCTATCTTGTAGGTCAAGAAAACAAAGGTATGTCCAATATGTTCACCATGATGAACCACGCGCGTATCTGTGTTGGCTTACAGGGAGTATCTATTGCAGAGCGCGCTTATCAAAATTCTGTATCATACGCGCTCGACCGTGTTCAAAGCGCTGAGCTAGGGGCCAAGGACCGCTCTTCAGTGGCTATTATTAATCATCCCGATGTCCGTCGTATGTTAATGACCATGCGCGCCCATACAGAGGCCGCACGTGCGATTATATACCGTAATGTTTGGGCCATTGATCGCGGCCATAAATCAGATGATAAAGAGACAAGGCGTCTTGCCAATGGTGAGGCTGAGCTTTTGACACCCCTATCTAAGGCTTATAGTACTGATATAGGTTGCGAGGTGGCGTCACTAGCCGTTCAGGTTCATGGCGGTATGGGCTTTATAGAGGAAACAGGTGTTGCGCAGCATTACCGTGATATTCGTATTGCACCTATATATGAAGGCACTAATGGTATTCAAGCGCTTGATCTTGTGGGGCGTAAGCTGAACATGGATGGTGGCGAGCATTGGAAGATTTTAATTAAGGAAATGAGAGATTTTGCAAGCGGTCTAGATCGCGCTATGGCATCGCAAAAAGATACTTTAATTACATCAATAGACGCATTAGAGGAGGCTTCTAAAATACTGTTTTCAAATGGAATAGAGGGAATAAGGGATACAGCATCAGCTGCGACGCCTTATCAAAGATTATTTGCTAGTGTTGTTGGTGCTTACCTTTTGTCAAAGCAAGCTGTTGTTGCAGAGCGGCGCTTGGCTGGTGATGAAGGAAACCCAACATTCTTGCGCGCTAAAATCACCACAGCACGTTTTTATGTAGAACAAATTCTACCAACGGCTATTGCCTTGCTTGAGCCTATTAAGGCTGGCGCTGATAGCTTGTTTGAAATTGAAGATGACGGGTTTGAACGTCAATAAGAATTGGGATTCTTAGTTAATGAGTAATAACACCGATAGTCTGGAATTTAAATTCTTAGACGTCCCTGAATTTGGTCAAGCCCTTGAGGTGTATGAAGGTGTCTTTTGGGCTCGCATTCCAATGCCTTGGGTTTTAGATCATATTAATATTTATATTTTTAGAGAGACTAATGGTTGGACTGTTATTGATACGGGCCCTAAAACAAAAAAATCAATTGAGGTATGGGAGGCTCTAGATAAAAACTTATTAAAGGGTGAACCTGTCGTTCGAGTACTCGCAACCCACATGCATCCTGATCACATTGGTATGGCAGGGTGGATATGTGAAAAGTATGGTTCAGAATTTCTCATAACAAAAAGTGAGTTAAATCAAGCACGCCTATTATGGGCGACGTCTGATGGTAAGACGCCTGAATATGAGGTCGATTTCTTGCTAAGGGGTGGCTTAAGTAAAGATAAAGTAGAAATAAGCGCTGAAGAGGACGGCTGGAAGTTTAGTGATGTAGTTTGTGAAATCCCTATGCCATACACAAGGCTAATGGATCAAATGATCATTACATTAGGAGAGAAACGTTGGCGTGTTATTGAGGGCAGAGGGCATAGTCCCGAACATGCTTGCCTTGAATGTATGGATGCGCCCTTGTTTATAGCAGGTGATCAAGTGCTGGGCCGTATCACCGCTAATGTGAGTGTTAATGCTTCAGAGCCTAATGGAAATCCTCTTGCTCACTGGTTTGTTAGTTTAAACCGTATGCATGCTGTGGTGGGGGATCCTTTAGTATTACCATCACACGACGGACTATATACGGGATTGCATTGCAGATTAAATGAGTTGATTGACGGTCACTTGAGGAAATGTGAGCGGCTTTTAGATCATTGTGTTGAACCTAAAAATGTAGTTGAGACCTTTCCTTCACTTTACCGCCGTAAAATTAAAGGCCTGGACTTTCACCTAGGGCTAGGTGAGGCAGTATCTCACTTGCGTCTCATGGAATCTGTTGGTGCTATTAAGCGGGATTCTAGCGCAGATGTGGATTTATACCAGACTATAGAGAAGATAGATGACGCTGAGATCATCAAAAGGGTGAATGCATTAGACTATGTACAAATGGCGCATTTACCATCATTTTAAATTATTGCATGTCACTATAGGCTTTAACTTTGATAAGCAGGTCTATATAAGTCTTAGCAGGTTAATCTATTACATTAGGATACTTTGATGAGTGACGCTGCAAAACTAGATGATATTGTCGATATGAGCTTTGAACAAGCTATGACTGCACTCGAACAAATTGTGAATAGATTAGAAGGTGGTAACGCGCCCCTTGAAGATTCTATTGATCTATATAGTCGTGGAACTTTGCTTAAAAAGCACTGCGAATCTAAGCTGCAAGACGCTCAGGAAAAAATCGAAAAATTAACTTTGGATGATAAGGGAGCGCCGACAGGCACGACACCTTTAGACGTTGAATAGGGCATTAAATGGAAAATAATCCTGTCTTAGATCCACTACAAAATGCACTGATTGCTACATCTCAAGCGGTTGAGCGAACTCTTGACCCACTGCTGCCTGTTCCCGATGGTCCAGAGGCTCAGTTGATAGAGGCTATGCGTTATTCACTATTTTCTGGCGGCAAGAGACTGCGTCCATTCCTCGTTCTAGCGAGTAGTGAGTTGTTTGATGTGGACCGCAAGCAGGCCCTACGTGTAGCAGCTGCCATAGAATGTGTGCATTGTTATTCACTTATCCATGATGATTTACCTGCGATGGATAATGATGACCTTAGGCGTGGTAAACCAACTGTTCATAAAAAATACAGCGAGGCAACAGCCATACTAGCAGGCGATGCCTTATTAACGATGGCTTTTGATATTATTGCGGATGTAGCAACCCATCCAGATGCTAATATTCGAATAGAGTTAACGCGGGCTATTGCCCACGCTTCTGGTCATCATGGTATGGTTGGTGGTCAGATGATTGATCTATCAGCTGTGGATCATGATCTTGATGAAAATGCCATATACCGTCTGCAACAGATGAAAACAGGCGCATTGATCAGCTTTGCGGTAGAGGCTGGCGCTATACTAGGGCATGCCTCTAAAAAGGCTAAAGCGAGTTTAAATGGTTACGCACGTGATCTGGGTCTTGCCTTTCAAATAGCAGATGATCTGTTAGATGTTGAGGGTGTACCAGAAGACGTGGGTAAGGCTACAGGAAAAGACGCTGAGGCTGGTAAGGCAACACTTGTGGGCTTGATGGGGCCAGAGCGCGCTAAACAACAAGCATTAATGCTGTCTGATCAGGCCATAGAACATTTAGGTATGTTTGATGGAAAAGCATCACTTTTGCGCGCTGTTGCACATTTTGCTATAAACCGTAAAAACTAAGGCCGATAATAATACTTTAGCTGCTTCAATCTATATGGTAGAAGCCAGCAAATACTGCGTAAAGTTTGTTATGAAGTGGAAATGTCCCTGTGGGAACAAGACCTGACACACCATTATTAGATGCGATAAAAACACCTGCTGATTTGCGTGAGCTTGAAAAAGATCAACTGCAACAGGTGGCTGATGAATTGCGCGCTGAGATGATCAGTTCCGTATCAGTAACAGGTGGCCACTTTGGCGCAGGGCTTGGTGTTGTTGAGCTAACAACAGCCATTCACTATGTATTTGATACGCCGCGCGATAAGGTAATTTGGGACGTGGGTCATCAGGCATATCCACATAAGATCCTCACGGGTCGCCGCGATCGTATGCGAACTATCCGCCAACCGAAAGGGTTATCACCCTTTACAAAACGCGGCGAAAGCGAATTTGACCCTTTTGGAGCAGGCCATTCATCCACATCTATTTCTGCGGCACTTGGTATGGCTATGGCGAGCAAAATGGATAACAAAACCGATAAGGCCATTGCCGTGATTGGTGACGGGGCTATCACCGCTGGCATGGCCTATGAAGCTATGAATAATGCCGAGCAAGCTGGTAACCGTTTAATCGTGATCCTAAATGACAATGATATGTCCATTGCTCCTGCTGTTGGTGCGATGAGCGCTTATCTTGCTAGAGTACATTCATCACGCCCGTTCTTGCAGCTACGTGAAGTCGGCAAGAAAATTATTGATAAATTACCAAAAAGCCTAGCTGATATGTCTAGACGCGCAGAGGAATATGCACGCGGCATCGCTACAGGTGGCACTTTATTTGATGAATTAGGCTTTTACTATGTAGGCCCAATTGATGGTCATAATCTAGACCATATGTTGCCAGTGCTAGAAAATGTTCGCGACGCAGAAGAGGGGCCGATTCTTATTCATGTTGTGACAGAAAAAGGCCGTGGTCATCCCTTTGGTGACCCAAATCAAGAGAAATATCACGCGGTGGCAAAGTTTGACGTAGTGACGGGTGAACAGCAAAAAACTGCACCAAAATCACCAAGCTACACAAATATATTCGCAGACGCTCTGATCGATGAAGCTAGTCGCGACGAAAAGATTGTGGCTATTACGGCTGCGATGCCGTCAGGTACAGGTATTGATAAATTTGAAAAGGTCTATCCTGACCGCACCTTCGATGTGGGTATTGCCGAGCAACATGCGGTTACTTTTGCCGCAGGTATGGCTTGCGAAGGCTATAAACCTTTCTGCACTATATATTCTACATTCTTACAGCGTGCTTATGATCAGATCGTTCATGATGTTGCTGTTCAAAATTTACCTGTACGTTTTGCCATCGACCGCGCTGGCCTCGTGGGGTCCGATGGTCCTACACATGCAGGTAGTTTTGATATTAGCTATTTAGCTAGCTTACCGAATATGGTGGTAATGGCCGCTGCTGATGAGGCAGAGCTTAAACATATGGTAGCAACGTGTGCGGCTTATGATGAAGGTCCAATCGCAGTACGGTATCCGCGCGGCGAAGGCCCTGGTGTGGCGATACCTGATCATGGGAATATTCTTGAGATTGGCAAAGGGCGTATCGTTAAGAAGGGTAGTAAGGTTGCGATCTTGTCACTTGGTGCCCGCCTAGAAGAAGCACTAGACGCTGCTGAAGAGCTTGAAGCCAAGGGCCTGTCTACGACTGTAGCAGACGCACGCTTCGCTAAGCCTATTGATGAGAAACTCATCAGAGATTTAGCTGCAACGCATGATCTTCTTATCACGTTAGAAGAGGGTTCAATTGGTGGGTTTGGTGCCCATGTTATGGACCATCTAGCCGAGGAAGGCATATTAGATGGTCACTTAAAAGTACGGGCGATGAAATTACCTGACGTGTTCCAAGAACATGGAAAGCCAGAAGAAATGTACGCTGAGGCTGGCTTAGATAAGGCAGGTATTATCCGCACTGTTTTAAAGGCCTTAGGCCACAATTATATTGGTCAAGATGATCAGGAACAATCCGAGAGCGCTTGAATAAGCTGATAAAGGATGTCTTATGGCCAAAAAAATCAGAGTAGATGTAGCCCTTGTGGATCGCGGCCTTGTTGAGACACGCTCTAAAGCGCAGGCCGTCATCATGGCGGGTATCGTCTTCACTGGTGAACAAAAAATCCTTAAGGCAGGTCAACAAATTAAAGAAGAACAACCGCTTGAAGTGCGCGGCAAGGGTTATGAGTGGGTATCTCGCGGTGGACTAAAACTAGAAAAAGCCTTTAAGCAATTTGATATAGACCCAACAGGCTGGCATGTAATTGATGTTGGTTCATCAACAGGTGGTTTTACCGATGTGGCCCTAACCAATGGAGCCGCGAAGGTTTATTCTGTTGATGTCGGGCACGGCCAGTTGGCGTGGAAATTACGCAGTGACGACCGCGTCGTCGTGATGGAAAAGACAAATGCACGTTATTTAACGGCTGAGATGATCCCTGACCCTATTGATCTTGTGGTTTGTGATGCCAGTTTTATCTCGTTAAAAACAGTTTTACCTGCGGCGATGGCACTGACAAAGCCTGGGGCTAAGCTGGCGGCGCTGATTAAGCCACAGTTTGAGGTAGGGCGTGGCAATGTGGGTAAGGGCGGCGTTGTGCGTGATCTAGCGCTTCATCAGGCCGTTTGCGATGATATAGAAGATTGGGTTAACAGTCTTGATGGCTGGTCTGTAGTAGGCATTACCGAAAGCCCGATAAAAGGCCCAGAAGGTAATATTGAATTTTTAATATATGCGGAACGTGAAAATGGCTAGAGCTCGTCGTAGTGACAAAAAATCGAAATCAAAGAAAAAAGCACTTGAGATCATAGAAATAGAGATCACAAGCGTTGGTGCGCAGGGTGATGGCATAGGTGAAGGCCCTGATGGTCCTATTTATGTGCCTATGACCATGGCGGGTGATACCGTTAAGGCATCAATCACTAGAAAAGACCGTAATGGTACCTATGCTAATTTGGTAGAAGTTATCACGCCAAGTGCTGATCGCACTGAGGGTATGTGCAAGCACTTTGGTAAATGTGGTGGTTGTTCACTGCAAATGATGCCAGACGACATGTATAAAAAATGGGTTAAATCTCGCGCCGTTGCCGCAATTGCACATCATGGTTTTGATGGTGATCTGGTTACTGACCCAATTTTAAGCCCAGTAGGGTCACGCCGACGCGTGGCCTTTAAGGTGTTGAAAACGGCTGGTGGTTTGGTATTCGGCTTTAATGCCAGTGGCAGCCATCAAGTGGTGCCGATGACTGAATGTCCTGTGGCTCATGAGGCTATTACATCGCTATTTGCACCACTAAAACAAATACTTACGACGACACTTGGCGACAGAGCCGCTGGTACAGTTCATGCGACGCTAACGGCTACGGGCGTAGACTTATTAATTGATGTGCCAATGAAGCTATCGCTAGATCACCGTGTTGAGTGGGCTGAATTTGCCGATAAACACGATATTGCAGCTATTCATTGGCAAGATGATGGTTTCATGGACCCTGTGATTATCAGGCGTGAAGCTATTATGGACCTTAGCGGCACTTATGTACCTTTGCCGCCAGCTTCCTTCATTCAAGCGACAAAAGAGGGTGAAGATGCCATTGTTGGTGAGATTGTTGCAGCATGTGCAGGATCAAAGAGAGTGGTCGATTTATTCTCAGGTATTGGCACATTCACTTTTCCACTTGCTAAATCATCACAAGTTCTAGCAGTCGAGGGCGCGCAAGGGGCTATTGATGCGTTAAAGTATGGATCAGATAAGGCCGTGGGCCTAAAGCAAATCATCACCAAGCACCGCGATCTATTCCGCAGGCCGCTGACGACTAAGGAATTATCAGCCTTTGACGCTATTGTATTTGACCCACCACGCGCTGGTGCAAAGGATCAGGCCGAAGAGATAGCAAAATCAAATGCAACGACTGTTGTGGCAGTATCTTGTAATCCCAATACATTCAGTCGTGACGCGCGTATTCTGGTGGATGGTGGTTACACATTAGACAAAGTTGTGCCTGTGGATCAGTTTTTGTGGAGCCCACATGTGGAACTTGTTGGTGTGTTTAAAAAGACTGAAACGAAGACAGAAAAACCCCTAGCCACACTGGGCGCGATGTAGCATCATATGGTCGGCGAGTACGAGCGCCATCATAGCTTCACCCACGGGGACGCCGCGAATGCCAACGCATGGGTCATGGCGGCCCTTGGTCACAACATCAATAGCATCGCCATCAGCTGTTACTGATTTACGCGGTGTTAAGATTGAGCTTGTTGGCTTAACAGCAAATCGGCATACGATATCTTGCCCCGATGAGATACCACCTAAGATACCGCCAGCGTGATTGGCTAAAAACTCGGGATTTCCGTCTGGGCCGGGGATCATTTCGTCAGCATTTTCTTCACCTGATAAGCAGGCTGCATTCATGCCTTCGCCAATTTCTACGCCTTTAACTGCGTTAATGCTCATCATTGCGGCTGCTAGGTCTACGTCTAGTTTGCCGTATACAGGTGCACCCCAACCAGCGGGGACGCCGCTAGCCACAACTTCAACAACTGCACCAATGCTGCTGCCACTTTTGCGAATGGCATCTAGCTCATCAGCCCAGATGGCTGCTGTTTTAGCGCTAGGGCAGAAAAATGGATTATTATTAACTTCATCCCAATTCCAATCGCTACGGTCGACCTTGGTATTACCCATCTGAACCATGGCACCGCGAATGATAATACAGTCACCTAATGCTTTGCGTGCAAGGCCAGCCGCTGCAACACGAGCCGCAGTTTCGCGCGCACTTGATCTGCCGCCACCACGATAATCGCGGAAACCATATTTAGCGTTATAGGTATAATCAGCGTGACCCGGACGATAAGTATCGGCTATATTGCCGTAGTCCTTTGAGCGTTGATCAGTATTTTCGATCATTAACTGAACGGGGGTGCCTGTAGTTTTGCCTTCGAAAACACCCGAGAGTATCTTAACAAGATCGGCCTCACGACGCTGCGTGGTATATTTGCTTTGGCCCGGTTTGCGCTTGTTGAGAAACTGCTGAATGAAAGCCTCGTCAATTTCCAGCCCCGGCGGCACGCCGTCAACAGTAGCGCCAAGGGCAGGCCCATGGCTCTCACCCCAAGTGGTAAAACGAAATAGGCGTCCAAACGTGTTCACGGACATAGCAGTTCCAATCAGTTTATCAAAAGCTCAAGCTTACATATTGCTTAAAAGAGTCTTCATATCGTCTTCGTTTGTCGGCATACATGTGACGTTAAAGCCAGCATCTACATAGTGGATTTCACCTGTGACCCCAGACGACATGTCAGAAAGCATATAAAGACCAGCCTTAGAGACATCATCAAGCGTGATATTTCTCTTCAGCGGTGCATTGCGCTCGTTATATTTCAGTAGCATACGGAAATCGCCAACGCCGCTTGCCGCCAATGTCTTCATAGGACCAGCAGAGATCGCATTGACGCGGATGCCGTCTACACCAAGATCGCGGGCCATATAACGTGTGCTACATTCTAGTGCGGCCTTAGCAACGCCCATAACGTTATAATGCGGCATTACTTTCTCAGCACCATAATAGGTTAGGGTAAGCAGTGAGCCACCTTCAGACATAAGCTTTTCAGCGCGTTTAGCCACGGACACAAAACTAAAGGCGGAGATATTCATGGTCATAAGGAAATTATCAAGGCTTGTGTCTACATAACGACCACGTAGCTCTGACTTATCAGAATAACCAATCGCGTGCAGAACAAAATCAATTTTGCCCCATTTCTTTTCAATTTCAGCAAATAAGGCGTCGATTGATGCTTCGTTAGACACATCGCATTCCACAAGGAAATCAGAACCAATGCTCTCAGCCAGCGGTGTAACGCGTTTTTTAAGTGAATCACCTTGATAGGAAAAGCAAAGTTCTGCCCCTTCATCGGCGCAAGCTTTAGCAATGCCCCAAGCCATAGAACGGTCATTTGCCACGCCCATAATTAGGCCGCGCTTGCCTTCCATTAATTTATTCATGAGATTCCCTTTTGCTTCTATATCAATACAGATTTTTATCTTTTGAATTTATGCTTTTTATTCAAGTCTACTTTTGGCATAAACTAGGCATTTCGTCAATGTTTCTAGGTCCTTACGGTTTTATCTCTCATAAGATTTTAGGATTTGAATTGGAATTAGACTTTTGCTCAGTCCATACCGCATTTAAATTTGCGCCTAAAATAAAACCAATACTGACGATAAAGCAGAATAGCTGCGTTATAACAACACCAGCCAGTGATCCATACGTCACATCATAGCTTCCAGCATATTGCAAATAGACAGATAGGCCTTTCCCTGTGGCTAGTAGGAAAATCAGCGTCAAAACGGCTCCTGGGAATCTGACGGGTTTTATTACACTGCGCGGCGTTAAGGCAAAAAAGACACCATATAAACCAGCAAGTAATAAAGCAGGGCTAATGAATAGACGTAGTATGGCCCATAATGCATTAACCTGTCCTGTTATAATATCTGGAAATAGGCTAGTAATAGCCTTGATGATGGCAGGGCCTATAACCAGTATAGACATGCTACTAATAACGAGAATCGCAGCGCAGATTACAACAATCAAGCTTTCTAATCGTCTTTTCCATGCCGCATGGGTGTGCTCTTTACCAAAAGCTTTTATAATGGAATGCCTTGAAGCCTCTACACCGTTGGCTGAAACCCAGATAGCGATAAGAAATGAAAAAGTTAGAATATCACCGCGGGTGTTTTTAATTACACCTTGTATAGGGCCAGATAACACGCTTGATACTTCTGATGGCAAGATGGAAAAAGCGAACTGAATGCCTTCTAATCCGCGCTCAGTCTGTCCAAAGTACCCTGATAATGAAATTAGACTAATGACAAAAGGAAAAATAGAGAGCATGGCAAGGAACGCCATATTACCAGCGGATGCCATGCCGTCATTATGAGCAAATCTTTTCACTGCTTTTATGATTAGCTGCATAGTATGGTTGTTAAATTTTTTATCAATGATATCCATTAAATCACCCTTGTTCTGGAACTACCCTAACCATAAAACCAAAGTGATGAAACATATTCTGTTGACTTAATCGTTAAATACCAGATTTTTTACGCAGTGCAGGCCCATCGCCGCCTGACCAATCCTTGATCAGTTTTTCAAGCTCGACATCACGGGTTTTAGGCAGCATAACCTCGAGGTTCATATACATATTACCCTCACTACCTTTTTTACGTACGCCTTTGCCCTTTAGTCGTAGGCTTTTTCCAGTTGAGGTGCCGCGGGGAACCCTAACTGTTAATCTACCATGTGGCGTAGGGACTTCTATGTCGCAACCAAGTACTGCTTCATCTAAAGATATAGGTACACGCATGTAAATATCGTTACCATCTCGCTTATAAATAGGGTGCTCAGCAACACGAATTTCTACCAGCGCGTCACCTTTGTCACCACCTGCAATACCAGGGCCTCCTTGGCCGTTAAGGCGGATAACTTGCCCATCACGAATACCAAGTGGAATTTTAATATCAACAGACCTGCCGTCATTAAGCGTTAATCTTCGCGTGCTGCCCGTTACCGCCTCTTCAAAGCCGACTGTAACTTCATAGGCAATATCCAGCCCTTTGCGTTTTGGGCGGCGGAAGATAGAGGAACGCTTTTCTTTTGGTTCTTTTTTTTTCTTGCTACCAAAAAATTCAGAAAATTGATCTTCACTATCAGTGAAATCAAAACCAAAAGCATTTGTATCATCTGTTGTTTCACTAGTCGTGCCGTCATATTTTCCATAAAATGAGGACGAACCAGCATTGCCATAGCCACTTGAATTTGCGTTACTTTTATTAAAGCCTCTAGGGCGGTTGGCACCATTTTCATCAATTTCACCGCGGTCGTATTTGCTGCGCTGAGCATCATCGCTCAAAATTGAGTACGCCGCTGACACTTCTTTAAAGCGCTCAGCAATCTTATCATTACCCATGTTGAGGTCAGGGTGCAGGTCTTTGGCAAGTTTGCGATATGCTTTTTTTATATCATCTTGCGAAGTCCGGATATTAACGCCCAAGGTTTTATATAAATTGCGCATAAGGTAGTTACTCTTTAAAATTCACATCTTCGAATGCTGTATACCGTTCAAAGACTAAGGAGGGAAGGTATTAACTACAATTTTAATTAATAATTTTACATATCAGTCATTCTGATTTTACACTATAGCCTAATGATAGAAGTAGACAAAATAAATTGGAATAATGTTTTATGAAAATTTTGACTTTAAATGAGCCATTTGATCGTTTTGGTCGTTGGTTTAAAGAGGCTGAGGTAAAAGAGCTTAATAATCCTAATGCTGTTGCCGTTGCGACAACGACGGCTGATGGTATTCCTAGTGTACGTATGGTGTTGATGAAGGCATGGGATGAACGTGGCTTTGTATTTTATACCAATTTTAAAAGCCAAAAAGGCATGGAATTGATAGAAAACCCCAATGCTGCTTTGCTATTCCACTGGAAAAGTTTAGACCGACAAGTACGTATCGTTGGTGATGTGGAAACCGTCACAGAGCAAGAGGCTGATGATTATTTTAATTCCCGTCACAAGGCGAGTCGCATTGGCGCATGGGCGTCTAGACAGTCCGAGGAGATGGGCGGGCGATTTGAATTTGAGACTGAAATTGCTAAATATACGGCTAAATATGGTCTAACGAACGTGCCGCGACCACCACATTGGTCAGGGTTTCGCGTTAAACCAAAACAGTTTGAATTTTGGACGGATCGTCAATTTAGATTGCATGAGCGCCATCAGTATACTTTAAATGATGATAAATCTAATTGGGAAATGAAAGAGTTATTTCCTTAAGTAATATATGGAGAGACTATTATGGATGGCAGCCTTACTGACGGAAAAGATTTTCAAGCCATATCTGCTATTGTAGAGAAGCAACGCCAATCATATCTTAATGAGGGGTTCGTTAGCGCTGAAGTACGCATTAGTCGATTAAAGCGTGCGTTAAATATCCTGCTAGATAACCAAGAAGCATTCACGAAGAGCATATCGGATGATTTCACCCATCGCTCAGCTGATACTACACTATTTGCTGATATAGTTGGGTCTAAGCACGCGCTTAAGCATGCCATCGACAATGTTAAGAAATGGATGAAAGCCGATAAGCGATCACTGCCATTTCCACTAGGTTTTCTTGGTGCTAAGGCCGAAGTGCAGTTTCAGCCTAAAGGGGTTGTTGGCCTGATTACGCCGTGGAATTTCCCTCTGACTATGGTGTTTGTACCGCTGGCGCAAATGTTAGCCGCGGGTAACCGCGTTGTTATAAAGCCATCAGAGCATACACCGAAAACTTCAGCTTTATTTGCTAAAGTATTTGGCGAAGCATTCGATGAAACTGTTGTGGCAGTTTATAATGGCGGCGTTGAGGTGTCACAGGCATTTTCAAGCCAGAGGTGGAACCATCTGATGTTCACTGGCGCCCCTGTGGTCGGCAAGCTCATAATGCGGGCAGCGAGTGAAAACCTAACACCAGTAACGTTAGAACTTGGTGGTAAGTCGCCTGTGATTGTCAGTCGTACTGCTGATTTACAGACGGTGGCAGAGCGCGTCGCCACGTTCAAATTAATGAATGCAGGTCAAATTTGTCTGGCTCCAGATTATATCAATATCCCAGCTGAAAAAGTTAAAGAATTCATAGAGATATACACCAAGCAAGTATCAAAAATGTATCCCTCACTAGTGATGAATGATGATTACACTGCTATTATATCATCACGCCATAGGGAGCGCCTAACGGGTTATTACGCCGATGCTATTGATAAGGGCGGTGATGTGCAGATCATTAATCCCGCGACGGAAAATTTTGGTGAACAACCTAATAAAGCTAATAAAATGCCGCCAGCTATCATCGCCGACGTGTCAGATGATATGAAGATTATGCAGGAAGAAATATTTGGCCCCATACTAGCCGTGCGTGGATATGAAAACTTTGAAGATGTCATTGATTATGTGAATGATCACGAGCGCCCGTTGGCTATATACTATTTTGGTTCAGATAAAATAGAAGAGGGCAAGGTGCTAAATAATACGACCTCTGGTGGTGTTACTATTAATGACGCGCTGTGGCATGGAGCTCATGAAACTGTACCGTTTGGCGGTGTCGGTAATAGCGGTATCGGCCGTTATCATGGTGTTGATGGTTTTAAGGAATTTAGCCACCATAAATCTGTTGTACGGCACGGGAAATTACCCATTGGCAGGATACTAGGTATCGTGCCGCCATATGGCAAAACCTTGCGTAATAATATGGCCAGAGAGCTAAAGAAGTAGAGAAAAATAGGCCGCAATATATATTTAGGGCCTATTTTATTACTTCCGTCTAGGGCGCACGAGGCCTTCTTGGGTGGTGGAGGCTATCATTTTGCCTTCGCGCGTATAAAAGGTGCCGCGGGCAAAAACTCTTGCACCACCTGACCATTGCCCCTCGGTTTTATAGAATAACCAATCATTACAATCAAAGCCATCATCATGTAGGTAAAGGGCATGGTCGAGGCTTGCCATCTGGCCAATTCGAGGGTCACGAGTCACCATACCATGCGGGCGTAAGCTAGCAGACATAAGACCAAAGTCAGACATATAACATAACATGCGTATATTGGCGTCTGTGCTTAAGGAATATTTATTTTTAAGTTTTACCCAATAACCACCATCTGGCTGCAATGGTTGAGGATCTTTGGGATCTACACGGTCTAATGCACGGAATATAAAAGGTAACGAGGGGAATAATTTATCAGCATCTAGTCCCCTTTTTTCGAGAAGACGCTTATAGAAAATTTCATCATCCTCATAATCTTCAGGGTTTGTGTCGATATAGATATTATCAATTTGATGAGAGAAACCTTCTTCTTTTTTATGGAAAGATAGGGAGGTATTGAATATAGCAACGCCGTCTTGAATAGCGACTACACGACGTGTGCAAAAACTACCCCCATCACGAATAGGGTCTACTTCGTAAACAATTGGACGACCCGCTTTGCCTTGGCGCAGGAAATAGGCATGCATACTATGAAAATGAACAGTGTCAGAAACCGTGTTCATAGCGGCTTCCATTGATTGCGCTAAAACATGACCACCATAGACATGACCGCCTGGCCAAGCATTAGGTTGACCAGAAAATAGATATTTATCTAATTGTGTTAGCTTTAAGCCCTCAATGAGGGGAGCAATATCTTCATAGGTCAATAGTCAACTCCTGTATGCGCTTATAGTTGCATGCTACTCTAAAAATGTAGGGTCCAAACGCTCCATACGGCGCATCATTGCTGCCCACATCATTGCAGATGGATCACCTGCCGTTGGTTTCATAACATCTCGTATAGTATTTTGCATTGCCTCGGGGCTAACAGGTACAAGCTCAGTGCCGGCGCTCATCGTTAAAATTTGAGTTTTGCAGGCAAATTCGAGGAAATACATAATTTGAAAAGCTTCGGCGACTGAACTGCCGATCGACATGGTGCCATGATTGCGCAGTAACACTGCTTTGCTGCTACCAATGTTGGCTAACATGCGTGCTTTTTCATCTTCGCGCACAGCAAGCCCCTCATAATCATGATATGCTAGCGTAGCACATGGGAATATGGCGCTCTGACATGTGGGTTGCAGCCCGTCTTTTAAATTTGAAACTGCAATGCCGTAGGGCGTGTGAAGATGC
Organism: uncultured Kordiimonas sp.; assembly: GCA_965603205.1. GTDB lineage: Bacteria > Pseudomonadota > Alphaproteobacteria > Sphingomonadales > Kordiimonadaceae > Temperatibacter. The sequence goes on along the minus strand of CBFDCC010000005.1, from coordinate 139,481 downwards.
AGAACACAGGCTGAATTTTCATTGGCATGATGTATGGCGCTGTGAATAGTAAAGCCTGCCGCATTAACGGGGAAAGGGTTATCCATAAGCTTGTTGCCTTCTGTATCGATTTTAACAAGGCTAGAAGCTGTAACTTCATCAAACATTAAACCCAGTGGATTTATGAGAAAAGCATGTGAACCATCATCAGTGGGCACGCGCGCTGTTATATGCGTATAGATAAGGTCATCCCAGCCGAAGCTAGCAACGGCGCGGTAACATGCAGCTAGCTCTTGGCGTATCTTCCATTCCTCAGTTGATACTTTATCTTTAACACTTTCAATTTCTAGATGGCCTCTTGGCATGAGTTTCCCTTTCCTCATTTGTTTAGTAAATCATCCCCTGTTGAGGGTAATTCTGCATTTGGATGGCTTGTATAATATTCACGAACGGCGGTTCTGTTTACGCCAACATCACCCTGTAGTGCGCTGGGTGCGTGGGCTTTGCCAGCAGCTGTTATCCAGTTATCACCTTGGAATCGTTTAATTAACATAATCGCTTTAATGAGATAGTCTATTAAAATTATACTATACATGAAGTTAATTGAGGCACCAAGTTTCCATGCAATTATGCCTATTAACAAGCGCGTTATAACCATGGCGATTAACGTTACATATAGGGGGTATTTCGTGTCACCTGCGCCGCGCAAAGCGCCACCAATAGAGAATTCAATCGCCATGAGGGGTTGAGAAATAGCAAGTACAGTTACAAATACGATTGTTAATTCTTGTGTAGCAGGGTCATTACTCAGCAATAGGGCTAATTGCGCCCTAAATACATAAAATATTATAGCCACAATAGACATGGTGATAATAGCCATTTGCATAGCTTTGAACCCACTGGAGTGAATATTATCCAGTTGCCCAGCACCAAGTGTTTGTCCCGTTAATGTAGCTCCAGCAGCACCAAAGCCCAAACCAATAACAATACATACTCCAAGAAGAGAGATGCCAATGCCATAGCCAGCAAAAGCTGCTGTGCCATAAGTGCCTATAATAACCATAAAGCACAGAAATCCTGTTTGGATAGCTATTTGTTCTAAGGCAGCAGGCGCACCAATCGATATGAGAGGGCGATATCGCTTAAAGTCGAAAAAGGCATTATATACAGGTTTAATTTCATAATGGCCCAAAAACCATCTAGCTATAAATATAACTAAGGAAAATGCTTGAGCAAGAATGCCTCCCCAGATAATCCCACTTAGTCCATATGCAGGAAAGCCAAATTGGCCAGTAGAGAATGTATAGGCAGATAAAAGATTAATTACAGCCGAGAATGCTAGAAAGTTCATTGGGCGTTTAACATCACCAATGGCCCGCAATCCTGTCGCCAGCATAGTGCCAAACGCGAAGAGGATGTTGAAAATTGCTATGGGTTTTAGATAGTCTCTTGTTAATTGAACAAGATTTGGGTCTTGGGTAAAGGCGCCAGCGATCAAGTCAGATCCAAAATAAGCGGCTATTGATAATATGATCGAGATAAAGAGTGCAAAGCCAATAGAAGCACTAGCAGCAGCAGATGCTTCATCGTATGCTTTAGCGCCCCACGCGCGGGCAACAAGCGCCGTTGCCGCAATGGATAAAGCCATGATCAAAGACATGAGCAGGAAGTGTATACGACCACCTGTTATGACAGCGAAGCTGGCATTAGGACCTAGCGGAGCGGCTATCATCATATGGCCAAAAGAAATGCAAACACCCAGAATGTTAGCCATAATGTTAGGCCAGGCGAGATCCCAAACACGCTTGTATGGGAATTCAGGGTGTATTATATTTTGAGTTATGTCAGGTTTTTCGTTGATATCTAGACCTTTATAGAATATGAATTTTAAAAATTTGAACTTTGGGTTTGTTTTGAGTGGATAATAAAACATCGAATATGTTGTAATGTAAAGCAACGATTAATTAATAATATAATTAGATAGATTCTAATTTCCACATAAGGCATCTTAGTTTCAAATTATCGAAAATCATATGGAGAAATATTATGGCACTAACTGTTCCAATTTTAGAATTAGTAAACCACATCGGCGAAGAAACAGGTGTTGGAGAGTGGTCAGTTATGGGCCAAGATCGCATTAACCAATTTGCAGATGTTACTGAGGATTGGCAATATATCCATGTTGATGAAGAAAAAGCCAAAGATAGCATGTTTGGTGGCACTATTGCCCATGGGTTTTTAACTTTATCTATGCTTGTTAAGATGTCCGAAGGCGCAATGATTGAGGTTGATGGTGTAGAGACTGTCATCAATTATGGCTTTGAAAAAATAAGATTTTTAGCGCCAGTACCATCAGGCAGCAAAATTAGAACTCGGGTTGTTCTAAAAGATGCTGTTATTAAGGGTGGGGGTAAACGCGCATTGATTACAAATGAAATTACAGTGGAAATAGAAGGCGGTAAAAAGCCTGCGCTTATCGCAGAGTGGATGTTTATGGTTATGACCGCTCCTGTTGGCAGATAATAGTAATATTTATATAGTATTGAGCAATAGTTAAAGGAATGAGAAAATGACAATTAGATATGATGATCAAGTAGCAATTGTAACAGGTGCAGGTAACGGCCTTGGGCGTTGTCACGCACTAGCGCTGGCTGAGCGCGGTGCAAAGATCGTTGTGAATGACCTAGGCGGTGCTGCCGATGGTACAGGTGCTTCAACGTCTGCGGCACAGGCTGTCGTGGATGAGATCGTGGCAGCTGGCGGCGAGGCAATTGCTCACGGCGCTAATGTTTGTAATGTGGACGAGGTCGCTGACATGGTCAAAACCACCATGGATAAATGGGGGCGTATTGATATCCTTGTTAATAATGCTGGTATTTTGCGTGATAAATCATTCACCAAGATGGAGATGTCTGATTTTGCAGTAGTTCTTAACGTTCACTTGCAAGGGTCGGCTAATTGTACTGACGCTGTTTGGGATATCATGAAGGAACAACAATATGGTCGTATCATTATGACCACTTCATCTAGTGGCTTATATGGTAACTTTGGTCAGGCTAATTACGGCGCAGCTAAGTTAGGCTTAGTAGGGTTTATGAATACACTGTGTATCGAAGGCGCTAAATACGGCATTAATATTAACTGCCTATCACCCGTAGCTGCCACGCGTATGACAGAGGCCTTAATGCCACCAGCTGCATTAGAGTTATTAAAGCCAGAACTTGTGACGCCTGCAGTTTTATATATGGCAGGAAAAGATGGTCCTAATCGCTGTATCATCACTGCTGGTGCTGGTGGGTTTGCGCGCGCAATTATCACAGAGACTGATGGTATAATGCTAAAGCCAGAAGATGCTACACCTGAAAACATTGCAGCTCAGTGGGATCAAGTAAGTGATGCTTCAACTGCTAAAGAATATACACAGGGTAATGATCAAACTATGAAATTCCTGGGGAAAAGCGCTGAACTTCACGGCGTTAAAATAGGTTAAGTGTTAACTATAATATATTGATATATAAGTATTAAGGGCAGGTATTGCTCTGCCTTTTTTCTTGTAAGGGAGAATGGATAATGAAAGCTGTAGTCTGTAAAGAATTAGGTCGCGCGGATAAGTTAATTGTCGATACTATGGATACACCTAAGCTCAGTAAAGGTGAGGTGCTTATCGATGTTAAAGCGAGTGGCCTAAATTTTCCAGACACACTTATTATTCAGGGTATTTATCAGTTTAAACCTGACTTACCCTTTATACCTGGTGGCGAAGGTGCGGGTGTTATTGCTGCTATAGGTGATGGTGTCACTAATGCCAAAGTTGGTGACCGTGTTATATTTAACGCTATGGTTGGTGGTTTGGCTGAGCAAATAGTAGTGTCTCAGCATAGTATCATTCCAATCCCAGATAAAATGCCATTTGAAGTAGCGGCGGGTTTTACTATCACATACGCTACAAGCTATAATGCGCTAAAACAGCGTGCGAATCTTCAAAAGGGTGAACATGTTCTCGTGCTAGGTGCCGCTGGCGGCGTTGGTCTTGCAACGATCGAGTTAGCTAAGGCTATGGGTGCAGTTGTTATAGCAGCGGCTTCTACGGCTGAAAAGCTAGAGGTATGTAAACAAGCGGGTGCTGATTATCTGATTAATTATACGGACGAGGATTTGCGCGCTGCCATAAAAGAAAAGACAGGCCGTAAGGATGTAGATGTAATTTATGACCCTGTGGGCGGTGATTTTTCAGAGGCCGCATTCCGCAGCATAGCCCCGAATGGCAGGCATCTAGTCATTGGTTTTGCTGCTGGTGATATTCCAAAAATGCCTCTTAATTTATGCCTGCTCAAACAAGCGTCACTCGTTGGTGTATTCTGGGGTGCTTGGGCGGCGGCAAATCCGACTGAGCAAATGAATAACATGCAAGAAATGTTCGCCATGTTTAACGAAGGGCGTATTGATCCACTGGTCAATGATATATTCACTATTGATCAATTTCAGGATGCCTTTGAATGTTTAACGGGGCGCAAAGCACGCGGCAAAGTCATAATTAAAATGTCTTAATAAAATTAGTTTCAGGGGTAGGGATGAAAGCTCTTCGTATCATTGCGGGCAAAACGGCTAAGAAACGTATCATTGATAATGGTGGGCTTACACCAGATATGGTGCGGATGGTTTTAGGCGCTTCAGGAGGCCCTAAGTGGCTGATATTACGTGGTTTAGATGATCTAATATTTGGTGATTGGTTGCTCAACTCATCACGCCCTATAGATCTGCTTGGCACGAGTATTGGTGCTTGGCGCATGACCTTAGCCGCGACAGCAAACCCTCGAAAAGCGTTTAACCTGTTCGAAGAATTATATTTTGGTCAACAATATGATGCTGATGGTAATCGTGATCTGTGGACAGATGATAGCTATGCTCTTGCGAGGGAGTTAATAGCTGATGGCAGATCTGCAGAGATCGTTAGTAATCAACAGCGTCGTTTGAATATCATTAGCGTACGCGCAAAGGGCATCGCTGGTATGCGTGGTGCCCCCTATATGAATATTCTTGGTATGATTAAGGCCGCAGCGCTTAATTTTATATCACGCGATACACTGGATTGGGCGTTCGATAGGGCACTATTTTCAGTAAACCAATCTGATTTACCGCTCGGGCCATTAGATAGTTTTAACCGTTTTGATGTGCCGATTACTGAGGAAAACCTAGCAGATGTAATGATGGCTTCAGGATCAATTCCTGGGTTTTGGCATGAGATAGCAGACATAGAGGGCGCACCTAAAGGGGCTTACCGTGATGGCGGCGTAACTGATTATCACTTTGGTCAAGATTGGGATCTAAAAGAAGGGGTTATACTATACCCACATTTCTATAGCCATATGACACCAGGTTGGTTCGATAAAGCATTTAAAAGCCGTCACGCTAAGGGGGACAGTTGGAATGACACAGTAATGTTATGCCCAACCGATGATCTTGTGGCATCACTGCCTTACGGTAAAATTACGGGACGCACTGATTTTAAAGATTATAGTAATGAAGAAAGACTAGCTATCTGGGCAAAGGTTGTGCAGGCTGGATATCAAATGGCTGATGACTTTAATGACTTAATGAATGCGAGTGGGGCATTTGTTGACAGAGTTGAGGATGCACCTAGTTAGGGAAAAGGGAATATATGTCAGATAGTTTTATAGATAAGGACGGCGTTTATCACGCGTTATCAGCCTATTCGCAAGATGATTTAATTGCGCCTAATTTAGTAACTTTTGTTAATGAAGTTGTTGATAAATTTAATAAAAGGTCAGCCTTTAACTGCGTATTACCAACGGGGCATACGGCTAGTTTGTCTTTTGAAAATGTCGGGTTAGCCTCTGATGCTATTGCCGCTTATTTGCGTGAAGATTTAGGACTTAAAGCAGGCGATGTTGTCGGCTTGATGTCTCTTAATATTCTATCTTATCCAGTGGTTATTTTTGGTGTGCTTAAGGCAGGGCTAAAATTAACCAATATTAACCCGCTTTATACCGCGGACGAGGTTAATCATCAGTTGAAGGATAGTGGGGCTAAGGCACTGTTTATGATTGATATTTTTGCTGATAAAATGGTTGAATCTACAGCAGATACTTCGGTCACACATGTTGTATCATTGTCTTTGCTCGATCTATTTCCGACATTACAGCGAAAGCTATTGGGGTTTGTTCTTAAATATCTAAAACGTATGATACCATCCTTTGGCCGGCCGATTGATGGTGATTTTGCCAGTGTTTTAAAAGCAGGCATGCAACGTGTTTTTGATGGTGCAGATATTAAATCATATACCAAGGGTGTGAATCCTGATGATACAGCCATCTTGCAATATACAGGCGGGACGACAGGGCGATCAAAGGGGGCAGAGCTTACACACACGAATATACTCAATGATATTTCTCAGTTTACTCTTAAAAATGCAGATATATTAGATAATGACCAGCATACATTACTACTGATACTACCCTTATATCATATTTACGCACTGGCCGTTGGTTGTATAGGTGTGATGCGTACTGGCAGCAACATTGTACTGATACCAATACCAAGACCCATGACGGCAATTAAACATGCCTTTGAACAATTTAGAATCACGGTATTGCCTGCGGTTAACACTCTATACCTAAGTTTGCTTGAGCAAGATTGGTTCCAGAAAAATCCACCTAAATCGCTTAGGGTTTGCCTTAGTGGTGCTGCTCCCTTGCAAGAGGCAACAGCATCAGCATGGAAAGAGCTTACTGGCGCTGAAATATATGAGGGCTACGGTCTAACTGAAAGTTCAGGCGTTGTGGCTGGTATGCGGTTTGAGGGGGTACCAAAACGTGGCACCTGCGGTAAGCTGATTGCAGGCACCAAGGCGCGCATCATAGGCGATAATGGTCAAGATATGCCAATTGGTGAAAGGGGCGAGCTATGGGTTAGTGGCCTGCAAATGACTAAGGGCTATTTGAATAAACCAGAGGTGAACGCAGAGGCATTCGATGGCGAGTGGTTCAAAACGGGTGATGTGGCTAAGTTCGATGAAGAGGGTTATTTATATATTGTTGACCGGATTAAAGACATGGTCATTGTTTCAGGCTTTAATGTTTTTCCTGCCGATGTAGAAGATACAATTACTCAATTTGATAAAGTTTTAGATGCGGCTGTTGTTGGTGTACCAGATGGTAAAACTGGCGAAAAAGTCGTAGCCTATATAGTTGTGCAGGATGATAGTTGTACCGAGGACGATGTTATCGTACATTGCAGGGAGCATTTAACGGCCTATAAAGTACCTAAGGTTATTCGATTTGTTGAGGAATTACCTAAGTCACCTGTTGGTAAAGTTTTACGCCGTAAGTTGCGAGGGCAGGCTCTTAGTGAGAATTTATAACCTATAAGGGATTGCACCATGGATTTAAAACTACAAGGTAAAAATATACTGGTTACAGGTGGCACGCGCGGTATTGGCGCAGCTACTGTAGAGACATTTCTTGAAGAGGGTGCTAATGTTGCCTTTTGCGCACGTAATGCGGACCAAGTTGACGCCTGTGTAACAAAGCATATGAATAAACATGTTGGCCATGTCATGGGCACCGTTGTGGATGTGCGGGACACTCAGGCATATCTGGGTTGGATTGATAATGCCGCAGATGAATTTGACGGTATAGATGGCTTTGTTGCCAATGTTAGTGGCGGTGCAGAACCAGGTCTTAAAGGGTGGTCTAATGCCTTTGATGTAGATTTGATGGCAACGGTGCAGGGCTGCGATAAGGCACTATCATATTTAGCTGAAAGCGAGCAGGGCTCTATTGTTGTGGTCTCTAGCATCTCCGCAATTGAATCCTTTGGCGGGCCTAGTGCCTATGCGACGATTAAAGCGGGCTTAATTGCTTATGCCAGTCAGTTAGCCGATGCGGCCGCGCCGCATGGTGTTCGTGTTAATACTGTGTCACCGGGCCCCATTGATGTGCATGACGGTTATTGGGGGACTGTTAAAGCGCAAAACCCTGATCAATATAAGATGGTGGCAGATCGTCACGGGGCAAAAAGGTTAGGCACAACGCGGGAGGTCGCAAATGCCATCGCATTTTTAACTAGCCCCGTCGCTTCGTGGGTCACGGGTACTAACCTAATCGTTGATGGTGGCTATACTAAGCGCGTTCAGTTTTAAAAGCTTTCACCCATCAAAAGACGTACCTCTATTTAAAGTGTATTTATCATAAAAAAGCCCCGCCAGAATGGCAGGGCTTTTTTGTAAATTAAATGTTTAGATCAATTTATGAGCCGTTAGGGCCTGATCCACCACCGTTTGGTGTGCCGCTTCCTTGTCCGCCAACTGGTGCTTGACCAGAGAAGCGTCCAACATTCATGAACAATTGTTGGAAGAAATTAAGGCTTTTACCCAGTGTTGGGGTTTTCTCTTGTACCATGGCGATTTTACGCGCGGTGCTAAGGTCGTAATTATCAACCTTTGCTACGATACCTTTGTCACTGAAATTGATTGCCATAACACGTCTTGTAAGAGGTTCAGGAAAGAATAATGGGCGCGATTTTACTTCAGTAGATACATAATACCAAATATTATCATCAAAGGTCCCAAGTAGCGTGGGAGACCCCATTGTAGCGTTAACAGAGTTTTTATTGTCTACACCTGGCTGAATTGCATCAGCAAGTTCGGTGTCAAACATATAGCCTCTAATCTGTTTTGTTTTACCACAAGCTGCCATTGATAGGCCTAAAGCGGCAATTAAAAGATATTGTACAGATTTTTTCATTTCTCTGGTCGATCCTAATCAATTTATATTCGTTACTGCCAAATTTATTATCTTACAAGAACATTGCACTCATGTGAGGCTCATGATAGAGCCATCCTCTATAAAAAAGGTCAAGTAAAAGCTTGTCTTTAATTAGCATAAGTTCCTGTAAAATATTTAGTCAAACCTTTTTGGCAAATATTTGTGGCTATTCTTAGGCGTGATCGCAGATGAAAACAAGGTATAAAGAGATGCTGAGTAAAATATTTAAAGCAATTTCAGGCTTTTTTAAAATCCGTGATGAGCATTACCACCTATATAGCAAAGCGGTGGGTAGGGCACGTCAAGAATTCTATTATACTGAATTGGGTGTGGAGGACAGTCTTGAAGGCCGATTTGATCTGATTATTCTACAGCTATTTTTAGTGACCAATAGAATCTCAATAGAGCTTGGTGGTAAGCATGAGATGATCCAAGGATTACAAGAGGCATTGGTTTGTGATATGGATCGGTCTCTACGTGAGATGGGGGTTGGTGATATGCGGGTGGGCAAGCAAGTAAAGAGTATGGCAGTTGCGTGGTTAGGACGCGCGACCGCATACACACAAGCTATAGCTGAAGAGAACGATGATATGCTTATTGAATGCCTTAGCCGCAATTTGTATTCGATGGAAGACGGCACCCATGATATGGCGCCTGGAATGGCAAAACATGTCAGAGATATGATTGATGCCTTGTTACAAATAAGGGTGGATGATATCCTAACCTCAAATTACGACTATCCAGCATTTAAATAAAAGAGAAACTAAAATGACCATAACATCAATCATGAAACGTGATTTTAAACAAAATATCAAAGTGTCAGAATTAAAGTCTGGCTCACGCACATTCGAGCTTGTTGTGTCAGATAACGATCTCGCAGAGTTAGCCGAACGTTTTGGTCTTAATGCTATAAGGTCTCTCTCAGCTATCGTCGAAATTCAGGATAAAGGACCACGACAAGGTGTGCTCTTAAAGGGCAATGTTAAAGCTGACCTCGATCAACATTGTGTTGTGTCTAATGACCCCGTGCCATCTAATATTGATACTGAGCTATATTTAAGACTAGTAGGCCCTGAAGAATTGGAACGTTTAGATGAGGCTGAGGCATTTCTTGATCCAGAGGCAGATGAGTATGACGCACTAGAAGGTGATGAAATTAATCTAGGTGAGGTTATTGCCCAGACAGTTTCTATGGCATTAGATCAGTTCCCACGCAAAGAAGGCGCGGATATAAAAATAAAGCCTAATCAAGATGTTACTTTCAATGAAGAGCTTCTTGAGAAGAAAAACCCTTTTTCTGCTTTAGAAAAATTACGTGACAAAACTTGAAGTAATATCATTATACTTTATGGTAGGGTTAAACGCATGCTATAATGGCAATGCAAAGAATAATTTAGTAAAGACTGTTTGAGTCAGAAATTGAGGGTTTTTCGTGGTAAAAACTATTACCATCGCAGTTGATGGAATGGGGGGAGATCATGCGCCATATGCTGTGGTGGATGGTCTGGCAAGAGCAAAAGAGCTTTGCCCAGATATTACTATATTGCTTTATGGTCGTGAGGATAAACTTACGCCTTTAGTCGCTAAATATGCAAGCCTTAGAGATTGCGTAACCATTCATCATACTATGGAAGTTGTTGCAGCTGAGGATAAACCTTCACAAGCGCTACGGCGTGGTCGTAAATCATCTATGGGCCTTGCTATTCAAGCTGTAAAAGAGGGTGAGGCGGATATCGTTGTATCTTCTGGTAATACAGGCGCTTTGATGGCCCTTGCTAAATTTATCTTACGCACAATGCCAGGCATTGATCGGCCAGCTCTCACATCACCCATTCCAACTATACGCGGTGAATGCGTTATGCTTGACCTAGGTGCCAATGTTGAGTGTGATGCCCATAATCTAGTGCAATTTGCGATTATGGGGGCTGCTTATTCTCGCACAGTTCTTGGCCTTAGAAAACCTACTGTCGGCCTTTTAAACGTGGGTGTAGAAGATTTAAAAGGTAAAGATAGTATTCGAATGGCAGCTGAGATTTTAAAGGCAACGCCGCATCTACCGCTTTCTTTTAAAGGTTTTGTCGAAGGTGATGGTATTGCTTCTGGCGAGATGGATGTTGTGGTGGCTGACGGATTTACTGGCAATGTTGCGCTGAAAACTGCTGAGGGTACAGCGCGATTCGTTACAACGTTGCTCGGGAATGCTTTTAAATCATCCTTCATGTCTAGGATTGGGTATTTACTAGCTAGACAAGGTTTAAAGTCACTTAAAGAACATCTAGATCCCAATAATCACAATGGTGGTGTGTTCTTGGGGTTAAATGGTCTTGTCGTTAAAAGCCATGGCGGTTCCAATGCAGAGGGTTTTGCGGCCGCTGTGACGGCTGCACGTGATATGGCGTTGAATGATATTAATACTTCCATTCATGAAGATCTTACTGAGATGGGAGCTGCTGGCGATCTTGAAACCCGCAGGGATGCTAGCTAATTGCAGGATTTAGCCCCTGAATTGTAGATGTGACTTTAGGATGGTAAATGCCATTCGCTTCAATTCTTTTGTCTAAGTGCTTAGAAATACTAGCTAATCATTGACTCTAAAAAGACCTTTCAGTAGGATTGCGTTAGATTGAGTATTAATTTCTTATTTGGCAAGGGATAGCTCCATGAGCAAAAATACACTTACACGCGCTGATCTAACAGAGTCTATCTATGAATCAGTAGGGCTTTCACGTAATGAATCTTCGGCTTTAGTAGAAGCAGTACTTGATGAAGTTGCTGATCGTTTAGTTGAGGGTGAGAATGTTAAAATTTCATCTTTTGGCAGCTTTTTAGTACGTCAGAAGAACGGACGTATGGGCCGTAATCCAAAGACAGGTGAAGAGGTGCCTATTGATCCTCGTCGTGTTCTTGTCTTTAGACCGAGTCAGGTCATGAAAGACCAGATTAACGGCAATTCTTAATTTGAGAGGAGTTGCTTGTGGTTAGGCCGGCTGATACAGCTCGTCCTCGAGGCGTTAAAGCTGAGGATGCTTTCAGAACAATATCTGAAGTCGCTGACCATCTTGGTCTCGCTCAACATGTACTGCGCTTTTGGGAGAGTAAATTTTCCCAATTACGTCCTCTTAAGCGAGGTGGCAATCGGCGCTACTATCGTCCTTCCGACATAAAATTATTAGAAGTTCTGCAAATTTTACTGCACCGAGAGGGCTATACTATTCGTGGTGTCCAAAAACTATTTAAAGAACAAGGGCTTAAGGATACAATAGAGGCAGCACTTGCATCTAAACCTGTTGAGCCAGTTCCTGTTATTGAACCATCGCATGAGCGTGTATCAATTGAGCCAAGTGCTGAGTTTGTTTCTTTTTCGGCGGAAGCTAAAAAAGTTCAAGAAGATCAAGCTACTATAACTAAAGAGGCTCAATCTTTAACACAAACTGCTGAAGAAATTAAGAGCAGTAATACTTCAATTGTGGATGAAGAAAAGCGCGCATCCAGAAAGGCTGAGCAAAAAGCAGCATTGGCGGACATTTTAGGTGAATTAAAGGTCTTGCGCGAAAATATAGGCGATCTTGTAGATTAAGGCCTATTCCACGATTAAGATTTTTTTATCGGTACTTTGAACATCATCCACAGTCTCGTCTTTTTGCTTTGAGGGGGTGGGGATTGTAGCTTCAGCTTTTTTTACCCGTATTTTATTGCCAGATATTTTTTTACCATTTAGCATTTTAATAGCGGCTTTCGCTTCGCCTTGCTTAGGCATCTCTACAAAACCAAATCCTTTTGACTGTCCTGTCGATTTATCCATGACTAATGAGCATGACTGCACAGTGCCTATTTCCTCAAAGATAGTTTTCAAGTCAGTCTCTAAAGTAGATTTAGCTAGATTTCGAACAAGTAATTTCATAGTTTTCTATTTCATAAAATATTTTAAGGTGTGCTTTAGATCAGTAATTAACATGAGTTAATTGATCTATCTTACTTATAACATGTATATATCTAATTAAGCATCTCTAAAAGCAGAAAAGTAATTGAGCATGTTAAATTAACTATGGCATTTATTTAGTTTCTAATGTAACTAATTATTGTAATGAATAGAGGGAAGTAAGTGATATGAATATTCAACAGATTCATCATGTAGCCTATCGTTGTAATGATGCTAAGGAAACCATCGAGTTTTATAATAAAGTCATGGATATGGATCTGGTCCTAGCCATTGCTGAGGATCAAGTGCCTTCGACCAAGGCGCCTGACCCTTATATGCATATATTCTTAGATGCTGGTATGGGCAATATTTTGGCTTTCTTCGAGCTTCCTACTCAGCCACAAATGGGCCGCGATTCTAATACCCCTGAATGGGTGCAGCATATTGCTTTTAAATTGGCTGATATGGACGCGCTACTTGCTGCTAAGGTGCAGATAGAATCGCACGGTATTAATGTTCTTGGTCCAACAGATCATGGCATCTTTAAATCTATTTATTTCTTTGACCCTAATGGACACAGGCTTGAGTTAGCTGCAAATACAGACCGCCCTGGTGATTTGGATCGTTTGCGTGAAGTAGCGCCAGCGATGATCGAAGAATGGTCAAAAACAAAAAAAGCACCGCGCCATGCCGCGTGGTTACACGAGAGAGAGTTTGGTGAAGATAAATGAAATTAGCATCGTATAAAAATGGCCGTGATGGCTCACTTGTTGTTGTGTCGCGTGATCTTGAGCGTTTCATTGAGACTGGTCTTGTTATGCAGTCGGCGTTGGATAACTGGGATATCACAAAGCCAACATTAGAAGAATTATATGACCGAGTTAACGCTGGAGAGGGCGAAGCATTCGATGAGAAGAAATGTGCGTCACCACTGCCGCGCGCTTATCAATGGGCTGATGGTTCAGCTTATGTAAATCATGTTGAGCTAGTGCGCAAAGCGCGGAACGCTGAAATACCAGAATCGTTTTGGACTGATCCATTAATGTATCAAGGTGGCTCTGATGCATTTTTAGGGCCGCGTGAAGATATTACAGTAGCTGATACGGCCTACGGTATAGATATGGAGGGCGAGGTCGCTGTTATTACAGGTGATGTTTCTATGGGTGCAACATCAGCCGAAACAGCAGGAGAGATAAGACTGGTTATGCTGGTTAATGATGTGTCACTACGTGGTTTAATTCCAGCCGAGCTTGCCAAGGGATTTGGTTTCTTTCAGAGCAAACCATCTAGCAGCTTTAGCCCTGTATGTGTCACACCTGACGAGCTAGGTGATGCGTGGGACGGCGCTAGACTACACTTGCCACTTATTATCCATTATAATGGACAAGCCTTTGGTAAGGCTAATGCTGGTGTTGATATGACTTTTGACTTTCCCACCATTGTTGCACATGCTGCGAAAACAAGACCACTTGGTGCTGGGACCATCATTGGTTCTGGTACTGTCTCTAATAAAGATAGTGACGGCACACCAAGTAAACCGATATCTGAGGGCGGTTTAGGGTATAGCTGCATCGCAGAAATACGGATGATTGAAACAATTAATAATGGTACGCCTTCTACTAACTTTATGCAGTTTGGTGACCGTGTACGTATTGAAATGATGGATAGTGATGGCAAGAGTATTTTTGGTGCTATTGACCAAGTCGTTGTTGCCGCACGTTAAATATGACATTATTAACAAAACAAGAAATAGATGCCTTCATTGAGTCTCAATCCATATGGGCTATATCAGATGACCAGTTATCTATGACCTGTGCCTTAATTTTTACCGACTTTGCTGAAGCTTTTGGCTTTATGAGTGAAATTGCTATTCATGCAGAAAAGATGGATCATCATCCAGAATGGGAAAATATTTATAACAGGGTGAATATTCTACTCACGACCCATGAGTTTAATGGGTTAACAGCACGGGATATAGCACTGGCTGAGATTATTACTAAGGCCTATAAAGTCAGAACAGAGCAGGTGTCGTAAATCACTCTCCGCCTTTATTGATGTCGTGCAGTAATTTTGTATCAAAGTAATAAGGGCGGACTTCTTTTATCCTACCATTCTCTACTAACCATACTTCTGAGATGGGCATATTAAACTTTTCACCACCATTTTTGCCTTGGCCTGTCATATGGGCCAATAGAACAACTCTGTCTCCTTCGGCTATCAGGTGATCAACTTCAACATTTGTGTTGTCCCATGTCTTAAAAACGCGGGGGATAAGGTCTAAAAACCCCTGAGGGCTATGGATTGTACCGCCGTAGGGTAGGGAGTCTGCTTCAATTATTTGCACGTCAGGGTGTAGGAGCTCTATCATTGCGCTCTCGTCGCCTTTTACCGAGGCATTAAGGAAAGCTAGCACTATCTCTTTGTTTGAATTGCTCATCAATTAAATCCTAATAAGAACGCGGTAGACCAAAGCTTTCGGCGATTTGATTACGTGCCATTTCATTACTAACAGGGCCAATGCGTAGTAGGCGTGAATCTCGCCAATATCGTTGCATATCAGTTTCGGCTGAATATCCCATTCCACCTAATATTTGAATGCCCAGATCAGCGGCTTTGCCTACATATTCAGAGCATAGTGTCTTCACCATGGCAGACTCTAACGCAGATGGGTGTCCATCGGCTTGGAGTTGCGCCGTGTGATACAGCATTAATTCACCTTGCTTTTGCCACATGGCCATATCGGCAATATAGTGCTGTAACACCTGATATTTTCCAATGGGATTTCCAAAGGTATGACGTTCCTTCATATAATCAACCGCGTCTTCGATCACGCCATCCAACATACCTAGACAGGATGCAGCATTTATTAGACGCTCATTATTCAGCGTTTTAGTGGATTGATAAAACCCCTTACCTTCTTCACCGAGTAATAGATCATCGGGTACAAAAACACCGTCTAAATGAATTGAGTATGAACTTGCCGCTCTCATACCTAGCTTATCCAGTGCCTTCATTGTGATGCCTTCACTCTTGGCAGGCACAAAAAAGATCGACACGCCATCAGCTCTTTTTTCAACATCCTTATTACTGCGCGCCATAAGTAGTAGATAATCAGCCTCACCAGCTAATGTGCTCCAGATTTTCTCGCCATTAATAACCCAACCACCATCGACTTTATCGGCCGTAGTCTTCATGCCGCCTAGCAAATCAGTGCCGCCGCTAGGCTCAGAATAGGCCATGGCCGTTTTAAGATTGCCCTTTGCAATTTCAGGTAAGAAACATTTCTTTTGCTCTTCACTACCGCAGAAGGAGATAGCCTTTGATCCAGAAAATGATGTAACGCCCCATATCCAACCAAGTCCCGCAGCTGTGCGCGCTAACTCGCGAGCAAAAACAGCCTGGGTAATGATATTACCGCCTTGGCCTCCGTATTCCTCGGGAATGCCGATGCCATGCGCACCGTATTTTACTAGCTTATCCCAAAATTCTTGCGGAAACTCATGCTCTCGCGCCTCTAGCTTACGACACCAATCTTTAGGAAATTCCTCGTCGATATACTTGCGAGTCATATCACGGAACATTTGGTTTTCTTCATCTAGAACTAATGGCATTATATTTCCTTTTGGATAGGGTAGTGGTGTAGTGCAAAGCGTGTCTTTAATTATGCATATTTTGAATTAAATTCAAATTTATTTATAAGCGAAATGCTATTTTCAATCAAGATGGTAAATTCTGTACGATGTATTTAGCGTAGCGCTTTTATTATAGCGCCCATAAAATCATAATCAGAGACGGTTGTTTTACCCAGAGGTTTGGGTCTGGCACTCCAAAAAGCAATGACTAAATTTTCAGCGGAGTTCACATATATGGTTTGTCCGAAAATCCCTCGTGCTTGATAGGCGCCTTGGTGTAACGCGCCTTCTGATTCGGCTACGGGCCATAGCATGTAGCCATAATCCACATGTTTGCCGTCTATCATCTTAGGTGTACTTGCTTCCTTGAGCCATCCTTCTGGCAACATAGCTTGACCATCAGCCATACCATTGCCGAGTAGAAACTGTCCAAACCGTCCATAGTCACGAAGCGTGGCAGACAGTCCGCTGCCACCGACTTCTTCACCATCAGATGATTCTAACCACCAGTTAGCGTCTGATTCCATACCAAACTTTGCCCATAAGCGATCAGAAACATACTGAGAAAGAGGGCGATCTATTGCCGCGTTCAGCAGTGCGGATAAAACTTGAGTTTCCCCTGTGCTATAATTCCACACAGTTCCGGGCTCGCCAGCGCGTGGTAATTGTGACATTACTTGTATCATGCCACCAGGTTTTTGGGCGATCTGTGCTTCTAATAGGTGGCGGCGGTCGGATTTTGGATTGGTGTATGTTTCATCCCATTTAACACCTGATGCCATTTGCAGTAAGTTTTTAACAGTAACACCGTCATAAGCGCTTCCTTTGAGAACTGGCAAATATTGGGTCAGTGGATCATCGATGCTTTTAATAAAGCCATCTTTAATAGCAATACCGACCATGGTTGCTGAAATTGATTTGACCACAGACATAGACATCCAACGGGTCTTGTCACTATTGCCAAGATGGTAGCTTTCGTGCGCAATTTTGCCGTCTTTTATCACTAATAATCCGCTAATGCGGTTTAATGTTATATAATCAACCAGATCATAACTTTCATCTTTTGAGATGAAGCTTATATCTGTAATTTGCTTATCTGCTTTAGGTAGGGGATAAACATTATCGCCACGTCTAACGATACGGGTAGGAAACAGGCGATCAATATTTCGGAATGTGTTGGCTTGAATGTCAGGCATCAATGCCCCATCATAAACTTGACTAACGGTCCCTATGGTCTCGTTGCTATGAATGTTTTCTAGTTGATCGGCAGCGTTGCTATTACTGATAAACCCTGCAAGTACCATTATTATTCCTAATTTCATAAAATTTCCCTACTCACAAATAAATGTATAATGAATATAAACTGCTTAACACAAAAAAAGGCCTCGGAAATTCCGAAGCCTCTTTATATTTATTTTAGCATTGAACTTAGAAGTTCATGTTGTAGCTAAGACGCCATGAGCGTGGGCGGCCATAATATTGTTCAATAACACCAAAGAATAACCCGCCGTTATTAACATTACCTGACAAGTCAAAAGTTTGAACCTTATATTCTTCATCAAAGATGTTTTCTACACCTAGGCGGATTTCCCAATCGTCATCACCAGAGCTATAAGCAATCGATGCGTTATAAGTCGCATATGCTTTTTGTGCTACAGCAGGTGACTGTAGAAGAGCAAAGTAATGCTTTGTACGATATTGGAAATCGCCTTGGATAGCGAGTGAACCATCACCCATAGGAATTTCATAACGCGCTAGTCCATTAAGGTTCCATTTAGGTGTTTGAATAGCCGTTAATGTTGCACCAGGAACGATGGCTTCAACTAGACCTGCTGCTGTATCAACATCAATAGTTAGGCCTGGTACGTCAGTTACTTTTGAACTGATATAGCCAACGCCGCCCATAAGGCTGAAGTTTTCAATTGGTGCCGCAAAGACTTCTAGCTCGAAACCTTTGTTTTTAGCTTGTGTATTAATGTTAAAGGTATCAATGCCAACAATAGTGAAAGCCTGATAGTTCTTATAGTCATAATAATAAGCAGAGCCATTAATACGCAGGCTGCTTTCAGGAATGTCTAATTTGAAACCAACCTCATAAGCATCTAGTTTTTCTGGTGCGTAGTTCATGAATGCATCAGTAACCAGAACATCCGTTGGCAATAGTGGTGCATTAAAACCACCTGACTTCACGCCACGGTTCCAGCTAAGGTATGTTAATAAGTCATCAGTTGGCTTGTAGTTCACCTGTAGGCGCGCAGACCAGTTGCCGTCATTACGTTTGCCGTTATAAGGTGCTACAAAATCAAATAGCTCTGTGTAATTAGAAAGAGGGTCTGCTTCAGCATTATCATTATAGACAACACCGATATCACGGTAATCGATTTCTTTCTTTTCTTCTATCCAGCGGAAACCACCAATAACAGATACCGTTTCACTAACTTCATATTCTGTTTGAGCAAATACTGAGATGCTCTCTGAAGTCATATGATAAGGATTGTACAGACCGTTCAGGCCACCCATTTCTTCTTGTGTAACGCCAAATAAAGCAGGTAGAGCATCTTTAAACCATCCACGCGCTACATTACCATTTGAATCATTGATATCTAGGTCCATGTAATACAGACCAGCAGCCCATTTCATCTTATCGGTTGAGCCGTTTAGGCGAAGTTCCTGTGAAAACTGCTCAGTGTCAGTAGTCAAGAAGAAGTTAAAGTAATCAACTGGTGATGCATCGCTATCCTCCATATAGTCACGTTTAACAGTTTGGTAATCAGTCAAACTTGTCAGCGTAATACTATCACTCATATCCCAAGTGATGGTGGATGTGATACCTTTTGTTTCTAAATCGTTATAACCTTGTAGGTCATAATCACCTGCATATACATCACCATCAGTCTCTGTATACCCACCAAGGTTACTGTTTGGTGTGTTAGGCGTGATCAGAGCAGTAGGGTAAACAGCGCCAGCATGCTCAAAGAAACCTGTACGGATATCTTGGCTTGCAGCACGAATATTCAATAGAATCTCTAAATCGTCAGATGGTGCAAAAAGAAGCTGTAAACGACCTGCATAATCATTAGCGTTATTAAGATCAACGCCTGTTACGCGGTTTTCAACATAACCACCACCTTTATGGCCCATGGCGCTAACACGTGCGCTTACGTTCTCAGATAGAGCACCACTAACAGCACCTTCCATCTTCACACGGTTCCAGCTACCATAAGATATATTAGCATATCCTTCCGTTTCCTGCGTAGGGCGTTTTGTTACGAACTGAACAAGGCCACCCGTTGCATTACGACCGAATAGGGTACCCTGTGGTCCGCGCAGAATTTCTACACGGTCCATATCAAACATTTGGAAACCAGCACCGGACATTTGCGAGATGTAAACATCATCAACATATATAGCGACAGGGCTTTCAGTATTAGAAGTGAAGTCACTATTGGCAACGCCGCGAATAGCGACTGAATAGTTAGCCTCACCATTTGGCTGAACTGTACTCACGCCAGGTGCTAGGCCAGTTACTTGCTGTGCATTTGTATAACCAAGCGCTGCCATCTGCTTGCCTGATAATGCAGTAATCGCAATACCAACATCTTGAGAAGATTGGCTGCGTTTTTGTGCTGTAACTTGAATTTCTTCAAGAATGAAATTTTCTTCTTGAGCTACCACACTGTGAGAGCCTGCCGTATAAGCAGCAAGCGCAATAGTGATAGCTGTTGAATTTTTAATAATGCTTCCGAGATTTTTCATAATGTCTTCCCCTGAATATATATGGCCTCGCTATAATAACGGGACTTTATTTCTATAGTAACGTTGCAAGAAATAACGATGTAGTAAACGTAAATATTACAAATGTCCTAATAAATTAGGTAGTTTGTCCTAAATTGTTGTATTTATGGCACATGTATTTTAAGGTGCAGTTTGGCTAGGATATTGCGGGGCTTGATGCTAGTGTGTCATTCAGTCAAACAAGGCTTTTGTAAATTATTATGGAGTTATTATGAAGAACCTTGCTCTACCTGCGGATAGTCCAAATGCAAAATCTAGAAAAGGTCATGATCGATCCTTGTCTATATTAGTGGCAGCACGTGATTTGATTGTTGCCGAAGGCTTTCATAACCTTACTATGCGTAAAGTAGCGGCCGGTTGTAAAATCACTGTGGGAAATTTGTCTTATTATTATCCAAGTAAGGAAAATCTAATCCATGAATTAGTGGAAAGCATCCTGCATGGTTACGAGGAGGTATGGTTACATATTGTAAATAATGAGAATCTGACACCAAGTCAGAAACTAGCCGATTTTACTGGGCTTCTCATAGAGGATTTATATACTTTTGAGACAACAAGATTTTTTCCAGAGTTATGGGTTATGGCTGCGCATGATCCAGTGGTCTGTGCTGCGATGGATGGTGTATATTCCAAAGTAAGGCATGTGTTCCAGCAATTAATTGCTCAAGTAAATCCAAGTTTAAAGAAAGAGGCTGTTATCACCCTTTCTATATTCATGTCCGCGTCTATAGAGGGGCATACAGTATTTATAGGCAATGGAAAGCCTTGTGGAAACTATGCGCCGAATATTTTAAAATTAGCAAAAAATGCATTTGTAGAGATTGCCAAATCCGCCACAAATGAGAGTGTTATAAGCTAAGCCGATTAAATAGTGTCAATAAAC
Source organism: uncultured Kordiimonas sp. (assembly GCA_965603205.1). GTDB lineage: Bacteria > Pseudomonadota > Alphaproteobacteria > Sphingomonadales > Kordiimonadaceae > Temperatibacter. The sequence goes on along the minus strand of CBFDCC010000005.1, from coordinate 118,487 downwards.
TTTTATCTTACGCTTGACCTGTCTGATAAGGTCTGCCATATTATTAGGACGCGCGTCCTAATGCGCAAATTTATGATTGCTGTGAACATGCAGGGGAGCCTAAAATGAGTTTATTGAAATCGACAGCTATTTGTTTAAGTATGCTTATATCTAGTGCAGGGGTGGCAGCTGATCTACCTGCTGAGTCAACACCTAATGTAGAAACATTACCAGCCAAATATTCAAAGGATTGGGTGTTTGCGCAGGATATAAACTTTAATGGTGCCCAGGATGGCAAGGTTGTTGTCTTTGATGTGACAGCACCTAGTCGTAACTACAAGGGTTTGATGGGTAATTCTCTTTTTGGCAGTTTTGCACAGTCTACTACACGTAATGAATTATACTCAGCTCAGACATTTTATACTCGGGGTACATATGGTGATCGTCTTGATATTATCGCTATCTATGACACTGAGACACTAACGCCTGGGGCAGAAATTGTTTTGCCTGGTGGAAAGCGTGCTCAAGTAATGGCATCACGTAATGCGCTTACGCTCAGCGGCAATGACCGTTTTATGTATGTATTTAACTTTACGCCTGCTGCGTCTGTGCAAATAATAGATATGTCAACTCGTACACTATTAGAAGAAATTCAGACACCTGGCTGTACGCAAATGTATACTGCTGGTGAGACAAGTTTCGGCATGCAGTGTAGTAATGGTGGTATGTCTGTTTTTCAGATAGATGAGAATGGAAAATTTACAGGCCGTGTGGATAGTGCAGTTTTCAATGACATAGATAATGACCCAATGTTTATTAAATATGCCGAGCTTGATGGTATCTCATACTTTCCTACATTTAAGGGTAATATCCAACCTGTGTCCTTAAGTAATGATAAGATCGACGTTATGGAATCTTGGTCATTGTTAACTGATGAGGAGCAGGCTAAAAATTGGCGCCCAGGCGGATGGCAAATCATTGATGGTACCGATGTTGATGGCCTTATGTATGTATTGATGCATGAAGGTGGCGGCGAAGGCACTCATAAAAATGGCGGTTCTGAGGTTTGGGTGTTTGATCCAAAAACCAAGACTAAAGTTCGGACTATTGCACTTAAAACGTGGGGTGTTTCTATAGCTATTACAGGTGGAAAAACTCCGTATTTAGCTATTTCTAATGCTAATTTTAATATGGATGTTTATGAAGCACGTACAGGCAAGCATCTACGGATGATTGGTGGTGGCGCTACTCAGCATACTTTCCAAATTCACCCTGTTAAGTAATCGGCTATATTGATGATCGACTTAGGTATACAGTTAAGTGTTTCTGCGTTTATAGCGTTGTTTTTTGCGGGCAGTGGCTTTCATAAATTACGCTATAAGGCAGACTTTGAACGGGCATTGGCGGGCTATGGTTTTTTACCTAATGCTTTGCTTAAGCTTATCGCTATTATTATGCCATTTTTTGAGATAGCTGTTGCTGCACTGATAGTGCTGCCAGCTTATAACATTATTGGTAATCAGCTGGCCATCGCTCTGTTTGGTTTTTATGGTTTGATGATTGCCATAGCTTTGCTTAGCGGTAAAGCTGGTGCAGATTGTGGTTGTGGCTGGGGAAATAGTAATAAGTCAACGCCGATGAGTTCAAAATTGGTTGTTCGCAATGTTGTCTTGGCTTTAATCGCTGGGATTACATTAATCGAGCCTACTGTACGTGATATTATCTGGTTAGATTATATCACAGCCTCATTAACGGCGATCACAGCCATATTGCTATACCAAGCATATGAGACATATCTTTCAGTAATTGAGTTTCAAAAGGAACAAAGTCTATGATAACGGCCCTCGTTATATCGCAAATCCTGTCATGGGTGGTTATAGTTGCGCTCGCACTAATGCTACTTGCGCTTATGCGTCAAGTCGGCGTGTTACATGAACGTATTGCACCTGCTGGTGCTCTATCGATGAATAGAGAAGTTAAGGCAGGCGATGATGCCCCAGAAATGAAGGTTAAGAGCCTATCTGGTGATCAAATTCAAATTGGTACAAATAAACGCAAAGACCGTAGCCAACTTGTGTTTTTCTTATCACCGGATTGTCCAGTATGTAAGACATTATTGCCAGCCCTTGATTCAATGAAATCTGCTGAAAACAAATGGTTAGACGTTATTCTTGCTAGTGATGGCACAGAGTCTACGCATATAAAATTTGTCAAGGAAGCTAAGTTAGGACATTTCGATTATGTAGTGTCAGAACTGTTAGGGCGTAGTTTTGGGGTTAGTAAATTACCTTATGGTGTTTTGATTGATGAGCACGGTAAAATTGCCTCTTTAGGCCTAATTAATTCACGGGAACATCTTGAAAGTCTGTTTGAGGCTAAAGAGTTAGGTGTTTCATCAATACAAGATTATATGAAAAATCGTAACGCAAGCTAAGCACCCAAATAAAATATTTGGTTTGTAAATGGGAAGGAATTGACCGATGAAATTCATCGATAAACTGACAGAAAAGTTTTCACGCAAGGTTGCAATGAAAACATCACGTCGTAGTTTTATAACAGGGTTAGGTGGCGCTCTAGTAGGCGGCGCTGCAATCCCACTATTACCTGTGGCACGTGCTTCTGATAATCCTCACGGCGGTAGCGGCGCAGGTAATGGTTACCCTGGTGTTGCATCACAATCTACAGGAAATATACAAGATCCGGGTGATCCATCATCTTGTGATTACTGGCGCTATTGCGCGATTGATGGTTTTTTATGTAGCTGTTGTGGTGGTACTCAAAATTCTTGTCCTCCAGGCACTGAAATGTCGCCTATTACATGGATTGGTACGTGCCAAAACCCTGCGGATGGCAAAAGTTATATCATTTCTTATAATGATTGCTGTGGTAAATCGACATGTGGTTCATGTCTTTGTAACCGTAATGAGAGCGATCGCCCAATGGTGCGCCCTCAGGAAAATAATGACACAAACTGGTGTCTCGGTACTGCTAGCTCATCATATAACTGCTCTACCGCGGTTATACTTGGTACTGCACTAGAGTAGGGTTAAGCAATGCAAGCGTTAAAAAGAGTTGTACTGAGTTGTGCTATAGTTTTTAGCGCTTCTATCGGCAATATAGATGCATCCTTTGCTGATGACGGCGCAAAAGCGTATAAACGCTGTGCTGCATGTCATTTGCCATCTGGTAAGGGCGTTCCTGGTGCCTTCCCACCAATTAATGAGCGCCTGACAAGCTTGATGGCAACAAAAGAGGGACGTGATTATCTGGTCATGGTGCTCAATTCAGGATTAATGGGACCTATCACAGTTAATGGCATTCAATATCGAAGTGTTATGCAAGCTCAGGGGGCAGCGTTAAAGCCTAAAGGGATCGCGGATGTATTAAATTACATAGCGACCACCTTATCCACGTCATCTGAAGCGGTAGAAACTTTTACCGTTGAAGAAGTGAACCAAATTAAAGCTGAGCACCCTAAATTTAATGCAAACAAAGTATATGGCTTGCGCAAGGCTGCTTTTGGTAGTGAAGACTAGTTTGTGTATATGTGTCCAAGTGTAACGCAGGGAAGCGAAATTCTTGAGAGGATATGAAGTGAGGATAACAATAAAATCAGTAATGCTGTTTGTGTTGGCTATTGTATTAAATAGCAATATTAGTCACGCAGAGACGACAGTCGCAGGCGTCGCAGGCGTAAACAAGCATAGAGCCTCAATAAATTATATTATCAATTGTCAAGGGTGTCACCTTCGTAGTGGTGAAGGGTCTGAAGGTGGTGCGCCGTCTATGGTCGGGGTAGTTGCAAATTTTTTGAATGCACCTGGTGGCCGCGAATTTTTACTGCGTGTGCCTGGCGTGGCGAATACAGGATTAAAAAGTGAAGCTTTAGCTGAGATGATGAACTGGCTGATTTATGAATTTGATGCTGAGCATGTACCCGCTGATTTTAAGCCATTTACAACAGCAGAGGTCCAGATGAGGCGTAAAAGCCCCTATGTTCAAGAGGCCGATAAAATTCGCAAAGATTTACTCATTTTTTTGGAGACAAATCAATAAGCGTGCAAGTTTATGATAGGGATTGAGGACTAAAGTGATAAATACAAGCTATGCAAAAGGTGCAACCGATACGCCGCTTTGGGATAAAACCATTGGCCAAGCCTTAGATGACACTACGGCTGAATATGGTGACCGTGAAGCACTTGTTAGCTGTCATCAAGATATTCGTTGGACCTATAAAGAGTTTAATGCTGAGGTTGATCGGGTTGCTTCAGGTTTAATTGCTTTGGGCCTTAAAAAAGGTGAGCGCATCGGTATTTGGTCCCCTAATAATGCGGAGTGGGTGGTAACACAATTTGCTACTGCAAAGGCGGGACTAATTCTTGTTACTATAAACCCCGCATACCGGTTGTCAGAGCTTGAATATGCGTTGAATAAGGCGGGCTGTAAGGCCCTTGTTCTCGCGGATAAATTTAAGACATCGGACTATGTTCAGATGTTGCAAGATCTTGCTCCAGAAATATCAAATAGTGAAGTATGTGACCTTAAATCTAAAATCTTACCCCATTTAAAAATTGCAATAGTTATTAGTGATGACACTCCTGCTGGTTTTATGAATTTTACTGATCTAAAAAAATCAGCGACATTAGAGTCAGATAAGGCGCTGGGTGCAATTAAAAAATCGTTGACGTGTGATGATGCTATTAATGTCCAATTTACATCGGGTACTACAGGTTTCCCAAAAGGCGCTACATTATCTCATAAGAATATCCTAAATAATGGTCGTTTCACGGCTGCTAAGCAAAGCTTTACAGAGCATGATCGTTTATGTATCCCTGTGCCGCTTTACCACTGCTTTGGCATGGTTTTAGGTACAATCGCTTGCGTTAGCACTGGTGCAGCCATGATTTTACCGAGTGAAGCTTTTGATCCCGCCGTGGTTCTAAAGGTAGTAGCGGAAGAAAAATGCACTGGGTTATATGGTGTGCCCACTATGTTTATTGCTGAGCTTGCAATGCCCAATTTTGCAGATTTTGATTTAAGTAATTTGCGTACGGGGGTGATTGCTGGATCACCATGTCCAATTGATACGATGAAGAGAATGATTTCTGATATGAATATGTCAGAGGTTACGATTGGTTACGGCATGACAGAGACTAGTCCTATCAGTATGCAAACTACCAAGGGCGACACGATTGAGAAGCGTGTTAGCACCGTTGGGCAAGTTCATCCTCATGTGGAAGTTAAAATCCTAGATGAAGATGGTAATATCGTACCAAAAGGTATTCAAGGTGAGTTTTGTACCCGTGGTTATAGCGTTATGAAGGGCTACTGGGGAGATGAAGAGCGTACCAATGAGTCTATTGATCAAGATGGTTGGATGCATTCTGGTGATCTAGCCACCATGGATGATGAGGGATATGTTAATATCACGGGTCGCGTAAAAGATATGATTATTCGCGGTGGTGAGAATGTATACCCCAAAGAAATTGAAGAATATTTATACCGTAATCCTAAAATTCAGGATGTTCAGGTGTTTGGCGTGCCAGACAATAAATACGGTGAAGAAATTTGTGCTTGGGTTCAATTGAATTCAGGTGAAACCTCATCATTAGAAGAGGTTAAAGAGTTTTGTAAAGGCCAAATAGCTCATTACAAAGTGCCACGTTATGTCAAGTTTGTTGACGAGTTTCCACTGACAGTAACGGGAAAAATTCAAAAATTTGTCATGAGAGATATCATGATAGAAGAATTAAATTTAGAAATCATAAAAACTGCTTAATATCGGTTATGGAGTCGGAAACTATGTCAGATTATAAATTATGGATAGATGGTAAAGCTGTTGAGGGCGCTTCTGAAATGGGCGTTATTAATCCAGCTACAGAGGAAGTCTTTGCTACGATCGCACGTTCGGATAAGGCGCAAGCTGATAAGGCTGTTGCCTCGGCAAAAGCGGCTCAAAAAATATGGGCAAAGACATCCAATAAAGAACGCCAAGATGGCCTGAATAAGATCGCAGATGGTCTAAATGCTCGTGCTGATGAAATTGCGCGTGTTATTACGATGGAGCAGGGCAAGCCACTAGCTGAATCCTCTGCTGAAGTCATGTATACAGAAGCCTTCATTCGTTATTTTGCTACTTTGGATTTGCCTGTACAGGTTATTCAAGATGATGATGCTAAAATTGTTGAGCTTCACCGTACACCACTTGGCGTAGTGGGCTGTATTATTCCTTGGAACTTCCCGCTGCTTATCATTGGATTTAAGGTGCCCCTAGCATTGCTTGCTGGTAATGGCATTGTTCTCAAGCCGTCACCAACAACTCCATGTTCAGCAGCTATATGGGCTGAAATTTGCGCGGATATCTTCCCTGCGGGTCTTGTGAGTACTGTAAATGATGAAAATGATCTTGGTGGCTACTTAACGGCGCATCAAGATATTGCAAAGATATCATTCACAGGTTCTACTGCAACAGGTAAAAAGGTTATGGAAAGCGCCGCTAACACATTGAAACGCTTGACATTAGAGCTTGGTGGTAATGATCCTGCTATTGTTTTACCTGATGTTGATGTTAAGGAAACAGCAGCTAAGATGTATGGCGCTGCCTTTATGAATTGTGGTCAGGTTTGTTTAGCGCTGAAGCGTGCTTATGTCCACGAGACTATCTATGATGAAATGTGTGAAGAGCTAGCCGCGATTGCCAAAACGGCGGTTGTTGGCGACGGCCTTAATCAAGGCGTTCAAATTGGGCCATTAAATAACAAAGCTCAATATGAGAAAGTCCTAGGTTTTCTAAAGAATGCTAAAAAGGATGGTACTGTTATTGCGGGTGGTGATGTACCAGAAGGCAAAGGCTATTTTATCAACCCTACAATTGTTCGCGATGTTAAAGACGGCGATGAAATTGTTGATGAAGAGCAGTTTGGTCCTATCCTGCCTATCATTAAATATTCTAATACAGATGATGTTATAGCCAGTGCAAATGGTCTTGATGTCGGTCTTGGTGGCTCTGTGTGGTCAAAAGATATCGATAAGGCCCGTGCAATCGCCATGGAAGTCGAAAGCGGTACAGTGTGGATCAATACTCACTTAGATTTTGGGCCAAATATCCCATTTGGCGGCGCTAAACAATCGGGTATTGGCGTAGAGTTTGGCCAAGAAGGCTTAAATGAATTCACGCAGGTTCGTGTGATTAACCAAGCAAAATAGATCAATTGTTATTATAATTTAGAAAAAAGGGGGTCGCCCCTTTTTTTTGTTTTTAAACGTGTAGCGGCTATCGCGAGTGTCGCATATGGCTAGGTCTATATCACATGAAGAATTAAAAACAACAAACCTAAACTCATTGTATTCTTATGACCTGTGGTAATTAGTCGGGGCACTAGAGGTTAAGTTCATACTATATTAAGTCTGTCACGATTGAGGATATTCCGTCGTATTTTCTTTTTCAGAAATCCAAAGAGGGCGAAGCGCTGCGAAAAATAATCGATAAAAGCTTTGAAAGCCAAACTTGTTCAAAGTAATTTGTGTTAGCCTACTCAACATCTATTGCCTTTATTGGCCTCAAAAGAGCACGAGGCACAGCAATAGTATGTTTTACTGCTACTTCGATTGAACCAGTTTTATGAGTTAATAATCTAGCTTTGGGCTACACGTCGCCTGACGTCGCTCATTTAAATAGCGCAATCACCGAACATTTCCGCATTTCCTATCGGTCCCGCAAAGAAGGAATTCATATTAACGTATGCTATTCTACAGAGGTATTGAATCCATAGGGAACGTGTTTGGTGGTGCAGGGGCTTAGTACAATAATAGCAAATTTGTAGGGAATTAGATATGACAGGGACTTATTCAGACATTATTTCAACAGATATCAAATCAAATATGGGGCGCCGCCTTCTTTTGGGCAGTACGGCACTCGTCGGCGGCTTTATGTTAGCCGGGCAGGCGATGGCGCAGGACGCGGACGCCACCGATGGCGACGAGACGGAACTTGAAGAAGTGGTTGTTACGGGTTCACGCCTGAAGCGCAGTGGATTTGATAGCTCCTCACCAATGGATGTTGTTAATGTCAGAAAATCCGTTGAGATGGGTTTCACAGATATCTCCGACATGCTAATTTCTAGTACAGCACTGGCTGGGTCTAACCAGATGACCTCTGTTATGTCGGGTGTCATGGCCAACGTGAATGGTGGCGAGGGCTCGCAAACGGCCGATATTCGCGGTCTTGGCGCTGGCAGAACCTTGTCACTCTTAAACGGCCGTCGTGCAGGCCCTGCTGGTATCCGCGATGGCGTTGCCTCCTTTGATATGAACGTTATTCCAGTCGCCGCACTTGAGCGTGTAGAAGTCCTAAAGGACGGCGCTTCGTCGATCTACGGATCTGACGCTATCGGCGGTGTGATCAACTATATTACAAGAAAAGGTGATGGCGGCGAACTGAATGCCTACACTCAAATGTCTGAAGGTGGCGCTGGTGAGATATATCAGGTCAACGGTTCATACGGCGAAGAGTCTGACAAAGGTTATTGGCGCATTACTGCAGATTATAACCGTCAAGAACAGCTTGTAAGAGGTGATCGTGACCATTTCAACTGCGAAGAAGAGTATATCTTCGAACCAGGCACGGATAAGCGTGCTGATGTGATTGATCCCAGAACTGGCGAATATAAATGTCAGGGCGGTTTTATTAGTGGTGTTTGGGTCTATGACTATGCGCAATATGGTGGACCTGCTGATCACGTAAGCAATGTCTCTAGTAGCCTTGTCGCTTATGACGCTGATGGTTCAATTGCAGCTAGCGGACTTCTGCCCGACCGCAACAATGGAGCCTCTTCACCTTACAATCTACGTGTACCCGAAGGCTTTTACATTCTGCCAAACAATGCACGCGGCCTGTCGCTTCAGCCAACGCGTGCAGAGTACAGACAAAACGAAGTGTTGATTCCCAAAAAAGAACGTTTCACTGTAATGGCCACTGGCGAATATGAACTTGGGGATAATGCTACTATATACGCCGAGGCGCTATTCAATCGCCGTACCACAGTCAACGATGACTTCCAACGAGCCTGGAGTTATACCTATACGTCCGACTGGGGAATTGCTGATTATGGTTATGATTATGATACTTATGAGTATACTATTAACGAACCTGGCAGCACAGGGAATGCTGGTGATCCTAGGTCAGTTGGCTGGACAGGTGCCACGGCCATGTATGCTGCAATACCTTACTATAATGGTGAAACTAAAACCAAGGTGGATTACATGCGCTTTGTTACGGGCATAGAAGGAACCGTCGGCAATACTGGCTGGGCTTATGATGTCTCTGGACAGTACAGTAAGTCGAAAGGCCGCTATGAAGAAGGTGTGCTGAAGTATGATGCACTACACTCAATAGCTGGGCGAGGCTTTGGTGCCACATGTGTGGGTGAAGGTGCCACCTTTGTAGACTCCACTGGTCAAACACAAGACTGTTTGGAAATTAATTTCCTTGATCCACGCATAGTAATGGGTGAATTCAATGACGAAGAAAGAGCATTCCTGTTCGACCGAGAAAACGGTGTAACTAACTATGTCAACAAATCTTTCGATGTTGGTTTCGTAAATAATGAGCTCTTCTCTTTGCCTGCTGGTGATGTTGGTCTCGCTATTGGCGGTCAATATATGACAGACTCAATTAATGATACACCAGGTCATCACTCGTTAAACTTTAACCGCTGGAGCGAAGCTGCAACGGGGGGATCCGAAAGGGTCGTTGGTAAGACAGACACGAAGGCGGCCTATGCCGAAGTGGTTGTTCCCCTCCTTGCGGATGTACCACTCATTAGTATGCTTGATTTTACTGGATCGGTTCGCCATACGCGGGTAGGTATTGAGGCAACGGACGTAAGTGACGCGCGGACTTTCAAGGGCACCACCTACAAGGCTGGTTTAAACTGGAAGATTAATGATGAGTTTCGCGTTCGTGCTGGTTGGGGTACATCCTTCAGAACACCAGCACTGTTTGAACTCTATAGTAAAAACAGCGTCGTATTCGCTACATCACGAAGTATCGACCCCTGTTTTGGTTGGGGTGTAGCCTTAAACAATAACTCGATTACGCAACAGATCGCAGATAATTGTGCGGCCGAGGGCGTACCTGAAAGTTATTACGCATCTATCGGGGCAAAGATTGTCAGAGGTGGTGGTGCGGCAGTGCTAGACGCTGAAACGTCCATTTCCAAATCATTAGGTATGGTCTGGACACCAGAAAATATCAATTTCCGATTGTCGGTCGACTATTTCTGGCTAGAAGTGAATGACAGGGTAGGAATCTTTGACCCTGCTGATATTCTGTACGGCTGTTATACATCGAATACATTCCCAACAGATGATCTTTGTAGCCTATTTGAGCGCACACCACCATCTGATCTAGAGGATTGGCGCGTCGATACTGTTCAAGCCAGTTACATTAACCTAGACACTATACGACGTGGTGGTTGGGATATTAGTGCGAGCTATCAAACTGAGATGTCTGGTATCGGGATATCAATTGATACTTCTCATACAATTATGACCATACGAGAATCAGAAAACACTTCTGGTGTAATCGATTCTACTGTCAACTTTGCCGGTTCTCCTAAATGGGTTGGTAATCTGAGTGTCCAGCTTAATAAGGGCCCTTGGAGCGGTACATGGCGTGTTAACGGTGTGGGCGCTACTGACAATTACAACGAAGCCCGAGATCGTACCTTCACAAGGCGTGACGTGGATGGGGTGATGCAAACTTACGAGCGTGACTTCACACTCGCGGCGCGTTTCTATCACCATGTTTCTGTCGGCTATGATTTTGGCAATGGTTTCTCTGCTGTACTTGGTGTGACTAATCTTATGGATAAGCGCGCACCAAATGCCACTGGTGGCTATGACGAGTCTACTGATATCGCAAGACTGGGTAACGGTGCTTTCTATTCCCAGTATGATTGGATGGGTCGTCGTGCAAGTTTGAATATCAAAAAGACATTCTAGGCACCCTTTCAAAGGCTAAAATTACATACGTCGGCTTATTAGCCGGCGTATTTTTTTAAATGAAGAGTGTACAATTAGCTCATCATCACTAAAGTTAGTGTTATGACTAATTAAGGGAATCTATATATGCCACGCATTAAACTAAAACCTGATAATTTGAATGAACGAAACGCCGAATTTAATCAAGTTCCACTCACGCAACCGGTTTTTCTTAATAGCGTACCAAAGTGTGGCTCACATTTAATGCGGAATATTATGCGTATGTTTGTGCCCGTTGATCAGCATTTCAAACCAGGTTTCATCCAGTTACCGTCATTAGCGCAGGACAAAGTTGCGTGGGATAAAGATAAGCCAACTTTAAGCTGGGGGCACATGTTATACTCTGATAGTTCCGCCATCCTTCTTAACGATACGCGCAAAGTGTTGCTGGTTCGTGATCCATATGACTGGGTATTAGCGCGGGCTCGTTTTTTTATGTCTGACAATTTCAAAGGCGAAGTTAGCCATATTTCAGGTGAAAACCTCAGCCCTGAGGATTTCCTCAATATGATGATTTTTGGCATTCATAGGAAAGTGCCAGACATGAAAGAAATATTCACTCATAATGGTGTTGCATGGCTTCATTCGGATAGCCTCGTTCTGAAATTCGAAGATTTAATTCATAATGTTAAAAACCTTGACGAACTTGAGGCAGAATTATTTTTCCGCAAACTTCTGGACGCTTGCGGGATTGACATGCCCGACGACTGGCGCGAACGAGTGCGGGTCGGGTCAGACAAAAAACAAAGCGGCACGGCGCGGGAAAATCTTGAGGGTATCCGTATGGAATTACCCAAGACATTGCCAGAAGGCCAGAAGAGGCTGGTTGATTATGCTATGCCGGGCTTGCGCAAGGTATTAGGCTACGAATAATCAGTCTTACCTAAGGCTGCCACCAAACGCCTCATCCACAGACTAACGCGTAAAGCTGTGAACTGCGCGGTGCGCTTCTTCGATAGCTGATTCAGTCATTGCATTTGAAGCCGCGTCAGTGCCAGCAATCGCTATATTGCCAATGCGCTTGCGGGCTTTAACCCATGGCTTAGTTAGGCCTTTCCACTTTTCAGGAATCCATGCCACATCACCAGTTTTTTCATCAACTGAATAGGCATAGCCGTGCGGCCAGCGATTGACAGTAATGCCAGCAATATCACGAGCTGGATCGAAGCCGCCGGCCCCTAACATGCGTCCAAGCTGATCACGAACATTGCGCTCGAACGTATCAAATGGTGTTTCCAGCAATGTGCGGCGACCCGACCGGAACTGATCTGGCGCAGAGAGGCCGGGATCGGTAGGAATATGAGTTAAGTGCAGAATGATAGGCTCATCAGGTGATGTAGCGAAACGATAATCACCAAAACTCACCGGGTGCGTAATCCCAACACTCGTAAAGAAGCTACCTGGACAACTTGCACGATGCAAACCAAGCTTAACGAGGCTGCGCCAATTCCGGATCGCGACATTAGCATAAACAAGCGGTGCACGCACAGAGCTAGACAAGGCATCAACCTGTTCCTTGGGGATATCATTGCAGATATACGGTAGCACAGTATGATAGCCAGCCCAGATAACCTTGCTGGCTGTTACTATCTTTGCATCACCATCGTTTACATATGTCACTTCAACTTCTTTATCTAGGTTCCCCTCAAGGTGACTTAGTCCAACAGCAGTACTGCTCAATCGGATACGTGTGGCGTTGCCAGCTAGATCGAGCTTTGAATAATCAAACTTTGCGGCAACGATGTCTATCATGGTATTACCTGCGGCAACTTCAGGCATTAGCTTGCGGACGAGTAAACGGGCTATAGTAGCATTGCCATCAGGGAAACGAAAATTGCCACGATGATCACTGTGTTCTTCGCTATCATCAGTATAACCAAGGTCCATATCTGCGAATCCAGGATAGCCCTCCTGCCACGCCATCCAAGCAGGGAGTGCGTCAGCACCAATTGCCCAGACACCGTGAGGGCGTTTCTGGATAAAAGCTAGCCCTTCCTCACCGATTTTAGCAAATTTACTGAGGTAGTCTCGCCAACTATAAGTCTCAAGCACAGCGCGGCGCTCCGCAATTGTCATGCCGTCCAAATAATCTTGGTCGTCAGCATATAGTCTTTTTAACTCTACCTTTGTTTTGGATGATAAAGGCACATCGTCATTAGCATCACCTTTGATAAAGTTGCCGACCGCCAAATAATCAGCGCCAAAGGTTTCCTTATCAAAGAAAGTGCTGCGCCCGAGGCCTAATGACGCGAGATGCTTGTTATGATTATAGGCACTCTCATTTAAATCATTAATACCAAGCTCCTCAATTAATTGCTTAGCGATAGCGGGGTATGCCTTGGGGGATTCTAACATCATCGTGCCGCCATAGCCGATCAGCATTTTACCGTCGACTGTAAACTCATTTCGTTTTGCATGGCCACCAAAGTCGTCGTGATTATCAAGGATAAGAATACGCGCTTTAGGATCCACATCACGGCGATATATGTAGGCCGCCGACAGGCCACTAATGCCCGCACCAACCACAACAAGGTCATAATGCTCATCTGTTTTTTTTTGGTTCCACTGCTGTCCTCGCACGGCGGCATGGGCCATTTCGAACGAACCAGGGTGAGACCCGCGCATGCCAGTTTCTCCGGGTGGGTAATAAAACGCTGAAACATCTGCAGCACTCGCTGAGTTGCGGATAGCTGCAGGCAATAGCGAAGCGCCAAGGGCAATACCAACGCCATTCAAGAAATCTCTTCTGTCGATTGACCGATTCATGCCAAGGCGCTTATCATTCGAATTCATACTCACTCTCCCTAAAACCACATTCCCACGAGGTTATACAGGAGCGTAAAGCAAAGCAAGCCCCCCAGTGTGGCTATTTCGCAATACTATTTCCTTTCGGAGAGTTCATATTAAAAAGCAGATGTGTGATGTGCCCCTAGTTTGTTAGACACTTTGCTACTTCATTATTGTTTGTTGTTTTAGCTATTGAACAAGGTCGCGCTATTTTTAATAATATAAGAAAATTTGTAATCTATTTACTTTCCTGTAATTTAAGCGAAGTGCAGGTAGTGAATGCTAAACTTAAATTAAGTATTTTTTAAACGAACCATTAGCAAAAAGATAAATTATGCACAATGAAACTACAATTTAAACAAGTCGAAGCCCAAAAACTCTATATTTAAAAGGCATGTAGGTAATTTTTTGGATTCTACTTGCAAGTTTAACAATATTTCATTTAATATCATTACTGTAGCTGCCCGCTCTCACAAAGCGGCCAACCATAGAAAGAAAGTACCTTATCTATGCGCGCCTTGATTGCCGGTACCCTTGTGGTGGATATCATCACCGTTATTGCTGATAGCGATATCGAGCAAGTCACTATGAGCAATGCAAGTTCATCCTTTCTAATGCTAGAACAGGGTCATAAATTAGATGCTAAGCAAATATCGGATCATGTTGGTGGCGGCGCTGCTAATGTGGGCACCTCTCTAGCGCGATTGGGGTGGACATCCGATATTTTAGGGTGCGTTGGTAATGATCTGAGTGCCGAGAAGATACGTGCTACTCTTACAAAGGACGGCGTAGGGCTAGACAATATCAAGGTTGCGCCTGAAATGTGCACTGGCATATCTGTTTTAATTTCTTCTCACGATCAAAATGCTGCAATCTTCACTCACCGCGGTGCTAATGGGGGGTTATTATCAACAGATATAACAGGACTTAATTTCAGCGCCTTTGATCTATTGTACGTGGCACCACTATCCAATGATAGCGCCGATATTTTCCCTGCTCTTGTTAAAAGTGCTAAAGAAAAAAGTGTTTTTGTAGCGGTTAATCCGGGTGTTCGCCAGCTTACTTCAAGGGCGGATGCCTTCCTTGATGCAGCAAAAAACATTGACCTTCTAGCATTGAATTTCTCTGAAGTTGAGTGCCTATTGCCCTTTCTTGATATACAAGACATTGATGAGCCAATAAGCCAGCCTCCTTTCATCCATCAAGGGTTCCATTTATCCAGTCGCACAGTCTCATTCTGGTCTGCTATTGATGCATTATATCGCTTAGTCCCATCCTATATATTAATTACTAATGGCACCAATGGCTCATATCTTTTTGACGGCAAAACTCTAATCCACTGCCCAGTCGCACACGTGACCCCGATGGGGACGGCGGGAGCAGGGGATGCTTTCGTCAGTACATTTGCCTCGGCACTTGTAGCGGGGCAACCAACCCATGAGGCCTTGCAAAAAGCCGCGTTAAATTCTGCTGCGGTGGTTGGAAAGGTGAACACCACATCAGGCTTACTAACAGCCAAAGACCTAGCAATAAAACATCAAGAAAAAAGTCACGAATTGGTGTGCACATCATGGAAAAGACAATAACTGAACAATAGTTTTTGGACCTTAGACCCCGTAATATTAACTTGTACAAGTTATTCAGCTAAAAGTAGTCTCTATTTGGTTAATGGCTTTTCAACGGTCCAAAAATTTGACGCCTATGTTCACATCAATGCAGCAGAGGACACTATCAAATTAAACTTTCTGTACAAAGAATATCCAAAAACTCCAATTGCTATATTATTATTTTTCATCGATTTACGGTTTTTTGCTTTTTCATATATAATAAAAAGTGCTGAAACTGAAGGGTTATAAGGATATATCAGATAATAGCTATCTGAGAAGATACTGTTACTCAGAAGGTTTCCAGCGCGCTATATCGTGCGCCTGTGGCGTGAGCAGGCCGCGATTGATGTCCTGTCAACATGTTCGCATTGTGCAAGCCAATGGCGGGTCCGTATCAATGGAAAAGCTATATCCAAGCGCAGAAATCTTCCGGGAATACAGGGGCGTGAGTGAGTAATTTTTTCCATAGCGCTAAAGGTGACCATCAGTGCAGGCAGATTAGTCTCGTCACCTTCCATTCCGTATGAACAGTGGTTTGTGTTTTTTTGTGACTGCTCCAGCAAAGTCTTAAAGTTCTAGTCCTCTTAATCCGTAACCAATTAGGAAAGCTAATCCTGCTGCGAGTAGGCCAATGAAAGTTGTCTCAATGCCTTGTTTCCACCACCGATGCATCGACCAGAGGCTTTTGAAGCCGCCAATGCAGAAGAATGTCAGGCACGATAAGAACAGTGCCCACCCAAAAGGGCTGGGGATGTGCAAAATAAAAGGCAATAGTGGCATCGCCCCGCAGACAATAAATGACAAAAATGTGTACCACCCAGTTTTTAGTGGAAGTTTTTGCTGTGGACTAAGGCCATATTCCTCGATTAGCATGGTTTCTATCCAATTTTCACGGTCATCAGTGATAATCTTTACGACCTTTTCTAGATCATCTCCTTTAAACCCTTTAGCATTATATATCTGACGGATTTCTTCTGTCTCCCCTTCAGGGTCTTTGTCGATATGTTTTTGCTCTACTTTACGCATGAGATTATAATTATCGATATTAGTTTTTTCACCGCTATAAGCACTAGCCGCCATTGAAAAGCCATCACCAACAAGATTGGCAATGCCGAGGATTACTACGATCGTTGGCGAAAAGTTCGCGCCAGTCACACCTGCAACAATAGCAAAGGTTGTAACCACTCCATCAATGCCACCATACACCCATTCGCGTAAATAGCTGACGGAGTAACCTTTCGCCAATCGTGCCTTGATATCATCCGGTGTATGCAAGTGTTCCAGTTCAGGCATTAAATATTCTTCCGACATTTCTGACATAATTAATTCCTATTTTTGTCTAAGTATCAAAGTGTCATCCACCGCCTTGGTTTAAGCAAAGATAAGGTGTTGCAGTCTCTCAACATTCCACAAGTGGCGTCACTAGGGTGAATGCAGTATCTCTTCACCTTATCACTGACCGAGAATTGGTACAGACTTAATGTTGTCGAGTGGGCAACCGTGCCGCACACCCGCAGGGTTTCACGCATAAAGCTTTGATCTTTTACATAATCCTGCAGTTATTCAATTAACTGTGTACATTAATATTAGGTATCCACTATCGCTTAGATAAGTCGAAGACATGCTCTTTGAACGAGACATCTATATAACGCACCAAACCATCCGATTGTGGTGGAATAGATTTGGTCTCATTTTGATAATATAAAGTTGTTGAGACTAAGCTCCCAGTAGTATTCAGTGATTAAGAGCCAAACAAAAGAGTTTGACTTTAGTCAAATATATTTCACTGTAAAGTGTTACAATACTCAACAACCTGAAATTAGGTACGTAATACATACCAATATTCAGGAGTGGAGAAGGCTTTTGCCGAAGAGAACAAACATAGGGACTTTGGAACCCGTGGGAGGTGATCCCGAGCACGGTCTTTTGTGGCATGTCCATAAAGGGGCTGGGCCTGTCGTTGGATTGGCTGTTCACGCTGGGCATGAAATGCGACCCGACTTGTGGCCTTATCTGGCTATAGACGAAGAGCAGCGCTACCGTGAAGAAGACCCCTATACCGATTTTTTAACACTTTGCTGTGACACACAATTCATCACACGTCGTTCCCGTTTTGAGGTGGATCTAAATCGCACAGAGATGGACGCTATTTGCATTCAGCCTGAGGATTGTTGGAATCTTAAAATATGGAAGAATTACCCACCCGAGAGTGTATTTGAACGATCTCATGAAGAACTTCGGGCCTTTTATGAAGAGCTAGAGATTCTTTTAAAGAGGGTGGAGAAGGAGTCGGGACACTTTGTCGTACTGGACTTCCATAGTTATAACCACAGACGAAATGGGCCGACTGAGCCGCCGGAAGACAAATCACTCAACCCCCAAATTAATATCGGTACAGGATCAATGGATCGGGAAAGGTGGGGGCCGCTGGTTGACCGTTTCATCAATGACTTACGGCAATACCCTTTCCCTGGAGGAAAATTAGATGTACGCGAAAATGTTAAATTCAAGGGTCGTGAAGTCCCCAAATTTATTCACCAGCGCTTTCCAGAAACAGGCTGCTCTCTTGCGATAGAAGTGAAGAAGTTTTTCATGGATGAATGGTCAGGTGAGGTTGATGAACCAGCGTTAAACGCATTGCTCGATGCATTCAACAGCGCCGTACCTGGCCTAAAGGAAGAGCTGGCAAGACAATGTTAAAGCTGAGATCAAAACAGATAGAAAAAATTACCTCCCTGCTTGCAGTAAATCTCGCGGATGAATCCATAGACGAAATTCTTCCTGCTGTTGGGCGCATACACATTGATAAGCGACGTCCTTTCTTGTGTCTTTACCGTAATGCAGAAGATGACGCTGGAACGGGTGAGCTTTTGACGGGCCTTGCCGCCTTCATCATAGCCGAAACTGGCGCATCGCATAAATCACTATCCATGACCTTGTTGACACAAATCCTGAGACAAGCCTCAGACGCTTTCGGCAAGGTTCTCCTTTTCGAAATCTGGAGTAGCTCAATTGTTAAAGATAGTGAAGCTCTAACTACATCGGGGGCAATGAAGCCGACTATACATATCTACGCATCATCTCATGACAGCCCATGTCGCACATTGGATATATTTCAGCGCGCCTTGTTGGAGCAGGATTGGCCTGAAGGCTCCCCGGAAATCTCTATTAGCTATGGAAAAGCAAAACACCCAAAAGGCGTGCCGCCGCTTATTCCAAACACTCTGCGGAAAGAACTAAATGCCACCATGATAGGTGTTGAGCTAAGCCCCTTTTACCGTAACCCCGAAACAGGGAAAGTTTTCCCCGAAATCTTAAACAAAGCACGCCATGCTTTAAGCGTGGCTATAAAACAGGCTGTTTATGAATTTTCCCACACCCGCGCCACTTATCGCCTGACCCACTATCATCAGCTAGGATCTACGGTTACTCCCGACCAAGCATGGAAAGTAGACAAAGGTCTAGCCAACATCGGTGACAGTTTCGATCTATTATTGCACGTCACCCCCGTTAATTCCGGAGCCGCCTTCAATAGCTTTAAACGTTCGAACTACAGTGTTAATCCCCAATTCGTATACAGGCCCCTGTCCGTGGAGCCATCAGCACTCAAAGCTGATTTATACAAAGTTCAGGTCAAAAATGTTGATGACCCAGCGCTTCATAGTATTTTTACAGAAAAACAAGATGAACTTGATCGCCAGATAACACTTTTGACGGATCGGGGCACACCACGCTTTCTTTTGGGGAGCCAACAAATTTATGGCAAGCCAGAAAAGGAATTGGTTGAAATTTCCAAAGAGATATTATCACAAATCCCACCGCATACCCACGATGACAATATCGGTGATTATCTTGATGCTAAAGCTTTTGCCGCAGCAGCTAAAAAAGAAATTGCATACTACAAGAAGATAAACCCTAAATTTACAGCTAGTGTTGAGATCAGAGATGATGTGCCGGGATTGATGGTTTCTAAAAACCACTTTCTTATTGGCCAAAATGCGACGGTAGCCCGCAGCCGGATAGAAGCTACTATTCACCATGAGATAGGCACCCATATCCTGAGCTATTTGAATGGCAAGGAGCAACCTTTTCAATTGATGCACACGGGTTTTGCCAGATATGAAGAACTTCAAGAAGGCATGGCCGTCTTTTCCGAATATCTTTCAGGCGGTTTGACACGGCCCCGTATCAGGACGCTCGCCGGGCGTGTTCTAGCTGCAGATATGATCATAGGTGGTGCCGAGTTTGTTGAATCTTACCGAAAGCTCCATGATACTTATTGTTTTAGCAATAAAAATGCCTTTGCAATTGCTATGCGTGTTTACCGTGGAGGCGGCTATGTAAAAGATATCATTTACCTACGTGGCCTTATGAATCTTCTAAAGGCTATAGCTGACGGGGCTGATTTAAAAGAGATGCTATCTGGCAAATTTGCGCTTCACCACCGTTACTTGACTGATGAACTTATCTGGCGGGGGATATTGAAACCACCCGTACATATTCCACGTTACTTTGAAGATCCCAAGGCGATGGAACGTTTTCAATTAGCGCGGAAAGGGCTTTCTGTCCTAGACCTTTTGAAAGGAGACATATCATGAAAATTGCTTTTGTTATTAATGATTCTATGAGTGAGAAAATTGATTATACTTCAACCCATCTGGTAGTTGCCGCGCTGATGCGCGGCCACGATGTCTGGTATATCAATATAGCTGATTTTGCTTATGACCCTGACGAAATGGTTCATGCCTGGGCTTATCGACCCAGTCGGAACAATTACCGCTCTCCGCGACTGTTTCTAACAGACCTGAAGGCGGGAAAGTTCATAAAAGAACGGATTGCTGTCGACACGCTTGATGTGCTTTTCCTCAGAAACAATCCTGCTGATGAAATTGGGACAAGACCATGGGCACGGCTGGCTGGCATTAACTTCGGGCGTCTTGCCATGACCCACGGTGTCATTGTCGTAAATGATCCTGACGGACTGAATCACGCCATCAACAAAAAATATCTGCAATTTTTTCCAAAGGATGTCCGCCCACGCACGCTGATCAGTCGCAATGCCGAAGATATCAAAGCTTTTGCTGAAGAGCAGGGGGGCAATGTCGTCATTAAACCCCAAGCAGGTTCAGGCGGTCGCAATGTATTTTTAGTTCGCCCTGAAGACCGACCCAACCTTAACCAAATGATTGAGACGGTCATGAGAGATGGATATGTTGTAGCGCAGGAATATATAAAGGATGCAGACAAAGGAGATACACGCCTGTTTTTGATGAATGGGTGCTTGATAGAGGAAAAAGGCCATATCGCTGCAATTCATCGACATAATGCAGAAGGAGACATGCGCAGCAACATCACCACAGGCGGTCATGCCTCCCTGCCAGAGATCACACCAGCCATGCGCTATATCGCCGAGAGTGTTGGCCCACAGTTGATCAGGGATGGTATGTTTTTGGTCGGGTTGGACATAATAGGAGACAAAATACTTGAAATTAATGTGTTCAGTCCCGGTGGCCTAGTTGGAGCCAGTCGTCAGGCAAAAGTGAATTTTATGCCTATTATCATTAAGGCTCTGGAGAAAAAGGTCAAAGCTCAACAAGCCCACCCTGGGAAATACACAAACTTACAGCTTGCTACACTATAGGAAAAGATATTGTCAAAGCACCTTGTAGAGACTCTGGGAGGCCTTGAAGCATCTAAGGTTGACCTGTTCCTGCACCAGCAAGCAATCGACACCTCAACGTCTTCAGGCAAGGCTATGTTCCAGATGTGCGGTGTATTCGCTGAGTTTGAGCGTTCCATCATGCAGGAGCGTATTAAGGCTGGCTTAGAACGAGCTAAGGCGCAGGGTAAGACGTTAGGTAGGCGTAAGGTCTCTGAGGATAAGGAAAGCATGATTAGAGAGCTTAGAGCAGACCATATGAGCTACCATAAGATCGCTAAGGCCGTTGGTGTTGGTGTATCAGTGGTGCAACGGGTGCTTAAGGAAGCTGCTTAGGGGTTAGCTAGACCTTAGTATAACACCACTGAAAGCAATTAAGTTTAAAGGGGCCAGAACAATAGTGGCGGTTCTTGCTATATAGCCTAAGAATAATTTCAACTTCTGCACTGGGGTATCTGATTTTACCATAGAGATATAGGTAGAGTTTATTCTCCATAAAGGTATTAAAATAAAAAGATTATACGATACAAATATTGTAGCAACTAGCTCATCATGTATTCCATATCCTGACATAAGGAGTATTTGCGCGAGTAGGAGTGGAACTATAAGCAGAAGGCCCATGTATGTTACGCTAAACATGATGTAATCTGGACAATATGACTTAATGAACTTCATCTAATTCCCTTTCTTCCGTCTTCATCTGTTTTTGCTTGTAAGCTGCTCTAATATAACTACTTGATATTTCTTGTAGATTTATAAAGACCTTATTGACTTTGTCAGTAGTTTTTCCTGATTTGAATTGCCTCTTCTACTGCATCCTCGAGGTACTGGCTTATCCAATTATAACGCTCTTTACTGCTACTACCCTCTGGGTCATAACATTTTAGAATGCTTGATAGTTTTTTCTTTGATTTGCTTAAGGAGAGATAATCAAACGGGTTTTTACCTCTCTTAGATATGAATTTATCTGTATTCTTTAACCCGTGAATTCGTATTCCTACTATACCCATGCCCGCTTTCCATGATTCAATTATTTCGTGATTAATCCATTTCCTTTTCGCAGTTCCTTGCCCTACTAAAACAACAGTACATGATCGCCCCTTCATTTGCTGAGCTATCCATCTTGCTATGGCAGGGTCTCCACCGTTGGTGATTGTTTCCCAGTCATTGTCTTTAACCGACTGGCTACCATCAAGGGCTCCTATTTGCCTTACTTGTGAGGCTCTCATAACGTCTGGTTTATAGTTAAAACTGTAAAATACGCGTCTAGTCATTTTTTACCTCATTGTAGAGTAATCATAACGGCAGCAATCGCCGCAATTAAAATTCCATGGAAGGGGACTAATGTCATTGATATTACTGCTGAAGGCCAACTCAATTTATCATCCTTAAATAGGCTAGCATCCATGGAAAAATTAATATCTTCAGGGTTTGTCTCACTGGTCATTTTGTATAGCTCACGGAATTTTCGTTCTTGTGACAAGTAATAACCATCTAGTCCCCAGAAGATGGCTGTGGGAAAGTAGGCTAGATAAACGAAGGCAATATTTGAATTATTTGCAGATAGTGCAAACAATGCAGATACAAGCATGACGCTCCACCCCTTGATGAGTGATGAATTGTTAGATAATCGAGAGATAATATTTTGAATTAACTCAAGGTGTTTTAGCTTACATTGTATGTAAGAGTTATCATTTAACATATAGCTCTTTCACGTACTTGTTAATATATGCGTTTAAACCATCACCTCTATCAGCTAATATTTTCATTTGGGCGATATTATGTGTCCCAGCGCTAGTATCTGTATATAGATACGTGCTGCCTCCTTTGAAAGTTACCTCTATATAGTCAGGTCCTTTTTCATATGAAATGACTCCTGAATCGCGGTCTATATCACTATATCTTACCATAGAGAGCCCCTTGTTTGTAATTCAAAGTAGCATTATACACAATTAATAGAGGAAAAACAAAAGATTTTAGAAAGAGTAGAGCTTCTGGTTGCAAGAGAGATCTAAGAAAAGGGCATTTCCATTAAGACGGTGCTAAATGATCCGATGAAAAACTGTTATATAAAGCGTCCACAATGTGGTAGGCGCTAAAATAAATATGCCCTACAAACGTGTCCTACATGCGTGTACTACATGAAAAATAAAAAGCCGCTAAGCTATTGAAACTTAACGACTTTCTAATGTTGGTCGGAGAGACAGGATTTAGCTGCACTTCGTTTGCTGTTCTTGTGGCTATTTCGCAATACTACGTCTTGCTGCCACTGCGATTGAACCTGCTTACTCGCAGCTTTAAATCAGCACCCCAAAGCCAATAAAAAAGACGACCCAAAAGGGTCGCCTTGTTTATTGGTCGGAGAGACAGGATTTGAACCTGCGACCCTTACACCCCCAGTGTAATGCGCTACCAGACTGCGCCACTCCCCGATATTTGAATTCTGGCCGGAATATAGCCGCGCATTATAAAAGGTGCAACAGTCAATATGCAGTGTCATGTCGCTTTTTTGGTTTGGGCAGTCATAAGAAAATATAACTTTTAATTTTGCCCGCGGTATATATATTCCGCCTTAATAAATATTTAGGGGTAACATGCAGGTGAAAATATAATGATAGATATGATGCCATTGATACTCACGTTGGTCGGGGCAGGGTTACTGGCGGGTTTATTAGCAGGCTTGCTGGGGATTGGTGGCGGTATTATCACCATACCCGCGCTGTATATTGTCTTTGAAACACTGGATTACGCACCTGATTGGCGTATGCATATGGCGATTGCCACATCACTGGCTATTATTATACCAACCAATATTTCTAGTGTGCTGGCACATAATAAAAAAAATAGCGTTGACTGGACTATTGTTAAAAAATGGGCAGTGTTTCTGGCAATTGGTGCCTTAATCGGGACTAGTTTTGCCAAACAGCTTAAAACGGACGAATTAATCTATATCTTTGCCACTCTCGCAGCATTGCTAGCCGTTAAGATGATGTTGCCTATAGATAAATGGCAATTGGGGGGCGGCTTGCCTCATGGTTTTAAAGCCTATATCCCACCGAGTTTGATTGGTTTTTTCTCTGCCGTAATGGGCATTGGCGGCGGTAGCTTCACCGTGCCTTACCTCACCTTGCATGGTGTAACTATTCACCGCGCAATTGGGACTGCATCTCTGGCAGGGTTGGTCATTAGCATCTGTGGGGGGCTTGGTTATTTGATTGGCGGTCTTAATGTTGAAGGATTACCAGCCACAAATATTGGTTTTATTAATCTGCCTGCCGCGGCGATTGTCGCTGTTGCTGCAACCCTTATGGCCCCCGTTGGGGCATGGGCAGCGCACTTTATGCCTAAACGTGCTTTGAGTGTTATATTTGGTTTATTTTTGGTTTTAGCCACAATGCGTTTGCTGAGTTCAGTGTGATTTATCCATTGACCATATAGAGATATCTTGCAGTGCAGCATTTGGATGTGTAATGTGCCGCCATTAGTTTTGTGTACCCTAGTATCCGGAGAGCCTATTTCATGACTGACCAGAAACTTACATTTGCGGCTGATTTTGATCCAGCAACTGATCAACAGTGGCGTGAGCTTGTTGAGATAACCTTAAAAGGTAAGCCTTTTGAAAAGGCAATGCAGCATCAGTCTTATAATGATATCCCTATTCATGCTCTATATAGCCAGAGTAACGCACGTATAGAGCCTCAAGGCGAGATACGAAGCGGTGCGTGGGATATTTGTGGCCCGCATTGGAACGCAGACCCTAAACAAGTCAACACGGCTATCCTTGAAGATCTTACGCGCGGTGTTACGTCTATTGGCCTTAAGTTTGAATCTGGTTTTTATCCAGGGTTAGATGACGCGAATATGGAGGCGGCTCTTGAAGGTGTTTATCTTGATCTAGCTAAAATAAACCTTTTGTCGGGTGAAGAATTCGAGGCTATTGGCCATCTGTATCTGGATTTACTCACTAGCAAGGGTATTGACGCTAAAGCGGCTAAGGCAAATCTTGGTGCTGATCCTATTGGAACGCTGGCGCAGAGCGGACGATTGCTAACGAGTGCTAATGTCGCCATTAGCAAAGCAGCTGAGCTTGCTAAACGTGCGAGTAGTGAATATCCAACTGTATCAACTTTCAGTGTGAATACATCAGTGTATCATACGGCTGGCGCTAATGAGGTGTTGGAGCTGAGCTTACTCATTGCCACAGGTCTTGAGTATCTAAAAGCCATGGAATCAGCAGGTATGGACCTAGAAGTTGCTGCTAGTCAGATAGAATTTAATATGGCTACTGATGCCGATATGTATTTAACCATAGCAAAATTCCGCGCGGCGCGTCGTCTTTGGGCGCGTGTGCTGGATGCTTGTGGCGTTAAAAATGTTAAAATGCATCTAGGTGCGGTTTCTGCGGTGCGTATGCTAAGCGTGCGTGATCCGTGGGTGAATATCTTACGCAACACAACAGCGTGTTTTTCCGCGGGTGTTGCTGGTGCAGATACGATCACCATCTTGCCGCATGATACAATGTTAGGGCTGCCGAGTGGATTTGCCCGCCGTATTGCCCGTAATATTCAGGTAATTTGTCAGGAAGAAAGCAGTCTAGCGGCTGTTTCTGACCCTGCGGCAGGTAGTTACGCGCTTGAGACATTAACGACAGAGCTATGTGAAAAGGCTTGGCCTAATTTCCAGCAGCTAACAGGTGAACAGGGTGGTGTATTAAATGCACTGCGCACTGGATCACTACATAAAACGCTGGCTGATACATGGGATAAACGTCGCGCTAACCTCGCTAAACGCAAGGACGCAGTGACGGGTGTGTCTGAATTTCCTAATATTCATGAGAGCGAGATTGATAATGTGGGTGATGCGCCTGCCTTTGTTGAAATGGTGCGCCCAAGTGGTGAGGAAATTGAGCCTGTTGCTTTCCACCGTCTTGCAGAAGATTTTGAAGCCCTGCGTGATCGTAGTGATGCTTATTTAGCGGCGCATGGTAAGCGCCCACAGATTTTCCTCGCAAATCTAGGTGCCGTTGCCGAGCATACCGCGCGTGCCACATTTGCTAAGAACTTCTTTGAATCCGGTGGTATTGAGGCACTTAGCAATGATGCCTTTAAAAATACGGATGCAATGATAGAGGCCTTTAAGGCGTCAGGTGCTACTGCTGCCATATTATGTGGGAATGACGCGCTATATGCCCACGCGGAAGGTGTGGCTGAATTTTTAAAAGGTGTTGGCGCAAAGACAGTATATGTGGCTGGAAAGCCTGCTAATACTGATAGCCTACAAGAAGCTGGTGTGAATGAATTCGTGTTTATGGGCTGTAACGTTCTGGAAGTTGTCGAGCGTGCCATGAACCGGTTGGGAGCGTAAAAATGAGTAATATTCCTGATTTTAATACTGTTGAATTTCAAGCGAGTTCTAATGTTGCGACTGCAATGTCTGAGCCATGGATGACACCAGAAGGTATTGCAGTAAAAACATCGTATACTGCTGATGATATTAATGAGTTAGATTTTCTTGACACTAGGCCCGGTATTGCGCCGTTCTTGCGTGGTCCTTATCCGACTATGTATGTGACACGTCCGTGGACAATCCGTCAATATGCAGGTTTTTCAACAGCTGAAGCCTCAAATGCTTTTTACCTAAGAAATCTATCGGCTGGCCAAAAAGGTCTCTCTGTGGCCTTTGATCTGGCGACACACCGTGGATATGACAGTGATCATCCTCGTGTAACAGGTGATGTTGGTATGGCTGGTGTCGCTATTGATAGTATCTATGATATGCGCACACTGTTTAAAGGCATACCACTAGATCAGATGTCTGTTTCAATGACGATGAATGGCGCAGTTCTACCAATTCTCGCCAACTATATTGTTGCAGCCGAAGAGCAAGGTGTCTCACCAGATAAGCTATCAGGTACAATTCAAAATGATGTGCTCAAAGAATTTATGGTGCGTAACACGTATATCTACCCACCAAAGCCATCCATGCGCATTATCTCTGATATTTTTGCTTACACAGCTAAAAACATGCCGAAGTATAACAGTATTTCTATCTCTGGCTATCATATGCAAGAAGCAGGCGCGACGGCTGATCTAGAACTAGCTTATACGCTTGCTGATGGTGTTGAATATATCCGCGCTGGTATTGCGGCAGGTATGGATGTTGATACATTTGCCCCGCGCCTTAGCTTTTTCTGGGCGGTTGGCATGAATTACTTCATGGAAGTAGCCAAAATGCGTGCTGCACGGATGATTTGGGCAAAGCTTGTTAGTCAGTTTGACCCAAAGAATAGCAAGTCTCTTAACCTGCGTACGCACTGTCAGACCTCTGGCTGGTCCCTTACGGCTCAGGATGTGTTTAATAACGTACCACGGACCTGTATTGAGGCATTAGCCGCAGCGCAAGGCCATACACAGTCACTACACACCAATGCCTTAGATGAAGCACTAGCGCTGCCTACTGACTTCTCAGCCCGGATTGCTCGTAATACTCAGCTGTTCATTCAACAAGAAACAGGCACCAGTAATGTTATCGACCCTTGGGGTGGTAGCTATTATGTAGAAAAGCTAACGGCCGATCTGGCTGAAAAAGCTTGGGCGCATATTCAAGAGGTTGAAGAACAAGGCGGTATGGCCAAAGCTATTGAAGCTGGACTACCTAAGCTTCGCATCGAAGAAGCTGCAGCCCGCACGCAGGCGCGCATTGATAGTGGCCGTCAAACTGTGGTTGGTGTTAACAAATACCAACTTGATGAAGTTGAAGAAGTTGACGTGTTAAAGGTTGATAATTCAGCTGTTAGGACCTCTCAGCTTGAAAAATTAGCCCAGTTGAGGTCTGATCGTGATCAGGATGAGGTTGATACATTGTTGGCGGCGCTTACAGATTCTGCTAAGACAGGTGAAGGTAATTTGCTGGAACTAGCCGTTAACGCATCGCGCGCTAAGGCAACAGTTGGTGAAATCTCAGATGCGCTAGAGAAAATCTATGGCCGTCATAAAGCGGAGATAAGAGCTGTGTCAGGTATTTATAAAGGTGAAGTTGGAGCGGATTCGGAAGCTTTAATTAACGTGCGTAACCTCATTGATAAATTTGAAAAAAATGATGGTAGACGTCCTCGTATATTAGTAGCTAAGATGGGACAGGATGGTCATGATCGAGGACAGAAAGTTATTGCGTCTGCTTTTGCAGATTTGGGCTTTGATGTTGATATTGGACCGCTCTTTCAAACGCCAGAAGAAGCTGCGAGACAAGCTGTTGAAAATGATGTTCACATTGTTGGTGCCTCATCACTGGCTGCTGGTCACTTGACGCTTGTTCCTGCGTTGCGTGAGGAATTATCAGGCGCTGGTCGTGATGATATAATGATTGTTGCGGGTGGTGTGATACCGCCGCAAGATTATGACGAGCTATATGCTGCTGGTGCGGATGCCATATTTCCGCCGGGTACTGTAATCGCGGAAGCCGCGGTTGAGCTTATTGAAAAACTCAATAAACAACTTGGATACTAGGGAAAACATGTGCCTAAGGCTGGAATAAATCCAAATACCCGTGTCACACAAGATGTCAGTATTGATGATATTTTTGACGGTGTACGTGCAGGTGATAGGTCTATGCTTGGCAGGGCGATCACACTTGTAGAAAGTAGGTCACCAAAGCATCAAGAAAAGGCACAGGAATTACTCCATCGTTTATTGCCATTTGCAGGCAATGCGCAACGTGTGGGCATTTCTGGTGTGCCAGGGGTCGGTAAATCTACCTTTATTGAAAGCCTAGGCTGTCATCTAACTGACGCAGGTAAAAAAGTAGCCGTATTAGCCGTTGATCCTTCATCAGGGCGAACGGGTGGGTCTATCCTTGGTGATAAAACCCGTATGGAGCGGCTCAGCTATAATGACAATGCTTTTATTAGGCCAAGTCCCAGTAGCGGTGTTTTGGGTGGTGTAGCCCGTGCTACGCGCGAAACTATGGTGATTGTAGAGGCCGCTGGTTATGATGTGGTGCTGGTTGAGACAGTTGGTACTGGCCAATCAGAGACTATGGTCTGTGATATGGTGGACTTTTTCCTTGTTCTTATGTTACCGGGGGCAGGTGATGAGCTACAAGGTATTAAAAAGGGCATCTTAGAACTTGCCGATATGATCGCGGTTAATAAGGCAGATGCTTTTGAAACTAAAATTAAGCAGGCCATAAGAGAATATAAATCCGCACTGCATATTATGACAGACGCTAGCCCTAATTGGCACCCTCCAGTGGTTACATGCTCAGGTCTAAAAGATGTAGGGATCACAGAGCTGTGGGATAAAATCGAAAAGCATGCCCGTATTATGGAAGATAGCGGGGAACGCAAAGAGCGTCGTCTAAATCAAAGGCTTATGTGGCTTTCTTCACAGCTGCAAGAACGCTTGTTGGATCAGTTTTATTGTGATGAAGGTGTGTCTTCTATTATCGGTGATATTAGAAAGTCAGTTCATGACGGTGAGATGACCATCTCGCGTGCTGTATCCACATTGCTAGATAGCCAACATTAGATTAGGTCTTTATACCAGCCCAATCATAGAATTTAACGACCTCACCAGATTTGTCGTATGTAGGCTGCGCTAACGCGTTAAACAATGGTGCTATATCTTCTGGTGTTGGTAAATTCTCTGGATTTTCTCCAGGAACAGCTTTGGCCCGCATTTGTGTAGCGATAGGCCCAGGGTCGATGACATTCACTTTTATTGAACTACTGGCTGTTTCAGCCGCATATGTTAGCGCAAGTTCTTCTACTGCTGCCTTTGATATGGCGTACCCCCCCCAATAGGGCTTATGTTTGCCCGCTGCCGCAGATGAGACAACTATCACACGACCAGCATCGGATAGCTTTAAAATTGGGTCCATTGAGCGAATGAAACGATAGTTAGCAGTTACATTGGTCTCTAAAATAGCTGACCAGTCTTTGATGTCCATATGGGCGATTGGTGTAATAGGTCCAAGAATTGCTGCATTTAAGACTAGAATATCAATCTTGCCCCAGCGCTCGTATATAGCGCCGCCTAAACGGTCGATACTATCGCCGTCACATACGTCCATGGGTACAAGTGTACAGTTTCCACCTAGGGCGTTAATCTCATCATCAAGAGATTCTAAGGCAGCTTGAGAGCGTGCGCGTGCAATAGCAACTACATGGGCGCCTTCACTTGCTAGTTTCAACGCTGTGGCACGGCCAATGCCGCGTGAAGCGCCAGTGATAACGGCTAGGCGGCCTTCTAGTGGCTTAGTCATCTATCTATTTTCCTCTAGAAGCAATTAGGTCTAATTGCTGATTACCGTCTTCTTTTTCATTTCTATCGGTTAGAAACGTTGGATAGTCACCTGTAAAACAAGCATCACAGAAAGTAGGGCAGCTATTATTACGGCCCTCGGGCTGGTTTACAGCGCGGTATAAACCATCTATTGAAATAAAGGCTAAGCTATCAGCCTTAATATACTGACGCATTTCTTCTATATCCATACGAGCAGCAAGTAATTTGTCTCTCTCGGGCGTATCTACACCATAAAAACAACTGTGAGCTGTTGGTGGTGAGGCAATACACATATGAACCTCTGAAGCACCAGCTTCTCGCATCATATTAACGATTTTAAGAGATGTTGTTCCGCGTACAATAGAATCATCAACTAGCGTCACCCGTTTGCCTTCTATTAGGCTGCGGTTCGCGTTCAATTTAAGTTTAACACCAAGGTGGCGAATGCGGTCATTTGGTTCAATGAAAGTACGACCCACATAGTGATTGCGGATAATACCAAGTTCAAATGGGGTATTTGATTCCTGAGCGTAACCAATAGCGGCAGGTGTGCCTGAATCAGGTACTGGTATAACAAGATCACATTCAACAAGGCTTTCTCTCGCTAATTCAGCACCAATACGTTTGCGCACTTCATATACGCTCATATTATCTACTCTACTGTCTGGACGAGCAAAATAAACATGTTCAAAAATACAAGGACGAGACTGTGCTTCAGGGAATGGCTTTGTTGAGTTAATGCCGTCTTCGGTAATGGTAACGACTTCACCGGGTTCTATATCTCGGACATATTTAGCGCCAATGATATCGAGTGCGCATGTCTCAGAGCATAGAATATAAGCACCGTCTAACTGACCAAGAACCAGTGGGCGAATACCAAGTGGATCTCGTACACCAATCATACCGTCTTTGGTAAGCGATACGAAAGAATAAGCCCCCTCAATTTGACGAAGCGCATCTACAAAACGGTCTAGAAAGGTTCTAAAATGACTTGTGGCAACAAGATGAATGATTACCTCGGTATCAGATGTGGACTGGAATATTGAGCCACGCTGGATAAGGGCCTTTTTTAAATGAGATGCATTTGTCAGATTACCATTATGCGCAATAGCAAAACCACCCGATGCTAATTCAGCAAAGAGCGGTTGAATATTTCTCATGCCTGAATCACCAGTTGTAGAGTATCTGACATGGCCAATGGCTGCATAGCCGGGCAGGTTGTCTATTGTTTCTTGATCGGTAAAGTTATCTGCAACTTGGCCATTCACTTTTTGTGTATGAAATCGCTCACCATCGTATGAAACGATGCCCGCAGCCTCTTGGCCTCGGTGTTGAAGAGCGTGCAAGCCTAGCGCTGTGTGCGCTGTCGCATCAGTAGTGCCGAATATGCCAAAAACGCCGCATTCTTCATGCAATTTATCATCATCGAAAGGATTGGTAGACATAGTCTGAAGAGTCATGTGCTGCTAGCCCTGTTTATTAGCGTTCTGAACCATTAAATTAAACTCTAGCAACTTGGCTAGACGCTTAAGAAATCATGTGGCTGATATAAAAGGTATCTAGCTCTGTGCCTAGTCTAAAAATCATTATTTGCATAGAAAATATGATTTTAATTATACCTTAAGTGCCATCATCATCTTTATCCTTTGTTTTATCTTCTGTTTCCTTAAGTAAATCCTCTAACGCTTTCTTTTGTGCTTTCTTATAAATAGGCGCTAATTTCTCGAGGTTTTCCTCATTAAAACCAGATTTTATCGAATCGCGTGCTTGTTTCACATAATCAGCTCCAACTTTCTTAGGGTCTTTTCCAAGTGCGTCAGCTGAAAAACCTTCTAGCATTTCAGCGCCCCATGCAACAAGTGGGCGCAACTGTGCATTGCTCATCCATACTGGTTCTTTTGTACCCGGAAATAAACGAGTAAAGGCAAGAAATAGGGCGGAAACTATGACAATACCGCGTAGCATACCAAAAAGAGCGCCCAATGACCTGTCTAAGAAACCTAGAGGGCCATCTTTCATCAAACCACCGATAAAGTCAGCCATGAGTTTAAGGATGAAAAGAGTGAGTAAGAACATGGCAACAATCGTAATAAGATCAGCTAGTTCATCAGGTTGAATATACATTTGCCCGTACAGTTGGACATAATTAAAGCCATAAACAGTAATGAAAAGTGCTGCTGCCCATGCAACAAAGCTCAGGGCCACAGTTGTGAAACCACGACCAAATGCGAGTATGGTTGATAATCCTATCAAAATTAGGACACCAATATCAAAGGCTGTTAAAGTTTCAAGTTCCATAACTATACTGTAGCTCCTTATTAGTATTCTGTCTCAGACAATCTCTATTCACGGATTTAATCTACCCCATCAGGCATAAAACGCTCAACCAGTTCGGATAGTTTTGATAATTGGTCCATTGTAATCAGTTTGTTTTCCGTTTTTTTCGTCTTTGGCATCAATGCGCGATTAAAACCTAGTTTAGCGGCTTCTTTCATACGGGCGTCGCTTTGGCTAACGGTACGAATGTCTCCAGATAAACTTATCTCTCCAAAAACTACACTCTCGGTCGGTAACGGCACTTGGGCGATTGAGGAAACAAGGGCCGCAGCAACGGCTAGATCAGCAGCTGGTTCGCTGACTTTTAGGCCGCCAGCAACATTTAAATATACATCACAACCTGATAGCCCTAGGCCGCAGCGTGCATCAAGCACAGCTAATATCATTGATAATCGACTGCTATCCCAACCTACGACAGCACGACGTGGATTAGCCGCACTTGTTTGCGCGACTAACGCTTGGATCTCAACAAGAACGGGTCGAGAGCCTTCAATGCCAGCGAAAACGCAGCTGCCAGGTTCCCGCTCGTTTCGGTCAGCAAGGAATAGGGCAGAAGGGTTTGATACCTCACTAAGCCCTTTCCCCGTCATTTCAAATACGCCGATCTCATCAGTACCACCATAACGGTTTTTAACAGCGCGTAAGATACGGAATTGGTGGCCACGATCGCCCTCAAAATATAAAACAGTATCTACCATATGCTCTAAAACACGAGGGCCTGCTATTTGACCGTCCTTTGTAACGTGGCCAACAAGCAAGACAATCGTGTTACGGCGTTTAGCAAATGTAATTAGCTCATGGGCGCAAACGCGGACTTGGCTGACAGTACCCGGGGCTGATTCGACGGAATCTGCAAATAATGTCTGAATGGAATCAATCACAACAACATCTGGTGGTGTACCTTGATCAAGTGTAGTGATGATATTACGTAGGCTGGTTTCAGTGCCTAGCCTAACGGGGCTATCATTGTAGCCAAGACGTTCTGCGCGCATTTGAATTTGCGCCGTTGCTTCTTCACCACTGATATAAACCACATCTGCGCCATTTTTAGCTAGCGTACCAAGTGCTTGAAGTAACAATGTTGATTTGCCAATGCCTGGGTCCCCACCTATGAGAATGGCACTACCCGCAACTAGGCCACCCCCAAGAGCACGATCAAATTCAGCGATTTGCGTTTTTAATCTAGGAGCGTGTTTTTGTGGGCTATCTAGGGCGACTAATTTAACGGCTTTGCCTTTTTTTGTGCTAAGGCCTTTTGGCGCGCCTGAAACGGCCGATTGTTCTTCTGAAATTGTATTCCATTCAGAGCATCCATCACATTTACCTTGCCAGCGCCCATAGGTAGACCCGCAAGATCCGCATGTGAATATTCTTTGTACTTTAGCCACTTAGTCCGCCTTTATGGTTTCAGTATTTCCATCTGAATAGGGCCTTCAGCGCGACCATGAATGAATTGTTCAATATAATCACTACCACTTTTATCAATTTCGCTTACGTGGCCATTCCAGATAATTTTGCCTTTATAGAGCATGGCAATTTGATCGGCGATTTTGCGTGCACTAGCCATATCGTGGGTAATGGTCATCGTTGTAGCACCTAAATCCTTAACACACTCAACGATAAGTTCGTTAATCACATCAGCCATGATAGGGTCTAGACCAGTTGTCGGCTCGTCAAAGAAAATGATCTCTGGCTCGGTTGCTATGGCACGGGCAAGGCCCACACGTTTTTGCATACCACCGGATAACTCTGATGGAGACAAGAAACCCACATCGGGGCTAAGGCCCACACGACGTAGCTTTTCTAATGATATTTCTTTGGCCTCTTCTTTAGCCATGCCTTTGCCATGAACTAGACCAAAAGCGACATTTTCCCATACCGTGATACTGTCGAACAATGCGCCGCCTTGAAAAAGCATACCAAAACGTGAGATGATCTCTTTGCGTTTTGAAGAAGGCAGGAAGGTGATGTCGTTACCATCCACAGTAATTTTTCCGCTATCAGGATAAAGTAGTCCCAACACGCATTTCAGCATCACAGATTTACCAGTACCAGAGCCGCCAATAATGACAAGCGATTCACCCTTGTTTACAGATAAATTAACGCCGTCCAGCACCACCTTGGGTCCAAATGATTTGTGAATATTATCTAATTGAATCATTGGTTTACTCATGATTGGGTTCCAAACACAATGACTGTAATAATTAAATTCGATAGCAAGATCATAATAAAGGCCGACACAACAGCATTGGTTGTTGCTTTACCCACACCCTGAGCGCCGCCAGAGCTATTATAGCCATGATAGGAACCCATGAGAGCAATGAAAAACCCAAAGATTGCAGCCTTAACCATGGAGCTTATAACGTCAGATTTCTCTAGGAAGTCTGAGGTAACTTGTAGGTAAAGTCCTTCATTTAGGCCAAGGCGCTCTGTACCGATAATATATCCACCCATCACGCCAATGATATTGGCAATTAAAACCAACAAAGGCAATGTAAAGATCGCGGCAATAATGCGTGGCGCAATTAGATATTTAAAGGGATCAGTTGATAGGGTGACAAGCGCGTCAATTTGTTCTGTAACGCGCATAGTGCCAAGCTCTGCGGCCATGGCCGATGATACACGGCCTGCAACCATTAATCCACCAAGTACAGGGCCAAGTTCGCGAACAATAGCAATGACAACAACACCCGGAACCACGCTTTCAGCGTTGAAACGGCTTCCGCCCACATAAATTTGTTGTGCAAGGGCTGCGCCTGTAAAGAGGGCTGTTAAACCAACAACGGGTAGGCTGTTATAGCCGATCAGCCACATTTGGCGTAAAATCAATCTTGTATATATAGGCGGGCGGACAATATGTGATACTGCCGTTGCTGTGAAACGTGACAAGCTGCCGATTTCTGCTAGGGACGCCAAAATAATACGTCCTATGATCTGTAATGGGTTAGGCACTAATGTTTCCTATATGTTCTCGTTTATCCTAAATACCTTTTAACGAGGAAATTAGGCAAAATAAAGGGGAATTACGTCTTTATTCAATATTTATGTGTTTTTACCATGGTTTAGTGGTTTATTTACCAGTAAAAATGACAAAGGCCACTTATAAAGTGGCCTTTAAATTAGTTGATATCTGCGATAGAAATTTATGAAGCGCGAGATGGTAATTTAACTTCGCGTGCAAGAAACGCAGGTACATGTGGCCCCATACCAACAACAGGGTTTTTCGGCCAGTCATCAGGTGCCATGCGGATCACACGATCTTTGTCTTGTGAACGGTAATTGTCCCGATTGCTTGAGCGACTACTCGTGCGACCACGATTGTTATTATTGCGATTGTTGCGGTTATTAGGGCGTTTGTTATCACCAGTTTCTTGATCGTCAGCCTGCTTTTCTTCAACTTTATCAGTAGATGTGTCACTTGCTTGTTCTGTGGTGTCTGATTTATCAGTAGATTCTGGCTTTTCAGTAGATTCCGATGTTTCGCTCACAGATTTGTTATCTTCTGATTTTTTAGATGAACGTCTTCTGCGGTTAGGCTTTTCAGCTTTCACTTCAGCTTTCACTTCAGGTTTTTCTTCTGCTTTTACTTCAGTTTGAACCTTGTCAGCAGGGGCTTGATCAGTAGATCCTCCAATGGTAGCACCATCTGGATTATTGCAATCAGCTATTAGTTCAATCTTTTGACCAATTAATTTTTCAATATCTGCCACAAATCTTACATCGGTTTTTGATTTTGCGGCCAATGTTATTGCGATACCTGCACGACCCGCGCGACCCGTGCGGCCAATACGGTGAACATAATCTTCGGCGTTCATTGGAACGTCAAAGTTAAATACGTGACTAACTGCTGAAATATCAAGACCGCGAGCAGCAACGTCAGACGCACATAATAGTTGAATTTCATTTGCCTTGAATGCTGCTAGAACCTTCATACGCTCAGATTGCGGCATGTCACCATGCAGCTGACCGACAGAAAATCCATGACGCTCAAGAGACATGTATACATCTTTCACATCTTTTTTACGGTTACAGAAAACAATGGCATTTTGTACTTTACTATTATTAATAAGAGTACGTAGTGTTTCGCGCTTGCGGCGGCCATCAACAGTAATAAGGCGCTGTGTGATTGTGGTGCTAGTGGATGATGGCTTTGCGGCCTCAACCATGCGTGGATCATTTAAGAATTTCTTGGTAAGGCGCTCAATAGAGGGTGCCATAGTCGCAGAGAAGAATAATGTTTGATGCGACTTTGGAATAGCGGCACAAATCTTTTCTACGTCAGGGATGAAACCCATATCTAACATACGATCAGCTTCATCGACCACAAGAATATCAATGCCAGTAAGCAATAGATTGCCGCGCTCCATATGATCAAGTAAGCGACCAGGTGTTGCAATGAGTACGTCTACACCTTTGTCAAGAGCAGCTTTTTGCTCAGCAAAGTTAACGCCGCCAATTAGAAGGGCTTTGCTTAATTTGTGATTCTTGCCGTATTTATCAAAATTTTCTGCAACTTGATCCGCTAGCTCACGCGTAGGCTCAAGAATAAGGGAGCGTGGCATGCGAGCACGTGCGCGTCCTTCTGATAAGATATCAATCATTGGCAGTGTGAATGAGGCTGTTTTACCAGTGCCCGTTTGAGCAAGCCCTAAAATATCACGACCCATTAAAACATGAGGGATTGCTTTTGCCTGAATATCAGTAGGTGTCTCATAACCAGAATCTTTAACAGCACTTAAGATACCTTCACTCAGTCCTAAACGTTCGAAACCCATATTTTTCCTGTCTTTTATTAGCGTAAAATGGCATATAAAGCCTTCAATTTGGGCGCAGAATAGGCTTAACTGTTGTAAAGTCAATCAAACACTTGGGTTTTGTGAGTATATAAAAGGATAAAAAGTATGGAGTGTGGCACTTTGGTACTGGTTCCAGGGTTAACCTGCGATATTAGATTATGGGAACACCAGCATTTTGCGCTGTCTCAGCATATAGATGTGATTATTGCTGATACCTTTCGTGATGACACCATAGAGGCTATGGCTGATCGTATTTTATGCTCCGTAGATGGTAGCTTTGCCATCGCAGGCTTTTCTATGGGTGGGCTTGTGACGCTTGAGGTGTTACGCAAAGCATCGCAGCGTGTGTCTCATTTTGCCTTGCTTGATACAAATGCGGCTGCAGAAACACCCAAGAGCAGTAAATATCAGCAGGGCGTTATTGAATCAGTAGAGGGTGGCAATTTTAAAGAAGTCGCGGAATCCTTGCTTGGTAATATGATTGGTGAGCGAGCCAAACAAGATACGGCCTTGGTTAATATGCTGCGCGGGATGCTAATGGAGAAGGGCGCAGAAAGTTTTATTCGCCAACTAAAGGCTGTGATTGGCCGTACAAACCATATGGAGGCGTTAAGTAGTTATACGCAGCCATCACTGGTGCTCTGTGGCATGGAGGACGCTATAACCCCACCGGAATTACATATGAAAATGGTCGCAAATTTACCGAATGCTGATCTGGTGATGTTAACGGATTGCGGCCATATGTCACCCATGGAACGCCCCGGTGATGTGACGGTTGCCCTTGCAAGTTTATTGCATAGGTAGGGTTGATATGATTAAATCATAAGTATCATATGTCATGCTGAACTTGTTTCAGTATCTTAAGTGGGTGAAGCTGATATGAATTTAAATAGTTAAGACCCTGAAATAAATTCAGGGTGACTATTATATTAGGACTGGATTGCGGCCTTCGCCACAATGACGGTTGCCACCTAAATATCAAGTCCATCAGCGTAAACGGCATTTTCTTGGATGAAGTTAAAGCGTTTTTCTGGCTTTTTGCCCATTAAATCATCAACAATGCGGTTAACGTCGGCGCGTTCGCCGTAGTCCGTAGGGATTGTCACTCGGAGCAGTGTACGGTTCGCTTTTTTCATCGTCGTTTCTTTAAGCTGCGCAGGTGGCATTTCACCGAGACCCTTAAATCGGCTGATTTCGACGTTCTTTTTGCCACTAAACTCTGTTGCCATCAATTGGTCTTTATGCTCGTCATCGCGGGCATAAAAGACGGTGCCGCCACGGGCCAAACGATAAAGTGGCGGTTGAGCGAGGAATAATTTACCGTCACGCACTAATTGCGGCATCTCTTGAAAGAATAGGGTCATCAAAAGGGTGGCGATATGGGCACCATCAACGTCCGCATCGGTCATGATGATGATTTTCTCATAGCGCAAGGCGTCACTGTCATAATAATCGCGGAAACCACAGCCTAGCGCCATGCCAATATCTTTGATCTCTGAATTGCCTGCAATTTTCTCGCGCGAGGCAGAAGCTACATTAAGGATTTTACCGCGAATAGGTAAAATAGCCTGAGTTTTACGGTCGCGTGCCATCTTGGCAGAGCCGCCCGCACTGTCACCCTCCACGATATATATCTCAGTACCTTCTGAACTTTGACTGGAACAGTCGGTTAGCTTGCCCGGTAGGCGAAGTTTGCGCTTACCAACTGCGGTTACGCGTTTAATTTCGCGCTCTTGTTTGCGGGCCAGTCTTTCTTCAACACGTTCAATGGCCCATGTAAGAAGGCCGTTAGCGCGATCAGGGTCATCCCCCATCCAGTGATCAAAGGCATCACGCAGGGCATTTTCCGTTAGGCGAGCGGCCTCTGGCGTTGAAAGCTTATCTTTTGTTTGGCCTTGAAATTGAGGGTCGCGGATAAAGACAGACAGCATAGCGCAGTGCGTGCCGCAGATATCGTCAGAGGTGATCTGTGTAGCTTTCTTATTACCCTTTAGCTCACCAAAAGCCTTAATGCCTTTCAGCATAGCCGTGCGCAAACCACTTTCATGGGTACCACCTTGTGGCGTTGGAATGGTGTTACAATAAGTACTAGAGAACCCATCGCCGAACTCTGGCCAGTTAATAGCCCATTCAACTTGGCCTTGTTCATTAGGGAATTTAACAAATCCACTGAATGGATCATCAACGACCATTGATCGCTTGGCTGTAACTTCTGTCAAATAATCCGTTAATCCACCGGGGAAATGTAATGTTGCTTCTGGTGGCGTGTCGTCACCGTCTTTAATAATACTAGGGGCGCATTTGAAACGAATCTCAACACCGCGAAATAAGTAAGCTTTAGAGCGCGCCATTTTGTACATACGGGCAGGGCGCATCTTCCACTCTTTGCCAAATATCTCATGATCAGGTAAAAATGATACAGATGTACCACGTCTGTTATTGACAGGGCCGAGGTCTTCTAGTCCTGTCGTTGCATGACCTCGGGCATAACTTTGGCTATAAAGGTTTTTATCGCGAGCAACCTCAACTTTGGTCCATTCAGATAGGGCGTTCACAACGGAAATACCTACACCGTGCAAGCCGCCAGAAGTGGCATAGGCATCGCTAGAAAATTTACCGCCTGAGTGCAGGGTTGTCATGATGACTTCTAAGGCTGATTTATCGGTGTATTTAGGGTGCGCATCAACAGGAATTCCACGACCGTTGTCTGTAATGGTAACAGCATAGTCTTCACCCAGAGAAACTGTGATTCTAGAGGCATGTCCAGCGACAGCTTCATCCATGGAATTATCTAGAATTTCAGAGACCAAATGGTGCAGTGCATTTTCATCTGTACCACCAATATACATGCCGGGTCGTTGGCGAACTGGTTCAAGGCCTTCTAGGACCTCAATATCTTTTGCAGAATAGTCAGATTTTGTCTGTGCAACTTCGAACAGATCGCTCATATTTTCACCCGTTTCATGGAGTTTTCTCTTAATTCACTTTAAAAGTTACCCCGTAATATAATGTGTATTTAATGGCCTAAAGCAGTAATCAGGGCAGGTCAAGACCCTCAAATGGTCTTTGTCAAGAAAAACTATATATAGTGTGTAAAAATGCAACATACTCTATAGAAAGTATGTTCGTTAAATTTTTTATAGTATCTTTACCTTTTGTTATGAGTCTTAATATAAGTATATATTTAGTGATATTAGATTAAGTTTTTCCTTAAATTTGTGGGAAATAGTACTAGGAGGCAACAATGGCAACGGCTACAGCGATGACTGGATTAAAAAGAATATTTAGAAGTGGGTTCACTATGGTCCCCGAATCAAACAATATTCATATTGGCGATCGATTTGAGCAGTTAAAACAGGGTCTGCCGATCTGGATTGTTGAGCGCGTTAAGAATATCGAAGGATGCTCTTCACCACTGGTATCAATGCACCGTGAAGACATGCCAGATGTAAAGAAAACTTTATCTCATTCTGCGTTAGATGACCATGATGATTTCAAACCATATGCATCGTAAAATTTGAATATCTACTCTCTTTTTACAGTAATGAAAATTAACCGGCTTATTAGCCGGTTTTTTTATACATATTTTTGGTCTAAATTAAGAGGAAAATTTAAGCATTAATCAAAGAGTGCATCAATGTCATCTTGGCTTTGAATATTTTCAAGTTCATAGTGTGTTTGTTTGATCAAATTTTCATCAAATTTCGCATGAATAAGTCTGTTCATTTTTCCGAGGCAAGCTTGCATCTCTATGGTACGAGCCTCTAATAGTAAGCGAGACTGTGGTGTGAAACCGCGTTCATGAGCGCCAACTGCTCTTAGGCCATTTAACGTGCTTTCTATCAGGCTATTGAGTTCAGAAATTACTGCGTCAAATGCAGCGCGAACAGGTGCAGGGCATTTCTCATATGCCTCAACAGCTAGTTCCTTAGCTGCAAAACCACTGTCCATAAAATGATCGCAATAGTCTTTTGGTGACCATTCATAACAATCCTCTAACATGTCAGGCATGTCAGGGACCATTTCAAAAAGCATTACTATTTCATTGAAATGGTTAAGATAATCAGTTGCTAAAAAACTCTCAGGATTAATATTAGCAGCTTCTAACTTTCCTTGAAGCGC
This sequence comes from uncultured Kordiimonas sp., assembly GCA_965603205.1. Classification (GTDB taxonomy): domain Bacteria; phylum Pseudomonadota; class Alphaproteobacteria; order Sphingomonadales; family Kordiimonadaceae; genus Temperatibacter. The sequence goes on along the minus strand of CBFDCC010000005.1, from coordinate 76,876 downwards.
TAATTGTTCCTTTGAGTAGTTAATATTCATTCCGGCAACCTCAACTAAAATTTAAACAACAATAGTGATGTAATATCATTGATAATATCTATGTATAGATAAATTACGCAATAGCTAGTCAAAATAATACAATTTGTTTAATTTGCAATTATTACGATGTGATAACGCATGAGTTTAATTATTGTTACAGTTGCAACATAGTTGAGTTTATGTGCGGGGTAAGAATATATGCATGTATATCAGCTATTTACAGGCAACGCAGTGTTGAAGTTACCTTAAAAATATGGCATATAATAATGGCTCTTTCGGGAGCAGTCCTACCCAAAGGATCTCAACTTCCCTGCTTTTATCTGTTGCAGTCTTATGACTTATACATTTAGAGGCAGGGTTATTTTTTTGTCTACAATCATTTCTAACAAAAAAAGGCCCCGCCATACTAATGGCAGAGCCTTAATTATATTGTTCAAAGAGTGATTACGCGCTGTAGTACATATCAAACTCAATAGGGTGTGGCGCCATATCTAAACGATAAACATCAGCCCACTTTTGCTCAAGATAAGCGTCAATCTGATCGTTAGTGAATACATCACCTTTAAGTAAGAACTCACGGTTCGCATCTAATGCTTCTAATGCTTCACGTAATGAACCAGCAACAGTTGGAACGCCAGCTAACTCTTCTGGAGGAAGCGCATATAGATCTTTGTCCATAGCGTCACCAGGGTGAATTTTGTTCTGGATACCGTCAAGGCCAGCCATAAGCATAGCAGAAAATGCTAGATATGGGTTAGCCACGGCATCAGGGAAGCGAGCCTCAATACGCTTAGCCTTAGGGCTAGTGCCATATGGAATACGGATTGATGCTGAACGGTTACGTGCTGAATAAGCCAGTAGAACTGGTGCTTCAAATCCAGGTACTAAACGCTTGTAACTGTTTGTAGATGGGTTTGTGAAGGCGTTTAGAGCTTTAGCATGCTTAACGATACCACCGATGTAATATAACGCCATGTCAGATAGATCAGCGTAACCATTACCAGCAAATAGTGCTTTGCCGTCTTGCCAAATACTTTGGTGTACGTGCATACCTGAACCATTGTCTTCTGCAACAGGCTTAGGCATAAATGTCGCTGTTTTACCATAAGTATGAGCAACTTGGTGTACACCGTATTTATATAACTGAACGTTATCAGCCGTTGTCACTAGAGTTGAGAAGATCATGCCAAGCTCGTGCTGTGATGCGGCAACTTCGTGGTGGTGCTTGTCCATTTCAACGCCCATACTAGAAATAGCCTTAACCATTTCAGCGCGAATATCGTTTAGACTATCAACTGGCGCTACAGGGAAATAACCACCTTTTTCACGCGGACGGTGAGCATGGTTTGAGCGGTCATATGATTTGCCAGAGTTATAAGGGCCTTCAACATCATCAATCTCATAATGAGAACCTGAGTATGAAGAATCAAAACTTACATGGTCAAAACAGAAGAACTCAGGCTCTGGACCGACATATACTGTGTCGCCAATCCCTGTAAACTTAAGGTATTCTTCAGCTTTCTTAGCTGTTGAGCGTGGGTCACGGTCGTAACCTTGGCCTGTTGAAGGCTCTAGAATGTCACAGAATACTACAAGCGTTGGATCAGCTGTGAATGGATCGTCTGTTACTGCTGACAAGTCAGGCTTTAAAATCATGTCTGATTCGTTAATAGCCTTCCATCCTTCGATTGAAGAACCGTCGAACATAATACCTTCTTCTAACTCGTCTTCGCCCATTGCTGAGGCTTTCATTGTTAGATGCTGCCACTTACCCTTTGGGTCGGTAAAGCGTAGGTCAATCCACTCAACTTCTAGCTCTGCAACGAGGGCTAGGAAAGAATCACTATTAAGATCTTGGTATTTTGACATTTAATTTCTCTCTCTTTTACTATTGAACTTTATATTCGGTTAACATATTAATTTTTTAAATGGCTTCAGGGCCTGTTTCACCAGTTCTGATGCGGATGGTTTCTTCGATTGGAGAGACAAATATCTTGCCGTCACCAATGCGCCCTGTTTGAGCGGCTTTTAAAATTGCGTCTACAGCACGTTCTACTTGTGATGCTTCTAATATGAGTTCAATTTTCACCTTTGGTACAAAATCAACCACATATTCAGCGCCGCGATATAATTCGGTATGCCCTTTTTGGCGACCAAAACCCTTGGCCTCAAGGACAGTGATGCCGCTAATGCCGATGTCGTGAAGTGCTTCTTTCACTTCATCTAATTTAAATGGCTTTATTATTGCCTCAATTTTTTTCATATAAATATACCCAAAGGATTTTAATTAATATTTCGATTCACTTTTATTTCTTAAACTGTGTGCTTTCGAGTTATTTTGTATTTTGCACTCTGCGTGCCAGATTCTGATTCGTTAGTTTTCTGCGGTTCTGGCCACAGTAAACAATTCAATGCGCGAATAAGAGGCAGCTACATTGCTTAATATTTAAGCAGGTGGTTAATTTTTAAGCATTAGAAATAGCGGTGTTCTTAGTAGTTCGAGCATTGTGTAATGCTAAAATTGACCTAAAGTTAATTTAAAAAATATATTCAAGAATATTCAATTAAATCAATGGATTAAGTGACTTTATTTTTTGGATATGAAATATTTTAAAGTAACTACTTGACGAATAACATGTTAAGCGCATATCTAGACGCGTTTTCAGGTATATATTATATGCCTATTCAGACATGGCGGGTGTAGTTCAGTTGGTTAGAACGCCAGATTGTGATTCTGGAGGTCGCGGGTTCGAGACCCGTCACTCGCCCCATGTCTGATTTGAAATAAAAGCTCTCTTTTTTGGAGGGCTTTTATTTTGACTATTTTCAATAAATCCAATGTTATTGCGGATTTCAGGGCACTCAACGAATCAGCATATCCGACTCAATTAACGACTCTGAATAATGAGTCTTCCATCCTATTTAATTTCCTGTTAGGCATGTTGTTAATTCAACAGGCTCTATTAGGGAAATGAGATGGTTGACAGTAAATATTTTTATAGTGATTCTGAAACGGCTCTGCTGACTCCTGAGCAGATGGACGTTGCCGACAAGTTGAGTGTTAAGGCTAATGTGTCTAGCCTCATGCTGATGGAAAATGCAGGTCGGGCTGTTGCTGAAATTGTAGCTGATTCAGTAAAAGACGCTTCTCAATTACTTGGTCCAATCGTTATTATAGCAGGCCCAGGTAATAATGGCGGTGATGGTTTTGTTGCTGCACGTTATCTCGAGACGTGGGGATACCCTGTTCAATTATACAATATCAGTGATAGTACCGAGCTAAGTGGTGACGCAAAGGTTATGGCTGATCGTTGGCAGGGAGAGATGCTGCCAGCAACGCCAGAATGTATAAAAGGTGCCAGCGTTATAATTGACGCAATGTTTGGCACTGGTATAGCGCGTCCTTTAGGTGGATTAGCCGCACAAATGGTAGATGCGTCTAATAGGGCAACATCAGCTTTAAAAGTAGCAATTGATCTTCCTAGCGGTCTTTGTGGGGCTACAGGTCAAATTGATGGTGCCTGCTTTCAAGCAGACCTTACGGTTACATTCTTTGCATTAAAACCGGGACATCTATTAATACCGGGTCGTTATTATTGTGGTGGCTTAGATCATATTCATTTGGTAGATATTGGTATAGCTGAGGATGTTTTATCAGATATTATGCCTAAAACAGCGATAAATACTCCTGAGTTATGGCAAGGTTACTATAGCCAACCATCACCAGTAGGTCATAAATATGATCGTGGTCATGTATTGGTGTTAGGTGGCAAAGAGCCTACTTTGGGTGCTTCTAGGTTGACGGCATTATCTGCGCTACGATCAGGGGCGGGCCTTGTAACATTAGCAGCTCACTCTGATAGCTATAATATTCAAGCTACAGCATTGACTGATGTGATGGTGAAACGATTTGATTCGGGCTTTGGCTTTTTAGGTATAGTAGAAGACCCGCGCATGAAAGTGATTGCCATAGGCCCTGGTGCGGGTATAGGCGAGAAAACAGCAGAAACAGTGTTGGGTGTATTGTCTAAGGGTAGGGTGTGTGTTGTCGACGCTGATGCAATCTCTAGCTTTGGTGGTAGAGTTGATCTGCTAAAAGGTCATAAAGGCACGTTGATTATGACACCTCATGAAGGTGAATTTGCGCGCATATTACCAGATTTAGCAAAAGACATGTCCAGAATAGAAGGCGCAAAGGCCGCCGCTGAGCTGTTAAATGCGGTTGTTGTGTTAAAAGGCCCAGATACAATCATAGCAAGCCCTCATGGTCACGCTGTGATTAATGTGAATGCACCTGCATGGCTTTCTGTAGCTGGAACAGGTGATGTGTTATCTGGCATAATAGCTTCAATGGTGGCGCAGGGTATGCCACCTTTTGAGGCTGCTTGTGCTGGCGTATGGTTTCATTCAAGTGCTGCAACAGATGCTGGCAAAGGTTTAATTGCCAGTGATTTAATAGAGTCTTTACGTACTGTTATGCCATAAAGTGTCAATTATTAGAAAATAGAAGATGGATTTGTAGCTATAAAGCTATTGAAATCATTATATTTTTATAGAAAATATCATTTTTTTTTAACTTTCCACTCAAAAAGACTTGCCTCTGAAAAATTGGCTGCTATAACCGCCTCAGCTAAGGCGCAGGGTGTTGAATACTTATCCTTGTAGCTGATTGTTGTGAGAATGCGGGTGTGGCGGAATTGGTAGACGCGCTAGATTTAGGTTCTAGTATCTTAGGGTGTGGGAGTTCGAGTCTCTTCACCCGCACCACAGCAAGCAAACTTCTTAGCTTATTTAGGCCCCGAGCCCCCTTCAATACCTAACTGAGGGGGGCGGGCTGATTTTTTTTCCTCATTAAAATACTATATACTTGTCATTGATTAGTGGCCTTGTCTCTTTAAGACTTGCATTGGAAATGGCCATTTACTTGTGTATTTTCTAGTCAAAATCTCTTAACAGTTCAAAAATATCTTGTTTTATTTTGGTAGCGCATTATAAACCGACTCACAGATTACGATGGTTTTAAGTGTAAGTCATAGTAACATATTGTTTTAATTGATTATATTTAAATCATGAAGAGGCAATTAGAAACAGAATTTAAGGAATCAAACAGCTATAGAGCCGTCATACGATTGACCCTTTATAAATTGCCGTTAGATTCTATTGATATATATAAATAAGAAGGTGGCATTAAAATGCAGATCAATGAACTGCTGAACGAAGGCTTAAAGCGCGAATATCAAGTTGTTATGACTGCAGCGGATATGGATGAGCGCTTAACTGCTGTTCTAGAAGAATTCCGTGCAACTGCTAAGATTAAAGGCTTCCGTCCTGGAAAAGCGCCTTTGTCGCTATTAAAGCGTATGCATGGTGAACGTGCTAAGGGCCAAGTGATAAATGAGTCAGTTCAAGAAACTGTTCAGAAGCTTTTGGAAGACAAAAATGTTAAGCCTGCGATGCAGCCAGATGTGGCGCTTGCAAATGACGATTGGGATTTTGGCTCAGATTTAGAGTTTACAGTAAAGATTGAAGCTTTACCTGAAATCGACGTTGATAACTTTAAAGCACCAGCACTAGAGCGTTGGGTTGCTGAAGTAGACGAAAAAACAGTTGATAAGATGCTTGTTGATCTTGCTGCTCAGCAGAAGTCATTCAAAAAAGCTGCTAAGACGACTAAAGCCAGTAACGGCGAAGCTGTTCTTATCGATTTTGTTGGTAGTGTTGACGGCGTTGAATTCGACGGCGGTAAGGGCGAAGATTTCCAACTAGAACTTGGTTCTGGTTCATTCATCCCCGGTTTTGAAGAGCAACTTGTTGGTTCTAAAGCTGGTGACGAGAAAACTGTTTCAGTTACTTTCCCTGATGATTACCAATCAGAAGACCTTAAAGGTAAAGCAGCTGAATTTAAGGTGACTGTTAAAGAAGTACAAAAACAAACCGACGCTAAGGTTGATGCTGATTTTGCAAAGAACATGGGCTTTGAAGACCTTGATGGCTTGAAAGAAGCAATGAAGGGTCAAGTAACTGCAGATAATGCTCAGCTTACCCGCGCTAAGTTAAAACGTGCTCTTTTAGACATTCTTGCTGATGCTTATGACTTTGAAGTACCTGAAGGTATGGTAGACATGGAATTCAAAGCTATCTGGGAACAGATTAAGCGTGATTCTATGATGTCAGGTGAGGGCGACGCTGAGGCACTTGCTAGCCAAGAAGGTCCAGAAGATGCGGCTGAAGCTGCTGAGTTCCGTGACATTGCTATTCGCCGTGTACGCCTTGGTCTTCTGCTTAGCGAAGTTGGTGTTAAGAACAATGTACAGGTTACAAATGAAGAAGTTAGCCGCCGCGTAATGGAAGAAGCACGTCGCTTCCCAGGTCAAGAGCAGCAAGTTTTTGAATTCTACCAGAAGAACGAACAAGCTCGTGCTCAACTACGTGCGCCTATCTTTGAAGAAAAAGTTGTAGATTTCATGCTTGAAATGGCTGACTTAACAGATAAGACTGTATCTCGTGAAGAGCTAGAGACCGCAGTTCGTGCTGAAGAAGAAGAAGAAGCACAGCCAGTTAAGAAAAAAGCTGCTCCAAAGAAAAAAGCTGCTGCTAAGAAAGCACCAGCTAAGAAGGCGGCACCTAAAAAGGAAGCTGCTGAGAAAAAGCCTGCTGGCAAAAAAGCACCGGCTAAAAAAGCTGCTCCAAAGAAAGCTGCTGCTAAGAAGTAATCTTCTTAACACTTTTAAAATTTACAAAAGGCCTCGCACATTTGTGAGGCCTTTTTTGCGTGTTATAATAATAATTCTTATCTAATCTCATTTAATCCACAATTAATTTACTGAAATTGATAAATGATGCTTGCTGCTCTTGTATTAGAGTTGCTATGTATTAAATAAGAGTACTAACAAAAGTCATTAAGCTGCAATGCAGCATCAGGAGCTACTTTATTATGGATATTATGAATCAATTTCAAAACGCACTCGTACCGATGGTAGTTGAGCAAACGGGTCGTGGTGAACGTTCATACGATATCTTCTCTCGCCTTTTAAAAGAGCGGATCATTTTCTTAACTGGGGCTGTGGATGATACTATTGCTAGTCTTGTAGTGGCTCAACTTTTATTTCTAGAAGCGGAAAACCCAGATAAAGACATTAACTTCTATATCAATAGCCCCGGCGGCATAGTGACAAGCGGTATGGCGATGTATGATACCATGCAGTATATCAAGCCAAAGGTAGCGACAATCTGTATTGGTCAGGCTTGCTCTATGGGGTCACTGCTGCTAGCAGCTGGAGAGCCTGGTATGCGCTACGCCTTGCCTAATGCTCGTATTATGGTCCACCAACCATCAGGTGGCGCTCAGGGTCAGGCAACTGATATTGAAATCCAAGCACGTGAAATATTGAAATTGCGCTCTCGCTTAAATGAAATTTATGTAAAGCACACTGGTAAGAAATTATCAGATATTGAAAAAGCTATGGACCGCGATAACTTTATGGACGCAGGCGAGGCTAAGAAATTTGGAATTATAGATCAGGTCTTTGAAAAGCGCACAGATTTGGATGGTGACAAAAAATAACCGTATTTAATGGTTAAATACCCTCTGATACGGACAGTTTAAGCCTTGTTAATAAAATTTTAGGGTCTATATCCTAGGATAATAGGGCAAAAGACGAATTAACAGCTCTTTTAACATGTTTTTTGTTGAAATAGCTGTCTTGTAAAGGTTAGCATAGTAACAGCTCTGCATAAGAGCGCTTGAATAGAACAAATCTAATCAAGAGTTGAATGGAATAATACGGTGACGACATTGAGTAGCGGCGAAAATAAGAACACTCTATATTGCTCCTTCTGTGGCAAGAGCCAACATGAAGTTAGAAAGCTTATTGCAGGGCCTACGGTCTTTATCTGTGATGAATGTGTTGAGCTGTGTAATGACATTATAAAAGAAGAAAGCAAAGGTACTTTAGCTAAAGGGACCGAAGGCGTACCTACGCCGCTTGATATTATGGCAGTGCTTGATGATTATGTTATTGCACAAAGTAGCGCTAAGAAAGTTTTAGCAGTTGCTGTGCATAACCATTATAAGCGCTTAAATCACGCTGCAGCTAATGCTGATGGTGTTGAACTGTCTAAATCAAATATCTTGCTAGTTGGCCCTACTGGTTGTGGTAAAACATTACTGGCACAAACTCTGGCTCGAATTCTTGATGTGCCGTTTACTATGGCTGATGCTACTACGCTTACTGAGGCTGGTTATGTTGGTGAAGATGTTGAAAACATCATCCTAAAATTATTGCAGTCAGCTGATTATAATGTTGAGCGTGCCCAACGCGGTATTGTCTATATTGATGAGGTCGATAAAATCAGTCGAAAGTCTGATAACCCGTCAATCACACGTGATGTATCAGGTGAGGGTGTACAGCAAGCGCTTCTTAAAATTATGGAAGGCACAGTTGCTAGTGTGCCACCACAGGGCGGTCGTAAACACCCGCAGCAAGAATTCTTGCAAGTGGATACGACTAATATCCTATTTATTTGCGGTGGTGCTTTTGCGGGTCTTGATAAAGTTATTGGAAATCGTCTTCAGGGCAAATCCATTGGTTTCGGTGCTAAAGTATCTGCGCCGGATGACCGTGGAACTGGTGAATTATTCATGCAAACAGAGCCTGAAGATTTGTTGAAATTTGGCCTTATACCTGAATTTGTTGGTCGCTTGCCAGTTATTGCAACATTAGAAGACTTAGACGAAGACGCGTTAATCGAAATTTTGTCTCAGCCTAAAAATGCTCTGCTTAAACAGTATCAAACATTGTTTGATATGGAAGATATAAAATTAACTTTCACTGAAGAAGCATTGTCTGCTGTGGCTAAGAAAGCTATTGAGCGCAAAACAGGTGCTCGTGGCCTGCGCTCAATCATGGAAGATACACTCTTAGATACTATGTTTGAACTGCCAGGCACAGAAGGTATCGAAGAAATTGTTGTGAATGAAGAAGTTGTAAAGAGTAGTGCAAAACCACTTCTTATATATGCTGAAAAGCTAGAAGAAGCTGATAAACCAGCTTAAATTCACTATTTTTCATAAATAAATCATATTTGGGGCTTGAAACATGGATTTCAGGCCCCATTTTTACTTATAAGAGACTAATAATACGTTTTAAGCCCTTAATTTCACTTTTTATCATCGTGAAATAGGCATTAAGGCGTATAGTTATGTATATTTTACCGTAACCCAAGAGTTTGGGTTCATTTGGGATTTAAGTTATGTCTGATCAAACTGTTCTTATGGAAGAAAAAGAAATTTTCCCCGTTTTGCCTTTAAGGGATATCGTTGTTTTTCCGAATATGATTGTGCCACTATTTGTTGGTCGCGAAAAAAGTGTTAGAGCGCTTGAAGAGGTTATGGGGGACGATAAGCAAATTCTTCTTGTGGCTCAAAAAGATGCAGGAGAAGATGATCCTAGTCCAGAAGATGTGTATGAGATAGGCACTATTGCAACCGTACTACAGCTTCTTAAATTACCAGATGGTACAGTTAAGGTATTAGTCGAAGGTAAAACACGTGCGCGTGTTGCAGAATATACGCGCATCACTGATTACTATGAAGCTCGTGCTACAATAATCGAAGATGAAATTGGAAGTGGCGACGAGGTTGAGGCCTTATCTCGCTCAGTCGTTGCTGAGTTTGAGCAATATGTGAAACTCAACAAGAAAATTCCTCAAGAAGTTCTAGTGACTGTTAATCAAATTGACGATCCAACTCGTCTTGTGGATACAATTGCTTCTCATCTAGCCCTAAAAGTAGGTGATAAGCAGGACTTGCTAGAGACTATAAGTATTGTTGCAAGGTTAGAGCGTGTTTTTGCATTCATGGATGGTGAGATTGGTGTTTTACAAGTTGAGAAGAAAATCCGTGGTCGCGTTAAGCGCCAAATGGAAAAAACTCAACGCGAATATTACTTAAATGAGCAGATGAAGGCAATCCAAAAGGAATTGGGTGATTCTGATGAGGGGCGAGATGAGCTTGCGGAATTAGAAGAAAAAATTGCAAAAACAAAATTTAGTAAAGAGGCGCGTGAAAAATGTATGGCTGAGTTCAAGAAACTCAAAAACATGAGCCCAATGTCAGCGGAGGCTACAGTTGTTCGTAACTATTTAGATTGGATGACATCTATTCCTTGGAGCAAAAAAAGTCGGGTGAAGAAAGATATCCGCGAGGCTGAGCTAGTATTAGATATGGAACATTATGGCCTAGAGAAGGTGAAAGAGCGAATCATTGAGCATTTGGCTGTTCAGCAACGAGCTAAAAAACTTAAGGGGCCAATCTTATGTCTTGTTGGCCCTCCTGGTGTTGGTAAAACTTCGTTGGGTAAGTCTATAGCAAATGCTACTGGGCGTGAATTCGTTCGTTTTTCACTTGGTGGTGTGCGGGACGAATCAGAAATTCGTGGTCACCGTCGTACTTATATCGGCTCTATGCCCGGTAAAGTCATTCAGAATATGAAAAAGATAGGGACAACAAATCCATTATTCTTATTAGATGAGATTGATAAGATGGGACAGGATTTCCGTGGAGATCCCGCTTCAGCTCTATTAGAGGTCTTAGATCCAGAGCAAAATAACAAATTCAATGACCATTATCTTGAAGTTGACTATGATTTGTCCGATGTGATGTTTGTGACAACGGCTAATTCACTTAATATGCCAAGCCCATTACTTGATCGTATGGAGATTATCTCTCTTTCTGGTTATACAGAAGATGAAAAGCTTGAAATCGGCAAGCGCCACCTTTTACCAAAACTGATCAAAGATCATGGTATTAAAAAAGGCGAATGGTCTATTTCAGACGGTGCTCTAAAAGATGTCATTCGTTATTATACACGTGAATCAGGGGTCAGAAGTCTAGAGAGGGAAATAGCTAAGCTGATTCGCAAGGCATTGAAAGAAATTCTAGAAGGCTCAAAGAAAACAATTGCTGTTACATCTCGTAATTTGGCGCAATATGCTGGTGTGCGTAGGCATAAATACGGTGAAATTGAAGAGCATGATCAGGTTGGACTAACAACAGGCCTTGCTTGGACCCAAGTTGGTGGTGAATTGCTGGCTATTGAGGCCGTTACTGTCCCAGGTAAGGGTATGATCAAGCAAACAGGTAAGTTGGGTGATGTGATGAAAGAATCAATTGATACTGCGCGATCATATGTTCACTCCAGATGTGCTGATTATGGAATCAGTCCCAAATATTTTGCTAAAAGAGACATCCATATTCACCTTCCAGAAGGTGCGACTCCGAAAGATGGACCTTCAGCAGGGGTAGGGATGGTCACTTCTATCGTTTCTGTGCTAACAAATGTAGCTGTTCGCAGAGATCTTGCGATGACAGGTGAAGTCACACTTCGCGGAAACGTATTGCCAATTGGTGGGCTTAAAGAAAAGCTTTTAGCGGCCCTAAGAGGCGGAACAAAGACCGTATTAATACCAGCTGAGAATGAAAAAGATTTAGCCGAAATCCCAGATAATGTTAAGAAGGGTCTTGAAATCATTACAGTTTCTCATGTTGATGAGGTCTTAGAACGTGCACTTGTTAGCAAGTTAGAACCTGTGCCATGGGACGAGGAAGAGGTTGTGTCTATACAGGATGAAGAAGCTAAAAAAGCAGCTGAATTGACGACTCATTAGAGCTGTTATCGACTAAAATTCAAAATGCAAGAAAAATAATTGAGAAAAACCGCAGCTTTCTGCGGTTTTTTGCTTTGACAGATTGGTTTTTTTCCTTCTAAATGCAAATGCGTTTCGATAAAAATACGAAAAGCGATATTTATATTAATTCCAGAGGGGGATAAAACCTTGAATAAGAATGATCTAATTGCAAAAGTTGCGGAGGCTTCAGGCCAATCAAAAGCAGATGCTGGTAAAGCTGTAGACGGCGTATTTGACGCTATCACTTCAGAGCTATCTGGTGGTGGTGAAGTACGCCTAGTTGGTTTTGGTACTTTTTCAGTAGCTGACCGTAAGGCTTCTAAGGGCCGCAATCCACGTACGGGTGAAGAAATTGATATCCCAGCTTCTAAGCAGCCTAAGTTCAAGGCTGGTAAAGGCTTGAAAGACTCAGTAAACAAGTAAATTTACATCTGAGTAAAGATATATTCGGCCCCAGATTTCTTTTTGATTTTCTTATGATTTTCATCAGATTTACTGGGGCCGTTTCTTTTTATGAAAAATCTTTATTTTTTGCTGGACACGGGGCTGTTTAAATCCTAAAACCCGCCTCACAAAGATTGGTTAAAACATACTAATCTTGCAGATTATAGAATGGGCGATTAGCTCAGTTGGTAGAGCATCTCGTTTACACCGAGAGGGTCGGCGGTTCGAGCCCGTCATCGCCCACCATTCTATATCTGAACCTATTTGATGGTGAGGGCGATTAGCTCAGTTGGTAGAGCATCTCGTTTACACCGAGAGGGTCGGCGGTTCGAGCCCGTCATCGCCCACCATCATATAATATCTCCCCGAATAAATAATTCTAATTAATTTAAAGCACGATTCTATCGTACTTAGTATAGATTAACGTGGTGAGGTAAAATGTGTGCCTGAAGAAACTGAAAAATTATCCAGTGATAAGCAGGTAGAGGTCATAGCATCTTGGGCGCCAGTAGACCCGCGTGATCTGTCTAGTGACAAGAATGCTAGCTCTTCAAGCAAGGCAGGGGGCCTGATCAGGATTTTCGGCTCAATGCATCCCGTATTCAATCTTATAATATTAGCATTTGATGCTATATTTAAAAGGTCAAAAGTTGCAACGGTTGCCTTAGGCCTAATAATGCTGGGTTTATCGACTATTTTATATATTTTTCAATAAATCAATATGAGATACCCTTCTAAATTTATCCAATGTTATCAATAAGATATATTTAATTTAAATAATTTTTAAAAAAGATATTGACTGTAGAGCAACATCGCCCTAGAAACCGCCCTACAAGAGATGCGGGTGTAGCTCAGTTGGTTAGAGTATCGGCCTGTCACGCCGAGGGCCGCGGGTTCGAGTCCCGTCACTCGCGCCACTTGTACTATTGATAGTCTTTAGTGACGAAGGCTGTTCAAAAAAGCGTTCCAATTAATTTTGGAGCGCTTTTTTTGTTTCTGGGTATCATCGTGAATAATACACGAGTTCAAAAAAAAATAATCTTAGGCATAATTGGGATTGACAGAAGGGGCGGGGGTCATTAAATACCGCCCTACAAGAGATGCGGGTGTAGCTCAGTTGGTTAGAGTATCGGCCTGTCACGCCGAGGGCCGCGGGTTCGAGTCCCGTCACTCGCGCCACTTGTAACTTGATAGTCTTTAGTGACGAAGGCTACGCAAAAAAAAGCGCACTATTTAATTATGGTGCGCTTTTTTGTGTTTGATAATCAATCTCAAAAAATACTTAAAAGTCATGCAATAAGCTAATTATAAGTGCATCAAAGCTTTGCATTATTAATTCTAATGACTATACTTGCATTTGATTGAGTTTAGGTGATTTCTTACTTGCACCATTGCGGCGACAGGGATAAAAGAAGTCTCACTATTTGGACCAACCATATTAAGAAAAGATCCCCATATGGAGTCTTTACTAATTAAATATCTGCCGATCCTGATATTCCTCGGGATTGCGATAGCTTTTGCTATTATCTTTGTGGGTGCTGCGGTGCTTGTAGCAAAGCAAAACCCAGATGATGAAAAATTGTCAGCATACGAATGTGGGTTTGAAGCCTTTGGCGATTCGCGTAATCAATTTGATGTGCGTTTCTACTTGGTAGCTATTTTATTCATTATCTTTGATTTGGAAGTCGCTTTCTTGTTCCCTTGGGCTGTGTCTCTTGGAACAATTGGATTGTTTGGCTTTTGGTCGATGATGATATTCCTTGGCATTCTTACCATAGGATTCATTTACGAGTGGAAAAAGGGAGCCTTAGAATGGGAGTAAGTAATACGACTTCTGCGGCTGCGCAGGGCAGTACAGCCTTGTCGCCAATGATAAGCCCTGCTGGAGACGCCTATTTTCAGGGCTTGAGTGAGGAAATGCAAGACAAAGGTTTTGTCATTACTTCTCTTGATAACCTGATTAACTGGGCGCGTACGGGTAGCTTGTGGTGGATGACCTTTGGTCTTGCTTGCTGTGCTGTTGAGATGATGCATTCTGCCATGGCGCGCTATGATGTAGAGCGTTTTGGTTTCGCGCCGCGTGGGTCGCCACGTCAGTCCGATGTGATGATTGTAGCTGGTACACTGACTAACAAGATGGCGCCTGCCATGCGTAAGGTTTACGATCAGATGCCAGAGCCGCGTTATGTGATTTCTATGGGTAGCTGCGCTAATGGTGGTGGTTATTATCACTATAGCTATAGTGTTGTGCGTGGATGTGACCGTATTGTCCCTGTTGATATCTATGTTCCAGGCTGTCCGCCCACTGCGGAAGCGCTGATATATGGTATTTTGCAGTTGCAGCGAAAGATTCGCAGAACGGGTACTTTAACTCGTTAATTTTAGCTGCGGGGCAGAGGTTACTCTGCGCCGCTTGGTTTGTGCTGGCGGCCGGCGTTATAGGGTCGCAGATCAAAGGGAGCGCGTTAGCGCATGACTGATACAGCCTTAAAAGAAATCGGTAGTCATATTGCCGAAAATTTAGCAAACGAAGTGATCTCGCATGAGGTTGTGGGGGGCGAGCTAACTGTGCTTGTCCGGGCTGAGCATATTGTAAAAGTGCTTAGTTTCCTTCGTGATGATCAAGAATGTCAATTTAAGCAATTGCATGATGTATGTGGTGTAGATTATCCAGAGCGCGCTGAGCGTTTTGATGTTGTTTACCACCTTCTGAGTATGCAGCTTAATAATCGTATTCGTGTAAAGCTTCATACTAATGAGGATAGTCCAGTACCTAGTGTAACTGGCGTATTTAAATCCGCTGGTTGGTGTGAACGAGAAGCGTGGGATATGTATGGCATCTTCTTTTCCGATCACCCTGATCTTCGTCGCATCTTAACCGATTATGGTTTCCAAGGGCACCCACTGCGTAAAGACTTCCCTGTAAGTGGCTATGTAGAGCTACGGTACTGTGATGAAGAAAAACGCGTTGTGTATGAGCCTGTTAAGTTAAATCAAGAATCTCGTGACTTCGACTTTATGAGCCCTTGGGAGAGTGCCAAATACATTCTGCCTGGTGATGAAAAAGCTGAAGAAGAGGGGGCTAAATAATGGCTGAAGTAGACATAGAAAATTATTGCCTGAACTTTGGGCCTCAACACCCTGCCGCGCACGGTGTTTTGCGGATGGTGATGGAGCTTGATGGTGAGGTTATAGAGCGTTGTGATCCGCATATAGGTTTATTACATCGTGGTACTGAAAAGCTGATAGAGCAAAAGCAATATTTGCAGGCTACACCTTATTTTGACCGTCTTGACTATGTTGGGACGATGAATCAAGAACATGCCTTTGTTCTCGCAATTGAAAAGCTATTAAAAGCTGAGGTGCCGATTCGTGGTCAGTATATCCGCGTATTATACTGTGAAATTGGTCGTATCCTTAACCATCTTCTTAATATAACAACTCACGCAGTTGATGTGGGTGCTTTAACGCCGATTCTTTGGGGTTTTGAAGAGCGTGAATTGCTAATGGAATTTTACGAGCGTATTTCTGGTGCTCGTTTGCATGCTAACTTCTTCCGCCCTGGTGGTGTTCATCAAGATATGCCTGCGGGTCTCGCAGAAGATATCTATGCTTGGACTGAAAGCTTTCCAAAGGTTCTCGCTGATATTGAAAACCTAATCTGTGATAACCGTATATTTAAGCAGCGTAATGTTGATATCGGTATTGTGTCTCAGGAAATGGCTTTAGATTTTGGTATGTCAGGTCCTATGCTAAGAAGCGCAGGCCTCGCATGGGATTTGCGTAAATCTCAGCCCTATGAAGTTTATGATAAAATGGACTTTGATGTTGTGGTTGGTACAAACGGTGACTGTTATGACCGTTTTATCATTAGATTTGCTGAAATGCGCGAATCATTAAAGATTATGCGTCAGTGTCTAGATCAGATGCCAACTGGCCCCGTTATTTCAGAAGACCGTAAGATAGCACCACCACGTCGTGCAGAGATGAAGACGTCGATGGAATCACTTATTCACCATTTCAAACTATTCACTGAGGGCTTCAAAGTGCCCGAAGGTGAAGTTTATGCCGCTGTTGAAGCGCCTAAAGGTGAATTTGGTGTGTATCTGGTGTCTGATGGGTCAAATCGCCCATATCGCTGTAAGATTAAGGCGCCTGGATTTATTCACTTACAAGCTATGGACCAATTATGTCGTGGTCACATGCTAGCGGACGCTCCGGCCGTACTCGGAGCTATGGATATTGTATTTGGTGAGGTTGACCGATGAGTAGCGGCACTATTATCAGTGGCGGTGAGTTTGTTTGGACTTCTGAAAATGAAGCTAAGGCAAATGCTTTCATCGCAAAATACCCAGAAGGCAAACAGCAATCAGCCGTTATGCCTCTTTTGGATATTGCACAACGTCAAAATGGCGGTCATGTAACCAAAGAGATTATGGCGTATATCGCTAATTTCCTTGGGATGCCTGCTATTAAAGTACAGGAAGTTGCGACTTTCTATACAATGTATAATCACAAGCCTGTGGGTAAGCATCACATACAAGTATGTGGCACGACGCCCTGTTGGTTACGTGGGTCAGATGACATTATGAAAGCTTGTAAAAACAAGCTTGGCATCAACAAAGGCGAAACAACAGCTGATGGAAAATTTACCTTGTCAGAAGTTGAATGCGCTGGTGCCTGTGTTAATGCACCTGTTGTTGCCATTAATGATGATTATTTTGAAGACTTAACACCTGAATCTATTGAGGCTCTTTTAGAAGCGCTATCAAAGGGTGAAGAGATTAAACCAGGTCCTCAAAATGGCCGTCAGCATAGTGCACCAAAAGGTGATCTCACTAGCTTAACTGAAATTAAAGAGTAGGGAGGTCAAGATGTTACAAGATAAAGATCGCATTTTTACTAACCTATACGGTCTGCACGATCCTTTCATTAAAGGTGCGCTAAAACGTGGTGACTGGGATGGCACTAAGGATATATTGGCAAAAGGTTCAGATTGGATCATCAATCAGATGAAAGAATCGGGCCTGCGTGGTCGCGGTGGTGCTGGTTTCCCTACGGGTCTTAAATGGTCGTTTATGCCTAAAGAATCAGATGGTCGCCCATCTTATTTAGTGGTTAATGCCGACGAGGGTGAACCTGGCACATGCAAAGACCGTGACTTAATGCGTCATGACCCTCATAAGCTTTTAGAAGGTTGTTTAGTAGCTGGTTTTGCGATGAATGCAGTAGCTGCTTACATCTATATTCGAGGTGAGTTCTTCCGTGAAGCCGAAGCATTAAATCGTGCAATAGATGAAGCCCGTGAAATGGGTTTCCTTGGCAAGAACGCTTGTGGTTCTGGATATGCTTTTGACATTCATGTGCATCGCGGCGCTGGTGCTTATATTTGCGGCGAAGAAACGGCGCTGATTGAAAGCCTAGAAGGTAAAAAAGGTCAGCCACGCCTTAAGCCTCCATTCCCAGCTAACGTTGGTGTTTGGGGATGCCCGACTACGGTTAATAACGTGGAATCAATTGCTGTTGCGCCAACGATATTAAGGCGCGGCCCTGAATGGTTCTCTAGCTTTGGTCGTCCTAATAATGCGGGTACTAAGGTGTTCTCAATCTCTGGTCATGTTAATAATCCATGTAATGTGGAAGAAAGCATGTCTATTCCTCTTAAGGAATTGATTGAAAAGCATGCTGGTGGTGTTCGTGGCGGCTGGGATAACTTGCTTGCAATTATTCCTGGTGGTTCATCGGTGCCTATGTTGCCCAAAAATATCTGCGATGATGTTTTAATGGATTATGATGCGCTCAAAGAACATCAAAGTGGTTTAGGTACTGCTGCGGTGATCGTTATGGACAAGTCAACTGATCTTGTTAAAGCTATTGCCAGATTAGCTGAATTTTATAAGCATGAATCATGTGGTCAATGTACGCCGTGCCGTGAAGGTACTGGGTGGATGTGGCGTGTGATGGAACGACTAGTTGTCGGCAATGCTAAGAAATCTGAAATTGACATGCTCTTACAAGTTACAAAGCAAATCGAAGGCCACACAATTTGTGCGCTGGGTGATGCTGCTGCGTGGCCTATCCAAGGGTTGATGCGTCATTTCCGTCCTGAAGTCGAAGCGCGAATTGATGCATATCATGCATCAAAAGCCGCAGAATAGATCGGAGGCTAGAATTATATGCCCACGCTAACGATTAACGGTAAAGAAGTAGAAGTAGAAGCTGGTGCCAGCGTCTTACAAGCATGTGAGGCTGCAGGCGTTAGTGTACCGCGCTTTTGTTACCATGAACGACTATCAATTGCCGGTAACTGCCGCATGTGTTTGGTTGAAATGGAGCGTTCTCCTAAACCAATAGCAAGCTGTGCGATGCCAGCTGGTGATGGTATGGTTATACACACTGATACAGAGCAGGTTAAAAAGGCTCGCGAAGGTGTGATGGAATTCATTCTATTAAATCATCCACTTGATTGCCCAGTATGCGATCAGGGTGGCGAATGTGATCTTCAAGATCAGTCTGTTGCTTTTGGTAAGGGTGATAGCCGTTTTGATGAATCAAAAGTTTCTGCATCAGATAAATATATGGGGCCTTTGGTTGGAACAGCGATGACACGCTGTATTCAATGTATGCGGTGTGTACGCTTTACGGATGAAATTGCTGGTGTTGATGATATGGGCGCTTTATGGCGCGGCGAAGATACGCAAGTTACTACATATCTAAATAAGGTTATAGAGAGCGAGCTTTCTGGTAACGTTATTGATCTATGTCCTGTTGGCGCGCTAACAAGTAAGCCTTATAGCTTTACAGCGCGTAGCTGGGAGTTAACAAACACTGAGACAATCGACGCAATGGATGCTGTTGGTTCAAATATTAGTGTTGATAGCCGCACAGGTACAGTGATGCGTATCACGCCAGTCATTAATGACGATGTAAATGAAGAGTGGATTTCTGATAAGACACGCTTTGTTTATGATGGCCTAACTAAACGTCGTCTTGATCGTCCATATATTCGCAAGAATAAGAAGCTTGTTGAAGCAACGTGGGGCGAAGCATTCGCTGCTATCAAAAAGGGTACTAAAGGCCTGAAGGGTAGTGAGATTGCTGGGGTCATTGGTGATCTAGCTGACATGGAAAGCATGTTAGCCCTGAAAGATTTATTAGGCACTCTAGGTACAACACGTATCGAGGCACGCCAAGATGGTGCAGCAATAGATACGGGCGTTCGTAGCGGTTACTTGTTTAACTCTACAATACAAGGCATTGAAAAAGCTGACTATTTACTAATTGTTGGTTCTAATCCCCGTCTTGAATCTACCGTATTAAATGCTCGTATTCGTAAGGGTATCGTTAAGAACGGTCTAACTGTCGAGAATATCGGAACAGAGGTTGATTTATCTTATCCAGTAACGCAGCTTGGTGATGATCTGGCAATGCTAAAGAAAGTGTCTAAGGCGCTTAAGGCAGCATCAAAGCCAATGATTATAGTTGGTCAAGCCGCGTTATGTGGTGAAGATGGTGCTAGCGTTCTAAAGGCTGTTCGTGATCTTGCAGATAAACATTGCATTAAAGATGGCTGGAACGGTTTTAATATGTTGCACACAGCAGCAGCTCGTGTTGGCGCAATGGATCTAGGTCTTGTTAGTGATGGCGGCGTAAACGCTATTCTTGATGATGCTAAGGCAGGTGCAGTAAAAGCTGTGTTTAACCTTGGTGCTGATGAGATTGATACAAGATCACTGGCTAAGACATTTAATGTTTATATTGGTACGCATGGTGATGAAGGCGTTAAACACGCCGATGTCATCTTGCCATCTGCTGCTTACACTGAAAAATCTGGTACATATATTAATACCGAAGGTCGCGCACAGCGTGGCACCAAGGCCGTTAATGCACCGGGTGATGCTCGTGAGGATTGGACAATCCTGCGTGCGCTGTCAGATATTGTTGGTGAAACGCTACCATATGACACGGTTGATGTATTACGCTCTAAGCTTGCTAAAGTAGCACCTGCAACAGCTGCACTAAATAGTGTAACGGCTGAAGCGTGGGGCGATTTTGGTACTAAAGGCGCAGCGCCCACAGGTCCTATTGCACCAGCCAAAACAGAATATTACCAAACCAATGCGATTGCACGGGCCTCTGAGATTATGGCTGAATGCATAGACGCGCGAGACGCTTCAAATACTGAGGCATCAAAGGAGGCTGTAGCTAATCATGGTTGAGGCATTAAATAGTATATTTGCTGAATGGTTTGGGGGCGGTGATTTCACCTACTTCTTCGCTATTGTTGCAGCAATTATCGCCGTAGTCTTGCCACTGCTTATTGCAGTTGCCTTTACGGTGTATTTCGACCGGAAGATCTGGGCAGCCGTTCAGATGCGTCGAGGACCAAACGTTGTAGGCCCTTGGGGCTTATTACAGTCTTTCGCCGATGGTATGAAATTATTCTTCAAAGAAACAATCATTCCAGAGCATGCGAATAAAGTTATCTTTATAATGGCGCCGATGATTACTTTTATCCTCGCGCTTGTTGCTTGGGCAGTTATTCCGTTTGATGAGGGTATGGCCATTTCTGACCTTAATGTTGGTATCTTATATATTTTGGCGATTAGTTCGCTAGGTGTTTACGGTATTATCATGTCAGGTTGGGCATCTAACTCACGTTATGCCTTTCTAGGCGGACTACGTTCTGCCGCGCAGATGGTTTCTTATGAAGTTTCAATCGGTTTTGTATTGGTATGTGTCCTTGTAAAGGTTGGCTCTCTTAACCTTAGCGACATCGTAGTTGCGCAAGAGGGTGGTATCTTTAGTTGGCATCTATGGCTTTACTTCCCATTATATGTGATCTTCTTTATCTCAGCTCTGGCTGAGACGAACCGTCCTCCATTTGATTTGCCTGAGGCAGAAGCTGAGCTTGTAGCCGGTTATCAGGTAGAATATTCATCAATGGCCTTCGCGTTATTCTTCCTTGGGGAATATGCAAATATCCTATTGATGTCAGCTGTAATGGCTATCTTGTTCCTGGGTGGATGGTATTCACCGTTTGAGGCCCTTGATTTTATTCCTGGTTTTGTCTGGTTTTTTCTTAAGACTGCTTGGGGTTTCTTCTTGATCTCGATGGTAAAGGCCTTTGTGCCTCGTTACCGTTATGATCAGTTGATGCGCTTAGGTTGGAAAGTGTTCTTACCGCTGTCTTTATTCTTTGTTGTCGTATATTCAGGCCTAAAGGTCATGAATGTACCGTATTTTAGTTAGGGGCGGGTGATAGCATGAACAATATTTTACAAGTCTTTAAAAGCCTTTTTCTCAAAGAGTTCGTATCCGCATTCTTTTTATGCATGCGTTATTTCTTTGCCAAGAAAGCGACTATTAACTATCCGTATGAAAAGGGGCCTTTAAGTCCTCGTTTCCGCGGCGAGCACGCCCTTCGTCGTTATCCTAACGGCGAGGAACGTTGTATTGCTTGTAAATTGTGCGAAGCAATTTGCCCAGCACAAGCAATTACAATTGAAGCTGAACCTCGCGCTGATGGTTCGCGCCGAACGACACGCTATGACATTGATATGGTTAAATGCATTTACTGCGGTATGTGTGAAGAGGCCTGTCCTGTTGATGCAATTGTTGAAGGCCCGAATTTTGAATTCGCGACAGAAACACGTGAAGAACTTATGTATAACAAAGACAAACTGCTCGCCAATGGCGCACAGTGGGAGCGTGAGATCGCAGCTAATTTAGCTGCCGACGCGCCATATAGATAGGGGGGAAGAAAAAATGATATTTGATATACCTCTTGTCACTTTGGCCTTTTACCTGTTTGCGGGTGTAACCGTTGGATCAGCATTGCTGGTTATTTCGGCTAAAAATCCTGTGCATTCAGTTCTTTGGCTGATTTTGACATTCTTCAGTTCTGCGGCACTGTTTGTGCTAATGGGTGCTGAATTCCTTGCGATGCTGCTGATCATTGTTTATGTGGGCGCTGTTGCAGTTCTTTTCCTTTTTGTAGTGATGATGTTAGATATTAACTTTGTTGAGCTACGTCAGGGCTTCTTACAGTATCTACCGATTGGTGCGCTAATCGGACTGATCTTGCTTGCAGAGCTAGTGATGGTTTTTGGGTCATGGCACGCAGCACCAGAAGCGGCACGTAATGTTGAACATCCAATCCCAGCGATTGAGCAGGTTCATAATACAGAGGCTATCGGTAATATTATCTACACAGATTTCATCTTCATCTTTCAATCAGCGGGTATGATCCTGCTTGTTGCGATGATTGGAGCGATCGTGTTGACACACCGTACGCGCCCTGGGGTTAAGCGTCAGAATTATGCTAGGCAGTCTGCGCGTCGACCAGAAGATGCTTTTGAACTTAAAAAAGTTAAGGTGGGTGAGGGTCTTGGCTCTTTCACACCTGACCAAGAATAGGGGACGGATGTAATGGAAATCGCCTTAGGTCATTACCTGACAGTTTCAGCAATCCTATTTGTATTCGGGATATTTGGAATCTTTCTCAACAGAAAGAATGTCATCATTATTCTTATGTCTATCGAGCTTATGTTGCTCGCCGTTAATATCAACCTTGTTGCATTCTCGACGCACAATGGTGATCTCGTCGGCCAGATATTTGCCATGTTCGTTCTAACCGTCGCTGCTGCTGAAGCGGCTATCGGTCTTGCTATCCTTGTAATTTACTTCCGAAATCGTGGTTCTATCGCGGTTGAAGATATTAATCAGATGAAAGGCTAGGGTAGGTATATGATGTATAATTCTATAGTCTTTTTACCGCTTATAGGTTTTTTGATTGTCGGCATGTTCGGCAGGAATATTGGCGATAAGCTTAGTCAACTCCTGACGTCATCGTTAGTAACCGTTTCAGCCGTGCTGTCATG
The DNA here is from genome assembly GCA_965603205.1 of uncultured Kordiimonas sp. Taxonomy (GTDB): domain Bacteria; phylum Pseudomonadota; class Alphaproteobacteria; order Sphingomonadales; family Kordiimonadaceae; genus Temperatibacter. Next base: position 53,831 of record CBFDCC010000005.1, on the reverse strand, counting down.
GGTTGCCTTTGTCGATGTGGGTATGAACGGATATCAGGACACAATCCATGTACTGGACTGGGTTAAATCAGGCGATCTTGAATTTAACTGGGCACTGAAAATTGATACATTAACGGCTGTAATGCTCGTAGTGATCAATAGTGTTTCCGCAATCGTTCATTGGTATTCAATGAGCTATATGAGTGATGATCCAGATAAGCCTCGTTTCTTTGCTTATCTATCGCTCTTTACATTTGCTATGTTAATGTTGGTTACAGCTGATAACCTCGTTCAAATGTTCTTTGGATGGGAAGGCGTTGGTCTAGCCTCATATCTACTGATTGGTTTCTGGTACAAAAAGCCATCTGCCAATGCTGCTGCGATTAAAGCGTTCGTTGTTAACCGTGTGGGTGACTTTGGTTTCGCACTTGGTATCTACGCTACTTTCGTTATCTTCGGCACAGTGATGATTGATGATATCTTTGCCAATGTAGATACTTATAAAGATGCAACAATTAACTTCCTTGGGCATGACTATCACGCTCTGACAGTGATTTGTTTGCTGCTATTTGTTGGCGCTATGGGTAAATCTGCGCAGTTAGGTCTGCATACTTGGCTACCAGACGCGATGGAAGGCCCGACACCAGTGTCAGCGCTTATTCACGCGGCGACTATGGTAACAGCGGGTGTTTTCCTTGTAGCGCGCTTTAGCCCTGTATTTGAATATTCACCGCTTGCGCTGAATGTTGTCACCATCGTTGGTGCTTCAACGGCCTTCTTTGCTGCTACTGTTGCGCTTGTTCAAAATGATATCAAACGCGTTATTGCTTATTCAACATGTTCTCAGCTTGGCTATATGTTCTTCGCACTTGGGCTTGGTGCTTATGGCGCTGCTATCTTCCACCTATTCACACACGCATTCTTTAAGGCGCTGTTATTCTTGGGTGCAGGTTCTGTAATCAATGCAATGCATCACGAACAAGATATGCGTAAAATGGGCGGATTATTCCCTAAGATCAAGTTTACAGCAACTGTGATGATCATTGGTAACCTTGCTATCACGGGTGTTTATCCATTCGCGGGTTATTTCTCTAAGGATATGATCATCGAGGTTGCCTACGCCTCTAATGCTTGGGGATCACAATATGCCTTTGTAATGGGTATTCTTGCTGCATTTATGACAAGCTTCTATAGCTGGCGCCTAGCATTCCTTACTTTCTTTGGTGAGACACGTGCTGACAAGCATACGTATGATCATGCGCATGAAGGCCCTATTGCTATGAAGTTACCGCTCGCATTGCTCGCCGTTGGTGCAGTATTTGCGGGTCTAGTGTTTGCTCCATACTTTATCGGAGAAGCGCGTGTTGCCTTCTGGAATGGTGGTCTTGTGACTGCTGCCCATGATATATTAGAAGAAGCACATCATGTTCCACTCGCGGTAAAGCTATCGCCGCTTGTTGCAATGCTTCTTGGCCTTACTCTTGCGATGTATTTTTATCGTCCATTCAAATGGATGGGTAAATCAGATATTGCGCAGCGAACTGCCGAGATGTGGGACGGTCTATATGCCTTCTTGCTAAATAAATGGTATTTTGATGAGCTTTATCATTTGATATTCATCCGTCCAGCCATGTGGCTTGGCCGTGTACTCTGGAAAAAAGGTGATGGTAAAATAATTGATGGCTACGGCCCTGACGGTGTTTCAGCATTAATTGCTAATATCGCTGGTAAGGTACGCCAACTACAATCTGGTTATTTATATCACTATGCTTTCGTCATGATGATTGGCATCGCGGCGGCTGTAACTTGGTTCATGTCTCAGGGCGCTAGCTCTGTGGCTGGTCATTAGAAGGGTTGAGGGATTAAAATATGACATTTCTTGAAGATTACCTCCTCAGTCTAATGATCGGTGCCCCACTATTGGGTGCATTCATCATTTTGGCTATCCGTCATGCGGATCAGGAAGTTGCTAATCGTAACATTCGAACTGTGACATTATTCACGACGATTGTGACGTTCATTTTATCAATAGTGCTTTGGATTGGCTTTGATAATTCAACGGCTGATTTCCAGTTTGTTGAAAAGGCTGAATGGTTAGGACCTATCACTTACCACCTTGGTGTTGATGGTATCTCGCTATTGTTTGTTATCCTGACAGCATTCTTGATGCCGTTTGTTATCCTATGCTCATGGGAAAGTGTTCAAACACGCGTTAAAGAATATATGGTCGCATTTTTGGTGCTAGAAGCCTTGATGATTGGTGTATTTACTGCACTTGATATCTTTGTCTTCTACATTTTCTTTGAGGGCGGCCTAATTCCAATGTTCTTGTTGATTGGTGTATGGGGTGGTGCGAACCGTATATACGCATCATTCAAATTCTTCCTTTATACACTTCTTGGCTCAGTATTAATGCTGGTTGCTGTGATGTATATGTATTGGCAGACTGGATCGACAGATATTCCAACGCTAATGGCGGCGGACTTTGATTTTGAAGTGCAAAAATGGCTATGGCTAGCATTCTTTGCTTCATTTGCTGTAAAAATGCCTATGTGGCCTGTGCATACTTGGTTACCAGACGCACACGTTGAGGCACCAACTGGTGGTTCTGTGATCCTTGCTGGTGTTCTGTTGAAGATGGGTGGCTATGGCTTCCTACGTTTCAGCTTACCAATGTTCCCAGATGCCTCAGCACATTTTGCTGACTTTGTGTTTGTCTTATCGGTTATTGCTGTGATCTACACATCACTTGTGGCCTTAGTACAAGAAGATATTAAAAAGCTTATTGCTTATTCTTCTGTAGCGCATATGGGTTTTGTAACAATCGGTATCTTTGCCTTAAATCAGCATGGTATCGAAGGCTCAATCTTCCAAATGTTAAGCCACGGTATCGTAGCTGCGGCCTTGTTCCTACTGGTTGGTGTTATATATGACCGGTTACACACTCGCGAGATTGCTCGCTATGGCGGCCTTGTAAATAATATGAAGCTTTATGCTGTTGTATTTGTCTTCTTCTCAATGGCGTCGGTAGGTCTACCTGGCACATCAGGATTCGTTGGCGAGTTCTTAGTGCTTATTGGTGCTTACGCGAAGAGTAGCTGGGTTGCCTTCGGCGCACTCTTCGGTGTGATCCTTGGTGCTGCTTATATGCTTTACCTTGTTATGCGCGTTATCTACGGCGAACTAGTGCATGAAGATAACAAAGCTATGCTTGATCTATCAACGCGTGAGAAACTAATTTTCGCGCCGCTGATTGCTGTGGTGATGTGGATGGGTGTTTATCCAAACAGCTTCCTAGAGCCTATGCATAAATCAGTAGAGCATATGATTGAAAACCAATTAACGACTGTAGATAGCACTCATGCTGCTACAGCTCATAAGGAGTAGGTTAGATGATAGCTGAACTACCTAACCTAATGATCGCTAAACCTGAGATGATTATGGCTGTTGGAGCCTTGGCATTACTGATGGTTGGTGTATTTAACACAAAAGAGGCTTATGGCCGTGTTGCCATGTTATCGGCGGCATTGATGGCTGTGACGGCTTTTGTTATCATAAGCGATACACCTGCTGAGCGTACACTTGCCTTTGGTGGTATGTTTGTAACGGATGGTTTTGCTGTCTTTACTAAGGTTCTTGTGCTGATCTCATCGATTACAGCGATTTTCATGTCTAGGGAATATCTCAAGGCTGCTGCTATACAGCGTTTTGAGTATCCTATACTTATCACGCTAGCCACTCTTGGTATGATGATCATGATATCTGCAAATAACTTAATGACACTTTATGTAGGTCTTGAGCTACAAAGTTTATCATTATATGTTCTTGCTGCAATGAACCGTACTAATACCCGCTCAACAGAGGCTGGGCTTAAATATTTCGTACTTGGTGCTTTGTCTTCGGGAATGTTGTTATATGGTGTGTCACTCATTTATGGTTTCACAGGCTCAACAGACTTTGATGCTATTGCACTTACAATTAAAAACGCTGACAGCATGAATATAGGTCTTATAATTGGCCTTGTATTCTTAATGTCAGGTCTAGCATTTAAGGTTTCAGCTGTGCCATTCCACATGTGGACACCAGATGTATACGAGGGTGCGCCTACACCTGTTACAGCATTCTTTGCTGCCGCACCTAAGGTCGCTGCTTTAGCATTATTTGTACGCACAATGTATGGTGCTTTTCCTGACGCGATAGATCAGTGGCAACAGATTGTTATCTTTATTGCTATTGCTTCTATGCTTATTGGCGCTTTTGTAGCGCTTGTTCAAACCAATATTAAACGCTTGATGGCTTATTCATCCATTGGTCATGCTGGTTTTGCCCTTATTGGCTTAGCTGCTGGTACTGGTGAAGGTGTTGAGGCACTTTTGATTTATGTGGCGATCTACGCGACGATGACACTGGGTGCTTTTGGTGTAATTTTAACCATGCGCCGTGGCGAGACCATGGTTGAGGGCATTGACGAGCTAGCTGGTTTATCTAAGAATAACTTACCGCTTGCTATTGCGCTTACTATATTCATGTTCTCACTTGCAGGAATTCCCATGCTTGCGGGTTTCTTTGGTAAATGGTTCGTGATTGTATCTGCTGTTAATGCAGGTCTGTTAGGGCTTGCTATTGTTGCGGTTCTGGCTTCTGTTGTTAGTGCCTATTACTATCTTCGTATAATCAAAATTATGTTCTTCGACGATGCTGAAGAAGCTTTTGATGCACCACAATCTCGTGCCCTTAGTGCTGTTATCGGCGTCGCTGCTCTGGTTAATTCACCAGTATCATTCTTATTAATAGCACCGTTAGCAGCTGCCGCTGCTTGGGCTGCAAGCTCATTAATAATTTAATATGACTGTTGCGACAGAAAATTGGACAGCCTCGATGCCTCATGGTTTCGAGGCTGTTTTTTATCCTGAGCTTGAGAGTACCAACTTAACAGCTGTAGCCTTAGCAAAGAATATAGAGCAGGGAGCAACATGGGTCATTGCGGGACGTCAAACTGGAGGCCGTGGCAGACGAGGTAGAATTTGGACCTCTGAAACAGGTAATTTATATTGTAGTCTGCTATGGCGACCTAATCTTAAACCATCCGAGCTCGCGCCTTTACCCTATGTTATTGCTCTTGCTGTACGTCAAACGGTTATAGAATTGGGTATAGATGAAAGCCGTGTAAAGTGTAAATGGCCCAATGATGTGTTGGTTGATGATAAGAAAATATGCGGAATTTTAATTGAAACCAGTGCAAATAACGCAGAATCTCTGAATTATTTAGTCATAGGTATAGGCATTAATTTAATGCATTTTCCTGATGATGCACAGTTCTCAGCTACATCTATATATGATATTCTAAGTCGTGAAATTGATGCTAAATTAGCATTAGAAAAACTATCTAAGCAGTTTGATAATTATAAGAATTTGTGGTTTATGCGTGGGTTTGATGATATCAGGCGTGAATGGACAAAATGTGCATGGGGATTAGGTGAGCCACGCCTTATACGTACTAATGATGATAGCTATGTAGGTCGACCAATGGAGCTTATGGAAGATGGGGGCTTGTTAGTTGTTGTAGACGGCGGCCATGAAAAGCGACTATATGCAGGGGATGTTTTTCCTTTAACCTAGTCAAACTACGCACTGCTAAGTAGGATATCTTTATGTTATTAGCTATTGATGCTGGAAATACCAATACTGTTTTTGCGCTAATCGTCGAGGATCGTATCGTCGAGAGATGGCGTATTTCAACACGCGATCAACGCACCTATGAAGAATATGCTGTTTGGTTAAGCCAGTTAATGAATATGCAGGGATATGATGCCTCTGATGTGGATGGGGCTATTATTGCCACCGTTGTGCCGCAGGTAGAATTTCCCTTGCAGCGCCTTTGTCAGAAGTTTTTTAGCGTTACGCCTTTAATTGTAGGTCGGGATGGTGTCAATTTAGGGGTTAAGGCCAATATTGATAACCCCAGAGAGGTTGGTGCTGACCGACTTGTGAACGCTGTAGCTGGTAATAAATTATATGGAGGTCCATTGATTATTGTCGATTTTGGTACAGCAACTACTTTTGATGTTGTCGGCGTTGATGGTAACTACGAGGGCGGTGTGATTTGTCCCGGTATTAATTTATCATTACATGCGTTGCACCAAGCTGCTGCTAAATTACCTCATATTGCTATAGAGGCGCCTAAAACAGCACAAGTCACGGGCAAGAATACTTTAGACGCCATGCAAGCTGGTGTTTTTTGGGGGTATATTGGCCTTATTGAAGGCATTGTTAGTCGTTTACGCCTAGAACATGGTGCTAAAACTAAGGTTATTGCAACAGGTGGTCTTGCAACTATTTTCGGTCCGCATACGGACGCTATTGAAATTATATCAGGTGATCTCACACTTCAGGGGTTAGCCATGATTTATGAACAGAATGAGTAATGAGTTTTAATTTATGAGCATAGTAACAAAGACCGATGACCGCATTCTATTTTTACCTCTAGGTGGATCTGGCGAAATTGGTATGAATATGAATCTGTATGGTCATCAGGGCAAATGGATTATAGTTGATTGCGGCATGTCATTCGCTGATGATCATACCCCAGGCGTTGACTTGCTCTTCCCTGATCCCTCATTCATTGAGGATGAACAGGATAATCTACTGGCATTACTCATTACCCATGGTCACGAAGACCACATCGGTGCAATTCCGTATTTATGGGAGCGTCTACAATGCCCCATATATGCAACGCCATTCACAGTCGGACTCATAGAAGACAAGTTGGCAGAACATGGCTTATTAGATGAAGTACCAATCATCATTGTGCAACCTGACAGCCCTTTTGGCGTTGGTCCTTTTAATGTGACGTATATCCCACTGGCTCACTCAACGGCTGAAGGTCATGGATTATCACTTGAAACCTCTATCGGTACGCTGTTTCATACAGGTGACTGGAAATTAGACGATGGCCCGCTTATTGGCCCAGCCTGTCCATCAGGTAAGCTGAAAGCGCTGGGTGATGAGGGCGTGTTATGCATGATTGGTGATAGTACCAATGTTTTTGTCCCACATGCATCAGGTTCTGAAACTGACGTCAAAGCTGGTTTGTTAGAGCTAGTTAATCGCGCAAAGAATCGCGTTATTATTACAACATTTGCATCCAATGTGGCCCGATTAGAATTAGTTGGGCAAATAGCATTAGAGACTGGTCGCGGGATTTGCTTAGTAGGGCGTTCAATGCAGCGAATCTATAAGGTTGCGCGTGCCACTGGTTATCTGCAAAACTTTCCCAAACTTGTTGATGAAGACGATATTGACTATCTACCAAAAGATAAGGTCTTGGTACTTTGTACGGGGTGTCAGGGAGAAAGTAGAGCGGCCCTTGGGCGTATTGCCAAGGACGAACACCGTAATATTCAGCTCTCACCTGATGACATGGTGATATTCTCTAGTAAAATGATACCAGGCAATGAGATCAGCCTTAGTTATTTGATAAATAATCTCTGCCTAAAAGGCGTTGAAATTATCACTGAAAAAGATGCTTTTACCCACGTTTCAGGGCATCCAGGGCAGGCTGAACTTGCTGAGATGTATGGTTGGGTGCGCCCAAAGTATGCAATTCCGGTTCATGGTGAAGCTCGTCATTTGATTAAGCATAAGCAGTTTGCTCTTAGCCAAGGTGTCAAACAAGCCATCGCCCCAAAAAATGGGGATGTCATTGAGATTAAACCTGACGGCATTAAAATTATAGATAATGCACCAACAGGCCGTATTGCACTCGACGGCAAAGAACAGGTATTAAATAACTCTGCCTCTATCGTTGAGCGCCGCCGTATCATGATTAACGGCTATATGGGTATCACTCTTATTTTAAACGATCAGGGCAGGCTAGCATCTGAACCACTTATCACAGCGCGTGGCATACCACGTTTTGAGGATGAAGGCTTTTACGATGAACTTTTGGATGCTGTTGAAGGCGCATTAGAAGTGATGGACGCAAGATCTCGTCAAAGAGATAGAGATGTAGATGAAAAGGCCCGCGTGGCTGTTAGGCGTATATGCCGTAGTCAGTTAGGTAAAAATCCAACTGTAGATGTTGTCATCATCCGTCAAAATGATATAGATTTTAAATAGATTGTAATAAGAGTAGGAGTTCACATGATCGGACGTTTAAACCATCTAGCTATTGTAGTGCCTGACTTAGATGCAGCAGCAGCTCTATACCGCGATACATTAGGTGCAACTGTCTCAGGGAAAACTGATTTGCCAGAACATGGTGTAACTACCGTGTTTGTAGAATTACCCAATACAAAGATAGAGCTATTGCATCCGCTTGGTGAGGGTAGTGCTATTGCTGGTTTTCTTGCGAAGAATGCTGCTGGCGGTATGCATCATGTTTGTTATGAAGTTGATGATATTTACATAGCGCGCGACAAGCTAAAAGCGGATGGCGCTCGTGTGCTTGGTGATGGTGAGCCAAAGATAGGTGCGCACGGTAAGCCTGTGCTATTCCTGCATCCGAAGGATTTTTGTGGAACGCTTGTTGAAATAGAGCAAATTTAAAGGAGCCAATATCATGGGTATTGCAACAATGTTACTCGTATATGTTATCATCTGGTGGATGATTTTCTTCATGGCTTTGCCTTTTGGTGTGAAAAATATATCAGAGGATGGTGATGATGGCCGTGTAGCTGGATCAGACCTTGGTGCGCCCGTAAAAGGTAACCTAGTGAAAAAGGCTATAATAACAAGTGTGATTGCCCTAGTACTGACATTTATATTTGTTCAAGTAGAACAGTCTGATCTAGTTAATTTTAGACAAGAAGCCAGACAAATCAGCCAATAATTATTACTGTGACTATGATATAAAAAAAGCAAGTCTCAGATAACTGAGTCTTGCTTCTTTTATTTCCCTGTGACGCTATCTATAAATTCAATAAATTCTCCCAAATTATCAAACTAGACTGCATCTGTCCTCTTTCGAGGCCCCTGAGCGTGGGCCACCTTCTAGGGCGTGCCTCTATTCCACTCTGCGTACAAGAACGCTATTGTATGACCCCCGCCTTGTCATCACTCAATCAGCATATGTTTATATTTAACAACGCATCTTTCTATATTCTGTTGCTGTGGAGCAACATATATGCTCAGCGCATTAGAAATCTGCCTAAATTCTAACCTTTTACGTCTCTAATAAGGTTGGATGAATAAAATAACCAAAGCATCAAACTAAATGTAGCGGCAAAGGCTTAGAGCGTTTAAAGTGCTTTGAATCACTATAGTGACTTTATTTTAAACATTACGATATACCTATCGACCTTGTAATAGAGAGCAACTGACTATGCGTTTAAGCCGTTATTTTATGCCTACTTTAAAGGAAACTCCCGCAGATGCTGAGATCGCATCACACCGTCTGATGTTAAGAGCTGGAATGGTGCGTCAAAGCGCCTCTGGTATTTATACATGGCTACCTATGGGGTTGAAGGTTCTCAAGAATATTGAGGCCATTGTTCGCGAAGAGCAAAATAGGGCGGGCGCGAATGAAGTGTTGATGCCAACGCTTCAACCTGCTGATTTGTGGCGTGAGAGTGGACGGTATGACGATTACGGTGAAGAGATGCTGCGCATTAAAGACCGTAAGGGTGCTGATTTGCTTTATGGGCCTACTAATGAGGAAATGATCACTGATATTTTCCGGCGTGAGGTGAAATCCTATAAAAATTTACCGCTGAATCTTTATCATATTCAATGGAAGTTTCGTGATGAGCTTCGCCCTCGTTTTGGCATCATGCGTGGTCGTGAATTCTTGATGAAAGATGCCTATAGCTTTGATATTAGCGAAGAAGAAGGTGTTCATTCATATAACGCTATGTTTGTTGCCTATTTACGTACATATGCTCGTTTAGGTCTTAAGGCTATGCCAATGCGTGCTGATACAGGGCCAATTGGCGGTGAGCTTAGTCATGAATTCCTTGTTATTGCTGAGACGGGAGAGAGCGAAGTTTACTTTCATAAAGACTATGAGAAACTTGATCCAATGGTTGAGGCCTCAACTGATGAAGAACGTCAAGCTATCGTTGACCAGTGGACGGCGAAATATGCTGCAACCGATGAAATACATGACGCTGAAACTTGTGATGTTAATGCAGATGATTTAATTACGGGTCGTGGTATTGAGGTTGGTCATATTTTCTTCTTTGGCGACAAATACTCTAAACCAATGGGCGCAAGTGTACAGGGTCCAGATGGTAAGCTAGTGGACGTTCAGATGGGTTCGTATGGGGTGGGTGTATCCCGACTTGTAGGCGCTATTATTGAGGCTAGCCATGATGAAAAGGGTATCATATGGCCTGACTCTGTTGCACCTTATCAGGTGGGACTCATGAACCTTGGTACGAAAGACGAAACTTGCACGGCAACATGTGATGACTTTTACGCTAAGCTATCGGCTGCTGGTGTTGAAACACTGTATGATGATACCAAGGCGGGTGCAGGTGCCAAATTCTCTAATATGGATCTTATTGGTTTGCCATGGCAGATCGCCGTTGGGCCACGCGGCCTAAAAGACGGCATTGTTGAAGTTAAAAACCGTAAAACGGGTGAGAAGACAGAAATGTCTGTTGATGATGCCCTTGCTAAATTTATAGCGTAATAAAACTAGGGGATAATAGGTGCTTTTAAACGCCTTTGAACGTGCAATTGCTAGACGATATTTAACGAGTAGCAGGAAGGATGGTTTTATATCCTTAACGGCTATTTTATCTGCTGTTGCTATTGCCCTTGGCGTTGCTGCGCTGATCGTAGTTATGTCTGTGATGAATGGCTTTCGTGTTGAACTGCTTGATAAAATTTTAGGCTATCACGGCCATATGCTGGTGCAGGGTTATGGTGGCCAGATAGAGAACTACCGCGAATTAGAACGTGATGTGGCTGGTATTGACCGTGTAAAACGCACATTATCCTTTGTTGAGAGCCAAGTGATGGTAACTAAGGATGGTCGCGCATGGGGCGGCATTGCACGTGGTTACCCTGATGAGCATTTTACTGCCAAAGGCATAGGTATTCAAAAGGTTCATGCAGGCGACTTAGCTACTGCGAAAGAGTTTGAAGGGTTAGTCATCGGTTATGAATTGGCAAAACGCTTAGGTGTGACTGCTGGTGATAATGTAACCATTGTTAGCCCAAAAATGATGTCCACGCCCTTTGGTTCAACACTTAGGTATCAGGCTTATCCTATACTTGCTGTTGTTGAGGTTGGTGTGTATCAATTTGATGAGAGCTTCATTGGTATGCCGCTCAGTCTGGCCCAGCGTTTCTTTGGCATGGGGGATACGGTTTCAACGATAGAGGTCTTTATTGATGATCCAGAAGATGTTGATGAGCTAGAACCTGTTTTTAAGCAAGTTATTGGAAGTCGTGCACATATTACTCATTGGAAACGCTTCAATAGCGCCATTGTAGGTGCATTGCAGACGGAGCGTGTCGTCATGTTCCTTGTGGTTATGTTGATCATTGTTGTGGCAGTATTTAATATCGCTAGTAGCCTATTTATGCTCGTGAAAGATAAATCCTCGGATATTGCTATTTTGCGTACTATGGGCGCACCTAGCATCAGTATTTTAAAGATATTCATCGCTGTGGGTGTGGCTGTTGGCGCGCTTGGCATCTTTATGGGTAGCATGTTGGCAACCCTGCTGATTACATATCTACCTGAAATCAAATCTGGCGTTGAATCTATGTTTGGTCTTAATTTATGGGACCCGAGTGTGCGCTTCGTATCCGAGATGAAAGCTGTTGTTGTGTGGGAAGAGGTAGCCTTTACTGTGGGCTCTGCATTAATTCTATCTTTCTTCGCTACAATCCCGCCCGCCCGTCGTGCTGCAAAGCTCGATCCCATTGATATTTTACGATACGAGTAGGTGTGATGATGGTTAAACCAGGATTAGTTCTTAAAGGTATTAAAAAGTCATACGAGCAAGGTGGTCGCCATCTTGATATACTTAATGGCACCAATTTGAACGTACAATATGGAACAATAACAGCCCTCGTGGGCCAGTCAGGGTCAGGTAAATCAACTTTACTTCACATCGCAGGATTATTAGATCGCGCAGAAGAGGGCGAGATATTTATTGGCGGGAATGAGGTTTCAAAGCTGAATGATGCTGCACGTACGAAGGTTCGCCTGTCGGATTTAGGCTTTGTTTACCAGTTTCATCATTTGATGCCAGATTTTACAGCTATTGAAAATGCGGAAATGCCATTAAAAATAGCTGGCGTTGATAAAGATGAAGCAAGGGATCGGGCTGAGAGGCTTTTAGGTAAGTTAGGGTTAGAAGACCGCTTACACCATGTGCCTGGCGAGCTTTCAGGTGGTGAACAACAGAGAGTTGCTATTGCACGCTCGCTAATTCATAAGCCTAAAGTATTACTAGCAGATGAACCTACGGGTAATTTAGACGCAGAAACATCAGAGCTAGTAATGCAGGCGCTGTTAGATCTAGTACACGAGACAGGTATTGCAGCCGTGATTGCCACACATGACATGACGCTTGCCATGAAAATGGATAATGTTTTAAAACTTAAGGAAGGTGAGCTGAATAGCTATATCGCCTTTGGTGGTGGAATGACGCTATGAGTCATGCTGATTTTGTTCATTTACGCGTCCATACAGCCTATTCATTAGCTGAGGGTGCTATCCTGGTTAAGGATTTAATGAAACAGTGTCAAGGTCACGTCATGCCTGCTGTTGCCATGACAGATACGAACAATATGTTCGCTGGTTTGGAGTTTTCTACATACGCTACCGATGCTGGCGTTCAACCGATCGTTGGTGTGCAGCTATCTATCCGTAATAGTTATTTAGTTATTGACCCAAAGGCACGCAGTAAGCCAGCACCAGATCAGCTTGTGCTATTAGCACAAAATCGAGAGGGGTATGGCAACCTTATGAAGCTTGTCAGCAAGGCCCATCTAGAAAGTGACGCTCTAGATGGCGTACAGCTTGATATGGATGCCTTTGATGGGTTATCATCAGGCCTAATATGTCTAACGGGTGGTGTTGATGGTCCAGTAGGGCATCTACTAAGTGATAAGCAACTAGATAAAGCAGAAGATTGCTTAACAAAACTCAAAGATTTATTCGGTGATCGTTTATATATTGAGCTACAGCGTCACGGCCTAGACACTGAGGCTGCAATAGAAGAAGACTTTATTGATTTAGCCTATAAGCATGACATCCCACTTGTAGCTACCAACGAACCATTCTTTATTGAGCCAGAAATGTATGAGGCCCATGACGCGCTGCTATGTATCGCTGATGGTGCGTATGTAGCAGAAACAGAACGTCGAAAAGTAACGCCAGAGCATAGATTTAAGACATCAGAAGAAATGAAAGGTCTCTTTAAAGACTTGCCAGAAGCTATTGATAATACAATATTAATATCTAAGCGCTGTCACTTTAAAGTCGATAAAATTGCCCCGCTTCTTCCAAACTTTACGCAAGGTCTTGATGTGTCTGAGGCTGATATGCTTCGTGATGATTCTATAAAAGGATTGCGTGATCGTTTGGACTTTAAAGCTAAGGCAGAAAACCTAAAAGTTGGTAAGACAGAAGATTGGGAAGTCCCTTATTGGGAGCGGTTAGATTTTGAGCTGGGTATTATCAATCAGATGGGTTTCCCCGGATATTTCTTAATCGTTGCCGATTTTATTCAATGGGCAAAAGATAACGGTATTCCTGTTGGCCCGGGTCGTGGTTCTGGTGCGGGTTCGGTTGTGGCTTGGGTTTTAAAAATTACAGACCTTGATCCACTTCGGTTTTCATTACTATTTGAGCGTTTTCTTAACCCTGAGCGTGTGTCCATGCCTGATTTTGACGTGGATTTTTGCCAAGACAAGCGTGAGTTGGTGATTAAATATACACAAGAAAAATATGGCGCCGATAAGGTAGCGCAGATCATTACCTTTGGTAAATTACAGGCCCGTGCCGTTGTTAAGGCCTGCGGTCGTGTGATGCAGCAGCCTTATCCTGTAACGGACCGCCTTGCTAAGTTAATCCCCAATGATCCCGGTAGTGCAATGTCTCTACCTGAGGCAATTGCTTTTGAACCGCGCATTCAGCAAGAAATAGACGGTGATGAATTAACAGCCGATGTATTTGGTAAGGCCCTGAAATTAGAGGGCTTATACGCCCACTCGTCTACTCACGCTGCTGGTGTGGTGATCGGTGACCGTCCATTAGATGAGCTTGTACCGTTATACCGCGACCCCAAATCAGATATGCCTGTAACCCAGTTCAATATGAAATGGGTAGAAGAAGCAGGTTTGGTGAAATTTGATTTCTTGGGCTTGAAAACACTGACAGTACTTCAGCGCGCTGTTGAATATGTAGCACTGCGAGACATTGAGATTGATCTAGAGGCTTTGCCACTAGACGATAAGGCCAGCTATGACCTTATGGCGTCTGGTAATACGGCTGGCCTATTTCAGCTAGAGTCTACGGGCATGCGCTCTGTACTTCGCGGGCTAAAACCCGATGTGTTTGAAGATATTATCGCGGTAGTGGCTTTGTATCGCCCCGGCCCTATGGCTAATATTCCTGATTATGTAGAGCGTAAACATGGTCGCCAAAAAGTGGTCTATAAGCATGACATGCTGCGGGACATTCTAGAAGAAACCAATGGTATCTTTATTTACCAAGAGCAGGTTATGCAGCTCGCGCAGATAATGGCTGGATACAGCCTTGGCCAAGCGGATATTCTACGTCGCGCTATGGGTAAGAAAATCAAAGAGGAGATGGAAAAGCAATTATCTATCTTTGTTGAAGGTGCTGAAGAACGTGGTGTAGACCCTAAAATAGCGGCTGAAATATTTGATGATGTTATGGCCTTTGCCTCATACGGTTTTAACAAATCACACGCAGCTGCATACGCGCTTGTTGCCTATCACACTGCCTATATGAAGGCGAATTACCCTGTAGAGTTTATGGCGGCTATCATGACGCTTGATATGGGCAACACTGATAAGCTTGCTGGATTTAGGCAAGAACTACAGCGTATGGAAGTACCATTATTACTGCCTAGTGTTAATAAGTCCTATATGGATTTTGTCGTTGAGCATACAGAGCCTTACTGTGAAGAAGAAGATGATCCGCGTCATAACTTGGGCGTTAGGTATGCACTTGGTGCTATTAAAGGCGTTGGCGCCAAAGCAATGGAAGCTATCACGCAAGAGCGTGACGTGAATGGTCCATTTAAGGACATGTTTGATTTTGCTGAACGCGTAGATCCTAAATTACTCAATAAACGCCAAGTAGAGCGACTAGCAGCTGCTGGAGCTTTTGACTGTCTAGTTGAAAGCCGCTCTCAAGCAATGGCTGCCGCTGACGTTATCATGCGCTATGCTACAATTATTTCACAAGAGCGTGAAAGTAATCAAGAGAGCTTATTTGGCGGCGAGATGTCTAATGTAGTCGATAAGCCATCCATGCCGATTGTACGTAATTGGACTGATATGGAACAATTAGACCATGAGCGTAAAGCAGTTGGCTTTTATATTTCAGCGCACCCTTTGGATAGTTATGAAAAAGTATTAGAGCGAGAGCGCATCATCCCAGCAACCGAAGTCTTTAATGACATAGGATTAATCGGTCAAACAGTACGTATGGCGGGGGCCATCCTGTCTTACCGTGAGGGACAATCTAAAAAAACAGGCAAAAAATTTGGTATATTAATGCTTTCTGATCGTAGTGAAGCCTTCGAATTTTTGGTCTTTGAGGATGATTTGGAGCTCACACGTGAACTAGTAGAAGAAGGATCACCTCTTGTTGTAAATGTACAGATCCGAAAACGTGACGATGATGATATGGTTAGCCTGTCTAATCGCGGTATGGATAGTTTAGAATCTGTTGCGGCACAATCATCGACTAGTTTGGTTATAGAGATGGAAGACAAAGACGCATTGCCGGGTATTAAAGCAGCATTAGAGCGTAAAATGGGTGGTAGGGGTCACGTAACTATCCTTGTGCCTGTCGAAGATGGCAGAAGGCACGCTGAATTCCGCTTGAATACTAAGCACAAGATTACACCTGAATTAAAACAAGCTATAGAGGCTGAAATGGGCGTCTTAGAAGTGTTAGAGGTTTAAATGCCCAAAGAGGAAGTTCCTTTTGATGAAAAAATAGTACCTGCATTACCTGCAGCATCTGTACTATTGCTACGTGATGGCCCACCAGGTTTGCAAGTGTTAATGATGAGACGCGCTCTCACAATGAAATTTGCACCGGGCGCTTTTGTATTCCCTGGCGGCAAAGTAGATAACCAAGATCATAAATATGGGTTTTGGAATCAATTTTTATCCGGCTGTGATAGTAATGATTTATCCTTTAAAATTGCAGTATTGCGCGAGCTATATGAAGAAGTAGGCGTTCTCTATAACGAAGACCAGCCTAGCAAGGCGCATTTAGGGGCGAGGAATTTTAAAGCTGCGGTTTCAGCGTCTCAAACTTTACTCCGTGATGATCTATTGTTGCCATTTGCTCATTGGATTACACCAATAGCCATGAAAAGGCGTTTTGATACGAAATTCTATCTAGCACCAATTAGCAGTGATTGCCATGCTAGGCATGATGGTAATGAGGCCATCTCTATGAAATGGGTCTCACCGCGCCGTATTATTGCTAATTGGAAAAAAGGTAAAGTGCCATTGATGTTTCCAACTCGTTTAAATTTAGAGAAATTAGCAGAGGCATCAACCGTTAACGAGGCAATGAAAAATGCCTTAAAATCACATGTTAAAACAGTGATGCCAAGCGTCACAAGACAAGATGGCAGTATTGAAGTAACCATCCCTAAATCTGCGGGATACACGGCCACAAAAGCCACATTAAGAGAGCTTTCAGTCGAGGGTGGCGCGCGATCAACACCGAAGCCTATTTATAAAGGATAAAATTTTATTCTTAAAAATGTAAAAAAAGGCTTGAACTCCTAGAGTTACCAGTTATAACGGCCCAACTTCACACGCAGGTGAGGTAGGGCCCTGATGCATGGGGCACGCCATCCGGTGCTATTAATTATAGTTGTAGAACAACATGTTAATGGTATCCACCTGCGGAGGCATAACCGGTAAAGGAAATAGAATCATGGCTACGCCACAAGTATCAATGCGCCAGCTTTTAGAAGCAGGTGTTCACTTCGGTCACCAAAAACATCGTTGGAATCCAAAAATGGCTCCGTTCATTTTTGGCGCACGCAACGGCGTTCACATTATGGACCTTTCTCAAACTGTTGGTTATTTCAATCGCGCTTTACAAACTGTACGTGATACAGTTGCAGGCGGCGGTCGTGTATTGTTCGTAGGTACAAAGCGTCAAGCATCAGACATTATTGCTGATGCTGCACAGCGTTGCGGTCAATATTATGTAAATCACCGTTGGTTAGGTGGTATGATGACTAACTGGCAGACAATCAGCCAGTCAATAAAAACACTTAAAGAATATGATGGTAAGCTACAGGGCGATACAAGCGGTCTAACTAAGAAAGAAATTCTTAAAATGACACGCCGTCGTGACAAGTTATCTCTATCACTTGGTGGTATTCAGGATATGGGTGGTTTACCTGATCTGATTTTCGTAATTGATACCAACCGCGAAGGTAACGCTATTGCAGAAGCTAAATGTTTAGGCATTCCAGTAATTGCTGTTCTAGATAGTAACTGTAATCCAACAGGCATTGATCTACCAATTCCAGGTAACGATGATGCTGCTCGCGCTATTAAGCTTTATTCAGACATGATTGCTGATGCTGTTCTTGACGGTATTCAAGCTGATCTGGCTGCACAAGGTGTTGATCTTGGCGAAGCTGCAGAGCCTGCTATTGAAGCTGTTGTTGAAGAAGTTGCACCTGAAGCAGTCGTTGCTGAAGAGGCTGCTCCTGAAGTAAAAGCTGAAGAAGCACCAGCTGAAAAGGCTGCTGAAAAGAAGCCGGCTGCTAAGAAGGTACCTGCTAAAAAAGCCGCTCCAAAAAAGGACGCTGCTGAAAAGAAGCCAGCTGCTAAGAAAGCACCTGCTAAAAAGGCCGCTGCTAAAAAAGCTGACGCTGAGTAATTAATAAAGTGCTCTTGTTAACACGGGGGCACTTTCCTTTTAAATTATAGAGAATGTAAGGGGATATCCCATGGCACAAATTACTGCCGCTCTCGTAAAAGAACTACGCGAAAAATCTGGCGCAGGCATGATGGATTGCAAAAAAGCACTAACTGAAACTGATGCTAACCTTGATGCTGCTGTTGATTGGTTACGCACTAAAGGTCTTGCTGCTGCTGCAAAAAAATCAGCACGTATTGCTGCTGAAGGCCTTGTAGCCTTTAAAGTTGATGGCACTAAAGGCGCTGTTGCTGAAGTAAATTCAGAAACTGACTTCGTTGCACGTAACGAACAGTTTCAGTCATTTGTTGGCGCTGTTGCTGAAGCTGCTTTCACTGTTGGTGAAGATGTTGATGCCATTAAATCAGCACCTTACCCAGGTGGTACAAAGTCAATTGAAGAAACACTAACTGAAAACATCGCAACAATCGGCGAGAACCAAAGCATTCGTCGGGCTCGTACATTAGAAGTTGATGAAGGCGTTGTTGTTCCTTACATGCATAATGCTGTAACTGCTGGCATGGGAAAAATTGGTGTTCTTGTAGCTCTTAAGTCTGCTGCGGACGCTGCTGTTTTGACCAGCCTAGGCAAGCAGATTGCTATGCATATTGCTGCGACTAACCCTGCTTCACTGAATGAAGCTAGCCTTGATCCAGATATGGTAGAGCGTGAAAAAGCTGTTCAGATCGAAAAGGCTAAAGAATCCGGCAAGCCAATGGAAATCATCGATAAGATGATAGTTGGTCGTATGCGCAAGTATATGGAAGAAGTTGTGTTATTAAGCCAAGCATTTGTCATGGACCCAGATACTAAAGTTGGTAAGGTTATTGAAAATGCTGCTAAAGAAGCTGGTACTCCAATTGAACTAGTTGACTATGTTCGTATGGAACTAGGCGATGGTATTGAGAAAAAAGAAGAAGATTTTGCAGCGGAAGTTGCTTCACTAACATAGGCCTTCACCTATTTTTGTGTAAAATCATTAAGGCTCTGATGGTAAACATCGGAGCCTTTTTTTTAAGTGAACGAGATAAATGAAATGATTTGGAAAAAGAAATTTAATTTCTTTAATTCCACTATGGCGTCTTGCTTAATTTCTGTTTAAGCTGCATTCCTATTATTTAGTCTAAAGGGGTTAAGAAACCATATGTCTAGCGAACCTAAATATAAACGTATTCTGTTGAAGCTTTCAGGTGAAGCTTTAATGGGCGATGCTGCCTTTGGCATAGATCCTGCGACGGTTGAGCGTGTTTCTAATGAAATTAAGGCTGCTCGGGATGAAGGCGCAGAAGTATGTGTTGTCTGTGGAGGTGGTAACATCTTTCGCGGTATGAAGGGTGCAGCCCAAGGTATGGACCGTTCAACAGCTGACTATATGGGCATGCTCGCTACAGTAATGAATGCACTTGCGCTGCAAAACGGGCTTGAAAGTGCTGGGGTTGATACCCGTGTTCTTTCAGCTATTCCAATGGCAAGTATTAGCGAGCCATACATAAGACGTCGGGCCATTCGTCACCTTGAAAAAGGGCGTGTCGTCATATTTGCTGCCGGAACAGGAAATCCATTCTTTACCACAGATACAGCTGCAGCACTGCGCGCGGCTGAAATGAACTGTGATGCACTATTAAAAGGGACACAGGTTGACGGCGTTTATACTGCAGACCCTAAAACTGATCCTAATGCGACACGTTATGACCATCTTGGCTTTATGGATGTCCTGAAGCAAGACCTTAAGGTAATGGATGCATCGGCTATTTCTTTAAGTCGTGAGAATTCTATTCCTATTGTCGTATTTTCTATACATAATCAAAATGCACTAGTTGACGTACTGCACGGTCGCGGAATTTGCACTGTCGTAGGCGAGGGAGAATAATAATGAGTGATGAAATTGATCTAGGTGATATTGAGCGTCGTATGAAGGGTGCTGTTGAATCACTAAAAGTTGAATTTAGTGGATTAAGAACAGGGCGTGCACACGTAAGTTTGCTGGATTCAGTTATGGCTGATGTTTATGGCGCAATGATGCCACTTAACCAAATAGGCACAGTTGGTGTACCAGAACCTCGTATGCTTTCAGTACAGGTTTGGGATAAGTCAAATGCGGCTGCTGTTGAAAAGGCAATTCGCAATGCTGGTCTTGGCCTAAACCCTATGATGGATGGTCAATTGGTTCGAGTACCTATTCCAGAACTTAATGAAGAGCGCCGTAAAGAGCTTGGTAAAGTTGCTGCTAAATATGCAGAGAAAGCCAGAATTTCAATCCGTAATGTTCGTAAGGCTGGTATGGATACGCTCAAAAAAATGGAAAAAAATAAGTCCATCGGTGAAGATGAGAATAAGATGTACGCTGAAGAAGTGCAGGAACTAACGAATAAGTTTGTAGGTGAAATTGATATCACTCTATCAACTAAAGAACAGGAAATTATGCAGGTTTAATTTCTGTATAATTATCTAAAGAGATATCAAAGGTAAACTAATTGTTAGACGATAAAGTTCCTAATCATATTGCTATTATCATGGATGGTAATGGTCGCTGGGCCACTCAGCACAGTCTGCCGCGTATCGAAGGCCATCGTCGAGGCGCTGATGCTGTTCGTAATGTAGTCACGGCTGCAGCAGAAGAGGGTGTTAAGTATTTAACACTCTATGCTTTTTCGTCTGAAAATTGGCAAAGACCAGAAGAAGAAGTCAATGATCTTATGGGCCTTCTCCGCCTGTATCTTAAAAATGAAATAAAAAAACTACATAATGAGAATATTCACCTAAGAATTATTGGGAATCGATCAAGGCTTGATAGTGATATCCGGTTAATGATTGAAGACGCCGAGCGATTGACAAAGGATAATGACGGATTAACCTTAGTGATAGCGCTTAGCTATAGCGGGCGCGATGAAATTGTAGAAGCCGTTAAGTATCTTGCTGAATGCGTAAAGATAGGGGATCTACCTATTGAAGCTATCACTGAAGATGCTATTCAAAGTGCTTTAGATAGTCATGATATACCAGACCCTGATCTACTTATTAGAACGAGTGGTGAATATAGAGTCTCTAATTTCCTTTTATGGCAAATTGCATATACAGAAATGTTGTTTTTAGATTTAAATTGGCCTGACTTCACCAAGCAGACATTAGTAGATTCAATAGCCGAATACCAAAAACGTGACAGACGCTACGGTCTAAGAAAGTAAGTATGAATGCCATTAGGTTTATCAGATAATTTATTTAAGCGTTTAATAGCTGCTATTGCATTAATTCCGCCTGTTGTTGCTATAATAGTAGTGGGCGGTTGGTGGTTTACAGGCCTGCTTATAGCTGGCGGCATTGTTATGATTCTAGAGTGGTGTGACATGACCAAAGTGCCTCAGCGCCTCATAAAAGGATCAGCAATAGCCTTTATTTTAGCAATCGTCTCATACGGTAGTGAAGTCGCAGGCATTAGGGGGGTCATAACGCCTACGGTCTTGATCTTAGGCTTACCTTTATTGCTTGTAATAATAGCGCTACGAACAATCGATCCAAATGATAGAGATGTTTGGCATATAATGCGTTGGGCTGGAAACGGTACGCTTTATGTGGCGCTACCTCTTGTGGCGTTAGCTTGGTTACGGGGCTTTGATGCTGGAGCAACCTATGTATTTTGGACTTTTTTAATTGTTTGGGCTACCGATATTGGCGGCTACTTCTTTGGTAAGTCCATAGGTGGTCCTAAATTAGCGCCAAGTATTAGCCCTAATAAGACATGGGCTGGCTTGATGGGGGGCATGTTTTTATCAGCTGTTTCTTCTCTAGTTTTATTCTATTGCTTGGATTATACAAATTTAACTTGGATTGCAGCTGTGAGCGCAGTTGTTGCAGTTGTCTCGCAGTTAGGTGATTTATTTGAAAGCGCAATAAAGCGTTTATTTAATATCAAAGACTCTGGTGGATTAATTCCTGGTCATGGTGGTATATTAGACCGTGTGGATGGATTAGTCTTTGCCGCACCTGTTATGGCCGTGATTATTGATAATTATCCAGTGTTTTGAGTTGAGGCTGACTAAAGAGCCAAATATGTGATGAATTTATGTTAAAAACGCCGACTAAACAAATTGCCATTTTTGGCGCTACGGGTTCTATAGGGGCAAGTACGCTCGATTTAGTGAGGATGCATCCTGCTAAATTTAGTGTTGAAACACTAACGGCAAATAGTAGTGCTTTGAAGTTAGCCAAATTAGCGCGCGAATTTATGCCGGCCCGGGTCGTTATAGCCGATGAAAAGTATTATTTAGAATTAAAAAATGCACTTGATGGAACTAATATAGAGGTTTTAGCAGGTGATCAGGCTCTTATTGATGTCGCTTCTATTCACGTTGATTTGTTTGTAGCCGCGATTGTCGGAGCAGCAGGACTTCGACCAACACTGGCTGCAGTACGTGGTGGTATGACCATCGCGCTTGCTAATAAAGAATGCTTAGTATGTGCAGGTGATCTGATGATGCATGAAGTTTCAATATACGGCGCAACACTCTTGCCCGTCGATAGTGAGCATAATGCGATTTTTCAGGTTTTTGATTTCGAGCAGCCTGAGCGTGTCTCTAAAATTATTTTAACAGCTTCTGGAGGGCCATTCAGAGAGAAGGCTGTATCAGAGCTGGTTAATGTTACACCAGCAGAGGCTATTGCTCACCCTAATTGGGATATGGGCGCAAAAATTTCAGTCGATTCTGCCACGATGATGAATAAGGGTCTAGAGATGATAGAGGCATATCATTTATTCCCTGTTCGCACTGATCAAATAGAGGTTTTAATTCACCCTCAATCGGTTATCCATTCCATGGTCGATTATGTGGATGGTTCTGTTTTGGCTCAAATGGGGGCGCCAGATATGAAGATACCAATCTCTTATTGTATGGATTATCCATCGCGCATTGAAACACATGCTAAGAAACTGGATCTAGCATCTATTGGTAGTCTAACTTTTGAAAATCCTGATTTGGACCGTTTCCCTTGTTTAGCTCTGGCTCAAGATGCGCTAAAACAAGGCGGGGCTGCACCAGCAGTACTGAACGCTGCTAATGAAATAGCTGTTGCTGCATTTTTAGCTGAAAACATAGGGTTTAATGATATTTCATCTGTGGTATCACAAACTCTTTCACGGCTAGACATGAAAGCGCCACAATCTATCGCAAATCTATTGGATATTGATAGTGAGTCTCGTAATGTAGCATTAGGCATTTGTCATAACTTGCACAATAGCAATTAACTAGGAACTAATCCGATATGGAAAATGAAGCACCTGGAATTCTTTTAACTGCCGCTGCCTTTATAGGCGGCTTCAGTATCTTAGTCTTCATTCACGAATGGGGCCACTATGCTATGGCGCGGTATTTCGGCGTAAAAGTTGAAACCTTTTCCATTGGATTTGGCAAAGAGTTATTTCATTGGAAGGATAAGGCCGGCACAAGATGGCGCATAGCTTTGTTCCCGTTGGGTGGCTATGTGAAATTTTTTGGCGACGCGACGGGTGCTAGTAACCCGTCTGATGTCTTAGGCGATATGACTGAAGAGCAAAAGAAAGTCAGTTTCCATTATAAGCCTTTATGGCAAAGGGCATTAGTGGTTGCAGCAGGGCCAGCAGTTAATTTAATTGTACCTGTATTTGTATTTGCTGCTTACCTTTATAGCTATGGCATGATCATTACGCCGACTATTTTGAGTGAAGTCATGCCAGATTCCGCGGCCTCGAAGGCAGGATTTCAGGCAGGGGATAAAATTATTGCGGCCGATGGTGATCCAGTTGAGCGTTTTCGTGATGTTGCGCAGATTGTCAGAATTCAGCCAGGTGGTTTGATGGATTTCCAAGTAGAGAGAAATGGGCAAGAAATTATATTAAGCGCAGATTTAGATAAGCATTATATGGAAGATAGATTTGGAAATAAATATGTTTATGGATCATTAGGCGTGCGATCTATTCCTGGTGATCGGGTTGAGCTAAATGTATTTTCATCCATTGCTGAAGGTGGTCGCATGACCATTGCTACTATTGATTCGATATTTGAAACTACTGGACAGCTGATAATGGGCCTAAGATCTATGAAAGAGATGGGTGGACCTATCAGAATTATTGCAATGTCAGGCGAAGCTGCGCAAATGGGCTTAGATAACCTTATTCGCTTTTTAGCATTAATCTCTATCAACCTAGGAATCGTTAATTTACTGCCGATTCCTGTGCTGGATGGCGGGCATTTACTGTTCTATGGTCTTGAAGCAATTAAGGGTAAACCCCTTGGTAAAATGGCTCAAGAGGCAAGTTTTGTAGCAGGATTTGCATTAATATTGTTTTTAATGGTGATTTTAACATTGAATGACTTGCATTCCTTAGCGCTGTAGGTCATTTTCACCGCGAAGAAAAAGAAATTATTATATATGGGCTGGAATAGATTGTATTCTCTTAAATCAGAAATCTTAAAAAAAGTGGTTCTCGCATTAGCATTAGTGCTGAGCCCAATCATGTCAACTTCAACTGTTATTGCACAACAGTCCGCACCTACAGGTGCGGCTCAATTGCCAGTTATCTCTCAGATTACTGTTATTGGTAACGAACGTGTTGAGCCAGAAACTATCGCTTCATACCTATCTGTGCGTGTTGGTGATCGGTTTGATCCCGCAAGACTGGATGACAGTTTGAAAAGCCTGTTTTCTACAGGGTTATTTGCGGATGTTAAATTATCTGCTGATGGCACTACGTTGGTTATTAGAGTTTTAGAAAACCCTATTATCAACCGTGTGATTTTCGAAGGTAATAAAAAGCTAGACAGAGAAGATATGTTTGAAGAGGTACGTATTCGACCGCGTACGGTTTTCACACGCGCAAAGGTGCGTGCTGATGTAGAGCGCATTATGGGCCTCTATCGTACTTCTGGTCGCTTTGCAGCTATTATCGAGCCTAAGGTTGTCCAGCAAGATCAAAACCGTGTTGATGTGATCTTTGAGATTCAAGAAGGGCCTAAGACTAAGGTTTCATCTATTAAGTTTATAGGTAATCATAAATACTCAGATACTGAGCTACGCGACATCATGGCAACAAAACAGGCGCGCTGGTGGAAAATTTTCTCATCAAACGATACTTTTGACCCTGATCGTATGGCCTATGATCAACAGCAAGTGCGTCAATTCTATCTAAATGAAGGTTACGCTGATTTCCGTATTGTATCTGCTGTGGCTGAACTTACACCTGACCGTGAAGATTTCTTTATGATTTTCACTATCGAAGAGGGTGAAATATATAAATTTGGTAAGGTTGATGTCACGAGTGAAATCCGCGATGTGGATGCTGATCTATTTCAATCTTTTGTTTATATGGAAGAAGGCGAATATTATAACGCTGAGCAGATTGAGAATACAATTGAAAGCTTAACAAATGCAGCTGGTTTGCTAGGGTATGCTTTTGTTGATGTACGTCCGTCTATCAATCGCGATCGCGAAGGTCGTGTAATGACTGTTACATTTAACATTCTAGAAGCCCCCCGCGTTTATGTAGAGCGTATTAATATCCACGGTAATATACGCACACTTGATCGCGTTATTCGCCGTGAATTCCGCCTGCAAGAGGGTGATGCCTTTAACTCAGCACTGGTTTCACGTTCAGAAAATCGTCTTCAACGCCTAAACTTCTTCCGGGAAGTCGAGGTTGATCGTCAGCAGGGCTCACAGCCTGACCGTATGGTTATTGATGTCAGTGTAGAAGAGCAAGCAACTGGTGAACTTAATCTGGGTGCTGGTTTTTCTAGTGTCGAGAATTTCATGCTTGATTTCTCTATCTCGGAACGTAACGTGATGGGTAAAGGTCAAAATGTAAATCTAAGCACTAGACTCTCTAAATTTAGCCAGTCTATTAATCTTGGTTTTACAGAACCGTATTTCTTAAACCGTAATATAGCCGCTGGTGGCGATATATTTATGCGTAGAAATAACGGTGGTTTAAACGGCAATGGTTTTAATACAAAATCAAAAGGATTCTCTGTGCGTTTAGGGGCGGCCCTTGGTGAATATTGGACATTACAAAGTCGGTATACTTTAAAGTTTGATAATATCTTTGTATCAGAAAAAAGCTTGGATATAAGATTAGGGTATTTGGAGTGTGAATTGTCTAGAGGATATCAATATAAAAATTGTGTAGCAGCTGAGCCTGATCCAGCCGTTATATTACTATATGATACTAATGGTGATGGCGTCCTGTCTATTGAAGAGAAAAGCGCTAATCAGTTGTCTTATTTTGATGATATCATGAGAGATAACTTAGGTAGTAAAACTCAGTCTATTCTTGGCTATACATTTGGTTTTGATACACGTAACAGCATAATCCGCCCAACAGGTGGTCGTGCCTTTTACGTAAATCAAGATTTTGCAGGGCTAGGCGGTGATGTTAAATATATTCGTACACGTGTGAATTTTGATAATTATTGGACACCATTTGAAGGTTGGACACTACGTCTTAGCGCAGAGGCTGGTTTAATTAAGGGCATAGGGCAAAATGTTAAATCAAATGATAAATTCTATTTAGGTGGGCCAAGATTAAGAGGCTTTGCTAATTCAGCGGTTGGCCCACGTAGACCTTCTTTCTTTAGACCCCAATTAGGCGGTATGACAGACGAAGATTATGCAGCTCAGACAGCAAGTGATTTATTGCGTTACGCGCCTGAAATTAGAGGCCAGGCATTAGGCGGGACAAAACAATATATTTCTCGCGCGGAAGTGTTTTTCCCACTAGGTGATGCAGCACTTGAAATGGGTATTAATGCTTCAGCCTTTGCTGATGTTGGTTCACTATGGGGTGCAGATGTAAGCAAATATGATCTTGGAAAATGTGATTTTGGCGAAAGTGAATTCACAGAATTCCATAATGCTTATAATACGGCCATATCAGAAGGCGCCGAGCCACCTACATTTGGACATGTTACAGATTGTGTGATTGGTGATAGCATGAGCCCGCGTGCTTCCATTGGTATTGGCTTTAGCTGGCAGTCGCCATTCGGCCCATTCCGTATTGATTTGACTAAGGCGCTGCGCTCTCAGTTCGGTGACCGTACACAAACTTTACAATTTAATATTGGTACAACCTTCTAAAAAGATATATATGAATATAAAGCTTGCCAAAAGGGCAGCACTATAGGGAAGAAGAAAGAGAACAATGGTTACTAAATTATCTAAAATTATGACTGCATTTATAGCAGCAACTATCCTAACCGCAGCAGCTAGTGCACAAATCTTAATTGTTGATCTAGAGCGTTTGAACCGTGAAGCAGCAGCCTATAAAGATTTTAACAATCAAACAGGCACACTTCAGGAAGACATTGTAAAATTACAAAACTTCCTGCGTCGTGGGGGCGGGGCAGAGCAAGCAATGTCTGAGCTTGAGAAACAAAAGGCATTAACGGGCGCTGATAAATATGAAGAATCTAAGAAAAATCTTCAACTTCAGTATAATGGTGCTCAAAGAGAACTTCAGGTTCGACAATTACGCGCTGAAGAGCTTTATAAAGAAGCTAATCGCCAAGTTGCTCGTGCACGTGGTCCAGTGATCACACAGCTTTTAAAAGAACATAAAGCACAGGTTATTTTATATAAGGGTAATATCCTTGGTCATGCTGCGGGTATTGATATTACAACTAGTTTTATCGAGCTACTTAACGAAGCTCTACCTGTTGTGAACTTACCTCAGCTACAAGCTGCTGCTAAACCAGCCGCTAAGTAAGCTAACTAATATAGTTTAGTTGCAATTCAATATTTGATTAAGAGCGGGTTTATCCCCGCTCTTTTTTTTATGCGTAATGTTCACAAAAAAAATCCCCGCCTAATTAATGGCAGGGATTTTTAAATCAATTTAATTTGCGTGTTATTTAGCGCTTATCAACCGGCACATAATCACGTTGGGTAGCACCCGTATAAAGCTGACGAGGGCGTCCGATCTTTTGTGTAGGGTCTTCGATCATTTCTTTCCACTGTGCAATCCAGCCAGATGTACGTGCTAATGCAAATAATACTGTGAACATTTCAGTTGGGAATCCCATGGCTTTCAAGATAATACCTGAATAGAAGTCCACATTAGGATATAGCTTTTTGGATACGAAATATTCGTCCTCTAGGGCGATCTTTTCAAGTGCCATAGCAACATCTAGAAGTGGATCTTGAATATTAAGCTCTTGCAGTACTTTATGCGCAGTCTCACGCATCACAGTCGCGCGAGGGTCAAAGTTTTTATAAACACGGTGACCAAAGCCCATTAAGCGGAATGGATCATTCTTATCCTTAGCGCGAGCTACATACTCGTCAATACGGTCAACAGTCCCAATCTCGGCAAGCATATTAAGACAAGCCTCGTTAGCGCCGCCGTGCGCAGGGCCCCAAAGACAGGCAACACCCGCAGCAATACATGCAAAGGGGTTTGCGCCAGATGAACCAGCAAGGCGTACAGTTGACGTCGATGCATTCTGCTCGTGATCGGCATGTAGAATGAAGATCAAATCCATAGCCTTTTCAAGAGTAGGGCTAAAATTATACTCTTCAGCTGGTACAGAGAACATCATGTGCAAGAAATTACCTGCATAGGATAGATCATTACGAGGATAAACAAAGGGTTGGCCCACAGTATATTTATAAGCCATAGCGCAAATAGTAGGAAGCTTAGCAATCAAACGATAAGACGCTACCATACGCTGATGAGGGTCGGTAATATCAGTACTATCATGATAAAAAGAGGCAAGAGCACCTACAATACCAACAAGAATAGCCATAGGATGCGCGTCACGGCGGAAACCTAGGAAAAAGCGATGAAGCTGCTCATGTACCATTGTATGGTAGGTGATGTCGCTTGAGAATTTTACTTTTTCAGCCTTAGAAGGTAGCTCTCCATATAAAAGAAGATAGCATACTTCCATAAAATCAGAATCTTTAGCTAGCTGTTCTATTGGGTAGCCACGATAGAGTAACTCACCTTTATCACCATCGATATATGTGATTTTAGATTCGCAGCTTGCAGTAGATGTAAACCCCGGGTCGAATGTAAACTTGCCAGTTTCAGCATATAACTTACGTACATCGATTACCTGAGGACCAACTGTGCCGTCCATAACGCCTAGTTCAAGGTCTTTTCCATAACCTGAAAGTTTCATGGGATCGTTTGACATAGTCTTCGTCTCCTTTTTCATAGTCTAACTGTAATGACTGCCCAACACTTCGGGCAATCAGGGTGGGTTAGTCTGTTGCAACGTCAGTTAGTCTGTTAACTGTTTCGGGCTGATCTAGAATTTCTAGTATTTCTACTAGATCACCAGAAGGCCTCCCTCCAGTTACAGCAGCCCTAACAGGTTGCATGACTTTACCCAGTTTGAGGCCTTCACTTTCCGCGAAGGCCATGATGGATGCTTTAATTTCGTCTTGTTTCCAGACCGTTAAAGCAGATAATTCTTTTGCTAGTTTACCTAGCATAATGGCGGCATCGCCTATGACCATACCTTTTGCCTTATCCGTAAAGGATAGAGGGCGAATATTACAGAATAATGAAGTAGATTCAATAATATCTCCCAGTCTTTTCGCACGTTCTTTGCCAGAAGACAATGATTTGACTGATTTTTTTACCTCACCATCGCCTAATGCATGACCAATTTCCGCCTCTAGACCCACCTTGATCAGTTCAAATAGGTCATTATTGTCGGTATTTTTGATGTAGTGCGCATTGACGAAATCAAGTTTGTCGAAATCAAAGCGAGCAGGGCCTTTGCCTACACTATCAAGATTAAACCACTCAATTGCTTTATCTGTAGGGATGATCTCGTCATCGCCGTGGCTCCAGCCTAGGCGTAATAGATAGTTACGCATGGCCTCTGGCAGGAAACCCATTTCTTCATAGGCATCAACGCCCAGAGCGCCGTGACGCTTAGATAGTTTCTTACCATCACCGCCATGGATAAGTGGAATATGTGCAAATTCTGGTAGGTCCCAGCCCATCGCGTAATAAATCTGGTTTTGGCGAAAGGCGTTATTTAGGTGATCATCACCGCGAATAACATGTGTGACTCCCATATCATAATCATCGACAACCACAGACAGCATATAGGTCGGCGTCCCATCGGCGCGTAAAATGATCATATCATCTAATTGATCATTCTGCACTGTGACGATGCCTTGAACCTTATCATTGATAACAGTTTCACCTTCGCGTGGCATTTTAATACGAATGGCTGGTGCAATACCTGCTGGTGCTTCGCTGGCATCTTTATCACGCCATATATCACCTCGCATCGGTGCGCCATTTGCTCGACTTTCCTCACGTAGAGACGCTAATTCTTCTTGAGTAGCATAACAGTGGTAAGCATTACCGCTAGCAAGAAGATCTTCTGCCACTTCACGGTGACGATCAGCGCGTGAAAATTGGCTGATAGGTTCGCCATCAGAATCCAACTCTAACCATTTCATACCTGTAAGAATGGCCTCAACTGCTTCGTCGGTTGATCTTTTACGGTCTGTATCCTCAATACGAAGAAGAAAATCACCGCCGTGATGTCGAGCAAATAACCAATTGTATAATGCCGTACGCGCGCCGCCAATATGCAGAAAACCAGTAGGTGAGGGAGCAAATCGCGTGACAACTTTTGGCGCATTGTTAGCCATTAATGGTACTTTCTAATTCTTATCTAATGGATCATTGGGATGTGTAAAATAATACTAATGATCTAGGGTTTTTGTGCTCGGCCGCATTATTTAGCATAGACTTCTGTTAAAGACAATTGAGAAGCGTTATGAAGCAGTAATTTAGATACTTGGAACACGACCTTAGATAGTGTAAAACAGCCTTACTAATATAAGGGGACGTACTTTCCACTATTCACCAATAAAATATGAAAAGAGCAAAAGCCTTCAGGTACGCCTGATTGCCATTATGCAAGCTGTATCAATGCATAGTGAATGGCGCATGATGGGCGTTACCTGTATTTTTGCGTTTGGGGCTATTGTTTATCTTATATTACCTTTTGAATTGCCACTTACATTACTTATAGTATCTACGCTTACAGTAGTTGGATTACAGTTATTTTCTAAACAGCTGCATGTTAAACACCTTCTGACAGTCTGTTTGATCCTATTATGTGGCACCCTTGCTTCCAAGTACCGAAATGAGAGCCTTTTAGCGCCTAAGTTAGATCAAGTTGAGCGATTCTATCCTGTTGAGGCTACTATTTCTTTTGTAGAGCGCAGGCCTAACCAAGCTCCTAGGCTGTATTTGTCCAATATCTCTAAACTGGGGCGCTATAATGCTGATCAAATACCTTTAAAGCTACAAGTGTCTGTACGCACTGATTTACCAGATATAGCGGCCGGTGATACCGTAAAGCTGAATGCTGTTTTAAAAGGGCCTGCGCGTCCAATATTTTATGGCGCATTTGACTTTAGCAGGCAGGCTTGGTTTAGGCAGGTAGGCGGTAGCGGTTACGCCGTATCCGATGTTGAATTGATCCATAAGGGGGCGAGGTCCTCATTCGCTATACAGATCGAGAATATACGAAACACGATCGCCAGTAGGTTAATTATAGCATTAGGGCCAGAACAGGGCGGCCTTGCGGCTGCACTTCTCGTTGGTAGGCGTGATTTACTCACTAAACAAACAGTTGATACTATGCGTGAGGTCGGTCTAGCGCATATTCTAGCCATATCTGGTTTGCATATGGGATTAGTTACAGGTTTTGTATTTTTCATATTAGAGGCGCTTTTTGCCCTTATTCCTGCTATTGCACTATATATATTACCACGTAAAATTGCTGCTGTAGGGGCTATTGTAGCAGCAGTCTCCTATCTATTACTATCAGGCATGAGTACTTCGACGATCCGTGCATTTTTAATGGTAACTGTAGCCCTATTAGCAATATTAATAGATAGACGTGCCATATCATTGCGCAGTGTCGCTTTAGCAGCTTTTCTAATCATATTAATACAGCCAGAATCCATATTAAGCGCAGGTTTTCAAATGTCTTTTGCTGCCACAGCTGCTTTAATTGTCTTTTATGAATGGTTAATAGGGCGCAAAGGCCAATTTAAACCTCATGAACCGATGGGGCCTATATTCAAATTTGGCCGCAAACTAGTGATTTTCTTCGCTATGACGACCATGACAACAATCATTGCCCAAGCGGCCATTGCCCCCATATCTCTGTATCATTTTCACAGTCTATCGATTATCGGTGTTTTTGCTAATTTAGCTGCGATGCCCATATTAGCATTAGTGGTGATGCCCTTGGGTCTTTTAACTTTATTACTGATACCCTTTGGTCTTGAGGCTATTACGGCACCACTTCTATCCTACGCATTAGAGATCATACTGAATGTTGGAAACGAATTTGCTAGTTGGCCAATGACCACATGGTCGCTTGGTGCTATAACTGATCTATTCTTTATTATAGCCATATGTGGCTTGCTTATATTCTTTATAATCAGACCATTGTGGCTAGGAGGTGCTATATACGCTCTATCATTGGTGTCTATGATGACATATGGACGGATGGATTTGCCTGATTTTATCTTCTTTGAAAATGGCAAATCATTCATTCAATATTCTCAAGGAGATAATGCTATACTCGGTGGTGTTAGAGGTAGTGGGTATGTGGCGAGAATGGCATTAGAGTTATCTACAGACAGTGCACCAGATAGTGCTTTAAGACAGTGTGGTCCATCAGGCTGTCTTTATACACTTAGTGAGGGTGTTCAAATTTATAGCTTGTTAGATAGTGATAGCATTGAGGAAGATTGTGCTGCAGCAGATATAGTATTAGCAGGGAAAAACATTAGTCAAGCATGCAAGAAAGCCGCTAAGTTTAATAATAGCTTAATGATTACTGACCGTGATTTTTCAAAATTTGGTGCCCATTCAGTGTGGCGTAATGAGGATGGGTCATATCGAATAAAAACCTCGACCAATAACAAAGAAAATCGTTATTGGTCATATGGTTACTAATATACTTTAAAGAAGTAATATTAGTGGTATGTACGCAGCAAACCTACTAAGCGACCCTGAATTTGAACGCGGTTAGCCTCTAAAATTTGTGTGTCGAAATCACGGTTTGCAGGTATGAGTGCCACATGCTGGCCTTGGCGTTTTAATGTTTTTAAAGTGGCTTCTTCGCCGTCAACCAGTGCAACAATAATTTCACCATCTCTGGCGGTGTTACAGCTTTCAATGAGCACAGTGTCGCCGTCCATAATGCCTAGTTCAATCATACTCTCACCAGAGATCTCCAGCGCATATCGATCACCACGACCAACCATATTTGGTGGGATAGCAATATGATTATCAGCATTTTCAAGCGCTTCGATAGGTGTTCCAGCGGCTATACGGCCATGCATGGGCACTGTAATTTCTTCTATCTCTGGTACAGTATTAGCACCAAAATTAGCTTGAACTACATTATCACTAGGGATTTCTTCTTTACGGGCAGGTACATCTACATCAGGTAGTTTAACAACTTCAAGCGCACGAGCGCGGTTTGCCATACGGCGGATAAACCCGCGTTCTTCTAATGCTTTAATAAGTCTATGAATACCTGATTTTGATTTAAGACCAAGAGCATCTTTCATTTCATCGAAAGAGGGGGATACGCCAGATTTTTGAATGCGCTCATTTATGAACAATAGCAAATCATGTTGTTTACTTGTCAGCATTTGAAATATCCCTGTTTTGTTGCCTCTATGTTCTCTTTTAGTTCTACATGAACATAAAGTCAACAAATATTTCAAATTAGGTTAAAGAGCTGATTATTCTGCTGTAAAGGTGCCTGATTTACCACCTTCTTTAAACAGCAGCTTGGTCTCTTGGATAATCATGCCCTTATCAATCGCTTTTGCCATATCATAAAGGGTCAGGGTTGTGATGGAGGCGGCGGTTAGAGCTTCCATTTCAACACCTGTTTGCCCAGAGACTTTAACTTTAGCCTCTACGATTATAGTATCATCACCAGATGGCTGAATATCGACCGAGACAGAGCTAATCATCAGCGGATGACAAAGAGGGATAAGGTCACTGGTTTTCTTAGCCGCCATAATGCCGGCTAGTCGCGCTGTGGCGATCACATCGCCCTTTGGTAGCTTATCATCTAAAATAGCTTTAAGGGTCTCAGGTTTCATTTTAATAGTAGACCTAGCGATCGCTGTGCGTGATGTATCAGCCTTAGCCGAAACGTCGACCATATGGGCCGCGCCAGTTTCATCTAGATGCGTTAGCTTATCATTGCTCATAGCATAGCCTTTACAGCGGCAGAGACATCGTCTTGACGCATGAATGTTTCACCAATTAGAAAACTATTTACGCCCACAGCAGCGCAGGCGTTAAGATCAGAGCGGTCTCTAAGGCCCGATTCACCAACGACCATACGGTTTTCATCCTCAATAGTTTTAGCAAGAGATAGTGTAGTGTTAAGTGATACTTCCATAGTTTTTAAATTACGGTTGTTAATCCCTATAAGAGGGCTTTTCAATTTTAGTGCACGCTCTAGCTCTTCTGCATTATGAACTTCGATAAGTACATCCATATCCCAATCAATAGCAGCTGATTCCATCTCAGCAGCTTGGGCGTCATCCAGAGCCGCCATTATAAGCAATATACAGTCTGCGCCTAATGCCCGTGACTCTGGTACTTGATATGTGTCGATCATAAAGTCTTTGCGTAAACAGGGAAGGGGCACATTAGCCCGAGCCTGAACAAGATACTGATCTTCACCTTGAAAATAGGGCGTGTCTGTAAGTACAGATAAACAAGTAGCCCCGCCATCTTCATATGCTTTGGCAATAATTGGCGGGTTAAAATCGGGTCTAATGAGGCCTTTAGAAGGGCTAGCCTTTTTAATTTCACAGATTAGGCCGTATCTACCTTTATCTTTAGCCGCGTTTAATTGATTATAAAAACCGCGCGGACTTGATGCTTGGTTAGCTAGTGATTCGATGTCTGCTAATGACTTCTCAGCCTTTTTTGATATTACATGTTCACGCTTACGATCGCATATCTCTTTTAAAACATCAGACACTAAATCTTATCCTTTTACATATCTTTGCGTAAAGTCTATCCAGTTGGCCAACGTATTCATGGCTTTACCACTATCGATGGCCTTGGCAGCTATGATAATAGCCTCTTGTAAATTATCAGCTTTATCTGCAACAACCAGCGCGGCCCCTGCGTTTAACAACACAATGTCGCGGTAAGCATTTTTTGCTCCATTTAGAACCTCATGCATAGCCTGGGCGTTCACACTTGCATCGCCACCTTGAATATCTGCAAGTGTAGCAGTGGAGAGGCCGTAATCAGTTGGATCAATCTCGAACTCTTTTATTTCACCGTCTTTTAACTCAGCCACATAGCTTTTACCGGTAATTGTTAATTCATCTAGACCATCACTACCATGCACGACCCATACATGTTCACTGCCGAGCTGTAATAAGACCTCAGCCATAGGTCTTACCCATGCCTTATCAAAGACACCTAATACTTGGCGCTTAGTCATGGCGGGGTTTGCTAGTGGCCCTAATAGGTTAAATATGGTGCGCATACCCATAGAGGCGCGCACAGGACCCACATGACGCATAGCGCGGTGGTGAGATGGCGCAAACATAAAGGCAATGTTATGCTCTATAAGACAGGCTTCATTAGCCTCTGTTGGCATTTCTAGATTAATACCTAAAGCTTCTAGAACTTCAGAGGAGCCAGACTTTGATGAGACTGAGCGGTTACCATGTTTGGCAACAGGTACACCACAGGCTGCTGCTACTATTGCCGCAGTCGTAGAAATGTTATAGGTACCTGTACCATCACCGCCCGTACCACATGTATCAATACTACCCTCTGGTGCGTTAATTTTATCAGCTTTGCTACGAAGAATCATAGCGCCACCAGTTATCTCATCAACGGTTTCTCCGCGCATACGCATGCCCATTAGAAATGCGGCTATCTGAGCCGTATCAATGGAACCTGACATAATAAGATCGAAGGCAGCATTAGCCTGATCAATGGTAAGAGTTTTACCATCAGCAAGTAAATTAAGTATGGACTTTAAGTCTTTCATATTACGTCTTTTTACATAATTTAATAAAATTATTTAACAGGTCATGCCCACTTTCTGAAGCGATGCTCTCTGGGTGGAATTGTACACCATGAATGTCAAACTCTTTATGTGCTAATCCCATAATAATACCATCTTCTGTCTCTGCTGTAATCTCTAGGCAATCAGGCAAGCTAGCACGCTCAACAATAAGCGAGTGATATCTTGTCGCATTAAACGACTGAGGTAGGTCTTTAAAGACGCTTTTACCCTCATGTAATATTTCACTAGTTTTACCATGCATCACATAGGGAGCGCGAATAACCTTACCGCCAAATATTTGGCCAATGGACTGAAAGCCCAGACATACACCTAACACAGGGATTTTACCTTTAACAGCATCTATCAAATCTAAACAAATACCTGCCTCATTGGGTGTGCAAGGTCCCGGGGATAATATAATGCCTTCAGGTTTTTTAGCGATAATCTCAGCAACAGTTAATTCATCATTACGGTAAACATGCACATCGGCACCAAGCTCCATCAAATAATGATAGAGATTATAGGTAAAACTGTCATAATTATCGATTAGAATATACATATAGTTAGGTCAGTCCAATTAACGCTCTTTATACAATTACTTACAAATAAGGTCATTGCTTTATTATACAATAATGTCAATGTTTCTATAGTAATTGGATACATTATTCATTAAATTTATGTTGAAATTATCTTATGTCTAAGATTAATTTTATATTACTTAGATTAATAGGTTCCATTTTTGCGTATGATTGCGCTACATAGGCATGATAACCGTGTGAAGTGACATTATAAATAAAAGCAGGGAGCCTTTGTGGCTGATAAATTTAAATCGCAAAATAAATTAAAAAACATGATGGCTACAGTTTATGTATTTAGCGTGTTGTTAGCTGCTGCTATACTTGCATATGCTTTGCTGGAAACAGATGCACCCAGTGAGCTTGCTTATGATCCTACTGTTACGCTTGATGAAGAAACGTTAGAGGTCATTACTGACCTTGGATCGCGCTTTATACCTATTAAAAGAGTAGACAAGGTACTACCTACCTATGAACCTCCTTGGAAAAAATATGCTGCCGTAACTTTAGTGTCTAACGACAAGCCTCGTATTGCTATTGTCATCGATGATCTTGGTCTGTCTAGGGCTGCTTCGATTGAGTTTTCGCGCATGGATGGCCCTTTAACACTATCATATCTACCATATGCTAAGGATCTGGCTTGGCAGACCGCCACCGTTCGTAAATCGGGCCATGAGCTTTTAGTGCATATGCCAATGGAGCCACAAAATACTATTAAAGCTGATCCTGGCCCAGAAGCATTATACGCAGATTTAACAGATATTGAATTTGATCGTCGTCTTGATTGGAATTTGAGACGTTTTAACAGTTTCGTCGGTGTTAATAATCATATGGGAAGTGGCTTAACTGCAAATGGTCCAAAAATGGCTAGAGTGATTGCCTATTTAAAACGCGAAGGTTTTCTGTTTCTCGATAGCCTTACAACGCCCAAGTCTAAAGGTCACTTAATAGCTGATAAAATGGGTATACCTTATCAAACTAGAGATATATTTTTAGATAATAAACGCAATATATCAGCAATTAATAAGCAAATGCGTATTGTTGAACGTATCGCTGATAAACGTGGTTATGCCATCGCTATAGGTCATCCATATCCAGAAACAATAGCTGTATTAAAAGAATGGCTAGCCACAAGGGAAAATCGAGGTTACGAACTCGTTCCTGTATCGTCACTGATGAAAACATCGAAAAACCTATTTTCCAGTGAGCAAGTGATCGAGATGTTTAGCGGGGCTAATTAGTGCCTGTTTGTGGCAAAGCCTATGGCTTCTTCTGCAGCCCTAATCAGTGCTTTAGCTTTGTTCTCACACTCAGCTTGTTCTGACTCCGGTGTGCTATCGGCGACGATGCCAGCGCCTGCTTGCACATGCATTAAACCGTCTTTGACAATGGCAGTTCTAAGCACGATGGCTGTATCCATTGAACCATTGCTGGAGAAATAGCCTACACTACCAGCGTAAGGGCCGCGCGCGTCTGTTTCTAATTCATCAATAATTTCCATAGCACGTACTTTGGGCGCGCCAGAAACTGTACCTGCTGGAAAACCAGCTTTAATAGCATCAATGCAGTCAAATTTAGGATCAATTTCACCCACAACATTGGATACGATATGCATAACATGGGAATAATATTCCACCGTATTACAGGCGGTGACCTTAACGGTACCTTTTTTAGTAACGCGCCCAACGTCATTGCGCCCAAGATCAAGTAACATTAAATGCTCTGATAATTCTTTAGGGTCTGATAGTAAATCAGCTGCAAGTTCAGCATCCTCAGCTATTGTCGCACCGCGAATACGTGTGCCTGCAATAGGGCGAATTGTTACTTCATTCTCTCTTAATCGCACTAATATTTCAGGGCTGGAGCCAACGATAGCGAAATCATTAAAAGCTAAATGATACATGAATGGCGATGGATTAGTGCGTCGCAAAGAACGATAGAGCGCAAAAGGAGGTAGCTCAAAAGCCATGGTAAAGCGTTGGCTTAATACCACCTGAAAAACATCACCCGCTAAAATATATTCCTGTGCCTTAAGAACCATCTCTTTATAACGTTCAGGTGATGTATTTGATGTTGGAATAGGTGGTGTATAGTGCTCAACAGTCTTATCCATCGTTGGTAGAGGGCCATTAAGGCGCTGCATCATCAATGACAGATTTTTCTCTGCGGTTGAATAGGCCACTGCGCTGGACAAGTCACTACTGCGAACTGGCGATACGAGCGTGATCATGTTTTTTACAGAATCAAAGATTGCCATTACTTGTGGTCTTATGAATATAGATAGTGGTACATCAATAGCAGCAGGGTTGCTTGAGGGCACCTTCTCCATATACTGGACCATGTCATAGCCCATATAACCTACAAGGCCCGCAGCCATTGGAGGCAAACCCTCTGGTAGCTCAATGAGGCTTTCTTGTTGAATGGCACGCAGTGCGTCCAGAGGGTTACCCGTATGATGATGCTCAAACGAGGTAATATCCTCCGCAGCGTTTCTATTTATCTGAGAAACTTTACCCTCAGAGCGCCAGATCATGTCAGGAGATAAGCCTATAATGGAGTAACGCCCACGTGTTTCGCCGCCTTCAACAGATTCTAATAGGAAGCTGTAATCTTCACCATTAGATAGCTTTAAATATGCAGATACAGGGGTGTCAAGATCAGCAACTATAGACGTGTAGACAACTTGTGGCTTGCCGGATTGATAAATCGTATCAAAATCTTCAAAGGCTGGCGTTAATTGCACGTCTCATACTCGCTTTACTGATTTACCTGAAATAATTGCTGTATTAAGCCATGATTAATAGTTGGCTGCATCTTGGCAGTCAAATTGGCTTGATATTGTTGAAGTAAATCATTTGGAACGGATTGTTCAAGTATTTCCTGAAGTGCATCTACTTTAAATTCATCTTTAACAACGTCAGCTTCTTTGATTTTATCTGCTCGTATGATAATATAACCATCCCCGTCGGCCGAGCGATCAAGATCAGCTTCACCCACATTAAATGAGAATAATAGGTCGCGGATAGACTGGCTAACAGAAGATTTTTCACTCATATTGCGTGTGATGTTTTTTGCGGTATATGAAGTTCCACCAAGACTATTTACAATCGCGTCAGCTTCTTCACCGGCGTTTAGGCGTGCTAACATTTTCTCAGCAATTTCACCAGCAGCCTGTAGCTTACGCTCAGCTATCATTTGTGCAGATATTGTATCTTTCATAACTTCAAATGTTTTTTGTACTGGGGCAGTGATTTCTGTCACAGCCGTAAGATACATACCCTTGCTTGCATCTTGAGCATCTACATCAAGTAATTCAGGGTCTTCGCCTTCTTCAAGATTATAGGCAGTTGCTAAAATTGTACGACCTTCTGCTGTCGTTACAATAGGGGCGCCGCCTTCAGTAGAGCCGTTTTTATCCACCGCAGTTACAACTGCAAGTTCTAATTTATGTTTAGTCACTAATTCATCAAGCGTTATACCAGTGGCAAGATCATCTTGGAGTATATTAATAAGGTCATACATCAAATCAGTTGCATTCTCAGCTCTTGCTTCTTCTAGCAGCGTTGACTTTACTTGATCAAAAGGTTGTTCTTGACCAGTTACAATATTAACAACACTAAACACATCCCATCCAGCCAGTCCTTCTAAGGCTGATGTTATTTCACCTGTGAATGGCAGGTCAAAGACTGCTGTTGCAGTTTCGGCAGAATAATCAATTTCTAGTCCTGCCTTAGTAACGTCACCCAAGCTTATCTCTTCTGCCGTAAATTCAGTCATTGAAGCTGCTGTTGTAGCAAAATCAGCGCCTGCCTTAACTTGAGTGATAAAATCTTCAGCATGTTTCTTGCTAGTGAACGTCGCGCCAAGAATAGTACGTTTTTCAGCTGTTACAAAATCATCAATGCGGCTGTCATAAATTGCCTGAGCATCATCCACTGTCGCCGTAGCATCTTTTATAAATGCAGCAGGTGTTAGGAGTAGATAATTATATGAGCGTTTCTCACTGGTCATAAAGGCAGACTTGCCATCCTCGTATGATGTATTGAGTTCTTCATCTGTAGGGAATGCAATATCAGTAATATCTGCAGCAGCAATATTCATCATCGTTGCTGTACGTAGTTCATTTTCATGGCGATAGAGGATTTCAGCCATTTTCCGTGGAATAGGGCTAGTAGCAACTAAACTCTGCACTAAATGACGACGCGGGATATCGCTGGCAATATCTTGGAGAAACTTTTTTTCATTCATTTGATTTTGATTTAATACCTGACGCATTGTCTCACGTGAGAAAACACCGCCAAGTTGAAAGGCTTCTATGGCACCTAAATCTTTGGCAACCTGTGCATCTGAAGCGCGAAGACCTAATGCTTTACCATCCTCTACGTATGCAGCTTGTGTTATCATCTGCTGTACTACTTGACGATCCAGTCCAAAAGTGGTGATGATCTGCTCTGCTGACATATCACTTTGGAATTGGGCTTGTAGGTTTCTGGCCTGGCGACGTACTGTTAGTTCGTAATCAATACGACTAATTTCAGCATCACCAACCGTAGCCACAACATTGGTATTTCCACCAAACACACTTGGTCCAATACCCCAAATAGCAAATGCTGCTATGAGAACCCCAAGAAGAATATTTACAAATATTGAATCAAGTCCGCCACGCATTTTTGCTAGCATTAGAGGTGCTCCCTTTAAATTACTTATAATTATTACTGATCACTTCATATAAAGTGATCTACTTCGGACACAAGAGTTATTTATATAATAGACTCGAAAAATGCTCAAAAATCGGCGCATCATAGGCGGCAAG
This sequence comes from uncultured Kordiimonas sp., assembly GCA_965603205.1. Lineage (GTDB taxonomy): Bacteria > Pseudomonadota > Alphaproteobacteria > Sphingomonadales > Kordiimonadaceae > Temperatibacter. The sequence goes on along the minus strand of CBFDCC010000005.1, from coordinate 12,254 downwards.
GACACATGCTGCAACTCAAAGAATCACTTATTTGGATTTTATGTGGTTACAAGAAGGTCGTTAAGGCTGGTATTTTCTATTTCCTTTTGCTAAAAACCGCACAGTAAGTCTGGCCTTAAGCTGGACATAAAGATTTTGCCCCATTACCTATACTATTTTATAGGCTATTATCTTTGTCATTAAATTAATAAGGTTTTATCTATGTCTCAAAATACACCAACTGCTCTTGTCGCCGGTAACTGGAAAATGAATGGCCTAAAAGCGTCTATTGCTGAACTAGATGCATTAATAAAAGCGGTTTCTAATAATACTGATGCTGATTGTAATGTGCTTATTTGCCCTCCATTTCCATTGATTGCTGCATTTGCGGATGCTTCTTACGGCACAAAAATAGCGATTGGCGCGCAAGATTGCCATGCAAATAAAAGTGGCGCACATACAGGTGATACTTCTGCTGAAATGCTAAAGGATGCAGGGGTGAGCTATATTATAGTTGGCCACTCAGAGCGCCGTGCCGACCATTTGGAGAGTGACGCTGATGTGCGCGCTAAGGCTGAGGCTGTTTTAGCGCAAGGTGTTACTGTTATCATCTGTGTTGGTGAGACAGAAGCAGAGCGTGATGCAGGCGAAGCTGTTAACGTCGTTAAGCGCCAATTAGCAGGTTCTATCCCTGACAATGCTACATCTGCTACTACAATCATTGCGTATGAACCTGTTTGGGCCATTGGCACAGGTCGTACACCGACTGTTGCTGATGTAGAGGAAATACATACAGCCACGCGTAACGCACTAAAGGCTCGTTTCGGTGAAGATGCCTCCGCGATGGCAATTTTATATGGTGGTTCTGTTAAGCCATCAAACGCTGCTGAACTTATGGGGGCAGCTAATGTAAATGGCGCTCTTGTTGGTGGTGCAAGCCTAAAAGCTGCTGACTTTGATGGTATTATTGCTGCTTATAGATAAGCGTCGATAGGCTTTAAAATAAAAAATTGTATGTTTAGGTTAAAATATACCTTGGCAAACACCATATATTTAGTCTAAAAGCGCGCTTTAGAGCTACTGGTATGGTAATAGTAGACATAAAGATTTTAAAAGACCCAGAGACTGGTTAATAGGTAAAGATAATGGAAACAATTCTGCTAACAGTTCACTTGATTGTCGCTATCTCTATGGTGGCGGTTATTTTGTTGCAACGCTCAGAAGGTGGCGCCCTTGGTATTGGCGGTGGCCCAACTGGTATGATGTCAGCGCGTGGTGCTGCTGATTTACTTAGCCGTACGACAAAATGGCTTGCAATTATCTTTGTTGTAAACTCTCTGGCTCTTGGCTGGATTGGACTTCACCGCACCGACGGTAAAGCAGCGATAGATATCGCCGAGGAAGCCAAGCCAAAAGATCAGCAAGCATTACCGGAATTACCGACCATCCCGGACAATGATTAAAGACCTATTCAAGCGGGGACTCAGTGTCCCCGTTTTTTATTGTATTAAGTAAAAACGACTATGGTTTATGGTGAATTAATTTGCTATGAATCACTATGATTTTTAGAGGGTGAATATATGACGCGCTTTATATTTGTTACTGGTGGTGTGGTAAGCTCCTTAGGGAAGGGACTTCTGTCCGCTTCACTAGGTGCTTTATTACAGGCCCGTGGTTATTCAGTGAGAATCAGAAAACTCGATCCATATTTAAATGTGGATCCAGGTACAATGAGTCCCTATGAACATGGTGAGTGCTTTGTAACAGATGACGGTGCTGAAACCGACCTTGATCTTGGTCACTATGAGCGTTTCACAGGTGTGTCAAGCCGTCAGAGCGATAACGTTACGAGTGGTCGCATTTATTCCACTATTATTGAAAAAGAACGTCGCGGCGATTATCTGGGCGCTACTGTACAGGTTATTCCGCATGTAACGGACGCTATTAAAGAATTCGCCACAGCCGAGCAAGACGGTATTGATTTCATTATCTGCGAAATTGGTGGTACTGCTGGTGATATAGAGGCGATGCCATTTATGGAAGCTATCCGTCAGCTTCATCTTGAGCTGGGTCGTGGGCGCTCTATCTTCTGTCATTTAACTTTAGTGCCGTATTTAGCGGCAGCAGGTGAGCTAAAAACTAAACCAACACAGCATAGTGTGCGTGATTTACGTTCTCTTGGTATTCAGCCTGATGTACTTATTTGCCGTACGGAACACCATATTCCTGATAGCGACCGCCGTAAGATAGCGTTATATTGTAATGTGCATGAAAGCAGTGTCATCCAAGCTCTGGATGTCAGCAGTATTTATGAGGTGCCAATTGCTTATCATAAGCAAGGTCTAGATATAGAGGTTCTAAAGGCTTTTGGTGTAGCTCACTCAGATAATCCAAATTTGGAAGTATGGTCAGATATTGTTGACCGTATTAAAAACCCTGAAGGCGAAGTTCGTATTGCTGTAGTTGGTAAATATACAGGATTGCCAGACGCTTATAAATCACTCAAGGAAGCCATTGTTCATGGTGGTATTGCTAATCGAATTAAGGTTAATATCGAATGGATTGAGGCTGAAATTTTTGAAAAGGAAGATGCACTTGATCGGCTTGAGGGCGTAAACGGTATTTTGGTGCCAGGAGGCTTTGGTCGTCGTGGTACTGAGGGGAAAATCGCAGCTGCAAAATTTGCACGTGAGAAAAATATTCCGTTTTTTGGTATTTGTCTGGGTATGCAGATGGCTACTATCGAGGCGGCACGTAATTTAGCAGGTATAACGAAGGCTGGCTCAAGCGAGTTTGGGGATAACTCAGAACCTGTTGTTGGTTTGATTACAGAGTGGCAACATAAGGATGGGAGCGTTGCAGCGCGTACAAGCGAAACCGATATGGGTGGTACGATGCGATTAGGCGCCTATGATGCAGAGCTAAAATCAGGGTCAAAAGTTGCCAACATATACGACAAGACAACCATATCAGAGCGCCATCGTCACCGTTATGAGGTGAACGTGGGTTATGTGAAACGCCTAGAGGAGGCGGGTGTGTTATTTTCTGGCATGTCACCAGATGGCAAGTTGCCAGAAATCATTGAAGTACCTGATCACCCTTGGTTTATTGGTGTTCAATATCACCCAGAACTCAAATCTAAGCCATTTGAACCGCACCCATTATTTAGTAGCTTCATCTCTGCTGCAAGGGATCAATCACGGTTGGTCTAACTTATTTAGCAACAGCTCTATAAATTGGCTGGAATATTGCATGGGCAGGTATGAAATTTCGTATCTGCCTATTTTTATGGTAGTTACCGTTCTTATTGATCTTTATGGGAGACGATTGATGACACTATCTAAGTCATTTAACATTGCAGTAACATTCACTATAAGCATCTTTGTGACATTGCTTACTGTTTCGCCGCTACTAGCGCAAGAATATGATCCTGCACTTCTGATCCCTGAAACAGATCAAAATACTGTTCAGGTAACTCAATCCCAACCCGTAGTTTCTAAAGAAACCCAAAAACAAAAAGATAAAGTAGCTAAAGCAGCTGCTAAGTTAGAAAAAAAGCGAATGAAAGCGGTTGTTGATAAAGAAAAAAAGAGATTAAAAGCAATTGCAGACAAAGCCAATAAGGCAAAAAAACTTAAAGAAAAGCAAGAGAGGGCCATTAAAAAAGCTGCCGACAAAAAACTAGCCAATATGAAAAAGGCTGCAAAAAAGAAGGCCAAGGCAGAAAAGAAAATAGCAGAAGACAAGGCGCAACATGAAAAAGAGGCATCTGATACATTAAGGAGAGTTGAAGAATTGCTGGCAAAAATAGGTAATGAAACGGATGGTGATCACATCAAGAAATATGATGGTCAAATATCAGACTACAAAGCTGATATCATAGAGTATTTCGGTAAGGGTCATACCTATTACCCAGGCCTTGCGCTATTAGATGCACGTGTTAAAGCCGCTAAAAGAGATCATAAAAACCTAACAGACACTTGGGTTGATGCCTTGAAAGCGTTACAGCGTCAAATGACTCCAACTCAGTTACAGAAATTAAATGCTGAAGTCGGGCGCAGGGCTGCTGAAATGGGAATGCTTAAAGAATCAGAGTATTTTTATAATGCAGCAGGTAGCTATAGTGACACATTATCATCAACGCCCAAGGTTCAGAAATTTGAATTTAAAACAGAACAACTACGTGCTCTGGCTCCATCAATGGATTGGGAACAGCTGCGCGAAGCTTTAGAAATTTACCGTGAAGATGCCGCATTCGCTTTTGAAATCACACAATATGGTCGTTTTATCTCTATACTCACCGATACAGAATTACATTTCACCTATTCACCAGAAGGTGAGGACAAGCGCAATATAATGTCGGCTAAGTTAAAAGAGGTTGATCTTCATAGCCGTATCCATGATCAAACCATGCCGCGTGATATGAAACGACGCTTACGTGGCCTTCGCAAAGAGATACAGATGGAATATTCTCTGGGGCTGTATAGAGAAAAGCCTAAGAAAAAAAGTAAATTCCTAGGCGTTTTTTAGAGAAAATGAAAAGGGGCTATGATGCCCCTTAGTTTTGTTGTCGCTATACTAATTTAATAACTTGTTTGCCGAAGTTCTTGCCTGCTAACATATCAAGGAAAGCTTGTGGGGCGTTTTCAATGCCCTCGGCAACACTCTCACGGTATTTCAATTTACCTTCAGCCATCATTTTAGGGCCTACCTTGGTTGCCCACTCGGAGCAAGCATCGGGATACATACTCACAATAAATCCCTTCATCATGATACCTTTACCGATGAACATCATCATATTACGCGGGGCCGTACTAACCTCTGCTATAGAGGCATTGTTATAATCCGCGATCATGCCGCAACCCGCAATGCGACCATGAGGATTCATAACATTCAGCACAGCCTCTAACATTGGACCACCGACATTTTCAAAATAAACATCAATGCCTTTAGGATTGGCCTCACTTAATACCTCTGTTAAGTCTCGCTCTGTCTTGTAATTAAAGGCAGTATCAAAGCCTAACTCTTCAGTTAAGTAAGCAACCTTATCTGCACTACCTGCAGAACCTGAAACATGACAGCCCATATCCTTTGCAATTTGACCAACCACTTGACCTACAGCGCCACTAGCAGCGGATACATATACATTATCACCGGCTTTAAGCCCTGCTACAGCCATTAAGCCGACATAGGCCGTCATGCCTGGCATACCAAGAACACTAATAAAATACGACAAGGGTAGAGGGCCTGCTGGGACGATATTCATACCATCGCCCTTGGATTTTGAATAATTAGCCCACAGACCCATACCTGCTACATAACTACCAACGGGGAAGTTATCATTTTTACTCTCGGTAATCTCACCGACTATACCCGCTTGGCAGGCTTCATTTAAGGCAAAGGATGGAATGTAGCTCTTTGTGTCATTCATGCGGCCGCGCATATAGGGATCAACGGACATATAATGCGTCTTAATGACAAACTCACCATCATTAGCGGTTGGGATATCTGTATGAACTGTTTTAAAGCAATCTAGCGTGGGCCAACCCTTAGGGCGTTTAACCAGATGAATTTCGGTATTAGACATAATAGACTCCTTAAATGTATATAATTTGAACTTACAGTACGATTATTATGATTAAATTCAATAGTAATTTACGTTTCTCTATACATATTAATATTGATACTAGCCATTTTGCAAAAAATTACATGGGGTATTATAATACCTATATTATAAACCTATGTTTTTATTGAATAATTTATATAGCTTGTGTAAATAAACACATTGACATAACTGAATTTATCCCTATATTGCGCCTCAGATAAAGAATTACAGGTTTATTCAATATTGAATGCGCCTAACGATGAAGACGCTGGGTAACCAGCAACTCAAGGATAAAACGATGAAAACCTTCTCTATTAAAGCTGGTGAGATCGATAAGAAATGGATACTGATTGACGCAGAAGACCTCGTTCTTGGTCGTATGTCAGCACACATTGCTACTATCTTACGCGGTAAAAACAAAGTTACTTACACACCTCATATGGATTGTGGTGACAATGTTATTGTTATTAACGCTGCAAAAGTTCATCTAACGGGCAAAAAGCGTAGTGACAAAATATACTATCGTCACACTGGTCACCCAGGTGGTATCAAATCACAAACAGCTGCTGAAATTCTAGACGGCCGTTTCCCTGAGCGTGTAGTTGAAAAAGCTGTACAGCGTATGATCCCATCAGGTCCACTTGGTCGTCAACAGATGCGTAACCTAAAGGTTTACGCTGGCACTGAGCACCCACATGCCGCACAAGAGCCTACAGTTCTTGATATTGCCGCTATGAACACCAAGAATAAGAGGTAGTAACAATGGCTGACCTTCAAGATCTTAAAGAAATCACTGGTGAAGCAGTTGCAGCAGCTGTCGAAGCTGAAGCACCTGCACCGGTAAAAGACGACCTAGGCCGTACATATGCAACAGGCAAGCGTAAAGACGCTGTTGCCCGCGTATGGATCAAGCCTGGTTCTGGTAAAATTACAGTAAATGGTCGCGACCAAGAAGTTTACTTCGCACGCCCAACACTGCGTTTGATTGTTGATCAACCTTTTCAGGTTACTGATCGCGTAAATCAATATGACGTTATTGCAACTGTTAAAGGCGGTGGCCTGTCAGGTCAAGCTGGCGCGGTTAAGCACGGTATCTCTAAGGCAATTCAACTTGCTGAACCAGAGAAACGCGCTGTACTGAAAACTGCTGGCTTCCTAACGCGCGATAGCCGTGTTGTTGAGCGTAAAAAGTACGGTCGTGCAAAAGCGCGTCGTTCTTTCCAGTTCTCAAAGCGTTAATATACATATTACCGTTACAATATTCGAGAGAAGGGCTGCACAATTGTGTGGCCCTTTTTTTATGGATGAAATATAAATAGTGTGAAAATATTTCACTTTTGTAAGGATAAGCCATGCCACATTGCACCATAGAATATTCTAATCCGCTTAAGAACCATATAGAACCAATAGAGCTGTGCAATATTGTTCATGAAGCTGCGCTTGCTAGTGGTAATTTCAGTGAGGCGGATATAAAAGTACGGGCTAAATCATATGATGATTATTTAGTAGGTGGAGATGTTAATGATTTTATCCATGTAACCGTTTATTTGCTTGATGGACGCAGTGAAGAGACAAAAAAGGCTCTAACTTCTATAATTTTAGATGCCCTGCAATCATTAAATCTACCAGTGCAATGCCTTAGCGTTGATGCACGAGATACACTTCGATCTGTTTATAGTAAAGTTCAGTCCTAAGCACTAACACTTCTATGACATAATTGTGAGCGCAGGCGTTAATTCATTATGCTATATAACGCGTTAATAATGATCAACTTCGTTAAGGAACCTTTGTGATACGTTTATTTGTTGCTTTTATTCTACTGCAATTTAGTAGTTATGTCTTAGCTGATGAGGTGAATTCCTCCTCTCCACTCAGTATTCATCTTGAACATAGTCAGCTTAAAGCAGGGCATGCCACATGGGTATCATTGCGGTACACAACAGATGGCTATGGCTATATAAAAGCTAAACCTATTGTTAAATGGACTGTGCCGTCTGGTGTTACAGTTGATCAAATTACCTATCAAGCACCAGCAGGCATTAACGGTGATTTTGGTTATGATGATGGCTTGACTATAATGGCACGCCTTAGTGTGGCTGAGAATTACACACAGAATTCGATGAACCTTTCTATCGATAGTGAATGGCAGACATGTATAAATACATGCCTAAATACATGCAGTAGCCAGCACCAAACATCTGAAGCTCAACTGTCCATTAATGATAGCTCTATCGTTGATGCAGCAAAGACTGAACTCTTTACTGAAGCACGACTTAATATGCCAGATTTGTCACCGTGGAATAGTGTTATTGAGGGTAATGCATTACGTATTTACATGGATGAAATAGAAAGCAAGAGTATAAATTCTGTTTCATACTACGCTATTGAATCTGGCGTAAAATCTACAGATACTAATAATGTATATTCGTTTAATAACAATGCATTATCTATTAATATTAATCTAATTTCTACTAAGGATATTCCAAATAGTATCACTGGTATTTTATCGATAGATAGCGCATTAGGGCAAAAGAGTTACTTATTGAACTCTCAAGTGAAGACCGTTAGAAAATTACCTGCTAAATTTACCTCAATTCCTAGCGCAGTTCCTAGTATTTCCTTGTGGCAGGCAATGGTCTTTTCCTTATTAGGTGGGCTAATATTAAACCTAATGCCATGTGTATTCCCTATATTATCCCTAAAGGCTTTTGCCTTTATATCTGCAGGAAGTCGCAGTAAGCATGAACGCCATATGGAAGGCTGGTCATACACAGCTGGTATCCTTGTATCATTTGCTGTGATCGTGACTGTTCTTCTGGCACTAAGATCATCAGGTGCGATGATAGGTTGGGGCTTCCAATTACAAGAACCTAAATTTGTTGCGTTAATGGTCATTATTTTAACGATGGTAGCTCTATCATTGGCAGGGATATTCCATATGACGCTAGGTAGGGCTGAAGGTGCTGGCGCAGCACTAGCTCAAAAGGATGGACCAAAGGGTGCCTTTTTCACAGGTGTGCTTGCTACGCTAGTTGCAACGCCCTGTACTGCGCCGCTCATGGCGCCAGCTATTGGCTTTGCTCTCACACAGTCCGCGCCTGTTATCATTATGGTCTTTATGATGCTAGGTCTTGGTCTTGCTTTGCCATTTCTGGCACTTAGTTATAGCGGAAAATTGGCAGCTAAGATGCCACGCCCAGGCCCTTGGATGGAAAAAGTGAAGCAGGGACTAGCCTTTCCTATGCTAATGACTGCGCTTTGGCTGCTATATGTTTATGTGCAGCAAACCAATGTCGCATCACTATTCATTCTACTTATCGCTATTATCTCACTTTCATTCATCATATGGTTAAGGGATCAATTTACAGGCACTATAGTCCGTAACATACTACTAATTGCTATAGTAACTGTAGCTATTCTAGGTATTAATCAAGATAATACACCGCCAACAACAGATATTGAAATCACCGAATATAGTGCAGAAAAAATCGATAAACTGAGAAAAGATGGTAAGCTTGTCTTTGTATATTTCACCGCTGATTGGTGTATTACCTGCAAGGTTAATGAGCGTATAGCATTGTTTAAGCCTGAGACTATTGCCGCTTTTAAGAATGGTAACATCACCCTAATGAAGGGGGATTGGACCAATCGTAATGACGAGATAGCCAAGGTATTGGCAAGATACGAGCGTGCTGGCGTTCCGCTGTATTTGTACTTTAAAAAGGGTGCTTCATCGCCAGTCATCTTGCCTGAAATTATCACGGTTAATACGATTATTAAAGTTATAAGTGACTAAATATCAAAGCCTTATCATGAATATTATAATAAATTCTATTGCATCATGCGTGCGCTTCGCTAGTATGTGATTTAATAATGTAATTAATGGGCGACGCACATGTTTATTGTAATTGGCTTAGTAATAGTAATGGTAATGGTTTTCGGCGGTTTCGTACTGGCAGGCGGAAAGTTTGGCATTATTGCAAAAGCATTACCCTATGAGCTTATGATCATTCTTGGTGGATCGGTTGGTTCTGTTATTATGGCCAATGATGGAAAAACTCTAGGTAATATTGCTAAAGGTATCGGGGCCACGATGAAAGGCCCACATTATAAACCTGATGATTACAAAGATTTATTATGTTTAATGTTTGTGCTGGTTAAAACGATGCGTGTTAAAGGCGTTGTTGCTATTGAAGCGCATATTGAAAACCCCGAAGATTCAAAGATTTTTCAACATTTCCCTAATGTAGCAAATGACCATCATGCTATTGAGTTTATTAGTGATTATATTCGTATGATGACGATGAACTTTGAAGATGCAAACCAGATGGAAGACGCGATGAACGCTGATCTGGAAAAACATCACAAAGAAGAGCATATGGCTCAGCACTCTCTAAACGAGATGGCTCAAGGTCTGCCAGCCGTTGGTATTGTTGCTGCCGTACTTGGTATTGTTAAAACCATGGGTAAGATTAGCGAGCCTGTAGAAGTGCTCGGTGCGATGATTGGAGGCGCGCTTGTTGGTACTTTCCTTGGTATTTTCTTATCTTATTTGATGTTCGGCCCCATCGCTCAGCGTTTGGATCAGATACTATTTGAAGACGGTCACTTTATGAATATTATTAAAATCGTGTTAATTGCACATCTTAATGGTAATCCACCGCAAATTTCTGTAGAGTTAGGTCGACGAATGTGCCCAACTCCCTATATGCCTGGCTTTTTAGAACTGGAAGAAGCCATTGCAGAGTTGCCACCTGATCTGAGTTAGCGATGCCGACTTAAGAGGCGTGATAACAAATAGATAATTTTATAAGCTGCCAGTTCATATGGCGGCTTATTTTATACATAAATGATAAAATATTAAGGAATTTATGATGTCAGTAACTAAGAAATACCGTGTCGGCATATTGGGCGCCAGTGGTTATACTGGCAGCGATCTCGTAAGGCTGCTTGTATGCCACCCTAATGTTGAGATTGTAGTTGTGACGGCTGAGCGTAAGGCTGGTCAACCGATGTCATCAATATTTCCGCATTTAATTGGCCTTAATTTACCTGACCTTATGAAAATATCAGAAGTTGAATGGCCAGCTGTTGAATTGGATGTTATCTTTTGCGCGCTGCCACATGCTACAAGCCAAGAAGTGATTAAAGGGTTGTTACATGCTACAAACCACAGCTTGTTGGAGGAATTAGCAGCAGAAGGTACTGATGATATAGTCTCTAGAGTTAAAGGCGAGGTTAAGGTTATTGATCTATCTGCTGATTTCCGTCTGCGCAATACAGATACTTATACACAGTGGTATGAGCGTGAGCATCAAGCCAAAGAACTACAAAGCAAAGCAGTGTACGGCCTAACTGAATATTATCGTGAAGATATTAAAAAAGCAAATCTGGTTGCTTGCCCAGGATGCTATCCAACAGCGACGCTGTTAGCACTGAAGCCGCTTCTTAAAGCGGGCCTTATTCAACGTGAAGATATTATTATCGATGCCAAATCAGGTGTTACGGGTGCAGGGCGTGGCCTAAAGGAAAGTAACCTCTATGTCGAGGTGGCAGACGCTATGCACCCATACGGGGTTGGTAAACACCGTCATATGCCTGAAATTGAGCAAGAACTATCCGTATCTGCTGATGGTGAGGTTAATATGAGCTTCACACCGCATCTGGTGCCCATGAATAGAGGCGAGCTAATAACCGCTTATGTAAAGCTAGAAGGTGAAGCAACAGTAGATATGCTCCGTGACTGTTTAGTCGCCACATTCCACGACGAGCCATTCCTGCACCTACTTGATAAGGACGAAGTGCCAGCAACACGTATGGTGCGTGGGTCGAATAACTGTGTGGTTAATGTATTTGAAGACCACATCAAAGGTCGCGCAATTGTAATCGCTGCCATTGATAACTTGGTTAAAGGGTCGTCGGGGCAGGCTATTCAAAATATGAATGTAATGTTGGGCCTTGAAGAAGATACAGGACTAAAGCAAGTAGCAATGTTTCCGTAAATAATTAGAAGTAGATAAATATGACTGAGACATTTAAGGATCATTTTTTAGGTGGTCGTATGACGCCTTTTCAGGGTGTTTGGCCTGATGTTGATGATAGCGCCTATCTGTTTCATGGCGCGCAGGTTATTGGCAAAGTCACTATCGCTGCGTCTGCTAGTATATGGCATAATGCCGTAGTACGTGGCGACGTGAATAGCATTGTTATTGGCGAGCGATCAAACATTCAAGATGGTACCGTTATCCATGTAGCTACTAATATTTATAAAACGATCATAGGCAAGGATGTGCTTGTGGCGCATATGGCTATGCTACATGGCTGCCGATTGGATGACCATTCCTTTGTCGGCATTGGCTGCATCGTTATGGATAATACGACAATAGAATCTGATGGTATGCTGGCCGCTGGTGCAATGTTAACACCAGGTAAAACTGTAAAATCAGGTGAAATGTGGGCAGGGCGACCCGCTAAGTTTATGCGAGACCTAACCGATGCTGAGATTACAAAGAACCGTGGTATGGCAGAGCATTACAGATTATTAGCTGAGCAGCACAAACGAGATGCAGAAGGTAGTGTTGGAGCAGCTTATCCACCTGAGGATAAATTACTGTAGTGTCCCGTCCTAGAATAAGTTGACGGTTTCTATATTAGGCCAGTTGTCGTAGAC
>CBFDCC010000004.1:0-268393 GCA_965603205.1 uncultured Kordiimonas sp. | reverse complement strand
CCTCGCATCAGCTCGGCCTCATTGTCATTCGGTACGGCTTTGCCTATTTATCTCTTGATCCTCGCATCAGCTCGGCCTCATTGTCATTCGGTACGGCTTTGCCTATTTATCTCTGTATCCTCGCATAAGCTCGGCCTCGAAGTCTCTCGGTACGGCTTTGCCTAGCTATTATAATTTCTCATATCACAAGTTTTTCTTGACTCCAAACGCTACTTGTATGAACTTGTATATACAAGTGATCCATCAAAAGGGTATATTAGTGGAATATTCATATTTTAAATCAGCTCAGATAGGCGGCCACTTCTTGGTAGATGTGCGTATCACTATTGAGGATAGTGTGATCACGTCGATTGATCAAGGTATCGCGCTGCCCGCTGGTGAAATCAGGTTTGGTCACGCGATGGCAGGGATGGCAAATCTGCATAGTCACGCCTTTCAGCGCGCTATGGTGGGGCTCACTGAATTTAAGGCCGTAGGTGAGAGTAGCTTTTGGAGCTGGCGCACAGCCATGTATCATTTGGCGGGTCGCATGACGCCTGAGGCGCTCAGTGCAATTGCCAGCCAGTTATATATCGAAATGTTAAAGGCGGGTTACACATCCGTTGGTGAATTTCATTATCTGCATAATAGTCACAAGGATCAAGAATTAGCCATGACACAGGCGATCCTGCGTGCGGGCGATACATCAGGTTTGCCAATCACCATGTTGCCTGTGCTGTATCAATCGTCGGACTTTGGCGGCAAAGACCCAAATGAAGGGCAAAAACCTTTCATTCATGAGTTAAGTGATTTTGAGCGGTTGTTGACGGGTATTCATCCCCACCTTGGGCCTAATGACCGTCTAGGTATGGCGCTACATAGTCTGCGTGCTGTGGATGGCAGTGTTGTTGCAGAGGCCGCTGCGTTTGTGCAGGACGGTCCTATTCATATACATATTGCTGAGCAGGTGAAAGAGGTCGAAGCCTCTATCGCGCACTCAGGCAAGCGACCTGTTGAGTGGTTGCTGGATACAGGGCTTGTGGATGACCGTTGGTGTCTTATCCACGCAACTCACATGAATAATGCAGAAATGCAAGGGCTAGCCAGTAGCGGTGCAGTGGCGGGTATTTGCCCAACGACTGAAGGCAATCTGGGTGATGGCTTTTTTAGAAGCAAAGATTACATATCAGCAGGTGGCATCATTGGCATTGGCTCTGACAGTCATATCAGCGTTGATCCGCGCGAAGAGTTAAGGTTGCTGGAATATGGTGAGCGCCTCAGTAGGGGGCAGCGTGCGGTGCTCGCTGGCGAGGGAGAGCATACAGGGCTTAATCTATGGACCCGTGCGGCCCATGGTGGCGCGCAGGCATTAAATCAGCCTGCGGGTGAGATTGCTGTGGGAAAACGCGCTGATATTATTGTGCTTGATCTGGATGCGCCGCAATTCATTGGCCCTAGCTATGGCCAGATCACAGACAGCTTTATTTTTGCGGGTCAACCTAATCCCGTGTCGGATGTGATGATTGCAGGTAGCTGGGTGATTAAAGGCGGCAGTCATGCTGCCCAAGATGAAGTGCTAGCTAGTTATAAGCAGCATGTGAATAAATTGTTAGAGGGATTTGAGTGATGATTGTGCAAGCAGCGCCAATAGCGCGCTATCAAGCTGTGAAGCAACATATAATGGGCCTGATTTATGATGGTACATTGCTGGTAGGGGACCGTGTGCCGAGCGAAAATGAACTCGTGAAAGTGCTGGGTATTTCGCGCATGACAGTGAATCGTGCTTTTAAGGAACTGACAGAGGAAAATCACATCACCAGACGCGCAGGGCTTGGTAGTTTTGTTGCTGAAAAAAGGGTGCATGGCGAAGCGTTAAAAGTAGCCAATATCCGCGATGAGTTAAAAGCCAGAGGCGAGACATGGAGCGCTACAGTGCTTATTGCTGAGATGGTGAAAGTATCGACGTATGTGGCAGCAGAAATGATAGTGCCATCGGGGGCGCGCCTCTTTAGATTAAAAGTGGTGCATAAAGGCGATGGCGTACCGATTGAGATTGAAGACCGTATCATTAATCCTTCTATCGCGCCGGGCATTGAAGAGGTGGATTTTACCCAAATCACCAGCGCTGAGTTTTTGCTATCGGTGGCGCCTCTGCTTAAAGCAGAGCATGTGATTAGGGCAATTGCTGCTTCTCCTGACGCGGCAACGCTGTTGGATATAAGCGAGAAAGACCCATGTCTAATGGTGCAGCGACGCACATGGACGGGTGACATGGTGGCTAGTGCCGCCAATCTAACCTATCCGGGCAATAGATATGAATTAACAGCTAGATTTTCTAGCAATAAATAAATTGACAATAGATAACAAAAAAGACTTTGGGAATAGACATGAAAAATAGAAAAGATATCATCGCGCCAACGGGTGCTGAAATCACTTGTAAAAGCTGGTCTACAGAGGCAGCCATGCGGATGCTGATGAATAATCTGCACCCTGATGTGGCAGAAAACCCTGATGACTTGGTGGTTTACGGCGGCATCGGTAAGGCAGCCCGTAACTGGGCGTGCTATGACAAGATGGTCGAGACATTAAAAACCATGGAAGACTATGAAACACTGCTTGTGCAATCGGGTAAGCCCGTTGGTGTGTTCCGCACGCACAAGGATGCACCGCGTGTTTTAATCGCTAACTCTAACCTAGTACCCGCTTGGGCAAACTGGGAGCATTTTAATGAGCTAGATAAAAAAGGTCTGATGATGTACGGCCAGATGACGGCTGGTAGTTGGATTTATATTGGCTCTCAAGGCATTGTTCAGGGCACGTACGAGACTTTTGCCGAAATGGCACGTCAGCATTTTGGCGGTGAGGCTGCGGGTAAGTGGATTTTAACCGCAGGTCTAGGTGGTATGGGCGGCGCGCAAACCATGGCGGCGACCATGGCAGGGTACAGCTGTATTGCTATTGAGTGCCAAGAAAAATCAATCGATTTTCGTCTGCGTACTGGGTATGTGGATGCACGCGCTGATACAATCGAAGAAGCCATTGAGATCGTCAATGCCTCACATGCTAAGGGCAAGCCAATTTCTGTTGCTGTGCTGGGTAATGCGGCTGAAATATTACCTGATATGGTCAAGAAGGGGCTAAAGCCCGACGTGCTGACAGATCAAACATCTGCGCATGACCCTGTGAATGGATATCTGCCTATTGGGTGGAACGTAGACGAGTGGTTTACCAAGCGTGAGACATCTAAAGAAGAGGTCTCAAAGGCAGCTAAAAAGTCGATGGCGGTGCATGTGCAGGCGATGCTTGATTTTTACCATATGGGTGTGCCAACCGTTGATTACGGCAATAATATTCGCCAAATGGCCTTTGATGAAGGTATCAAAGATGCCTTTGATTTCCCTGGCTTTGTGCCAGCGTATGTACGGCCATTATTTTGTCGTGGTATTGGGCCGTTTCGTTGGGTGGCACTGTCTGGTGATCCCGAGGATATCTATAAGACAGATCAAAAAGTTAAAGAGCTAATGCCTGATGATAAGCATTTACATAACTGGTTAGACATGGCGCGTGAGCGTATTCAGTTTCAAGGGCTGCCAGCACGTATCTGTTGGGTGGGTCTTGGTGATCGTCACCGCCTTGCGCTAGCTTTCAACGAGATGGTTAAAAACGGCGAATTAAAAGCGCCTGTGGTTATTGGTCGCGATCATCTGGATAGCGGCAGTGTGGCAAGCCCCAACCGTGAAACTGAAAGCATGATGGATGGATCGGACGCGGTGTCTGATTGGCCACTTCTTAATGCGCTGCTGAATACAGCCTCGGGTGCTACATGGGTTAGTCTGCATCACGGGGGCGGTGTTGGTATGGGTTACAGCCAGCATAGCGGCGTTGTGATTGTGGCAGATGGTACGGATGAGGCGGCAGAACGTATTAGTCGCGTGTTATGGAATGATCCAGCCACAGGCGTGATGCGTCACGCCGATGCGGGTTACGATATCGCCAAAGATTGCGCGGCTGATAAGGGCTTAAATTTACCGATGATAGATTGATATTTTTGAGTACGGCGAAAAGTCGCCGCCTCGCAGTCGCTCGGTACGCGCTACGCGCTATTAAATAGGAACTTGTTCCGTACCGAATGACTATGAGGCCGCAGCTTTAGCGAGGATAGAGAAATAAAAAGGAGATAAATCATGATTACCCTACAAAGAACGGCGGGTGAGTTTTCACTAGCAGACCTGCGTCATATCTATGAGAACCCAACACATCTTGTGTTCGACGAGGCTAGTTACGACAAGGTTGATGTTGCACGCAAGACGGTAACTGATCTGGTGGAGCGCGGTGATACAGCATACGGTATCAACACGGGCTTTGGTCTGCTGGCTAATCAACGCATTCCAGCCGAGGATGTGGAAAAGCTACAGGAAAACCTTGTGCTGTCGCACGCTACGGGCATAGGCAGTCATATAGATGATGCTACTGTACGCCTTATCCTTGCGATGAAGGCCTCTAGTCTTGGTCAAGGGCATTCGGGCATTCGGCCTGTGGTTATCAAGGCGTTGCTATCGTTATTGGAGCATGAAGTATATCCGTTTATCCCTGAAAAAGGATCTGTTGGTGCCTCTGGTGATTTAGCCCCACTTGCGCATATGTCATGTGTGCTGCTGGGGTATGGCCATGTAAACCATAAGGGTGAGAAATTATCAGCCGTCGATGGCTTGAAAATAGCAGGCCTTAAAGTAATGACCCTCGGTGCTAAGGAAGGTCTGGCGCTTTTGAATGGCACACAGGTTTCAACCGCACTGGCGCTGCGCGGTTTGTTCATGATTGAAAACACTTATGCCTCGGCCGTTGTGGCAGGCGCTATGTCTGTGGACGCGATGAAGGGCAGTGACGCCCCGTTTGACGCCCGTATTCATGCGGCGCGCGGTCAAAAGGGCCAAATAGATGTGGCGTCCATGTACCGTCAGTTGTTGAGTGACAGTGCAATCCGCAACAGCCATGAAGACTGTGAGAAAGTACAAGACCCCTATAGCCTGCGCTGTCAGCCTCAGGTTATGGGGGCGGTGCTAACGGTGATGCGTCAGGCGGCAGAGGTTCTGCTGATAGAGGCTAATGCCGTGACCGATAACCCGCTGATTTTCCCCGCCGAAGGTGATATTTTATCGGGTGGTAATTTCCACGCAGAACCAGTTGCGATGGCGGCGGATATGTTGGCGCTGGCTATTTGTGAGATCGCTAGTATTTCAGAGCGCCGTACGAGCTTGCTCGTTGATCCCCATATGTCAAACCTGCCTGCTTTCCTCGTGAAAGATGGCGGCTTAAACAGCGGATTTATGATTGCGCAGGTTACATGTGCGGCACTGGTGAGCGAAAATAAAACATTCGCCCATCCTGCAAGTGTCGATAGTATTCCAACTAGCGCTGGCCAAGAGGATCATGTCTCTATGGCGACTTTTGCCGCGCGCAGACTAAAAGATATGGCTGAAAACGGGGCTGCCGTTATTGGTATCGAGCTATTAGGTGCAGCCCAAGGTATAGATTTTCACCGTCCGTTAAAAACATCAGCACCATTAGAGTTTGCCTATAATGTTGTGCGCGCTAAGGCGGACTTCTATACGGCCGATCGTTATTTTGCCCCTGATATCGAGGCGGGTCAGGCGATTGTGCTAGATGGTGCATTGGTAGAGCTTGTGTCGGATATCTTGCCATCCACCTCTATGGGCAGCAAGGCGCTGTGAGTGGGGTCTGTCATTTAACAGAGGGGGCGGGGCCGCTTGTGGTCTCTATACCCCACTGTGGCACAGATCTGGCGACACTTGATCAGCGTATGACGCCTACAGCACAGCAGATGCCTGATACGGATTGGCATCTGCCGCGACTGTATGATTTTTTGGATCATATGGATGTGACGGTGATTGCGGCCAATTATAGCCGCTATGTTATTGACCTGAACCGTGAACCGTTGGGCAAGAGCCTGTATTCAGGGCAAAATGTCACCGAGCTATGCCCGACAACGTTGTTTAATGAGGCACCTATTTATCAGGACGGCCAGCAGCCTACGGTCAATGAAATATCTGATCGCGTTCAAACATTTTGGTATCCCTATCATGAAGAAATTCAAACGCAGCTTGACCGTGTTAAGGCATTGCATGGCCGCGCAATACTATTTGATGCCCATAGTATTGCCAGCCATGTGCCGCGTTTCTTTGATGGGCGATTACCTGACTTTAACTTAGGTACCAATGACGGTAAGAGCTGTGACGCTGTACTTGCGGGGAATGCCTATGGTGTTTTAAAGGATGCAGCTGATTATTCGGCTGTGCTTAACGGTCGTTTTAAGGGTGGGTATATCACGCGGCAGTATGGGGCGCAGGATGGTGTTAACGCGTTGCAGTTGGAACTTAGCCAAATTACCTATATGGACGAGAGTTTCCCTTTTACCTATGATGAGACTAAGGCGGGGAAGGTGAAGGCTACACTGAAGGCGCTTGCCCAGTTGCTGGCACAATAGGAAAAGAATATGAAATTTCATCATACGGCGTTATCGGTCAGGGATATTGAGCTAATGAGCGCGTTTTACTGCAACGGGCTTGGCTTTAATCAGCTGTCATCATTTAGCTGGCCAAAGGGCAGTCCTGTTGCGGATGAATTACTAGCTTTGGATGGCACAGCGTCAAAAGTTAAGATGTTGGTCAGTGGTGACATGCATCTTGAGTTATTTGAATTTTCTAGCCCTGAACAAGCGGGAGAGGCGGACACTAAGCAGCCCCATCATCACGGTATTACCCATACGGCCTATATGGTGGAGGATATCCATAAAACTCGTGCTGATCTTATAAAGCTTGGCGCTACATTCAACAGCGAGCCACTTGACACAGGTAAATGGATGGCGGTTTATGGACGCGATCCCGAAGGTAATATTTTTGAGCTGTTGCAAGAGCCTGAATAGGGTGCCCATTATCTAATCATTTACAATGCATAGCGCGATAGAGTAGCTTTCTTTAAGTCACAATTTAGGGAGCTTGCCATGTTAAACCGTAGAATGTTTTTAAAAACCACTCTGGCTGGTGTCGCGGCAACAGCGCTGCTACCGACCATTAGCTTTGCTGATAGCTCTCCCTACTCAAAAACGAATATACTGAAACTCAATTCCAATGAAAATTCACTGGGCATGTCAGCCCACGCAAAGGCCGCGGCGATTAAAGGCATGGCCATAGGTCATCGCTACCCTGATGATTATGTGACGGGTCTGGCGGCAAAGATTGCAAAGATCGAGGGGCTAGGCAAAAACACAGTGAGTATGGCCGATGGCTCAACAGGTATCTTAGAGGCCGTGATCAGGCAGCAAGCGGCTAAGGGCGCCACGTTAATAGCCCCCGCCATTACATACGGCGACGCCGAGTATTTTGCAAAATCATGGGATGTGCCTTTTAAATCTGTACCTATGGCAGCAGGGTTTAAAATTGATCTAAAAGCATTAGAGGCCGCATCACTGGCGATCAAAGGCAATGTGGTTATTTATCTGGTGACGCCTAATAATCCATCAGGTTTACTGTCTAATAGCGATGATATAGCGGCGTGGATTAAACGCGCGCCGTCCAATGTATTTTTCATCGTTGACGAGGCTTACCACGAGTATGTAAGTGACCCATCCTATATGAGCATGGTGTCGCTGGTGCGGGAAGGCCATGATAATCTGATCGTGGCACGCACATTTTCAAAAGTTTATGCCATGGCGGGTATGCGCATGGGATACGGCATGGCGACCGCAGATGTGATGGCTGAGATTAAACAGCATTATTCATCGTGGAGTGTTTCAATCGCCTCAATTTTTGCTGCCAGCGCCTCGTTGGATGATAAGAGTTTCTTAGCGCGCAGTATTGCCAGTAACGCTGAGGCCAAAAAAATCACCTATGACGGACTAGCAGCACTTGGATTAAATTTCATGCCGAGTCAGACCAATTTCATGCTGCATGAGATTGGTCCGGATTTGAAGGCCTATCAAAATGCCATGCTAAACCGCCACGTTAAGATTGGTCGTGACATGGGGCTGGGTACAGGCTGGAACCGCCTGTCGGTTGGCACACCTGATGAGATGCGGCATTTCTTAAAAGTGCTCAGCCAAGTCAAAGCCGGTGGCTGGGTATAGGTAGCGCCTATTTCCATTGGCCTGACTCTACTTAGCAAATATTTGGCTCATATCCCTAAATGATTTAATTTCGATGGCGTTACCTGCTGGGTCCTTAAAGAACATGGTGGCTTGCTCTCCTACTTCGCCCTTAAAGCGGATATAAGGTTCAATGACAAATTGGGTGCCTGCGGCCTTTAGCTTATCAGCGAGCGCTTCCCATTCGCCCCAAGGTAATATTAGGCCAAAATGAAAGCTGGGCACATTATGGCCGTCTACGTCATTGCGGTCTGGGTCGGTGATTGGGCTAGCCTTATGCACAACAAACTGATGGCCAAAAAAATCAAAATCAATCCATTTATCGCTAGAACGTCCCTCGGCGCAGCCCAGCAGGCCACCATAAAAGCCCCTTGCAGCGTCTAAATCGTCAACAGGAACAGCTAAATGGAAGGGCGGGATAGATTTTGTCATCAAATAATCCTTAAAAGTCTATTTTAGTGTGAAATTCTTGATCTGGATCAAGTTAACTTATCAAAAGAATCATACAATAGGGGCATAGCAGAATTCAAGGCCGTTTTTTGCATGATGCTTCCCCTATGTTTACGGTCTTGAGAAGTGGCGTATCAGTGATGATGCGCCACTTTTAGTTTTAGGCTCTGTATGGCTGAATAATAAGCAAATACGGCCTTGTAGCGCGCTTTTTCATCGCTCGGCGGAAATAAATTTCAAAAAAATTAAATTCTCCGTTGACTCGGGTGAGGCATATCATTATCAACGGCGGCGGAGAGGTGGCTGAGTGGTCGAAAGCGCTCCCCTGCTAAGGGAGTAACGGGGCAACCTGTTCGAGGGTTCGAATCCCTTCCTCTTCGCCAGATTATAAGGGCTGTGATTGATTTTATTCTCTCACGGCCCTTTTCCTTTACGGCGCTCGTTATTAATTGTAGGTAGTGCCTTATGAAAATTATTGCTTATTACCGCCAGACCGACACTAGGCACCGACAATCGGGTTTTGACCTTGTGGATCAGCGCAGCGCTGCCGAGGCTTTTGCCGTGCAAAATGCGGCTGAAATTGTTGCGGATTATACCGAGATAGAAGAGGGTAAGTTAAAACAACGCCCCGCGCTTGATAAGGCAATAGCCGAGGCTGAAGCGCTAGGGGCTAATCTAGTGATTGCTAAGGTTGATAGCCTTGATCAAAATGTGGTTTTCTTGTCAAAGCTAGACGGGGGCATGCTGCGTTTCATCGCCATCGACAAGCCTGAAGTGAATCAGACAAATGTAAGCCTTATATTGAAACGCCTAAGGGATGTTAAAGCGGCTAAAAAGTCTGCCATTAAACGAAGAGAAAAGAAAAATGCCACGCCGACAGGTGCTGTAGCACTAAGAATGGCGAACAAAGATAATAAAGAAATATTAGAGCGCATCCAAAAGAAATCCGATGGGTTTTATGAGCGATTGCGGCCTGTTGTTGAAGAGCTGATGGCTGGCGGGGTTACCTCTCACCGCCAAATAGGTGCAGAGCTGACCAAGCGCGGCATTAAAACGGCCAAAGGCAGCAAATGGCAACCAACAACTGTTAAGAAGCTGATGGCAAGATTAGAAATAATAGAGTGATGTAATCACCGTTGACCTTTGGTCTTTGCGCCTTATTTTACTGTTGCCAGTACATGGCGGGTGAATGTTGCTATATCAAAACCAATACCACCAGATTCATCATAACCACGACGTATGATCACTAAATCCTTTGATGGTATTATGACAATATATTGGCCGCGGTGCCCCGCAGCAACATAGGTGTCGTTTGGTAGATCAAAACGCTCATCAAGCAGCCAGAATTGTGCGCCATATCCCCAATCAGGTTTGCCGTCTTTGCCAATCAGGGGCGGCTGAACAGGGGCTGGTGTTCGAACATAATCACCCCAGCCTTTTGGTAGTATTTGCTCGTCTTTCCACGCGCCATCATTCAGATATAGAATACCAAGACGCGCTAAATCGCGGGCCGTTGTCCACACTTGGCTCGACATGATGAAGTTGCCTTCCCAGTCGGTCTCAAGCGCCGTGTTATTCATGCCAATTTTATGCAGTAATTTTTCAAAGGGATAGGCCAGATATTTTGCGTCATCACCAATAGCGGCCCGTAGGCTGCGCACCACAAGCAGGGTGTCATTATTTGCGTAGCGCCAGCGCTTGCCCGGCATGGCGTCCAGCGGTGCTCTGGTAGAGCGATCGGTAACTCGCGCACCACCAGTATATAGCTGATCGGTGCGACTGCCTTTTTTGCCGCTATAAAGACCCGATGACATATTCAGTAAATTTTGCAGTGTGATCTTACCGCGTGGATCACCGCTGCTCTGCCACTCAGGGATATTGGCTGGGGCACTCGTGTCTATTATGCCTTCTTTAACTGCGACACCCAACACGGATGCAGCAATGGATTTAGCCACTGACCATGTGCGCTGTGATGTATAGGCAGTATTGCCCTTGATATATTTTTCACCCAGCATCTCAGTGGGCGTAGTGACAATTATGGCCGTTGTTTCAGTGCCGTCACCATATGTTTTTTTATCAAAAGCCGTATTAATCAAGGTTGCTAATTTCTGATCGCGACCTTTTTTGTTAAAGGCATCGCCGTACGGCCAAAATTTCACATCGGTTGTCGTTGCCCTTGGAGCGGGGTTAGCGCGTGGTAGATGCTTTATATCGTGAACCGTCGCGCCAATTGGTAACTGGCTGCAACCCAAGTGCGGACGCCACGCGCTGATGCGTGGTGGCATAGCATCGCTATATTTAACGCTGACATATTTAGCATCCTTGTTAATCACAGCCGCTGGTAATTTAGCAAGAATGGGGCGGTAGCTGGCGTAAATTCTGTTCAGCTCATAAGCATTAATGCTTTCAACAGTTTTGCCAGCATTGAAGGTGCCACTACAGGTAAATGCGGCTTTGTAGCCTGCGACGAGTGCGTGTTTATGCGCCTCTGTGTCTTGCGCCTGACTGCTAAATGACGCAGTCACTAGGCCAAGTACTAAACTGATATTTATATATTTACGCATAAGACACCCCTCTATATTTAGCTTATCAATAGCATGATATGAAGGGATGGCAATAGAGATTGCTTATAAAGTAGCCGCTAACCTGCTACCCTGATCAATGGCACGTTTGGCATCTAGCTCTGCGGCCACATCTGCTCCGCCGATAACATGGGTTTTAATGCCAACCTCAAGGAGTGGTGCCTCTAGGTCGCGCACCGAGACTTGGCCCGCACACATGATCACATGATCAACATCTAACCACTGTGGGTTTTCTCGGGTTTTGCCATAGCTAATTAACAGGCCTTGATCACCAATTTCTTCATAATTGACATTGCCTAGCATCTTAACATTTTTCATTTTGAGTGTCGCACGGTGTATCCAGCCTGTGGTTTTGCCAAGGCCTGCACCATGTTTGCTGCTTTTGCGTTGCAGTAAGAATATCTCACGCGGTGAAGGTGTTGGTTTTGGCCCTGCGGGAGACAAGCCACTGCGAGCAATAGATGGATCTTCCACCCCCCATTCAACTAGCCATTCTTTTAAATTTTCAGTCGGTGAGTGGCCTTCCTCTACGGACAAATATTCAGCCACATCAAATCCAATGCCACCAGCGCCGATGATGGCGACTTTTTTGCCAACAGATTTTTTATCACGTAAGACATCTATGTAGGAAAGTGCCTTATTGTGGTCGCCGCCCTTGATGCCTGTATCCCTTGGTATAACGCCAGTTGCGATGATAGCCTCATCATAATCACCAGCTTTTAGATCGTCGGCTGATACGCGTTTGCCTAGATGTAGATGAACACCTGACGTTTTAACTTTACTATTAAAATAGCGTACCATCTCATAAAACTCTTCCTTGCCCGGGACTTGCTTGGCGATGTTGAGTTGGCCACCGATGGTATCATTGGCGTCAAACAGATCAACGTGGTGACCGCGATCTGCCAGCACAGTAGCGGCTGATAACCCACCCGGGCCAGCACCAATCACGGCGACGCGTTTTGGGGAATTTGTTTGTGTGTAGTTTAAACTGGTTTCATGACAGGCGCGGGGGTTCACGAGACAACTGGTTAATTTGCGATCAAATATATGATCCAGACAAGCCTGATTACAGCCAATGCAGGTGTTAACCTCATCTTCGCGGCCCTCTGCTGATTTATTGACAATTTCAGGATCAGCAAGGAAAGGGCGTGCCATGGAGACCATATCAGCGCAACCATCTGCTAGCACTTCTTCTGCTGTCTGTGCGTTATTAATACGGTTGGTGGTTACGAGTGGAATATTAACCTCGCCCATCATTTTTTTGGTCACCCAAGCAAATGCCTTGCGCGGTACTGATGTGGCGATGGTCGGTACGCGGGCTTCGTGCCAGCCGATACCTGTATTGATAATTGTCACGCCAGCCTTTTCTAGCTCCTTAGCTAGTAATACGACCTCCTCCCATGAGGAACCATTAGGCACTAGATCGAGCATAGATAGGCGGAAGATGATAATAAAATTCTCGCCCACATCTTCACGGGTACGGCGTACGACTTCTAATGGCATACGCATGCGGTTCTCGTATGACCCACCCCATTTATCTGTGCGTTTATTCGTGTGTTCAACAAGGAATGTATTGAGGAAATAGCCCTCAGACCCCATGATTTCAACACCGTCATAACCGGCTTCTTGCGCTAGCTTGGCGCTGTTTACAAACGTGTCTATTTGTTTTTCAATGCCACGATTAGATAGCTCTGCTGGTGTGAAGGGATTAATGGGGGCCTTGATCTTTGAAGGTGCGACACTGAAAGGGTGATAGGCATAGCGACCTGTATGCAAGATTTGCATGGCGATCTTTCCGCCTTCTGCGTGAACGGCGTCTGTGATGACTTTATGCTTGCGTGCGTGGCGTTTCTTGCTCATGGCCCCCATGAAGGGTGCGCCACCAGCGCGAAAGCTAGGTGCATATCCACCCGTGACAATCAGGCCAACACCGCCGCGCGCGCGCTCTGCAAAATAGGCCGCCAGCTTGTCATGTTGGTTACCGTCCTCTAACCCCGTATGCATCGACCCCATAATCACGCGATTTTTTAATACGGTGAAGCCAAGACTAAGAGGTGCCATAAGTTTTGGATATTTTGCATGTGCCATGTTTATTCCTCAGATTTATCAATATTGAAATTTAAGTTGAATTTCAGATTGCCGGCCCAAGCATCATTATAGCCAGGCCCCTTTTCAACGGTTACATCAGTTGCGTGGTACTCTTCGCCGCATTCACTACAAATATGCTTGGGCGTAAAATGGTGACCGCATGTCTTGTGACGGTGCAACAGGGGTACGCCCTCATCGCCTGCATAGTGTTTGTTGCCCCAATTCACCAACTCCATAAACATGGGATATAGGTCTAAGCCTTTGTCGGTGATTTTATATTCATGACGCGTGGGTTTTTGTTGGTAGGGGACTTTGTTTAACACGCCTTCTTCGACTAATTTTGATAAGATATTAGCAAGGCTCGTGCGTGATATACCCAGTCGTTCCTTGAATTGGTCAAACTTAGTGACCTTTAGAAAACATTCACGCAAGACAAGTAATGTCCAACGATCACCCAGAACGGATAGGGATCGCGCGACGCTACAGTTTTCTTCTCTTAATTCTTGCCATTTCATGAGGGGTGTATATCATAAAAATTATAGTGAGTCCATATTTTAAACTAACTAAGCCCAATCTATGGATTCTTTGCATCTTGTTGTTGTCACATTTCTATGGTAAGTTGTGTTAATTCTTTAAATTATATATGGAAACTATTATGGCTAATTCGGTTCCTGATCCTAATGAGATTCTTGCTCGGGCACTTTTGGACGCTCTTCTAGATGCGGCTAATGACGCATTTGATGACCTTCCAGAAGGCGAGGCAGAAGAAAGGCGTATTAACCAAACAGAGGATACTGTTGATGCTAATGGTGTCGTAATTCACCATATTTATGCTTCTGATAGCAATGACAATATCACAGGAACACCGGGCGTTGATCATATACACGCCTATGAGGGAAATGACACGATCTATGGAAAATCTGGTGATGACTCTATAAAATCTGGGTTGGGTAATGATATTGTCTATGGTGGAGATGGTGATGATTATATCAGCGATATTGGCGGTAATAATAAACTGTATGGCGGTGATGGGGCGGACACAATTTATGGCAGTTTTGAGAACGACCTCATAAAGGGTGGCGCTGGTGATGATTATCTAGTTGGGTTTTACGGCGATGATGTAATTGGTGGAGGTAAGGGTGACGACTTTATAAAGATAATTGCAGGTGTAGATATAGTCACTGGCGATTACGGTAAAGATGTGATCAATGGCGGCGCAGGTAACGATACCTTGAAATATAGCAACGGCGACTACCGCGATGGTGTCTATGTCAATTTATCCACTGGTGCGACAGGCCTAGAGGCCCAGGGCGATATCATCAAAAACATTGAAAATATCACCGGTACTTCATATGACGATATCATTGTAGGTGACTCTGGCGAGAATAAATTAAAAGGCCGCAAAGGTGACGATAGCCTGAAGGGCAAAGCTGGAGACGATTATTTAAATGGCGAAAGCGGAGATGATACGCTAGTCGGCGGCAAAGGTGATGATATCCTGCGAGGACAGTCTGGAAAAGATACTTTGCGTGGGGGTAAAGGTGATGACAGTCTAGAGGGTGGCAAAGGCAATGACATTCTTATTGGGGGGGGGCTGGCTCTGATGTGTTTAGATTTTCAGGTAATTGGGGCGATGACACAATAAATCATTTTACTGATGGGTATGACAAAATAGAGTTCTTTGATAAATTATTCTCATTTTCTGCTGTGATAACTTTTTCCTCATTGACCATCACCCAAGATGGCGATGATACCTTCATTGAAGATACTGTAGGTAATAGTATTACTATTGAGAATTTCACAGCTACAAATCTAACAGAAGACGACTTTATCTTTGGATAAAGCCGTCTCTTATTTTAGCTTACCTACATGATCCGTTTAAAAAATCAGCCGTCAGGTCAATCAGTTTGTCGCGTGATGCATTAAAACTGTGATCATCCTCTATGCGGATAAATTTAACCTTGCTGTTGGGTGTTGCTTTTAATGCCTTATATATGGGTAGGATGCGCGTTGCTTCTGGTATTACAGATGAGTTGGCAGAAATAAGCATAACGGGGCGACCATTAATTTTATGAGCGCGAGGTATTAGATTAAGCGCCTTGCCATGCTCAGTGACTTCCTTGGTCGCTTTGTCGCCTGACCAACCTTTTAACATAAACAAGCTATCGGCATAGTCATACCAGATTTTAGTGGTTTCGGGATTGTCTCCGAGGCCTGCGCCTATATTAGCCCCATCATAGGCGATAGCACATTTTAGGCCAGCGTTAGAATAGATGCCAGCCAATGCCATATGACCGCCCATGCTATGGCCGACGATTGAGATACGGTCTGTGTTAATGCGCAGGTTCTTGGCGTTAGTAGCATCAGTGATATAGCTATAAACTACATTCACATCTTCTTCTGATCCGCCAAAAGAAAATTCACCTTCGCTGCCCCATGATCCGCGATAATGGAAAAAGACAACATTCCAGCCTTTGCTGCGCATTGCTTGTGCGACATCTAGATTCTTTTCATTGCCCGGATAGCCATGGAGCAGCATGATAGTTGGGTGTGGGCCTGCGCCATCAGCTAAATAGGCAATGCCTGACATACGACTACCATGCGATGGTATTGTCAGCTCGATAATGGTTGGTGGATTCTCTGTTTGAGGTAAGGCGTTACTTGTTACAGATAGTAGTAAAGTCGATAAAAAAAGTGTGAGGAATTTAGTCATTGGATAGTCCTTACATACTGTACCATTTAAAAAGCAGTCTAGCGCCGACAAAGATAATGAGGCAAGCGGAAAGCCGTTGAACATGTTCTGTTTTAAGGAGTTTAACCCCTGCATAAGAGCCTATTTGACCACCTATTAATACTGCTGGGAATAGATATATATAATCACTGAGCAGTGATAGCTGATCCATCTCACCCAGCTTTAGCGATTGTCCCACTAGTCCAGCTAGTGAGTTGACAAGTATAAATAGGCTAGCGGTGCCTGCGATGGCTTTTGGTGTGTCCCAGCGCAGTATGAATAAGATAGGGGATAAGAATATGCCGCCACCGATACCGACCATACCTGATATTAAGCCTAGCCCTGCGCCAATGAACGGGGGTAAAAACTTAGGGTAATCACGCGCTGGCTGATCATCAGTGGCTGGCGGGCTCCAAAATATTCGTAATCCTGCAATAAAAAGTGACCCGCCGAGTAGGCCAATAAAGGTCACCTCTGAAAGCTGTATATAGCCGCCAACCCACGCGGCAGGTATAGAGGCACTAATCCACGGCAGCAGACGCCTTGGGTTGATATGACCTGCGCGAGCAAAACGGTAAGTGCCACCACTGACCACAATTACATTACACAAAAGTGCAATCATTGGCAGGATTTGATAATCCACCCCCCACAGTACCAGCAAGGCGTTATAGGTCGAGCCGCCACCAAACCCAACGGCGGCATATAGGATCGCTGTGATAAAAAATAGGCCAGTGAGTTTGAGCATTGCTATCTCTTATTTGCCCTTTGGCTTTTCTAAATCAGCGGGAAAAAGTTGAGCCGCTTTAATGAACAAATACGCCTGAAGGAAAACAGTGGATAATCCCATAACCATTGCATAACGCAGACCGTCATTACCATAAGATAGCTGCATATAATCGCTAAGCGCACCAATCGTGACAGGACCAAGGCCTAGACCTATCAGGTTAAGGACAAAGAATAAAATGGCTGAAATCATCGCACGCATCCGTGGCTCAACCAACATATGCGCCGCCGATATTGATGGGCCTAAATACATAGTCGTGAAGATCATGGGGATGGGATAGAGCCATAAAATGAGGCTCGTATTATCACTTAGATAAATAAAACCAAAAATCGGCGCACTAATGAGGGCGCTGATGGCTGGAATCCACATGTAAAAGCGTTTGTCTTTTTTGCCAAATTTATCAGCTAAATAGCCGCCTAAGATGGTGCCGATGATACCACCACCACCTGTGACTAGTGCCAGTGCCACACCAATATCACCACTGCTCATGCCATGACTACGAAATAGATAGGATGGCATAAAGTTACCAATGCCATAGGATGCAAAGCCAGAGACAGCGCAGCCCAAGGAAAAATAACGGAATGACTTAAGCGCCATAATAATTTTGATGGCTTCAGCCATGCTAGGTGCATCAGCGGCTTGACCTTGATGGACACGCCTAGTTGGCTCTTTGACCGTAAAGTACATAAGAGCAGCAAGCAGAAGGCCCGGCAAGCCAACAACAAAGAATGTCATGCGCCAGCCATATAATTCGTTAATATAGCCGCCTAATAAATAGCCTAGTAAAATACCCAGATAAATTCCTGCTGAATATTTAGATAATGCAGTTGCTCGCTTGCTTCTGGGGTACATATCTGAAATCATCGAGTGGGCTGGTGGACTGCAACCCGCCTCGCCGACCCCCACACCAATACGCGCGGCAACTAATTGTGCATAGTTACCCACTAACCCCGATAGGGCTGTCATGGCTGACCATATGGTTAGCGAGCCAACGATGATATTGCGTCTGTTGGTTCTATCGGCCCATCGCGCAATGGGAATGCCAGCAGTTACATAAAATAGAGCAAAGGAAAATCCGCTTAAGACGCCAAGCTGCAAATCTGACAGCCCTAGGTCGTGTTTGATGCTTTCCTGAATGATAACCAGTATTTGGCGGTCAATAAAACTGAAGGTGTAAACAAGAAATAAGATGGTGAGTGTATAGCTGCGGGCCTTATGGTCCGCGTCCATATCTATGTCATGCTGTTGAATATCTGACATCTATCTACCTCTTGATGAAATCATGAATATCTTTTGCGACCTTCACCAGCGATGGCTGATGCAAATACATCATATGGCCCGCAGGGTAATAGGTCATGCTCACGCGGTCCATATCAATGCCGTGGCGCCAGAATGTATATTCTGCGTCAAAAAATGGAGTGGCATAATCCAGATATCCACTGGCAACCATTACTTTCATGGCTGGATTGCGCATCATCTGCTCGGCTAAATCAGGGGCCGTGTTAACAAATACAGGCTCATCGCCGCCAAGTTTGCGGTTCCAAACCCAGTTTTTACCCACATCGCGACCTCTAATAAAATAAGGACGGTCTAGCTTAACCTTTAGATCATTTGCCATATAATCATGAAGTGCTGTTGAATAGGCACCCGTGATGGCCGCACTACCTGCGTCAAAGCTAGGCCAAACATTAATGTTATCAACTTGCCCTGCCTTGTAACGCGCGTCTAATCTACCAATAGCTTGATTGTCATTACGCAGTAGTTCTTTCACATAACGGCCAGCAAGAATACGTAGCTTTGAGCGTTTTACATAATCAACATCTAGGGCAAGATAACCAGCAAGCTTAGCCGCTATGCGGTCAAAGTCTGCTTTTGGTAAGCTAGTGCCTTTAAAGAGGGCGGGTAAATATTCGTCCATAGCAAAGGCACGCACCTCTGCCATATACTCATCAAGGCTGGCTGGTTTATTTTCCAACTTATCATGATACCAAGCTGTCGCGGCCATCGTTGGTAGATAGGTGACAAAGGCGATTAAGTTATCAGCCCAAGGCGAGCTACCAGTGTAATCAAGCGCCTGACTAACCAGTATCACGCCATTGATTGACATAGGCTCAGCGCCGCCCTGAAGAAAAGGCAACATAGCAGCAGCGCGGGTGGTGCCATAGCTTTCGCCCAGAATGTATTTTGGCGCGTTCCAACGGTTGTTGGTGCGTATCCATTCACGCATAATGTCAGACACACTGCGAGAATCTTCAGCAAGACCCCAAACGTCTTTGGCTTCACCCTTTCCAGCAAGGCGGCTATAGCCAGTGCCAATAGGGTCGATCATCACGATGTCTGTTGTATCTAGTGGACTGTGCTTGTTGTCTTCCATCTTATAGGGCGCGTTGCCTGCGTGCTTTGCGTCACTAGGTACGATCACACGCTTTGGCCCCATGAGACCTAAGTGCAGCCAAACGGAAGAAGACCCTGGGCCGCCATTAAAGACAAATGTTACGGGCCTGTTTCGGTCGCCGCCGCGTTTCACATAAGAGGTGACAACCGCCTCTGCGTAAACATCGTCTTTGCCATTCTTTAAAATTATATTGGAGACAGTAGCATTATAATCAATCTTAGTGCCGTTAAAGACACCTTTGTGACTTGTCTTATAGCTAAAATTTTCAGGAATTGGCTTTTCTACAGCTTTGTCTGGCTTGTCGTCAGCATGTGCAGAAATCGGTGATAAAGTGAGCGCAGCCAACGTTGCTGCGGCTAGAATTGTCTTAAACATAATGTCCCCTCCCAAAGGTTTAGATGAACCTAACACCAAGCCTTTGGGGGGGCCACTATTTATTACTTATTTTTTAGCTGCGTCTTCAACGGCTTTCCAGACGCGCAATGTATTGCCGCCTAGAATTTTAATTATATCGCCGTCCGCGTAACCACGATCTATCAAACCCTGTGTTAGGGGGGTGTATGATGATACGTCTTTTAGCCCTGTTGGCAGGCTGTCGCCCACACCGTCATAATCAGACCCTAAAGCCACATGATCTGTGCCACCCGTTAGTTTAACAACATGGTCGATGTGGTCTAGCACATCAGAAATATCAGCATAAGGATATGGATTAGCCACGCGGAACTCTGTGCGGAAAGCGTCCTCCAGATCATCGGTGCCTTCGATGCCTTTTACCAAAAGCATGGCGTCGTATGCAGCGTCACGCAGCTTGCCATAACCATTAGCCTCAGCCGTTAAGAAGCTAGAGCCATAGTTGATCATGATGACGCCGTTCTTTTCAGCCAGCTTTTTAATCATGTCGTCATTCATGTTACGCTCGAAACCCGGTGTGAAATGACGCGCGCTAGAATGAGAGGCAATCGCGGGTACATCTGTCATCGCCATCACATCGTAAAAGGCGGCATCTGATACGTGGCTAATGTCAACCATGATACCAAGCTCGTTCATGCGGGTGACAACCTTTTCACCAAATGCTGATAGGCCGTCCCACTGACGTGTTTCATCATAAGAGCTATCGGAAATGCGGTTAGATTTGCTGTGCGCTAGCGTTATATAGCGAATACCGCGCTCGTAAAATTTATCCAATTGATCTAGGCTGCCATCGATGGGTGAGCCATTTTCCATGCCCAGTGGTAGAGCAATTTTACCAGCCTTAAAAGCGGCATGTACGTCAGCAACAGATTTTGCAATTACAAATTTATCTGGCGCGTCAGTAACCATTTTCTCGACGATATCAATCATCTTGTTGGCGTGATCTGTGGCGTCGCTGCTACCGTCAAGCTCAGCTGGTGTGTAGATAGACATGAAAGGCGCGTTAAGGCCGCCTTTTACTGCACGTGGGTGATCAAAATCACCTGTGGCTGTTGCCACTGAGACATCCTGATATTCGTGGTCTAAGCGGTAAGGTACATCAATATGACCATCAGTAATGATATTACCTTGGGCTAATGTGGATGCCTTATTCTGGTCAGCAGGCTTGTCTTGGGTTTCTGTAGCTTCTTGCCCACATGCGCTAATAGCCAGCAGTGAAACGCCTAATAGTAATTTTTTCACGGATATTCCCTCTCTAGGATGATATAATAATTTGTATATCTTAGGGCTAGCGCTAAACCAAGGCGAGGGCAACCCTATAAGTGATGAAGGCAGCTAAATAAGCCAGTGTAAACATGTAGCCCAGCATGAATAAGGCCCATTTCCAACCACCAGTTTCGCGTTTGGCAACGGCTATGGTTGGCAGGCACATGGGCGCAAATACATACCAAGCAAGGAATGAGAATGCAGTTGGCAGCGACCATGAGTTGCGTAAGACTGTCACAAGACCTTGCTCGATCATTGCCTCATTACCTGATAGGCTGTAAACGGTACCCAGCGCAGCCACAGCAACCTCGCGCGCGGCAAGTCCTGGGACTAATGCAACTGACATTTCCCAGTTAAAGCCGAGCGGTGCGAATATCACCTCTAGGTATGAACCCAGAATACCAACGAGGCTGTAGGTAATGGCGGGCTCGGTAGCCCCTTCTGGTGGGGCAGGGAAAATAGCAAATATCCATAGCGCGATGGTGATCATCATAATCAACGTACCAGCACGGCGAAGGAATAATCCTGCGCGCTGTATAAGGCCCATTAATACCATCCGCAAATTAGGTATCTGATACTTGGGTAATTCCATCAGGAAAGGTTGCTTTGGGCCTTTGGTCACGGTGCGTTTTAAGACCGCAGCCACTATCAAAGCCGATACAATGCCGAACATATATAAGCTAAACATCACAACGCCCTGCATATTAAAGACACCGCCAACGGTTCTGTCGGGGATGAAAGCCGCTATTAGCACCGTATAAACGGGCAGGCGCGCCGAACATGTCATCAGGGGTGTAATCATGATTGTCGTTAGGCGGTCACGCTCGTTAGAGATTGATCTGGCAGCCATCATCGCAGGAATGGCACAAGCAAAACCTGATAGCAGTGGGATAAAGGCGCGACCATTCAGGCCAACAGCCGACATAAGACGGTCCATTAAAAAGGCCGCGCGCGCCATATATCCTGTACTCTCTAGGACAAGGATGAAGGTGAATAGAATAATAATTTGCGGCAAGAAGACAATCACACTGCCAACACCGGCAAGGATGCCATCATTGATGAAACTAGCGAAGAAGCCATCGCCAAGATTATTAGCTGAAACGCCTTGCAAGTAGGCAATGCCATCTTCGATCATGCCCATTGGCACTTCTGCCCAAGAAAAGACCGATTGGAACATCAAGAATAATAATCCAAATAAAATGATAGGCCCAAGAATGGGATTGAGTAATATCTTATCAAGTGTCCGTGTGGCTTTATGCTCCATGCCTTCTGATAGGGTCACAGATTTGGCGAGTGCTCGCGCTTCTTTTTGCAGGGTTTTTAAATCTTTAAAAACTGATGTTGCTTCACTTCTGGCCTTGCCACTTGCTTTGGCAGCGACCTCTGCCAACTCTTTGACACCCTTTTTACGGACGGCAACAGTTTCAACAACAGGGATGCCTAGTTTTTCACTCAGGGCTTTGCTGTCGATAATAATATTATCACGTGCGGCTAAATCTGTCATATTCATTGCCAGAACCATCGGTAGACCCAGTTGCTTGATCTCTAAGATAAAGCGGAGCTGTTGCGCTAGGTTTGTGGCATCAACAACAGCGATAATAGCATTAGGTTGCGCCTCACCCTTCATCTCACCCATCAATACTTTGCGGCTAATCTCTTCGTCCATGCTGCGCGGTGTTAGGCTATATGTGCCCGGAAGATCAATAAGTGTGATGTTGTTATGGCTTAAAATTGGGCCAGAGTGGCGCTCAACTGTTGCGCCTGGATAATTAGCTACTTTTTGCTTGAGGCCTGTCAGTACATTAAATAATGCTGATTTGCCGCAGTTCGGGTTGCCAATGATTGCGATAGTAGAAGATATAGGCGTTGTCATAATTATGTCTCTGATATCTTAATCTAAAGCAACTAGAATTTGGTTTGCGTGTTTGCGACGTAGAGCCACCGTCATCTGACCTACTTGCACAGAAATTGGGTCTTTGCCAAAGGGA
The DNA here is from genome assembly GCA_965603205.1 of uncultured Kordiimonas sp. Classification (GTDB taxonomy): domain Bacteria; phylum Pseudomonadota; class Alphaproteobacteria; order Sphingomonadales; family Kordiimonadaceae; genus Temperatibacter. The sequence continues at coordinate 245,558 of CBFDCC010000004.1, read as the reverse complement.
CTTTGGTGTAGTAATTGAACACTTAGTTCTTCATCGAAACCTAGCTCGCGCAGGCGGTCAGCAACATCGCAACCCTCAGGGGATATAATATTAGTGATTTTACCCTTTTGGCCAGGTTTTAATACACCGAGTCGCTGACTGTGTTGGGGACTGTTATTATCACTACTATGCATGACTTAATCTTTACCTTTTAGTGCTCAGAACCTAGCGCCCGCGCGTGATCTGTAGCATTCTTTAAGTAGGGCTGTTCCATAGAACATGTTATTAATAATCATTATCAATTAGACAATAAATAGCATGCGAGAACACTAGATGCAATATAAAAATCCTCACGTCAAACATTAGGTATAGAGCCAAAAATCATGACAAATTGAGTAGGTTTTAGGGAGGTGGGAGGCGTGCCTCATTCTTCTTGCTCGCTCCTCGTCATCGACCGTTCGCGTACTCCCTCCCTCGTCATTACCCGACTTGATCGGGTAATCCATGTTTAACATCGAAATAATTGTGTGATGGATAAAAACCGCACTCAACCTTTTGTTGGTCTTTTACTTTTATAAAGTACCCTGCCAGCTTATAGGATATTATCTATTCTAAATCACGGTAGTGTATAACTCTGTATGATGGATCCCCGGGTCAAGCCCGAGGATGACGAGTGTGTGTGGTTATCTATCTAAAACAAAAAACCGTCCTCAGTGATGAGAGCGGTTTTTTGATTGTTGATTGCGATAAGCGCAATTACCTCAGTGCGGCACAGGCTTTTTGGATGCGTGTGCAGGCTTCTGTCAGCGCCTCTGTCGATGTAGCATAAGACACACGGAAATGCGGGCTAAGGCCAAAGGCCTCGCCGTGTACGGCCGCGACGCCGTAATCCTCTAGAATATAGGTGACAAAATCTTCATCCGTATTAATCACCTTGCCGCCCGGTGTTGTCTTGCCAATGCACCCTGCAATGCTTGGATAAACATAAAAGGCACCTTCAGGTGTTGGGCAAGTTAGGCCTTCGGCCTTTGACAGCATATCAACCACAAGATTACGGCGTTCTTTAAATGCTGCTGCTCGTACGGGTAAGAAATCCTGTGTGCCGTTTAGGGCCTCAATAGTTGCGGCCTGAGAGATTGAGCAAGGGTTGGATGTGCTTTGCGATTGTACCTTTGCCATTGCCTTAATCAACTTGGCATCACCACCAGCATAACCAATACGCCAGCCTGTCATCGCGTAAGCTTTTGCGACGCCGTTCATCGTTAGCACACGGCCTGCCACATCAGGACACACTGCCGCGAATGTTTTAAATTCAAAACCATCATAAACCAGATGCTCATAGATATCATCGGCAAGAACCCATACATTATCATGGCGTGCAATCACATCACCTAATGCGCGGATTTCTGCTTGAGAGTAAGCTGCACCTGTTGGATTAGATGGGCTGTTAAAGATTAACCATTTTGTCTTTGGGGTAATGGCGGCCTCTAACTGCGCTGGCGTCATTTTGAAGCCATTTTCAATGGTAGCCTCAACAATCACGGGTGTGCCACCGCCTAGCAACGTCATATCAGGGTAACTAACCCAATATGGTGCAGGGATGATAACTTCATCACCGTCGTTTAGAGTGGCCATTAATGCGTTATAAATTGTATGCTTACCACCGCAATTCACTGTAATTTGATTACGTTCAAAATTTAGACTATTTTCGCGTTTAAATTTGCCAATAATTGCGTCCTTAACGGCGGGTGTGCCGTCAGCGGGTGTATATTTGGTTTGGCCTTCACGAATGGCTTTGTAAGCCGCTTCTTTAATATTATCCGGCGTATCAAAATCAGGCTCACCAGCGCCGAGGCCAATGACATCTTTACCCGCTGCTTTTAATTCAGCGGCTTTGGCTGATACAGCCATGGTTGGAGAAGGTTTAATACGATCAAGTTTTTTGGATAAGAAAGACATTTCTATTGAGTCCCAGTGAAGCTATGCGCTTTGGCTATAGCTGTTAAAATCAATTGCAGATTATAAGGGATAGCCATAAGGAGCAAGCTCAAAAGCAGAAATATTTCTTAATGCGCAAGATAAGTTTTTGATAGGGTAAAAATGGCAACTAGGCTAGTTACATGTTGAATAAACACTAAGGCTAGGCCATGTTGAGGCTATATAGATATAAGAGAGCTTTTATGACCAGTAACATTGATAATCAACACGCCATACCCCACAGACCAGAACACCCTGAAAAGTCTGATGGCGGCAGGCGTTTTGAGCTTGTCTCAAATTTTAAGCCTGCAGGTGATCAACCGACTGCGATTGACGAGCTGGTTGCGGGTATCAATGATGGTGAGAGCGATCAAGTATTATTAGGTGTAACGGGGTCTGGTAAGACATTCACCGTTGCTAACGTGATTGAGAAAACACAAAGACCCGCGCTGATCCTTGCACCCAATAAGACACTAGCGGCGCAGTTGTATGGAGAGTTTAAGGCTTTCTTCCCCAATAATTCTGTGGAATATTTTGTTTCTTATTATGATTATTATCAGCCAGAGGCCTATGTAGCACGCACGGACACCTTCGTTGAAAAAGAAGCCAGTATTAACGAGCAGATCGACCGTATGCGTCATGCTGCGACCCGCGCTATTTTAGAGCGTGATGATGTGATCATCGTGGCATCGGTGTCTTGTATATACGGTATTGGCTCGGTTGAGACCTATACCTCCATGACCCAAATGTTAAAAGTTGGTCAAGAGATTGATAGACGTGATCTCGCCCGCAAGCTTATCGCCCAGCAATATAGCCGTAACGACGCAGCCTTTCAGCGTGGTACCTTTCGCATACGCGGTGATGTGGTTGATATCTTTCCCAGTCACTATGAAGATCGTGCTTGGCGTTTGATGATGTTTGGCGATGAGATAGAAGATATTATAGAATTTGATCCGTTAACAGGCGTGAAGGCACGATCGCTGGAATTTATTAAAATTTATGCCAACAGCCACTATGTGACGCCGGGGCCAACCATTGATCAAGCCGTAAAGCATATAAGGCATGAGTTGAAGGATCGGCTGAAATACTATGGCGAGCGCGGTCGAGTGTTAGAGGCTCAACGCCTAGAACAACGCGCTAATTTTGATATAGAGATGATGGCCGCAACAGGGTCCTGTGCGGGTATTGAAAATTATAGCCGTTTCCTAACGGGGCGAGAGCCAGGTGTGGCGCCGCCAACATTGTTTGAATATTTACCAGAAAATGCATTGTTGTTTGTTGATGAAAGCCACGTGAGTGTTAGCCAAATTGGCGGCATGAGTAAGGGGGACGCCAAGCGCAAGGAAACACTGGTTGAACATGGCTTTCGTTTGCCATCGGCCAAAGATAACAGGCCGCTAAAGTTTGAAGAGTGGGACGCCATTAGACCGCAATCGGTTTATGTATCAGCTACGCCAGGTGATTGGGAATTAGAGCGCACTGGCGGAGCCTTTACAGAACAGGTTATTCGCCCAACAGGACTAACGGACCCACCCGTTGAGGTGCGTCCTGTCGACACACAGGTTGATGACTTGATGTATGAATGTAGGGAGGTCGCCGCCAAGGGTATGCGCGTTCTTGCCACAACGCTAACGAAGCGTATGGCAGAGGATTTAACCGAATATCTACATGAAAATGGCATTAAGGTTCGTTATATGCACTCTGATATTGATACATTAGAGCGTATTGAAATTATCCGAGACCTGCGTCTTGGCACCTTTGATGTTCTTGTGGGTATTAACTTGCTGCGTGAAGGATTAGATATCCCCGAATGTGGGCTGGTGGCCATATTGGACGCGGATAAAGAGGGTTTCTTGCGCTCAGAACGCTCGCTAGTGCAGACTATTGGTCGCGCGGCCCGAAATCTGGATGGCAAAGTTATATTATACGCTGATAAAATTACGGGCAGTATGAAGGCTGCTATGAGCGAGACAGATCGTCGTCGTGCTAAGCAAGAGGCTTATAATATAGAGCATGGCATCACCCCAAAATCTGTTAGTAAGGATGTTGGGGATATTATCGAGCAAGCGACAAATACAGACTATCAAAAGATTGATATGACTTGGGACGGTCAAACCGACAAAGATAAGTCAGGACCAAAATCTGGATCGAATTTAAAGTCCCATATTAGTGGCTTGAAAAAGGCGATGATTACGGCGGCTGAGAATCTTGAGTTCGAAGAGGCTGCGCGAATCAGAGATGAAATTAAGCATCTTGAGGCAGGGGATTTAGGTATTTTTGATCCCACTGTCAGACCAAAAGGACGATCTAGCGGAGGATTGCCCGGCACAACAACAAAAAAGGCGAAGTCCAATAGAAAAAATTAATCAATGTTTTCTGTGAATTTAGTTAAAATTTTATCTTTATCTAATATTTTGTAGGAGCCATTAATGGATATTAAGGACTCGTTAATCATTTAAGCCATAGACTATGCTTACTGAGTCGCTATGGAGGCCACTCATATATAGTGTAGGGGTATACTATGACTAATAATCATTTCTGTCCGCTGTGCCAGTCAGGTACGACATCGGGGAAGAAAAAATCAACTATTGTAGAGCCTTGTGATGGCACCTTTACGGTTGAATGTGAAGATTGTGGTGACTTTAGCTTAACAGGCCATAAAGATATACAGTCTATGCAGCAAAACCCAATTACAGATTCTCGGTTTGATCAAATGCGCCGGATGATAAATGTGGAAAATAATTTTGGAATGGTCCCAACATTCACTGCTGGATATATGCTGTAAGCCATTAGTTTTTTAATCAAAAGCTGGAAAGACCTTTATGATCTTCCCAGATTTTTTCTCAGTTCATTACCATTTACTGGTCTTTTTTCTCTTTTACATGCTTTTTTTTGTTCTTTTTAGCTGCTTTTTTAGCATGCTTGATGCATTTAGCTTTATCTTCGCCTGCCATCTTGGCGCATTTAGCCATCGCTTTCTTGCTATGCTCCATAGCTTTCATTTTCTTGCCATGTTCCATAGTCTCCATCGCTTTGGCCTTGTCGCCTTCGTGATGGTCGTAAGCAGTGGCCTGTAGTGTCATAAATGATACGGCGATTGCAGACGTGATAAGAATATTCTTCAGTGTCATCTAGCTTCTCCTTAATAAAATTAAAGTTGCGGCCCCATGTATTAGTCAAGTTAGTATGGCATATTCTCGCTTTGAGTCAAAATATGGTTAAAATTTTATGAATTGGTTTCTTTGTTTTCTTTTCGCTTTTCTTTGTTTTTTTGAAATTTAGCCTTTTTAGCTTTCATACATTTTTCCACAGAATTTTTTTGTTGCGCCATGCACGCCTTTTGCCATTTGGCTTGCCTCTTTTTGCTTTTTTTATTGTTTTTGGTGGCTTTTTTACCAATTTTGGCTGCTTTGCGCATCACTTTCATCTGTTTCATCACAGATTGCTTAGCCTCAGCAGAAGATATACTGCCCGTAGATGTTGGGCTAATCATAGGTAATGCAATTAATAGGGCTGTGATGGATATGTATTTCCAAATTTTCTTAATGCTCATAATGCCTTTGACCTTTGTTTGATTTAACCTTTAGTATGGCAGATGAAGTTGTATATGTAAAAAGTGACTGTACATCACGCGGTGTTTTTGTCATGACTTGCTACCGCTTCAAAAAAAAGGAATGTTGAAATGGATAAGATTTTATCAAGTTTAACGGTTGGTAATGGTTTTATAGCGCCAATACTTGCTATGATTTGCCTAACGATGATCGTTTGGTTCTATATGTTTTATAGGCGTTTATCATATATGATGGGCAACAAGATAAATCCGCAAAAGTTGGACAATCCCTCTAAACGCAACATCCTGCCTGATGATATTAATAACTCAGCCTATAATTTGGTTAATCTATTTGAGATGCCAATATTATTTTATGTTCTATGTGCTCTCTTTATTATGACGGGTAGCAGCGATCAGCTTAGTTTAGTTTTTGCTTGGGGCTTTGTTGCCATGCGAGTGGTGCATAGTTTTATTCAATGTACGTATAATAGGGTTATGCATAGATTTTATATCTATTCTCTTAGCACGTTCCTATTGTTTGCCTTGGCAATCAAAGCCATGATGCTTATGTTGTAATCAATAACGGAATTTTATGTTTTATGAGTAGCTGCTGCCCCCCACCACCTGATAAATTACTTCTCTTTCGCAAAGGTTTAGATACTGGCGAAGCTTTGGTAGTGCGGTCTGTGCTTGAAGGTAATGGTATTTCTGTTTTTCTTGCTAACGAGAATATGGCTGCTATGCATTACGCGGTCGCGGCCGATATCATTATCCGCTCGGCTGATCGTCAAGAGGCTGAAGCGGTTATGGCTAATGTATCTGTTTTTCCAAGTCAGGCTATGCGCTATGAGGACGAAGAAATTGATGATTGCCCCTATTGTGGCTCAACACATGTGTTTAAATTTATCGGCGAGGTGCCTGTTTTTATGGGATTTGGCAAAAGCAAGGCCATCCCAGGCAGCCCATGGCGTAAATGTCTTCAATGCAGTAGTTTTTTCCGCGTTGATGCACAACGCCTTACAGGCCATTTCCCCCTAGCACTGCTTTGGGGTGGCGTGCTAGGGGGGGGTGTTTACGGCTTGATTAAATTCTTTGATTGGATCAAATGGCTTTAATAGCTAAATTCATCAAAGATACGGGTAATATCACCCTTCCAAGGTCCATTATAGGCATCCAGTAAACGATCTGCGGGTGTCTTACCACTCTCAACGGTCTCGCGTAGGCCATTTAAAAATCCCTGTTCCGTTTCGCCACTTGATGACAGGCAATTGCGATTTTTCAGGCCCACGTCAGCAATGGTTAATACTTCTTTTGCTATATCTTGGAATGTTCGACCCGCAGCCATTGCTTGCAGGCCTCCAGCTGGGGCATCATCGCGCATTTTTTGCAGGGTCTCAAAGTCCCAAGCTTTTATCAGATCAGCAGCTGCTTGTTGGGCATCGCTATCATATAATAGACCTGTCCAAATAGCAGGTAGGGCACACAATCCGCTCCATGAAGCACCGTCCGCGCCGCGCATTTCCATATAGGTTTTTAGGCGCACTTCTGGAAAAAGAGTCGTCATATGGTCTTCAAAATCAGCGAGTGTTGGTAATTCACCTGGTAGCACTTCTAAAGTGCCATTCATAAAATCACGGAACGACAAACCAGCCGCGTCAATATACTTGCCGCCTCGTTGCACAAAATACATAGGTACATCTAACATATGATCTAGATAACGCTCAAACCCCATACCGTCTTCAAATACAAAAGGTAACATACCACAGCGATCACCATCTGTGTCGGTCCATACATGGCTGCGTTTGCTTTTAAACCCGTTGGGCTTGCCTTCCGTAAAGGGGGAGTTGGCAAATAGCGCAGTGGCAATAGGTTGTAGCGCGAGGCCAATGCGAAATTTCTCGACCATGTCTGCTTCATCTGCAAAATCTAAATTGACCTGAACTGTACAGGTGCGCAGCATCATATCTAGGCCCATTGTGCCTACTTTAGGCATATAATTGCGCATAATATTATAGCGCTCTTTGGGCATGACAGGAATATCTTCACGCTTTTCTGTTGGATGAAACCCTAGGCCTAGGAAGCCAATGTCTAAATCCTCACCTATCGCCTTAGCTTGGCGTAAGTGCCGCGAGGTTTCATCACATGTCTGATGAATAGTCTCTAGTGTTGCACCAGATAGTTCAAATTGCCCACCTGGTTCTAAAGTAATAGAGGCGCCACCTTTGGCTTCTGCGATGACATTGCCATTTTCGTTGACTGGATCCCAACCATGTTGTTCAAAGGCTATTAGAACATCTTTAATGCCGGGGCGGCCATCAGTGCCCTCATAGGCAAGTGGTTTGCCATCAGCCCGGTGGAATACAAATTTTTCATGCTCAGCGCCAATACGCCATGTCGATTTGTCGGTAGACATACCGCTTGTTAGATATTCAAGCAGTTGATTTTTGTTTTCGATTAACGAAGTCTTTGACATGTTGTATCCTCAGCTGATTTATCAATTCATCTTGTCTAAATAGGGACTGCTATTCATTTTGTATAGAGTCTATGACAAAATTGTGAGAATGATTACAGTCTTTAATTTGAAAAACTCTATATTTTTTTGAAGATTATCCATATTATACAAAAACATTAAGACTCTGTTAGGTATTCAAGTGCAAAGATACTATGTAATAATAGCTAACAGAAAAAGTATAGAGGGTGTTGAATTAGCTTATGCAAACTATTTCAATTAGACATATGATTTATGGGGCGTTTATAGGCTTAATTATAACTGTAGCCTTTGTGTTGCAGCTTATAGTGCTTCCTAGATTAGAATTACAAATTCAGCAGATCGCAGCCAAGAACACTAATGCCACTATTGAAAATATTGCTGGCCATATTCAGTCAGATACATGGCCAGTGGAAGTCGCGGAATCGTATATACATTTCAAAAGCTCATTTATAGCGAGCCCTAATACCCGCGGTGTTTTGGTAGATGGCAATGATATCATTGTCGCAGCAACCAATCAGGAGTGGGTAGGCAAAGAATATTCATTTCTTCTGGGACAAGAATTTATGCTGGGCAGGAGGAGCTTAAGCAGTGATGGGGGAGGGACTGTAATTATACGTGATGGCCGTAGTGTTGGTGCTATTAGGTCTTTTCCTGCTGATGGCCCATCTGATGGTTCTAATATAAAAGATGGTTTTGTTAGTTTGGAATATCCATATGGTGCTGAAATAGATGAAATACACGATGTTATATTGAGTGCATTTGTGATTTTTGGACTGTTTTCGCTTGCTATAATGCTCATGTTGAATGCCGTATTTAAGCACCAAGTTACTGACAGAATACTTAATTTGCACGCGGTAATTAATCAATGGAAATTAGGCGATTATAGTCAGATGACTAGCATAGGTGGTTCTGATGAAATAGGCCATCTAAGTGAGACACTTCAGGCGGTGTCTAAAAATGTGTATGAAACAACCAAGGCTTATATATCAACTAAAAAATATCATAAAGATATGTTAAATGCAGTTAAAACTCCAACGTTAAGCGTTAGTTCTCGGGGGGAAATTCTCTACGCCAATGACGCGATGGGGCTAATGGTAGGTTATGAGAATAATCAACTCGTAGGCATGCAGTTAAAAACATTAATTTCTGAATTACATTATGGGCTTTTGTCAGGTTATATAGAAAAGCTTGAAGATAATATTCGTGAAGAAATCAGTATAAAGGGTGCCGAATGTCAGCTTATTCACAAGGATGGTAGTTTATTCACTGCCCATGTAGAAATTGGTGCTATTGATACGGTGGATGACTATGTTGGTATCATTACAATGAGTGATGTATCAAAACAAAAAATAGATGAAAATCGTCTACATAGACTTGCCTATTATGATATTTTAACAGGTCTGCCAAATGCCAATGCTCTCGACCTTTATATTCGTGATTCAGTTGATGGCTCTGGTGATCTACAGCTGCTATTTCTTGAACTAGAGATTGCCCAGTTTGGTGCCATTAATAGTACTTTTGGTTATCAATCTGGCGACAAGATGTTGCAGGCGATTGCCACGCGTTTATCAGGCAAAGAATTTAACACAGAAATTGTTGCCCGTATTGAGGGTGACCGTTTTGCCGTCGTCTTTGAATTAAATGGGGAAGAATCATACCGTGAAATTGTTGAAAGGGTAAAAGAGCGCGTATCGAGGCCTGTGGTTATTGATGATATTGTGATGCGACCAAAATTCAGGTTTGGTATTTTGCTCGTGCCAGAACATGTTGACAATCAAGAGCATGTTTTAATGTATCTCAATGGTGCGTTAAAACGGGCTAAGGAAAACCGCCGTACGCTTACGGGTGTCTTTTCAAGAGATATCATTGATGAAGTTAGGGCTTATACCTTGATGACTCATGAGTTGGATGAAGCATTACGCAACAATGAGCTTCAAGTCTATATGCAGCCACAAGTGGACATGAAAACTAAAAAGATAATTGGTGCAGAAGGTCTTGTTCGCTGGATTAATAAAGAAGGCAAATTTGTATCACCAGTAGATTTTATCCCCGTTGCAGAGAAGTCAGGGTTGATTATAGAGCTGGGTAGATTTGTTATGAAAGAAATACTTAAGGTTAATCGCGACTGGCATGCGGCTGGCGGGCCAAGAATTTCAACTGCAATTAACCTGTCTGCGGCACAATTCTCCCAAGAAGATTTGGTGAAGGATGTGATGGACTCAATTGTGGCTTATGGTGTGGACGCTAGTACGGTTGAGCTAGAATTAACAGAATCTGCTGTGATGGATAATCCCGCGGCAGCCTTTGAAAAAATGGAACGCATTCGGGTGATGGGCGTTAATCTGGCTATTGATGATTTTGGTACAGGCTATTCATCCTTGCAATATCTACGTGATTTGCCTGTAAATAAGTTGAAAATTGATCGTAGTTTTATCAATGGTTTAGCACAGCAACCTGAACAAGCATCTATTGTGTTAATGGTATTGATGTTAGCTGATAGGCTGGGCATGAAGACTGTTGCAGAAGGTATTGAACGTGAGGAAGACGCCGATCTACTGATGAAGGCTGGCTGTACTGTGGGGCAAGGGTTTTATTATTATAAACCAATGCCAACTAAAGACTTTTTAGAGCTGGCAAAAAGTGAAAGACTCAAAGCTGCTTCTTAAGCCTTTTTATTACTGGTATTGCACATTAATCGCTGAGGGGTCCTTGCTTAGATCCATGCCATAAATATGCACAGTCGTTGCTGTTTTATTTTCATTGTTATAGAGGGCGTGAATACCCTCTGGATCTGGGTTTGCCGCCGCTGTCATGCCTGATGTTGCTGTAATGTAATCCGTCTCTATGAGTGCGCAGCATGCATCACCATATGCATGTTTTTCAAAACACCGGCAATTCACCGTGCCGTCTATAACGCCGACAGCCCCCCAAGTGCGATGGCCGTGAACGGGTGTTTCAGCTTTTGGCCCCCACGATAATAATAACACGGTGAAACGGGATTTTGGATCGCTATAAATGATTTCGCGCTTATATTCACCACTCTCTACATCTTGCGTGGTAACATCATCAATGGAAATATCATCTAGCATTTCAGTTAAGAAGTCGCAGGCAACGCTTAATTGCTCACTTTCATCACAATAATCTAACGCAGTCGAAATTTTAGCACCAAGTGCGACTATAGGGCAGAATGCTGTTACTGCTGATTTAGTCTGGCTGTTACTTTGAAAGAGCATAAATATTTTCCCTATGTTTGATGCATAAGAAATAATAACACGCAGTCATTAGAAAATGTTTTTAAAGATTCAAATAAATCTATTTAATAAAGATATATATTCTATTATTTATTATATAAGCGGTATATTATATCACTTATATCCAGATAAGTATTATAAATTACCAATCACCTAATGAGGATTGCCATAAGGTGATGGCTGCTACTGCTGCGGTTTCTGCTCGCAAAATGCGGGGGCCAAGTGATACGACATAACTATTGGGGTGATTATGTATCATCGCGCGTTCTTCGTCGTCAAAGCCGCCTTCGGGGCCAATGATGATAGCCCAAGGCTCTCCCTTGCTACCTGCTGATTGCAGTACCTCACTAGCAGCCTTGCCGCTCAGGTCTTCATCGCAAAACATGATTTTGCGTCTTGAGGGCCAGTTTTTAAGGATTTTACTCAGCTTTTGTGGCTCAAAACATTCAGGCACGTTTAATCGCTCGCACTGCTCGGCGGCTTCACGGGCGTTGGCGGCTAGCTTTTCTACTTTTATCTTGCTCATGATGGTGCGGTGGGTAATGGCGGGCATTAGTCTCGCTACACCCAGTTCTGTGGCTTTTTGGGCGATGTAATCAATGCGGGCCTTTTTAATAGGGGCGAATATAAGCCACAAGTCAGGTTCATCCTTTTGGGGGCGGGATTGCCGCTGAATGTTCAGGCAGACTTTTTTGCGTGTGGCCTCGGTAACTGTTGCTAACCACTCGCCGTCCCAGCCATTAAATAGGGCGATAACTGTGCCTTCAGCGATGCGCATGACGTTTGCCAAGTAATGCGTTTGATCTTTATCGAGCGTTATCTGACCCCCCTCAGAGAGATCTTGCTCAACATATAATCGGATTTTTGCTTCATAGGCCATGTGTTATTTCTCCATTGTCTAATCTTGATATCCCTTTATCAGCTTCGCAAGTCAAGTAGCAAAAGGCAAACATCAATACTTGACTTATGGACTGTGATGGGGTGAAAGAGGCTCATGCAAGAAGAAGAGATCATACAAACGGCTGATGCTGTTACAGGGAGCTGGGTTTACCGTATGGCTCCAGAGTGGATGCGTCCATATTTAAAACTTGCGCGTATGGATCGCCCTGTTGGCACTTGGTTACTGCTCTGGCCTTGCTGGTGGTCTGTGGCAATGTCGACGCAGGCCCAAGGGCCTTATTTTTCTGCGACTGCTTCGGTGTTTGTTTGTATATTATTTGCCATTGGCGCTGTTGTTATGCGCGGGGCAGGCTGTACCTATAATGATATTGTTGACAAGGATTTCGACGCCCAAGTAGAGCGCACGCGCAGTAGGCCTATCCCCTCAGGAGAAGTGTCGTTAAAACAGGCTTGGGGCTTTCTTGTTTTTCAATGCTGTATTGGATTTGTTGTTTTGTTGTTACTGTCCCCTCTGGCAATTAAACTTGGCTTTGCCTCATTATTGCTGGTGTTAGGCTATCCTTTTATGAAGCGCATTACCTATTGGCCGCAGGCTTGGCTTGGCTTGACGTTTAACTGGGGCGCATTAATGGGCTGGGCCGCCATGACCAATAGCTTAACTGCAGCACCGATACTCTTATATATAGGCGGTGTCTTTTGGACATTAGGGTATGACACGATTTATGCCCATCAAGACGTTGAGGATGACGCGCTTATCGGTGTGAAGTCATCGGCGATTGCACTGGGTGAAAAGACAAAAATTGGCGTTACTATTTTTTATGGGTTATTTATAATTTGCCTGATTTGTGCAGGAATGCTTGCAAAGCTGGGTATTTTCTATTACATCGGCCTCGCAGTGGCTGCGTTGGACCTGAGTCGACAGGTTATCCGCCTCGATATTAACGACGGTGGTAGTTGTCTTAAGGTATTTCGCTCCAATATCAGTTTTGGCTGGATTATCCTGATCGCTATAGTGGCTGATCAATTTTAATCCCAGTGTATAGAGTAGGATAAATGCTATGGATATGAGTAAAATTCCAGTTGGTGCCAATGCACCTTGGGACGTGAATGTTATTGTTGAAGTGCCTGTGGGTACAGAGCCAGTAAAGTATGAGCTAGATAAAGAATCTGGCGCGCTTTTTGTTGATCGCATCATGCACACAAGCATGCGCTATCCTTGTAACTATGGTTTTATTCCGCACACACTTGCTGATGACGGTGATCCAGTTGATGTTCTTATCGCTAATAATACACCTATTATGCCTGGTGCTGTTGTGCGTTGTCGCCCAATCGGTGTGTTGATCATGGAAGACGAAGCTGGCATGGATGAAAAAATCCTGATGGTGCCCGTTGATCAATTAAACCCATTTTACACAGCCGTGCAAAGCTACACTGAAATGCCTGAAGTTTACCTAGAGCGCATCCGTCACTTCTTTGAACATTATAAAGACCTTGAAAAAGGTAAGTGGGTTAAGGTTACTGGCTGGGATGATGCGGCTAAGGCAGCAGAACTTATTGAAACAGGCATCAAGAATTATAAGTAAGAATTTTATTTCTTAAATCCTCGCATTAGTTCGGGCGTGTGGTAGCACTTGCCTCACGGTGTTCGGGGGATGTGATAATTCACCAAGGCCTATAAAAATATTAGCCCTGAGCATCGCTCGGGGCTTTTTATTATTAAATATCTAAAATATCAATTTCGGTTTCGCGGAGTACACGGCGATAAGGCGTGGGCGCACGGCGTGTGGCAGCATGCATCGCGGTATCAAATAGCGGCACTTTTTTGCGGCCCCATCTAACGGTGCGTGCCGCCGAGGGTGTGCTGGGGATCAAAAACATTAATCCTATGATGAATAAAATTAGTCCAAAGGGAATAGGTGTCAGCATACCCAATATGCCAACAAGGCACAGGGCGCTACCCGTTATTCTGCACAAAATTTTAGCCACTGAAATGCTGGCCATACTATTTCTCCGCTCGCTTATCTATCAGCTACTCGATGCTTTATGCATTCTCTGGTGCAACTATGGTTTATTTGTGTCCATTTATGCCCGTAGCCTTATTTATAGAATAGCATATAGGGTGATTTTTTTCAAATGCAAGCTGATAACATTACCGTTATGCATATTATTCAATTATTAACCATGAAAATACTATATTTTGTGGCTTAAATGGGCCTGTATCCCATATATAGCACCAGATTTGTCACGCATGAAACTATATGTTATGGTTCTGTTACCAAACATCAATTAAGGGGAGAAAACTTATGATGGACAAGGTAATCGGATGGGTGCTCGTTGGCATCTCACTATTTGTAATGAGTTATGTAGGCGCTTTTGTTATGGCCATGGGCGGGGAAGCTGCTGCCATGAATGTGGTAAAAGTTTTTGTTGTCGTCGGTTTCATGATGGCATGTACCTCGCAAGAGGGTGATAGCTGGATGGACCGTATAATGGGTGGCGTTACTGGATTTGTTATGAGCGCTCTTTGGTTTGCGCTGGCTGTAACCATTTATTTGCTTATATCCATGCTTGTTGCAGGTGCACTGAATCCAATCGGTCTTCTGCATGCGTTTGTATTTGTGGCTGTGAACGCGATGCTAAGTGCATTGGTGTTTAGTTGCATTAAAAATGCACAAAACTCTTAAATAATGACGGCTTAAGGCTAACATTATAGAAATTATATTAAAGGCACTGCCAGTGGGTGGTGCCTTTTTTAATGGATAAATGGCGCTGGTTTGTAGCCAAGCTCTTTCATTGAAAGGGCGATTTTATCAATGATTATCTGCGGTACGACCTTGGTGCACGTTAGATAAATAGGTGTTGCATTAAGCCCTTCAAAATCAGCAGTGGGTACGAGTGTTTTTAACGCAGGATTGTCTTTAACCACATGTTGCCATCTATCCTCTAAAGCCGCTGTGTAATCTGCTCTATCCTCAAGAATCATTTGGGCCGCATGTTCTGTGGATATTGCTTGGCCGCTAATCCAAGGTACTCTATTTTTTAATGCCTCATTCACGGCTTCATGATAATGATTTTTTTGAATGAAGATACCTCGCAAGTTTGAATCATTAACAATGTCTTGAACAGAGCTTTTCGTTCTTATTATTGCTGCAGCTTTAGGTGAGGCTATTATAAATTCTCTTGGCAGTACATCAAATACATAAGGGATGAAAACCGTCTTTTTATCTCGCTTTGTCGTATATATACGGCCCGTAGAGCAAAAAGGACGCGTACCATTATCCAGTAGAGCTGATTCTTGCGGCGTTGTTATAGGAAACCAGAAAGGGCTCAAATTCGCTTTGGTTAAGATTTCTATGGTTCGGTCAAAATACTCACCATGAAACCCATGCTTGGTGACATATTGGTGTGGTGGATAATGCGTATAACCAAAGGCTACAGAATTTTCAGTGGGGTTCTGGGCCTGTAACTGTGGACAGAGCATCTGAATAATTAGACTAAAAGCTATGTAATGGTATTTCATAATGCCCCCAAACATTAATATATTTTAATTAGGCCGCTGTTCCGCCAACTGTGATGCCGTCAATGCGCAGTGTTGGTTGACCAACGCCTGCTGGCACGCTTTGCCCGCCCTTACCGCAAATACCTACGCCGTTATCCAGCTTAAGGTCATTACCGATCATAGATACACGTTTTAGCACGTCTGGTCCATTGCCAATTAATGTAGCGCCTTTTACGGGTGCGCCTATCTTACCATTTTTAACCCGGTAAGCTTCGGTGCAGCTAAAGACAAATTTACCGCTGGTGATATCAACCTGGCCACCACCAAAGTTAACAGCATATAGGCCGTCATCTACACTGGCAAGAATTTCGCCAGGGTCGCGTTCGCCCGCTAACATGAATGTATTCGTCATACGTGGGATAGGGGCGTGGGCATAACTTTGACGTCTGCCATTGCCTGTTGGCGCTTCGCCCATCAGGCGTGCATTTAACCTGTCTTGCATATAGCCAGTTAAAATACCATTCTCGATTAGGGTATTACGTTGTGAGGGCGTACCTTCATCATCAATGGATATAGAGCCGCGACGGTTGGATAGTGTGCCATCATCAACAACAGTAACACCGTCAGCTGCCACGCGCTCGCCCATAAGTCCAGCAAAGGCGGATGTGCCCTTGCGGTTAAAATCACCCTCAAGACCGTGACCGATGGCTTCATGCAGCAATACGCCTGGCCAGCCAGGGCCTAACACAACAGTCATCTCTCCCGCGGGGGCGTCAATAGATTCTAGGTTCACACTTGCTTGACGCACGGCCTCATTGACTTGGGCTTGCCAGTGATCCTGATTAAATAGATCGTCATAAGAAAATCTGCCGCCTGAACCATCATAACCCATTTCTTGACGATCACCATTTGTAAGCACAATAGAGACATTCAATCTAACAAGCGGGCGAATGTCGCGGGCGCGGTAACCCCCTGCACGGATAATCTCGATAACATTATGACTAGCGCTTAATGATGCACTTACCTGCGCGATACGGTCATCGGCTGCTCGGGCGTAGGCGTCAATTTCTTCCAAGAGTTTTACTTTATCAGCAAAATCAATGCCGCCAATTGGGTTTGTATCAGCGTAAACTTGTTTGTTGGTTCTAGCAGGTGCTAGAGACATTTCACCAGATTTACCCGATTTTACAGCTGATATAGTGTTAGCAGCCTTAGTAATCGCATCCTCGCTTAATTCACTAGAATGCGCATAGCCTGTCGACTCACCTTGAACGCCGCGCAAACCAAACCCTTGAGAGGTATCAAAAGTTGCCGCTTTTAGACGTCCGTCATCAAATGTGAAAGATTCGCTAACACCTGATTCTAAGTATAATTCACCATCATCCATGCCGTTTAGGGCGTCATCGACCATGGAAAGTGTATTTTTTTCGTCTAAATCTGTTGAGTCGAAGAAGTGATTTAAGGAAATTTGGTCGGATGTCATGGCAGGCTCTCTTTACTGGTTTATAAGGGTTATGCACTTTTGCCATATTTGAGTAAAAAACACTACTGAATCATTCTGTTTTTACTTATTTTTTTTCTTTATGTATAAAGGGATAGCTTTCTAAAGGGCGATAGGATAGATTTTATTTGCAAAAAAAAATGGCAAAAAAATGACAGATGGGCTTGAGCTTGGCTCAGCCTCTGGTATAAGTGCCGCAATTGGGTTTGCTTTAGTTTTATTAAAGCAGCCTAAGTTGCCCTGAAAATGGCCTTTTGTAACGAAAGGCAAGATTTAGGTGTCGAATCAACTAGATGGTATCTTATCGCCGAGGATACTGTCTTTGCCCTTGATGTGGGTCAATAGATCAGCATCAAATGGGAAGGCGAAAGAAAAAGGAAAGCAGTACTATGAGCGTAAACAGGCTTATCGCCAGTATCTCCATCATGCTAACAGCAATGTTTAGTTTTTCTGCATCTGCGTTAGCAGATCGGATTGGGATGCCCGCTTCTGACAGCATTGATCTGCAGGAGCCAGCTAATGAATTAGCACGCCGTTCAGTAGAGTTTCACGACTTACTAATGGTAATTATCACTGTTATTTCATTATTTGTATTGGCTTTGTTGGTCATTATTGTCTTCAAGTTTAGAGAAGGCGTAAACCCAACACCGTCAAAAACAACACATAACACCGTTCTTGAGGTGATTTGGACAGGTCTTCCAATTTTGATCCTAGTGGTTATAGCTGTTCCAAGCTTTAGATTGCTGTATTATCAAGATGTTATCCCTGAAACAGAATTCGCAGTACATGTGACGGGCAACCAGTGGAACTGGACTTATGCTTACCCTGATCATAACGGCATTGAATTTACGGCTGTGGTCGTACCAAACTCAGCTTATAAGACAAACCCTGAGGGTGTCTTTAGTGCAGATGACAAAGCTGAGTATGAAGAAGGTCTTACAGAATTTTTAGGTCGCCCAGCACATCTTAATGCGCGTTTGCTTGATACTGATACACGTCTTGTTGTGCCAGTGAATACAAAAATTCGTATTCAGCTGACAGCATCGGATGTGATCCACGCTTGGACCGTTCCTGCCTTTGGTGTGAAGCTTGATGCTGTACCGGGTCGCTTGAATGAGACTTGGTTCGAAGTTGATGAAATTGGTACATATTACGGCCAGTGTTCAGAGCTTTGCGGAAAAGATCACGCCTATATGCCTATTGCTGTTGAAGTGATGAGCAAGGAAGATTTCGCTAAATGGGTTGAGCTAGCTAAGGCTGAGTATGCTGAAGTTACGACAACGACAACAATCACCGCGCTTGGTCGGTAATATTTAAGAGAAGGATAAGAGCAATGGCTCATGCTACTCCTACAGGCTGGAAGCGGTGGGTATATTCCACCAACCATAAAGACATCGGTGTGATGTATCTGTGGTTTGCCTTTATTGCAGGCCTAGTTGGCTTTACGTTTTCTGGTATAATACGTATGGAACTAGAAGAACCTGGTGTTCAATTTATCACAATGCTAACTAGCGGTGATATTGAAGCTGCGAAACATCTATTTAACGTTTTGATAACGGGCCACGGTCTTATCATGGTGTTCTTTATGGTTATGCCAGCACTTATTGGTGGTTTTGGTAACTATTTTGTACCGCTGATGATTGGTGCACCTGATATGGCATTCCCACGAATGAATAACGTTTCATTCTGGTTGATGCCTCCGGCGCTTATTCTGCTGGTTCTTTCAACATTAGTTGAGGGTACTGCTGGCATGAATGGCTTTGGTGGTGGTTGGACGGCTTACGCGCCGCTATCAACGACAGGCCATACAGGGCCATCAATGGATTTAGCTATTTTGTCACTTCACGTGGCTGGTGCTTCATCTATCATGGGTGCAATCAACTATATTACAACGATCTTTAATATGCGTGCTCCGGGCATGACTATTCACAAGATGCCGTTGTTTGCTTGGTCAATCCTGATTACGGCTTTCTTGCTTGTGCTATCATTACCAGTTCTTGCTGGTGCGATCACAATGCTACTTACTGACCGTAACTTTGGTACCACATTCTTTGATCCTGCCGGTGGTGGTGATCCTGTGTTGTTCCAGCATTTGTTCTGGTTCTTTGGTCACCCTGAAGTTTACATTATGATTTTGCCTGGTTTTGGTATTGTCTCTCACATCGTTTCTACATTCTCTAAGAAGCCTGTATTTGGTTACCTAGCGATGGCATATGCGATGGCAGCGATTGGTTTCATCGGCTTTATCGTATGGGCACACCATATGTATACAGTTGGTCTAGCAGTAGATACTAAGGCGTATTTCCTAGCAGCAACCATGATTATCGCGGTGCCGACGGGCGTGAAGATATTTAGCTGGATTGCCACAATGTGGGGTGGATCGTTAAGTTTTCCAACGCCTATGTTATATGCGATTGGTTTTATCTTCTTGTTCACTGTTGGTGGTGTAACGGGTGTTGTTCTATCAAACGCTGGTATGGATCAGGCATTGCATGACACATATTATGTTGTTGCTCACTTCCACTATGTATTATCAGTTGGTGCAGTATTTGCGCTATTCGCTGGTATCTACTATTGGTTTGGCAAGATGTCAGGCAAGGAATACCCTGAATGGGCTGGTAAGATTCAGTTCTGGGTGACATTCATTGGTGTTAACACAATCTTCTTCCCGCAGCATTTCTTGGGTCTTCAAGGTATGCCACGTCGTTATGTAGATTATCCTGATGCATTTGCATATTGGAACTATATCTCGACTATGGGTTACAAGATCACAGCTGTTGGCGTGCTTATTTTCATTCTGCTTATGGGGTATACACTCTTCTTCAAGAAGAGAACTTGTCCTGATAATCAGTGGGGCGAAGGCGCAACAACACTAGAGTGGACACTGACTTCACCTCCTCCTGCTCACCAGTTCAATGAACTACCAAAGATTAAATAGTCTTTAGTTAGAATAGGAAATGACTTTGGCTGATACAATCACAGCTGATACATTAAATGATCAGCCTTCCGACGTAAGTCGGGGGGCTGAAACTCGTGTTTATGCCAATATGCATACGGATGTTTTAGATTATATTGACCTTCTAAAACCTCGTGTTATGTCGTTGGTTATTTTTACAGGATTTGTGGGTTTGATTATGGCCCCAGGTTCGATGAATCCAATCCTTGCCTTTGCTGCTATTTTACTCACTGCAATTGGCGCTGGTGCGTCAGGTGCATTAAATATGTGGTATGACGCTGATATAGATAAACATATGGCTCGCACGCGCTCGCGGCCAGTGCCATCAGGTCGTATTGAGCCGGGTGAGGCGTTAGGATATGGTACTGCGCTATCAGTAGGTTCAGTGCTGCTCATGAGCGTGATGGTCAATGTAACGGCGGCTGTATTACTTGCGATTACTATTTTCTTTTACGTTATTATTTATACAATTTGGCTAAAACGACGTACACCGCATAATATTGTTATTGGTGGCGCTGCTGGTGCTTTCCCGCCGATGATTGGATGGGCTGCTGTTACAAACAGTGTGACACTTGAAAGCATGGTTCTATTTGGCTTGATCTTCCTATGGACGCCACCACATTTCTTTGCGTTGTCATTGTTTATCAGTGAAGATTATAAAAAAGCTGGCGTGCCGATGCTACCAGTTGTCGCAGGTGTTAAAGCGACAAGAAATCAAATCTTAGCTTACTCAATTATATTGGCGCCCTTTGCGTTGCTGCCATATTTTATGGGGTTTGCAGGGCCTGTTTACGCCATTACCGCTGCGGTGTTTGGTGCTTATTTTCTATATCAGGCTGTGCGTGTTTGGCGCGGCATAGAGGGGGCAGACCGTAAGGTGTTTTTCTTCTCTATCTTTTATTTATTTACTCTTTTTGCTGTAATGGCGATTGAGCATATTGTCTTGGAGTTTATGGCATGAGTGAAGATAACCAACAGATGGACGCCGCTGCTGAGGCGCGCCTCAAACGTAAGAATAAAGCCTTAGGCCTTACTCTTTTTGGTTTGGTACTTTTAATTGGTATTGTCAGTTTCTTTAAAATTGACATTGCAACACCGTAATAGGATTTTGAATATTAATGTCTGATCTTGCACAAAAAAATAGCCGTATGGCCAAAGTTGTTCTCTCCATTGCCATTGGCATGGTTGGAATGGCTTATGCTGCTGTGCCGCTATATGATTTATTCTGCAAGGTTACGGGCTATGGCGGCACGACACAAGAGGCGCTCTATGCCTCTGATGTTGTGCTTGATCGCACGATGAAAGTTCGGTTTTCGGCAAATTTGAACCATGATATGCCATGGCAGTTTAAGCCAAGCCAAAATACACAAACATTAAAGGTTGGCGAACAAGCTATCGCTTATTTTGAAGCCTATAATCCAACTGATAAAGCGGTTGCGGGCACAGCCACCTATAATGTGACACCGCATAAGGCGGGTGAGTATTTTGCTAAGATTGATTGCTTCTGCTTTACCGAGCAGGTGCTACAACCAGGCGAGCGCATTCAGATGCCCGTCGTTTACTTCATTGATCCTTTGATCGATGAGGATGTGAATACTGATGATGTTAAAGAAGTGACATTGTCTTATACTTTCTTTGTGAAAGCAGAGGATAAACTAACGAATAAGACTGTTGGGCGTTAATCTAGATTTCTAGATAAACATGTCTGATAGTTTTGATAATGAAAACAATGTACCAGTCGGCATATAAGCCGACGCCGCGTATTGGGAGAAATAGATATGTCGGGTGAAGAAGTAAAACATGACTACCATTTGGTAGATCCAAGTCCATGGCCAGCTATTATGTCATTAGCTGTTCTGTTTTTAACAATAGGTGCCGTGTTTACCATGAAACCTGATGCTGAACTATTTGGCGTTCAAGGTTCTGTATTTGGCAAATGGTGTTTCTTTGGTGGTTTTGCGCTTGTTCTATATACTTTCTACACTTGGTGGAAAGATGTGATCAATGAAGCAGAAGGCGGCTATCATACACCAGTAGTGCAATTACACCTTCGCTATGGCATGATTTTATTCATTGCCTCCGAAGTTATGTTCTTTGTAGCTTGGTTCTGGGCTTTCTTTGATTTCTCTCTTTATCCAAGTCTACCAGCTGCTGATGTTGGCAGTTTTTGGGATGCGACAGTAGCAGGTACTGAGGCTGTATGGCCTCCACAAGGTATCGAAACATTTGATCCATGGCACTTGCCATTCATCAATACGCTGATATTGCTATTATCTGGCACATCGGTGACTTGGGCGCATCACGCTCTAATAGAAGGTGATCGTGAAGGTCTTAAAACAGGTCTGTGGGTGACTATTATTCTAGGCGCGCTTTTCACATGTGTTCAGGCATATGAGTATAGTCATGCTGCATTTGATTTTGGCGGTGACGTCTATAGTTCTGCTTTCTATATGGCAACGGGCTTCCACGGCTTCCACGTTCTTGTGGGTACAATCTTCTTGGTCGTTTGTCTTGGTCGTTCATACAAGGGGCACTTTAAATCAGACCATCACTTTGGTTTTGAAGCGGCTGCTTGGTACTGGCATTTCGTAGACGTTGTCTGGTTGTTCCTTTTCCTAGCTGTTTACGTTTGGGGCGCTGGTTAATACCCGTGGTCGATACCAATATAAAAAATACCGAAGCCGACCTTAAGAATACCTTGGGGTCGGTTTCTACTTTAGGGGTGGGTTTTAAGGCTTGTTGCCCCTCTTGCGGCAAGGGCAAGCTATTTAAGGGCGTGTTAACGCTGAATGAAGAATGCCCCGCTTGCGGCTTTGATATGCGGGACGCTGATCCAGCTGATGGCCCTGCTGTATTTGTGATGTTTATTCTTGGGGCTATCGTCGTAATAGGCGCTTTCATACTTGAATTTAAATATAATGCCCCTCTTTGGCTTCATATAGTCTTATGGCCTGTTGTTATCTTTGGCGGTACTATTTGGATGTTGCGGGTGCTCAAAGGATGGATGGTTGCCTCTCAGTTTAAGCATGATGCTAGGCTAGGGGTTCTTGATGAGGACGGCGATGATGCATAATAAATTCTCACCCGGTTTGTCTGCAACAATTGCCACTTTACTAGGTTTTGGGGTCTTGATTTTCTTAGGCACATGGCAGGCACTAAAAGTGGGACCTAAAACTGAAATGATTGCCAGTATACAAGATGGTTTAAAAGCATCTCCTATTGTCTTTGATGCCACTAATAAGGATATGGATTACCGCAGGGTAACGCTGAGCGGTACTGTGGTGCATGCTACGCCCATTAAGGTTTTTAATTCTAATCTCGCTGGTAAACCCGGTTACCATCTATATTTGCCTGTAGTGACAGACAACAAGGCGGTTGTGATGGTTAATTTGGGCTGGATACCTATGGATCACGTGGCCGTACCTGCTTTGCCAGTGGGTGAGGTTTTGGCGTTATCAGGCTTACTGCGAGTTTCCGCAACGCCCGCGATGATGCAGCCAGAAAATGATGTGACCAGTGATGTCTGGTATGTGGCTAATGTTGATCAGATGGGCGCGTATTTTAGTATCAGTAATACGAATTTATATCCATTACGTCTCTTTGCAGATCACTGGCCTGATGTTGGCGAGTTGCCTATGGGAGGTCAATTGCATCTGGATATACCTAATAATCATTTCAGCTATATGATGACGTGGTATGGATTGGCTTTGGCTCTTCTAGGTGTTTATCTAGTCTTTGGTTTCACCCGCAACAAAAACTAAGATTTTTTTTGTTGCAAAAGCTATATATTCAGCGACTTTGGGCTTGCATGAATGGTCTTAGAGGCCTAAGAGTCTCGGTCAATAAGCTGGGTGACGGTTTTAGGTGTAATAGATGAGCTTATACGAGGAAGATTAACATGAAATATCGCTCAACACGCGGTAAAGCAGATGAGTTAGATTTTGAAGGCGCCGTTCTTGCGGGGTTGGCGCGCGATGGTGGCTTGTATGTGCCCACAAGCTGGCCACAGTTTTCAGCTGACGATATTGCAGGCCTTGCCGGTAAATCATATGCCGAAGTTGCTTATACTATAATTCATCCCTTTGTTAGTGAATGTATTTCTGATGATGAGTTGCGCACAATCACGCGCGAAGTATATGGTGATGCCTTTACTCATAAGGCAGTAGCGCCACTGCGTCAGATTGATAGCAATCACTGGATTTTAGAATTATACCACGGCCCTACGCTGGCCTTTAAAGACTTTGCCCTGCAATTGCTTGGGCGTTTATTTGATTTATTTACTGAACGCCACGGCAATCAAATTACTATCTTAGGTGCTACATCGGGCGATACAGGTTCGGCTGCGATTGAGGCTACGCGTGGTCGCGAGCATGTGAAGATTTTCATGTTGCACCCAGAAGGCAAAGTATCAGATGTGCAGCGACGTCAGATGACAACGGTGTTAGAGCCGAATGTTATCAACATGGCGGTTGATGGTAATTTTGATGATTGTCAGGCGCTCGTTAAAGAATGTTTTAATGATCTTACTTTCCGAGACGATGTAAATTTAACAGCGGTGAATAGCATTAACTGGGCACGTGTTATGGCGCAGATCGTTTATTATTTCACTGCGGCTGTTTCATTGGGTGCGCCGCGCCGCACCATTAATTTTTGTGTACCAACAGGTAATTTCGGCGATATTTTTGCAGGCTATGTTGCTAAAAATATGGGGCTGTCAATTGGTAAATTAATCGTTGCTACAAACAGTAACGATATACTTGCGCGTGCCTTAACAACAGGACGCTATGAGCGCGGCACAGTGTCTGCGACCATATCGCCGTCGATGGATATTCAGGTATCTTCCAATTTTGAACGTTTAGTGTTTGACCTAGTTGGCTGTGATGGCGCGCGGGTGCAGGCATTAATGGATCAGTTTGCCAGTGAGGGCTATTTCCAACTAACAGCTGATGAACTTGCAAAGGCACGCACTACATTTGACGCGGCTTGCATTAATGATGATGATACAAAGGCGATTATGGCGCGTGTTCTCAAATCTAGCGGTCAAGTGATCGACCCACATACAGCGGTCGGCGTTGGTGCGGCTGAATTATTACTGGCTAATGAAACTGACCCTATTGTAACACTCTCAACCGCTCATCCTGTTAAATTTGGTGACGCAGTATTTGAGGCTACGGGATTAACGCCTGAACTCCCTACCCATATGGCAGATTTATTTGACCGCGATGAGGGCTATGCCGCTGTGCCAAATGATGGTGATAGTTTGCGCAAGCTGATAAGAGAGACAATATCTTAATGAGCATTAGACAAACGACTTTACCCAATGGACTGCGGGTTATAACAGAGCACCGTGCACATGTAGAAACAGTGGCAGTAGGTGTGTGGGTAAATGCGGGATCCCGTGGTGAAAATGTGAAGTTAAATGGCATCACACACTTCTTAGAACATATGGTCTTTAAAGGCACAGACAAGCGCAATGCCCGTCAAATTGCTACTGAAATTGAAACTGTTGGGGGGCATCTTAATGCCTATACCACGCGTGACTATACAACTTTTTACGCACGAGTCTTAAAAGGTGATGTACCGCTGGCTATTGATCTTTTGGCGGATATTTTGCTCAATAGTAAATTTGAGGATAAAGAGATCGTGCGCGAGCAAGAGGTGGTTATCCAAGAGATTGGTCAGGCTTTTGATACGCCAGATGATATAATTTTTGATCACCTGCAGGAAATATCTTTTAAGGATCAGGCGTTGGGCCGTCCTATCCTTGGCAGCACTAATAACGTAAATAGTTTTAATCGTGATATGCTACAAGAGTATATATCTACTCAGTATAAGGCCGGTAGCATGGTTGTCGCAGCTGCTGGCAATTTGGACCATGACGTGATCGTCGCAGAGGTTGAACGTGGCTTTGGTGGTGTGCAATCAGGTACAGCCCCTCTTGTTGATGCGGCCGAATTTATAGGCGGTACTATCCGTGAACACCGAGACCTAGAGCAGGTTCATGTGACGTTGGGATTGCCAGGCTGTAGTTATTACACTGACGATTATTACGCTATGCAGGTTTATTCAATGTTGCTGGGCGGGGGTATGTCCTCGCGCCTATTCCAGGAAGTGCGTGAAAATCGCGGTCTTGCTTATTCTGTTTACTCATTCGCCAATAGTCATGTTGATACTGGACTATTTGGCATATATGCAGGTACAGCGCCAGAGATGGTAAATGAAATGCTGGATGTAATCTCAGGCGAGATGAAGTCATTAACATCTACGATCACTATGGATGAATTACAGATTGCCAAAGCCCAATTAAAGGCGGGTCTCTTGATGGGATTAGAAGCTACAAGTAGCCGCATTGAGCAGATGGGGCGTCAACTGCTTGTATTTGACCGCACCATCCCAGCAGAAGAAATGGTAGCCAATATTGAATCTGTAAACTTAGATGATGTACATGCTATGGCGTCAAATATGTATGGCTCTAAATTGAAATCATCTGTTTTTGTTGGCGATTTGCAAAAACTACAGTCTTAAATGAATGATTGTATAGTTCGCGCTGTACTTTTTATGTATTCCTCAGCATAGTCTACATCCCTATGGGGAGTAGGTAAGGGGATTAAACATGCGATTACTATTAACAGAATTTATTAAAGCTTGGCGTGATCTTGGTGGTGGGACTTCTGTGCCGCATTTATCAAACATGACCTTAGAAAACTTGCCAGACTTATTGCCAACAACAGCCTGCATTCAGATGAGTCCAGATGGTGCGCTGATGTATAAAAAGGTTGGCGAGGAATATAAAGATGTTTTTGGCCGAGATGTTACAGGCCTGCGTGTAGCGGAAATGTATAGAAATGCTGAATTTGGCGGTTATGCAGAAGAACTATATGGTTTGGCTATGGTTCAGCATTGTGGTCTCTATCGCCAAGGTGAAATGCAATATGAAGACGGTGCGAGGCTTGATTGGGAAAATGTAGCTTTGCCTTTTATTGATCCCACAGCATTTGGCGGTACCGTATTGATAATGGCTAGTGCATTGAAAAATAAAAATGATGAAGTGCCAGAAAATATATGGGGGCAGTTTAATGGTATTTTAAAGTCTATCACTGTTATACCCTCACCACGGCTTCTGACTGACGAAATGCTCACACCTTATTGCCGTGCTTATCAAAAAAAACACGGACTATCGCTTAAGATGATTGATGTTAATGACCAGTTGCGTGAAACGTCAGGGTTTTCTTTAAGCGTGCCCAGCGTCACTGCTGAGCATTGATATATTTATCCCCAGCATTGCCATAGCACGCGGCCATGCTTGTTCTGCTTCGGTATGAAAAATCAGCTCTGAATCTGCGTCAGCCGTTAGCCATGCGTTATTTTGAATCTCGTCATCTAGCTGACCTGCTTCCCATCCTGCGTATCCCAGCACCATCAAATGCTTATCAGGGCCATCGCCGTTAGCAATGGCTTGTAATATATCCAGTGTCGCAGTTACACCAAGATGCTCACGCACAATAGTGGTCGATTCTTGTATATAATCGGTGGAATGCAATACAAACCCGCGGCCCGGCTCAACAGGCCCTCCTGAATTAATTACGGCGTCCTTCGTAATGTCATTATCAAATTTTACATCTAATTGTTCTAATAGTTCTTCCAGCGATAATGTCGGTAGGGGGTGATTGATCACCAATCCCATAGCACCCTCTGCGCTGTGAGAGCATAAATAAACTACAGCTCGCTCAAAGCGGGGGTCACCCATGCCGGGCATGGCGATTAAAAGCTTGCCATCGAGATAATTATTTGATGTCATGTAGGCTCCTCTATGAAATAGAGTTTGAGCCTTTTTCTCGCTTGATGCAAGCATCATTTAACGTGGTATGATTTGTAAATTACATAAATGTGATCATATGTTTGTAGTTTTAATGCGCCTCGCCTGTTAGAAGATAATTCAAATAACTGATGGGATTATTTCTATGCGTTTAAAATTGCTGTTTTTATTGATGATGTTGGTTACTAGTCCAAGCTACGGCCAATATACCATGAACCAGTGGGTCGAGCATGACACATTTGTCAAAACGCGCCTAATAGGCACAATGGAGGTTGATGACAATCCTGATCAGCTTTGGGTGGCGTGGGAAGCAGTTCTTGGCGATGGCTGGAAGACATATTGGCGATCACCCGGAGAGGCTGGACTGCCTGTTACTGCTGAGGTAGGGGGTAAAATGCTTGAATTAGCTTATCCTTTACCTAAGCGGTTCGAACTGTTTGGCCTTCAGACTTTTGGCTACGATAAACAAGTCCTTATTCCGTTTAAAGTTAACAAGAGTGATTTTAAAGACGGCATTTTACCTGTGCGTATGGGTTTTATGGTTTGTAAGGATATTTGTGTGCCATATGACAGCGATATGACCTTCTCAGCTGATAGTGTAGATCAATCAATTCGCATAGCGGCATGGCTTAAAAAAGTACCACATATCGTTAGCGATAAGGATCCGGTGAATGAGTTGGTGCTTGCTATTACGTCCGTGAAATCTAGAGGAATAATCGGACATCAGCGATTGGTGATAGATGTCACCAGTAATGGCCGTTTAGATCAGGCAGCATTATTTCCAGAATTAGCAGAGCCTTTTCAGGGTGGCAAAACGCAATTTTCCCTAAAAGGCGATGGTACGTCAGCCCAGTTTGTTGTACCTGTTATGACAAGAAAAAAAGACCAGTCAATAAAGGTCAAAGAAATACGTTTGACGCTTTCAAACGGCATGGGGTTCGCAACGGACAGCAAGCACGTTGTTCAATAATTTGTAATGTATCTAATAATCTTAAATATAGAAAGACGAAATTATGACTATAAAAGTTGGTGATAAACTGCCTGAAGGTAGCTTGGTAGAAATGACAGCAGACGGCCCTGCGGCTCATACAATAGATGATCTGTTTGGCGGTAAAAAAGTTGTTCTTTTTGCACTGCCAGGTGCTTTTACCCCTACATGTTCAGCTAAGCATCTGCCGGGCTTTATTGAAAAATCAACAGAAATCAAAGCCAAGGGCGTTGATGCGATTTACTGTATGTCTGTTAATGATGCCTTTGTTATGGGTGCGTGGGCAAAAGATCAAAATGCAGGTGACGCGGTGACATTACTTGCGGATGGAAATTGCGATTTCACAAAGGCGATTGATCTGGTTCTTGATGGTACAGGTTTTGGCATGGGTCTTCGCAGTAAGCGTTTCTCAATGATTGTTGAAGACGGTACTGTGACAGTGCTAAATGTAGAAGACGGTGGCGATTTTTCTGTTTCTACAGCTGAGCATGCGCTTAGCCAGCTTTAATCAAAAGCGAGTATTTATAGCCAGTATTTATAGCCAGTATTTATAGATAGGGAAAGGGCGCTTATTTTGAGCGCCCTTTTGTCTAAGAAAAATAATGGGCAAAACAATATAGCCTTATTCATCTATTGCACTTGCATCCTTTGGCCTGTCCGTGCAAATTACACTCAGGGAATTTGAGTAATAACAGGGTTGGACAGCCGAATGGGGCTAATATCGTCATTAAAAGCAAATGCAGCCGCATGGTTAACCAGTGGTACATTGCGATCGCTAAAACGTATTAAGGTCGAATTAGGCCGTAGAATGCATGGGCGCGATCATGAAATACTCTATTTTCACCGCGCAGACGATCCTTATTGTCAGCTTATGGTTCAGATATTACCTGAATTTGCCAAACGTTTTAAGGTCAAGATTAAGCCCATTGTCGTAGAGCGGTTACCCGCTAATATGTATCCTGATCCACAGCGTTATGAAGCCTACGCCATTATTGACGCTGCGCGGCTTGCTAGACTTTATGGGCTAGGCTTCCCATCTGATGCCTTGGTGCCAGACGCGCTAAGCGCTGGGATGGTAAACCGCTATCTAGCCAGCCAACAAGGCAATGCAGATTTCTTTCCCATGGCTGAGGAAGTCGGTAGCGCTCTGTGGCGGCGTGCTGTTGGTAAGATCAAAGAAACCTGTGATGTTGCCCGTGTTAAAGATATTAGCCTGCGCGGCAACGAGAAAAAGTTACGCAGTCTCGGCCATTATGCCAGCGCTAGTTTATATTACGGCGGCGAATGGTACGCGGGCCTTGACCGGTTGGATCATTTGGAAGATAGATTAAATAAACAAGGCCTCGGCAGTGATAATGAAATTCAGACAGGCCTGTCACGACTGTGGCGTTTCAATTTAGGTAGTGTAGGGCCAAGAGCGCAGGGTAAGGTTGTTGAATTGTTTTTCTCCATACGTAGCCCCTACAGTTATTTAGCATTAGAGCAGCTTTTGCATCTGTGCACAGAAGTAGGTGCCACATTAAAATTGCGACCAGTGCTGCCCATGGTGATGCGTGGCATGCAGGTGCCGTTACAAAAAAAACACTATATACTCACCGATGCAAAGCGCGAGGCAGAGGCCGCCGACCTGCCATTTGGTAAGATGGTTGACCCATTAGGAAAAGCGACAGAAAATGCATTGAAAATCGGCTGTTATTTGGCTGAAGAAGATCCCGGAAAAGTAGCTGTTTTTTATCGTACATTCATGCGCTGTGTGGTGGCAAAAGGTATCGATGGTGCTAGCGATAGTGGCTTGGCAACCATCTGTGAAAAGGCTGGTGTCCATCCCGCTAATGTGCGTGAGGCAATGACGGATCAATCATGGCGTGATGTGGTAGAAAATAATAGACAAGAGATGCTTGCCATGGGTTGCTGGGGTGTGCCTAGCATGCGCTGCGGTGATACGGTTGTGTGGGGGCAGGACCGCATATGGGCAATTGTCGACGCCCTAAAAGACGAGCCAGGCCATTAGACTAAAGTTTAGAAGCATTTACTGCGTTTATACTGTATGAAGATGAAATAATAATAAGGCCATATAGGCTACTACGACTTGGGAGGATATAAGTTGTTTAATTTTAAAAATACACTACCGATAGCGGTGGCGCTAACACTTAGTGCATGCGCTGGTTATGGAACTAAGCCATCAAGCGATACTGCATCACAAAATACCTACCCGACATTTAGCGCCGACCGCATTGCGGCGGATGTTAAATTTCTATCGGATGATTTGTTGCGCGGCCGTGATACTGGCAGCGAAGGGCACCGTATTGCCGCCCATTATGTGGCGAGTGAGTTTGCAAAGCTTGGTTTAAAACCGGCGGGCATTGATGGCTATTTGCAAGAGGTGCCATTTGCAACAACCACCCTTGAGGTGGATAGCGCAAGTATGCAGCTAAATCTTGATGACCAAAGTTTGAGCCTTACACTGGGTGATGATTATTATATTAGCGGTAGCGGGCAAGATCGCGATCTTAGCTATGGCGGTGATCTTGTTTTTGTAGGGTATGGTATCGTTGCGCCAGAGCGCAATCATAATGATTTTGAAGGTTTGGATATAAAGGGTAAAATTGCCGTTTATCTATCGGGTGCGCCTAAGTCATTTGATAGTGAAACCCGTGCTCATTACGGCAGTGGTAGCACGAAGGCTGATGTAATAGGCAGCTATGGTGCTGTTGGATCTATCACGATTAATACTAACATTGATGAAAAACGTCGTCCCTTTAAAAGTTATAAAAAATATTTAGGGCGTCCTTCTTTTGATTGGTTAGAAGCGAATGGTAAACCAACAAACAACCATCCCACTCATAATGGTGGCGTGTCCATGTCTCATGATGTTGCGGCTAAAATTTGGGCCGCTAGTGGTAAAGACTTAACTGCAATGCTAGCCGAGGCTGACACAACCATGCCAAAAGGGTTTGCGTTAAAAGCCAATGTTAGGATAGCGAAAAAGTCAACAATCAGTAAGCCATTCAATAGCCCGAATGTACTAGCTGTTCTTGAAGGTAGTGACCCAAAATTAAAGCATGAATATGTGGTTCTATCGGCTCATCTTGATCATATTGGTGTATCTAAAACCGCAAAGGGTGATGATAAAATCAATAATGGAGCGCTTGATAATGCTTCGGGTGTTGCTGTGATGCTTGAGGTTGCTCGCAAATATATCGAAGAGGGTGTTAGACCGCGTCGCTCGCTTATGTTTGCTGCTGTTACCGCTGAGGAAAGAGGCTTGCTCGGCGCAGACTATTTTGCCAGCCATCCAACAGTTGATAAAAAGGCGATGGTTGCCAATGTTAATTTAGATATGCCTGTGCTTTTGTATGACTTTACAGATGTTGTCGCTTTTGGTGCTAGCCATAGCTCATTAGGGCCAATTACTGAAACTGCAGTTAACAAAGTTGGTATTGCTCTTGGTGCTGATCCTATTCCTAGTGAAGCTATTTTTGTACGCAGTGATCATTACCCCTTTGTTAAGCAGGGCGTGCCGGCTGTTATGCTTGCCACTGGTTTTGGTCCCACAACAGATGGTCTTGACGGCGGTAAAATTTTTATGGAATTTTTGCATAAAACTTATCACAGCCCAAAGGATGATATCTTGCAGGCGATTGATTATAATGCGGCTAGTAAATTTGCGCTAATTAATTGGTTAATCATTAGTGAGATTGCCAATGGGGATAAAAAGCCAACATGGAACGATGGTGATTTCTTTGGTGATCTATATGGATCAGATAGATAGAATCTACTCCCATGCATTGATTAAAAGGCGCTCGGATGGGCGCCTTTTTTTATGCATAGAGAAATTACTTGTTGACATGCTAGGTATATATAGTTAATTAATGCTTGATCAATCAAGTAAATAGCAAGCAATAAGAGAAACGACATGAACTATCGTGAGGATATAAAAACAAAAGCGATTGTTGACCTTTGGTACCACAGTAATCGTATCATCAAACAAATAGACCAAAGTCTTGGCAGTGTTCACGGTATAGGTTTTACAGAATATGTGGTTATGGGGCAGTTGATGGAATCGCCTAGTAAAACCATGCGGCGGGTCGACCTAGCCCAGGCGTTAGGGCGTACTGCTTCTGGGGTAACACGTATGTTACTACCGATGGAGAAAATTGGTCTAGTCGAAAAAGCAGAAAATCCACGTGATGCAAGGGTAAGCATGATAGCGATAACCGAGTCTGGACAGCGAGTATACAAGGAAGCATCTGAGAGCTTTAAAAATAAAGCCGATCATGCCCTGCGTCATGTGGATGCTGATCATATTGCTGAGTTATCAATGATATTAAACAGCCTATGATCTAAGAAAAATTACTGTGCTTGACAATCCTCACTGCTGCTTTTTTTATGAGATCAAGATGTTGTGATCGCCGTTTAGTAATCTAGCTATGGAAAAAATACGTAGATAGCTTATGTATAGATCAAATTTTTTTTGGAGTATAATGATGAAGTATGATTTTGACCTATTTGTAATTGGCGCCGGTTCTGGCGGCGTTCGCGCTAGCCGTATAGCATCAACCCTTGGTGCTAAAGTGGCTGTGGCGGAGGAATACCGCGTTGGCGGTACTTGTGTTATTCGCGGATGCGTGCCGAAAAAACTGCTTGTTTTTGCATCGCATTTCAAAGACGATTTTGAGGCGGCAAAAGGGTATGGTTGGACCGTGGGTGAAAGCTCTTTCTGTTGGAAAACCCTTATTGCTAACAAGGACGCAGAGATCGACCGCCTAAATGGTCTGTATCTAAACACGTTAGAGAGCAATGGTGTTGAACATATTGCAGGCCGTGCAGTTATCGTTGATGATCATACTGTGCGTATGGGCGATGATACCTATACCGCTAAATATATTCTTGTTGCTGTTGGCGGTTGGCCGAGTATGCCTGATGTGCCAGGGATTGAACATGCCATCACATCCAATGAAGCACTACATTTAGAAGAGCAGCCAAAACATATTGTGAT
Source organism: uncultured Kordiimonas sp. (assembly GCA_965603205.1). GTDB lineage: Bacteria > Pseudomonadota > Alphaproteobacteria > Sphingomonadales > Kordiimonadaceae > Temperatibacter. The sequence goes on along the minus strand of CBFDCC010000004.1, from coordinate 211,651 downwards.
CGTTGGTGGTGGGTATATCGCCGTAGAGTTTGCAGGCATTTTTAATGGTGTCGGCAGCAAGGTAACGCAGCTATATCGCGGTGAGCAGATTTTGCGCGGCTTTGATAGTGACATGCAAGAAGCGCTAGCAACAGAGATGGTAGCATCGGGCATTGATTTGCGGACGAAGGTTAATGTAACGGCTATTGAAAAATCGGGTGATGGTGTGCGTTTAACCTTAACCGACGGCTCAACATTAGATGCGGACGCGGTTATGTACGCAACGGGTCGTCACCCCAATACATCAAGTCTTGGTCTGGATAAAGCTGGTGTTGATCTTGATAAGGCTGGCGCTATTAAGGTAGATGCATACGGTAAAACCAATGTGGATAGCATCTACGCAGTTGGTGATGTTACCAACCGCGTACAGCTAACCCCTGTGGCGATTAAAGAAGGCCATGCCTTTGCGCTGACGGTCTTTGGTGATACACCAACATCGCCTGAACATGACGCTGTGCCGTCGGCTGTGTTCTCGCAGCCGCCTATCGGTACGGTTGGCATGACAGAAGCTGAAGCACGCGACCATTATGATGATATTGAAGTGTTCAAGAGCAGCTTTCGCCCCATGAAACATACGCTAGGTGGCTCGACAGAGCGCGCGATGACGAAGCTGATCGTGGATAAGGCAACTGATATTGTTGTCGGTGCTCATATGATTGGCCTAGACGCCCCAGAGATCATTCAAGGCATTGGTATCGCCGTTAAGGCAAAGCTGACCAAGGCACAGTTTGATAGCACTGTAGCTGTGCATCCATCTAGCGCTGAAGAATTTGTATTGATGCGCTAATGAAATATTTCTTGATAAATCTAATGTTAACATTCTGCCTGTCTGTATCACTTGCGGCAGAGGATGTTGTTCGTATTGCGACACATGGCGAAAGTAAATTTGCTAGGGTGTTGAAGGATGGGACATTAGAAGGTTCTACTGTTGATGCGTTGGGTTGCAGCATGGAGAAGATGGGTCTGAAGTTTTCAATATCTGTTATGTCTATAGCGCGCGCTAATGTTATGTCTAAGGAAGAGCAAATTGACATCTTCTTTCCGGCTTATTTGCGAGAGGGGCCACCAAAGCGCTTTGTAGGGCCAATCGGTAACTATACTATCAATTGGTATATGCTGAATGGGAACGATATGGACCCACAATCAGAGATATTTAAGTCTTCTGCGAGGGTAGCATCTATTCCTGGGTCTTTCCCAGAAACATATTTGCGTGAGGGCGGGTATCAGCTAGAAGCAGGTAGTGATACCCCCTTTAGATTGCTTGATCGCCTAATTAGAGGGAAAATCGATGCCTTTTTGGTAGGCGAAATTGATGAGTTTATGACAGTTAAGACGAGCCATTTAATGAAAGGCGTAAAAGTAAAATTGCATAAAAAAAGACTTATGTCATTGTGGGTTGAAGATCATTTCAATGAGAAAAACCCTGAATTTTATGAACAATTTCAGGCTGCCTTTACACAATGTTTGAACCATCATGAGTGAACAATTAAATCATGAAACTGATGTTTCAGATAACGTATATCTAACGCAGAACATGCCGCGCGTGTTTATGAAAACAGCATTGCCTATTGTGCTGATCATGCTGATCAATGGCTCTTTTAATTTAGTGGATGCTTGGATTGTCGGTGCCTATGTGGGTGCGCTTGGTCTCACGGCTGTAACGCTCATGTTTCCGCTGTTTATGATTATGATTGCACTATCTGCAATGGTGGCCTCTGGTATGTCGAGCATTTTAGCGCGTCAGCTAGGGCGCGGCGATAGGCAGGCTGCAACTGCGCTGTTTACACAGGCACATATTATGTCAGGCCTGATAGCGCTTATATTAATGATCAGTTATCTAACCCTTGGTTTTGATTTTGTTAGTTCTCTTAGTGGTGGTGATGAAGTTATGGCTGGTATGAGCTATGACTATATGCTGATCACCATGATGGGGGCGCCATTGATGTTTACGCTAGCATTGCACATCGACGGACTTCGCTCTGATGGTGCGATGAAGATAATGATGCGGGTTATGCTTCTATCGGTATTATTTAATGTGATTTTCGATTTTGCTTTTGTAGTATGGCTTGAGTTAGGGGTGGCGGGATCGGCTTGGGGGACTGTAACCTCTCAGTTTCTATCACTGCTGATTACCAGTAGTTATATGATTAGGCATGATAAGGCCTTGTCTTTAACGCTGAGATGGCGTGAGAAATTTGGCGATCATATTCGTGAAATTTTTGCGCTGGGTATGCCTGTCAGCTTAAATTATTTGGGTGTGTCACTGGCGGCGATTATGGCGTTGTACGGCGTGCAGATGTGGGGCGTGAGCGATTATGCGGCGACTGCTGGCGCCTTTGGTGTCATCACCCGTGTGACATCCTTTACTTTTTTACCACTGCTGGGTCTTAGTACTGCCTTTCAAACTATCATAGGTCAAAATCATGGTGCTGGGGAGCGCGCACGCAGTAATGCAGCGTTAAAAACAGGACTTGTCGCCGCTTTTATCTATTGTGTCTGCATTCAGGTAATTCTAATTTCAACGGCTGATAGTCTCGCCTTAATGTTTGTTGATGACATGACATTATCTAGTGAGGTTGGGCGGATAATTCCCATCATTTTAATGCTATTTTTCTTCTTTGGTCCAACGATGATCATCGCAACCTACTTTCAGGCAGTAGGCGCTGCGGGTAATGCCGCGATTTTAAATATGGCTAGGACATATTGCTTTGTTTTACCCCTGACTTTCATATTGCCTCAGTTTTACGGCGAAACAGGTATTTGGTATTCGCGGCCTTTAACGGAGTTTTTGATGGTGTGCCTTACAGTCACCTTGCTCTTTAGGGCTGCAAAAAAGAATGGGAGCTTCTTAGGTCTTTTCCATCGAGTATAAGAATAAAGTGCTGATAAGTATGTGGATGAGTATAAAATACTACGGATATGGGGTTAAGGCGAATGTCATTATCCAGAAGTAATAAAATCTTTTTAACAAGGGAGGGATTTTTCCGTCGTATTTCTGTTACAAATTATGTAATAGAGTAAGTAACTTTAATGTTCTTGACGGACTAGGCTTTTTGTCATCTGTTGCCGTCAGGATAAAGGCCAGTAACATGGTATATGTAAGGATAGTTTAAAATGACTTCAGAAGTTCAAATTCTGGAATCCGCAGTTGTACGTTTTGCCGGCGATTCTGGTGATGGTATGCAGCTGACAGGTAATCAGTTTACCACTTCAACAGCGCTGGCAGGCTCTGACTTATCCACTTTCCCAGATTTTCCAGCAGAAATTCGCGCACCCGTTGGCACGACCTTTGGCGTATCGGCCTTTCAGATTAATTTTGGGGCTAAGCGTATTCAAACCATTGGTGATGAGCCTGATGTACTTGTGGCGATGAATCCCGCTGCCCTAAAGGTTAGCTTAAGCAATCTACGCACTGGCGGTTTGCTAGTCGTTGATACGGGCAGCTTCACGAAACGTAACCTTCAAAAAGCAGGTTATGAGACTAATCCACTAGAAGATGGTTCCTTAGAGGGCTATCAGCTAGTTGAGATTGACGCGACAAAGCAAACCGTTGAAGCGGTTAAGCCAATAGGTCTTGGTAACAAAGAAGCTTTGCGCTGTAAGAATATGTATACGCTGGGTTTAATGCTGTGGATGTTTAGCCGTCCGCGCAATCCTGTTGCTGAATGGTTAAATACTAAATTTTCCAAGAAACCAGAAATTGCCGAAGCTAATATTGCCGCGCTTAATGCAGGCCATGCCTTTGGTGAAACGGCTGAATTACATGCGTCATTTAAACGCTATCAAATTGGCGCGACGCAGCAAGAACCAGGTTTATATAAAACGGTTACAGGGTCAGAGGCTATGTCTTGGGGCTTAGTGGCTGGTAGCCAGCTAGCAGGTCTTGATATCATGTTGGGATCATATCCTATTACGCCAGCGTCACCTGTGCTGCATACGCTATCTACGCTTAAGGAGTTGGGCGTTGTAACTTTCCAAGCCGAGGATGAGATTGCAGCCATTTGTGCAGCTATTGGTGCTTCCTTTGGGGGGTCGTTAGGTCTTACCAGTTCATCTGGCCCCGGTATCGCGCTGAAGGGTGAAGCATTAGGTCTTGCTATATCGACCGAGCTACCCTTAGTGGTGGTGAATGTTCAGCGTGGGGGCCCATCAACAGGACTGCCGACCAAGACTGAACAATCTGATTTGTATCAGGCTTTATATGGTCGCAATGGTGACGCGCCGATCCCTGTGATCAGCACGCGCTCTCCAGCTGATTGTTTTGAAACCTCGATTGAGGCAGTGCGCCTAGCCACAAAATATATGACACCCGTTATTCTACTGTCTGACGGATTTACCTCTAATGCGGCTGAGCCTTGGAAGTTGCCAGATATGGAAGCGTTAGAGCCTTTCCCTGTGACTTTTGCTGGTGCTGATGATGGGGGTAATTTTAGCCCATATAAGCGCGACGAGAAAACACTTGCGCGTAATTGGGCAATACCTGGTACAAAAGACTGCATGCACCGTATTGGCGGTATCGAGAAAGATTATGACACGGGTCATATATCTTATGACGCTGATAACCACCAAAAGATGACAGATACGCGCATGAATAAGGTGGCAAATATCGCAAATGATATACCGGATCAAGGCGTTGAGATTGGACCTGAAAAAGGCAAGCTAGCTGTTGTCGGCTGGGGGTCAACATATGGTCCAATTCAAGAGGCGGTTAAGGCCGCACAGGCGGAGGGTGTTGATGTAGCACACATTCATTTCCGTTATTTAAACCCAATGCCTAAAAACACTGAAGAGTTGCTTAAGGGCTTTGATAAGATATTGGTGCCAGAGATGAACACAGGTCAGCTAAAGACCGTGCTGAGAGATCGTTACCTTGTGGACGCTATTCCGTTAAATAAGGTATCAGGTCAGCCGTTCAAAATTATTGAAATTCTAGACGTTATTCGCGAAACAGCGAATGCGACTAAAGCATAAGGGAGGGCTGAGATATGACTGATCAAACTGCACTCACTATCAAAGATTTTACCTCTGACCAAGAAGTGCGCTGGTGCCCAGGTTGTGGCGATTATGCGATTTTAAAATGTATGCAGCGTACGCTACCTGAAATGGGTGCCACGCTTGAAAATACAGTGTTCGTATCGGGAATTGGTTGCTCTAGCCGCTTCCCATATTATATGAACACATATGGATTTCACACTATTCACGGTCGTGCACCTGCTGTTGCGACAGGCCTTAAATTATCAAATCCAGAACTTGATGTTTGGTTGATCACGGGCGATGGTGATGGTCTGTCTATTGGTGGTAACCATACACTACATATGTTGCGCCGTAATGTGGATTTGAACATTATGTTGTTCAATAACAAAATTTACGGCCTAACCAAGGGGCAATATAGCCCAACATCCGAGGTTGGTATTAAAACGCCGTCATCACCATTTGGCTCGATTGATCCATCACTTAATCCTATTAGCTTTGCGCTGGGTAGTGGGGCGCGATTTGCAGCACGTACAGTGGATACAGCGCAAAAGCATATGCCAGGTGTCTTTAAGGCAGCGCAAGCCTACAAGGGCGCGGCCTTTGTGGAGATTTTGCAAAATTGCCCTGTCTACAATGATCATGCGTGGTCTGATATCACAGATAAGAAAATTGCATCTGACTCGCAGGTCTTACTGGAAAATGACGAAAAGATGATCTTCGGTAAAGAGCGTGATAAAGGGATCATTTTTAATGCTGATCACTTTGCACTTGAGGTTGTAACCATTGGCGAAGGTGGGGTCTCTGAGGGTGATATACTTGTGCATAATGAGGCTAATCTTGGTCTTGCACGGTTGCTTGCTGAACTTGGTGCAAATGACGGTGAGCCAGTGGCGATGGGCGTTATTTACCGCAATGAGGCTGAGACATGTTACGATAGAGCCGTGAATGATCAGGTGAAAACCATTCAAAATAGTTCGAAACGTACCCTGAAAGATATCGTATATGGTGGCCAGACATGGGAAGTGAAATAGGCTCTAAGGCGAGCCTTCCCCCTACTGAATGAGCAATATATACACCTTAATTATTTAGGGTTGTATTTTGTCATGCCGCATTACCTATGGGCGTTAATTCGGAATCGGTGGGGCCATGAATAAAAACTATGTCTGAGAGCTTTAAGGCAGGTTCCTGAAATAGATGCTGAGCATCATGATTTAGTCATTTACTGAACAGATTTTTCTAAAAACTCAATAGATCCAGCATTAGCGTCTATAGCAACGCGGATGCCAATGGGCATTGTATGGTTATTCTCTATATGACCAAACATGGCACCATAAAAAGAAGGTTTTCCAGCCTCCTTACAGTAACGGTTAAATAGGTCCATAAGTGCTAGGTTGCCGTAGCCATCACCGTCGGGTTTAACATCTTTAAAGCTGCCAAAAACAATGCCTGCTGCGTCACTAAATGCACCAGCTAGCGCTAGAGTGTTCAGCATGCGGTCAACGCGGTAAATGCTCTCGCCCACATCTTCTAAGAAGAGAATCTTACCTTTAAGCGATGGCATGTAAGGTGTGCCCAACAGTGATGTGAATACCGATAAATTACCGCCGACTAAGCGCCCTCTGGCCTTGCCGCCCACAATGGTTTGAATGCGGTAGTTTCTAATGGCGAGGCTATCTTGGCGAGAACGGGGGTTCTTATATACAGGCTTGCCGGCAATGAATAAATGGGCGCGGGCTGATTTAGTGGAAAAACCATTCCAAACACTTGACGCGTTAGGTCCATGAAAAGTGACAATGCCTGTTTTGTGATGAATAGCGTTTAAAAGCGCTGTTATATCGCTATAACCCATGATGACCTTTGGATTACGTTCTATCAAGGTGTAATCAAGTAAGCTAAGCGTACGGGCAGAGCCCCAACCACCTGCAATGGCAAAAATACCGCTAATTTCTGGATCTGCAAAGGCAGCGTTAATGTCATCAGCGCGCTCTTTGTCAGTACCTGCGAGGTAGCCATTTCTGGTCATAAGGTGTTTGGCGCGTACAGGCTGTAACCTAAGACCGCGAATAACCTCCTCAGCAATGCGAACAGTATCTTCATTAAAAATGGATCTGGCAGGTGCAATGAGCATTATCTTTTGAGTAACCTTAAGATGAGGTGGCTTGATAATATGCTCTGCACCAACGGCGGCTACGCTACCCATGAGTGCAGGTGGTAGTGCTGTTATGAGACTTGCCGCCATGATTGACTTTAAAAGGTCACGTCTGTTCATGATAAAATCCTATTATTTCGCAGTTGCCTATATATTATTATGTCATTCTTCTTTCTTTGCTGCAAATGTTTGTTAAGATCAAATAAAATGTAATGCGATTATTTGCTCAAAGGCCATTCTAGATGATTATTTTAAAACGTATATTGAAAACTATTCTCCTATTAATTGGTGTTTTAGCAATTGCCTTATGGGTGTGGTGGCCGACAAATCTTTTCTTTTCTGGTCCTTTGCTTGACATGATTACAGGCAAGCAAGCCCCCGTGCCAACAGACAGTGTGGTGAGTAGTCGGTTTAAGGTGCCTGAGGGCCTTAATGTGAAGGTCTTCGCCAAAGGCATCCCCCATGCCCGTATGATGGTGATGACGACGCGTGGCGATATTATCGTTAGCAGCGTGCGTGAAGGTAAAGTCTACCTGATTAAAGCAGATAGCGATGGCGATGGCATAAGCGATGGTAAAGCAATTTTATTAGAAAATTTAGACACTCCGCACGGTGTGGCATTACGTGATGGTTGGTTATATATCGCTGAGGTTCACCGTGTATCGCGCATTCAATTTGATAGCGAAACAAACAAGACCACAGGTGATCTTCAAGCTATTCTTGTTGGTTTACCCGCAGGTGGCAACCACAACAAACGCACCATTGCCTTTGGTCCTGATGGCATGCTTTATCTAACAATCGGGTCAAGCTGTAATGTCTGCATCGAAGATAGCCCCTTTTACGCGGCTATGCTGCAAATGACGCCGCAGGGCAAAGATGTAGAGCTATATGCCACCGGTCTACGTAATACGGTCGGGTTCGACTGGAAACCAGATGGCACTAATGGCGCTGGTTTGCTCTTTGGTACAGATAATGGCCGTGACATGCTGGGTGATGATACACCCAATGATGAGTTTAACATGATCCAAGATGGTGCCTTTTATGGCTGGCCACATGCTTATGACGATGCTGTTGCTGACCCCGATCACGGCGAAGGCTATGATCTAGAGATTAAAGATTCTATTCATCCTTATCATGGGTTTGGTGCTCACCGTGCACCGCTTGGGATGCGTTTCTTAAATCCAAAGACTGCGCCGTCTGGATATGATAATGCGGCGCTAGTTGCCTTGCATGGGTCGTGGAATAGTTCAACACTGGTTGGTTATAAGGTTGTGGCCCTTAATTTTGACGCGGACGGCGTTGCCCATGAAAGTGATTTCATGACAGGTTTTGAATTGCACGGCGATGTGATTGGTCGCCCCGTTGATATAGTGCAGGACGCGGGGGGTGCTATTTATGTGTCTGATGATTACGCGGGCGTGATCTATAGTATTACCAAAGGCGCGCAACAAGCGGGTGTTATAATGCCCCAGCAAGCCGTGGATGATCCGTTAAAGGACATCGATCCTGTGGAGCTGATGTCGGCAGAGCAGTTAGGTGCCTTGCTATTTGATGTGAATGGTTGCGCGAGCTGCCATATGGCAGAGGCCGTAGCAGAGGGCGTTGCCGTTAAAGAGCTAAAGGGTCTAAAAGCACGATATACCGTGGATAGCCTGAGTGGATTATTAAAGTCACCACCAAGCCCCATGCCAACAGTTGAACTGACCGATAGTCAACGCCGTGCACTCTCTATTTATCTGCTAAGCACTGCGGGGGAGTAGGCTCTTAACCCAAACTTACCCTCTGTGGATTTTACCGTATAGATCATGATCGTCCGCGCCTGTGATCTCAACGTCCAGCATATCGCCTGGTTCTAGCTCAAAGGCGTCATCGATGAATAGTTGACCGTCGATCTCTGGTGCGTCGGCCCACGTGCGGGCAATGGCGGTGTCACCGTCCATATCATCAACGATAGCGCCTTGGATGGTGCCAACACGCTCTTCCAGTAGCTCAGATGATACTGCTGCCTGCGCTTCCATAAAGCGTTCAAAACGCTCTTGCTTTAGCTCTTCAGGAACGTGATTTGGCAGGCTGGTCGCCTGAGCGCCCTCAACGTTTTCGTATTTAAAGGCGCCAGCACGGTTGATGCGAGCTTCCTTCATCCACTGGAGCAGATAGTCAAAATCTTCTTCGGTTTCGCCCGGGAAGCCGACGATAAATGTGGAGCGTATGGTCAGATCAGGTATAATTTTGCGCCAGCTTTGAATGCGCTCTAACACCTTATGCTCGTTGGCGGGGCGTTTCATCGCTTTCAGCACACTGCGGCTGGCATGTTGAAACGGAATATCCAGATAGGGCAGGATTTTGCCTTCTGCCATTAGCGGGATTACCTGATCCACATGGGGGTAGGGATATACATAATGCAGGCGTGACCATATACCCAGCTCGCCAAGACCTTCACATAGGTCTGTCATATGGGCGCGGTACTGCTTGCCATTCCATTCTGCGCTGGCATGTTTGGTATCTACGCCATACGCGCTGGTATCCTGTGATACGATCAATAACTCGCGTACACCTGCGTCAGCTAGTTTCTCGGCTTCGCGCAACACAGCATTTATGGGGCGACTAACCAGATCCCCACGCAAGCTTGGGATAATACAAAACTTACAGCGGTGGTTACAGCCCTCTGATATTTTGAGGTAAGCATAGTGGCGCGGCGTCAGCTTTAAACCTGCTGGCGGTACTAGATCGAGATAAGGCTCGTGCGGGCGTTTTACCGCGTCATGGACGGCGGCAACAACATGTTCATACTGGTGAGGGCCTGTGACGGCGAGTACATCAGGTGCTACTTCGCGCACAGCTTGCTCGTCAACGCCTAAACAACCTGTGATAATCACTTTGCCGTTTTCAGCTAAAGCTTCCTTGATCGCCTCAAAGCTTTCTTCCTTTGCGCTGTCGATAAAACCACAGGTATTGACGATCACAGCATCAGCACCAGCGTAATCAGCGGCTATTTCATAACCCTCGCTACGTAGCTGCGTGATGATGCGCTCGCTATCAACCAGTGCCTTTGGGCAACCGAGTGATACGAGACCGATTTTGGGAATAGTATGTGACATATATCTACCTGCGTTTAATTTAGGGGCGGGTATACATGAAGCGGGGATAAATGAATAGTAAAATTTAGTTAAAGGCATCAACAGTCTACACGAAAAAAATGATTGCATTACACACCTATATATAGTATTTAATTTTAATTATTAGAATGACGCCAAAGTAAAAAGTGGGTCACGTACCAATAGAATAATAGTAGATTAAACTTTATTGGCTTTTATTAATTAGTATTAAAAGGAACAAATAATGAGTGTTTCAGCCGCATTATCTTTTGCCCAAACTGTGATGGCATATTTTAGTCCAACTAAATCCCCTTATTATGCTGTAATAGCATTCGGGGTTACTTCACTAACACTTTCTGCCTCTATGGAATTTAACTGGGCAATAATATTTTTTCCCATCATTTTACTGCTTATCTATTGTACTTATCTATCATTGTACGATATGCCATGTTTTAATGATCAAGAATATGATGATCAGATTAAATTTTCGCGAGCATTTAGTTTGTCTGCTGCTGTGGTATGTTTGGTCTCAACTGGCAGAGCAATTGAACCCGAACTAGATGCTGTAGGCAATGGTTGGAATTTTTGGCTTTCGTATTTTGTGTGTATGGTTCAGATAATTATTTTTAGCCTTTATGCTTATGTTTACGCAAATCGCCAGACTAAGCCAATTAATAGAAATTTTGTTCAACTGGCATTAATTACAAGCACTTTTCTTATAGGAATGGTTTATGCGAATAGTTCTTTTTATAATGAGAGTGGTGGTGAGCTAAAGTTTCAATGGCTTTACACTACGATAAGCCTTTTCTTATTTTGGCTATGGACTATTGGCGTGTGGTTAAAACATTTAAAGAAAAGTGTCGTGTTTAAAGTTATAGTACCCGTGGATGCAGCTAATATTAGTTAAGAATGAGGAAGTATTAATTTTCATAGGGTACGGAAAGACCAACCATCATACTATTGCGATTAGTAGCTGGTGTAGAGATTTCAACTTAATGACAAGACTTGCCGTATTTCTTTAGGCGCCAATAATTATAGGGCCAAGGCGTTATAAAACCAAAAAACAGCGCTATGGGTAATACCCACCATGTGATAATCGCCCCGCCCGTCAGCGCATAGTCAGTGATATTCATGGCAATTTCCATGGCGATCATCGATATAAAGCTCATGCCAAAGGCAGTTTTTAGCGCAGATACCATATCCATGCCAGCGCGCCGCAATATGATGGTCTCAAGGATGATAGATGTCAGTAGGCCATTGAAGGTGGCAAGCGCCATAATCATCAAGACTGTGAATTCTACACCAAATAGACTTGCGCCAGCATATTGAAAATACGCAATGGTACCAAAATCACCAGCCGCACAGCCAATGAGACACCATTTTGTATTATGGGCGCTTTTTAGCCATGTGTGACGACAATGCCAAAAGCTAGGCAAGATACGGGTAGCAAGACTATGCAGCATAAACTGATCCTCTAGGAAGCGGTTGCGAACTGCTCTGTATCTACCCCTATATCTTTGTCACTGCAATGGCTTTTAATATCTACCATCAGTACGTCTTGGTCTATGTCGCAGGCTGATATAACAGGCACGATATCGGTAAATACCTCACCTAGCATGTCAGGTGATCTATAGGAGACGATGGCGCTGGGCGCGAAATTAGTGATAGCCTTCACACAGCTAACAATATTGCTTTCAATGTCAAAGCTATGCGCTGGCTGGTGGAAGAAATAGTTATGATCATTATTGGTAATGTCATCGGCGTCACTATAATGTTTATGCACTGTGTATAATTGGCTTGGGATCATGCAACCCGAATTTGTGTCACGGTGGTCATAGGTATTGACGATCAAAACTTCTTGGTTAAGCTCGACCTTAATTTTTTCCGCTAGCGTTAAAACATCTAATGTTGCGCTGTCATCTGGGTCAATAAATTGAGATGTGATAATGGCAATGCGTCCGACCTGTGGCTCATTTGTCGCCATATCTAATGATTGACCAGCGGTTGTTAATGCCGCCTGATAACGTGGGCTAATATTAGCATTCATTGCGTCAAATAATGCCGCGTTGATATATTTTTTATGGTTGGATTTTTCATCCATGTCATCGGTTGACAGCATTTCATTAAGGGCAGTTAGATTGCCAATGCTCACTGTTAAATCTTCGCCACGGCTGCTGCGGAGTATCTGTGTAGCCTTTTTTAAATAGCTAACTTTCCCTGTTATTTTATACAGGCCGCTATTACATATGCAGGCGATAAAGTTATTCTTTTGTTTGGCGCCAACCTTAAAAGATTTCATGATCAAAGCGCGGTCGCCACTTGATATTTCTTCATCTTCGCTAGTTCTGCTTAAAATGCCAACAATGGCTGAGCCAAATTTATTGAGATAGGTTTTATCCTCAAGGTCTGGTTTGAACCGTGAATCCACAATAGCGCTAAGGAAAAATTCGATTTGTTCATCTTCTAACATGATGTCTCTCGCAAATAATTTAATATTGCGAAAAGAGATGCAAGAAATCAGCCAGTTTAAATATTTGTTAAGAAATTATAAACCTACGATGGCCTCGGCGAAGTCTTTGGCGTTAAAGGCTTGTAGATCTTCAATGTTTTCACCTACACCAATGGCGTGGACGGGTAGGGCAAATTTTTCAGCGCAAGCAACCAATACACCACCGCGCGCCGACCCATCTAGCTTGGTCATAACGATGCCAGAAATATTTGCAATATCTTGGAAAACTTCTACTTGATGAATGGCATTTTGACCCGTTGAAGCATCTAAAACAATCACAGTGTCATGGGGGGCGTCAGGTATTTTCTTGCCGATAACGCGCACGACTTTGGCTAATTCGTCCATAAGCTCACTGCGGTTTTGCAGACGACCAGCGGTATCAATGAGTAACACATCAACATTATCTGCAATCGCGCGGTCTAGCGCCTCATAAGCAAGAGCTGCTGCGTCTGATCCCAGTTCCTTTGTCACAACGGGTACGCCTACGCGCTCACCCCATACGACTAATTGCTCTACGGCTGCGGCGCGGAATGTGTCTCCTGCGGCCAGCATCACGGATTTGCCTTGCTCAGTAAATTGTTTGGCCAGCTTGCCGATGGTGGTGGTTTTACCAGCACCGTTAACGCCCGCCATTAAAATTACATGGGGCTTGTTACCGCGATTAATATCTAGCGGCTTGGCGACAGGGGCGAGAATTTTTTCAATCTCCTCAGCCAAAACTGCTTTTACTTCCGCGTCGTCGATTTCCTTATCAAAACGATCTTTAGATAATGCTGTCGTTAACTTAGCCGCAACGGAGACACCTAGATCGGTGGTGATGAGCAGGTCTTCTAATTCTTCTAACGTATCAGCATCTAACTTGCGTTTGTTGAAAATATCGCTAACGCCAGTTGATATGGCATTTGATGAGCGTTGCAGCCCATCTTTCATACGCGAGAACCAGCTTTTCTTTGTCTCGGGTTCCGCAACAGGCTCTACTGGCGCAACTTCGGGTGCTTCAACAGATTCGCCAACTGTTTCATCAGATGTCTTTGTGAATTTTGAGAGCCAGCCCATAGTTTATCCTATTATAGTCCCCGTCATTGCCTTGTCTGACAATGACGCTAATTTAATATCCAGCAAGTCGCCAGCTTTTATATTGAGATTTAATGCCGCAGTTTCAAGCGCTATGGGAATAAATTGTTCCGTATGGCCTGTGATAAGGCCGCTGCCATCCACGCGTTCAACCAGTAAACGATCAGTGCGACCTTCTGCGCGCTTAAACAACCGCGTTATTTGTAGCTCACCAAGGGCACGTAACCTGCCTGCGCGTTCCTTGCGCACAGCCTTTGGTACGCTATTGGGAATGCGGGCTGCTGGCGTGCCTTCGCGCTCTGAATAGGGGAATATATGCAGCCATGTTAAATCACATTCTTCAACTAATTTCAGGCTGTTGGTGAACATTTCTTCGGTTTCTGTGGGGAAACCTGCAATGATGTCAGCGCCGTAAACCATGTCGGGACGCGCCTTTGATACGCGACTACAAAATTCAATCGCTTGCTCGCGCATGTGGCGGCGCTTCATCCGCTTTAGGATCATATTGTCACCAGCTTGCAGGCTTAGATGCAGATGTGGCATCAGGCGCTTGTCGCTAATGATGGCGTCATATAATGGTTCATCAACCTCGATACTGTCGATGGAGCTAATGCGAAGACGCGGTAGATCAGGCACAAGGGTTAAAATCTTTTGAACCAGATTACCCAGCGTTGGTGTGCCGGGCAGGTCTGCGCCGTAACTGGTGATATCAACACCCGTTAACACGACCTCGTTATAGCCCCTCGCCACAAGGCGTTTGATCTGATCAATGCTTTCGCCCATCGGCACAGAGCGGCTGTTACCACGCCCATAAGGAATGATACAAAAGGTGCAGCGGTGATCACAGCCATTTTGAATTTGTACAAAGGCACGCGCTCGGTCCAAGAAACCATCAATCATATGATTAGCGGTTTCTTTCACATCAAATATATCATTGACGCTAACCTTTTGCTCGCCATCCAGTGATAGGTTGCTAAAGCTTTTAGCCTCTAGCTTTTCCTGATTGCCTAGAACGCTGCTTACTTCGTCCATTTCGGCAAATTGCGCAGGGTCCACTTGGGCCGCACAACCTGTGACAATGATTTTCTTGTCAGGATGCTCGCGCTTCATTTTACGGATGCTTTGACGTGCTTGACGGGTAGCTTCTGCTGTTACAGCGCAAGTATTAACGATTACAACATCAGTTAGGCCCGCACTATCAGCGTGATTTTGCATCACTTCGGATTCGTATGCGTTCAACCGACAGCCAAAGGTAAGGACTTCTGCTTTATTACTCATAACTGGATCTCCCCTTCATAAGAAAGGTTGGCGTCGCCTGTCATTTGCACAGTGCCATCATCAAGCCATTTAATCTGTAGGTCGCCGCCATCCAGCGTGACAATTGCCGCGCGGGAGGTAAGACCGCGACGACTGGCTGCAACGACACTAGCGCAAGCCGCCGTGCCACAAGCCTGGGTTATGCCTGCGCCGCGCTCCCATACGCGTAGTCTAATCGTTGCGCCCGCTTGAACGGCAAAGGAGACATTCACGCGATCGGGGAACATGCTGTGATGCTCTAACATTGCGCCAAATCGGGATAGGTCATCATCGCTAATAACGCGGTCCATGAAAAATACGACGTGGGGATTGCCCATGTTTACACAAGCAGGTTTTGGCAGGCCTTCTATTTCGATGTCTGTGGTTATAGTATCGGCTTTTTCTATAAGCGGAATCTCTTCCCACTCTAGGCGGGCATGACCCATATTCACGCTGATATTCTTACCTTGGTTGATAGCCGTTAAAAAACCTGCATCCGTTTGGATGGTCACTTTTTCATTACACGTTTCATCTAGCAATATACGACCAACACAACGCGTGGCATTGCCGCAAGCTGCGACCTTGCTACCATCAGCGTTCCATATTTCCATGAAGGTATCAGCGCGCTCTGAGGCTCGCATAATAATCAATTGATCACAGCCAATACCGCGCCGTCTATTTGCCAGACGTGCTACAGCCTTTGATGACAAGGTGATGTCATCAGCCCGTGCGTCAAAAATGATGAAATCATTGCCAAGGCCATGCATCTTTTTAAACGGTGTATATGTTGCGTCTTTACTCATATGGCGCCTTATATGGGGTCTTAGGTGTTAGAGTCTATAATAATATAGCAGTTTAGGCGCTTTACTTCTTACTTTTCCACAGGCTATATGCCCTTATGTCACAAATTATCATTCATATTGGCGCACACCGCTGTGCCTCGACGGCCATTCAATTATTGTTGAAGGCGAACCGTAAGCCCCTTAAAAAAGCGGGTTATGACCTGTGGTTTCGCGGCCCTAAAAAGCATGATGCTGATTTTAGAACGTTGAATGCTTTATATCAATATAACAGCCTTAATCCGTTTATGGCGCGGCGCGTGTCTGGGCTTGCTAAGCGATTATCAGCTGAGGGCAAGCTTATCATCAGTGAAGAAAATATCCTTGGTCGCATGGTGGGTGTGAAGGATCATAGCTTATATGCTGGTAGTGCTAATTTATTTAAGAGGTTCGCTACAGTACGCAAGAAAATGAAGGCTGATTTACGCCTTGTGATGATGCTTAGGCCGCAAGATAGCTTGATCGAAAGCCTATATGCTTTTCGCGTGACGCGGGGCGAGCGCTGTAGTTTCAATGACTTTGTCTCTCGCCTTGATCTGGATAGCTTCAGCTATGATCGTATTTTAAGCGATGCCGCGCGGGCTGGCGTGGATGATTGTTTGCATGTGGGGCAAGTGAGTGATTTATCTGTCGATCATGTGAGCGATCTATTTGGTCTTGAGCTAGAAGGTGAACTAGCCGGTAATGCCAGCCTGTCACCCGCGAATGTTAATTTGTTTCGTGCGATGGTCTGCATGGGCTTAAACCTCAGCGTTGGCCCTGCATGCCGCGATGTGATCTTCTTCCTGCGGGAAAATAAAAACTGGCCCGATATGGGTGAACTTGCACAGGTCTTTGCAAAGGCTGGTCTTGCCGCCCCAATGGATCAACTATCCATGGCCTATGATTTGGCGCATAGTTATGAATTACCCGTCTTTGAGGGCAGTAAACGCGCTGAGTTAATGGCACGGTTTAAGTAATCCCTACCCAAACACATACGGCACAAGCGCGTAGCAAATACCTGTGACGATGAAGGTGCCAAGGATGTTTAGCACAATCCCTGCGCGGATCATTTGCGGTGCCTGAATATATCCCGTTGAGAAAACCACCGCGTTTGGTCCCGTCGCAACGGGCAGCATGAAGGCGCAGCTCGCGGCCATAGCAACTGGGGCTGCGAGCAAAATAGGGTCAACATTGATGGTTACGGCAAGCGCCGCCATAACGGGCACGAGGGCTGCGGTTGTGGCGGTATTACTGGTCAGTTCTGTCAGAAAAATTACCATAGTAACAATGGCGAACATCACCAGTATTAACGGCGCCGTGCCCATGATTGACATGCTCTCACCTAGCCACAAGGCAAGGCCAGTGGCTTGAATAGCGCTAGCAAGACTAAGCCCGCCACCAAATAACAGAATAACGCCCCACGGCAGGCGTTCAGCCTCTGCCCAGTTTAATAGGGATATGCTATCCTTGTTGCCTGATGGCACTAAGAACATGGCAAGGCCGCCAATAACGGCAATATGGGTGTCTTTTAGATACGCCATGAACGGTAGCAAGTCGGTGATGAAAGCTGATTTTACCATGAGCAGGCGGAAGCTCCACATAAAGGCCATGGCTCCCATTACATAGGCAACGCGCTTTTCAGCGCTAGACATCTTGCCAAGCTTTAAAAGCTCTGCTTGGACAACCTCACTGCCGCCCTTAACTGTGTCGGTGTTAAAGGGAAAGGCGATCTTAGTCAGCACGAACCACGCCGTTGGCACCATAACGATGACCACAGGCACGGCAAACATCATCCACTCACCGAATGAGATTTCACGGCCAGTTGTTTGCTCGATAAAGGCGACAACAAACAGGTTAGGCGGTGTGCCGATAATCGTGCCGAGGCCGCCAATGCTGGCCGCCCACGCGCAACCAATCAATAACACAAGGGTAAAGCGGTGACTGGTTGCCTTCTCGCCGAGTATCGTCTCTGACACCGTTAGCGCGATGGGGATAATCATCAGGGTCGTCGCTGTATTAGATATCCACATGGACAAAATAGCGCTGGCGGCCATAAAACCACCAATGAGCGCAGCGGGCTGATCACCCACGCGGGCAAGAATGTTCAGGGCAATTCGTTTGTGTAGTCCCCAGCGTTGCATGGCCATTGCGGCGATAAAACCACCCAGCAATAGATAAATAACAGGGCTACTATAGGGCAGAGATGCCTCTTTGCTGGTCGCCACACCCATCAAGGGCAGCATGATAATCGGCAACAGGCTAGTGGCGGGAATAGGAATAGCCTCCGTTGCCCACCATGTCGCCATCAGGGCTGACAGTGCCACCACATTCCACGCTAAATCGCTCATACCAGCTGGTGCTGACATGCTCATCAATAGAGTGAATAAAACTGGCCCTAAAACTAGACCCGCCGTTTGATATGGTGCGCGTGATGTGTTCATTGATTAATATACTTCCCTGATATTTTGGCCCGATATTTTTGTGATGCTAGATGCAAGAAATGTAAATGAAAAGTATTTTCGTAATAAATAGGGCGACATGAGGGCTATTTTTATTGACAAAACATGATCAGAAGCCTAGGTAACTCTTGCTTTTACATAAAAGTATGAAAATTATACGTGTCCCACTACGAAAGTACGGATACCCACCAGTCAGCGAGTTTCGCCCGCTGGTGATTTTTGCGTATGGTTTCAACTTTGCTGTAAGATATTGAATTTAAACGCGTAATATCGCGTAATATTGGGATGCTTTGCCATATGTTTGACAATCTGTCAGATAAATTAAGTGGGATTTTAGACGGTTTAAAACGCCGTGGTGCCCTAAAAGAATCGGACGTCAGTGATGCCATGCGTGAAGTGCGTGTGGCGCTGCTAGAGGCCGATGTTGCACTGCCTGTCGTTAAAAGCTTCATTAATAAGGTCAAAGAAAAGGCTGTCGGCCACACGGTGATGAAGTCTGTCACGCCGGGTCAACAGGTCGTCAAAATCGTTAATGACGAGCTTGTCGCGATGCTTGGGTCAGAGGCGCAAGGTCTAGAATTAGAAGCATTACCACCCGTTCCGATGTTAATGGTTGGTCTGCAAGGTTCTGGTAAGACGACCACTACAGCCAAGGTCGCGAAACGCCTTACTGAAAAAGACAAGAAAAAAGTACTGATGGTATCGCTTGATACCCGTCGTCCTGCGGCCCAAGAACAGCTAAAAATTCTAGGTGAGCAAATAGACGTTAAGACACTGCCAATCGTTGAAGGCCAACAGCCCGTTGATATTGCCCGCCGCGCGCTAGACGCTGCACGCCTGCAAGGTTTTGACGTTGTGATGTTTGATACGGCGGGCCGTATGCATGTTGACGCTGACCTCATGAGTGAGGTTGTTGCTGTCCGTGATCTGATTAAGCCAAAAGAGACAATCCTTGTAGCCGATAGCCTAACAGGTCAGGACGCCGTTAACGTGGCAACCGAATTTGACGGCCAAATTGGTATCACGGGCGTTGTGCTAACGCGTATGGACGGCGATGGTCGCGGCGGTGCTGCGTTATCAATGCGGGCCGTAACGGGCAAGCCGATCAAGCTGGTTGGTGTTGGCGAGAAAATGGACGCGCTAGAGGAGTTTCATCCCGAGCGTGTTGCAAGTCGTATTCTTGGCATGGGCGATGTTGTATCCCTTGTGGAAAAAGCAGCAGAGACTATCGACAAAGACGACGCAGATAAATTAGCCAAAAAAATGGCCAAAGGTCAGTTTGACCTAAATGATCTACGTGACCAATTACGCCAGATGGCGAAGATGGGCGGCATGAAGGGCGTGCTATCAATGCTGCCGGGCGTGGGTAAGATCAAACAAGCGATGGCTAGTAATCCTGATGGCGATAGCATGTTCAAGCGCCAAGAAGCGATTATCAATTCCATGACAAAGATTGAACGGACAAAGCCAGCCTTGTTGAATGCTAGTCGTAAAAAGCGCGTTGCAGCAGGATCAGGCACATCGGTTCAAGAAGTGAATAAATTACTGAAAATGCACCTACAGATGTCCAAGATGATGAAGAAAATGTCCAAAATGGGCAAGGGCGGTAAAATGCCTAATCTTGGGTCTATGATGGGTGGGATGCCCGGTGGAATGGGCGGCGGCATGCCTGGTGGCATGGGTGGCGGTCTTCCTCCCGGATTTGATAAATTACTAAAATAACATAACGAGATTAACTAATTGGGATCTGATCCGCAGGGGCAGACCTATAAAGAAGTAAATAAAAGGAAAATATTATGGCTACTTCAATTCGTCTTGCACGCGCTGGTGCAAAAAAGCGTCCTTACTACCGTATCGTTGTTGCGGACAGCCGCATGCCACGTGATGGTCGTTATATCGAGCGTGTTGGTTCTTATAACCCAATGTTGCCAAAAGATAGCGAAGATCGTGTACAGTTTGATGCTGATAAGATCAAAGACTGGATGTCAAAAGGCGCTAGACCTTCTGATCGTGTTCAGCGTTTTCTAGAAGCTGCGGGCATCTTAGAAGCTAAAAAGCGTGCTAACCCAATAAAAGGTGCGCCAGGTACAAATGCTGTAAATCGCGCTGAAGAGCGTGCTGATAAAGCTGCTGCACTTGCTGAAGCTGCTGCTGAAGCTGCGGCTGCGCCGGCTCCTGTTGAAGAAGCTCCTGTTGAAGCTGCTGCTGAAGAAGCAACTGCTGAGTAATCAGTAGAATTTGAACTGATCGACCAAAAAATGAGGTGGGCACATGTCACACATGCCAATATCATCACAGGTATCTGAAGATCGACGCAGTCAAGGCGTCGAAGACGGATGGGTGTGCGTTGGTATGTTTAGCGGTGCCCACGGCGTTAGAGGTGATGTTCGCTTACGCTCGTTTACCGATGATCCAAAAGCCATCAAAAACTTTGATGCGATACATAAAGGGGCTAATGGTCCAATAGTGTCATTCAAGGTAAGTAAAGTGATCAAGGGTGGTTTTGCCGCCCAAGTCGAAGGTATTACAAACCGCGAGGACGCACAGCTTTTAAACGGGACACAGCTTTTTGTTCCGCGTGAAGCCATTGGCGAGACAGCAGATGAAGATGAATATTTTCTTGCTGACCTAATAGGGCTTGAAGTTGTTGATCGTGACGCCAATCCAGTTGGGCATATTAAATCCGTTGAAAATTACGGGTCAGGCGATCTGCTTGAAATCGTCATGCCTAAGGCAGTTAAGGGTATTGGTCGTTTCGCGCTTGTACCGTTCCTCAAGGAATGGGTGCCTGTGGTAGATATTGCAGCAGGGCGTGTTGTGGTTGCTTTTGATGAGTGGATATCGACACAAGTAGAAGTGCCGACCGACGCGTCAAAAGAAGAAGCAGCAGAAGGTAAAAAAGGTGCTGATTTAATCTGATGGATCAAGACGAAAATACAGCTTTTAAAGCCACTGTTCTAACGATCTTTCCTGACATGTTTCCGGGGTTTCTCGGCAAGTCATTAGCAGGTAAAGGATTGACGCAAGGACATTGGTCATTAAAAACACTGGACATTCGTGATTTTTCAGACAATAAGCACCGAAATGTTGATGATACACCTTCGGGTGGCGGCCCAGGGATGGTGCTGCGCGCTGATGTGTTATCTAAGGCTGTTGACGCTGCAAAAGCGGAGATGGGCGAAGGTAAACCTGTGGTGTATATGTCCCCGCGTGGACGTCAGTTTGATCAGGCAAAAGCGCAGGAATGGCTGGATGCAGGTGGTGTGACCATCTTGTGTGGTCGTTTTGAAGGGGTCGACGAGCGGGTGCTTGTTGCGCATGAAATCGAAGAGGTTAGCCTTGGTGATTTCATTTTGTCTGGTGGAGAGCCAGCGGCAATGGCAATGCTCGACTCGGTGGTTCGGTTAATTCCCGGTGTGATGGGAAAGGTCGAAACGCTAGAGGAAGAAAGTTTTTCGGGGGGACTCTTAGAGTACCCTCAATATACCAGACCGCAGGTTTGGAACGGGATGGAAATTCCCGAGGTTCTTACAAGTGGGAACCATAAACGGGTCGCCCAGTGGCGGCTTGATGAGAGTGAAAAAATGACTCGGTTACGTAGGCCAGATCTCTGGTCGACCTATGAGCGGGATAAGCTAGAGAAAAGTAGACGATAATGAATATTATTCAAAAGCTCGAAGCAGAGCAAATCGCTAAGATGAGCGAAGGCAAAGACCTTCCAAAATTTGGCGCTGGTGATACACTTAAAGTTGCCGTTAAAGTAAAAGAGGGCGAGCGCGAACGTACTCAGATCTTTGAAGGCGTTTGTATTGCTAAAGGTAATAAGGGCATTAGCTCTAACTTTACCGTACGTAAGATTTCATATGGTGAAGGCGTTGAACGCGTATTCCCACTATATGGCCCAGTTGTAGAAGGTATCGAGGTTGTTCGTCGTGGTAAAGTACGTCGCTCTAAGCTTTATTACCTACGTACACGTCGTGGAAAGTCTGCACGTATTAAAGAAAAGACAGATTGGCACCGTAAAGCAAAGAAGTAAGCTTTTAGCTGGACTTTGTGCTTAATAAGCCAATGATGAATACCAAATTCGGGGTGGGCTTAATGTCCACCCCGTTTTTGTGTCATCACGATAGATACATATGTAACTGTATGATATAGCTTAGCGCACTAAGTCTTTTGCTCTTCACGGGAATGACGATATATATAGGCGAAGCCGTACCGACCAAGTGGGAGGCCGAGCTAATGCGAGGGTATCCCGACAGGGATTTAAAAAAAAACAGGAGTAAGTTATGCCAAAGACTATGTATGAAAAGATATGGGATCATCATTTAGTTGAAGACCGTGGTAACGGTATTGGACTGATGTATATCGACTGCCATATGGTTCATGAAGTCACGTCACCTCAAGCATTTGAGGGACTGCGCATTGCTGGTCGTACCCTGCGTTGCCCAGAAAAAAACCTAGCCGTACCCGATCATAACGTTGCGACAAAAGATAGACATTTACCTAATCCTGATCCTAGCTCTATCGAGCAATTGGAGGCTCTAGAAACTAATGTTAAGGAATTTGGCGTCGAATATATTCCCCTAGAGGATATTCGCCAAGGTATCGTCCATGTAGTAGGCCCAGAACAAGGCCTAACACAGCCGGGCGTTACGATGGTATGCGGTGATAGTCACACAGCTACCCATGGTGCATTTGGCGCGCTAGCGTTCGGTATTGGTACATCAGAGATTGAGCATTGCTTTGCAACGCAGACGTTGGTGATGAAAAAATCTAAGACATTGCGTGTGAATATAGACGGTAAGTTACCATTTGGTTGTTCAGCCAAAGATGTAGCACTTGCGGTTATTGGCACCCTCGGCACTGCTGGCGGTACTGGGTATGTGATTGAATATGCGGGTTCACTGATTGAAAGCCTGTCGATGGAAGGTCGCATGACACTATGTAATATGTCTATTGAGGCTGGGGCTCGCGCTGGTCTGGTTGCACCTGATGAGACAACATTTAATTATTTACAAGGCCGTCCACGCGCACCAAAAGCAGGTCAGTGGAATGCCGCTGTGACCTATTGGAAGTCATTAGTGTCTGACAAAGATGCTGTATTTGATAAAGAAATTTCAATTGATGGCAACGAAATTGTGCCACTTGTAACATGGGGTACAAGCCCTGAGGATGTAGTGCCTGTAACAGGTAATGTACCAGCGCCTAGCAGCTTTAGCGATCCTAGCAAGGCTTCGGCAGCAGAAAAATCATTAGAGTATATGGGGCTAACTGCTGGCGAGGCGATGGACACAGTTAAGGTTGATCGTGTGTTTGTTGGATCTTGTACTAATAGCCGTATTGAGGATCTTCGTGAGGCAGCGGGCATGATTAAGGGCCGCAAGGTTGCAGATAATATCGTTGAGGCGCTCATCGTGCCAGGTTCTGGTCTTGTAAAACTTCAGGCCGAAGAAGAGGGGCTTGATAAGATATTCCTTGAAGCAGGCTTTGAGTGGCGCGAGCCGGGATGCTCTATGTGTCTTGCGATGAACCCAGATAAGGCAGAACCAGGTGAGAGAGTAGCCTCAACAAGTAACCGTAACTTTGTTGGTCGCCAAGGACCAGGTGTGCGCAGCCACCTTGTATCACCTGCAATGGCAGCTGCTGCTGCGATCGCTGGTCACTTTGTTGACGCTAGAAATTTTTAAGAAAAGGAATAGACGGATGAAAGCTTTTACAACATTAACTTCTATCGCTACGCCTTTCCCACGGGCAAATATTGATACTGATATCATCATTAGTGCCCAGTACCTGAAGACAATCAAACGCACAGGCCTTGGTAAACATGCTTTTGAAACTATTCGCCAAGACGCTGATGGTGCAGCGGTTGAAAATATCTTTGATAATCCTGATTATGCGGATGCCGAAATTTTGGTAACAGGTAACAACTTTGGCTGTGGTTCATCACGTGAGCATGCACCTTGGGCCATTGGTGATATGGGCTATCGCTGTATTATCGCGCCTAGTTTTGCGGATATTTTTGCGTCTAACTGCGTTAAAAATGGTATTTTAACTGTATGTCTACCGCAGGATCAAATTGACGCATTAATGGCTGACGCTGAGGCAAGGCTCGAGATTGCTGTGGACCTGAATAATACGACAGTAACGCGCTCTAATGGCGAGACTTATAGCTTTGACTATAACGCGACCCATCAGAATATGATGGTAAACGGTCTTGATGAGATAGGGACAACGTTGCAATCAGATGCTGCTATCACTGCTTATGAAGAAGGGCGCAAGAAAATCACGCCTTGGTTATATAGTTAAGGTAAGATATTTATAAGAAACGGCGAATTGTCGCCGCCTCACAGTCGTTCGGTATGCAGCAAGCTGCTATTAGATGAAAGTGCGGAGATGCACATATAGGCGAAGCCGTACCGAGAGACTTCGAGGCCGAGCTAATGCGAGGGTAGACACTAGTGGCGCTTGAACGGATAAAGATTCCCGTCTTCACGGGAATGACGAAAATTATTATAGCGAAGCCGTACCGAGAGACTTCGAGGCCGAGCTAATGCGAGGTTTGAAAAATAAATAGGCGAAGCCGTACCGACTAAGTAGGAGGCCGAGCTAATGCGAGGAACTAAATAACATGACAACATTTAACATTGCAGTATTTCCCGGTGACGGCATTGGCCCTGAAATTATAGATCAGGCGAAACGCGTGCTGAAATGGGTTGAGGATAACCGCGGTGTGACCTTTAATATCACTGAGGATTTGCTTGGTGGTTGTTCTTATGAGGCGCATGGTACACCGTTGACTGATGCGGCGCTTAAAATGGCGCAATCTAGTGACGCTGTGATTATGGGTGCTGTTGGTGGGCCGCAATGGGACGGTAAAACCGACTATAATTTACGTCCAGAAGCAGGGCTACTTGGTCTACGTAAGGGGCTTGATGTTTTCGCTAATCTGCGTCCTGCCATGTGTTTTGACGCACTTGCGGATGCATCTAGCCTTAAAAAACATCTTGTATCTGGTTTAGATATTTTATTTGTACGCGAGCTAGCGGGTGGTGTTTATTTTGGTGAGCCTCGCGGTATTAATACACTGCCAGATGGCACACGCGAAGGCGTGAACACACAGCGTTATCACGAGAGCGAGATAGAGCGTATCGCAAAGGTGGCTTTTGAGATGGCCCGTAAACGTGGTGGGCGTGTTTGTAGTGCTGAAAAATCCAATGTAATGGAATCTGGTCTTTTGTGGCGCGAGATTGTGACAAGAACCCATGAAGATTATAAGGATGTTGAGCTGTCTCACATGCTTGCTGACAACTGCGCTATGCAGCTGGTTAAAGAGCCGAAGCAGTTTGATGTAATCGTCACTGATAATTTATTCGGTGACTTGCTGTCGGACGAGGCGGCAATGCTAACGGGATCACTGGGCATGTTACCGTCGGCAGCACTGGGTAATGATGGCCCTGGACTATATGAGCCTATTCATGGCAGCGCGCCAGATATTGCGGGCCAAGGCATTGCAAATCCGATTGCAACTATCCTTAGCACCGCAATGGCATTGCGCTATTCACTGAATATGCTGGAAGAAGCTGAAATGATCGAGCGTGCTGTTGGGATGGCGCTTGACGCTGGTTTCCGCTCTGGTGATATTTATAGTGATGGCCAGTCTGAAAAGATGACCCGCGTCAACACCAGCGAAATGGGTGACGCGATACTCGCAGAACTGAACAAGCTGGTTTAAAACAATCCTCAACTGGAGTAATACTTATGGGACTTAAAGTCGCCATCGTTGGAGCAACTGGCAATGTAGGCCGTGAAATGCTCAATATATTAAGTGAACGTGAATTCCCTGCTAGCGAAGTGGTGGCTATTGCCTCTCGCAGATCACTCGGCCAAGAAGCAACCTTTGGCGATAAGGTGCTGACAGTTGTAGCGCTTGATACCTATGATTTTAAAGGTACAGACATCGCGCTATTTGCTTGTGGTAGCAAAGTGACCAAGGAATTTGCACCAATCGCTGCTAAGGCTGGGGCTATTGTTATTGATAACTCTAGCAACTACCGCATGGACCCTGATGTGCCACTTGTGGTGCCAGAGGTGAACGCAGCAGCTGTTGATGGATACGCTAAGAAAAACATCATTGCCAATCCAAATTGCTCTACAGCCCAAATGGTTGTGGCATTAAAGCCATTGCATGACGTGGCAAAGATTAAACGCATTGTGGTTAGTACATACCAGTCTGTTTCAGGCTCTGGTTCTGCTGCGATGGACGAGTTGTTCCGTCAAACACGTGCAATCCTAGTCAATGACCCTGTTGTGTGTGAAGTTTATCCAAAGCAGATCGCCTATAATGTGATCCCGCATATTGATGTGTTTATGGATGATGGCTCCACCAAAGAAGAGTGGAAAATGGTCGCAGAGACGCACAAAATGCTCGACCCCGCTATTGAGCTAACAGCCACATGTGTGCGCGTACCTGTGTTTATCGGCCACGCTGAGAGCATTAATATAGAGTTTAAAAAACCGCTAGATCATAATGCTGCACGTGAAATACTATCTGAGGCACCTGGGTGTCTTGTGATTGATAAGCATGAAGATGGTGGTTACGTAACGCCGCTTGATTGTGTGGGTGATTTTAACACATATATCAGCCGTATTCGCGATGATAAAACGGTCAAGCACGGCCTAAATATCTGGGTAGTGAGCGATAACTTGCGTAAGGGCGCTGCGTTAAATGCTGTGCAAATCGCCGAGACACTTGTCGAGCGTGGGCATGTGACTGCTTAGATAAACAAAACCGACGAACATAATATAAAACGGCTCCAACTTTGGGGCCGTTTTTTTAATCCTCTGAGAGTTCTTTGACGAGGGCGCGGTCGCTGATGGGGCTTTTTGCTTTTTGGCCCAAAAATACAAAAGCAGCAGCACTGTCACGTGCTGCCTTTTTCTTAATCAGAATTTTATCGAAATATTTTAAGGGCCTAGTAATGATCAGTGCTAGCAGTCGTATAACGGCTTGTCGTTGTGGGTGATCAGAAAAGCTAGTCATAAAATATTGAATGGAATAGGCAAGGCTGGAGGCTGGCCCCAAGCTGATTTGAAGATGCTCCTTTGAAAACCAACGAAATAATCGACGATAGCCATTATAACTAAAACGCGTGAAGTCATAAACGCCCATATGGGTTGGCTGCATATAGGGTGTATTAGCGTAGATATAGCCATCATCTTTTAAGATACGGTGGAATTCACTGACCGCGCGGTATGGGTCGGCAACATGTTCTAATACAGCAGAGGCGATGACCATATCAAAGCTGGCGTTATTGAAAGGGACATCATGAACATCACAGACAACAGATACATGTGCACCAGGGGCAACATCTGTATAGGTGATTGATATTTGGTAATCCTCGTTATCAAAGGATATGGATTGATCACCAGCGCCAACCACAAGTATCGAGAGCGACTTTTGTTGTTTGCTAGCATCATTTTCAAGAATATATTCAATAGCATCTTTAGAAGAAAGTCGGTCGAGCTTTACGGAAAATTCAGATAGATAGAGAGCAAATTTCCGGTAGCTCTTTTTCATAAAGCCTAGCTTCTGCATCTTTTGATTGCTGGCGTGCATGCCGTCCGTGATAGTATCTGCATTTGTAGATTGATCGACATAATCGGCACAAGCAAAGACACTGTTATTATCGTTGATGAGAATAGGAATGCCGTCTATTACGGGAAAAGAATGCACGTCATCGCCAGCGCATTCAATCAAGCTCTGCTGAGTTTGTTCTATTAAATTAGCATGGCAAATCGGACATATAGGCTCTATGGAGGGGGGTAATTTCATTTACCAAATCCTAGTGCTAGTTTTTTGATAACCTAGCCTCCGCCACAAGCAATAGCAATCCTAATTAATCACGTCATTGCCCCTCTGCTCAAACTGAGCTTGTCGAAGGAAGAGGAGATCTGGTTGCTGTTTAAATAGATACCCGTCTGCACGGGTATGACGAGCGGGGTGGCGGGCCGTTTTTTTATGCCTTTTCCCACTCCCATTGACTCAGGTGCCGCGCGGGGATAGTTTCATTAGTAAGGATTTGGGAAGCATTTAACCGCGGGAGAGATTTGATGAAATTAGGTAAAAAATCAGCAATTATCGGTGTGTCATTACTGGCATTAACTATTGGTGGCTGCGATCAGCTAAAAAAGGAAGAGGCAGAAGCGCCTAAGGTTATCACAGAAGCCGACGCTCAGGCCTTTATGGATAGGGCAGAGAGCAAGCTATCATCAGCGGGGCATCATTTAGAGCGCCTACTGTGGGTGCAATCTAATTTCATCACATCAGATACTAGTGTGCTGGCTGCTAGCGCGGACAAAGACTATATCGAGCTGGGTGTAAAGCTAGCCAATGAGGCTGCAAAGTTTGATGATATAGCGATGAACGCCGACCTGAAGCGCAAAATGATGATGCTTAAAATGGCGCTTGTGCTGCCTGCGCCTGAAGACGCCGCTAAAACTGCGCGCCTCGCTGCGATTAAATCGAGCTTAGAGGGCACATACGGCGTTGGGAAGTTTGACGGTAAAAACCTTGGGGAACTATCCACGGTAATTGCGAAAAGCCGTAACCCTGATGCGCTATTAGCCGCGTGGGATGGCTGGCGTAATGTTAGCAAGCCTATGGCCGCTGACTACGCAGAGATGGTTAATATCGCCAATGAAGGCGCGACGGGCTTAGGCTTTAAGGACCTTGGTTCCATGTGGCGGTCTAATTATGACATGGACCCAGATGATCTTAGTGTAGAGGCTGACCGTCTTTGGGGGCAGGTTAAGCCGCTATATGATAGCTTGCAGTGTCATGTGCGCGCTAAACTATCTGATTATTACGGTGACCGTGTGATCTCGGATGATGGGGCTATTCCGGCCCATTTGCTGGGTAATATGTGGGCGCAGAGCTGGATCAATATTTATGATCTTGTTAAGCCTGAAAACGCTGGCTCGGCTTATGATGTGACAGAGCTTCTAAAAGCCAAAGATTATGACGCCAAGAAAATGGCGCATGCGGCCGATGATTTCTTTAATTCAATGGGTTTTGACAAGATGCCAGATACATTCTGGGATCGTTCGCTCTTTACCAAACCAGCCGACCGCGAAGTGGTCTGTCATGCGTCTGCGTGGGACATTGACGGTGTTGAGGATTTGCGGATCAAAATGTGCATGGAAGTTAACGGTGAAGACTTCACCACGGTCCATCACGAGATTGGCCACAACATTTATCAGCGTGCCTATAACAAGCAAAGCTATCTGCACCAAACAGGTGCGCATGATGGCTTCCACGAGGCTATTGGCGATATGATTGCGCTGTCGATCACACCTGATTATCTGAAAAAAGTAGGATTGCTTGAGGCGATACCTGATGCCAGTGCTGACCTTAGTCTATTGATGCAGCAGGCGCTGGAAAAAGTGGCCTTCTTGCCCTTTGGTCTCATGGTTGATAAATGGCGCTGGCAAGTATTTTCTGGTGAAGTAAAACCAGAAGATTACAATAAGGCTTGGTGGAAATTACGCCAAGAATATCAAGGCGTGAAATCGCCGAACGAGCGCCCAGCTGATGCCTTTGATCCAGGCGCTAAATATCACATACCAGGCAATACGCCTTATATGCGTTATTTCCTTGCTCACATCTTGCAGTTCCAATTCCACCAGTCGGCTTGTGATCAAGCGGGATGGCAGGGGCCGCTACATCGGTGTAGTGTTTACGGCAACAAGGAAGTTGGCACTAAGTTTAACGCGATGATGGAAATGGGCGCTAGTAAGCCTTGGGGCGAGGCGTTAAAGACCTTTACAGGCAGTGATCAAATGGATGGGTCATCGGTTGTGGCCTATTTTGCACCGCTTAAGACTTGGCTAGACGAACAAAATAAAGACCGTAAATGCGGTTGGTAAAAGCTGATATATAAATAGATGAAAGCGGCCTCAAACTTGGGGCCGCTTTTTTTTAGATGTTTCTGAATTGACCGTTGGTATCTGGGTATAGTAGTGCAGTAGTTGAAATGTCCACTCACCATGAAAGTTTTAGTATGATTAGCCAAAGACCAAGACGTAGTATTTTATATATGCCCGCATCAAATGCGCGGGCGCTGGAAAAAGCGAAAACGCTTAAAGCTGATGGATTTGTCTTTGACCTAGAAGACAGTGTGCGCCCTGATGCTAAGCTTGAGGCGCGGGCGAATGCTGTGGCCGCCTCAGCTTCTGGTGCGTATGGCAACCGTGAAATTATCATTCGCTGTAACGCGCTCGATACCCAGTGGGGCGGGGATGACTTGCAGGCGATAGCAACGTCGGGTGCGGATGGTATTCTTGTGCCTAAAATCAGCGGCGTAGACGATGTGCATCTAATATTAGCCATGCTGGATGATGCTGGTGCGCCGTCTGACATAGGGCTTTGGCTCAATATGGAAACACCTGCCGCTTTTTTACGCGCTGATGCCATTTGCGGCGCTAGTGATCGGATCAAAGGGCTTGTGATGGGTACTAATGATCTGATTAAGGACATGCAGGCACGCCATGTAGTGGGGCGGGCGAATATACTGCCAGCACTGACGATGGCGATACTGGCGGCGCGCACGCATGGCCTGATGGTCTTAGATTCAGTCTATAATCAATTTAAAGATATCGAAGGCTTTGAGACAGAGTGTGAACAAGCCCGCAATATGGGATGTGACGGCAAAAGTCTAATTCATCCAAGTCAGGTTGATATTGCTAATGGTATTTTTGGGGCGAGTGAGGCGGAAATAGCTGAGGCAAAAGAGATTATAGAAGCTTTCGATAAAGCCTTTGCAGCAGGCGATGGCATGGCAGTTGTTAACGGTGAAATGATAGAGGCATTACACGCTGATGAAGCGCGCCGTGTGGTGGCATTAGCCGAGATGATCTCAGAGCTACAAGAATAGGACGAATGTCCGTACCGACCAAGCGGGAGGCCGCAGCTTTAGCGAGGATATAAGAGAGATAAACTATAAAAAAGCCCCGCCAAAAATGGCAGGGCTTTTGATGTTTAGGTTTGTTCTGCTTAGTTCGATAAATTTTGGGCAAGGAATGTATCTAAGCTTTTAAATACTTTCAGTCTAACATTTGCATTCGTCAGAGTATGTGCGCCATTTTTTAACATAACAAACTTAGTGCCGGCATTGTTTTTGAGCTTGCTATACATTGCCTTTGACTGGTTGCTGATCACCGTTGCATCATCTTTGGCCGCAATGATTAAAGCAGGGGCTGTAATCTTGTCCGCATTGTGCAGTGGTGAGACTTGTTTAATATTAGCGCCTTTAAGACCCATTCTATCTACAAGTGCGTAACCGCCTTGTCTGTTAAATTTAACATATTGTTTATGGGCATCCAGATCTAGAATACCATTGATGCTAGCCACGCATTTATACATGCTTGGATTTTGGGCCGCACCCATCATGGCCGCATAGCCACCGAATGCACTACCAACCATGCAAATCTTTTTAGGATTAGCCTTGCCTGAGCTGATCAACCATTTTGTTGCATCTGTTATATCTTGCTGTATTAGGCCGCCCCACTGATTATAACCAGCGGCTTGGAACGCTGCGCCATATCCTGATGATCCACGAAAGTTTGGCTGAAGAACAAGGTACCCACGATTAGCAATAAACTGAGCCCATACGTTAAATTCCTTATAATCACGGCCATGCGGGTCAGCGTGTGGCATGATAACGACAGGTAGATTTTCAGCCTTTTTTCCATTAGGGATCGTCAGATAACCAGTGATCACTGTGCCATCCCTTGTAGGGATAGAAACTTTTTCGACAGGCGACAATAGAGCAGGGTCTAGGCCTGGCATTTTTTCGCTGAGAGCGTCTAAGCTACCAGTGTTTAAGTCGAGCATATAGTATATGCCCGGGCTATTAGCTGTTGTTGCGTGGATTACATATCTTTTAGCCTTGCGGGCCTGGCTGACAATATTGTTCACAGTATCAGGTAGAGATTGGTCTACAATTTCCTGAATTTTACGAGAATATTTACTGATATATTGTTTTTGTGGCTCACCGTCGTCATACGCTATAGAGGATATAACGCCTTGATTGGCTGCGCTGTCATTGCCTGTGGCGTGTGAGAAAGTAAGTGATGTGAAATCCACATCAGGGTTCACAAATAATGTATCTACAATTTTGCCTGTTTCGGTGTTCATTGTAAAAACACTTTTTTTGCCATGCTCGGACGGACCTGACACATATGCAATTTCAGGATTTTTAGTAAAGCTAAGGATACGGTACCCTTTTTGGAACCACTCTACTTCAGTTGTGTTAACCCATTGCTGACTACGCGAGCTTTTATACAGTGCCTGACGACCAGTAACGTTACTAACGCCCCAGTTAAATCTAGGGTTATGATCGCGATCAGTCATCCAATTTTGAATGCCGCGCATATCATCTTGTGCTTGACTATATTTACCTGTGCGGATGTTTAACTTGCGAATTTCATAATCACCGTCGATGTCAGAATCGATGGCTTGGAGTACAAAGTCAGGCTCGTTGGGTAGGAAATCTATGATTTGATCTTGGAATTGAGACAGGCCTTCGTCGGCTTTGATGCGCGAGTTCATGCGGGCATCTGTCATCATTTTTTGATCAAGCCATTTAAACTTGCCCTTGGTCGTATTAAAGCTACCCAGTCTGGTCTCTTCAATTTTGCCTTTATATTCTATGCGATTGTTGGAAAATCCATAACCAACCAATAAAATGTCATTGCTAGCCCAACGGTGCCATTTAATGGTGGCATTACTCGCCATTGGAAGGGCGCTCATCTTGCCATCGTTTAGCGTGCGTATAACAAGCAGGCTTTTGCCTTTTGCGGCTGTCATATAAGCAATCTTTGATCCATCTGATGATAGAACAGGATTACTGAAAGCAGGAGCTTGTGCAAAAAAGCTTGCAGGAATTATTTGTGAATCATTTGTGGTTGCAGATGCTGCATGTGCAGCAGTGATACTTGAGAGTCCGCCAAGACCAGCAAGAAGTAGGGCTGCTGTAAAGCGCACCCGTTTATATGTGTGAAGCATTTCTATCCTCTGTTAATCGCTGTTGTGTTACGTTTTTATTATTAAGGCCTTAATGACCCTTGTTTTTATAACCCTGTCGTATTTTCTACAACTAAGGTTCTAAACTGATAGCATATAATCCATGCATTGACAATAAAATCATATGGTTTGCGGTGAAGCGTTGTTTTTTGAGATAAAGCGTTGGATCTAATTCCATAGGCCCCACTTATGATGGAGGGGCCTATGATGATTTGTAGGATAGTCTAATCCCCAATATGTTTTTGCAGGAATTTTTCTAAAGCAGTGAGTGTGGTCACGCGAGCCTCTGCCGTATCAAGGAAATGATCGGCAGTTTTAATGCGCACAAACTCAACATCTTTTTTAAGGCGCTTTAATCTTTTATAGATGTCCTTGCCTTGGGCGTATGGCACAACGGGATCATCTTTCACGTGGATAATCAGCGTTGGCGCAGTGATAGACTTGGCTTGATGATAGGGCGATATATCTTTATTGGACTTATCAGTGGGGGTTATCTTTTTTATCCAAACCCTGCCACCAATAAAACCTCTTTCGAAGCTCTTGAGGTCTGGGATATTGGCAACGCCATTAATCGAGACCGCGCATTTATAAAGGTCTGGTTCTTTAACTGCGCCCATCAATGCAGCGTAGCCACCATATGAAGCACCGACAATGCATATACGGCTTGGATCAGCTAAGCCGCTATCAATGGCCCATTTGGTGACGTCTGTGACGTCATCTTGCATCTTACCACCCCACTGATTATAGCCCATTTTTTTGAATTTTTTGCCGTATCCTGTGGAGCCGCGAAAATTGGGTTGGACAACCATGTAACCACGGTTGGCGAGGAATTGCGCCCAATAATCAAAATAGGCATTATCGCGTGCATGCGGGCCGCCATGGGGTAATATGATGGTGGGGAGGTTCTTTGCGTCTCGCCCCTTAGGTTTAGTGAAATAGGTATGAATTTTAACCCCATCGCGGGCGGTGATAACCTCTTTATTTACAGATGCCATATGCTTGGCGTCTAGCGGCATTGTTGCACCTAGTTTAGAAAGCCTCTTTGATTTCAAATCAAGTACATAGATTGTGCCATAATCTATGTCGCTATAATGTTCTATGAGGTATAGCTTTTTTGTAGAATTTCTACCGATAACTGCGTGACTACCGCCCGGCAGCCATTTGGCTAGGATTGAGAAGAGCTTTTCATAAAATTTATTAATAAAATGCGTGCGCGGCATATCATCATAATATCTATAGCCGATGACCTCACCAGTTTCTGGGTCATGTGCGAGGCCTGATACATCAACTTCTGGATGTTCAAATACTGTTTCAACGATCCGCGCTTCGGGGATGTTGAATTTAATCAGTATTTGGCGACCATCGTCATTGGGCATTAAAGCATATGCAATGCGGGGGTCCTCAGTAAATTCAATTGGCCTAATTTCGTCTTTTACATACCAATCCGTTTTGGTGAGTTCTATGAATTTTTTTGATGATGGGTCACGGTATACAATTTTGAATTTATTATTCTCATATCCATACCCATAACGAACATTATGTTGTTTATCTACCATCCAATTTTGGATGCTTCTTCTGCCCTTTTGAATTGTGGAAAACTTACCAGTTGTTACGTTAACACGCCGTACTTCGCTCTTCCCATCTCTGTCTGAATCAATATTAAGGAGTATATGTTTGGGGTCATCAAGTAATGCATCAATCACATCGTCTTTGAATTGTGCTATGGAGGTTTTATACCCTTGCACCCTAAGATCATGAGAGGCCTTTGCCATATCAATATATTCAGTAATGTCTCTGTTAAAGCTAAAAAAAGCCGACTGTTTATATTTACTGCCCCAGCTGTTTCCTGTGAATTTATAGGCAACCAGCAATCGGTCATCATTAGCCCATCGTACGCTGCTAACATCTGCGTCTTTAACAGGGACAACGATGCGTAGCGCACCCGTATCATTGATTGGGTGAACTAATGCATGCATGCGTCCCTTAATTGGTGTTAAATAAGCAAGATACTCACCATTAGGGGATAATTGCATTTGTTGCATGCTGGGTAGGGTCGCGAATTTCTCTACGGGAATAATCGGGGGGATATCATCACTTTGCGCAATAAGTGGTGCTGTCGTTTGAAACGTGAGTGCAATGACTGTCGTTACTATTCTAAAAAATGTCATAAAGTGCCCCGTGTTGAATGCGTATCAAATAAATATATCAAAAGTGATAACTACTCATGACTGTATAATCAATAGTATTTTTACTACCTGTCGGTTTGGTAATAATATTGCGCTTTAATATAACTTTTATTCTTATGTTAAAAAATAGTGATTACTGACTTGCCCTTAGCCTGCTTTAGGGTCTAAAAGAGACGGTGAAGAGCTTGTCCAGTCGGGGCCAGCTTTATCTGTTAACATTATAACGTTGCCCTAGTTGTTTTTTTTGGGCCGTTATAAAATATATCGGGGAAGACCATGACGAAGGCTAATCGCCCTTTATCGCCCCACTTGTCAGTATATAACTGGCGGGTTCACAGCATTACTTCCATCATGCACCGTGCCACTGGTATGGCCCTTGCGGGTGGAACAATATTACTGACCTGGTGGTTAGTAGCGCTGGCATCTGGGCACGAGAGTTTTAATACAGTTCAGGCGTGTCTCGCGTCTCCATTTGGCCGCCTTGTGTTATTTGGTATGACATTCGCGTTAATGCAGCATATGGCATCTGGTATCCGTCACTTGTTTATGGACACAGGTCGTTTGTTGGAGCTGAGTGCTAATACCGCATCAGCGAAGATGACATACGTCTTTTCAATCATCGCTACTGTGGCCATCTGGGTCGTAGCTTACAAGCAATTGGGGATGATGTAATATGACTGATATGAATAATCCTTTAGCTAAAGTACGCGGCCTAGGCTCTGCCAAGGACGGTACACATCATTGGTGGAACCACCGTATAACGGCGGTTGCTAATATCCCGCTAACGATCTTTATGGTGATCTCATTCGTTGGTAATGTGGGTAAAACGCACGCTGATATCATTGCGTGGTTAAAACAACCTATCGCCAGCGTGGCAATGATCCTATTCATGATCAATGTGCTATACCATATGCGTCTTGGCCTACAGGTGGCGATCGAAGATTACGTCACCAATAAAGGCACCAAGGTCGCGGTGATGATTGCTGTTACATTTGCATGTGTTGCAATGGCGGCGCTTAGCATTTTCTCAATTCTTAAAATTGCATTCGGGGGCTAGACAGTATGTCAAAAAGTTATCCCATTACAGAGCATAGCTACGACGCAGTCGTAGTTGGTGCTGGCGGTGCAGGCCTTCGAGCGACCATGGGTTGCGCGGAAAAAGGTCTCAAGACCGCATGTATCACAAAAGTATTTCCAACACGTTCTCACACTGTTGCGGCCCAAGGCGGTATCGCAGCCTCACTGGGTAATATGCCCGGTGGTGATAAGTGGGAATGGCACATGTATGACACCGTAAAAGGTTCAGACTGGTTAGGTGACCAAGACGCCATTGAATATATGGTAAAACAAGCACCTGCAGCCGTGTTCGAGCTAGAGCATTACGGTGTGCCGTTCAGTCGTACAGAAGAGGGCAAGATTTATCAGCGTCCCTTCGGTGGTATGACAACAAAATTTGGTGAAGGCCCAGCGGCCCAGCGTACTTGCGCAGCATCTGACCGTACAGGTCACGCCATGCTTCACGCCATGTATCAGCAGTCCCTAAAGTATGATACAGACTTTTACATCGAATATTTCGCGATCGATTTGATCATGGAAGACGGTGAATGTCGTGGTGTTATCGCGATGAATATGGAAGACGGTTCTATCCATGCTTTCCGCAGCCACGCAACTGTGCTGGCGACGGGTGGTTATGGTCGTGCTTACTTCTCTGCTACATCAGCCCACACCTGTACGGGTGATGGCGGCGGTATGGCGCTACGTGCTGGCCTGTCATTGCAGGACCTTGAGTTTGTTCAGTTCCACCCAACTGGTATCTACGGTGCGGGCGTTCTGATTACCGAGGGTGCGCGCGGCGAAGGTGGTATCCTTATTAATTCTGAGGGCGAGCGTTTCATGGAACGTTATGCACCATCAGCCAAGGATTTAGCATCACGTGATGTTGTGTCTCGCTCTATCTCTAACGAGATTCGCGAAGGTCGCGGCGTTGGCGCAAACAAGGATCATATGTATCTGCATCTTGATCACCTTGACGCTGATCTGCTTGCAGAGCGTCTGCCTGGTATTTCAGAGTCGGCGAAGATTTTCGCGGGCGTTGATGTGACCAAGGAGCCAATTCCGATCATTCCAACATGTCACTATAACATGGGCGGTATTCCAACGAACTTCCACGGCGAAGTGATTAACGCGACAAAAGAAAATCCAGATCAAACTGTCGCAGGCTTATTCGCTGTTGGTGAAGCTGCTTGTGTATCCGTGCACGGTGCTAACCGTCTTGGCTCTAACAGCCTTATTGATCTTGTTGTATTTGGTCGTGCTGTTGGCCTGCGTATACCCGAGCTTGTTAAGCCGGGCACATCGCATAAGGCTTTACCTGAAGGTTACGCTGATATGGCGCTTGGTCGTCTTGACGCAGCGCGTTACGCTGATGGTTCAGCGACGACCGCAGAGCGTCGTCTTGAGATGCAACGTGTGATGCAAACAAATTGCGCGGTATTCCGTACGACTGATCTGCTGGACGAAGGCGTCAAAAAGATGGACGACATCGCGGTGAACATTGGTGATGTTAAAACATCAGACCGTTCACTTGTTTGGAACAGTGATCTGATTGAAACGCTTGAGCTTCAAAATCTAGTGGGTCAAGCAGCCATCACAATGCATGGCGCTGCTAACCGTCATGAGAGCCGCGGCGCTCACATGCACGAAGATCACCCTGATCGCGATGATAAAAACTGGATGAAGCATACGATTGCTTGGTTCGATGATGGTAAAGTAACGCTGGGTGATCGCCCTGTGCATGACTATACGCTCACCGATGAGATCGATTACATCAAACCTAAAGCGAGGGTGTATTAAGATGGCTGAATTTTCATTACCAAAAAACTCCGTAGTCGAAAAGGGTGAAACCCATAAGGCAGCAGACGGTACAAAGAATGTAAAGACCTTCTCTGTCTATCGTTGGAATCCTGATGATGGTAAAAACCCTCATATGGACAATTACGAAGTCGATATGGACGAATGTGGTCCTATGATACTTGATGCGCTTATCAAGATTAAGAACGAGACAGACAGTACGCTGACTTTCCGTCGTTCTTGTCGTGAGGGTGTATGTGGTTCTTGCGCGATGAATATCGATGGCGAAAACACACTTGCTTGTACTAAGGCGATTGAAGATGTGAAGGGTGACGTAAATATTACGCCGCTACCGCACCAAGAGGTTATTAAGGATCTGGTTCCAGACCTATCTAATTTCTACGCGCAATACGCCTCTATCGAGCCTTGGATGCAGACACAGTCTCCTACGCCAGAGAAAGAGCGCTTGCAGTCGTATGATGACCGTAAGAAGCTTGACGGCCTATATGAGTGTATCTTATGTGCATGTTGTTCTACGTCTTGCCCAAGTTATTGGTGGAACGGTGATAAATACCTCGGCCCTGCGGTTCTACTCCAAGCGTACCGTTGGCTGATTGATAGCCGCGACGAGGCAACAGGCGCACGTCTGGATAACCTAGAAGATCCATTCCGCCTATATCGTTGTCACACGATCATGAACTGTGCAAATACATGTCCTAAGGGTCTAAACCCCGCCAAGGCCATTGCAGAGATCAAGAAAATGATGGTAGCGCGTAAGCACTAACTGCGCAGTATTTAGCGAAGCGTACCGACCAAGTGGGGGGTCGCAGCTTTAGCGAGGATATTAAGAAATAAATTTTAAGGGCTAGCGGAAACGCTGGCCCTTTTTCGTTTAACGCTATCGTCATTGTGGCGAAGGCCGCAATCCAGTCCTCAAAGAAATAAAGCCTCCGCAAAGCGGAGATTTGTTAATCTTCTGGACCCCCTGTCGTAACCTATCATTCGCTGAGCTCATAACAGAGCACGGGGTGACGGCTTCTTTCGTTGCAGGTCTATTATCGGGAAAGCTACACAGTGCTACTATTGTCGAGTGATATAGTTTTAAACCATCTTTACTGCCTGTGGTCATTATCATCGATGGCATTAAATACAGAAAAGGCCGACGGTTGAACGTCGGCCTTTTGAAGTTTAAATAGTATCTTTAATCTTAGCCAAAGATGAAATCATCAACTGTGATGCTGCTTGAATCAACACCTTCTAGCGTCATTGTATTATCATCTAGATCGGTAATGACAGTATCAGAACCAACAGTTTCGATAGTCAGATCATCAAACGTTAGGTCATCACTCATCTTAATGAGATCAATGTCATTTTCAAAGTCAGTAACAACATCATCACCTTTGCCGAAGACAAATTTATCAATGCCGTCGCCGCCAGTTAACGTATCATCACCTTTGCCGCCTTTGATTTTATCATCGCCTGCGCCGCCATCAATAATATCATTACCTTTGCCGCCGTCGATTTTATCATCGCCGTTGCCACCATTAATAATATCGTCGCCTTTGCCGCCTTCGATTTTATCATCGCCGTTGCCGCCATTTAAGGTATCAGCACCGCCGCCGCCATGCAGTTCATCATGACCTTTGCCGCCTTTGATTGCATCATCACCTTTGCCGCCATTTAGGGTGTCAGATCCTTTGCCGCCACCTAAATCATCATCACCATCGCCGCCGTCGATGTCATCATCACCATCGCCACCATCGAGATCATCATCGCCATCATTACCGTCGAGATCATCATCATCATCGCCGTCGCCGTCGAGATCATCCTCTGTTTTGAAGATGAAGTCATCTGCGCTAAGGTCTGTGGCTGTGATGCCTTCTAGTGTGATAGAGATTTCTTCACTACTATCGCTAATAACAGTATTATCACCATCTTGTGTCAGTGTAAGATCATCAAAGCTATCAATAGAATCAAGCTCGTCAATGTCGATTTTAATTTTATCTGTACCAATGGTAAAATCAGTGATGGTGTCATTACCATCTTCGCCCTCATAGACAAATTCATCAGCGCCATCACCGCCCGTTAGCGTATCATCACCTTTGCCGCCTTCGATTTCATCATCACCAGCGCCGCCATCAATTGTATCAGAGCCTTTGCCGCCTTCGATTTCATCATTGCCAATGCCGCCATTTAAGGTGTCAGCACCTTTGCCGCCTTTAATTTTATCATCACCAGCGCCGCCATTTAGGGTGTCAGAACCTTTGCCGCCATCTAGGTCATCTTCACCAACGCCACCGTCGATGTCATCATCACCTTTGCCGCCATCGATGTCGTCATCACCATCGCCACCGTCGAGATCATCATCGCCATCATTACCGTCGAGATCATCATCATCATCGCCGTCGCCGTCGAGATCATCCTCTGTTTTGAAGATGAAGTCATCTGCGCTAAGGTCTGTGGCTGTGATGCCTTCTAGTGTGATAGAGATTTCTTCACTACTATCGCTAATAACAGTATTATCACCATCTTGTGTCAGTGTAAGATCATCAAAGCTATCAATAGAATCAAGCTCGTCAATGTCGATTTTAATTTTATCTGTACCAATGGTAAAATCA
The DNA here is from genome assembly GCA_965603205.1 of uncultured Kordiimonas sp. Lineage (GTDB taxonomy): Bacteria > Pseudomonadota > Alphaproteobacteria > Sphingomonadales > Kordiimonadaceae > Temperatibacter. The sequence goes on along the minus strand of CBFDCC010000004.1, from coordinate 170,499 downwards.
GTGATGGTGTCATTACCATCTTCGCCCTCATAGACAAATTCATCAGCGCCATCACCGCCCGTTAGCGTATCATCACCTTTGCCGCCTTCGATTTCATCATTGCCGTCCCCGCCCGCTAGCGTATCATGGCCTTTGCCGCCTTTAATTTTATCGTCACCAGCGCCGCCATTTAGGGTGTCAGAACCTTTGCCGCCACCTAAATCATCTTCACCATCGCCACCGTCGATATCATCATCGCCGTCATCGCCGTCATCGCCGTCGATATCATCATCGTCATCGCCGTCGCCGTCAACATCATCGTCGTCACCATCGCCATCAACATCATCGTCATCGTCATCACCTTCATCACCTTCATCTTCTTCAACATCTGTTTTGAAGATGAAATCATCTACGCTAAGGTCTGTGGCTGTAATGCCTTCTAGTGTAATAGAGGTTTCTTCACCGCTGTCGCTAATAACAGTGTCATCACCGTCCTGTGTAATGGTAATGTCATCATAGCCACCAATGAAATCAAAGTCGTCAGTATCGATTTTTATCTTGTCTGTACCAATGGTAAAATCAGTGATGGTGTCATTGCCATCTTCGCCCTTATAGATGAATTTATCAGCGCCATCACCGCCTGTCAGTGTGTCGTCGCCTTTGCCGCCTTTGATTTTATCATCGCCGTCGTCGCCATTAATGGTGTCGTCGCCTTTGCCGCCTTCGATTTCATCATTACCTGCGCCACCACTTAAGGTGTCAGCACCTTTGCCGCCTTCTATTTCATCGTCACCACCTAGACCCGTGATCGTATCAGCACCATCTTTACCTTTAATCTTGTCGCCAGCTGAAGTGCCTTCTAGGATGTTATCTTCATCATTGCCTATAATTACATTTAAATCTGCCACTTTTAATTCCCTTGATTATGATTAAAATTTTCACCGTACACGAGCCGCATATTAATATAAAGAACATGTATGTCTAATTTGTGACAGTGATTTAAATAAAATTTTAACTATATTCAGGTGTAATTGGCATTGGAAATCATACCTAAAATGCTATGGATTTATATAAATACTATGACATCATCCCTGTTGACCCACCTGCATACTTCTGTTAAACCCCGCCTCAACAAGGATGGTGTGAGTCTTGATGCTTGCCTATCTGATTGATCTTTTAAACTGATAAATCTTTTGAGGAAGTCGCAATGAAAATTGATGGCAATAACATTCGCATTGGCAATGTAGTTGAACATAAGGGCGGTCTATGGCGCGCTATTAAAACAGCCCACACTCAGCCTGGTAAAGGCGGTGCTTATCTTCAAGTTGAGCTTAAGAACCTAGAAAATGGTTCAAAGCTGAACGAGCGTTTTCGCGCAAGTGAAAAGGTGGAGCGTGTCACCCTCGAGCAAAAAGATTATCAGTTCCTATTCAGTGCTGACGATATGTTTACCTTCATGGATACATCCAATTACGAGCAGATTGAATTATCTGCTGAGGATATTGGTGATGATGCTGTTTTCTTGCAGGATGGCATGGAAATCACCATAGAAATGTATGATGAAAAACCTCTGGGCATAGCATTACCTTCCAAAGTAACATGTGAAATAATGGAAACAGAACCAGCGCTCAAGGGTCAAACTGTTTCTTCTTCTTATAAACCTGCGCTGCTAGATAATGGTTTGCGTGTTGGTGTTCCTCCCTTCGTGTCTGTGGGCGATAAGATTATCGTTGCTACTGAAACACGTGAATATTCAAGCCGCGCTTAAACTAGCGCTATCTAAAGGAAATTAAAATGGCACGTCGCTCTCCGTTAACCAATTGTATGTGTAAGGCTGCTATGAAGGCCGCTCGTAATCTTCGTCGTGATTTTGGCGAAGTTGAGCAGCTTCAAGTCACTAAAAAAGGCCCCGGTGATTTTGTAACCAAGGCTGATCAAAAAGCTGAAAGCATTCTGTTTGAAGAGCTATCTCATGACCGTCCTGATTTTGGCTTCTTGATGGAAGAAGGCGGCGAAATAAAAGGCAAGCGTGGTGATATCCGTTTCATCATTGATCCGCTTGATGGCACTACAAATTTCCTACATGGTCTGCCGCATTGGGCTATTTCTATTGCTGTAGAGGAGCAAGGCGAGCTAACATCTGCTGTAATTTACGACCCTTTAAAAGATGAATTATTTTGGGCTGAGAAAAATATTGGTGCTTACCTCAATGATACGCGCCTGCGTGTATCTGGCCGCAATAAAATGGAAGACGCCGTGCTTGCCACAGGTATTCCTTTTGTTGGCCGTGGTGGAGAGGCTGAATTTATGGCAGAACTCGCTGAATTTATGCCGTCTATTGCAGGTGTACGTCGCTTTGGCGCTGCTTCACTTGATCTGGCGTATGTTGCTGCGGGTCGTTTTGATGGTTTCTGGGAAGCAAATCTTCAATCGTGGGATATGGCTGCGGGTATATTGCTAGTGCGCGAAGCTGGTGGTTTCGTCAGCGATATGTCAGGTGGTCGCGACATGATGACAACGGGCAATATTATTGCGGGTAACGCCAGTTTGCATTCACCGATCGAACGGGTGATTAAACGAGCGCACCGTAAGCTAAATACTGCTGAATAATGCATAATAATCTTCAGTAAAAAATAGGGCGGGTCACTAATGTGGTCCGCCTTTTTTCTATGGGTATTTACAACTGTTGCCTTTACCTGCCATATATTGTTTTTATAGGGGTGAGATAGGTGACATCAAAAGATCAAGCATTAAAACTATATAAGCAAGGTATATCAAATCTTGATGGTGGCGCTTATGGTCAGAGCCTTGGTCTTTTACTTGAAGCCTTTGCATTGCTACCTAATCATCCTGATATCCAACGTGGTGTATTACGTGTTCTATCTTGTACCAGTGGTTATCAATTGCCAGCTATTATCTCAAAGTTACTCTTGGAATTTGCCGCCACTAACAAGCATGATCTACAAGCTTATGCCATGGTCATGGATAATCAATTCGAAGATCATGAGGTAACGCTTAACCTAGAAGCTGTTTTAATGACGGGGGATCATAATTCTATAAAGGAATTATTAGAATCTGAGATATTTGATGCCTTTTTGCTGGACCCTCTCTTCTTATTTTCCTTATCGCGCATTACTCTAATCTCAAAGCGCATTGAATATATACTCACATCATTGCGGATGTTCTTTCTTCAAGAGCTATTCCAAGAGGGAGGCGTAGGCGGTGCTGTCTTTGCTAAATATGCGGACTTTCTTGCAGCGCAGGCCTGTCAGTCTTTGAACACAGAATATATTTTTGACACGCAGGATGACGAATTAACATTGGTGCAGGCATTAGTAGGCCTCTTAAAGGAAAGTCCTTCACTGGATGAGCCTATTGCGCTGACTATCGTCGGCTGTTACACCCCCCTTTTCCAAGCCTTTGGCGGCTTAAAGTCAGACTCCATAAAAGGATACGAGCTTTGGTCCGCGTTACAGCAATATTTTTATGACCAACATATATCTTTGCCTCAAAGTGAGCAGGAAATAGCCCGTCAAATACCAACGATTACACCGATGAAAAATGAATTTTCCGCCATGATGCGTGATCAATATGAACAATATCCTTACCCCAGATGGCAAGCGACAAGGCTACAAGATAAAATTGCCTTTCCCGACTATATAAGACAGGCCTATCCAAATGTGGAGTGCACTATACAGCAGCCTGTCGAATTGCTTTTTGCTGGCGGGGGGACTGGTATTCAAGTGGTTCAGATAACGTCTGGTTTTGAGACTAAGAAAGTTTTGAGCATCGATTTAAGCAAAAGTAGCCTAGCTTATGCCAAACGCAAGGCGCGTGAATTTGACCTGAATGAGATAGAATTTGCTCAGGCTGATATATTAGAATTAGAAAGCTTAAATGCTCAGTTTGACGTCATCATCTGTACGGGTGTCCTGCATCATATGCGCGACCCACAAGAAGGCTTAACAGTGCTATCAAAGATACTGCGACCTGGTGGGTTTGTGATGCTGGCGCTTTATAGTACTAGAGCTAGGCGAGATGTGGTTGCATCGCATGCCTATATTAAGGAACATTCTATTGGCGACGATATAAATGGCATCCGTCAATTTAGGCAGGCGCTCAGGTCACTGCCCGAGGGTCATAAGATTAAATCTATTGAAAAAACCCGTGATTTTTATTCAGTGAGTGGTTTGCATGATTATGTATTTAATAGGCATGAAATAACGTATACACCCCTTCAATTACAAAACCTGCTAGAGGATCAACCCTTAAATTTTGTTGGGTTTCATTTTACTTCAGGTGATTATGTTAACCAGTATGCAAGTCGTTTTCCTGAGGATGAGGCTCAAACTAATCTAAGTAATTGGGAACTATTGGATAAAGAAACCCCTGATATGTTTTCGGGAATGATGCAGTTTTGGGTGCAGAAATAGACTCCAATATTAAAAATAATTGTATTTGCCTATTGTTTGTCACAATCTAGCCTTTAAAGTGTAGTCTATAAGCAGTAATTGGGTAAGGGAACGTTATAATGAAAATGCCGCAACGCTATTTAATACGTATGCTGGTCTTTATTGTGCTGGTGCTTGTGATGGCTATATTTTTAAAGCATCAATTAGCTACGGCATTTATGGCGAATATATTTCTCAATGGTTCTATTGTTGCGATGCTTGTTGCTGGTGTTTTTTACGCGCTGCGTCGGGTTATTGATCTTACCCCAGAGATCGAATGGATCAAAAATTTTAAAGAAAATGATAGCGATATAACAAGCGCAAATTTAGGTGCTCAGGCACCAAGGTTAATGGCAGCAGCAGCGCCAATGCTTATGGGGCAAGGGGGTGAGCGGATGCGACTGTCAGCCCTTTCAACACGCTCCGTGCTCGATGGCATTGCCTCACGCCTAGAGGAAAGTCGTGAAATTAGCCGCTATTTCACAGGTTTGTTAATATTCCTAGGGCTTCTTGGTACTTTCTGGGGCTTGCTTGGTACTATTGGCGCTATTGGACAAACTATTAATAGTCTCACGGTTGACGGTAGTGATATTGCATTAATGTTTGATGAATTAAAAAAAGGCTTGCAAGCACCATTGTCGGGTATGGGGACGGCCTTTTCTAGTTCTCTATTCGGCCTAGCTGGCTCATTAGTTCTTGGTTTTATGGATTTGCAGGCATCACAAGCGCAAACACGGTTTTATAATGATGTTGAGGATTGGTTGTCTTCTGTCACCAATCTATCGCGGGGTGAAGATGTGGGAGGTGGTGGAGGCGCAGCTATGGCAAGCCCCAGTGCTTATACGACTGCACTGATGGAACAAACCGCTGATGGCATCGAGAGGCTTAGTCGGACATTAAAACGCAGTGACGAGGATAGTAGATCGCTTAATGATGCTATGCAGGGCGTGGCAGAGGCTATTAGTAGCTTAAGTGATAAAATGGCTAGCCAAGATAATGCCGGCCATCAAGCAGGTCATCAGGTAGATGAATCAAGCAAGGCTATTGTCGCTGCAATTGAAAAATTAGCTGTTCAAGATAAAGTGCCAGCACCAGCTATTGATGACGCGTCCCGCAAGCATCTCAGTAATATTGATGTGGGCCTGAAACGCCTCATAGAGGAACAATCCCGTAGCAGTGATGCTATGGTTGAAGAGTTGCGCAGTGAGCTAAAATTGATTTCACGCACGATCGCGGCGGGTATGGACGCTAGTAAAAGTGCAGCAAGTACCTCAGCTAAAGGTAAGACAAGTGCCACACCTGATTTCATTAAAAGCGGTAAGGCTGATACATGATAGGTGCACGCAGACGTATGGGCGGGCAGGGCAGCGACAATAGCTGGCCGGGTTTTGTTGATGCCTTATCGTCTCTGCTGCTGGTAATTATATTCCTTTTGTCTATGTTTGTGCTGGCCCAGTTTTTTCTTGGAAAAGTATTGTCAGGTCGCGAAGAAGCGCTTGTGGAACTGCGTAGCAAAGTTGCTGAACTTGGTGATTTGTTAAAGGTAGAGCGCAGCGCTAATACAGAGCTTCGTGGCAATATCGCCACATTGTCATCATCGTTAAATGCCGCAAATGCTGATCGTGATACATTAGAAGAAAGTTTAATGACAACGCGCAATGCCTTGACCTTAAGCCAAGAGAGAGTAACTGAACTTGCTGAAAATGAGGCAGATATAAGCAAGCAATTATCCGCGCTTATTATAAAAGATAAAGTGATATCTCAAGCCTTGAGTGAGGAGCAGATTTTATCTGAGCGGGCTAGAGCTGAAGTTGCCATGCTAGAGCAGAGTGTCTCAGCGCTGCGGGCTCAACTCTCACGCCTTGAATCAGCACTGCAAGTTAGCGAAGACAAGGATCGTCGTAATCAAGCTGTGATTGTCGATATGGGCAAGCGCTTAAATCGCGCACTGGCTAGCAAGGTAGAAGAGTTAGCAGGCTATCGCAGTGAGTTTTTTGGTCGCCTGAAAGAGGTGTTGTCAGAACGCCCTGAAATTCGCATTGAGGGTGATAGATTTGTTTTTGCTTCTGAGCTTCTCTTTGGTAGTGCCAGTGCAGAGCTTGGCCCTGTTGGTCGTGCTGAGATGGGAAAATTTGCAGAAACATTACTAGAGATCAGTCGGGCTATTCCAACGGATGTTCAGTGGATATTACGCGTTGATGGCCATACGGATAAATTGCCAATTTCTAATGCTAAGTTCCGCAATAATTGGGAATTGTCAGCAGCACGTGCAATATCAGTTGTTGAGTTTTTAATTGCCTCTGGTGTTGACGCGAAACATTTGGCCGCAACAGGCTTTGGCGAATATCAACCCCTTGATCAAGGCGAAAACAGCATAGCTTATGCCAAAAATAGGCGTATTGAAATGCGGTTAACTCAACGCTAATAGTGATATGCCCCTTGTTTTACAGTGCCACTTACTTATAGCCGCCATACAGAGCTGATGGGGTGCGATTAGAACTTTATCGCATCAGCAAGCAAGTTTCAAAAATCCACTTTTTAAGTTTTGAATAAGCAGGCCATCTACAACACAGTGCCATAATAGGACACTATCACACTGCACATTTTAAAATAAATATATAGTTACTGATATTCATTTTATCATCTGTTACATTTTAAGGAGAAGCCAATATGGATTTATTGACCAACATCAAAATGCTTATTGATTATAAGGCATGGGCTAATCAATTAACTTTCTCGACTGCATTAGGTTTGTCAGAAAAAGAAGTCCTGAAAAAAAGGCCCACTCGATTTAAATCTATAGTGAATACACTAAATCATGTTTACGTTATTGATGATATTTTCAAAGCCCATTTAACGGGTAAGCAACACGGCTATGCAGAAAGAAACACCCTAAGTCATCCCTCATTAATAGAGCTTTGGGATATCCAAAAAACAATGGACTCTTGGTATGTTTCTTATACAGCGGCTCTGTCAAACACCTCTCTTTATGAAGTGGTCCCCTTTACTTTTGTAGACGGGAGTAAGGGCTCAATGACTCGACTGGAAATTCTTCAACATATTGTTAATCATGGTACTTACCATCGAGGATTCGTAGGAGATATGTTCTACCAAATTCCTGTATCTGCATCAGCAAATGATTTACCCGTTTTTATAAGGGAGAAACAAAACCAACAACTCCATAGTTTGAGTTAATATATGCTATATATCAAATAACTGGTGTCGTTGGGGAGAGCTGAAACTCAACTAAGTACCGTTTATACTGCGGGTAAGATAAGAGCGACTACGCCAGCGATTATGACGATAGCTATCACTATATAAATTGGATCTATTTTTTTAAACACCATTATTCCCTGCTGGTTGCTTTACGCCTAGTCCCGCTTATATCTGTTGATACGTAGAGCTTATGTTGTGCTTACCGATAATTTGATGATGATGCAAGTAAAAATTAATAATTTGTTAACCATGTTTATTGCTTTTATGGTGCGTGAATATTCTTAGTGAATTAGTTTATAAAAACAGACTCATTTACCCAGTAAATATAGTGTTTATATTCCAGTGTTTTAATATCAATTTTGACCAAATTGCAGAGACGCTAAGCGTTTGTATAAGCCATCTTGGCTGACAAGCTCATCATGGCTTCCTTCCGCTACAATACGCCCTTCATCCATGACGATGATACGGTCTGCTTTTTTGACAGTTGCTAGGCGGTGAGCGATGACGATGGTCGTGCGCCCCTCCATTAGGTGATCAAGTGCCGTTTGCACCTTAGCTTCGCTCTCTGCGTCAAGCGCGCTTGTTGCCTCATCTAATAATAAGATGGGCGCGTCGCGTAGAATGGCGCGAGCGATGGCTAAGCGTTGACGTTGACCGCCCGACAGCCTTGTGCCGCGTTCACCAAGAAATGCATCAAACCCTTCTGGGGTGCGTTCAATAAAATCAAGCGCAGCAGCGCTCTCGGCTGCACTACGGATTTCATCATCCGTGGCTTCAAGGCGTCCATAGCGTATATTTTCAGCGACAGTATCAGCAAATATAATTGTCTCTTGCGGTACGAGAGATAGATGCCCCCTGAAATCGCTGGGGTCCGTTAATTTAATGTCCGTATCATCTAGTTTTACATTGCCGCTTTGTGGGTCGTAAAACCGCAACAGTAATTGAAACACAGTAGATTTACCTGCGCCTGATGGTCCAACCAGCGCAACAGTCTCGCCAGCTTTTACGCTTAGGTTAAAATCAGCTAGAGCTTTTATATCGGGTTTGGACGGATAGGAGAAATTCACATGATCAAAAGTGACGGCACCACTCACTGTATCAGGCATAGTTATTGGATTAGCTGGCGCCTTTATTTTAGCTTCCTCATTTAATAGTTCAGCTAACCTGCCCGCCGACCCTGCGGCGCGTTGTAGGTCGCTATATACCTCTGATAGCGCGCCAAATGCCGCAGCGACGATAACGCTGCGCATAATAAAGGCTAGCATCTCGCCGCCTGTCATGGTGTCGTTAATAACATCCTGTGCGCCATTGAGTAGCACCATAGCAATGGAACTGAAGATCATGAAGATAACAACGGCAGTTAGTAGAGCGCGTACTTTAAAGCGGCGTTTGGCAGCAGTGAATGCTTCTTCTACCCGGCCGCTAAAACGACTTATCTCAGTTGTTTCTCTGGTGAAGGCTTGGACAACATTTAAAGCCTGCAATGTTTCGCTGGCCTGTGCGCCCACATCAGCTACGCGGTCCTGACTGTAACGGGCAAGTTTGCGTACCCGTCTACCGACAAGCACAATAAGGATAATGGCGAGCGGCACGCCGATGGCTATAGAGATCATTAATTTTGGTGACTGCGTGAATAACCAGATGGTACCAGCAAAAGCGACAATGAGGTTTCGTAGCCATATAGACACACTGGACCCTACAATGCTTTGCACAAGCGTTGTATCAGCCGTTAAGCGCGATACGATGTTGCCAGGTGGGTTTGCCTCAAAAAATTCAGGAGACAGCGTGATGAGGCGGCTATAGATGGCTGTTCTAATATCAGCAACGACACGTTCGCCGATCCATGTGACAAAATAAAAGCGCATAGCCGTTGATAGGGCCATTACACTGACGATGATCATAAATATTTCGAAATAATCATCTACTTTACTAGCGTCAGATGACGAAAACCCTTGATCGACGATGCCTTGAAAGGCCGTTGGAATGATAAGAACACTCGCCGCGCCAATAAGCAAAAAGAAGAGAGCTAAAATCATCTGCAATTTATAAGGCAGCATGAAGCTCCACAAGGTCTTTAGATTTCGCAATTTTCCCTTTGGGATTTCCTCGCGGGATGATCTATTTTCTTGATTATTTCTCTGATTCTCTGATTTCTGCGTATCCGTCGCCATCTGGTTGCCTTTATATATGTTCTTTCCTACCATATAGGCGACAGTTCTTGAATTTCCAATGGTTGATTTGCTTATCTTTGACAATAGTAGTGATGTTACTGATGTTTTTTACCTTATTTTGTCAAAAAGTTAATTCAGTGCTTGCCAAAGAGTAAATGATGGGTTAAATCACGCACAAATTTGGAGAAGATAACCATGAAACAAGATATACACCCAGACTACCACACCATTAACGTGGTTATGTCAGACGGATCGACTTTTGAAACACGCTCTACTTGGGGCAAAGAAGGCGATACAATGACTCTAGAGATCGATCCTAAAGTGCACCCTGCGTGGACTGGCGGAACCCGTGTTGCTATGGAAGGCGGCCAAGTGGCTCGCTTTAAGAAGCGCTTCGGTTCATTCGGTCTTAAAAAATAATTTAACCAATTTACGTTGGTTTTTAAAAGGACTGCCTTTTGAGGCGGTCCTTTTTTTGTGGCTGTGTTGTAGGCTACAAGGATGCCTAATCTTCTTCAGGGTGACGGATGCAAGGGGGTAGGGTTAAAATATTAAACCTTCGCTAAATCCTCAGCGATGACCTCTACATTACCAGCTATTTTATTAATGATGGCGGCGACTTCTTCTTCGGCCATGCCTGATAGTGGGCCTGTGTGGCCTCCTGCTGCGGCAGAGTCTTGTAATTCGTCAGCGATGACCACAGCGACCATTAGTAGCAGGCGGCTTTCGCTGATTTTACCCAGCTTGCCTGTTAATTCCTTGGCTTTGTTATCCACATAGGTAACAAGTTCACGCAAATGGTCTTCACCGCCGTCAGCGCAAGCTAGTGGATACTGCTTGCCCGCTACATCTACCATTATCTGAGCCATGTTATATCTTTCCCTTGAAATGCGACGGCTTTTGGTCGCGGGCTGTTTTCTCTTTGGTAACATCTACCATTATTTGAGCCATAATATCTGTTCCTACGCTTCTAAAAGAATTTCAAGTTTGGCGATGGTATCATCAAGCCGTTTGGTCATGGCCAGCTTATCACGCTCTAAATCGGCCACTTGTTTTTTAAGTGCGCCATTATCAGCAATCAGCTTGTCACCGTCTACGGCCTCTGCTGCGAGTGTCAGGCTAGCTATTTGATCATGAAGGCCTCTGTTCTCATCCTCTAATTGACTAACGCGCTCTGCGAGAATTGTTTTCTCACGGACAGTCTCAACGGCGGCAGTTGCTAGCTCTTTACTAGCTACAGTGCCTTCTGATAATTTGCGCATCGCTAGTGTCAGGCGTGCCTTGGCGGCATCTAGTGGACCTGCATTATTAGCGCCTTGTGACGTGCTTGGCGAATCAGCTATTTTAGCAGTCATTGTGTTTTCCTTATATCTGAGCCCTAAATATGCTCAAAAACCCTGCATATATCTTCTATATTATTCACGAGAACATTGCATCAAAAAATTGGTGAAACTTTGTCTAAGATACGGGTATTTAAGGCTATAGGTCAATTGCTGCGTTGGGCTGGAGTGGTTATATGACTTTGAGTAAGATTAAAAGTCGTGGCCTTTAGTGAAAATTGGTTGACTGCGCGGCCTAACCCCGCCATTTTGACGACCATAAATTTAAGTGTAAACCCTCATTTTTTTTGGGCGACTACACTCTGTTAAGTTCACAGGTTATGATTGGGGCAATCAGTCTCACTCATTACCCATATTTAGAAGCGTTGATTGATCTGTATATGACTGATTCTGAAATCCTAAACGACGAAGCACATAAGGGCATGGCAAACGCCATTCGCGCCCTTTCCATGGACGCAATTCAACAGGCAAACTCAGGTCATCCTGGCATGCCAATGGGTATGGCTGATGTTGCTACTGTTCTTTATAGCAAATTCATGCGTTTTGATCCTGCATGGCCAGAGTGGCCAAACCGCGACCGCTTTATCCTAAGTGCTGGTCATGGTTCTATGCTGATTTACAGCTTGCTGCAGCTAACAGGTTACGCGACGCCGACGATGGCTGACATCAAGAATTTTCGCCAACTACATAGCCCAACCGCGGGTCACCCAGAATATGAAGAAGCGCCAGGGATCGAGATGACTACAGGCCCACTAGGTCAAGGTCTGGCAACATCTGTTGGTTTTGCTATTGCCGAGCGCCTAGAGGCTGCACGCACTGGTTCGGACATTTCTGATCACATGACATATATTGTGGCGGGTGATGGTTGTCTTATGGAAGGTGTTAGTCAAGAAGCTATTTCTATGGCTGGTCACCTAAAACTATCTAAGATGGTTCTACTGTGGGATGACAATAGCATCTGTATTGATGGTGCAACCGATATGACAACATCAGAAGATATGCAGGGTCGTTTTGAAGCCGCTAATTGGCATGTTCAATCTGTTGATGGTCACGACCCAGAAGCTGTTGAGGCTGCTATCGCCGAGGCGAACGCATCTGACCAACCAAGCCTGATCGCTTGCAAAACTATTATTGGTTTTGGTTCTCCTAATAAGCAAGGTACATCAGCAACGCATGGTGCGCCGCTTGGTGATGCTGAGATTACGCTAACACGCGAGGCAATAGGCTGGGACGCAGAGCCATTTGTTATACCTGATGATGTTGCCGCGAACTGGAAAGCTGTTGGCGCTAAGGGCGCTAACCTTTCAGCCGCTTGGAAAAAGAAATATGAGGCATTACCTGCTGATGTTAAAGCCGATTATGATCTTCGCCTATCTGGTGATCTAACAGCTGGTTTCACTGATGCTATTAATACCTATAAGGCGAGCCTTACTGCTAATCCTGTTGGTCCTGCAACAAGAAAAGCTAGCCAAATGACCCTAGAAGTTATTAACGCAGAGCTTAACAACACTATTGGTGGCTCAGCTGATTTGACAGGTTCAAACCTTACACTAACCAGTGGTATGAGCGCAGTTACGCCTGATGATTTCTCTGGCAACTATATGTATTATGGTATCCGCGAATTTGGTATGTGCGCGGCGATGAACGGTATTGCCCTTCATGGTGGCTTCATTCCTTACGGTGGAACTTTCATGGTCTTTACTGATTATGCTCGTCCTGCGATCCGCCTTGCCGCGCTGATGAAGCAACGCGTAATTTATGTGATGACACACGATAGTATTGGTCTGGGCGAAGACGGCCCGACGCACCAACCTATCGAGCATCTAGCTAGCCTACGCGCTATGCCGAATGTGAATGTGTTCCGTCCTTGTGACGCTGTTGAAACAGCTGAATGTTGGGCGCTTTCACTAGAAGCTCGCGAGACACCTTCTGTGCTATCGCTAACGCGTCAAGGTCTTAAGCAGCAGCGCCTAACACATACGGATGAAAATCTATGTGCTAAGGGTGGCTATATCTTGCATGAAGCATCATCGGGTACGCCAAAGGTCGTGTTGATGGCATCAGGCTCTGAGATTGAGATCGTAGCAGCTGCGCGTGAAACATTAGAAGCAGCTGGTACACCAACACGTGTTGTATCAATGGCATCTACTGATTTGTTTGATGCGCAAGATGCAGCTTATAAGGCGAGCGTATTGCCAACAGGTACAGTGCGTGCGTCTATTGAGGCGGCAAGCACTTATGGCTGGGCTAAGTATACTGGTCTAGACGGCATTAATATTGGTATTGATACATTTGGTGCTTCTGCGCCAGCTGATCAACTCTACAAACATTTCGGTATCACTGCTGAGGCACTTGTTGCAGCGGTGAACGAAAAGCTTTAAGAACTAAATAATTCAGATCCGATTTGGGTTTTGTCTCCCACATCGGATCTACTGGTCCCAAAACTTAATTATCTGGAGAATGTTTCAATGACTGTTCGCGTTTCAATTAATGGATTTGGCCGTATTGGCCGTAACGTACTTCGTGCCATCTACGAGAGTGGCCGCACCGACATTAAAGTTGTTGCTATTAACGACCTTGGTGATGTTGATATGAATGCTTATCTGCTAAAACGCGATAGTGTTCATGGTCAGTTCCCTGGTGAAGTTAGTGTTGATGGCGACGCTATCATCGTTAACGGTGACCGCATCCGTGTTACTGCAATCCGTAATCCAGAAGAATTACCTTGGGGTGTTGAAAATGTTGACATAGCTATGGAATGTACTGGCATTTTTACCAAGCGTGAAGCTGCTGCAAAGCATATCACTGCTGGTGCAAAAAAAGTTCTAATCTCAGCGCCGGGTACTGACTGTGACGCGACAATCGTTTACGGCGTAAACGATAAGGTTCTAAAAGCATCAGACACAATCGTATCAAATGCATCTTGTACAACGAACTGCCTATCACCTGTAGTTCAGGTGCTTAATGACCTTATCGGTATAGAGCATGGCTATATGACCACTGTTCACTCTTATACAGGTGATCAGCCAGTGCTAGATACACTACATAGCGACCCACGCCGTGCGCGCGCTGCTGCTCTTTCAATGATCCCAACATCAACAGGCGCTGCTAAGGCTGTTGGTCTTGTGTTGCCTGAACTTGCAGGCAAGCTTGATGGTTCTGCGATCCGCGTACCAACACCAAATGTTTCATTGGTTGATTTAAAGTTTGTTGCCAAGCGTGATACAACAATTGAAGAGATCAATACTGCTATTAAAGAAGCTGCGGACGGCCGCCTAAAAGGCGTTCTTGGTTACGAGGATATGCCAGCCGTATCTATCGATTTTAACCACAATCCAAACAGTTCAACATTTGATAGCTCTCAAACTAAAGTTGTTGAAGGCAACTTCGTGCGTATCTTAACGTGGTACGATAACGAGTGGGGCTTCTCTAACCGTATGTCTGATACAGCGGTTGCGATGGCTAAGCTTGGTTAATTCACTCGTGTACTAAATATTATAAAAGCCGCCTGATCATCGTTGGGCGACTTTTATTGAAATAACATTTTATAGGTTGATTTAATGCAGCCAATTCTTTTGGGGAGAAGTAATAAGTGTCTGATATAAATTTGGGGGTTGAAAAAAATATAGACTTACTCATTGCAGGTAAGTTTGCTGAGGTGGAAAAACCTCTGGATTCAAATTCTCCGCTTGCGCAGAAAGTGTATCAACTTGCTCAAAAGAGTATAGAGCGTGCTCGTGAAAATTTGCGTCGCACTGTTGATTATTCAATCACAATGAATCAGGGTATTTCTGATGTGGCTCGGATGAGCCGTTATATTAAAGATGTGAATAATCAATCTCAAAATATTTCGGCTTCTATGGAAGAACTTTCCTCTTCTGTTCGGGCTATTTCAAGTAGTGCAGAGCAAGCCTCAGGTGAAGTGAATGAAGTCGCAGAAAGAGCTGAAACTGGTATCATTGCAGCTACTAAGGCCCAAAAATCTATGGAAGAGATAGCTGCTAGTGTTCATGATGCTGCTGGAAGGGTGCAGGCTCTTTCTAAAACTTCAGAAGAAATTGGCAATATTGTTAAAGAGATTGAAGATATCGCTAAGCAGACGAATTTACTGGCGCTAAATGCTACTATCGAGGCTGCACGTGCAGGTGAGGCGGGGCGTGGTTTTGCTGTCGTTGCCAGTGAGGTTAAAAACCTTGCTAATCAAACAGCTACATCGACTGACACAATTCGTAGCCGTATTGAAAACCTACGCTCTGAAATGACGGGTATCGTCACTGCTATGGAAAGTGGTGAAAGTCGAGTGAGTGAAGGCCGTGAGGTTATCGCCGCCTCAACCAATGAGATGAATAATATTTCAACGCAGGTAGATAGTGTTAATGCCCATATGTCTGAAATTAATATTATTCTAGAGCAACAGGTTACAGCCGCTGATGAAGTGGCTGAAGGGTCTGGCATTATTTTAGAAAAGAGTGAGCAGAATTTATCAAGTATTGCCCATATTACTGAAATATTTGATAAAACAGAAAAGCCTATTGCAGAATCTATTGATTATTATGTGGCCCAGTCAGGTGTGATATCTACACTGATGGCTGCCAAATCAGATCACATGGTCTTCATGCGTAAGCTTGCGCAAATG
Organism: uncultured Kordiimonas sp.; assembly: GCA_965603205.1. GTDB lineage: Bacteria > Pseudomonadota > Alphaproteobacteria > Sphingomonadales > Kordiimonadaceae > Temperatibacter. The sequence continues at coordinate 154,706 of CBFDCC010000004.1, read as the reverse complement.
CTTAGCGGTGCAAAAAATCTACAAAATGAAACTACCATTGATCATCACAATTGTCGTATGGGTAAATGGTATGATCAACAAAATGATCCGACATTGACCAGCTTGTCAGAGTGGAAGGCAATACTAGCACCGCATAAGCAATTTCATGAAGCTGGTATTAGGGCTACAAAATTTTATCAAGCAGGAGATATGCCCTCTGCAGTTAAGGCTGTGCAAGAGGCTGAAACAGCTTCTGAAAAGGTTATGGATTTACTCGATAAGCTTGTTAATCGAACATGGAATTAATCTAGGAAATATATATGTCTTTTAATACTATAGCCGACCTTGGAAGCTTGACGGGTAAAACAGCGGTTGTGCGTGTGGATATTAACGTGCCAATGGCGGATGGTAAGGTCACTGATGACACGCGCCTCCAGGCCGTTAAGCCGACCGTGGACGCTATCGCTGCTGCGGGTGGTCGCTCTGTACTGCTGGCGCATTTTGGCCGTCCTAAAGGACAAGTTGTTCCTGAGATGAGCCTGAAACCTGTCGTTAGCGCACTGGCTACGGTTCTTGGTCGTGATGTCGGTTTTGCTGAGCTTGGTGATGAGTTGCCTAACACAGAAGTAGTGCTGATGGAAAATACACGCTTTTTCCCCGGTGAAGAAAAAAATGATCCAGCACTAGCAGCCAGATTTGCAGCCCTTGGTAATGTCTATGTGAATGATGCTTTTTCTGCTGCTCACCGCGCTCACGCGTCAACAGAGGCTGTGGCTAGGTTATTGCCTTCAGCGGCTGGCATGACAATGGCGGCAGAGCTAACAGCATTAGAAAACGCCCTTGGTGCGCCAAAGCCGCCAGTTGTGGCTGTTGTTGGCGGCGCTAAGGTGTCATCAAAGCTTGCAGTGCTTGAAAACCTTGTGGCCAAGGTTGATCATCTGATTATCGGCGGCGGTATGGCGAATACTTTCCTTTACGCACAGGGTATTAACATTGGTGCTAGCCTTTGCGAGAAGGACCTTAAGGACACAGCGCTTTCCATCCTTGCTAAGGCAAAGAGCGCAGGCTGCACAGTTCATATCCCAACGGATGTTGTGGTGGCTACTGAATTTAAGGCACATGCCGCAAGCCAAGTTAAAGCGGCTGATGCAGTGGTTGACGGCGAAATGATTTTGGACGCAGGTCCTGCGACTGTGGCGGCATTAACGGATGTGATTGCTGGTTGTAAAACACTTCTTTGGAACGGTCCTATGGGCGCGTTTGAGATGGAGCCATTTGACATGGCGACGGTTGGCTTGGCTAAGGCTGCTGGTGCGGCGACTGCGGCAGGTAATTTACTGTCTGTTGCTGGTGGCGGCGATACGGTTGCTGCGATGGCACATGCTGGTGTTAAGGATCAAATCACCCATATCTCAACGGCGGGCGGCGCCTTCCTAGAGTGGATGGAAGGTAAAGAACTGCCAGGTGTGGCTGCATTAGAGAAGTAATATTTATTATTTTGTAAGTCGGCGAATTGTCGCCGCCTCGCGGTCACTCGGTACGTGCTTCGCACTACTTAAAGCTAAGATTTAAAAAATAAAAGGCCAGACCACTTCACTGTGATCTGGCCTTCTCGCTGTCCTGACTTTATTGATGCTTATACATTCTTGGGTTCAGGGATGGTCTCTAGTTTTTCTTTGTTTTTCTTTATCGGGTTATCTCTGCCTGATACTGCCCATATCAGTGCAGCAAACCACACGGTCCCAGACAGTAATGCCCCTAAGTTAGCGACAAATATCTTTTTGATGTTGCCCGGGTTTCTAAAAAAGGCAATCGCAGTCGGCAAGAATGTTATCACCACGATCAAGGTGGTGATAAATATCATTTTCCATACGGACATTTCGGCAATTGCTGTTTGATATTGGTCTATATAGGTTTGGAGTTGTTCCATTTTATTATCCCATCTCTCGCTGCGGACTTTATTATTTCTCTAATTTTTTGATGGCTGCGGACATAACAAACCAGCCTGCAATTTGAACCATCAGGATCATCTGGCGAGTGCCATCTTCCACATTGCTGTCTTTGATCATAAGTGAGATAGCAATCATCATCGCGGCCCACATAATGGCGTTCATTATATTCAGTTTTGATAGTGTCATTGTTTCTACTCCTCTTCTGCGTAATCGAAGATATCTTCGATTGGTTTTTCAAATAGCTTGGCTAGTTTAAAGGCTAGCGGTAAGCTGGGGTCGTATTTACCTTTTTCCAGCGCGTTGATTGTCTGGCGTGATACCCCCAGTTTTTCACCCAAATCTCCTTGGGTCCATTCATGGGTAGTGCGCAGGTCTTTTATTATATTTTCCATTATCTCAGCCTTTAATAATCATACGCTTTGGCGCGGAATGGTATGATAATAAGCATTAGAACTGGCATTATGGGCAGTGCTAATTGAAAGCTTTCTACGGGTACCAAGCCAGCAACACTAAAGAACACTAGACCGACTGCAATTAGAATAGATAGTGCAGTAGCAATACTTATAGATTCTAGGTAGATACGTCTTTCTAATTCGTCCATGTTAAATAGGTTTCTTACGGCTTCCCTCGTATAAAGAGCAGCAAAGGCTGTGGGGACTAACGCTAAAATCCAAAGTATATATGATCCTTCAAAATCACCTTTATAGGTGATTAATATATAGGCGCTTATCAGCATGAATAGCGCATACATAAGGGATTTCTTTGAATCGATTTTATAAAGTAATCTTAATTTTGACATTGGCTGTCTCCTCGCTATCGTGTCTTGGTAATAATTTAATTATGTAAAGCGTGCTTTACTTGTCAAGTTACCTTTACATAAGCCTGCGAATTAGCAATGTCAAGCACCCTTTACAAATTATTTTTACCAATATGTGTTATATGCTGGATAATGCCCCCTAATCTGTGGCATATGCTGATATAACAACAGCACGATAGAATGGATACACATCTCATGTCACAAGAAGACTCATGTCGCTTATATATAATCACGCCACCCGTCATTGATGATTTGGACGGCTTTGCTAAGTTGCTAGATAAAACGCTAGCGGCTGGGGATGTGGCATCGTTGCAGCTCAGGTTGAAAGACTGCGAAGATGGTCATGTGGTTGAGGTGGGCCAGCGCTTAATGCCTATCTGTGAAAAACATGAAGTGGCGCTGATCGTTAATGACCGCCCTGATCTGGCATTAGAGATTGACGCCGACGGTGTTCATATGGGTCAAGATGATGGTGATATAGAGGAAGCGCGTGAGATACTAGGTCATGATCGTGTGATTGGTGTAACATGCCATGATAGCCGCCATTTGGCCTTTATCGCCTGTGAAGAGGGGGCGGATTATGTGGCCTTTGGTGCTTTCTTTCCCACCACAACTAAGGAAACTAAATTCAAGCCAGAGGTGGAAGAGCTAACCTTATGGTCAAAGGGTACAGAAATCCCCTGTGTGGCAATCGGCGGCGTCACACCTGAAAACTGCGGCGAGCTTGCTAAGGCTGGCGCGCATTTTGTTGCCGCTTGTGCGGCTATTTGGGATCACGCAGACGGCCCTGCCGCAGCAGTGAAAGCCTTTAATAAAGCCCTTGCTGCTGTTTAAACTAACGCTTTAATCTAGCGCTGCGATAATATCGGCGGTTGGTGGGCGCTTGCGGTAATTGGGCGTGTGCAATTTCTTGAGGATTACTTTATCGGGGTTAATGATAAATAATATAGGATAGGGTACACCATGCGCCATGCCACCCTTTTTATATTCAGGGTTTCTAAGGCCAAAGGCATCAATAGCTACGGAACCCTCGTCAGACAATAGCGGGTAATCAATACTCCATTTTTCATGAAATGCGGCTAATGTATCGGTGTTATCATAACTGATAGCTGCCAGATTATACCCCTTAGCGCGAATGCTCTCTACAGCATTGATCTTAAGATCAACTAACTGCATTTGACAGTAGGGGCACCATTCTGCCGATCTGAAAAAAGCCAGAACCAGCCCCTTTTCGCCCATCAGGCTATCAATATTTTGTGCGGCACCATGTTGGTCAATGGTTTCTAGATTATGTGGTATTTTTGAGCCTATGGCAGGGCCAAGGTCATCGGGCGCGTCCGCCATAGATGTGATAGATAAAATAATAATAGTCAGTAATGATGTAAAAAATCGCATAATCTATTTCCTAAATAATCGTTATCCATGTCTTGGCTGTAAGGCACCTTTCATTAAAGTAATATCTTGTAGCTTTTTATAAAGTGGCTGCCAATCATCTCGCTCATCAATGTGCGACCATAAGGCCTCAACTTCATCAATTAGCATGGTGCAGGGACTATCCAGAGTAAAATATTCGTGATCTAACCTTTCGGGACGGTCAGGTGCCCTTGCCATGACCTGTGCTTTTATATCCGTGAAATTATCCTGTGCATAGAAATGAGAGAAAGGACTAGCCTTAGCGCGAGGCTCGCTTTTTGCCCCGCAGAACCAATCAAAGAAGAATTGCTCAAATGGAATATCATTTTCCACTAGGAATTTCAGAATTTGATTGAGGAAATCATCATCAGCAGCGGCGCTAGTTTCCTTTAGGCCTAGTTTAGCCATATGGGTACGGCGCATTTCATGATGCAAGTGGCCTTCCCAGCCATCAAGTATTTTGCGTACATCCGCTTCATCACAAATCTCAATTAATGTACCAGCTAGTTGATAGGTATCCCATAATATAGCCTCGCCCTGACGGCCATAGCTATATAACCCTGTCCGATCAAAATACGCAGCCGTATGATTGGGGTCAAGACGATCTAGAAAACGCCACGGCCCATAATCAAAGCTTTCGCCTGTGATGTTGATGTTATCGCTATTAAGCACGCCGTGGATAAAGCCAGCCGCTAAAGTCTCAGCCGTTAGAGTAGCCGTACGTCTGCAAACGAGTTCTAGAAACTGAAGACATCTATCTGCGCCACTCGCTTTAATATCTTCATTAAAATAATGCGTGAGACAGTAATCCACTAGTTTTTGGATATTGTCAGTCTGACTAAGATAGGCGAGGCGTTGGAAACTGCCGATGCGGATATGACCGTGTGACAGTCGTACCATAACGGCTGAGCGAGTGGGGGATGGCTCATCCCCGCGCTCTAGTGCTTCACCCGTTTCGATCAACGAGAATGTCTTTGATGTATTAACGCCCAGCGCTCCTAGCATCTCGGTCGCCATGATCTCGCGCACGCCGCCTTTCAGTGTTAAGCGGCCATCACCCGCGCGGCTATGGGGGGTAGTGCCGCTGCCCTTGGTGCCTAAATCAAGCGTGCGTGCCTGCGTGTCTTTTAGTTGGGCAAATAAAAAGCCGCGTCCATCACCAATATCAGGATTATATTGCCTAAATTGGTGGCCGTGATAACGCTGCGCTATGGGGTTTGGTAAATTATCAGGTAGAGGCTCAAAACGTCCGAAGTGTTTTATCCACTCAGCATCGCTCAGCTTATCTAATCCTACGGTGGCGGCTTGGGTATCATTTTTATAGCGCAAAATCGTTTGTGGGAAATCAGCGACTGTAACTATGTCGCCAAAATCTTCACCTAATGTTTGGAAGATTGGTGCAGCTTTATACTGATCAGATATGGGCATTATTTAGGTAGCCCCCATTTAATAACCTTATCCATGTCAGGGCGTGGGCGCTCTGATGGTTCCTTACCCTGTGACCCAAGGAAGATAAAACCAGCAATCATTTCATCATGATGCAGGCCTAGTTCTTTCCATACTGTTTTACTGTAGGCCGCCCACCCTGTTAGCCACTGTCCCACATAACCAAGAGCATGGGCAGCTACTAGTAGGTTTTGACAGGCGGCACCTGTTGATAAATGCTGTTCCCAAACGGGTACAGGGCGTTCGCATGAAGGGCTGTAGACTGCGATGATGCAGGTGGGGGCCTGTGTGCCATAATCCTTCATCTTTTCACGCACCTTTTCACTAACGTCACTCTCGGCAGCTAAGGCGTCGGCTATGATGTTGCCTAATTTAGCGCGTTCATCGCCATCAACGACGATAAACCGCCATGGCGCTAGTTTGCCGTGATCGGGTACACGGGCCGCAGCGGTTAAAATCTGCGTTAACTCATCATGGTTTGGCCCCGGTTCAATCATGTTTTTGGTCTTAACCGAGCGGCGGTTAAGCAGCAGATTTAACGTCTCGGTGTTGGTCGGGTTAAAGGCCATGTAGTTCATTCCTTACAATTACGTAATCTTTACTATTGTGCTTCATTAAATGGCACTATAACTATATCTTCAACACTGAGGGAGAGAATTATGATCAAAACAGTCAAAAATATTATTTTAGGTGCGGCACTTCTGTCGGGAACGACACAACTTTCTGCATCCGATGTAGATTTAGGTATTCATTTACCTGATGGATTTAAGGCAACAATTCTAGCCGATGGTATTGGCAAAGTGCGCCATTTAGCTGTTACGGATAGCGGCTGGGTATATGGTGCGCTGGCGCGTAAAAAAGACGGCAAGGGTATTGTAGGTCTTAAAGATGATAACGGTGACGGTGTTGCTGATCAGACGGTTTATTTTGGTGACGATATGTCTGGTACGGGCATGGCTATACACAAAGGACACTTATATTTTGGTGCCAATCAATATGTTGTGCGTTTCAAATTAGATGCATCCGGTAAACCAACGGGTGCAAAGGAAACGATCGTCAAGGGTATGCTTAAGCAAGGTAACCATGCTGCTAAGTCGCTCACCTTTGATGATAAAGGCCATATGTATGTGAATGTAGGCGCGCCGAGCAATGCTTGTATGGAGAAATCCCGCACAAAAGGATCTCCTGGCATGATGCCTTGCCCTCAGCTAAAATATCAAGCTAGCGTTTGGCAGTTTAAAGATGATGTAATAGATCAAACTCAAGACAATGGCGGTGTTCAATATTCTACAGGGCACCGTAACGCCGTAGCTCTAGAGTGGAGTGCATATGCTGATGATTTATATTTGGTGCAACATGGTCGTGATCAATTATTTTCCTTATTTCCTGATCTTTTCCCAGATGAACAGGCTAGTGGAGAGTTGCCAGCTGAAGAGTTTCACCGTATCAAGCAAGGTGCAGATCTAGGTTGGCCCTATAGCTATTATGATCCATCAAAGGGGTCACGGATGATGATGCCTGAATATGGCGGCGATGGCGTTAAAACATCTGACATTGGTCAAAAGCCAATTGCAGACTTCCCAGGTCACTGGGCACCGAATGATTTAATTTTTGTTAGTGAAAAAACAGGCCTTGCAAAGGGTACAGCCCTTATCGCATTTCATGGGTCGTGGAACCGCAAGCCCGCACAGGCTGGTTATAATGTCGTAGCGGTACCAATGGCAGCTGATGGCAGTGTCGGTGGCGATTGGTCCGTATTTGCTGATGGATTTGCAACGGGCGTTCGGGGTGGTACAGTTACCTCTCCAGCCGACGCTAAACATCGTCCAATGGGGCTGGCTGAAGGTCCTGACGGCGCACTATATATCGGTAGCTTGATGCAAGATGGCCGTATCTGGCGTATCACACATGAATAAGTTTAAAGATGTCTTGATTATATGCCGCACTATGAATATAGCACTTGCAGCCTGTCTGTTTTTTGGTGGTGCTGCAATTGCTGATTCAGGTAAAATTTTATTTGGTGAACATTGTAGCTCATGCCATCAAACAAATGGATCAGGGGTACCCATGATGCAGCCTTCGCTCAAAAATATTGAGCGTGCTAATGTGCGCGGTGGCGTCATTGAGATGATTTTAAAGGGCAGCGATGCCGTTGAAGATTCGCAGTGGCAAAATGAAATGGGTTCTTTTGAGTATTTAACCAACACAGAAATAGTAGAGATTGCAAATTATGTTCGAACGCACTTTGATAACCATAGTAGCCCTGTCACAGTCAGTGACGTCATTGCAGGCAGAAACAAATAATCCAGCCATTGAAGAGATAGAGATTGTTGCAGGACGCCTAGCATCACCGCAGACTGGCGCCGTTACGCTCCTATCTTCACAAATTGAAATGTCAGCCACGAGCAGGCTCGATGATCTCATATCTTCTGTGCCTGGGGTTCATTTATTTAGACGCGCCAATAGCCTAACAGCCCATCCAACAATACAAGGTCTGTCTATACGGGCCGTTGGTGCTAATGGTGCTGGTCGCGCGCTTGTTACACTTGATGGTGTGCCAATGAATGATCCATTCGGTGGTTGGGTATATTGGGCAGGTATTGACCAAAACTCACTGTCGCGCGTTGATATTAAACGCGGCGGCGCTGGTGGTGCATTTGGCAGTTACGCGCTGGCTGGTAACATCGCACTGCATTCAAAAGCATCTGGTGACTTCACCCGAATGAGTGTGTCGTTTGGTAGCCATGACGCCAAGCAACTATCGGCAAGTACTAGCATTAGCGCTGGCGAGGACGATAATGTCACGCGTCTGACGGGTGGTATCAATTTGTTTGAAACAGATGGCGACTATTTGTTTGCAGCGCGTGATCGCGGCCCTATTGATGCTAAAGCTGCCAGTAAATCAACATCAGGCCATGTGGGATTATCCCATGAATTTAATAGCAATACTTCGGCGCACGCGCAGGTACGCTATTTCAATGAAGACCGTATTAACGGCTATGAAGCTGCGCCTAATAGTACAGAGGCCGTTGATTACACAGCGCGCATTGCCCATCAAGGCGATGTTTGGGGCGCAGAGCTAATCAGTTATTATAAAACACGTGATTTTGCCAATGTTTTTGCCTCAGCGCGTGAAGAGCGTACAGTAGGCAGACAAGTGCTAGATCAATATGATGTACCAGCTTGGGGCGCGGGTAGTTCGCTGCGTATAACCCATGGTGATATGATCGAGATGGGCATAGATTTTCGCCGTATGTCGGGCGAAGTGAATGAAAATTATAAAAATTTAGGTGGTGGCTTTTTAGGTAACCGTCATGCGGGTGGGGACCAAAAGATATTTGGTGCCTTTATAAATCATGCTTGGCAGTTTGACCGCTTAAGGGCAGATGCATCGCTACGCATAGATCAATATGATGTTTATGGCGGTGTACGCCAAGAAACTGTCATCGCTACAGGTGATGTATCACGCCGTGAAGATTATGATGATGTTAACGGGACATTGCCTACAGCTAGTGCGTCTGTAACATATGAAATTAATGATAATTGGTCCTATGTCGGTGGCGTGTCTAAAAGCTGGCGTCTGCCCACACTAAATGAATATTACAGGCCATTCCGTGTGGTTAACGATATTACAGAGGCAAATGCTGCCTTAACACCTGAAAAATTATACACGCTAGAAGCTGGTTTTAAAGGCAAGATTGATAATTTTGATCTATCACTAAATATTTACCGCGCTTACTTAAAAGATGGTGTTGGTAATGTAACCATTGGATTTGGTCCGGGTTTTTATCCGCTTGGTGGCTATGTCCCTGGTGGTGGTGTGCTGCGTCAACGTGATAATATTGATGAGAGCATCACAGATGGCCTAGAGCTTGATTTGAGCTGGGCAGAAGGTCCGTGGAATTTAAGAGCTGGGTATCTATATGCTGATGCTCGTGTGACCGAATTTGCAGCTAATAAAGGCGTTGTGGGTAATAAACCTGTTCAAACACCAAAGCATACACTGAATGTCTCAGCAGCCTATGCAGCAGAGACATGGTGGGTGTCTAGTGAGATGCGCTATAGTAGTAATCAGTTTGATGATGATTTAAATGCGCGTGCTCTTGGTGATGTCTTTAAGGTGAATGCTGGAATGGGCTATGATCTTAACGATAATGCCAGCATCCGTTTTGACGCTGAAAATATTTTTAACGCGACGGTGATTTCTGCGCTATCATCGACAGGGTTGGAGACACTGGCTGTGGGGCGTGAGTGGCGCATAAGCCTTCAGGCTAATTTTTAGGATATATATTCTATGGAAAGCAAAAATATCCCATCAATGGAAACGCTGAACGGTAGTTTTGTTTCCTTTGATGAGGAAACACAAATAGGCACCTTGCGTTTTGAGACGGTACAAGCTTTTGCTAATCCCGTCGGCGGTGTTCAAGGTGGATTTCTGGCGGCTATGTTAGATGATGTTTGCGGTATGACATGTTTTGCTGCGTCAGGCAGACCATTTTCAACAGGGCATATGTCAGTTGATTTTGCCCACGGTGCTAAGCCTGGCGATATATTAATCGGCGAAGGGTCGATTTTACGTATGGGAAAACGTCAAGCAATTGCTGATGGCGTGTTGCGCCGCGAAAGCGATGGTAAACTGATTGCGCGCGCAACATGTCATCAAGTCTTTCTTGATATTGATCTTAAAAAATAACTAGTCTTCAAAAGTAGCTATTGTTTGACGTCTGCGATCAACGTTTAAAGAGAATACATCTGGCCTGCTATAATGGCCAGATGGATCAAAGTTTTGACGTTCTTGTCGCACAATAGCATGATCAATCTCAGCTATTTGAATTTGCTCATCTGCGTTCATCGGCTCAATGATCCACTGACCATCTGGTCCTGCAAGACAAGAACCACCAAGACCAAGGTTTGTCGGTGCTTTTTCTATAATATCCTCATAGTAGGGTGTATCTTTTGGAAAATCGCTTTTACGCAACACGCCTGATACCGATAAAACGTAAGAGCGGCCCTCTAGCGCCATAAAGGGTGTGATGATTTCTGTGTTTTGTGGCCCGCCGGGCCAGCAGGCTATATGCAGGTCCTCTCCTTGGGCATAAAGGGCTGAGCGCGCAAGAGGCATCCAATTTTCCCAGCAGTTTAATCCGCCAACAGTAAAGGATTTTATGGGGTGCGTAACAAGGCCGTGCCCATCACCAATTGACCAAGTAAGACGCTCTTCATAGGTTGGCATCAGTTTACGGTGCACCGAGCTAATGATGCCATTTTCGTTAATATAGACAAAGGAGCAATACAGGCTATGCCCACCTCTATCCTTAGCATTTTCTATAATACCCAAGTAGCAAGCGATACCCTTTTCAGCGCATAGTTTTTGAAATGGTTCAAGATCACCGCGTTCAATATTCACGGCCTGATCCATATAATGGGCATGAATTTCTTTTTGTCTTTTATTGTTAAAGGCAGCACCGCCCGTAAGCTCAATCCAATAGGGATAGCCAGGCAAAATAGCTTCGCCAAAGGCAACGAGCTCTGCGCCTTTGGCTGATGCATCTGCGATATAGCTCAACATTTTATCTGTTGTCGCAATGCGGTCACACCAGACTGATGCTACTTGTGCTGCCGCGACTGTTAACTCATCTTTTGAAGACATTTTATATTCCCTCTACGCTCAAAGTGCTACTAGGAAGCATAAAATATGGCATGGGTCTATAACTATTAGCGTAAATAATATGCTTTTTACTTCCGATTGAAACTAGTTTGTGCTTTGTAGGGGGCTATGATTCTTTGTGCAAAAGCGCATGAAGGCCGCAAAGGGAAATGCGGAAAGTACAAATAAAAAAGATCTTAAGGGAAAAATATGACTAATACCGTGTCACGCGAAGGTTCACAAACACGCGAATTTATGGGCCATCCAATTGGGCTAACTATTTGTTTTTTAACTGAAATGTGGGAGCGGTTTTCATACTACGGTATGCGCACGATCCTTATTTTATATCTAACAAAATATCATCTATTTACTGCGGGTAAGGCCAGTATGATTTACGGCGCCTACGCAGGCCTTGTTTATATGATGCCTATCATTGGCGGCTATATGGCTGATCGCTATTTGGGGAGCCGCAAGGCTGTGACCTATGGTGCAATGCTACTGGTGGCTGGCCACTTTTTGATGGGTTTCCACGGTCCAGCTTCCTTTATGGCGGCGGATGGTGTGACTGTTATACGGGATGAGTTTTACCTTAATATGTTCTTCTTGTCGCTGGCGCTGATTATTACAGGCGTTGGTTTCCTTAAAGCTAATATTTCAACAATAGTTGGTGCGCTTTATGGTCAAAATGATCCACGCCGTGATGGTGGCTTTTCAATCTTCTATATGGGTATTAATTTAGGGTCTGTTCTTTCAACAGCGCTTGTTGGTTATGTAGGCGAAGTACATGGTTGGAATTATGGATTTGGCCTTGCAGGTATTGGTATGCTGTTTGGTCTCTTGGTATTCTTATGGGGGCAGCGTTTCCTTGATGGTCGCGCAGAGCCGTCTAATCCAGCAGTGTTAAAAGAAAAATCACCGATTGGTGTCAATAAAGAATGGACTATTTATCTATTTGGTTTTGTTCTTGTCGTTGCAAGTTTTTACATGATGCAATATCAGCAAGTTGTCGGGCAAATGCTGGGCGTTTCAGGTATCCTGATGATTGCAATTATTATTGGTTACGCCTTTAAAAACTGTAATCCAGAAGAACGCGACCGCCTGTTTGTGGCTTGTTTCCTTATTGCTATTCAGTCGGTTTTTTGGGCATTGTTTGAGCAACAAGCAGCCTCGCTAACGCTGCTAGCCGATCAGCAATTTGATCTTAATGTGTTGGGTATGAATGTATTAGCATCTCAGGTTCAGCTATTAAATCCAGCCTTTATCGTACTATTTGCCCCTGTCTTTGCATGGCTTTGGGTGAAACTTTCTAGTAGAGGGATTGAACCATCAACGCCGGGAAAATTTGCTATTGCAATGATGTTGATTGGCCTTGGTTACGTGATTTTTGCTTGGGGAATTGGGCTAGATGACAGCGCAAATAAAAGCTTTATCTGGATGGTTGTGATCTATCTATCGTTAACACTGGCTGAGCTTTGCCTTAGCCCTGTTGGCCTAAGCATGGTGACTAAATTATCTGTGACAAAAATCGTTGGTCTGATGATGGGGACTTGGTTCCTATTTACTGCTCTTGGTAACTATGTGGCGGGTTGGATTAGCTCGCTAACAGGTTCTGGTGGCCACGGCGCTGATAGTGGTGCATTAGATGTTGCAGCCACAATTGATGTCTATACCACCATCGGCATCTACAGCATCGGTGTTGGTTTGTTCATCTTGGTTCTGACACCAATGATGAAAAAACGTATGCACGGTATACATTAGTAAGATTAAAGATAAAATTACAAAAAAGGCAGGGCTTCGGCTCTGCCTTTTCTACACTAAACCAAAGTTTATTCCTTTTGTTGCATAAGGTGCGTGACTCTTATGCCACCTGTTGTTAACGTCTCTTTTCACTATTGCTGAGGCCAGCGATAGTCATATTTGGGAGGACGTAAATGTCATTAAAGAGTAAGCTTAAGCGCACGAGTTGGCGCTCAGCAGTGGGGGTTATTGCATTATCAACTGCACTAACAGCCTGTTTTCCAAAGGAAGGCGAACAAGCGCCTTTGGTTAAGTTAAATAAAGATCCATTTCCTAGCAGCTATACAGCGCTAGCAAGCACCACAACAGTTATTACAAACGCAACCGTTCTTGACGGTAACGGCAACCGCATTGATGGCGGTTCTGTACTTATGCAGGACGGCAAGATTGTTGCCGTTGGAGCCGATATCACTGTGCCTGAGGGCGCTAAAGTGATCGACGGTACGGGCAAATGGGTAACACCGGGCATCATTGATATTCACTCACATCTGGGTGTTTACGCTAGTCCATCAACAGGGTCACACTCTGATGGTAACGAGATCGGCGAAGCTGTAACAGGTGACGCATGGGCCGAGCATGGTAACTGGCCGCAAGACGCTGGTTATGTATCTGCTGCTGCGGGTGGTGTTACATCGCTTCAGTTGCTGCCGGGTTCTGCGAACCTTATTGGTGGTCGCTCAGTTATTTTAAAGAACGTACCAGGTCGCGTTGCTCAGGATATGAAATTCCCAGGCGCGCCATATGGTGTAAAATTCGCTTGTGGTGAAAATCCAAAGCGCGTTTACGGTAAAGGTAAGAATGATCCAACTTCCAGACGCCCTTTTACGCGCATGGGTAACGTTGCTGGTTTCCGCCAAGCAATGGCAGAAGGTCAAGACTACATCAATCGCTGGGAACAGTATGAGCGTGATCATGCGGCTGGTCAAAACGTTATACCGCCAAAGCAAAATCACGAGCTAGATACTCTTGCTGGTATTATCAAAGGCGAGATCAGGGTGAATAACCACTGTTACCGCGCTGATGATATGGGTTCAATGCTGGATGTTGCCGCTGAATATGGCTTCAAGATTGCCACATTCCACCACGCAGTAGAATCATACAAGATCGCTGACAAGCTAAAGGCTGCTGGCACTTGTTCTGCTATGTGGGCTGATTGGTGGGGCTTCAAGATGGAAGCTTATGACGGTATTCGCGAGAATATCCCATTTGTACATGCTGCAGGCGCCTGTGCGATCGTTCACTCTGATAGCGATACAGGTATCCAACGTCTAAACCAAGAGGCTGCAAAGGCGCTGTCTGATGGTAATAAGGTTGGTCTTGATATCTCAAAAGCTACGGCTTGGACTTGGTTATCTAAAAACCCTGCTAAGGCAATGGGTATTGATGGTATGACTGGTACATTAGAGGCTGGTAAGGACGCTGACGTGGTTATGTGGTCTGGTGATCCTTTCTCAGTTTACACAAAAGCAGAGCTAACATTTGTTGATGGCGGTGTGTCATGGAATGCAAATGATAAAACTCGTCAGGCCGTTATGGACTTCGAGCTTGGTCAAGTTGGCGAAGGAGACGCAAAATGAGAAATTTAAAATCATTAATTGCTGCGTCTTTAGCAGTAAGCCTAAGCGCTGGCGTAAGCAGCGTTTCAGCTGAAAATATTGCGATCACAGGTGCAACCGTTCATACAATGGGCGCAGTTGGTAAAGTTGAAAACGGCACGGTGCTGGTTTCAAATGGCAAGATTATATCAGTGACATCAGCGGGCCCTGTGCCATCTGGTTTCCGTACTATTGATGCTACGGGCAAGATCGTGACGCCGGGCCTTATGGTATCGGGTTCATCACTGGGTCTGGTTGAGGTTGGTTCATGGGCAAATGCTAATGATAGCTCAGCCGCTAAGGCTAAGGTCAGTGCAGGTCTTGATGTTGTTTGGGGTCTTAATCCTGATAGCACACTGATCCCAGTGACGCGCATTGAGGGTATCACACGTGCAACAACTGAGTTTGGCGGTACAAAGGATATGTGGGGCGGCCAAGGTGCTGTGATCGACCTAAGTGGTAACGCTGATATGGTTGTCAAAAGCAAAGTATTTGTTGAGCTATCTGTTGGTTCGTGGACTGCTGAGAAAAATGGCGGTAATCGCTCTGCATTGTGGCAAAAAATCAATGCTGATCTTGATGCTGCTAAGCTAGCTGCTAAGCCTGCAAAACCAGCTAAGTCCGATGACAAAAAGGATAAGAAGGATAAGAAGCCCGCTAAACCCAACGCTGATAAGGACGCACTTGTTCGCGTTATCAAGGGCGAAGCACCACTTTATGTAAATGCTGATCGTGCAAGTGATATTCGCTTGGCGATTGCTTTACAGGCTAAATACGGCATCAAAGTTATCATCTCTGGTGGTAGTGATGCATGGCGTGTGGCTGACGAGCTTGCTAAGGCTAAGGTGCCAGTTGTTCTGCATGTGCAGGCTAACTTACCCGGTAGTTTTGATAGCTTAGGCTCGACACTTTCTAGTGCTGGCCGTCTTGAAAAGGCTGGTGTTATGGTTGCGCTTACAGGAGACGGCGCGCATAACGCACGCCTGATGGTTCAAAATGCTGGTAACGCTGTTGCTAATGGCATGTCTTGGAACGGCGCTATGAAGGCGATGACTGTGAACCCTGCTAAAATCTTTGGTGTTAGCGATAGCTACGGCACTTTGGACGCTGGTAAGGACGCGGATATCGTTGTCTGGTCAGGTGATCCACTTGAGCTAGCTTCTAGCCCAGACGCTGTGTTGATCGAGGGTAAGCAGATTGAGCTTACATCGCGTCAAACTAAGCTACGTGATCGCTATAAGACACTAACGGCCCACCCTGCTTACGTTAAGTAGGGTTGCTGCTATAAATTATAGAAGAGGGCGGTCATTTGGCCGCCCTTTTTTGTTTTTATCTTGCACCGCAGCATGATCCGCAGCAATATGCTGGAAAATATCTGTATCTAGTATAGGAGCACATCATGAAGTCATTTAATCCACCACTGCGCATGTTAATGGGACCAGGGCCGAGCGATATTCACCCACGTGTGACAGCGGCCATGGCAAAACCAACGGTAGGGCATTTAGATCCATCATTTCAGCAGTTGATGGAAGAGATTAAAGACGGCCTTCGTTATGCTTTTAAGACCAAGAATGCCTTAACTTTTCCTGTGAGTGCGCCCGGTTCTGCGGGCATGGAGGCTTGCTTTGTCAATTTGGTGGAACCCGGTGATACGGTCGTTGTGGTTCAGCACGGTGTTTTTGCTGGCCGTATGAAGGAAAATGTTGAACGCGCTGGCGGTATAGCCGTGATGGTGACGTTTGATTGGGGAACAGCTATTGAACTTGCGCCTGTTGAAGCTGCGTTAAAGGCGCACCCAGAGGCATCAATTTTGGCCTTTGTGCACGCTGAGACATCAACAGGCGTTACGGCCCCCGCGGCGGAACTTTGCGCCATGGCGCGGGCACATGATTGCCTGACCATTATGGACTGTGTGACCAGTCTTGGTGGTAGTGAATTAGAAATCGATAAATGGGGTGTGGACGCTGCTTATTCTGGCACGCAAAAATGCCTATCATGCCCTCCCGGTATTTCTCCTGTGACATTCTCTGATGCAGCGGTTGCGCGTGTTAAGGCCCGCAAGACCAAGGTGCAAAGCTGGTTCCTCGATTTGTCATTAGTGATGACCTATTGGAATAGTGATGGCGGTGCGCGCACCTATCACCATACCGCACCTGTTAATGCGATGTACGCGCTCCATGAAGGTCTTGTAATGTTGATGGAAGAGGGGCTTGATAATGCCCATAAACGTCACATAGATATGCATGAAAAATTAAAGGCAGGACTTGAGGCTATGGGGCTAAGTCTGATTGTACCAACCAAGCACCGTCTTAGCCAATTAAATACAGTTGCTGTACCTGATGGCGTTGACGAAGCAGCAGTGCGCAAACATGTGCTAGAGCGTTTTGACCTAGAAATTGGCGCAGGTCTAGGCGCATTAGCTGGCAAAGTATGGCGTATTGGCCTTATGGGGCAAAGTGCGTCTGAGCGTCACGTAATTACATGCCTTAGCGCCATAGAGGATGCACTGCGTAGCCAGCAATATCCTGTAAAGGAAGGCGCAGGCGTTGCAGCAGCATTATCAGTAAGTGACGATTGAAAATGACAGTCACTATCGCACCCATCACAGAGGAAGATATCAAAGCTTTATATCCAATGGGCAGTACAAAGGCTATTAGTTGGATGTCTGGTGGTGGGTTGAAATATCCAACGCCCTACGCTGAATTTCGCACCAAGAACACTATTGCTGTGTCGGATGATGTTGGCGAGCAAGAGACCTGGGTGATAAATCATAAAGGGGAGCCAGCTGGCTCTATTGGATATTTCAGACGTGAAAATGATAGCCCGCTTGAAATTGGTTATTGGCTAGGGGAACCATTTTGGGGCATGGGTATTGCCAGTAAAGCGCTTATGCTTGCCCTTGATGCTATACGTTTGAACGGCGTCACAGGTGTGATCACAGCCACTGCACTGAAAGAGAATATTGGCTCTGCTAAGGTATTGCAAAAATGTGGTTTTGACATTACGGGCGAAGAAAACACACATTCCCCCGCTCGTGATATGATGGTTGATGTTATCCACTATAAGGTAGACTTATAATCTAGTCAGTTTTTTCGCGCGGTGGCTCAACAATTGTTCCCATAGGAATGTCACGGCTGAGTACCCATGTTGCCCAATTGGCTTCGATGCCAAAGCCATGTGCTTTCGCAAATTTTTTAACTATTTTGCGCATGGGATAGCCATGCGTGCGGCCCCAGTGCCAATCATCACCTGTGATCTTAGTTTCAGGCCAGAGGCGGTGACATTCCTCTAAATCCTCAATCTGTTTTGCCCCGTCGATATAGACAATATCGGGTTCTATGCCTGCATGCTTAATAGCCTCTAGAGCGTCAGGGGAATATCCCTTTACGGGGATAAAGCGTTCCTTATATTTTATAACATTAGCTAGTGCTGTCTCTAGGGGGCCTTGGTTATTTACATCATTAACAAAGCGTTGTTGATCATGAGGGTCGGGGTAGAGCCTATTAAGCAGGGGGCGATCAACATAGCGTTTAACCTGTTCTTTTAAGTCCTCATTCCATGGATCAACACCGACAATTAAAAGGTCTGGATCATGCTCTAACCAGCGTTTTGTTGACGCACACATAAAGCAGCCAATCTCTAGCATGATTTTTTTGTTATTTTGGATGTGATCAAGCTCACGCTCAACAAGCTCACGTCCACCACCACCAAGAGTGAAATTATGGGCGTGAAATCCTGTTACATCAGGCCAAGGAAAATTGTCATGCAATATTTTGTATGCATCTACTGTAGAATTGTCAGGCATGAGGGTTTTATGAAAAATCCCTAAGCTTGCATATCTTGCCGTCGCGCATTTCAATAAAGGATACACCTTGTAGAATAGCTGCATTGCCCGCTGTCATGCCGTTTGGTAGATCTATGATCGGCACACCCGTGAATTGCAGCTCTAGTACGATGGTATCACCCTCTTGTACGCAGCGGATAATATCCTGCTGACGCGAAGCAAAGGCCGCAGCGCTTTGTTCAGCTAGTTGGCGTATGGCATCAAGGCCATTCCAAACCATTGCTGCGTGGCTGTTGGAGATATTTTCAAAAACAGCATCCTCTGTGAGGCATGCCATCATGGCGTCTACATCGCGGTTATTATATGCATTTATAAATTCGACAACCATTGCTGGCACGTCAACTTTTGTCACTGTATTGGTTGCTGTATTCATTGTTCCCACTCACCCATTCCCACATTTTTTGTGGTCCAATTCCCAAGAAAAAAGGACGCATTTTTCAACACGTCCTTGAATCCTATAGGGAAATTTCCCTTTTGACAAACTTTTTTAACAAATGCCTCTTCCGAGTCGCTGTAGGGTGGTTGTAAGCTTTAGAGGATTGAGAAGCCTGTTGCCGCCCAATCTTTGTCAAAACCAGCTAGGCCAATATCTGTAAGCGGGTGATTAGCAAGCTTGCGCAACACATCAATTGGGAAGGTCGCGACATCAGCACCAATACGCGCGCTCTCCAGAATATGCACAGGATGGCGTACAGAGGCTACAAGGATTTGAGTATCAAAAGAATAATTGTCATAGATACCACGCATATCCTCAATCAGCTCCATGCCATCAAAACCATTGTCATCATGGCGACCAACAAATGGGCTAATGAATGTTGCGCCTGCTTTTGCTGCAAGAAGTGCCTGATTAGCTGAGAAACAAAGTGTCACATTGACCATAATGCCTTCTGCGCGCAGGGCCTTACATGTTTTAAGGCCTTCGATTGTTAGTGGTACTTTTACAGCAATATTATCAGCTATTTTTGCGCATTTTAGACCTTCTTTTAACATAGTCTCATGGTCATGGGCTGTTGTTTCAGCTGATACAGGACCATCAACTTCTTTGGCTATTTCAGTGATAACCTCAAAAAATTCACGACCTGATTTTTTGATCAAAGATGGGTTTGTTGTAACGCCGTCAAGCAAGCCTGTGCTATTTGCTTCGCGGATGTCGTCGATATTGGCTGTATCAAGAAAGAATTTCATGTTGGTTTCCAAACTAATGTTGAGTCTTAAATATTAGCATAGTGACTAAACAAAATTGGCTAGAAAGACAAGGTTATAGTCGATTTTAGGGCAATTAATTGCTGATAGGCCTATCTTTTGCCATGATGATAAAGGCAAGAAGCAGTAGGCCAGATAATGATAAAAGTAGATAAGCATTGTTATAGGCTATCATTCCAGCTTGCTTTTGCATCGTCATCACAGTCATGCCATAGCCTATTGGATCTTGTAATAAACCATTTTGCAGGCTGCCTGTCACTGAATCGTCCAATAAACGCATGGCGCTAAATTCTGTAACATTTTCAGACATATCAGTCTGGGCTATTTGGCTAGTCCGTGAAACTACAGCAATAAGAATTGAAACGTAAAGAGCAGAACCAATACCGCGTAATAGGTTGAAGACAACAGCAGCCTCCACGCGTAGTTTGTCAGCTATTGTTTCATAGATCATGGTGTTACTGCCAATGAATAACATACCAATGCCTAGTCCGCTAAAGAAAGGACCATAAATCATACTCCCAGCAGGGCTTTGGATAGGTAGATAGGCAAAGGGCAGCGTGCCGAATATAATAAAAAGAGCAGCAACAACCATAAGGGGGCGCGTGGGCCAGCGGGTGAGTAGTTGGGGCAAGCTAACGATGCCAATCATGGTGCCAATGGCGCGGGGGAGCAATAATAGCCCAGTGTCAATAATAGGATAGTTCATCAATTGCATTAACATGGCTGGTTGCAGAACTACTGAGGCCGTCATAATGCCAGCCGTTAAAAAATAAATTAATGCGCCTATGAGAAAACTTCTGTCTAAGAATAACTCTCGTGGGAAAAAGGGTCGCTTTGACGAGGTCATTTGCACTAAAAACAACCAAAGCGTACAGACGAAAAATAATAGATAGATGACTATTTCAGGGCTTTCCAACCAGTCTAATGTTTCGCCGCGATCCATCATCAACTGGAAAGAGGCTACGCATAATGCAAGAGTCACAAATCCGAACATATTAAGGGGTTTGATTGGTGCAGGCGGTAGTTTTTTCATGAACATACTCAAACCAACAATTGCAACAATACCCACTGGTATATTAACAAAAAACACCCAGCGCCAATCTAAATAGTCTGTAATATAGCCACCAAGAGTAGGTCCAATAATAGGGCCAGTTGTCACGCCTAATCCAAATAGTGCCATGAATTTTGCTCGTTGTTTCATGGAGCCAGAATTCATCACAAGTGATGTCTGGGCCAGTGGTATAAGAGGAGCGCCAGATGCGCCTTGCAATATGCGCGCGGCGACCATGCCTTCTAATGAAGTGGCAAGCCCGCATAATATAGAGGAAAGCGTGAAGATGCTAACGGCCCAGATCATTATATTTTTGATGCCATAACGATTGGATAGCCAGCTAACAAGCGGCGTAAAAACTACTGTCGCAGTAATATAGGCTGTTACGATCCAGCTGGATTGCTCTAATGTTGCTTGCAGGGCACCTTGCATATGCGGCAAGGCCACATTCACGATGGTAGTATCAATCACATGCAATGCTACAGATAATATAAGGCAGAAAACTAATCCACCAACATGGGTGGAATAGGTTGTTTCATGTTTCTTGAAAACAGGCGCGGTTATGACGGTTTCATCACTCATAATTAAAAGATGGAGGCCATGTCGTTTAGAAGTGTTGTGAGTGTGCGCTTGTTGCCTGTATCAATTTTTACTTCAACGCTCATACCTGCGCGTAGTTTTTTGAGCATGGTAGATTTTTTGAACGCTATCTGGACAGGAATACGGCGCGTCACCTTTATCCAGTTACCCGTAGCATTTTGGGGTGGTAATAGGGCAAATTCAGCACCTGCGGCTGGGTTGATGCTCTCAACACTGCCTTCAAAGTTATGATTTGGATAACCGTCAATCTTGATGTGAACCTTTTGGCCAATTCTAAGGCGGTGCAAATATGTTTCTTTAAGATTTGCCTCAATCCACGGTGTTTTGTCTACTGACATACCAAAAATAGGCTTGCCTTGTGCGACATAAGTACCTAGATGGATATCAATTTTTGTTATGGTTCCCGCAGTATCGGCATATAATTTCTTATGAGATAATAATATTTTAGCGGCATCTAAATCGGCCTGCAACTCTTTCACCATTGGGTGCAGAACAGGATCGAGCTTTGGATGGCCCCCCAGCAGAGTCAAGGTTTCTGCCGCCGCTTCTTTTAAGGTGATAATTTCAGCCTTCGCAGCAGCAACAAGGTGCTCATGTTTGTTTAATGTGGCCGTTGTTGTGTTGTTGGTTTTAATAAGCTTGTTGAAACGGACTAATTCTCTTTCCTCATAAGCTAACTCTTCTTTTTTTTCTGCAATCGTTGCAAGGTCCTTACGGTATTTTGCATGATGAAACTTCACTAAGCTTTTGCGCGCTACAATAGAAGCCTCGGCTTTGGCAATGCGGGCTAATTCTAATTCATTATCTATGGTTAGCAATAATGTACCTGCTTCAACATATTGATTTTGCTTAACAAAAAGTTCATTAACTTTTCCAGAGGCGTCGGGGGCAATCATCAAGATGCCATTTTTAACATAGGCATTTTCACTCGTGATATAACGCCCACCAGAAAAATAGAAAAATAGACTGATGGAAATGATGATAAAAGGAACTGATATATATTGAATTTTACGTTTCACTGGTTTTCTCAATCTACTCTGATACAGGGATATTTAAATCGAAGGCTTTGTTCTGATTGGCATTGGATGCCTTTGCCAGAAGTCGCTTTAATTCTTGTTCTTCATCAACTGTTAAGCCAGTCAATAACTCGGCTTCTATTGCAGCCATTGTCTTTATAATATGTTGAATTTTTTCATTAGATTTAGGTGCTAGGTATAGTCGCTTTTTACGGCGATCCTTGAGGTCGGCTCGACGTTCTATACAATCCATAGATTCTAAGCCATCCAGAACGCGACAAAGAGTGATTGGTTTAATATCGAGAAAATCAGCAAGCTCACTTTGCGTGATGCCCTCAAAACGTCGCACGCCAAATAAGGCAGAGGCTTGGGCTTGAGTCACTGCCACATCCTTGCGATCAGCGATGCGTTTGCGGGCTTGCCGCAACGTTGAGCCTATTTCAAATAAATACCATGCTTGGCGGTTTTGGGTTGGTTTAGGCATTGATAATCTTTCTATAAATTTACCTGTTATTATCATGAATAAATATAGTAAGCAATCCTTACTATAAGGGACACTAAGTATATTATTTTGATTGTGAGGTTATCGCGGCTTGTTCTAAGCAGAGTTAGATGGCATCTATAGATTAATATATTGCTGCCTATCGCCCGACGGGGTCATGATGGGCGTTGTTGAGGAATAGGAAGCGGTTAAGTAAAATATATGACAGGGCAAAAAACATTATTTGGCGAGAGTGAAATAAGCAGTGTAGACGCCAGTGTAGATGGGAGTCTGCGCCTACCTGTTATGTTGCCTTTGCCGCTAAAGGGTGTTTTGGATTACGCATTGAATGACGGGACCGATTGTCCCGCTGTAGGGTCATTTGTTGAAGTGCCACTATCAGGGCGTCTGGTGATCGGCGTGGTGTGGCATAAGCCTGATGAGGGGGGTAAGGTCATTGCCTACCGTAAGCTTAAACCAATATCCCGCATACTTGATGTGCCGCCTATGTCGATGGATCTGATTAAATTTATTTCTTGGGTTGCTGCCTATACATTAACCCACCGTGGTGTGGTGATGAAAATGTGTATGACGGCACCGGGTATATTCAGCAAAGTACCAACAAAATTACATGTGGCAAAAACGGATGAAGAACCTGCGCGCATGACACCAGCGCGGCTTGCAGTATTAGATGTGCTAGCTGATGGATCGCCCAGACCTGTGTCGGAGGTGGCATCAGAGGCTGGTGTATCTGACGCCGTTGTGCGTACGCTGCTAAAGCAAGGCGTTCTCGCTGGTGTTGAGCTAAGCGTAGACGCACCCTATGATGTTCCGCATATTGATACAGAAGGCCCCGTGTTGTCTGAAGAACAAGACGGGGCTGTTGGTGAGATTGTGGGCGCTATCTCAAAGGGTGGATACAGTCCTTTCTTATTGGACGGCGTTACAGGGTCGGGTAAGACCGAGGTTTATTTCGAAGGCATGATAGAAGCCTTAAAATGCGAGGGCGCGCAAGTTGCTGTGCTTTTGCCTGAAATTGCGCTCACCAGCCAGTGGTTATCCCGCTTTGAAGATCGTTTCGGTGTTGCGCCAGTTGTTTGGCACTCTGATGTGGGCCAAGCAGAGCGCCGCAGGGCATGGCACGCCGTAGCGAAAGGGCAGGCCCGAGTGGTTGTTGGTGCGCGTTCAGCTCTGTTTTTGCCCTTTAAAAATCTAAAATTCATTGTTGTGGATGAGGAACATGATCAATCCTTTAAGCAAGAAGAAGGTGTCCTGTATCATGCCCGCGATATGGCGGTGCTGCGTGCCTATTACGCTGAATGCCCTATTGTGCTGGCGTCCGCTACGCCGTCTATGGAATCCATGGTCAATGGCCAAGCGGAAAAATACACACATTTGAAATTACGTGAGCGTCATGGTGGCGCGCAACTTCCTACCATGCACGCTGTTGATATGCGTATTAATCCGCCCGCCAGTGGTGAATGGATTAGTCCAGCGCTCGCTGTGCAAATGGATAAGACATTAGGGCGCGGTGAGCAGGTAATATTATTTCTAAATCGTAGAGGCTATGCGCCGCTGACATTATGCCGCACTTGTGGACACCGTCTTGAATGCCCCAATTGTACGGCTTGGCTAGTGGAGCATCGTTACAAGCGCAATGTCCAATGTCACCACTGTGGTTATGATGCGCCTATCCCAGATGTTTGTCCATCCTGTGAGAATGAGGATAGTATGGTGGCGTGCGGCCCCGGTGTGGAGCGATTAACCGAAGAGGTTATTAAGCGTTTTCCAAGTGCGCGCGTTGCCATGATGACGAGTGACACGATGACCAGTCCCGACAAGACGGCGGCTATGGTGGCCCAGATATCATCAGGCGACGTTGATATTATTATCGGCACGCAGGTTGTGACTAAGGGCTATCACTTTCCAAAGATAACACTTGTTGGGGTTGTGGACGCCGATCTGGGCTTGCGCGGTGGTGATATGCGCGCGGGCGAGCGTACCTATCAGCAATTAATGCAGGTGGCGGGCCGTGCGGGTCGTGAAGATTTGCCAGGTCAGGTCTATTTACAAAGCTATGAACCAGAGCATCCTGTGGTTAAGGCGCTACTCAGCGGTAACGGCGAAGCCTTTATGGAGGCTGAGATGGATGTGCGTAAGCGTTTTTCTATGCCGCCTTTTGGCAAACTTGTTGCGCTTATTATCACAGGCAATGATTTACAGGCGGTGGCGACGGCGGGGCGTAAGCTTGCGGCAACGGCCCCGCGCGGCGATGGCATGGAAGTGTTAGGCCCAGCGCCAGCGCCGCTCGCACGTATCAAAAGCCAGCACCGCTACCGTATGTTATTTCACGCGCGCAAGGATGTGCCTGTGCAATCGGTGGTGCGTGATTGGCTGGCGCGTGCAGGCCATACTAAAGACGCAAAGATAAAAGTAGATGTGGACCCCTATAGCTTCACATAAGATTTAAGGTCATTATTTAAGGATATGTATATGAAAGTTTCTGAGGCTGTTGAAAGCCGTATGTCTGTTCGCGCTTTTTCAGATAAACCTGTGAGTAATGAGATATTGCGCGAGGTGCTAGCCAAGGCTAGTCGCACGCCATCGGGTGGTAATCTCCAGCCATGGCGTGCCTTTGCGCTAAACGGTGAGCCTATGCAGCGATTTAAGATGTTGATGCATGCAAAGATATCAGATCCGAGTTATAAAGAGAGGCCCGCACATCTTGCATATCCAGATAAATTAAAAGAGCCTTATCGTAGCAACCGCTATAAATGTGGGATGGATTTATACGCGGCGTTAGATATTAAACGTGGTGAGCGCGAGAAACGCTTAGAGCAATTCATCAAAAATTTTGATTTCTTTGGCGCGCCAGCGGCATGCATGTTTTATATTGATAAGCAGATGGAACAAATTCAATGGGCAGATATGGGCATGATGTTACAAACCATTATGTTGCTACTGCGAGAAGCGGGGCTAGATAGTTGCGCGCAGGGTGCATGGTGCTTATATCCAGGCCTTGTTGGCGACTTTGTTGGCGCGGATGATGATCTAATGCTCGTCTGCGGTATGGCGATAGGCTACAGGGATCAAAATGCGCCTGTTAATGATTTAATCATTGACCGCCACAGCGCCGATGATTGGGTAAATTTTGTTGAATGATTCATCAAAATATTTATGACTTGAATGCTCTGATTTCGAAAAGATTTCAGTTTCAGTCAAGATTCCGTCTATACCCTCTTGCGCATGCTAAAAGCCTGTGCTAGATCAGCCCTGCGCTTAGGAGAACCGTAGCTTGAGCGTAAGTGATCTACATTGATGTAAGTCCTTAAGTTTACGGTGTTTTTTTTGAGCGTGAGCGGGCAGCTATTGACCGACTCATATATTGTGCTAACAGATTACGGTGATACTGCATTGCAGTGGAGCCAAAAATCATCTGGTTACATAAAAAGGATTATCAGCGTGGCATCTCAAAAAGCCATAGTCTCAGGAATTTCGGGCCGTTACGCCCTAGCGTTTTTTGATCTCGCCGTTGAGACAAAATCGTTAGACGTTGCGGAAGCCGATGTATCCAAGCTGAAGTCTCTGATCAAAGATAGTGCTGATTTTAAAGATCTTGTCTCAAGCCCGCTTTATAGTAGTGGTGACCAGATATCTGGCGTTGCTGCTGTAGCAGTGGCCGTTGGTCTTTCTGATATTACAGCCAAATTTTTAGGTGTTCTTGCCACTAATCGTCGTCTGAATGTGCTCTCTAAGACCATTCGTGATTTTGATAAGCTGGTATCTGATCAACGCGGCGAAGTATCTGCCGATGTTGTTAGCGCCGATGAATTGACAGCGACACAGCTAAAAGAGCTAACAAAACAATTAAAGAATGCTGTCGGACAGGACGTAACCATCAACGCTAGTGTTGATGAAAGCCTGCTCGGCGGATTAGTGGTTAAGGTAGGCTCTCGTATGATCGATAGTTCTATTAAGACTAAACTCGATAACCTTAGGGTCGCTATGAAAGGGGTTCAGTAATATGGATATCCGTGCGGCGGAAATTTCAAAGGTCCTTAAGGATCAGATAGCTGGTTTCGGTAACGAAGCAGAGGTATCAGAAGTTGGTACAGTATTATCAGTTGGTGATGGTATTGCACGTGTTTACGGCCTAGACAATGTTCAGGCTGGTGAAATGGTTGAATTCCCTGGTGGTATTCAAGGTATGGCTTTGAACCTAGAGAGCGACAACGTTGGTGTCGTTATTTTTGGTTCTGACCGTGGCATCAAAGAGGGTGACACTGTTAAACGTACTGGTACTATTGTGGATGTGCCTGTTGGTAAAGGTCTGCTAGGTCGCGTTGTTGACGCACTTGGTAACCCAATCGACGGCAAAGGCCCATTAAAAGACGTTACACGTCAGCGTGTAGAAGTGAAAGCACCAGGCATTATCCCACGTCAAGGCGTGAGTGAGCCTATGCAGTCTGGCCTTAAGGCCGTTGATGCACTTGTACCAGTTGGTCGTGGCCAGCGTGAGCTTATCATTGGCGATCGCCAAACTGGTAAAACTGCTGTAGCTATTGATACATTCATTAACCAAAAAGTCACTAACGACGCTGCGGTTGATGATAAGGGCAAATTGTTCTGTATTTATGTTGCTGTTGGTCAAAAGCGTTCAACTGTTGCGCAGATCGTTAAAGCGTTAGAAGAAACTGGTGCTCTTGAGTATTCAATCGTTGTCGCTGCGACAGCGTCTGAGCCTGCACCACTTCAGTTCCTTGCACCATACACTGGTACTGCAATGGGTGAATTCTTCCGTGATGGCGGCATGCATGCTGTGATCGTTCATGATGATCTATCAAAGCAAGCTGTTGCTTATCGTCAGATGTCACTTCTTCTTCGTCGTCCTCCTGGACGTGAAGCCTATCCTGGTGATGTATTCTATCTTCACTCACGTCTACTAGAACGTGCTGCGAAGATGTCTGATGCTAATGGCGGTGGTTCATTAACAGCTCTTCCCATTATTGAAACACAAGCTGGTGACGTATCTGCATATATCCCAACTAACGTGATTTCGATTACGGATGGTCAGATTTTCCTTGAAACTGAATTGTTCTACAAAGGTATTCGTCCAGCGATTAACGTTGGTCTATCGGTATCTCGTGTGGGTTCGGCAGCTCAGATTAAAGCGATGAAACAGGTTGCTGGTACTATTAAACTAGAACTAGCACAGTACCGTGAGATGGAAGCATTTGCACAGTTTGGCTCAGACCTTGATGCCTCAACTCAGCAGCTTCTTAATCGTGGTGCCCGTCTTACAGAGCTTCTAAAGCAAGCTCAGTATAGCCCACTAACAATTGAAGAGCAGGTTGTTGCAATCTTCTCTGGTGTTAAAGGCTTCTTAGACGGCATTGCTGTTGGTGATGTGAACCGTTTTGAAGAGCAGCTTCTTGCTGAGATGCGCGCTAAGCACGCTGATGTGCTTAAGACTATTGCATCTGAGAAGAAACTGTCTGGCGAAACTGAGGAAAAACTGAACTCCATTATGGGCGACTTTGCTAAGTCATTCAGTTAATCCGTGATCGGATAGGGAAAGGGTCATAATATGGCTAGCCTTAAAGACCTTAAAATCCGGATCAATTCCGTTAAGTCCACGCAAAAGATCACTTCTGCGAAGAAGATGGTTGCTGCGTCAAAGCTTCGTCGTGCGCAAGAGGCAGCAGAAGCTGCACGGCCGTACGCAGAGCGGATGGAAAAAGTGCTCACCGGTCTTGGCCAAGCAGTTGCTGGTCAACCGGGCGCTTCGCCACTACTCGTTGGTACAGGCAAAGATGACGTAGAATTAGTAGTTGTTGGTTCCTCAGAGCGTGGTCTCTGTGGTGCCTTCAATGCTAACATCGTCAAGGCTGCTCGCGTACATATTGATAATCTTATCAAAGCGGGTAAAACGGTTAAGATCCTATGTATCGGTAAAAAGGGTAATACTCTTCTTCGCCGTGACTATGGTGATAAAATCATCGGTCTAAAAGATTTGGCTGCAGTTAAGCGTATTGGTTTTGGCGATGCCCAGCCAATCGCCGCTGAAATACTTGCTATGTTTGAACGTGGTGAGTTTGATGTTGCAACGCTTTTCTATGCAAAGTTCCAGTCTGCACTTGTACAATTACCTACCAAGCAACAGCTTATTCCGGCGCCTATGCCAGAAGTTGCCAACGATGTTGAAGTCGCTGACGAACTGGGTGGTGCAGTTTATGACTATGAACCAAGCGAAGCAGAAATTCTTGAAGATCTGTTACCAAGAAATGTAGCGGTGCAAATCTACCGTGGCTTACTTGAAAATGCTGCTTCCGAGCAGGGTGCAAGTATGACTGCGATGGACAATGCAACGCGTAACGCTGGTGAAATGATAGACAAATTGACGTTGGTGTATAACCGTACACGTCAAGCTGCAATTACCAGTGAATTGATTGAAATTATTTCAGGCGCTGAAGCGCTTTAAAAGACCACTAAGGAGTGTAGCAAATGGCTAACACGAAAAGTACAGGCCGCATAAGCCAGGTTATTGGTGCCGTTGTCGACGTTAAGTTCGACAGTGAATTACCAGAAATCATGGTGGCCCTTGAGACTAAAAATAATGGCGAACGCCTAGTTCTAGAAGTTGCGCAGCACCTTGGCGAGAACACAGTTCGTACAATCGCGATGGACAGTACAGAAGGCCTCGTACGTGGTGAACCCGTTTCATCAACTGGCGCCCCTATTTCTGTACCAGTAGGTCCAGAAGTTCTGGGTCGTATCATGAATGTGATCGGCGAGCCTATTGATGAGCGTGGCCCAATTGGTCACAAACAGGTTATGCCAATTCACGCTGAGGCACCTGCGTTTGCAGAGCAATCAACAGAGCAAGAAATTCTTGTAACTGGTATTAAGGTTGTTGATCTATTAGCGCCTTACTCAAAAGGTGGTAAGATTGGTTTGTTCGGTGGTGCTGGTGTTGGTAAAACAGTTCTCATTATGGAACTTATTAACAATATCGCTAAAGGCCATGGTGGTTTCTCAGTATTTGCTGGTGTTGGTGAGCGTACGCGTGAGGGTAACGATCTATACCATGAAATGATTGAATCAGGCGTTATTAACCTAGAGGGCGACAGTAAAGCTGCTCTAGTTTATGGTCAGATGAACGAACCTCCGGGCGCTCGTGCTCGTGTTGCCTTGTCTGGTTTGACAATGGCTGAGTATTTCCGTGACCAAGAAGGTCAAGACGTTCTATTCTTCGTTGATAACATCTTCCGCTTTACACAAGCGGGTGCTGAGGTGTCAGCGCTACTTGGTCGTATTCCATCTGCTGTGGGTTACCAGCCAACACTAGCGACTGATATGGGTACGCTACAGGAGCGTATTACAACGACTAAGAAGGGTTCGATTACTTCTGTACAGGCCGTATACGTACCTGCCGATGATTTGACTGACCCTGCGCCAGCTTCATCATTTGCTCACTTGGACGCGACAACAGTTCTTAACCGTGCGATTGCGGAAAAGGGTATTTACCCTGCGGTGGATCCATTGGATTCAACAAGCCGTATTCTTGATCCACGCGTTCTTGGTGATGAGCATTATTCAGTTGCTCGTTCTGTTCAGGAACTACTTCAGAAATATAAGTCACTACAAGATATCATTGCGATTCTTGGTATGGACGAACTTTCAGAAGAAGATAAGCTAGTAGTAGCACGCGCTCGTAAGATCGAAAAATTCTTGTCACAGCCTTTCCACGTTGCGGAAATCTTTACTGGTACACCTGGTGAGTTCGTAGCACTTGAAGACACTGTTTCAGGCTTTAAAGCGATTGTGGCTGGTGAGTATGATCACCTTCCAGAGGCTGCTTTCTATCTTGTAGGTAATCTTGATCAAGTTAAAGCAAAAGCTGAAAAGCTTGCTGCTGCAGCTGCGTAAGTAAAGAAGGACTAGGACATAATGACTGATACATTACGCCTTGAAATCGTGTCACCAGAGCGCCTGTTAAAAGACGCGACTGTGGCTCAGATAGTGGTTCCTGGCAGCGATGGTGATTTTGCTGTTCTGCCAAACCATGCGCCGATGATGTCTACTATTCGTCCTGGTATTGTCGAAGTGTATGAGAGTGAAGGTTCAGAGCCTGAAAACCTTTTTTTAAAAGGTGGTCTTGCTCAGGTTAGCCCAGAAGGCCTTACAATCCTCGCGGAGGAAGTGATTGAGATTGACGGTGTTGATGCTGCTGATCTTACACAAAAAATCACTGATACACGTGAAGATATCGAAGACGCTAAAGACGATGTAGAGCGGGCTGCTTTCGAGAAAGAACTTGCTTGGATGCTTGCACTACAGGACGTAATTGCTGCTTAAATAGCGCTTGTACTATGAAATTATTAAAGGCGGTTACTTCGGTAGCCGCCTTTTTTGTCACCCATATAATAATGAAAGCTTATCTTTTGTTAAATTGGGTTACTACGAGTAACATGTTTATTGTTTCACCATCATCCGATAGTGGTAAATATAGGATGTGGTAATGGATGTAATCTTTATTTGCCCAAAATAGTGAGGTTTGCAGCATCATGTGTGGTTTTTTACTATCAATAACTGCGTTATATCGTTCATAAATTTCTTCACTGCCTTTTACTGTAGATACCTTATCACCAGTGGGGTCATATCCCATAGCTTCTGTAAGAGAAGTACCTATTAATCTTACATAAAATTCATCCCTTTGATCCGTTGCATCAATTAAAGATATATTACGTAGATGCTTTGCAAATTTCATGGGCTCAAAATCTTTGCGGGCAGGTATTTTACCCGAGGCAGCATGAGCAGACCACCATTCATAGATAGCGCGGCCAGACTCCCAAATTAGGTCATCTGCCGTAAAGTTATCTGTTAAAGTATCTGGTTGAATATCAGTCATGTTTTAGTTATACCTTGGCTAAATTATACCCTTGGCTAAATTACATCTTTGGCACGTAATATTCATTCACATTGAGTAGCATGTTTACGGTTTTACCATCATCGGATAATGGCAGTATCAATGTATTATATTCTTGATAGTCTTGTTTGGCCCATTTCTGTGGAAGGCCTAACGCGTAATAGGCCTTTGATATGCGTACTAGTTCGCAGTAGCGCGCATGTATATCATCACCGCCGCTTAAATCTTTTAATCGCATACCCGTAGGGTTATACCCCATCGCATCATTAAAGTTACTTCCAGATAATCTGATGTGGAAATCTAAGGGGTCATAACTGACATCGGTTAGCATAATATCAGGTAGATAACGTGTGAATTTCATAGGGTTAAAATCAGACCGTTTAGGTATAGCCCCTGTCTCATTTAAAATATCCTGCCACCATCTAAAAAGCTTGCGGCCGCCAGCCCATGATAAATCACCTTCGGTGAAGTCAAGATGCATTAGTTTTAACGGATCATCTGTCATTATCTCAACTCTTAAATAGTAGGCTGGATAGTAGCATATTAATATTACCATCTTGATCACTCAAAGGCACCGATAATATACCGTATGTGGAGTACTCTTTATTTGCCCAAGCTAGGGGGGTATCCACAAAGAAATAAGGTTTGCCGTTTTCTACTTGCTTAGAGAAGCGTGCCTGTATGCCGTCACCCTCTTTTAGCTCAGTGATGAATTTGCCAGTCAGCTCATGGCCCATATTGTCAATGAGTTTTGTCCCAGCTAATCTAATGATAAAACGTTCTGGATCCTGTAGGATGTCCACGAGCATGATTGTAGGTAAATGTTTGACAAATTGTTGAGGTTTAAAGTCATCTCTTGATGGGGGCCTGCCAAGCTCATCAACTTTTTTTTGCCACCAATCATAGAGGACACGCGCAGCTTCCCACGGTAAGTCATCTACATTAAAATCTACATTCATTAAGTCTAACGCTTTATTCATATTAGCACTGTCAGATAATTACGTAGACTATGCAACACATTATATAAGATACGGTTTAAAAAAATTCAGTACCGTCTCATATACTTGACGCTTAAATGGTACGATAAGGTCAAGTATTTTATCGGGCTCGATCCATTGCCACCTTGCAAATTCAGGATGTTTTGTTTCTATGGAAATCGCAGAATCATCACATTTTAGCTGCAATAAGAACCACCGTTGCTTTTGGCCGCGGTATTTGCCGCCCCAAACCTTTTTATCTTTTATAAGGTGGTCGGGTAAGTCATATTTAATCCAATCGCTTGTATTTGAAATTATGCTTACATTTACTGCGGTTACACTTATTTCTTCTTCTAATTCACGTAGCGCAGCAGATTCAATTGATTCGCCTTTATCAATGCCTCCTTGTGGCATTTGCCATGCGCCAGGTGTGTCAATACGTTCTCCAACCCATATCTCCCCCTGCGCATTGCGCAGCATTATACCAACGCATGGACGGTAGGGTAGATGATCATAAGTCATTATTGTATTCGCTGTGCGTTAGCTAGCGATGAGACAGGAACCAAGGTAATGCCGCGATAGGATAGTGTATCTGCCCATATCTTAATGGTATCAACGACAATGCGCTTGTTAGATGAAAACCCAATAGCAATGCCTTTTTGCAAGGCTTTATCTTCTAGGTCAGTTAAGGCCTGACTTATCTCGGATGCTGTTAAATCTAGATCGATGAACCGCTCGTTGATAGCAACAGGCAGCTTCATCAATTGAGCCTGTCCTGGCGCACGGGTAAACTGAGTTTCACGGCTATCCACATACATAAGGCCGCGCTTATTTAGCTCAGCTAATATGGGGCGAATTGACCTAACACTTGTTGAAAATCTTGTGCCCATAGATGATGTTACGCCAACAAAACCACTTAATCTGGTCATGGTGGCTTTTAAGTTAGCAATGTTACGCTCGTTGGAATTCTTAATAAGCAGGGCAAGTGCGCCTGGATCATCTTTGGGGTAATTTAATGGTTCCATCGGCAGCATTAAAAATACTTCATGGCCAGCACGGCGGGCGCTCATGGCTAGCTGATCTAAGTTGCGGCCATAGGGTGAGAAACTCAGGCTAACAGTGCTTGGTAGCTCTTGAATGGCGCGCTCGCTAAGTCGTGCGCTCATACCCATATTTGTTACCATTAAGGCAATACGAGGTCCTCGACCTCCACTAGGATCAGGCGCGCCGTAGGCCGTGAAAGGTGATATCTCTCCGGCCCTTTTTGGTAGGGGACCACTCTCACTCTGCTCCATCAGTGCAGGTAAAGCATTAATTGGTAATATCCCACGTTGGATTGATTGAGTGAATGTTTCCTGAAGAGAAGGTACTTTTGCATCGGCCTTAATGCCCATACCTCGGCTGATTTCTTTTTTGGCATGGGTGTCAGTGGATGTACTGGTGAATTCTAGTTGGGGACCCTCATCTTCAGGTTCTATCTGGTGGTCACCTTGCTCTACATCATGTTCCTCATTAGCAGACGTGTCACCGCTTGCATAATAAAGCTCTTGGACATAATAACCGCCACCACCAATAATGGCAGCAGATAGAAACCATGCGATGAATAATGCTTTGAAACTTGTAAACACGCTATTTGAGCCCCTTTAATTATAATTCTCTAATTGGGATAAACAGGAGTAAATGTCAAATATAAAGCTATTCTTCTTGCGTGCTTTTAGCATTCTCATCAATTGAGATGCTATTGGCGGACGCAATAATAGGTTTTTCAATTACATTTAATCCCTTAAGAAGTTTAACGGCATATTTCAGCTGGATATCTACAACAGGGCGTCTGCTGTTAGCTTCGGTATCTTCTACCTTATCCTCAACTACTTCTTTAGGCAGTTCATCTACTTCTCCTGCACGATCCACATCATCTTGCGTGTTGCTAATTGTGTTTAGTAAATCAGATTCACGGCGTGACTTCATGCGTTTTTCAAATGGGAATAACACCTCGATATCAGGCTCGATGCCGCGACCTTGAATAGACGAGCCACTAGGCGTGTAATAACGCGCAGTCGTAATACGAATAGCGCGGTCACGTTTTTGACCCAGCTGAATTTCAGTTTGGACTGTACCTTTACCAAAACTACGGTCACCAAGGATAATGGCACGCTTATGATCCTGTAGAGCACCGGCAACAATCTCAGAGGCCGACGCTGAATAAGCGTTAGTCAATACAACAATAGGCAGGCCGTCCAAAAGATCGCCAGCTTTAGCGTACCAACGATTATTATTTACACGGTGACGGCCACGGGTTGAAACTATTTCACCGCCTTCTAAAAAGGCATCAGATACTGAGATAGCTTCACGAAGCATACCGCCCGGATTGTTACGAAGGTCTAAGACTAAGCCTTCCATTTTATCGCCCAGTTCAGCCTTTAGTTTTTCAATTGAGTTTAGCATGCCTGGTGTGGTTTGCATGTTAAATGTTGCTATTCGCAGATAACCGATTGTGTCCTCTTCGACACGATGACGCACCGATTGAACCTTAATCTTATCGCGTATGATGGTGACATCAAATGGCTCTTTTTCGCCTTCACGCAAAACTGTAATAACGATAGGATCACCAGCTTTGCCACGCATTTTGGCAACTGCGTCGGTTAGAGTTTTTCCTTGGATGCTATCACCGTCAATGTGAGAGATATAATCACCGCCTAAAATGCCAGCACGATCAGCAGGTGTGTCATCAATGGGTGATACGACTTTAACAAGCCCTTTATCCATTTGCACTTCGATGCCAAGACCGCCATATTCGCCTTGCATTTGTATTTGAACGCCTTCATAGGCTTTTAAATTCATGTAACTAGAATGAGGGTCTAATGATTTAAGCATGCCTTGGATAGCTGCTTCAATGACTTCTTTTTGATCAACTTCATCGACATAATCGTTGCGCACATGTTCAAAAATACGCACCATAATATCTAGTTGCTCATACAGGTCATCATTGCTTGTCTGTTGTGCCATAACGGGCAGTGGGGCTGCCATCATTAATCCAACTAATGCACCTTTGATCACGCGTCGCATGTATTTCATCCTTTTTAATTCTTCATTGCCATAACAGTAGCGCCCAAAAGGCTATTTGACTAGTCACAATAAGTTTAGTCTATCTATCCTAATTATATCTTAATCCTACTCTATGGCAGATATATGGCTTTAGTGGGTAAACCACGGTTCTGGATTAATAGATTTCCCGTTGCGTCTAATTTCTACGTAGAGATTAGGTCTGCTAGAACCTGTATTAGACATGGCCCCGATGGGTTCTCCTTGTAGAACCCACTGTCCAAGGGCGCTATATAAAGTGCCAAAACCAGCAACCAGACTGTGAAAACCATTGCCATGAGAAATTATGAGTAACTGCCCATAATCACGAAAAGGGCCCGCATAAACAATCTGGCCATCAAAGGGGGCAATAACTTGTGAGGCTGACCTAGACCTAACCTCAATACCTTTGTTCTTACTGGGGCCATTTTTGTCACCAAATTTGCTGATGATTGAGCCAATAACAGGTAAGGATAATTTACCACGCGCACTGCTGAATGACGTGCGGATACCATCAGGTCGACCCATAAGGCTAGGCTGGGTTGGCGCTGATGCAGTATCTGTACTTCTGCTTCTACGCGCTGCGGCTTCTGCTAGGCGTTTGGCTTCACGCTCAGCGGCTCTTTTGCGCTCAGCGTCTAATTTTTTTAAGATATCTTGCATAGAATGGGAACGACTGAATAATGTTTGCAGGCGCTCGGCTTCACGCTTTGCAGCCAATCGTGCTCTAGATTCTTGGCGTTCTCTCTGCGCAATTAGGACTTTCAATTTGTCATTTTGCGCCGCTAACTTCATCAGTGAGTCTTTCAGGCTGAAACGCTGAGTTGACAACTCTGTGTAAAGATTACTCAGCCCCTTAATGTCGCCGCGCAGACGTTTTGCCCCTTTGCTGATATGGGGTAATAATGTTGAAAGAAGTGCAGCGGAGCGTGCAGTTGTTAAGGCCTCTTGTGGCTGCAACAACGTTAGAGCCGGTGGGCGCATACCCATGCGTTGTAAAGCAGCTATCAGCTCTACCATATCCTCTTTGCGGCTGAGCAAGTTGGTGCGTTTTTCACTCGCGGCTTTGTCTAGGGTATCAATGCGTATATCAAGACGCAGGATGTTGGCCTCTGTCAGGCGGATGTCGCGGGTGAAATCCACCATGCGTGCCACGAGTTTTTCACGCTCTTTCGCTACTGACTTTGCTTGGGATTCTAAGGCGCTCTTTTTTGCTTCGCCGCGCTTGATGGCGCTATTGATCTGCTCAAGCTCTTCTTCTTGTGCTGTTGGTGCTGTGGTGACCAGCAGCATAGCAGAAAAGGCCCCAATGAGATGATATGGTAATGATAGTTTCAGGTATCTATTCCTTATCCATAATCAGATTTTTACCTGTCATCTCGGTGGGTTGGTCAAGGCCCAACAAACCAAGGATCGATGGTGATACATCAGCTAAACAGCCATCAGTAATCACCTTGTCATCCGCACCTATCATCACGATTGGTACGTCAAAACTTGTGTGGGCAGTATGGGCTACACCTGTATCCTGATTGCGCATCAGCTCTACATTGCCGTGGTCAGCAGTAACTAACAGCGTACCACCAGCGCGGGTCACGGCTCCCCTTACGCGACCAATGCATGTGTCCACGGCTTCGACAGCTTTTTGTGCGGCTGATAGTATGCCCGTATGGCCCACCATATCAGGGTTGGCGTAATTTACGATGATGCAGCCGTATATACCGCTGTCGATTGCCTCTACCAGTTTATCGGTTAACTCAGGCGCTGACATTTCAGGCTGAAGATCATATGTGGCCACATCCGGTGAGGGAATTAATATACGGTCTTCGCCGTCAAAAACATCTTCTTTACCACCGTTAAAGAAAAAGGTCACATGAGCATATTTTTCTGTCTCAGCAATACGTAACTGCTTGATGCCTGAATTTGATAGTATTTCGCCAAGGCTATTTTTAATTTCAAAAGATGGGAATAGAGCGGGTAAAAATTCATTCAGAGCAGATGAATATTCAACCATGCCAAGGACCGCACCAAAGGTTACGGTTTTTTTGCGCTCAAATCCGGCAAAGGCAGGATCAACAAAGGCCGATAATATTTCTCTAGCACGATCAGCACGGAAATTAGCGCAGATAAGGCCGTCCCCGTCGTTCATGCCCGTGTAATTACCAATGACCGTATCATCAACAAACTCGTCTGTTTTATCTTGATTATAGGCTGTCTCAATAGCCGCACCTGCATTATCAGCTTGTGCAGTACTATTTGCCGCGCTCATCGTGTTGTAAGCCCTTGAAACGCGATCCCAGCGGTTGTCGCGGTCCATCGCCCAATAGCGGCCAGTGGCTGTTGCTATTTCACAGTCAGGATACGCTGCAATATCGCTCTCGAATTTCCCCACAAACTCTAATGCTGAATTCGGTGCCGTGTCGCGGCCATCAAGGAAGAGGTGAAAACGCACAGGAATACCAGCTGCGCTAATAGCTTTTGCAAGACCAACCATATGATCTTGGTGGCTGTGAACGCCGCCGGGAGACAATAGCCCCATAATATGCGCTGTGCCGCCTGTTGTCTTCAACTTGGCAGTAAAGTCTGTAAAGGCGGGAATGTCTTTGACACTATCCTCTGCAAAAGCTTTGTCGATACGAGGTAGGTCCTGAAGAACAACACGGCCACTTCCTAGATTAGTATGCCCAACTTCGCTGTTGCCCATCTGACCGTCAGGCAAGCCAACTTTTGGGCCGCTGGTCGCCAGCCATGCGCGACTGCCATCACGCCACATACGATCATAATTAGGCGTATCCGCCAGTTTAATAGCGTTGTCGACGCTATCTTCGCGGTAGCCCCATCCATCAAGAATACAAAGTACAACAGGTTTAATGCTCATTAGGTGTCGTCCATTTTCATGTCTAATTTTAATCGCGGTGATAAGGATGGCCTGTGCCAATTGACCACGCGCGATAAATTTGTTCACATAGCATAACGCGAGCCAGCATATGAGGCCACGTTAAACTACCAAAACCCAATATTAAATGTGCTTTTTTCCGAATGCTCTCATCTAGGCCGTCTGCGCCGCCGATGATAAATACGGTTGTGGAGATGCCTTCGCCCGCCCATGTGTCAATTTTTCCAGCAAATTCACGCGATGACAATGCCTTGCCGCGCTCATCTAGCACGACAATGGCAGCGCCTGGCGGTATGGCGGCTAATAGTTTTTCAGCTTCTTGGGTTTTGCGCAGTTCGGCTGTGCGGGCTGGTTTCTTAATCTCAAATTCTGTGATCTCGGCTTGCCACGGCAAACGATGGAGATAATTATCAACCAACGTTTTTTCAGGGCCTCTACCCATCTTACCGAATGCTAGAATTTTTATGCGCAAACTTCAGCTCTATTATCCTAAGGGTGTCTCGTCATTATCGTCAACGACGCCTTCTTCAGCGTCCCTATTCCACATCTTATCAAGATTATAGAATGAGCGCACTTCAGGGCGGAAGACATGAATGATAACATCACAAGCATCAATGAGGATCCAATCAGCATTTTGCATACCCTCAACGGCCATGTCACGCATGCCCTTGGCTTTTAGGGCGCGGATAACATAATCAGCAAGTGCGGCCACTTGGCGCGTGGTATTACCATTGGCAATCAGCATATAGTCAGCGATGCTGGTTTTACCTGCTAGCTCAATTGTTGTAATTTCTTCGGCTTTGTTCGTATCAAGAGCCGTTGTAGCGATTTCTAGAATTTCCTCAGGCGTTAACGCTTCTGGGTTTTCTAATTTGACAGTCTTTGTCTCTGATGCAGCTGGCAACGAGATCTCCTATTTATATTTTATTTGTTTTGTTTCATCGTGCGGCGAATATTAGTCGATGAGGCTGGATGGCGTGGTATTGTGATAAAGCTCCAAGCCGGTAAGCATCTCTTTGGTGTTCGTCCACGTATTTGCCCGCTTAGTAACTGATTTTTAGGCAGACGGAAACGGTTAAATTCATTTGCATAGCGACTATGCAATGCTTTAGTAGAATACATGGGTCTGTCGAAAACCGCAATGGGTAGCATATGGGCAATATCACGCCAGCGTTTCCATAGGTGAAAGTTGGCTAAATTATCAGCGCCAATGATCCAGATAAAGTTAGTCAAGGGCATGATTTTAATCAGTTTTTCAATAGTATCGACGGAGTAGATCGTGCCAAGTATTTGCTCAACATCACTAATGATAATCTTAGGGTGTTTACTGTAGGGTAAGAGCGACTTTGTACGGGTAACATCAGATGCCATATCACCAGCATTATTCTTCAGCGGATTGCCTGGTGACACCATCATCCATAGCGAATCGAGCTTTAGATGATTTAATGCAGCTCTTGCTACATGCCCGTGACCTGCGTGAGCAGGGTTAAAACTGCCCCCATAAAGCCCAACAGTTAGCCCAGCATATTTGCGCGCTAGGCCAGATAAGTTGTGTCTATGGCCAAATTTGTTATGGTCTATTTTTTCTGTCAAGGGCGCGTCTGCCCATCACCATGCACCAAATATTTGAAAGTGGTGAGTTGTTCTAATCCCACAGGGCCACGCGCATGAATACGGCCTGTAGCAATACCAATTTCTGCGCCCATACCAAATTCGCCGCCATCGGCAAATTGAGTTGATGCGTTATGCATAACGATGGCGCTATCAACATCGCGTTGGAATAATTTAGCCGCCATCGGGTCCTCTGTAATAATGCTCTCCGTATGACCAGAACCATTTGCTTGGATATGATTGATAGCTTCTTCAATACCATTTACCACCTTCACGGAGATGATGGCGTCCAGATATTCTGTTTTCCAGTCCTCTTCACTAACAGGTTTCACATAGGGTGAAAGGGCCTGAACATAGGCATCACCGCGCACCTCGCAATTTAGTGCAAAAAGCTCTTTTAAAATAGCAGGTAGAATTTTCAAGGCCTCTTGATCCACCAGCAATGTCTCCACAGATCCGCAAATTCCAGTGCGGCGCATTTTGGCATTGAGCACAATATTTTTTGCTTTGTCTGCGTCGGCATTGCTGTGAATGTAGATGTGGCAAATACCTTCAAGGTGGGCGAAAACAGGCACGCGGGCTTCATTTTGAACACGCTCTACTAATGACTTGCCGCCACGTGGTACGATCACATCAATATAATCTGTGGCGCGTAGCATCTCGCCCACTGCCGCGCGGTCTGTCGTTGGGACAAGCTGGATAGAGGCAGCAGGTAGTCCTGCCGCACTCAGGCCGTCTTGCAGGCAGGCATAGATGGCCTTTGATGAATTTAGGCTTTCACTGCCGCCGCGCAGGATCGATGCATTACCAGATTTTAGACATAGAGCGCCAGCGTCAGCTGTCACATTGGGGCGGCTTTCAAATATAACCCCGATAACACCAAGCGGCGTGCGAACGCGCTCAATGTTTAATCCATTTGGTCTTGTGGTTTCACTGATAATGGTGCCTACAGGATCGGGTAAGGTAGCGATTGCATCTAAGCTTGATGCGATGGCTTCAATACGCTCATCATCTAGTTTTAGACGGTCAAGCATAGAGCCGCTTAGGCCTTTTGCTGTCGCCGCGCTCATATCTTGATCATTTGCAGTAATGATAGCGCTCACGTTGCTGCGTATGGAGGCAGCGGCCTTAGTTAATGCTTTATTCTTTGTGGCTGTGCTGGCGCGGGCTAGGGCACGTCTAGCGCTCAGTGCATTTGCACCCATTTCATCCATCAAGGATTTGATATCTACGGTATTACTCATCTTGACCTCAATATTTAAAATAGAACTAAATCATCACGGTGGATCAAGGCAGACCTACCAGAATAGCCAAGGATTTCAGCTACATCATTCATTTTCTTGCCGCGTATTTTATGTGCTTCTTCACTAGAAAAACTAATTAATCCTTGGCCAATGATATGCTCATTGGGCGCAGTGAAAGATATTAGGTCTCCTTGGGAAAAATCACCCTCAATTGTTACAACACCAGCGGCTAATAGACTCGCGTTATTGCGCAAGGCCTTAACCGCACCTTCATCCAAAACTAATCGCCCTTTAGGTGCCATAAGACCGCGTATCCATTGCTTGCGTATAGCTAGGCTATCCTCAGCAGCGCTAAACACGGTGCCATGGCCGCTGTCACTAAAAGCTTTTATAGGATGTATTTCTGTACCATTTAAAATAACCAGAGCGGCACCAGTTGAGGTGGCGATCTTAGCTGCCATAATTTTTGTAACCATGCCACCTGATCCCACTGCACCAGTTACAGGGCCTGCCATCGCTTCAATTTCAGGTGTAATATCATCTACTAAAGGGATAAATTCAGCCGTCTCATCCGTGCGCGGGTCGGCCGTGTATAGGCCATCAATATCTGATAATAATAACACCGCATTAGCTTTTGAAATTTGTCCGACACGCGCCGCGAGGCGATCGTTGTCGCCAAACCGAATTTCAGTCGTCGCAACGGTATCATTCTCATTAATCACAGGTATAACGCCATGGGCGAGTAAGGATTCGATGGTATTGCGGGCATTTAAGTAACGGGGTCGATCCTCAAGATCATCAAGGGTGAGTAAGACCTGTGCTGTAGTAATATTATGGGCCCTAAAGACAGTTTCGTAAGCATGGGCGAGCCTGACTTGGCCTATGGCGGCCGCTGCTTGGGCATCCTCTAAACGGGAGGGGCGATGTTTAAACCCTAATGCGCCACGGCCTAGGGAGATTGAGCCACTGGAGACTATAATCACATCTTGCCCGCGCTTTTTTAAAGTGGCTAAGTCACTGGCTAGTGCCTCTAGCCACTTATGGCGAACTTCTCCGCTCGCATCGTCAGTCAAAAGAGCTGAACCAATTTTGACGACAATACGTTTGCAACTTTCAAAATCGTTTATATTCAGCTGCATATTAATTCCTAGATTGGCGACCATTCGCTTTTTGGCGCTGTAGGCGTTGTTTCCACTGTGTCTTCCTTAACAGTGATACCTTCATCTTCTTCTGCCATACGTCTGGCTATATCGTCCTTAACAACATCCCATAAGGCACCCAGAATATCCTCAACACCTTCGTGTGTTACGCCAGACATTAGCATGATAGGGCGATCAGAAACAGCTTCAAGTGCAGCACGCTTTTCTGAAATCTCTTCATCAGATAGTGCATCAATTTTATTAAGGCCTATGATCATTGGTTTTTTGAGAAGCTCTTCGGTATAAGCCTCTAACTCGCCCATAATGGTTTTGTATGCACCTGCTACATCTTCCTCTGTACCATCAATCAAGTGCAACAATACGCCACAACGTTCCACATGGCCAAGAAAACGGTGACCAAGGCCGATGCCTTCGCTGGCACCCTCGATGAGGCCTGGTATATCAGCAAGAACAAATTCATGATCTTTATAGCCAACAACGCCTAATTGCGGACTCATGGTGGTAAAGGGATAATCAGCAATTTTTGGTTTTGCGCGGCTGACGCATGACAAGAAGGTGGATTTTCCAGCATTAGGCAGTCCAACAAGTCCAGAATCGGCCAGTAATTTTAGGCGTAGAGTTATATACATTTCCTCGCCGTCACCGCCAGGTGTGGATCTGCGTGGTGCGCGTGTTGTGGCAGATTTAAAGTGGGTGTTACCCAGTCCGCCAGTACCGCCTTCACATAAGGTGATCTTATCGCCTATTTTTTTTAGGTCGCAGATCATAAACTCTTCGTCTTCATCCCATATCTGTGTGCCAATTGGTACACCCATGATGATGTCTTCGCCTGTTTTACCCGTGCAATCCTTGCCCATGCCGTGTTGGCCTTTTTGGGCTTTGAAATGGCGTTGGTAACGGAAATCGACAAGTGTGTTTAAACCGCCGATAGCCTCGACGATAATATGGCCGCCGCGTCCACCGTCGCCACCATTAGGGCCACCGAATGCAACATATTTTTCCCGTCTAAATGACACGCAGCCATTACCACCGGGTCCGCTTTTAACGAATATTTTTGTTTGATCTACGAATTTCATGGGGCCTTGTAACAGAATGCATCACGACTGGGAAGAAAGGAGTTGTGTTTTTGACGCAAAATTTACTGTTTTTAATGGCAGATGTGTCTTTAGTGTTAAATTATGTCCCTTGTATAAAAAAAGACGCCCTATTAGGACGTCTTTTGAAGGTAATATTTTGCTTTGCTTAGATATTCATTGATCTTTCTACGAAGCTGTCGATAACCTCTTTTAGGTGAATGCCTTGGATTGAAAGCTCCTTAGATGCACTTAGAACCTGAGAAGAGGCAGCTTGTGTCTCAGAAGCATTACTGCTCACGGTGATAATGCTCCCGGTAACTTGCTGTGTACCAGCACTCACATCTTGTACATTTTTTGTGATTTCCTGTGTGGCAACTCCTTGCTCTTCCACAGCAGAGGCAATAGATGTAGAAATGTCACTTGTCTGTTCTATTACGCTACGGATTTCGTTCACAGCAGTGGAAACATTATTACTCACACGTTGAATTTGACTTATATGTTGAGAAATTTCCTCAGTGGCTTTTGCTGTTTGGCTCGCTAGTGATTTCACTTCAGAGGCAACGACAGCAAAACCTTTGCCAGCTTCGCCAGCACGCGCTGCTTCGATAGTGGCATTTAAAGCGAGTAGATTAGTTTTGTCTGCAATATCATTTATGAGACTAACCACTTCGCCAATTTTGTTAGAGGTTTTACCTAGCTCATTCACTGTCTCTACAGCACTATCTGCCTGAGTAAGTGCTGATTGCGCGATTTCAGATGATTGAGAAACTTGGCGATTAATTTCACTGACAGAAGCTGCCATTTCTTCTGTAGCAGAAGCAACGGTTTGCACATTATTGCTGGTTTGTTCCGATATTGCTGCTACAGCTGCGCTTTCTTGGCCTGTCTGCTCAGCAAGAGTGCTCATGGA
The DNA here is from genome assembly GCA_965603205.1 of uncultured Kordiimonas sp. GTDB lineage: Bacteria > Pseudomonadota > Alphaproteobacteria > Sphingomonadales > Kordiimonadaceae > Temperatibacter. The sequence continues at coordinate 109,984 of CBFDCC010000004.1, read as the reverse complement.
CCCTGAAGTTGATTCTAGTTCTGTTGCCGCAGTGCTGAGAATTGTAATGGCTTCAGCGGCATCTTTTTGGAACGCCTTGGTTAACTGCTCGGTCTCTTTAGTTCGCGCTTGCTGCTTTTCAGCCTCATCTATTTCGCGCTGGCGATCTTGTTTCGCCATTCTTTCTTTTTCAAGCCTGTCAAGTTCTTGCTGTTTATGCGCCGCTTCTGTGTCTAAGTGGGCCTGTTCCTCTAAGCGTGTACGTTCTATACCGCTTTCTTTAAATGCCGCAACAGCATTTGCCATCTTACCAATTTCAGTCCCAAGGTTTGTGTGTGGGATTTCAATGGTTAAGTCACCACCAGAAAGTTCTGTCATTGTTTGTTCAAGATCAAAGAGGGGAGTGTATAGGCTGTTGAAAATCAACAAAGCAATGATAAAAATTGCGATTGTACCGATAACAATGAATATTGATAAAGTCCAAAAAGTAGAAGTAGCATTCGCGGATTTTTGATCTGCTTTTTCGAGGATGGTCTGGTTTGTTCTATCTTCTATTTTTTTATACAGGTCTATTTTTTGGGTTATAGTATCAAACCAATACGTAGATGTATATTGACTGTCCTCAATATTACCTTGATTTTGTATAACGTAATCACGCATTTCTTGAACGCGGCCAGTGGCTGATCCTTTTATTGTGCTTTTGTAATATGCAGTAATTTCCTTGGGGGCAAAAATGTTGAAAGTTGCCAAATAAGACTCTTGTGATTCTATGAGTTGGATGAATTTAACATAACTAGCTGCGGTGAATTGTTTCTTGGCAAATCCGCCATTTCCCGTAGCCCTTTCTTGTCCGGCCCGTTCTTTTGCTTCTAACAGGCTAATATAGGCTGTAATGTCTCTGGTTATATCGGCATCATCACTCAGTATGGCCATGTTTTTTATTACATTTAAAAATTTAGCAATAACGGGAGTGTAATAGCCTGCCATATCACCAATTGACATATCTAATCGGTCTACAGAGTAGCGTGTATTTTGTAGTTCTTCCACAGCATTGATCGCTTGTGATAGGTTATTAGTAAAGTTATCGCCATATACAGCTCTGTCAAATTTTTTGTCTTCTGCCTTTAATCTTGTTATAGCCTTGTTAGAATCTAAACGTTGAGTTTTTAGGCTGAGAGCTTTTTCTGCGTTACCTTGTGTTGCTATAAAACCAGCTGATAGGCCGCGCTCTTTTTGTAGCGCGTGCACTGTAGCACTGATATAGGGTGCGTAATTAGCAAGAGAGTCTAATTCGCCCAACTTATCAGCGCTAGTTTTTGCGGTCATTGCAGCGCTAACGGCAAAAACAAGAGCAATGGCTAGTGGCATAGCTACGAGCGCTAAAATCCTAGTGCGAAGTTTTAGCCTGTTAAGGTATTCTAGCATGTATCAAGCCTCTCTCTATATATTTACAAGACCTTTGTAAGATCAGGTTAATAATAGAGTGAGTGCGTGAAAATATATTGACCAAGATCAAGTAAGATTCAAAATTATATAGTAATATCAAGTAGTTAGGTTAATTTTTCGTTAATTTTTCGTTAATTTTTTATTAACATGAACACCTAAAATTGTGCAGGATGTCCTTATGATTGATCATGTGTATATGTGATAAATTTAATAAAAAAAGGTGCCTGAAAAGACACCTTTTTCTACGTTATAATTTTTAAAGATGCTTATTCAGCAGCTTCTGCAAGTGTTTCTACTCTAACAAAAGATTTTTTGTTTCTGCCTTTGTAGAATTTTACATTGCCGTCTGTAAGAGCGAATAAAGTATGGTCTTTGCCCATACCTACGTTTTCGCCACCATACCAACGTGTACCACGTTGACGAACAATAATATTGCCAGCGATGACTGATTCACCACCGAATTTTTTTACGCCTAAGCGACGGCCTGCAGAGTCACGACCGTTATTGGTACTACCACCAGCTTTTTTATGAGCCATTTGTAAGTCTCCTAATCTATTCTCTGTTAATTAAGCCGCAGCTTCTTCTGTCTTTTTAGCTGGCGCCTTCTTAGCTGCTGTACCCGCGATCTTAGTGATACGGACAACAGTTATTTGCTGGCGATGGCCTTTCTTGCGACGATAATTGTGACGACGCTTCTTTTTAAAGACAGTAATTTTTTTGTCTTTCTTTTGCTCAAGTACTTCAGCAGTAACTTTAGCGCCCTTCAGGAAGGGTGCGCCAACTTTAACGCCTTTGTCGTCTCCGACCATTAGTACTTCATCAAGAGTGATCTTTGAGCCAGCTTCGCCTTCGAGCTTTTCTAGCTTAAGTACATCACCTTCGTTTACCCGGTATTGTTTACCACCGGTCTTTACGATTGCGAACATCGTGTAACCTTTCATATATCTTGCCGCAAATAACCGGGTGGGGCTGTACCTCATGATGATCTGTTACCAGATCAATCCCACACTTTAGGCGGTTAACGCAGGCTTTTTTCAAAGCAAAAGCAGCGGGAAGACTTTATATCTTCTCGCTAACCGTTCGCCGTTATAGTCATATAAGCGCCAGAGTCAAACGAAATAGTCATATTTAGCCGTATATTTTATGTTATTTACTGGGAAAGACCATATCAACAATGATAAGGGGTGGATGTGGGTGATATTATAGATCAGGAAATGATGCATGAACGATGAGTATAAAGAGTGGGATGAAGTACCAACAGCTAAGCCAAAGGGTAAAAGCTTATGGGTAATAGCTGTGCTTTTCATTGCATTATTATTTTGGTCGAATGGGCGAGAAAACACACGTCCTGATCTTTATATAGTTGGGTTTGATGCCGCTAGTAGTATGGATGCAGACCTCGCCTATGGATATGCGTCTCTCATTGCGGATACTATTATCTCTTCTACAGGGATTAAGGCTGAGACAGCGCCACAGATAAGTAGTCGCATGAAAAATACACCGATTTTGACGGGCGTTCTATCGAATGATCGCCTTGTGGTGATGCTAATGGACGTTAAGGGCAGAATGGTATGGACATCAAACCCCATGCAGGCGCGCAAAAATATAACGGGCATTATTACATCTACGGTACGTAATGCAGCACGCCATCTTGAGCTAGATATGGATGACGATCAGCAATTAGATAATTATCCTGCGGGCAGTATTAAAGGCTGGCTTGCTTATGTAAGGACTAAGGGTAGTTATGTTCAGTTAGCCGCAGGCCAAAATATCGATCTAATGCTTGTTAAATCTCATGTGGCAGAAATGACTAGGGCCTTACATGCATATGCTCCTGCGCATTGGCTCGCAGGGCAGGTATATGAGGAAATGGGTGATGACGATATCTCGCGCACGTCATATATGAAGGCCATTGAGCTTGATCCACTTCTTGCCTCTATTGTGCCAAGCTGGGTTTTGGGCTTTTAATTTTACATATACAGGACCTGCTTAAATGTAAGGCATAATGGCTGCTGATATTTTGTGCGCTGCTTAATACTAAGGCTGTTCGGTGTATGTTTAAAATGGGTATTTTTTACAAAAAAATTAATAATATTAAATTATATCAATGAGTTAGTGACACTTAAAAAGTTGGCACGACCCATGCTATTACAAGGGATGAGTGACGAGAGCTAATCCTGCTGTGATCTGGCAAGACTAAACAGAATTAGCCCTCTCTCCACTGAAATTAAGAATGTTCAAAATTAAAGGGAGTCAGGCCATGACTAGCATAAAAACGATTAAATCTCTAAAAAATTCACTAATGATATTACCTGCCGTAGTAGGGGTGACGCTATTAGCGTCCGTATCGGCGGTACAAGCCGAAGACAGTATCAGCTTGTCCGCAAATACAGCGATTGTCAGTGATTATCGTTTTCGCGGTATTGCGATGTCTGGCAAGGATGTCGCCATGCAAGGTGGCCTTGATCTAACCTCTACAACTGGTTTTTATATCGGCACTTGGGGGTCGTCAATTGATACGTATGAAGGTTCTGAGACCGAGTTAGATATCTATGCAGGTTATGCCAAGGAGTTTGGTGACTATACTGTTGATGTGGGGATGCTTGCGTATACATATCCAGGATCATCTGACACGACATATTGGGAAGCCTACAGCAGTGTTGCTGGCGCACTGGGTGACTTTGGTTGGACACTCGGTGCTGCTTACGCCTTTGATCAATCGAGCATCGGCGGCAACGATAATATATACCTTTATGTTGACGGTGAATACGGTATTCCAGACAGCCCATTATCTTTAACAGCTCACTTTGCTGTAGAAGATGGTGCTTTTGGTAAAGGATCTGAGGTTAAAAAAGATTGGAACTTAGGTGTTGCATACAGTGTAAGTGACACTGTGTCAGTGGGTGTTCAATATGTGGATACTAATATTGCTGATCTAGGCAAGGGCGGCGTTGTCTTTACGCTTGGTGCTTCTTTTTAAGGTATATATAGAAATTTAACCTTACGCTTGTCATATCTAGCTTCCCTCATTTTCCCTAGGTATGATGCTTCCCACATTCTGTGTACAGGTTATTAAATAGGGCCAGCTTCTCCCTGAACTGGCCCTATTGCTTTGCGGATAGAATTTTATCATTCTGTGACTATTGCTATAGACTGCACATAACTTGTTGATATGATGCGTCTGAAATAAATCAGGGAAAATATTACGATGAAAAGTTTATTAAAGTTAGTTGTTGCCTCTAGTATTGTGTTTTCCAGTGGATTTTTGAGCGTAAATGCTCAGGTCGATGCCCCACTGATCGACTATAAGAGCGAGTTTCATCCAGTCATGGCCCGCAAGGGTATGGTCGTGGCGCAGGAACGTCACGCAGCAGAAGCAGGCCGCGAGATGATTAGGTTGGGTGGTAATGCTATTGACGCAGCCGTTGCTACAGGCTTTGCGCTGGCAGTTACATATCCGCAAGCAGGTAATATTGGCGGCGGTGGTTTTATGCTGGCTTATGTAGCAGCCGAAGACCGCACCGTGGCGATTGATTTTCGCGAGATGGCACCCGCAGCAGCTCACCGCGATATGTATTTAGACAATAAGGGTGATGTGGATACTCATAAAGCTATGTGGTCGCACCGTTCATCAGGAGTGCCAGGAACTGTGATGGGGCTTACACATGCACTCAAAAAATATGGGGTATTGCCACTAAAAACCGTTATGGCCCCAGCGATTAAGCTGGCGGACGAAGGTTTTAAAATGACATGGGGCGTCGCGGCGAGCATTGCAAGTTACAAAAATAGACTGTCTGTTGACCCTGACTCACTGCGTTATTTTTATAAGGCCGATGGTAGTGCCTACAAGGCTGGTGAATTATTTCGCCAACCTGATCTTGCTAAAACATTAAAGGCGATAGCAAATAATGGTGCTGCTGGTTTTTACGAGGGTTGGGTTGCTGACGCAATTGTTACCGAGATGAAAACAGGCGCTGGCATTATCACGCTTCAAGACCTTAAAAACTATGTTGTGAAAGAACGTGAGGCGGTTAAAGGGACTTTCCGCGATAGTACAGTGGTTTCAATGCCGCCACCATCTTCTGGTGGTGTGCATATCGTGCAAATGCTGAATGTTCTAGAAGGTTATGAGCTTAAAAGAATGGGCCATAATAGTGCAGCCTATATGCACCACATGGCAGAGAGTATGAAATATGCCTATGCTGATCGCTCGAAATACCTAGGCGATCCTGATTTTGTTAATGTGCCAGTGAAGGCATTAACTGATAAGAAATATGCAGCCCATATTAGGTCTAAAATAGATTCTGATAAAGCAACACCATCTAAGGATATTTTACCTGCTGATAAATTACCCTATGAAAGCGATCAAACAACGCATTATTCTGTTATGGACGCAGCAGGAAATGCGGTTTCTACGACCTATACGTTGAACTTCTCATATGGTAATGGCAAGGCTGTTGGCGGCGCTGGGTTCCTACTTAATAACGAGATGGATGATTTCTCATCAAAACCAGGAGTGCCAAACGGTTTTGGTTTGTTAGGCGGTGAAGCCAATGCAATTGAAGCTGGTAAGCGTCCACTAAGTTCTATGACGCCGACTATTGTCTTTAAGGATGGTAAGCCATTTATGATAACAGGTAGTCCGGGTGGTAGTCGTATTATTACAGCAACATTGCAGTCGATCCTTAATGCAGTAGAGTTTAAGATGAATGCAGCAGCGACCGTTTCCGTGCCGCGGTTCCACCATCAATGGATGCCTGATGAAATATTGTTGGAAAGTGGTATCTCTTTGGATACCGTCCATATTCTACAAAGTATGGGGCAAAATGTTAATCCATATAGCAAGCGCGCTTGGCGCTCTATTGGGGCGACACAAGTGATCATGCGTGGGCTTAATGGGATAATGATGGGCGCGCCCGATCCACGTCGTCAGGGCGCATTCGCAGCGGGTGATTAAATTAATTTAAATAGGTAATTCAAAACCCATCGCTGAATGATTTAGCGGTGGGTTTTATTTTTTGAATAATTTCAATATTTCAGGCTTTAGATTATAAGCTGCTAAATAATCAGCAACGGTAGAATGGGACCCCGCTATGGGAATAAACTTATCTTGAAGCGTAATGTCATTATCAGTAATTTTTTTAACAGCTTCAAGGCCTTCCCAAATAAAGCTAGCGCGTCCTCTATTCACAAGATTTAGGATCTTATCCAATTCTATGCCATGAATTCTTAGTATATTTCCATTAGGGAAGCCATAATTAGCCAATGAACTACAGTTGAAACTTTTGCCCTCACATAGGGTAAAATATTTCCCCGAAATAATTTGTGCTTTGGTTAACTGACTAGGGTTGACGTCTATATGCCCCAGCAAGACATAAGACTGTTGCTTGACTTTTGTAAGCCATGTAAATTTAGATTCTCTATCTACTGATCGTGTTAAGGGGTAGATTATAACATCGTCTTTTGTCAGTAGTAGATTGTAAGCACGACTCCAAGGCATGGGTGTGATGGTATAGTCAACGTCATGACTGTTCATAAACGCAATAACAGCGTCGGTGGCAGAGCCATGTAATGTGCCGCCATTTAAGGCGTTCATCGCCTCATATCCACCTGTGACCACGCGGACCGTTGGTCGAAATTTATCTGCTGCAACCAGTGTAGAAGACATGATTGATAATAAGATGATTATTATAGTACGCACTTAGAACACTCCCCATGTAGCCCTGTCGAAAAAGGGCGCCTAATAAATATTAAGCGCCCTTTAGTTACCATGAAGTTTATAGCTTGTAAATTTATTCAGCCACACTGCCTTCATTTGCAATTTCAACTTTAGGTTCTTTGCCAAATACTCTAGTTCGAACCCAATTCCAGATGCGCCTTTTAAGGTGTGTAATATCATCACCAATGGCATACATAGATGGCACCAGTAATAATGTTACGAAGAAGGCGATAAGAACACCAAATGCTAGCGCAATAACGATAGGGATCAGGAATGCTGCCTGAATAGATTTCTCCATCATCATAGGCATTAGGCCAACAAATGTTGTCACAGATGTAAGAAGGATAGGGCGGAAACGCGCTACACCAGCTTCGACGATAGCCTCTTTCACACCATGCCCTCGCGCCCTTAGGCGATTACAATAATCAACGAGAACAAGGTTATCATTGATCACCACACCCGCCGCCGCCGCAATACCAAAGAAACTAAAGATCGACATGGATACACCCATGAAACCGTGACCTAAGATAGCCCCTGCAAAAGCAAAAGGAATTGAGATCATGATCGCAATTGGTTGTGCGTAGCTTTTAAAGGCAATAGCAAGCAACATATACATGCCACCAAAGGCCATAATTACGAGAGGGAACAGTTCAGCAAGAAAACGAGCTTGCCCCTCAGCTTGACCAATAGCACCTTGCTTAACACCAGGAAAACGCTTTTCCCACTCAGGGAAATAGTTTTCATCCAGATCCTTAATGATGTCATCACGTGTATCTGTTTTTAGGTCGGCACTAACTGATGCCGCGCGACGACGATCACGGCGTTTGATTTGTTTAATGCCAGGCGCGTAATCAAGCTCCGCCACAGACATTAAAGGTATCTCACGACCATCTGCTGTTCTAATGCGGAAATGTTCTAAGCTTTCTACGGAGCGACGGCTTTCGCGTGGGTAACGCACCATGACCTTAACGTCTTGATTTGAGCGTGCTAAACGCTGAACCTCAACGCCGTAATAGGCCTGCCTTAGTTGACGAGAGACATCTTGTAATTTGATGCCTAGCTTTTCTGCGCCAGGCTTCAATGATACACGTATTTCCTCAGACGCTGACTGCATATCATCACGCACATCATATAGAGTGTCATAACTACGCAGCTTTTCTTTCACGTCATCAACGGCAAGTTTAAGCATATCTAGATCAGGATGAGATATGCTGAACTCTAGGCCCGCGCTATTATCATTATCAAGACCCCAGTTTACTGAAACACCCTTAGCGTCAGGAATGTCACCAATTAACTCCCGCAGGCGTAGAGCAATATCTTTTGCGGGTACGTTGCCGCGTTTTTCAGCTGGCGCAAGTTTAATGAGCGCTAATACACTGTCACGACGTGAACGCGTGTACCAGTTTTCAATCAATTCGCGTTCGCCACTAAACTCAAGATCCACTTCGTCTATTAAGGCTTGCTCAGCTGATTGTAGCTGCGCGAGCACTTCTTGGGCACGATCAAATGTTGTACCCTCAGGTAAGGCTACATCGATACTGATTTGATCACCTTCTATCTCAGGATCAAATCTCATTTTAACATACCCTAATGACATCAAAGAAATAGACACAACTAAGATGAAGGTAAATATACTTGCGGTGAGATAGCGCCGCGCAACAGCGACTTCACCAATTTTACGATATTTAGTATGCGCAAAATTAACGATGCTATCAGCAATTCTTTTTTGGAACTTGCCAAAACGACCCAAGTTTGTACGAGGCTTCATATTAGCCAAGTGAGCAGGTAAGATGAGCAAAGATTCTATCAGTGAAAATGACAAGGCCACAATCACAACCCAAGTAATTTGACGGGTAAATTCGCTTGTACCACCAGATAAGAAAATCCAAGGCAAGAATACGATGATTGTCGTTAGAACCGCAAAGATAACGGGTTTTGCAACCATCTGAGTGCCTAAAATAGCCGCAGATACGCCACCACCCGTTTGACTGGCTTCTGAGTGAATGCTTTCGCCCACCACAATGGCATCATCTACGACAATCCCGAGCACCAATAAGAAGGCAAAGGTTGATAGTAGATTTAACGATACATCTAGGTAAGGCAATAAGACAAAGGCACCAGCATAAGCCGTTGCGATACCCATGCTTACCCAAAAGGCCACTTTAGGACGCAGGGTTAACACAAGAACAAGCATCACAAGCAATAGGCCTTGGATCGCTGCTGTAGAAATAGTTGTCATACGACTATTGAAAATATCAGCGTTGTCATTCCATAGGGTTAGGTTTGCGCCTTCAGGCAAAGTTGCCTTACGCTCTTCCATCCATTTAGTAATGCTCTCAGACGCTTTTGTGATATTCATGGTCTCAGTCGACATGATCTGCAATAGGATTGCAGGCTCGCCGTTGATTGTTGCAAGGATTGGATTATCCTCAAAACCATCAGTCACGGTCCCTATATCTTTAACGCGTATCGTGCCGCCATCGCTGGTTTGGCGAACGATGATATTGCCAAACTCTGCTTCAGTATCAGCCATATTACGGGCGCGAATACTCAGGGCGCCAGTTTCGGTGCGAACTGTACCAGCTGATTGATTTATACTCGTGCCGCGAATGGCACTTGCAACATCATTAAAGCTAAGATTATAACGACGTAGTGCGTCTTCACTTACCTCAACAGCAACCTCAGCTTGGCGCGCACCAAACAATTGAATGAGTGATACATTCGGCAGTGATGCAGCTTCACGGCGTAATTTTTCAGCCAGATCGGTTAATTTACGTTCAGCTTGAACACCTTCACCAAAATCACCATGTACTGCAACACGGATCATCTCATTACGATTAACAAATTGGGTTATTCGCGGTGGTTCCATATCACGAGGGAAGCTGTTGATACTGTCAATACGGGTTTTTACATCATTCATGAAAAGCGTAAAATCAATGTTAAAGCTAGCCAGCACGATTACATTACCAAAGTTTTCACCAGATGTAGATCTGATCCACTGAATATTATCGAGGTCACTTAAGGCCTCTTCAATACGGGCAACGATTTGTTCTTCTACTTCTTGCGGCGCAGCACCAGGCCAAGCCACATTAATAGACATACCAGGGAATTGAACTGTAGGTGATAGCTCACGTTCCATTTTAGAGTAACCGATAAAACCAGCAACAAAGATGGCTATCATGAGTAGGTTGGCGGCAACAGTGTTGCGGGCCCACCAGGCAATTAATCCATTCATTGCGACCTCCTAGTTGTTTGTGTCTGATGAAGCAACTGATGTGGCAGTGAATGGCGCAACCACCATGCCATCAACAGCTGAGCGAACTGGAGAGATTACAACGCGCTCACCAGCGACAACACCACTAGAAACAAAGAGTTTATCTTTGCTAGTGGCGATGACTTTAACGGTGCGTGTTTCCAGTTTATTTTCATCATTTACAATGTAAACTTGGTCTTTTTGGCGTAGCGCTATACGGGGCATAACGCGTGCAGCCGTTGGATTAATCGCTGAAATGTCAGCTGTGACAAACATACCAACTGCTAGTGGCATACCACTAGAGGCGCCAGCACCATATGGATCATCAACCTGTGCTACGGCATAAATTAAACGTGTGCTTTGATCTATGGCTGCGTGTGTACGAACAATTTTACCCGCCCAGACATGGTCTTCTCCACCGATTGAGGCTTTAAGGTTAACTGCAGGCGCTGAATCTTTATCAGCGATATAGCCAATAGGTAGGTTAAGCTCAACTAGCTGGCTGTCTGTTAGGGCTAGTTTAACTTCGACAATGCCTGTTGAGAATACACGACCAAGTTTAGCGCCAACATTTACATATTGACCAAGGCCACCCACTTTTTCTTTAACACGACCATCAAATGGTAGGCTTATTTTAGTGCGGGATAGTTTTAATTTAGCTTCAGAAAGATCAGCACCAGCTGCACGTAACTTTGATTGTGCTTCTGCTACTTGTGGCTTGTTCAGCGCAAGCGGTGTAGGCTCGCCGTCTTGTACCCAATCTTTCCATTGTTTTGTCTTGATGCGGGCATCGGCTAATTCTTGCTCAACGCGCACGCGCGCCTCGGCAACGCGGGCTTCAGCGCGGATCACAGCAAGTTTATAATCACTGTCATCAATTTGAATAAGTGTTTCGCCAGCCTTAAAGCGTCCACCGTCAGCAAAAGATGGTGATACTACAATGATGCGGCCTGAAACTTGTGGAATTAAATCAATTTCTGTGCGCGCGCTAACTTCGCCTTGAGCTTCTACAGCTAGCATAACATCACGCTCAACAACAGTTTCAACTTTCATTGAAATTATGCGAGGGGCATCGATCTTTTTTTCGGGTTCTGTTTTTGCGGCGGATAGTACCGATACGGTACCAAATGCGGCGACGAGCACCAACGCTGGCGCAGCCATTTTTATATATTTATTCATGTCTTCCTCATCTGTCGAATTGGATGGCTTATGCCATTCCTTTTTATGTGTACTACCTATATAGTACACTTGGCTGCAATTGTCATCCCCCATTTAGTAATAAAAGTAACTATTATTGAACTAAAGTGCAGTATTGCTAGGTTTAACTTATTCAACATATTGATTTTATTATCTTTTATTTGCCATGATTTTATGGTCATATATTCAATATAGTTAATGAATTATGGAATGAGTTATAGCGATGAATTCAAATATTCCAAATGCAGCACTGGCTTATCAAACTAAGGCTGTAACAAAAGTTTACGGTACAGATAGCGCTGAGGTTCATGCACTACGCGGTGTGGATCTGGAGATAAAACAGGGTGAAACCATAGTGTTGCTGGGCGCTTCAGGCAGTGGTAAGTCTACTTTACTGAATATTTTAGGTGGATTGGATACGCCAACGGCTGGTCAGGTTTTCTTTCATGGGGCTGATCTTGCTGAAATGAACGACTCACAACTAACGAGTTATCGCCGTCGCTATGTTGGCTTTATTTTTCAGTTATATAACTTAATGCCAGGTCTAACGGCACGTGAAAATGTGTCACTGGTAACAGAAATTGCTGAAAATCCCATGAGCGCAGATGAGGCACTGCATATGGTGGGGCTGGGTAGTCGTATGGATCATTTCCCCTCACAGCTATCAGGTGGTGAACAGCAGCGCGTTGCCATTGCCCGCGCTATTGCCAAACGGCCTACGGTGTTATTTTGTGACGAACCAACAGGGGCACTGGATAGCCAGACAAGCCATTTAGTTTTGTCAGCTTTAGAAAAAGTTGTGAACGAGCTAAACACCACCATGGTGATGGTTACTCACCACCAAGGCATCGCACCGATGGCAGACCGTGTTATTCATTTTCGTGATGGTAATATAGAGAAGATAGTTGTCAATGAAACCCGTCTATCAGCTGATGAGGTAAAACTCTGATGCTAAAACTCCCCAAAAGCTTTGCTCCTTTAACGCTAAAATTGCTGCGTGATCTGTGGGCGATGCGTGGGCAAGTTATGGCGGTGAGTGTGGTCGTTGCTTGTGGTGTGACACTATTTATCACGATGAATGGTACCTTGATTTCCATTAAGGAGACACGTTCAGTCTATTACGAGCGCTATAAGATGGCGGATATTTGGGCACCTGTTAGCCGTGCGCCCATGCATAAGATTGAACAGCTTAAAAATATCGAGGGTGTGATATCAGCAGTGGGGCGCATATCATCAGCGGCGTTGATTGATATGCCCAGCGTGTCAGAGCCTGTTCGGGCAAAGGTGGTATCACTGCCGCGCGCAGATGAGGTTGCTATTAATGATCTCTATTTAAAGGTGGGTAAAATGCCTAATCCTCAGGCTGCTAATGAAATTGTTGTCTCAGATGACTATGCTGAGGTGCATGGACTGACGATTGGTGATGAAATTAAGGTCACTCTATACGGGGTCAAACGTCGGCTTAAAATTACAGGCATGGCCTTGTCGCCTGAATTTGTCTATTCAATTCCCCCAGGCGAGATGATGCCTAATCCTGCGCGCTTTGCTATTTTATGGATGCCTTATAATGTGCTAGCAAATGCCTATGATCTTGATGGGGCCTTTAATGAGGCTGTGCTAAAAATATCCTCTGGTGTTAACAAGGTAGCTGTATTAAAAGCCATTGATGACACATTAGAGCCTTATGGCTCGATGGGGGCTTATCTACGCGACAAGCATATATCAGACGAATTTATCTCTAGCGAATTAAAGCAGCTAGAGGTTATTGGAAGTCTTATTCCTTATATCTTTCTTGGTGTTGCTGCTTTTTTGCTGAATATAGTTATCACACGTATTATGGAGCAAGAGCGCAAGCAAATTGGCCTAATGAAGGCCTTTGGCTATCGCCGTTTTGAGATCGCTTTTCATTATTTAGCTATGGCGGGCGTGATTGTGGCTATCGGCGTGGTTATCGGCTGGTTTGGTGGTGCGCGTATGGGGCGTGGTATGGCTAATCTTTATATGGATTTTTATAAATTCCCACTGCTGATATTTGAACCTGGTTATATGCTCTATCTTAAGGCAACGCTTGTGGCTGTCGGTGCTGCTGGGCTTGGTACAATATTCGCGCTGCGTAAGATGCTGATTCTACTGCCTGCTGTTGCTATGTCACCTCCGATGCCGACTGATTATTCGGGTCTGAAATTTCTGACGGCTAAGGCTAAGTGGATGGATCAGGGCTTGCGGATTATGCTGCGTCATATATTGCGCTGGCCTATGCGCTCGCTGATGACCGCCTTTGGCATCGCGCTTGGTATGGCGATAATGGTCGGCGCGCAGAGCACACGTGTTGCCATGGATAAAATGATCGCATTGCAGTTTGATCTGGTTAGTAAACAGGACCTGACTATTATCTTTAATCGGCCACGCGACATTTCGATTGTGCACGAGCTATCAGCCTTAAAAGGTGTGTTAAAAGTTGAGCCATACCGTATGGTGCGGGCTACCATTAGTAACGGCCATATCAAGCGCGATCAATCTGTTACGGGCATAGTGCGTGGGGCTGAATTAAATGTCCTTGTTAATGAAGCTGAGGAAAATGTTGATCCACCAGCCAAAGGATTAATCCTATCTACCAGTCTTGCCGAGGCCCTGCAAGCAGAGCTTGGTGATATGATTGATATAGAGGCACGCGATGGACGACAGTTAAAAATATCTTTGCCCTTTAATAAGCAAGTTTCTACCAATCTTGGTACACCTGCCTTTGCAGAGCTTGGCGTGCTGAATGCAGCACTTGGTGATGGTGATTGGATATCGGGGGCTTATCTTTCCACAGATCCCAATGATTTGGATGGTCTATATGCTCGTATCAAAGAAATGGCGGGTGTCGCGGGTGTTTTTGCCAATAAGGAATCAAGAGCTGGCTTTAAGAAAACCATGGATGAAGTAATGGGCACCATGACATTTTTTAACACGATTTTTGCTAGTCTGATCGCTATCGGGGTTGTTTTTTCCAGTGCGCGTATCAGCTTTTCAGAGCGCGAGCGCGAGATCGCCAGCCTGCGCGTGTTAGGTTTTACCAAGGGCGAGGTCAATGTGATCATGCTAGGGGAATTGGCTTTGCTGACATGTTTGTCATTCCCGATGGGGGCCGTGATGGGATATCAATTGGCGGCAACGCTGGCGAAAGATATGTCGAGTGAATTATTTAGGGTGCCAGTGGATGTTTCACTATGGGCATTTGGTTACGCGGTTAGTGTCGTGATTATTGCCTCAATTGGGGCTGGCTTGATGATGGCACGTCAGGTATCGTCACTGGATATGATTGTTGCCTTAAAGACTAGAGAGTAAATTTTAACATAGGAGCGCGCGAGCGACATGAAAGCACGTAATGTAGTTTTTGGGATTATCACAATTTCCCTCGTTGTCTTTTTATATTTGGCGTTAAAACCAGCAGCGGTTTCGGTTGATGTAGCGCTGGTGGACGAAGGGCCGCTGATGGTCAGTGTGGCGGATGAAGGTCGCACGCGTGTACGAGAGCTATATGAAATCTCATCTCCCATTAGCGCTCGGCTATTGCGCTTGGATGTAGAGGTCGGTGACACAGTTAGGGCTGGCGAGACTGTGGTGGCAACATTGCTGCCCACCGCGCCGTCACTACTGGATGGTCGTCGCGACAAGGAAGCTAAAGCAACCATAGCTGCCGCTACTGCTGCGCTGTCTCATGCTCAGTCAGAAGTAGAACGCACGAAGGCAGAGCTGAAATATGCCAAGTCCGATGAAAAACGCGTGAAAGAGCTAGCGCGTACTAATGCGGCGAGCGAAGCTCTACTCGATCGTGCACAGCTCGCGCGGCGTAGTGCTGAGGCTCGGCTGAAGTCTGCGGTGTCAAACGCACGTATGCGTGTTGCGGACCGTGATGTAGCACGGGCGGCGCTCATTGATCCCAATGACATTCAAAGCTCACTGGGCACTGTGCAGATAAAGGCGCCTGTTGATGGCGTCGTGTTAAAATTACTGCATGAAAGCGAAGGCGTTGTTACGTCTGGTCGGGGGCTTTTGCAAATAGGCGATTTATCACAAACTGAAATTGTCGCTGATTTTCTATCGCGCTCTGCCGTTAAGGTGCAGGCTGGTAATGACGTGATTATTGAGGGCTGGGGCGGTGATCCCATCGCGGGGCGTGTTCGCCTTGTTGAGCCTTATGGCTTTACCAAGATATCAGCGTTAGGCGTTGAAGAGCAACGGGTCAATATCATCATTGATTTTATTGATAGATCAAAAAGCGCAGCGCTGGGGCACGGTTTCCGTGTTGAACCGCGTATTGTCATTTGGCAAAGCGATAAAGAGGTCCGCGTACCAACAAGCGCCTTATTCCGTGATCAAGGTAAATGGGCTGTATTTGAGGCTGGTAGCGGAGAGGCCGTTAAAACCATGGTCGAAATTGGTCAGGTTAACGGCAAGTTCGCACAGGTTCTGTCAGGCCTAACCGCTGGCCAGACAGTGATAGAGCACCCATCCGAAATGGTCCGCGATGGTGTCAGCATTAAAGTGCGGGATTAGGTGGAGAGGGCTGGATTGCGGCCTTCGCCACAATGACGGTTTTTAGGTAAGAGGTAATCTTAGTATTAGCCTTGTATTGGATTATAAAACGGCCCTAAGGTATTATGAAGCCCAATCTTACCACCCCGTCATTGTGGCGAAGGCCGCAATCCAGTCCTAGAGAAATAATTAATGAAATCACCCCATGTATATATCATCGCCTCATCGAGGAATGGCACATTGTATATAGGTGTTACATCAAATCTGTCTCAGCGGATTTGGCAACATAAGTCAGGCGCTGTGGATGGATTTAGTAAAGAGAACGATGTTTCTATGCTGGTTTATTATGAAGCACACGCCACGATGGAAGCCGCCATTGTGCGTGAGAAGCAGATCAAGAATTGGAAGCGGTTATGGAAGCTCAGAATCATTGAAGAAATGAACCCTGAATGGCATGACCTGTATGATGGTTTGAATAGTTGATTTTATCAAAAGGACTGGATTGCGGCCTTCTCCACAATGACGGTTAGGATTTCTCACGCTCAATAGCGCGCCAACCGATATCACGGCGGCAGAAACCTTCGGGCCAATCGACAAGATCAACAGCTTTATAAGCCGTAGCTGCTGCGTCCGTTACCGATGCGCCGCGGGCGGTGACGTTTAGAACGCGACCGCCAACAGACAGTATCTTGTCCCCATCTGCCTTTGTGCCAGCATGAAAAATATTAGCGCCTGTAGCGGCTTCAGCAGCAGCGATATTTTTAATCTCGGTGTTTTTCTTGTATGATCCCGGGTAACCAACAGCCGCCAGAACAACAGTCATGGCAACATCATCTGACCAAGTCACACTCATTTTATCGAGTGTGCCATCTGCCGCCGCCATTAACACAGGCACGATATCGCTCAACATACGGCTCATGAGTACTTGGCACTCTGGATCGCCAAAGCGACAGTTATATTCAATCAGCTTTGGTCCAGATTTTGTCAGGATTAAGCCAGCAAATAACACACCCTTAAATGGGTGTCCCATATCGCGCATGGCTGCTGTGGTTGGGTGAATGATTTCATTCATCACGCGGTCGCACATGTCAGCAGTCATCACAGGTGCGGGTGAATAAGCACCCATGCCGCCTGTGTTTAATCCCACATCGCCTTCACCAACGCGTTTATGGTCTTGTGCTGTATCGAGCGCCAGCGAATTTGTACCGTCAGTAATAGCAAAGAAACTAGCCTCTTCGCCAATCATCCATTCCTCAATCACAACCTCAGCGCCAGCATCGCCAAATGAACCGCTGAATATATCGTCGATAGCTGCTATTGCTTGATCTAATGTTTCAGCCATGATCACACCTTTACCAGCGGCGAGGCCATCAGCCTTAACCACAATCGGTGCGCCTTGCTGCCTTGCGTAGGCTTTGGCGCTATCAGCATTATCAAAACGACCATAGGCGGCGGTTGGAATATTATATTTCGCGCAAACATCCTTGGTAAAACCTTTTGAGCCTTCTAGCTGCGCCGCAGCGGCGGTTGGGCCAAATGATTTAATGCCAGCGATGTCTAGGCTATCAACAAGGCCTTCACATAGGGGCTGCTCTGGGCCAATCACGACAAAATCTATAGATTTATTGCTGCAAAAATCAATAACGGCTTGATGGTTGCTAGCGTCTAATGGCAAACATGTTGCGACTTTTTCTATGCCGCCATTGCCAGGGGTACAATAAAGTGTGTCTGTTAAATCGCTCTCGGCTATTTTCCAACAAAGGGCGTGTTCGCGGCCACCAGAGCCAATTACCAGAATATTCATCGACTTTTTTTACCTATTTTGTCTGTTGTGGGTTGCGTGTCTCTGGCCCCCTTGTATCATAGGGGATAATAGGCTCAAGTCTTAAGATCATAATAATGGGAAATATCTGGCTAATGGCACCAACCGACGAAAATAATACAGGCTCAAATGTCGTAGAATTCACTGTAAGCGAAATATCTGGTGCCTTAAAACGCTCTGTTGAAAGTCAGTTTGGCCATGTGCGGGTGCGGGCTGAATTATCGGGTGTTAAGCGCGCTGCTTCGGGTCATATTTATATGGCGCTAAAGGATGATAAGGCGGTATTAGACGGTATTTGCTGGCGTGGAACCGCGGATAAGCTTAGCTTTCGCCCCGAAGACGGTCTTGAGGTTATTTGCACGGGCAAACTAACAACATACCCCGGGCGATCAAAATATCAGATGGTTATCGAGCGTATGGAGCCGGCTGGCGCTGGTGCGTTGATGGCGCTGCTAGAGGAACGAAAAAAGAAATTAGATGCCGAGGGTCTGTTTGATCCAGCGCGTAAGAAATCCATCCCTTTTATCCCCAAAGTAATTGGTGTTGTTACATCGCCGACAGGGGCAGTGATTCGCGATATCTTGCACCGACTGAATGAACGTTTTCCGCGTCATGTGATTGTTTGGCCTGTGATTGTACAAGGGCAAGGAGCTGCCGAACAGATTGCTGGGGCTATTCGTGGTTTTAACGCAGTGCCTACTGAGGGTGGGGCGATTGCACGGCCTGATGTGCTGATTATAGCACGCGGCGGTGGTTCTATTGAGGATTTATGGGCTTTCAATGAGGAAGTGGTGGTACGCGCAGCCTCTGATAGTGATATTCCCTTAATATCGGCTGTTGGTCATGAGACCGACACCACACTGATTGATTATGTATCTGATCTGCGCGCGCCCACACCGACGGGGGCTGCTGAAAAGGCCGTGCCTGTACGCGATGACCTGCATTACACTATTGTTGATTTTGAACGTCGCCTGATGGGGCAAAAGACACGCATGATCAGCGATAGGTCTGAGCAGTTAAAGGGATTAGTGCGCGGCCTACCTCGCCCGAAAGATTTGATGGGGTTAGCATCTCAGCGCCTTGATGATCTTTCGGACCGTTTGCCGCGTGGGTTAAAATCTGTGCGCAGTGAAAAGGCGATGCAACTGTCACGGTTAACAGGCGGTCTTAGTGCTGGGCGCTTAAAGCAAACCATCCGTATCAGTGATGATAAATTACAGTCCATATCTAGCCGCATTACGCCTGCTTATAGTCGGTCACTGGAAAAACTGTCTAATAGGTTAGACGCTACTAGTCGTATGCTAGAAAGTCTATCAGTGAATAGTGTGCTTGATCGTGGTTATACCTTTGTTGTTGGCACGGACGGTAAGCCAGTGACAGCCGCCGCCGCACTATCAGTTGGTGATCATGTGAATGTGAAGTTTAAAGATGGTGACGTTGGTGTGACAGTGGGGGATCAAGCGCTGCCTGTACGGACTAAACTGAAAAAAACAGCCCTGAAAAAGCCGGCTAAAAAATCTGCTGAAGATACTGGCCAGGGTAGTCTGTTATAAAAAGTTGAGTAGTTTATTATAATAATCTTGGTCTTGCCTCTAAATCGCCTCACTTTTCTATTGGAATGAAAGAATGAAAAAGACATTTAATTTTTTAATAATGATATTCGCAGTGGCAATCCCCGCTAGTGCTGTTGATCTACAAGGTCACTTGGTACAGGGCGGGTTGGTGCAGGGGCGCGTTGAGGTTGGTACTGAACTAAAATTAAATGGCACGCCCGTTAAAGTTGGCAAGCAAGGTCATTTTGTTATTGGTTTTGGCCGTGATGATGTTAGCGCCACCTTATCAACTAAGGAAATGAATGCTGATTGGACTAGCCAAACTATCACTATTGGCAAGCGTACATTTAATATCGAAAAGGTCAACGGCCTGCCGCCCAAAACAGTGTCGCCGCCACCAGAGTGGGCAGCAAGGCGTAAGGTTGAGGGTGGACGCGTTAAAAAGGCCCGCAGTTATAATGGCGATACCTTATTTTGGTGGGATGGCTTTGTTAAACCCGCAGAAGGACGGTTTTCTGGGTTTTACGGTAGTCAGCGCATCTTAAATGGTAAACCACGCAGTCCGCATTATGGCCTAGATATCGCTAATAAGGTAGGGACAAAAATCATAGCGCCCGCTAGTGGGATTGTACGCCTTGCAGCGCCTGATTTCTTGTTAGAGGGTGGCATAGTGATAATTGATCATGGATATAGTGTAACCAGCACGATGTTTCATATGAATAGCGTTGACGTCAAAGAGGGCGACTTTGTCAAGAAAGGCGCCGCCGTTGGTGCTATTGGCGCTAAAGGCAGGGCGAGCGGCCCGCATGTGGATTGGCGGATAAATTGGGGTAAGGTGCGCCTTGACCCCGGATTGTTTGTAGGTCTTAAATAGATAATAAAAATATAAAACGACAGCGAATTGATGAGGGAAATATAATGAATAGGTTAATGAAGATAGTCAGTATAGCGGGTATGATGGCAGTGATACCTACAGTGCATGCCGCAGATGATTCTGACATCACGCTTGACGGCGTGTTTGGTGTGGTCACCGATTACCGTGAGAAGGGCGTTAGCTTAACCAGCAAGGATATTGCTGCTATTGCAAATCTGCGTCTGTCACATAAAAGCGGCCTTTATTTTGATGGCTTTGCTGCCTCAACGGGTAACCGTGTGGGCGATGATTTATTTGCTGACGCGATGGTCGGTTATAGATGGGACAGTGATACCTATAGCTATAATGTGGCTGTTGCGCTTAAAAGCTATCATGGTGATATTGGCTCGCGCAGCTTTGCTCAAATGAAAGCCACCATCGCACGCGATTTTGGCATCCTATATATTAGTGGTGGCGTGGAATATGCCCCTGAGGGTCGCTGGAATTCGCCAGATGTGGATAGTTTTTATACATTCACGGACCTAGAGTTTCCTGTGCCAAACTTCCCTGACCTAACACTGATTACACATGTGGGTTATGACATGAGGCAGGATAGATCTGATCTATTTGATTGGTCAGCGGGGATATCTGCTTTTCATAAAGATATGGAGATTAGTCTAACCTATGATGATAGCTCACTAGATCATCCAGACGCTAAGGGTGGCGTTTTCCTAGGGGCTAAATTGTATTTTTAGCTCTTTGGTTTTAAGATTGGTGTTTTAGGATTGGGGTTTGTTCCAAAGCTTTAAGGCTGCTTCTACTTTTTCCATCACTTGCGGCATGAGGATTTCATTGCTAGCAATCACATGATCATAGATTGGGCGTTCGCGGTTATATTTAAAATTATGACCATGGCCCGCGTGAACAATACCGCCTGCTTCGCGCACAATAAGGTCAGTGGCTGCCACATCCCATTCGTTTTTGGGGCGCAGACTAACGCACATATCAAATTGGCCGTCCGCGACGAGGGCTAGCCGTAGGGCTATAGAATTTTGTTGCTCGGTGACCATTGTCGGTGGCCACGGGCTTGGCCAAATTTTCTTTGATAGAAAGGCAGATGGGTCGCCCATCATGCGGGCGTTGCATAAATTAGTGGTCGTTGACACTTGAATGGGTTGGCCGTTTTTAATAGCACCCTTGCCAAGTTCTGCTTGGTAAAAGGATTGTTTAACGGGGGCATAAAAAGCCGCCAAAACGACACGATGATTTTCAATCAGGGCAACAGACACCCCCCAATCATCAGTGCCACGCAAAAAAGCGCGCGTACCGTCAATGGGATCAACTACCCAAACACGCTCACAGGTTAATCGCTCTGGACTGTCTTCGGTTTCCTCGGATAACCAACCATAATCTGGGCGTTTGCCTATAAGTGCGTCATGGAGGAATTTATCAACAGCGAGATCAGCCTCAGAGACAGGGTTGTCATGGCTTTTATCCCACGCTTTAGGGTCATTACGGAAATAGGTCATTGCCAGATCGCCGGCTTGTTTGACGACACTATTCATAAGCACACGGTCATCAGTACGTGATCTGTTAGCGACTTTAATTACATCGCATTTTGGTCTATTTGCGTTCATCGCTACTCAACTGTTATTCGTTAGCTTCTTATCATATTTTAAGCTATTTAAGCACCCGCAATGGACATGCCATCAATGCGAATTGTTGGTGCATTGGTACCATATTTAAATGTTAAGTCTGATCCTACCACTATATTCTTAAACATATCCTTAAGATTGCTAGCAATTGTAACTTCGCTTACGGGGCATGTAATTTCCCCGTTTTCAATACGGAAACCAGCAGCGCCGCGACTGTAATCACCCGTCACACCGTTAACACCCATGCCGATAAGCTCTGTAATGTAAAAGCCATCCTTAATATCAGCCATTAGCTCAGTAGGGGATAGATCACCCGCTGCCATATATAGGTTAGATAGACCAATGCCAGGAGGCGACGATGTGCCGCGACTAGCATGGCCTGTGGTCTCTAGTTCCAGTTGGCGCGCTGCTGCACTATTGAGTGTCCAAGTTTTCAAGACACCATTTTCAATCAAATTAGTTTTAGAAACTGTTACACCTTCACCGTCAAACAGGCGGGATTGCAAGCCACGTTTCATGAAAGGATCATCAATGATCTGAATATTTTCAGCGAATACGGCTTCACCCATCATATCCTTAAGGAAACTTGTGCCACGGGCGATGGCTGATCCATTAATAGCCCCAGCAAAGTGACCCAGTAAGCCATTTGAAACGCGTGGATCAAATATCACAGGTAAGCTACCACTATCAAGGCGCATAGGATTTAAGCGTTTAACAGCCTTGTTGCCTGCGTTAAGACCAATAGTTTCAATGTCATCAAGGTCACTAAAATGACGAGCGCTTGTATAGTCATAGTCACGCTCCATACCTGTGCCTGTACCAGCGATGGCTGAAACACTAGCTGAAAAGCTTGATCCTTTATAATGACTTGAAAACCCATGTGATGTGACAAGATTAATCGCCCAACTACCCGCTGAGGCGCCTGCGCCGTCACTATTGGTAACGCCTTTAATGCTACGGCAGGCATCTTCGGCCTTTTTTGCTATTTCGGTCAGTTGATCGGCGCTTACATATGTATCATCAAATAGATCAAGATCAGGCGCGCCACCCCTATATAACCTATCTTCTGGGGCTAGGCCGCAATAAGGGTCTTCTGGTACAGCCTTTGCCATTTCAACTGTGCGCTCTACGAGTGCCTTTAGGCTTGCTACACTGCGATCACTGGATGAAGCCATTGCTTGTTGTTTGCCAAAAAATACGCGCAGACCAATGTCAGCACCTTCTGATCCATCAACGTCTTCTAACTTGCCCTCGCGCCATGATACGCTACGACTTGTAGCATTAACGGCGACGGCTTCGGCAGCGTCAGCACCCATTAATTTCGCTTGGCTAACGAGATCGTTTAAAAGATCGAGAGAGTTTGTATCAGACATAAATATAGCCCTAAAAAAAGACGTGGCAAAAATCACAATTGAGATTGCCTATGCTTACGATTAACAGGGACTAATGTCGAGAATGATTTTCAATATTGTTGACCAAAAACATTTGATGCGTTTAACTGAGGTATGACGGATAGGATTGACATTCTAATCATAGGTGCTGGTGTTGTCGGGCTGGCAACTGGGCGCGCCTTTGCGCTCGCGGGTTACGAGGTATTAGTGCTGGAATCTGAAGATCATCATGGCACAGGTGTATCCAGCAGAAACTCTGGTGTTATTCATGCTGGTATCTATTATCCCGAGGGCAGCCTGAAGGCGCAGTTATGCGTAGCGGGCAAGCAAATGCTATATGCCTATGCTGCCGAGCGCGGCATTTCCCATCAAGCGATTGGTAAAATGATAGTCGCACCAGATAGTCAGTCTGTTGCTAAGCTACAAAAATATATGGATAGAGGCAGGGTAAATCATGTTGATGACCTAAGGATGATGTCTGGCGCTGAGGCTAGGGAGATGGAGCCCAATGTGCGCGCAAAGGCGGCGATACTATCACCATCGACAGGTATTATAGATGTGCATGAACTGATGAACGCTTTTGTTGGGGATATCGAGAATGCAGGGAGCATGATGGTCACCCATAGCCCCGTCGTTAGTGCGGTGGCCTTAGATGATGGAATTCTTGTGCAGATTGGTGGACAGGAACCATATGAGATACTAGCAAAGACAGTTATCAATGCAGCAGGCCTTTCAGCACAACAAGTCGCAGCATCTATTGACGGCCTAGAGCCAGGTTATATACCGAGGCGGTATTTGGCGAAGGGTCACTATTTTTCACTGTCAGGTAAATCACCTTTTAGTCGCTTGATATATCCCATGCCGCAGGATGGAGGGTTAGGGGCGCATAGCCTACTCGATCTGAATGGGCGCACGCGGTTTGGCCCTGATGTGAAATGGATTGAGACAGAGGATTATTCTATTGATGATGAATATAAAGATACATTTTCGCAGCTCATTCGCCAATATTATCCAGACTTAGATGATAGTAAGCTGCATCCCGACTTTGCCGGTATTAGGCCCAAAATAGTTGGTCCAGATATTGGGGTGACTGATTTTATGATACACAACGAGGACATCCACGGCGTTAAAGGACTGATTAATCTATTTGGCATTGAAAGCCCCGGGCTGACATCATCAATGGCCCTAGGCGAATATGTTTTAAAATTGGTTAGGTCGATAGCCAATTAGTCGATAGAAAGCGCGTAAGAATAATACTCTGTATCACGCACCCAACCCAGACGCTCATACAGCGATTGAGCCGTTGTATTGGTGATGGCAGTGCTTAGCTCTAATCGCTTTGCACCCGCGGATTTTGCGTGATTACTTGCCGCAGTCATCAAAGCTTCGCCGACGCCAGATTTGCGTGCTGAGGCGTCAACATATAGGTCATATAGGACATAAATTTTTATGGCCTCAACGGAACAAAATGTTGGGTATAACTGGGTAAAACCAACAGCCTTGTCGCCGTCATACGCCAGAAAAATCACACATTCATCAGCAGTAAGGCGCGCTGTGATATAATTATGGGCCTTAACAGCGTCAGGGTTTTGCTCATAAAACTGTCTATATAGATCAAATAGTGGCGCAATATCATCTACATGTTCTACACTTGCCCGGATAACAGTAATGGCCATGATTATTTAAGTTCTTTCATCAATTTCTTGGTCACTGCTTCAAGACGGGTCATACCAGCGCTCTTGCCATAAGCCATCGCCTCTTCAACGCTTAAGCCTTGAATGTGATGGGCTTGTAGGGCTAGCATTGCGCCAACACGGTTGCCACTGCCGCAATGCAAAAGGGTCTTGCCATCAGCGGCAGCCTTTAGGGCTTTATCCAGTATGTTAAGATTGTCTAAGGACAGCTCTCTTGCGCTTGCTATTGGTATATTAATATAATTCATACCTGCTTTTCGCGCTGCAGACTTAATGGCACTTTGGTTATGTTCTGTTTTGCCGCGCAAATTAATAATCGTTGTAACACCAGCTGCCTTTAAACGGGCAACATCATCCAAAGTTGGCTGGCCACCTGTAATAAGGTTGTCAGCAGGGTGACGTGGATTATGCATGTCATAATTATCTGCATTAACAGAAATAGTTGCAGCTATTATTAACAAAAAAACTTTAAAAAATTTCATTTTTCGCTCCTGTAGGTTAATCGTCATTACCCATTTTATAGACTGTCATGCCTTGATTGGCTAGTGCATCAGCACGTTCGTTTTCTGGGTGGCCTGTATGGCCCTTTACCCAGTTCCAGTTAATGTCATGGCGCGCTGTGGCTTTTTCCAATTCTTGCCAAAGGTCCGCATTTTTGACAGGTTTTTTAGAAGCATTGCGCCAGCCATTTTTCTTCCAGCCATGAATCCATTTTGTCATACCATCCATAACATATTTACTGTCAGTATATAAGTTAACAATACAGGGGCGTGTAAGCGCATTTAATCCTTGGATCGCAGCCATTAGCTCCATACGGTTATTGGTCGTATCAAAAGTGCCGTCACATAGCTCTTTTTCATGGTCGCCAAATAACAGTAATGCACCCCAGCCACCGGGGCCAGGATTGCCACTACAGGCACCATCAGTATATAAATCGACTAACATTTTTGACATTCACTAAGGTCCTCGTTTTGGAAAAATTTGAGCCGGCGTGAAAACTCTTTAGGGTCTTTGTGATTAACAACAGCACCGTTTGCAGGCTTTAGCCAATCATGCAGGCGTGTCAGTAAAAATCTAAGAGCTGCCCCACGGCATAATATAGGTAGCGCTGCTTTTTCATCATCAGACATTGGATGGTGATCTGTGTAAGCTGCTATCATAGCATCAGCTTCGGGCGCCATAAAATTTTGGTTTTCATCAAAACACCAAGCGTTAAGACATATGGCAAGATCGTATGCAAAGAAATCTGTGCAGGCGAAATAAAAGTCAATCAACCCCGTTAATTTGTCACCAGTGAATAGAGTGTTATCAGGGAATAAATCAGCGTGGATTGTACCTGTTGGCAGGTCAGATGGCCAATTGTCTTTTAGAAATTTTGCCTCATTAGTGATCATGTCAGCCAACCCTGCTTCGACCTCGTTAGCGCGCGGCGCTAGATCAGTAGCCATTTCTACCCATGTATCAACGGAGAGAGTGTTTTCGCGGTTAGCATCATAGTCTGCAAGCGCGTTATGAATATCAGCTAAGTTTTTACCCAGTTCACTGCAATGGACAGGTTTCATATGATTCAAGCTCACACCGGTTAGGAATGTAATCATACAGGCTGGTTTGCCAGCAAGGCTTTGCAATGCGCTGCCATTTTTATCTTTAACAGGTAGAGGGCAAACAACGCCCTTGCTTGATAAATGCTCCATCATATTCAGGAAATAAGGTAAATCCTCAACATCAGCGCGCGCTTCATACAGCGTTAAAACAAAGCGCGATGTTGTGGTCTCAAGATAATAGTTTGAATTTTCAACACCTTCTGCAATACCTTTAAAGCTGCGGGCTTCACCGTGATCATAGCGGCTAAGAAACTCAGCTAACATATAATCATCAACATGGGTGTAAACGGCCATTAGACAACATCCTTTAGAATAGGCGGCACCTTAAAGGTGATATTTTCTTTCGCTGTAGTTAGTGTATCAACAACCGCATCATACTTTTCCTTGATAGCGTCAATCACTTCTTCAACTAACACTTCAGGGGCGCTGGCACCTGCTGTAATACCAATGCAAGATGCGCCATCTAACCAGTCCCAGTCTATATCAGTGGCACGACGCACAAGGCGTGAAGAACAATTGCTTTTTTCTCCAACCTCTACAAGGCGCATACTATTAGAACTATTAGGCGCGCCAATCACAATCAAGCGATCCGTTTGCTCTGCAAGTGCTTTTACCGCCGTTTGACGGTTGGTAGTGGCGTAACAAATGTCTTCTTTTTTTGGTGCTTCTATGCTGGGGAATTTACGTATTAATGTAGCCACTATCGCGGTTGTGTCATCAACGGATAATGTAGTTTGCGTTACATAGGCTAGGTTTTTAGGGTCAGCTGGCTGTAGTGACTCGGCGTCGGCTACGGTCTCAATCAGGGTCATGGCTCCAGATTCAACTTGGCCCATCGTACCTATCACTTCTGGGTGGCCTTCATGGCCAATCATTAAAATATGATGGCCCATGCTATAATGACGTTCTACCTCGCGGTGGACCTTTGATACCAGCGGGCAAGTAGCATCTAGATACGTCATGTCCCTAGCTTCTGCCGCAGCGGGTACAGCTTTTGGTACGCCATGCGCGGAAAAAACAACAGGTGCGTCATCAGGCACTTCTTTAAGGCGTTCAACAAAAATTGCGCCTTTGGCCTCTAAGCTTTCAACCACATAACGATTGTGGACAATTTCATGACGCACATAAACAGGTGCGCCGAATTTGGTGATGGCTAGCTCTACAATTTTAATAGCGCGATCCACACCCGCACAAAAGCCACGGGGATTGGCAAGTAAAATTTTTACAGAAGAAGTCACACATAAAGCCTTTCAACGGTTCTAATGCCCTAGATAATCCTAGTGTAATGTTAAGTCCAGTTGTTTTGACTATATAGTTCAAAATGGCGTTCTCGCATATTCTCAGCGTCATATTCAGCGAAGGCTTTTTTGCGGTTATTTGCACCAGTAACAGCGCGTAGACCATCATTTTTTATGAATTTTATAATATTCAGTGAAAGAATATCGGCTGTGCTACCATGGATATAAGGTTTGTTTTCCATGCAAACCATATCATGAATATCCCCCACATTTGTCGATACAATCGGTTTTCCAGCAGCCATAGCCTCAATCACACTGATGGGCATTTGCTCGGTAGTTGACGATAGGGCGAATATATCAAATCGTGGCAGGATACACTCGGGATTTTTCATCTCGCCTGTAAAAATAATCTTATGCGACAAGCCTATACGCTCGGTTAGCATTTTAAGCGTATCAAGTGCCATGCCGCCACCAACAATAACAAGGCGAGCATCTGGATAGTCATCGCTAAGTTTTGCAAATGCTTCAATGAGGGCACCTATATTTTTCTCTGGGCGCAGTGCGGCAATTGTGCCGATAACCATATCACTGTCTGTGAGGCCATATTGACGTAATGTTTCAGCGTCAGCTACGCCTTCAAACCTTTTACACTCTATACCGTTGGGGATGTAATGCAGGTTGCTACGGTTAACCCCCCATGACTTAGATGCAATGGTTTGAAGTGTCTTAGATGGAACTATTACCTGTGTTTTACCGCCATAGGCTATTTTGCGTAGCCATTTACGGCGTGTAATTTCGCCAGATTGTTCCTCGGGGTTAAAGCCATCTTGAATGTGAATGACAGGGCATATGGGTAGTAGCCTGTTGGCAAGTGCCCATTCAGTAGCACCCCAGTTGTAGGTGATCAATAGGTCGGGTTTTTGACCTTTTAAATAGTGGCGAATAGTTTTAATATTTTGCCACAAGCTCCCATCTAAAGCTGGTGTATCAAATTCAGAGCTACTTAAAATACTCACAAGATTGCTATCACTCAGTCTGCTTAAGCATTGATAGTTATTATCCATCGCTAACACTTTATGTGTTAGGCCTGAAGGTGAATGTTCCACTAAATCTAGAAAGCGCCTTTGTGTGCCGCCTAGCTCTAATGAAGAAAATATATGGTATATGCATTTATCTGTCATGAGGGTGATTTCAACATGTTTTAGTCTGATATTACAAGTTGAATCTTTTCCCTATGTATTATCTATCGACAATAGAGGTGTTTTTGGTTCATCATCAATTCATTAATAATAGGCTAAGGTTAGGTATGAAGAAAACACTGTCCATAATATTGTTGTTTGCTATTGGCAGTGCTGTGAGCGCTGACCAAGCTAAAGATAAGCGCAAAAAACGTGATCAAGACACAGCATTAGAGGCGAGCAAAAAAGGTGAGGTTATTGCCTATAAACAGGTGCGCCAAATTGTCAGAAACCGTAAATTAGGTAAGCTGGTAGGACAGCGTTTGCGTAGAACCAATCAGGGTTGGATATATGAATTGCGTTTAAGACAGACTGCTGGCCGCGTTGTTTTTGTGCGGATGGACGCCAAAACGGGTGAAATTTTAACGATAGTTGAACCAAAGAAATAAAGGCTTATTATTATGCGTATCTTAATTGTTGAGGATGACCAAACCCTGCTGGCGCAGTTGAAGCAAACTTTGGTGGAGGCGGATTATACAGTTGATGCAACAGATGATGGCGAGGATGGCCATTTTCTGGGTGATACAGAGCCATATGATGCGGCCATATTAGATTTGGGCCTACCATTGATGGATGGAGCCTCTATTCTTAAAAAATGGCGCAGCGCCGGTAAAGAATTCCCTGTTTTAATATTAACAGCCCGCGACAGCTGGACTGACAAGGTCGAAGGGCTAGATGCTGGCGCTGATGATTATTTAACTAAGCCTTTCATTATGGCTGAACTATTGGCACGACTTCGTGCGCTTATTCGCAGGGCTGCGGGGCAGACAACAGCCCAACTAACGGTTGGGCCTGTTGTGCTTGATACACGCTCAGGCCAAGTTACAAACGCAGGCATGCCAGTAAAATTGACCGCGCAGGAATTTAAACTCCTTAGTTATATGATGCATCATGCGGGTAAGGTTATTACGCGTACTGAACTAACGGAGCATATTTATGATCAAGACTTTGATCGTGATTCAAACACGATCGAGGTATTTGTTACACGCATTCGCAAAAAAATTGATGTACCACTTATTCAAACTGTGCGCGGCCGTGGTTATCAACTTGAGTATCAG
This sequence comes from uncultured Kordiimonas sp., assembly GCA_965603205.1. GTDB lineage: Bacteria > Pseudomonadota > Alphaproteobacteria > Sphingomonadales > Kordiimonadaceae > Temperatibacter. Next base: position 79,763 of record CBFDCC010000004.1, on the reverse strand, counting down.
GAGGTGCGTGATTGAACCAGCCCTTTAAAATACTAGGCTCGTTAAAGGCGCGCTTGCTGATGGCGGCGCTTATTGTGATTATTGTGTCATTGTCTCTGGGTGGCTATGTACTTTCGCTAGCTTTTAAAGATACATTGCAACGTGATTTTGATGCCCGTATGGAAGTCATAATGGATGATATGATTGGCGCAAGTGAGGTTAGTATTGAAGGCAGTCTCGGTTATACGCGCTCAATTTTTGACCAACGTTTTGAAACGCCCTATTCAGGCTATTACTGGCAAGTGTCCGAAGTAGATAAACCTGACTTTCGCTCTCGCTCCTTGTGGGATTTTGAATTAAAGTCTGATCTATCTAAGAGATTATTTAACACCACTTGGGGGTCTGTGTCGGGGCCAGACGGCCAACAGCTTAGGCGGGTAGAGCAGGATATAATTTTGCCCGAAAGCGATAGGGTGTTCCGCTATATGGTCGCAGTAGATATAACGCCGCTGCAGGAAGAGGAAAAGCGCTTTAATGGATTATTGCTCGCGTCTTTTGCATTGATAGCGGCTACGATCATGATCGCCATATTGCTGCAAGTTACATATGGCATGCGGCCGCTTGCCATTATTGGTAAGAAATTACAAAAAATTCGTGGTGGTGAAGACATTCATCTTGACGGCCCTTGGCCTAATGAAATTGAACCGCTCGCCCATGAGATTAATGCGCTTATAGATCATAATAAAACGGTGGTGGAGCGCGCCCGAACGCACGCTGGAAATCTTGCGCATGCCCTGAAAACGCCCTTGACGATTTTATCAAATGAAGCTCAGTCGGGTAAAAATACTTTGTCACCTTCTGAACTGTCTGAGCAGGTAGAGCATATGCAAGATCATATTGATCATCATCTTCGTCGTGCTCGCATTGCTGGGCGCTCAGCAGGTGGGCGTGTATCGATCAAGCAGACGCTCTTAAAAATTATAAAAATTGTATCGCGTATAAATTTTGATAAAAAAATAGATTTCAAGGTCAATTGCCCTGAGGGTATTTCTTTTAGGGGTGAAGCCGAAGATTTTAATGAGGTGGTCGGTAATCTACTAGAAAATGCGGCAAAATGGGCAAAAGGTCGCGTAGAGATCAAGGTGAGACCTATAGGTAGTGAGGAATTTGAACTTACTGTTGCGGATGATGGTGCGGGGGTTGAGGAGAGTGAATTTAATAAGCTATTTGAGCGCGGCAAACGCTTGGATGAAACAATATCAGGCACAGGACTAGGACTTTCGATCGTCAAAGATATAGTAGATGCTTACGCTGGGAAGGCTGAAATTTCAACGTCAGAACTTGGTGGGTTGCAAGTTTCAGTTATTTTACCGCGCGTCCTTTAATGTAAGCATAAAACTGTGTCTTATTTTCGCCTAATAGCTATTATACTATATATTCATCAGGTAATTAAATTGATTGGTTTGTTAAATGATCGCAAAAACCCGAAAAAGCCGTATAGCTTTATTAACAGCGTTATCACTGTCTTTGTCCGCATGTGGTCATGGCCATGATGAGACGTGGGGTAGTATTGTTGGCGCAGTAATCGGTGTAGCCATAGGGTCAGAGATCGACAGTGGTCATTATAATAACGGGCCTATGATTGGTCTTATGCTTGGGTCTGCAGTCGGTGCTGAGATAGGTCGTGATAAGGACGAAGAAGAACATCGTCGCGCCCATAAAGCACACGAGCGAGCTATGGAAGAAGAGCGTGAAGTCGATTGGTATAACCCTGATTCTGGAAATTCAGGCGGCACTACGCCAGAAGAGCAGCCAGTAACGGATGATCAAGGCCGTATATGTCATGATTTTACTCAACAAGTGCAAGTAGATGACAAGATTGAGATTATGAAGGGTAAATCCTGCAAGTTAGCGGATGGTAGTTGGGAAACCATTTGGGAAGATAATTAATCTTCTTTTTTATAGGTGATCCCAGCCAGTATTAGGCCAGCCCAGCCTAGCATAAGTAACATGCCGCCTGTGGGTGTTACCCAGTGAAAAGCCCCAAGCGTGCCAGCCCCTTTTACGCCTATCCAATATAATGTACCTGAAAAAGCAATAATACCGCCCTGTATGAGGATATAGCTGGCCCGTAGTGTTTTGTGCGTTCTACTGCTAAGTGCCATCTGCATCCAAACGGCGATGATCATTAAGGTGATAGCATGAATGAGTTGAAACTCAGCGCCTTGTAGAAACCATTGGGTCGTTTTTGACAGCCTATCGCCAGGCAGTGCATGTGCAGCTAGCGCGCTGGCGCCCGTACCGATAAAGCCGTTTAAGGCTGCTATAGATAGATAGATTTTTTTCATTTTACCCTCGAATTATTAACCTTTATCTGTCTACTATAAAAAACGAGTTATGGGTATAAGTGTTTTGAGGGTAAGCGGTTTTGGAAGATGAAAATCTAAATATTGAAGAATTTGCGTCTTTTGTTGGTGGCCTAATTGTAGGGGAAGGCGAAATTTTTATCGCTGATGATGTGCCAAGGTCAGTGCTTGTGCATACTAGCTGGATAACTAAGTTAACCAATGCTGTCTCTGAACATCTGCCGCAGATTAAGGAACATCAAAATCCATCCATCATTATTGAATTGCTCTTCACAGAGGAATCAGCTGTGCTGAATTTCGTTATCGTCGATCATGATATATTCATCTTTCAAATGCCTTTTAATATCCCAGAATCTATATCTACTTTTCCTGATAAAGAGCAGTCGCATGTTTTGGTGGCTGAAGACGATGTCGTGAATCAGCGTTTAATAACGATTTATATGGAGCAAGAAGGCTATAGAATAACGGTGGTTAGCGATGGTCTAGAAGCGGTTGAATATCTAGAAAGTCACGCTGATACTGTGGATATAGTACTAATGGATATGAATATGCCCGTCATGAATGGCCAGCAGGCAGTCGATGCAATTAGGTCTTCAGATACCTTAGCCGTTAAAAACACACCTATTCTAGCGTTGACTGCCCATGGTCATGATGTGGCAGCGCAGTATAAAGGCATGGATGGATTTATTCTAAAGCCTATTGATCGCGCTATATTATATGCCACTATTAATGAGATAATAAAGCAACGCGATTAAATTATAAAGGCAACTGAGCTTGGCCCTTTAGATCATTTAAGATGAAGTCAGCGCAGCGTTCGGCAATCATGATTGTCGGTGCATTGGTATTGCCACCGATAAGGCGCGGCATGACAGAAGCATCAGCGACCCGTAATCCCTTGAGGCCAATAACCCGTAGAGATGGATCAACCACCGCATTTTCATCCGTTACAGCGCCCATAGCACAGGTGCCAACTGGATGGTAAATGGTTTCAGCGTTGCCTTTGATGATGGTATCTAATTCGTCGTCGGGCATTAAATCAACATTTTGCCATGTCTTTGTATAGCCAGCATTCATGCGTTGTAGCGATGGCTCTCGCATCAAGTCATAGGTTATACGTACACCCTGGCGCAAAATACGAACATCATCACTGTGAGACAAATAATTAGGCTCAATAGCAGGGGCTGCGAGAGGATCAGCGCTTTTAAGTTTTATAGTGCCACGGCTTTTAGGACGTAAATTACAAACATGGATGCTAAAGCCATGGCGTTGCGGGTCTTGAAAACCATGCGGGACTTCCGCGAGAGCTGGAATTAGGTGCAGCTGAACATCTGGACGGTCCAATTTACTATCGGTTCGAATAAAGGCGCCCATGGGTGCTATTATGTCAGCCAGCACACCGCGCCTAACGATTAGCCATTTTAATAACTCAAGCGGGGCGCGCAGCCCCATATATTTCTTAAGACTGATAGGTTGTTTACATAGTGCGCCGACGGTAACATCTAGATGGTCTTGCAGGTTTTTGCCGACGCCTTTTAACGTGTGTTTCATCTCAATGTTATGGGGGGTGATATCATCTGGATCACCAATGCCTGATAGCTGAAGAATTTGGGGCGTGTTTATCGCCCCGCCGCACATGATAATCTCGCCGCTACATAAATGTTTTTCGCTTTGCCCATCACGCCAAACCTGTACACCTGATGCACGTTTGCCATCTAGCAAGACCTTCTCAACATGGGCATCAGTTAATATAAGCAGATTTGGTTTTTTTATGACTGAATCTAGAAAAGCCTTAGCCGTGGACCAGCGCTTGCCGCGTTTTACGGTTTGATCATAAGGGGCAAACCCTTCTTGGGTTGGGCCGTTAAAATCATCAATGAGTGGATATCCTGCTTCTTCACCCGCTGCTAAAAAACAATTATTGATAGGGTTTTTAGAGGTGTTTCGGCCAACATATAAAGGGCCGCCAGTGCCATGATAATCACTTTCGCCGCGTGTACTATCTTCGCTTTTTATAAAGTAAGGCAACACATCCTCATAGGACCAGCCATCACAACCAAGCGCAGCCCATTCATCATAATCAGCCTTATGGCCGCGAATATATATCATGCCGTTGATTGTGCTTGATCCACCAAGAGCCTTGCCGCGGGGCCAAAATAATTCTTGGCCCTTCAGCTGCTTTTGAGGTTCTGTATAATAAAACCAATTATGATCTCGTGATGTTATTTCTGTCCCGAGCAGGCCTGGGATATCAAAGCTGAGTTTGTTTGGGTATTTGCCTGCTTCTATCAGCAACACGCTCAGGTCTTTGTCCTGCGAGAGTCTATTGGCTAATACGCACCCTGCGGAGCCTCCACCAACAATGATGTAATCGTATGTAATCACAATGAATAGCCTTAAGCGTTAGAATCAATAATACCCAACTTTAGCGTTTAACGCGTGATAGGCAAGTGATGAATTGCTGCAAGGCTGCATAGCTGGTATAAAGGTTTGGCTAATATGTTAATCTGGTAATGTGGTTTCATTATTTAATTAAGGGAGAATGACGGTGAAAAAAATAATCATTGGTTTAGGCGTTGTTGTTATACTTATTGTCGCAGGGCTGGGTTTTATCGCCATACGGGGTGAAGCCATTATTCGCGATTTAGCAGTAGAGCAGGGCACAGTTGCGCTTAAGACACCTGTTGGTCTTGATGAAATAACAATCTCCCCTTTTTCGGGTAATGTTGGTTTTAGTGGTTTAACTATTGATCAACCAAATGGATTTGGCAAAGGGCATATTATGTCGCTAGATAAATTTGCCGTTGCCGTGGATATGAGCTCCATCATGTCTAAGCATATTAAACTAGATGCCTTTATTGTTGATAGCCCAATACTTAATGCTGTTTACAAAGGAGGTAAAACGAATTTTGCAGCCCTTAAGGAAGCTTTAGGGCCGGTGAAAGAAGATGAAGAACCAGCAGATATTCGCATGAGTATTGTGGTGTTAGAGCTTAAAAATTTACAAGTCTCCTTCAAGATGGATGAAGGAAAGCCTAAAAAAGTAAAACTGGCAGATATTGTATTAAAAGATTTGGGCGTTGACGAGGGCGGTATGGCGCCAAGACAAATTATGCGTCATGTAATGGACGCGCTGGAGCCTCAAATAGCTAAGGCTGCGGTGAAGATCGGCCTAAAGTCTAAGGCAAAAGATATGCTGAAAAAGCAAATGGGTAAAGATTATGATAAAACCAAATCAAAATTAAAAGGGTTGCTATCTGGCTTGAAGAAGAAAAAAGACGGATAACGCTTAAATTTAGATTTTAATTCTCTTTATTGCCTTGATCACATTATAGTGTAATAATTAATTCTAACTTGAATGATTTAAATAAAATACTATTTTATCATCAATAAGAATTAATTCATCAAGACAAAAAGGGCATATTGTCATGACATCTATATTAAATACTGGCGTATTAAAGAGCAGTATTGCTGCCATCGGCAATACGCCACTGATAAAGCTACGCGCAGTGTCCGAGCTAACGGGATGTGATATCTACGGCAAGGCCGAGTTTATGAACCCCGGTGGGTCTGTTAAAGATCGGGCGGCGCTGTCTATTGTGCGTGACGCAGAAATACGCGGCACATTAAAACCGGGCGGCACTATTGTTGAGGGTACGGCGGGCAACACGGGTATTGGTCTGACGGTTGTGGCGAATGCACTTGGGTATAAAACAGTGATTGTTATCCCTAATACCCAAAGCCAAGAGAAAAAGGATACCCTCAGGTTTTTTGGCGCGGAGTTGGTGGAAGTACCTGCTGCTCCCTATAAAAACCCCAATAATTTTCAGCATGTGGCGAAACGGTTGGCGGCGCAGTTAAATAAAACCGTAGAAGGCGGCGCTATATTCGCGGATCAATTTAATAATGTGGCTAACAGACAAGCACATATTGATACAACCGCACCCGAGATTTGGGCGCAAACCGCCGGCAAGATTGACGCCTTTGTTTCTGCTGTTGGTACAGGCGGCACGTTGGCTGGTGCGGGCATGGGGTTAAAAGACTTTAGCAAAGATGTCACTATTGCGCTGGCTGACCCGATGGGGGCAGCACTGTATAATTATTATGCGCATGGCGAGCTAAAAATGGAAGGATCATCCATCGCAGAAGGTATTGGCCAAAGTCGTATCACGCCTAATATTGAGGGCGCGCCCATTGATGATCAATTTCAAATTAGCGACCATGAGGCTATGCCCTATGTCTATGATCTCATGAAAAATGAGGGGCTTTGTGTTGGCTCTAGCAGCGGCGTGAATATAGCAGGCGCTGTGCGTCTAGCAGGAAAAATGGGACCGGGTAAAACCATTGTCACGCTGTTATGTGATAGCGGTACACGCTATATGAGCCGCCTGTTTAATCCTGAATTCCTTGAGAGTAAGGATATTGATGTACCCAACTGGCTCCGCGCTGGCGCCATGGCGGCACAGCCCTATGACATCCCATTTGAGTAATTTTATGATTGTCATGCTGAGTTTGTTTCAGTATCCATTTGTCTGAAAATCATGGTGCCTCATGAATGGGCCCTGCTTGCGAAGTTGGCGGTTGCTATTTGATTCTGGACTCCGTGTCATAAAATGCCTAACGGCATTGCGCCGAGTGATGAGGAGGTTTGGTATGACTAGGGTAGGGCTTAATAGGCGCAGCCGTACCGAGCGACCCAAGTCTTAAGTCGGGGCCGAGCTAATGCGAGGATTGAAAATCCTTAAACAATACCAAATCATAAAAAATCACTTCCCCTCTTGAACCTCTAAAACTCATCCCCATATCTATAGTGTTGGTCGCTGCTAAGCGGGGCCAGCAAAAGATACTAACGATTTAGGCTCGTCCAATTGTGGAGAGCTGACATATACGCAAAACTCGCTTTATGAAGGAGAATTCTCATGCGTCATTTCGATTTATCCCCCCTTATGAAAAGCTCAGTAGGCTTTGACCATTTAAACCGTTTGTTAGACCCTGCTCGCACAGCCGAAGCAGCGCCAACATACCCTCCCTATAACATCGAAAAGCTATCTGAAGATGACTATAAAATCTCGATGGCTGTCGCGGGCTTTGGCCCTGACGAGCTGAATGTTACAGTAGAGGATAATACGCTAACCATTTCAGCTGACACTGGTGAAGTTGCCAGTGAGGGCAATTTCTTGCACCGCGGCATTGCCAAACGCGCCTTTGAACGCAAATTTGATCTGGCTGATACGATAAAGGTAGGCGCGGCTGATTACCGCAATGGCCTGTTGGAAATTACGCTAAGGCGTGTAATCCCAGACCATAAAAAGCCACGTTCTATCGAGATTAATACGATCAAAGGTGCCGATGATAGTAACAAGCTAACGGTAGACGCCGCCTAAGGCGTTAGCCAAAATAACTCTGTTTTCCCCTATTAGAGCCTCTCGCAGCCCTCCCTCTGTGTGAGGCTCTATGGTGTAATAACTGTTGTATTTTATCGGATGTTACTTATAATACACAACACGTGAAGTGGGGTGTTTTATTTTGTTACGAATCTCTATAATAGCTATAATAAACGTGATCTGTTTGGCAATGCCTGTGTTTGCTCGCGACACGCTTACAGTTGCTTTTGGTAAAGATAAAGCTCCTTATGTGATTGAAAAGGGCTCGTCTGGGATATACCCTGATGTAGTTCGGGCAGTTGCTAGTAAAATGGGCTATGATATTCAACCGCGTTATGTATCACTAAGCCGTATGGTGGCATTGCAGAGCAAAGAGTCCATTGATGTGGTTTCTGGCTTACCTAATTCTTTGCTGACTAATTGTCATAGTGATCCCTTTATTATGTTTAGAAATGTGGCTTTATTTAAAAAGGGCCAAAATATTCAACTGAAAAATATTCAAGATTTAGCAAACTATTCAATTGGAGCATTCCAACAGGCGTCCAATGTCCTTGGGGCTGAATTTTCTAAGGTCGTGACAGAGCATAATAATTATCGTGAACTGACATCCCAAAGATCACAAGTACGAGGTTTCTTGGCAGGGCGATACCAAGTGATCACTATGGATCAGAATATATTTAATTGGTGGTTTAATAAAGAACGTAAGACAGGTAGCTATATATCTAAACTTGATGATGTTTCTGTGTCCCGTTTGTTCGAGTGGAAAGAAAATTTTGGTGTTGGTTTTCGTGAGACAAAACTCTGTAAGCAGTTTAATATTGAATTAGCAAAGTTGAGAGCTTCTGGTGAATTGGACGCCATCAAGTCAAAGTATATAAGCCTTAACCATTAGAATATCTTTATTTAAAGTATGCCTCAGCGGCATCACGGCTGCTGCCTCTGGATTGTAGCGCCACCTCGGCTCGGGTAATTTCAGCCCTTAGTCGTTCAATTCGGTCTTCTAATTCATGGGCGCTCATCTCGCTCAGGCCCTCTTTTTCAAGGTCTGTGAGTATTTCGCTTTTCTTTAGGGGGAGATCATCAAAATCCATTATTTTTTCCTTGAAACAGTTCATCAAACAGGTCATCTTCTGACCAAATATTACCCATAAGGAATAATCATGCAAGTAGCAGAAATATCTAAGTTCGGCGGCCCTGAAGTTTTAAAGCTGGCAACGCGCGATAAACCTGCGCCAAAAGCAGGTGAAATATTGATCGCTGTTAGGGCTGCTGGTGTGAATAGACCCGATGTAATACAGCGGCTTGGCTTTTATCCTGCACCAGCAGGTGCGAGCGATATTCCAGGTCTAGAAGTTGCGGGCACCGTTGAAGTCTTAGGTGAGGGCGTGACGGAATTTAATGTGGGCGACAGGGTTTGCGCACTTGTTACTGGTGGTGGTTACGCCGAATTTTGCACGGCCCCGATAGAGACTGTTTTGCCCGTACCTAAGGGTATGGATTTTGACATGGCAGCGGCTATCCCAGAAACATTTTTTACCGTTTGGTCAAATCTGTTTGACCGTGCAGGGCTAAAGTCCGGTGAAACGCTGCTCGTGCATGGTGGCTCAAGCGGTATTGGCACGACGGCTATCCAGTTGGCTAAGGCCTTTGGCGCTAAGGTTATTACCACAGCAGGCAGCGATGAGAAGTGTAAATTTTGTACCAACTTAGGCGCGGATCTTGCGGTTAATTACAAGCAAGATGACTATGTAGAAGCCGTAAAAACCTTCACAGATGGCGTGGGCGTTAATGTGGTGCTTGATATGGTTGGTGGTGAGTATATCGAGAAAAACATGCAGGCTATGGCCATTGAGGCACGTCATGTATCCATTGCTTTTCTTGGCGGGCCTAATGTTTCATTTAATATGATGCCTGTGATGCTGAAACGCCTTGTCTTTACGGGGAGTACGTTGCGTGCACGTGAGATCGAGTTTAAAGGCGATGTCACCCGTAGCCTGACCCGGTATGTTTGGCCGCTCATGGAATCTGGCAAAATTGCACCAGTGGTTCACAGTAAATTTACACTGGCAGAAGCTGCTAAGGCGCATGCACTGATGGAAAGCAGCGTTCATATGGGCAAGATAATATTGACCCTCTAACGCGCAAGTTATTTTTTATGAGACAAGAGAGTAAAGCCATGTTACAAGCTTCTAGTGAAACATGGTTTCATCCTCCCATTTATGTGAAAATGAAGAGGTGCAGAAGGTGGCTTAAAAGCTCTTTCTGTGGTTAGGATATCTATATTAAAAGTCCTTGACCTATGCCATGGAATAAAACGAATAAAAATTAAGGAATAGGGATATGGTACAACCTTTAATGCCAATGGCTACAGCAGTATGGCTGGTTGATAATACAACGCTTACTTTTTACCAAGTCGCAGAATTTTGTGGTTTGCATTCATTAGAGGTTCAAGGTATCGCTGATGGTACTGTAGCAATCAATATGGTTGGTCAGGATCCAGTGAATAACGGCCAAGTGACACGTGATGAGATATCTCGTTGTGAAAAAGATGAAGCATCATCGCTTACATTGCTTGTTGATGATATTCCAGCCAAGGCACGCACAAAAGGCCCGCGTTACACACCGCTATCAAAACGTGGTGATAAACCGGCTGCTATCGCTTGGATAATTCGTCACCACCCAGAGCTATCTGATCTACAGATCGGTCGATTAGTGGGTACAACAAAACCAACAATTCAGGCTATTCGTGATAGGACACACTGGAATATCAAGGATATCCAACCAAATGATCCAGTTCAGCTTGGTCTTTGTAAGCAATATGAGCTTGATGAAGTTGTTCAAACAGCTGCAGAGCGTGCGGCTAAGAAAGCGGCTAAAGAAGCCAAGGCAGCGCCCGTTGCTCCTGAGGCAGAAACACCTGCTGAATAAGTTAGTTGTATCTGATTAAATACAAAGGGCTGTAGCATATGCTACAGCCCTTTGTTTATTGCTAGCGCCGCCTTTCGGTGTCGCGTCTAAGTCTAGTTAATGTCGCATGAACTGATTTATAGTTTCTTTTATTCGGAGTTTTTCTTTCTTGAGATGTTTGAGACGCAAGGTGTCTGGTGCTGGGCGGTGCTCTTCTGCGGATATTGTTTCATCTATTTGGGAATGTTTTGCAGTCAGCTTTTGTACGTGCGCGTCAATATTCATACTCGATCTCCTATAAGTGTTGAACTGTAACATGATGATTTGAGCATTTTTTAGATATGTTTGTCACGTAAAAAACATGCTGCAATGCACTAATCCTTTAGCTATAGTAACTTAGTTGCAGATTGCTAAAACTGTTGTTTCAGGCGAAAAATAGAAAATGGGCGAGACTCGGATGACAAAGGATAAAAAAACGGCTGATAGACTGATTATTGGCATCACTGGTGCTAGTGGCGTGCAATACGGCGTCAAGGCATTACAGCTGTTAGCGACTACATCTATTGAAACGCACCTTATCATAAGCTCATCGGCGGAACGTACAATTTTAGAAGAAACTGATTACGTGCTTAAGGATGTGAAGGTCTTAGCTGATGTGGTGCATAACAATAAAGATATTGGTGCCTCTATCGCCAGTGGGTCCTTTAAATCCCGTGGCATGTTAATCGCGCCCTGTAGTGTGAAAACAATGGGAGAGATAGCAAACAGTATAGGCAGTAGTTTAATGACGCGTGCCGCGGATGTGGTATTAAAAGAGCGCCGCCGTTTAGTGTTGATGGTGCGCGAGACTCCGCTTCATACAGGCCATCTGCGTACTATGACTCATCTGAGCGAGATTGGTGCGATAATAGCGCCGCCGATGCCAGCCTTTTATACAAAACCCAATACAATTGATGACATGGTCACGCAGTCAGTTTCACGCACACTTGATCTGTTTGATATCGATCATGAACTGGTGAAACGGTGGGGTGAAGATGTGGGGCCATTAGCTCGCTAGATTTTTTTGAAATGGGACACTATCTGCTTCGCTTCAGCTTCTGGGGCAATAATGCTCATGAATTTGAAATATGATGTTAAGGATTGAACTAGATCTTTGCCGCCTTGTTTAATATCTATTGCCTTTATAAAGGCTGCCTGTTCCATGCGTTCAGCCTCTAGTTCTATGGACTTAATAGACTCATACATATCTGTTCCCTTAAGCCCTTTTCGCGCTGTGCGTAGGGGCCTGAGGATGCGACGTTGATGATCTCCAGACAGCTGGAATAATATGTCGAGATCGTTGGTATGTTGATTATGACAGTCTAACCAATGTAGTAGCAGTATAATATTAATATCCACCATATGCTGGTTCTGAATGTCTAGGCATACTTGTCTGATTAAAGCGTTGTCCCAACATTTAAGACTGTGGTCCCAAAAATCATCAATTAAATTTGACATGTTGCCTCCTTCACTCTGACTCAATTGCATGATATACTAACACTCTCGACCCTAAGGTATTATTTGGGGGATAGTAAAGGGTAATAGGGTGTGTTTATTTATGGACGCTGAAGAAATTAAAGAAAAGCTGGTTTTTTTAACAGAAGAACATAGGGATCTTGATTATGCCATTGAAGGTCTGACGGATAAAGGCACGTTTAATCAAATTCAAGTGCAACGCTTAAAAAAACGCAAGCTTGTTTTAAGAGATCAGATCAATAGTCTGTCGGAGCTGTTGGTGCCCAATATAATTGCTTAACGTTGAGGTTCAATTAACGAACGTTTTCTTCGCCCTTAATTTCTTTCTTGTTTTCATACATGGCTTCATCGGCCCTAGCTAGGGCGTCACTAGGGTTGTCGCTGCCATGGAATGTATAGACGCCATGCGCTAAATTAAGATTAAAGCCTTGACCCTCGATCACTTCAAAGGGCGTGGCCCGGATAGCAGTAGCCAGATTCTCGGCTTTCTCTATACCCGTTTTTTCATCAGATTGTGCAAGCAACACACCAAATTCATCGCCGCCCAGTCTCGCCACCACATCAGTGCCACGGATGTTTGCTAATAGTATATGTGCCGTGTGCTGTAAGGCACGATCACCCGCTTCATGGCCAAACTGATCATTAATTTGTTTCATGTCATTAAGATCAAAAAACACTAGAGATGAAGGCGTGCCATACCGTTCGGCAAATGAAATCATTCTGTTTAATTCTCTAACAAATGCACGGCGATTAAGAATAGGTAGAAGACTGTCAGAATCCGCAAGCTCTTCTAATGCTGAAATTTTGGCTTTGGTTTGTTGTAATTCTTTGCGTAGATTATCAACCTCCGCCATTAATCCCATAATAGCCTGCTGTACGTGTGGTGTCATTTCTTCTGGTGGAATGCCAAGCACTTCAACCGTGTCTGTCACAGCGCGCGCAGCGCCTGATCCATAGGCCGCAGTGGCGGCTTGAACTTTACCAGCCTTTTTGGTCTTTTTTAATTGTGTGGCCCTAAAAGGGCCTGATGTATTCGTGATTTTCATCTAATGTCCTATTTTGTTTGAATTACTTGTACCCTATTTTGTTGTACTTGTGAATCCCTTGAACTTTTTTTTATGTTTAATTGCAAAGGTTGGTTAATGATAACAAATTGCGATTGTGTGAGTGGTGCGGGGAAATCCTTGTGTTTTAACTTTAAAAAAGCTGCTGTTCAGGTGGATAATATTTTAAGATAATTTTTGTGGTTAGGGGCTATTCAATCCGTCGTGAATGCAATCGATGTTGCTCTGTTGCTATTGATCTTGCAATTGTCGTAGTAATCCATATAATAACCTAGCTGCTGGCGGACTAATGTTCTTGCCAGCAGTTTTTATTTTTGTGTCACATTTGATAGAGTTTAAGGGCAGTAACATGAATGATACATCGCCAAAAGTCGGCCTAATTATGGGTAGCCAATCTGACTGGCCTACTATGAAGTTAGCAGCGGATATAATGGATGAACTAGGTGTGGCTTACGAGACACGTATTGTCTCTGCTCATCGCACGCCTGACCGTTTAGTGGATTATGCTAAAACGGCCAAGGATCGCGGCCTTAAATGTATCATCGCTGGCGCTGGTGGTGCGGCGCATTTGCCTGGAATGACAGCTGCTATGACGCCGCTGCCTGTATTTGGTGTGCCTATTCAAAGCAAGGCACTATCTGGTAAGGATAGCTTGTTATCAATTGTTCAGATGCCAAGTGGTATACCCGTTGGAACGCTGGCTATTGGTGATGCTGGTGCTAAAAATGCTGGTATATTAGCGGCTTCAGTTATAGCACTTATGGATGACGACGTGGCAGCTAAACTTGATGCTTTCCGCGCAATGCAAACTGCAGGCGTTGCTGAAGTTCCTGTAGATTAATTAAGAGGCGAGCATGAATAAAGTTGAGAGTGTTATAGCCCCCGGTGGCACTATAGGTATTTTAGGCGGCGGTCAATTGGGCCGCATGTTGGCTCAGGCTGCATCACAGCTAGGGTACCACTGTCATATATATTGCCCAGACGAGCGAAGCCCTGCGTTTCAAGTCGCTGATGCCTATACAGTGGCAGCGTATGATGATGAAGACGCATTGATCAAATTTGCCAAGTCCGTTGATGTTGTGACCTATGAATTTGAAAATGTACCTGCTCAAACAGCAAAAACTGTGTCTGCTCATGCGGTTTTACGTCCAGGAGCAAATGCTCTTGCAGTGGCGCAGGACCGTTTAGTTGAAAAAGATTTTTTAAACCAATCAGGTGTAGTGACAGCACCATATAAAGCCTTTGAAACGGCTGAAGAATTAGACGTGGCGCTTAAAGAAGTAGGGCGTCCTGCCGTGGCTAAAACACGTCGTTTTGGCTATGATGGCAAGGGACAAGCCGTTGTTCATAATACGTCAGAGATTGAAGCAGCATTAGAAGCAACAAAGGGTGCGGAGGCTATCCTTGAAGGCTTTATCCAATTCGATCGTGAGATATCTGTTGTGGTTGCAAGGTCCGTGGATGGTGATGTCGCAGCCTTTCCTGTAGCGGAAAATATACATACTAATCATATTTTGGATACAACGACTGTACCAGCGAGTATTTCTGATATGGTCGAGGCTAAGGCAAAGGTTAAGGCTACGCGCATCGCTAATTCGTTAGAATATGTAGGCGTGTTGGCTGTTGAAATGTTTGTCAGTGATGAAAAGGGCGAGATCATAGTTAATGAGATAGCCCCGCGTGTCCATAATAGTGGTCACTGGACCATAGAGGGCGCTCAGACCAGTCAATTTGAACAGCATATTCGCGCTATTTGTGGCTTGCCACTGGGCCCTTGTTTAGCAACGGGTAAAGTGGTGATGAAAAATTTGCTGGGTGAAGAGATTTTAGATTACATGCCGTATCTATCTGATCCAAAAGCTAGCTTTCACCACTATGGTAAAAAAGACCCACGCCCAGGCCGTAAAATGGGCCATGTAACATGGGTCGAAAAAGCTGATATTGAATAAGATATCATCTTACCCTATTCGTCAGGATTAGAAATTTCCTTGTGCTTTGTCACCCATAAAAATGCTGCTGGGGCAAAGTAAAAACTAACGATCATTGATAGGAATGCACCACCCGCTATTGCGACCGCAAAGGGCGGCCAAAATTTACCACCTGATAAGATGAGTGGCATAAACCCACCAACGGTGGTTAGGGTGGTCGAGATGATGTGACGGCCCGTTTTCATAACGCCATGTACCACTGCATCCTTGTCACCTTCTCGTGCGGCTTGAATGCCTCGCAGCTCAGATAAGATCACGATAGTCGCGTTAATAGCTAGCCCTACTAGTCCCATTAAACCAATAATCACAACAAAAGTCAGCGGAAAGCCGCCTGCCCATAAGCTAAGAAAGCCTAATCCAGCCGCTTGAACTGCGGCGAGTAGGGTAATCAAAGCAAGGCGAAAACTATTGAATGTCAGCACGAGAATAATCAACATAATAACGAGTAGAATGCCTGCTGTGCCAAATAACTGACTCATTGCTCTACTGCGTTCCGCATTTTCACCGCCAAACTCAATGCGGTAACCATCAGGTATTATAAGACCGGCTTCTTTTAAGCGTTTTTGAGCCTCTAAGAATACAGTTTCGGGCAGTATGCCAAATTTTAAGAACCCTTGAACAGTATTGATGCGTTCTGCGTCGCGGCGTTGAATAATACCAACTTTTGCACCTAAATAGACATTACCTAGGGCTGATAATGGAATGTCTTTATAAGAATTATCGCTTTCTTTTATGGTTTTCCCTGCGCGTAAATTCATGTCAGCTATATTGGCTATTGTACCACGATTATCATTATTTAATATAAGTCGCAGAGGGATTTGCTGTGTTTCTTCTGTGATATATGTCGCGACAATACCTTTGGTAAGTGCATTTAGCTGCTCTGCTATCTGCTTAGGTGACAAGCCTGTGACAGCAACATCATCCTTGTTGGTATTTACCATGATTTGAGGCCTGCCAGCGGCCAAGGATACATACGTGCGTGTCACCTCAGGAATGCCTGCAAGTATAGATCTAACTTGATTGCCTAAACCTTCTAGGGTCGCAAGATCAGGGCCTGTAACACGAATTTCTAGTGGCGCCTGAATAGGGGGGCCTGTGCCTAGCTCGCGCACTAATATATTAGCCTCTGGAAATGCGTAATTCAGCTCTGTTTGCAATTCAGGTATCAACGTAGGAATAATGGCGGCACTCGACGCTGTGATCATAGACTCGCCGTAGCTGGAAACGCCCTTTTTTGTGGATAGCATATTATAGAAAAATTTTGGAACGCGTCCGCCCATATGCCAATGTGCGCTTAAGACGCCTTCCTTGGCGACGACTAAATCATGAATTTTCAGAATTGTGTCGCGGGTTTCAAGAATAGAGGCTTGAGCTGGTAAACTGACGGTCACCCTAAATTGATCACGATCACTAATGGGAAAGAATTGTTCTGTTAGGCGCGAAGCAGCATAAAACCCCAATATAGGTATCATCATAGCGACAATGATTGAACGAACGGGATGATCCACTGACCATTCCAGAGAGCGCTTAAACATGGCTGAAATAATTGGTGCATCAATGCCGTCGCGCCACCATATGCGTTTATGGGTGTCGGATAGTCGAAAATCCAGCGCACTTTTGTTACCGCGGATCACCCGACCTGCCATTGCAGATATAATCGTGAAGGCGATAATATAGGATGATATAAGAGCAGCGATAACAGCAGCGGGAATACCCAGCAAAAAATCACCTGCATTACCCGGCATTAATAATAGCGGCATGAAAGCAATGATTGTTGTTAGTGTAGAGCCTAATAGGGGTAGCCAAAGCTTTCTTACAGTCTTGGCCACAGCTTCTGCGCGGCGTTGACCACCGAGTAGACGCTGTTGAATTTCATCAGTGATCACGATGGCATTGTCGACCATGATCCCCAGCGCCACAATCATGCCAGTAACCATCACCTGTTGGATGCGCATGTCTAATGCGTTCATTATGGCGAGAGCAGCCAACAATGTAAGGGGCAGGATAGAAGCAGAAATTAATGCTGCCCGCAAGCCAAGGGATACAAGCAATACAGCAATAACAACAAAGGCACCTATCGCCAAATTTCCCATCAAGTTACTTAAGCGTTCGTTGGCATAATCGGCTTGATTGAATATGCGCTCTAATTTGATAGATGAAGGTAAGGTAACGCGGAAGTCGTCGATAAGGTCACCAACCTCAACTGACCAATGATCAACACGGTAATCTTGTAGCATGCGGGCGCTAACGCTTACGCCAAACTTACCATTGAAATAGGCCAGTTCAGTTGGGGGGTATTGATGCCCCCGTTTTATTGTGGCCAAATCCCCAAGGCGTAGGGCTGCCCCTTTGGTGTCAGTTGTTAAGGGAATGCGACTAAGGCCCGTTAATGTATCTAGTGCATCAGTTACTTCTATCGTTAGACTGTCCTTGCCGCCATCAATGGAACCAGCCGAACCACGCGCATCAGAATGGCGAATATAACCTGCAATTTCAGATATGCTAAGGCCATGAGCGGCTAATTTCTTATCATCTAGGCTTACCTGTATTTCTTCTTGTGGTAGGCCCGAAATATTAACAAAGTCAGTTGCGTGAAGGTTGCGTAACTGGCTTTCTAATTCCTTGGCATGGCGCCCTAATATGGCATAATTAATTGGAGTATCAGCGTCCCATGTTAGTGCAATAACAGCCCCGTGAGCATGCATGGCTTTGTCATCAAATATGGGGGCAAGAACACCTTGAGGAAAATCCGTTATCTCAGCTACTTTATCACGTAATTTAGATGTGACGGGTTCTGGGTCAGTTACTGCATCTTCCAGCTCTACCGACATAAAAGCAAGGTTGGGGCGTGAGATTGAGCGTAAAGTTTTTACTTCTGGCACCTCACGGATTTTACGTTCCAGTCGCTCTGTTACTTCTGCCTCAACCCTTTCAGCGTCGGCGCCTGGATAATATGTGGTGATCTGGACTATTCTGCTGGTCATATAAGGGTCTTCTAAGCGCGGCATTATTTTCAGCGCGTTAAGGCCCGATACAATGATGAATAGTAAGATTAACCAGACGATACGTGGGTGACTATATAAGGAACCTTTCATGAATATAGCTCTCTATTGTTGACTGTTAGTGGTCAGGTTAACGATTTTAACAGCCTCACCAGCAGCTAGTTTACTGATGCCGCTCGATACTATTCTATCTCCATCGGAAATAGTGCCGCTAACGAAGGCATTTTCTTTTTCGCTATAGAGTATTTGGACATTTTCAAAGGTGATTTTATTGTCAGCGTTAACTTTATAAAGGCGCCACAAACCCCGCACATCTGCCGCCAACGCTCTGATGGGTACCCATGCACCTGTTGCTTTTAGCTCGTTGCGGATAAGGACAGTTATCAACTCGCCGTCAGCCGCTTCATTAGCTCCTAGATCAAATGTGATAAGTACGGTGCGTGTTACGCCCTCTATAACTGGCACAACAGCCCGTACGCTACCTTTGATCGTTTCGCGAGCAGAGTTAATAAGTCGAAATTTGCTACCGTTTGCAATTTTCTGCGCTAATAGGGGCTGTATGCCGATATGAGCTTCCATGCGGTTGATCTCAGTGATTGTAAGAATTGGCGTGCCCGCAGGTATTACTCGACCTTCATCGGCATGACGCTGCGTAATAACGCCGTCATAGGGTGCCTTAATGATAGATCTATCAAGGTCAACATTAATTGCTGTTAAATTCGCCTCAGCGCGGGTTAATTTACTAGCTAAGCTCGTGACTTGTGTGTTGGCTTCGTCGTAATGTTGCTCAGATAGATGGCCTTGGGTAAATGTTTTTTTAGCGCGTTTTAATGTGGATTTGGCCAACATAAGATTGGCAGAAATATCTGCCTTGTCTGCCATAATTTGTTGCTTAACAGCTTTTAGACGTGCTGTGTCTATCGTAGCTAAGGCTTGCCCTTTTTTGACATTAGCCCCTATGTCCACATGCACAGCCGTTAATTTCCCAGCCATTTCAAGGGCGAGCGGGCTTGTGCGTCCAGATGTAGCTCTACCTGTGAATGACCGCCATTCCTCAAAACTATCTTGCATTTTTACCGTTGTAACCTTAACGGGCATGGGGTCGCGTACTGTCTCAACCTTAGTGTCGCCTACGGATAGACTCATTAAGACTGTTGTAGCAATTAACGCTGCTAATATAGCGATTATTATGAATTTGTTACGCAATTCTTTATCCTCAAAGCCGCTGAATTTTTCTAATTAATAGGCTATATACAATTTTTAGACTAGACAGTCTAGTATTAAATATAAATAGGTGCTATGCATATACGCATTAGCCAAGTACCATAGAAACAATATTATTGATGATCGTAGGGTATTATGTCAGCACAAACTGAAATAAAAGCAGTAGGAATTCGGGGGAGGCCGCGTAGTTCTGAGAAGAATCAATCCATACTTGCTGCGGCATCTAATCTATTTTTAGAAAATGGTTTTGATAATGCTAGTATGGATGAAATTGCCAGACGCGCCTGTGTGTCAAAGCAAACTGTCTATGGTCATTTTTCTAATAAGGAACAATTATTCTCCGAGGCTATTAGGCTGAGATGCGAGGAATATTTCCCAGATACTGTCATAGAATCAATCGACGAACTGCCCCTACGTGAAGGTTTAAGTAAAATGTCCTTGGCGTTGGGGCATATGTTTGTGAGTGATGACGCTATTAGCGTTTTTCGTTTACTAAGTAGTACGGCTGCTAAGGATGATAAATTAGCTAAATTATTTTGGGCGGCAGGCCCTGAAATTATGATTGGTCGTCTAAAAGATTATCTTGATCATTGGGTGGTAAAAGGTGAACTTGAGATTAAAGATGTTACTAAAGCCGCAATCCAATTAATATCGCTATTGAAGGGCATTTTCCACTTCAGGCTAGCTATAGGCCTGATATCGCATGTTAGCGATGAAGAGGTTGAAGACAGCGTAGTTGAAAGCGTGGACGCATTTTTAAAAATATATAGGAAAGTTTAAGGACTTAAATTCCTTCAGACTCAAGACCTTCACCTTTTAATGCCTCAACGGATACTCTTGCGTTAGCTTTGTCGCCGCGCAAATCGCCTGGCAATGTTTTAATTTGCTCTTTTGTGCGAGGGCCTAGTGTTGTATCAAAAATGATTGCATCACCATCACTGCCACAGGCCGAAAGAGAGATGAGAGAGGCTAATATAAGTAATTTTTTCATGAGATGATTTTATCCGCTGTTTAATGTTGGCGCACTCTGCCCCAAGATTGTGGCAAGTTCAAGAAGAAGATGAGATTTTAGGTTATTATATATATAGATATATTAAGTAACGGCGAATGGTCGCCGCCTCCCACTTGGTCGGTACGGGCTTCGCCTTAAATTATATCTCAGTAACGGCGAATGGTCGCCGCCTCCCACTTGGTCGGTACGGGCTTCGCCCTAAATTATATCTCAGTAACGGCGAATGGTCGCCGCCTCCCACTTGGTCGGTACGGGCTTCGCCCTAAATAACTGAGTATTTCTTGATAAACATTTCCATTTGTGGCAAACACCCTTTTGGTAGATGGCTGGATGACTGCCGCTATACTGGTAACGGTATAGGGGAGGAAAGTCCGGGCTTCACGGAAACACGGTACCGGTTAATGGCCGGCGGGGGCGACCCTAGGGAAAGTGCCACAGAGAGTAAACCGCCTATCTTAGGATAGGTAAGGGTGAAAGGGTGCGGTAAGAGCGCACCGGGCTGGTGGTAACATTGGCCGCATGGTAAACCCTACCAGAAGCAAGACCAATAGGAATGATGCAGCGGGCTTCGGTCTAGATTGCAGGTGTGTTTTCGCACTGTATTCGGGTGGTTGCTTGAGCGTGCTGGCAACAGTACGCCTAGAGGAATGGTCATCAAAGCGTTCGCGCTGAACAAAACCCGGCTTATAGGCCATCTACCATATTTTTTCTCAGTATCGGCGAATGGTCGCCGCCTCCCCGTCTAAGGCGTTGGCGCTCGGTACGGCTTTGCCTATGGTTTTCTAACTTCCTCACTTTTTTGTTTTCAATTCTGACAAAAGGCGTTACGCATATTTAAACCTTTGAGAGGACTTTGAGTATGATGAATATGTTTAAGGCTGCACTAGCAGTAGTTTTACTGTCCGCAACGACTTTTGCAGCTGATTTTAACAAGACCATATCTGGGCTAGAGAAAAAAGACGGCCTGATCACCACTTATGTGGATCACGCTAAGGCTAAAGTCTATTTGGCGCTGGATAAACCTGATATGAAAACGGGTGTTGTTGGTCGCTATATATATGCCACTTATCTAACGGCGGGGCTTGGTTCTAATCCTGTTGGGCTTGATCGCAGTGTCCCATCGGGCGGTAAGTTACTGCGCTTTGAACAAATTGGCGATAAAGTAGCGGCTTTCATTGAAAACACCCGCTACCGTGCAACAGCGGATAATCCGCTAGAGAAAAAGGCTGTGGAAACTAGTTTTGCTACCAGTATGATTTGGTCGACACCGATTGTGGCGACGGATACTGCAACAGGTCATCTACTCATTGATATCACAAGCTTCTTATTGCGTGATGATGTGGGTGTGAGTGCGCGCTTAAAGAAGGTAGATCAGGGTAGCTTTAAATTAGCCAAGGATCGTTCATTCGTTAAGACGAGAGAGGCACATGCCTTCCCAATTAATCTGGAGTTTGATGCGTGGCAAACATTCACGAGCAGTAAGCCAGGCAAAGAGGTGCGTACAACAACACCTGTGCCAAATAGTGTGACGCTTATTGCTCATACAACTCTTTTGAAATTACCAGATGATAAGTATAAAACGCGTATCAGCGATGAGCGCGCCTCTACGATATCTATGAATTATGTTGATATGTCATCGTCGCTCGCTGGTGATACTGTTACGCATTTAGCGCGTCGTTTCCGCCTGCAAAAGGATGCAAGCGGCAAGGTGATTAAGCCGATTGTTTTCTATGTGGATAACGGCGCACCAGAGCCTATTCGTAGCGCGCTGGTCGAAGGCGCTAATTGGTGGGCAACAGCTTTTGATAAGGCTGGGTTCAAGGGCGGCTTCCGCGCAGAGGTTCTGCCAGAAGGTGTGCATCCACTTGACGCACGTTACAATGTAATCAACTGGGTTCACCGTGCGACGCGCGGCTGGTCTTATGGCGCGTCAGTTACTGATCCACGTACAGGCGAAGTGCTGCGCGGCGTTGTGCTGCTCGGCTCGCTACGTGTACGCCAAGACATTAAAATATTCGAGGGCCTAGGCGGTGCTGCTAAAACGGGTACAGGTGATAAAAATGATCCTGTTGAACTCGCGCTACAACGTATCAGGCAGTTAGCTGCACACGAGGTAGGGCATCCGCTTGGTTTTGCGCATAATATGGCGGCTTCAACATATGGTGGTCGTGCGTCGGTGATGGATTATCCTGCGCCGCATGTAACGCTGGACGATACGCAAGAGATGGATTTCTCTGACGTTTACGGTGTTGGCATGGGTAGCTGGGATGACTGGGCTGTGAATTTCCTCTACGGGGAATACGCAGACGGCGTATCAGATACTGCTGCACAAAATGCCTTGCTTACTGCCGCTGATGTCGCTGGACTACGGTATGTGACAGACGGCCATAGTCGCTCTATTAGCAACGCTCATATTTATGGTTCTGTATGGGATAATGGTACGAATGCTATTGATAGCCTGATCAATCAAATGGCTGTGCGCCGTAAAGCGTTGAGCAGATTTGGTGCGTATAACCTACGCAAGGATGAGAGCTATGAAGCATTACAGACTAAGATCGTGCCTGTATATTTATATCACCGCTATCAGCTAGCAGCGGCCGCTAAATGGTTGGGCGGTATGGATTTCCGCTATCGTCATCAAGGTGATGGTCGCACAGGTCCAGCCGATGTGGCGTGGACTGATCAGGAACGCGCGCTAGAAGAAATGCTGAAAACCATTTCTGTAGTAGAACTTGACCTTAGCGATGATGCGCTGATGATCTTGTCACCAAGTGGTTTTGCCAATGGGGATAGCCAGTTTACGCGCGAGAAATTCTCTGGTGAGACTGGGCCAATGTTTGATCATATGAAGGCTGTTTCAGTGGCGGCTGATATGGGGCTGCGGGCGATACTCCATCCTGCGCGTCTCAACAGGCTTGTGCAGCAGTCGGTGCGCGTTGACGGCCATATTGGTGCATCTGGTGTTATATCCCGCGTTGTAGGAGCTGTGACAGATGGCGGCTATAAGGCCAAAGGTCGCGCATTGATGATCCAACAAGTGGTAAGCGAGCAGTTAATCGCCAGCCTATCAGGTTTGGTGTACAACAATGATGTGGTGACACAGGCGCGCGGTGCTGCGCGTAACGGCCTAAGTCAGCTTCGTCGCAAGCTATCCTCTGTCCGTGGTCAGGGGAAAGCGCACGCCCTCCAGCTTATCGCACGTCTTGATGACACGCTTGCTAAGGCAAAAACACCAGCGGTTAAAATGCCATCAGCGCCAAAGACGCCGCCGGGTAGCCCCATTGGTGCTACAACTGAGCAATGCTGGCACTGTGACACTGTTGATATGATGGGTAACAACTAAACTTATCAGTATCTTGTTTTTAAAAGGCGCTCTTCATTATTGAGGGGCGCCTTTTTTTACCACCAATTGTCATTCCAGCCTACGAGCTGGAATCCATGTGTATCCTAGAAAGAATTTTTTGACGGATAAATGGACTCCAGATCACGCTTCGCTGTCCGGAGTGACGAGTGAATTTGTGATGGCTATCCCCCGAGTCTTTTGGGAAATGCCTAAATTTGAACAGTTTATGGCTAATACCTGCCCACACTCTCCCATGATCGCCCCTCAAAGCCTTAGGGGCATAATTTAATTAAAGTAGAACGTATCAAGAACATATGTGGGTAGTATTTTTCTATCCCCTTGTTCTCGCTTGTTTTTGCCATTTTCGATCATTTTGAATTATGGCCTAAACCCATGAAAATCCCATATAAAACCATTTGACCCCTATGTTTACCCATGTTATCCCATAGGGAACCAAATGACGATTTGGGTCTAAGTGCTGCGCCTTAAAAAATCCAAGTTACCAAAAGTGATTTTAAAAGGGTGCGAGAATACGGTGCAATAGGGTGTATCGAATACTGTGAAAATTCACGTGCTTAGGGAGGGAACTTAGGGGGACTAAAGGGAATGGCATTTTTCCTGTCCACATATACGAATAAGATTGATAAGAAGGGCCGTATTTCGGTTCCTGCTTCTTTTCGCTCTTCGGTTCATGCCCCTGCTTCTGGTAATCATTTCCCCGGTGTAGTCCTATATAAGCCCTTTGGTGTTCAGTGTATCGAAGGTGCCGATATGGCCTACCTAGAGCGTATTACAGAACATTTTAATAACGATTTTGGTCCCTTTTCAACTGAACATGATGCAATGGCAGAAGAAATTCTGGGTGGTAGTACCCCGCTGCAATTTGATCCAGAGGGGCGTATTATGTTGCCGCCCGCTTTATGTGAGTTTGCTGGTATTGAGGCTAACGCTACCTTTGTTGGTATGGGTAAAAAGTTTCGCATCTGGAACCCTGAAGTGTTTGAAGCTCAAGGCGAACAAAGACGTATAGTCGCTGGAGCTGCGGCAATAGGCCTAAAGCCTTTACCGACTTCTGGAGGCCGTGAATGACCTCCGTGAACAAGAACCAGACAGTAGACCCCGTACATATCCCCGTCCTAATGGACGAAGTTTTAACAGCCCTCGCGCCCAAGGCGGGAGAGGTGATTGTTGATGGTACATTTGGGGCGGGTGGATATAGCCGTAATATATTAGATGCGGCTGACTGTAAATTATTTGGTATCGACCGTGATCCTGACGCGATTATCCGCGCAGAGGCCTTTAAGGCTGAATTTGGTGATAGGTTTGACATTCTTAAAGGCTGTTTTGGTAACATGGATCAGCTGCTAGCGGATGCTGGCGAAGAGTTAGTCGATGGCGTTGTATTGGATATTGGCGTTTCATCCTATCAATTGAATGAGGCGCATCGTGGTTTCTCGTTTCAAGCTGATGGCCCATTAGATATGCGTATGGGCGATGAGGGTAAGACGGCCGCTGATATTGTTAATACATATGAGCAAGATGATATTGCTAATATTATTTATAATTTTGGCGAAGAGAAAAAGGCATATAAAATTGCCTCTGCAATTCTACGCGCACGTGAAGAGGGGGCGATCACAACCACATCACGCTTTGCAGAGGTTGTCGGCAGAGCCGTTGGTTATAAACGCGTTAAGGGCAAGAAGATGATTCACCCTGCCACGCGCACATTTCAGGCGCTGCGTATTTATATCAATGACGAGTTGGGTGAGTTGGAGCGCGGCCTTTATGCGGCTGAGCGTTTGCTAAAACCCGGTGGTCGTTTGGTGGTTGTGGCTTTCCATTCACTGGAAGATCGTATTGTGAAGCAATTTATGGCTGAGCGTAGTGGTCGGATCTCTAGCGGATCGCGCCATATGCCGATGATAATGGACAAAGGGCCAGAGCCAACATTCCATTTAAAGAAAAAAGGCGCCGTTAAGCCAACCGATGAGGAGGCGACACGTAATCCAAGGTCGCGTTCGGCAAAGTTGCGCGTAGCAGAGCGCACGGATGCGCCCGCTCAGGCTCCAAAAGTGGAGGTGCCGCATGGCTAAATCATCTTCAAAGATATTCACTTGGGTTGCAATTATCGCAGCTGTGGCTTCGGGCGCTACGGTGCTTCAGATCAAGGCAAAAGTACAAGATAAAAAACAGGATGTGGAGTTGCTTGCCGTTGAAATCAGCGAGCACCGCAATGCTATGCACGTTTTAAATGCTGAGTGGGCTTATCTAACGACGCCGAGTAGCTTGCAGGATAAATCGCTGAGGTTTCTCGCATTGATGCCCCCATCAGCTGAGCAAATTATCACCAATCCTTCCGTTATTCCTTATCGCCCAGAGGGTGTGAAGGCAAGGGGAAACCAGCAGATTTTATTACCAACTATAAGAGATAAAAAGAGCAGCAAAGACCCGAGCAGTAAAACAAGAGCAGGGAGCGTACTACATGAACATGATGTTTGAAGCCAATCAATCGCATGGTATCGCCATTGAAGGATCAAGAAAGTCAGCACTTAATGTGGCACGAAACCGCCTTGTATTTGTCGTCATGTCTTTTTTTGCTGTATTTATGGTAATGGCTGGGCGTGTTGTTGATCTAGGTTTGCCAGAAGATGGAGTTACCACGCGTATTGTTGCTAGCCCGCGTATTGTTGTACCAGAGGTGAAATATGCGCGGCTTGATATTCTGGATCGTGAAGGGCGTGTGCTCGCGACTAATCTAGAGACATCATCGCTGGCGGTTGAGCCTGATAAGATTGTTAACGCTGAAGTAGCTGCGCTTAAATTAGTGAGTGTTTTACCTGAATTATCTAAAGAAAAGTTGCAAGCACAATTTTCATCTAAAAAATCATTCATTTGGCTAAAGCGCAAGTTAACACCGACGCAAAAATGGCAAGTGAATGCGCTGGGAATTCCAGGGTTTAAATTTATCCGTGAAGAAGAGCGTATTTACCCTCACGGTCGTTTAGCCTCGCACGTTCTTGGGTATGTTGATGTTGATGGCAAAGGCTTGGCGGGGGTCGAGAATTTCCTTGATGAGCGCTTGGTCACGACAGATAATAAAAAGGCAGTGCAGTTGTCACTGGATATTCGTGTTCAACACGCGCTGGCTGACGAGTTGTCATCTGCTATGCGCGCTCATGCTGCCAAGGGGGCGGCAGGTCTGGTGATGGACGTGAATAACGGCGAAGTTATCGCTATGGTATCCTTGCCTGATTATGATCCAAACGCTATTGAAAACACTAGGGATGATCAGCGCTTTAACCGCGTATCGCAAGGTGTGTATGAGCTTGGCTCTACCTTTAAAACCTTTACCGTGGCGGCCGCGCTTGATTCTGGTGTTGTAGATATGAACAGCGGCTATGACGCATCAGCGCCAATAGTTAAGTCTCGCTATACTATTAATGATGATCATGCAAAAAATCGTTATTTAAACGTACCAGAAATTTATGCTTTTTCATCTAATATAGGTACGGCAAAAATGGCGCTTGATATGGGCGCTGAGCGCCAGCAGGCTTTTCTTCGTCGTATTGGTATGTTCGAGCCTGCAACGCTTGAGTTAGCGGAAGTTGGAGCGCCTATTTTGCCACCTAACTGGGCTGACATATACGCCATGACGGTGTCATATGGTCATGGTATCGCGGTATCACCACTGCAACTAGCACGCGGCATTGCCTCAATGGTGAACGGTGGACGGCTTATTCCGGCCACACTTATCAAGAAAAATGAGATGTGGGAAGAGGGCGCGCAAGTAATAGCACCTGAGACTAGTCGTCAGGTTAGGCAGCTAATGCGTATGGCGGTAACTGTCGGTACGGGTGGCCGTGCTGATGCCATTGGATACCGTGTTGGCGGTAAAACAGGTACAGCAGAAAAAGCCTCAGCAGGTCATTACGCAAAAAAATCATTGCTTTCATCCTTTGTTGGTGCCTTCCCAATGGACGATCCAAAATATGTAGTTTTTGCACTACTTGATGAGCCAAAGGGCACAAAGGCGACCCATGGGTTTAGTTCTGGTGGTTGGACAGCTGCACCGGTGGTGCGCAATGTGATTTTGCGTACAGCACCTATGCTTGGTGTGGCCCCGCAAGATGAAAATACAAAATTATATCAACAAGTTGCCTTGCTGATCGAAAAATAGGAAAGGATATGTCGTGGCAGTAGCACTGTCTATACTGTTGGGGATTTCCCCACAAGCAGCAGAGGTTCAGATTTCAGGTTTGACCGCTGACAGTAGACATGTGAGCCCCGGCGATCTTTTTGTTGCTCTTCCTGGTACAGTTGTTGATGGTCGTGATTATATAGATCAAGCTATAAAAGCTGGTGCAGCGGCAGTATTATCTACACCAGACGTTGAAGCAGTTTTTGATATTCCGCTGATAGTAGATAAAAACCCACGCCGTAAATACGCTGAACTTGTTGCTCGTTTTTATAATAAGCAACCAGAGCATATGGTTGCGATCACTGGTACTAACGGCAAAACATCCATCGCCGATTTCGTGCGCCAAATTTGGTCCGCTGAGGGCATGGTATCTGCTAGTATGGGAACATTAGGTATTATATCGGATCGTTTAAATCACCCTGGTGGTTTAACCACGCCTGATCCAGCGCATATACATAAAGCTTTATCAGATATGGCAACTAGCGGCATTACCCACGCAGCGCTAGAGGCTTCATCGCATGGTCTTGATCAGTACCGTCTTGATGGTGTGGATATAGAGGCGGCAGGCTTTGCTAATTTAAGTCGTGATCATATGGATTATCACAAGACCGAAAATCATTATTTTTATACTAAGGCGCGCTTGTTTGGTGAATTATTGCGCCCCGGTAAATTGGCTGTGATTAATACAGACGGTCGTTGGGGTCAGATGCTTGAAGACCTAACATGGGGGCGCGGCATTAACATTTTAACGACAGGCCGTAATACAGATGCCGATATTCGCCTTGTGGATATAGAGCCAAAATCAACGGGTATGGTTTTAACGGTGAACTATGGTGGCGCTATTAATAAGATTAGGTTACCGCTGATTGGTGGTTTTCAAGCCGATAATGCTTTGCTTGCTGCGGGCCTTGCTACAAGTAGTGGCATGACTATGGCTACAGCTTTTGAACGTCTCGAAGGGTTGGTTGGTGTGCCGGGTCGTATGGAATATATTGGCTCTACACACAAGGGTGGCAGCGTTTATGTGGATTACGCCCATACGCCAGACGGTCTTGAAACCGTGCTAAAGGCAGCCCGCGCTCATAATCCAGCTAAATTACATGTCGTGTTTGGCTGTGGTGGTGATCGCGACGCTGGTAAGCGCCCTATGATGGGAGAGGTTGCAGCACGCTGCGCCGATACGGTTTTTGTCACCGATGATAATCCTCGCACAGAAGATGCAGCCCCAATTCGCGCGCAAATACTTGCTGCTTGTCCGCAGGCAAAAGAAATTGGAGACCGCGCTGCGGCAATAGCAGCAGCGATGGAGGGCTTGCAAACTGATGATATGTTGATCATTGCTGGCAAGGGTCATGAAGAAGGTCAAATAGTGGGTGATCAAATTATCCCCTTCTCTGATATTGCTACAGTGCGTCATTTACTAGGAGGTCTAGGATGATCAATAAACCTTTATGGACAAATGAGCATGTTACTAGTGTTTGTGGCGGGCGCGCAGCGCTGAATACAACAGGCTCTATCATTATTGATGGTGTTCAAATTGACAGTCGCGATGTTATCGCTGGTGATCTGTTTATTGCCTTAAAGGGCGAGGCTATGGATGGTCATGATTATGTGATGCAGGCGTTTGATAATGGTGCTGTAGCCGCCATGGTTAGTCAGGTCGTTAAAAAAATTGATGAGCATGATCCGCGCCTAATTTATGTGGATGATACATTCAAAGCGCTTCAGGCATTAAGTGCGGCTGCGCGTAAACGCACAGATGCTCAGGTCATCGGCGTGACGGGCAGTGCTGGTAAAACAAGTGTAGTTCAAGCGCTAAGAAAAGCCCTCTCTGGAGACAATAAGGCACATTCAAGTATTCGCAGTTTTAATAATCATGTGGGTATGCCGCTATCTGTTGCGCGTATGCCAAAATCTAGCGCACACGGCATTTTCGAGATGGGTATGTCAGGGCCAGGTGAGATTAAAGCCTTGTCAGATCAATTAAGTCCTGATGTTGCAATAATTACATCTATTGGTGTTGCTCATGCGGCTGCCTTTGATAGTGTTGAGGATATTGCCCGTGAAAAGGCAAGTATATTAGATGGTATGAAGGCAGGTTCAACAGTGATTATTGCCTGTAATCATGAGTATGTTGATCTATTGGCGGAAAAGGCTTTAGCCAAGGGCGTAGAGCTAGTCAAAGTGAGCTTATCGGCTGGCAATGGCGATATATATCCTTTGCGTATGGTCGAGCATATGGATTGTACCTGTATGACTGCGTCTATGGGTAATTTAATCCTGACATTTAAGATTAACCAACCGGGGCCTGAATGGGCACTGAATGCACTATTGGTGTTGGCGGCGGCACAGGCTGTTGGCGCTGATGTGGTTGAGGCGTCACTTGCCCTTGCCTCACTAGAGGTCGAGGTTGGCCGTGGGCGTCTTTATGAATTAGATATGGGTGATGGACTAGTAACATTACTAGATGATAGTTATAACGCTAATCCTTTATCGATGAAATCAGCATTAAAGCGTTTCTCCATGCTGCCTGCAAAACGTGGTCAGCGTCGTTTCGCTGTGCTTGGTGATATGCAAGAGCTAGGTGATGGCACGGAAAAAGCGCATGTGGAATTAGTTGATTATTTGAAAGCGGCAGACATTAATCACATCGTTGCCGTGGGTCCAATGATGACTTTTGCTGCAGAGACGGCGGGTATCATGGTCACTGGCTGTGAGGATGCTCAGGCTGCTGCGCAATATCTAAAGGTCAATATTCACCCCAACGATCAAATATTTGTCAAAGGATCTAATGCAATAGGCTTAGGCACATTGGTGCAGGAGGTCATTAATTTTTGTGCGGATGAAAAGGCCATAATCCTAGGCAATTATGATTCTGGAACATTAGCGGCTGAGTAGTCGCAATTTAGGAGCGAAAGTATGTTATATAATTTATTAGCACCACTAGCAGATCAGGGCGGGTTTTTTAACTTATTCCGTTATCTGACTTTTAGGACAGGTGGTGCAGTTATAACTGCCCTGATTATATGTTTCATTTTTGGCCCTATGATCATTCGAATGCTCAAGTCACGGCAGAAAAAAGGCCAGCCAATCCGTGAAGATGGCCCAGAGCGTCACATTATTGAAAAGGCTGGAACGCCGACTATGGGCGGTTTCATGATATTGTTAGCCCTTTCTGTTTCAATTCTGCTTTGGGCGGACCTTTCAAACCCTTATGTTTGGATTGTGCTTGGTGTAACACTTAGCTTTGGTCTTATTGGTTTCATTGATGATTATGCTAAGGTATCAAGGTCATCCACTGCGGGGTTTTCTGGTAAAATAAAATTCGGTATTGAATGTTTAATAGCAGGCTCTGTTGCGTGGTATTTAATGCAGCTAGCAGGACCAACAATGGCGGTGCCTTTATTCAAGGACATGCTGATTAATCTGGGTCTGATGTATATTCCTTTCATCATTATTGTCATTGTTGGTACGTCAAATGCGGTTAATCTCACGGATGGTCTCGATGGTCTGGCGATCATGCCTGTTATTATTGCAGCTTCTGCTTTTGGTTTGATCTCTTATCTTGTAGGTAATGCTGTCTTTAGTAATTATTTGGGTGTGACGCATATCGCGGGTGCGGGTGAGTTGGCGGTTGTTTGCGGTGCTATCATTGGCGCAGGTCTTGGTTTTTTATGGTTCAATGCACCACCAGCGATGATCTTTATGGGTGATACAGGGTCACTAGCACTAGGCGGTGCACTGGGCAGTATAGCAGCCGTGACGAAGCATGAGATTGTGCTTGTGATTATTGGTGGGTTGTTTGTTCTTGAAACCGTATCGGTGATCGTTCAGGTCATATCCTTTAAACTAACGGGCAAGCGGGTTTTCCGCATGGCACCCCTTCATCATCACTATGAGCAAAAAGGTTGGGCAGAGCCAACTATCGTCGTTCGCTTTTGGATTATTTCCTTCATCTTGGCTCTTATTGGCCTTGCAACATTAAAACTACGCTAGGGACATTTGTTGATAGTAAGTGATACATATCAAGGTAAAACTATCGCCGTATTTGGACTTGCGCGCACAGGTATTGCTGTGGTTGAGGCTTTAGTAGCGAGTGGGGCTACTGTGCTTGCGTGGGATGATAATACTGAGCACTGTGAACAGGTGACAAGTGTAGCCGTTGATTTATATACCGCTGATTTTGGTGATGTTGATTATTTTGTTGTAGCACCTGGTGTGCCGCTAACGCACCCCAAGCCGCATAAGCTAGTTTTAAAGGCTCAACAAGCTGGCGTGCCAGTTATTGGTGATTTTGATTTATTTGCTTGGGCGCAGCCTAGTTTGCCGCCGCATAAAACCGTGGCTATTACGGGTACGAACGGCAAGTCAACTACCACGGCGCTTATTCATCATATGATTAGCAGTTGCGGTAAAGATTCTGTAATGGCAGGTAATATTGGTACTGGTCTAATGTCGTTAGATTCTTTGCCTTCAGGTGGTGTATATGTGCTTGAAATGTCATCATATCAAATAGATTTAACCCATGATTTTCGCCCCGATGTCACGGTCTTAATCAACGTATCACCTGATCATCTTGATCGCCATGGTGATATGGCGGGTTATGTGGCGGCAAAGGCGCGTTTGTTTGAGATGCAAGACGCAGGTAGTGCCGTGATCAGTATTGATGATGAATACGGTCAAGAAATCGCAGCGCATTGCACACAAGATGTCGTAACTATATCGGTTAATGAACGATTAGAATCAGGTGTTTATGTCAGTGATGGTTTATTGTTTGAAGCCGATAACGGTGAAACGGTGATGATGGGCAGTGTGGCAGATGTACCGACTTTAAAGGGGCAGCATAACTGGCAAAATGCTGCGGCTGCTTTTGCTGTAGGGCGGGTGCTGGGCTTAGAGATAGAAGATATGATAGCTTCATTTAAAAGCTTTCCAGGTTTAGCACACCGTCAAGAACGCATTGCTGAAATAGGTGGCGTTACTTATATCAATGATAGTAAAGCAACTAATGTGGATGCTGCGGCTCGCGCTCTTGCTAGTTTTACTAATATTCACTGGATCGCTGGCGGTAGGGTGAAGGAAGATAATATCCAAGCCTTAATGCCATATATGCATCATATCAAGAAAGCTTATTTAATCGGTGAAGCGGCTGCCATGATGTTTGAAAATTTGCCTGAAGATGTAGATAGCAGCTTAAGTGATACACTAGAAAATGCTGTTGCCGAGGCTAGTGCGAATGCTTCATCAGGGGATGTTATATTGATGTCGCCTGCCTGTGCAGCTTTTGATCAATTTCTTCATTTTGAAGCGCGTGGCGATAAATTTAGAAAGCTAGTCTTAGATTTAGCGGAGAAAGCAGCATGATTTTCTCTCGCACAGATAATAGTGTCATTAGCCGTTGGTGGTGGACAGTTGATCGCTGGCTTTTAGCATTAATTTTTATACTTATGTGTACAGGCCTATGGCTAATACTCACTGCTAGCCCAGCTGTTGCAGAGCGTATTGGGCTTGAAAGCTACCATTTTGTTAAGCGCCAGCTTGTGTTTCTAACTATGGGGCTGATAACGGTTGTTGGTATATCTTTAATGCCGCGTATTTGGGTGCGTAGGATCGCTATTGTTGGTTTTCCTATAACGCTTGCCTTAATTATTTTGACCCTGTTTATAGGACCTGAAATTAAGGGTGCTCACCGCTGGATACAATTACCAGGCTTTACGCTTCAACCATCTGAATTTATGAAACCAATGTTCATTGTAACGGTTGGCTGGTTATTGTCAGCTGGTTTTGATGATACTAAAATCCCTGCTAAGCGCATGGCGATGGTGATTTTTGTAATTGTGGTTGGTTTGCTTGTGTTACAGCCAGACTTTGGTCAAGCAATGCTCGTGTCGATGGTCTTTATTGGTATGCTAACGATTGCTGGCATGCCACTGCTGTGGGTGATCAGTGCAGGTCTAGCTGGTGTTTTTGGTGTTGGTATGGGCTATTTATTCTTGCCACATGTATCCTCACGTATTGATCGGTTTTTAGATCCTTCAAAGGGTGATAATTTTCAAACGGAAAAGTCACTAGAAGCTTTTCAGTCTGGTGGCTTGCTTGGGCGCGGGCCGGGTGAGGGGGTCGTAAAGCTGAATTTACCTGATGCACATACGGATTATATTTTTGCGGTGCTCGGTGAAGAGTTCGGCGCGATTGCCTGTGTGATGCTTTTATTATTGTTCGTCAGTATTGTTGTGCGGGGCCTATCTAATTTACTAGAGGAAGAAGATCCATTTAGTGTGTTGGCCGTGTCAGGTTTGCTGATGCAATTTGGTTTTCAGGCTCTCATCAATATAGGCGTTAATTTGTCACTTTTACCTGCTAAGGGCATGACGCTGCCCTTTATTTCATATGGTGGTTCATCCATGTTAGCGCTTGCTATTGGTATGGGGATGGTCTTATCCCTGACTCGCCACAATCGTTTCCTGCGCAAGGAAAACAGGACTGATAGTTGGGGCGGTGATCAGTGGAATGATAGTTTAAATGAGGGCGGCACATGAGTGTGTTAAGGCATATCATTATCGCTGCTGGCGGAACAGGTGGTCACATGGTGCCAGCTGAAGGTGTGGGTGATATTCTGCGTGCTCGTGGACATAAAGTAACACTTATTACAGACCAGCGCGGCGATGCCTACCGCGATATTATGACAAATTATGACAGACATGTGCTTGCGACGACGGGCTTAAGTGGTGGCTTGATTGGCAAGATCAAAGGGCTTGTTACTATAATACGCAGTAGTTTTGAGTGCCTTAAATTATATAAGGCCTCTAAGCCTGATATTGTGATTGGATTTGGTGGTTACCCCTCTTTACCAGCTGTGTTAGCGGCAAGACTGAAGAGCGTGCCTTATATGTTGCATGAACAAAATACAGTTCTTGGACGAGTTAATCGTTTAATGGCTAAAGGCTGCCATACACTCGCACTAGCATACGAGAATACAAGTCTCGTGCCCGCAGGTGTTAAAACTGCTCTAACGGGTAATCCAGTTAGAAGTGCGATTTTAAAGTTTGCTGACACGCCTTATAATGACACTGTAAAAGCGGCGAAAATGAATATTTTGATCATGGGGGGCAGCCAAGGCGCTCGTATTTTATCAGAGATTTTCCCACGTGCGATTGCTGATTTGCCTGCTGAGATGCGCAATCATATCAAAGTATCGCATCAGGCACGTCCCGAGGATATAGACAGTGTTAAGGATATATATAACGGTGCAGAAGTTAGCGCTGATGTACGCAGCTATTTCACGGATGTACCTGAGCGAATGGCAAAGGCGCATATAGTATGTTCGCGCGCTGGAGCATCATCGCTGGCTGAGATATCGGTTTTGGGGCGTCCGTCTATTTTGGTGCCGTTGGCTATTGCTATGGATGATCATCAAACTAGTAATGCTAAAATCTTAGAAGATGTTGGTGCAGCTTGGTCGTTTGACGAGACTAAAATTGATGGTGTTGAGATTAGAACGCTGATCTCAAAATTATATCTAGACAGTAGCCAGTTAGAAGCTGCTGCAAAAGCCGCTAAAAATATGGGTGTGCCACAGGCCGCAGAAAATTTAGCAGATTTAATAGAGAATTGTATGAGTAAGGGTGAAAAATCATGAAAGAAGTTCCATTCGATATAGGCATGGTTCATTTCATCGGTATTGGTGGTATCGGTATGTCAGGCATTGCTGAGGTTATGCATAATCTTGGTTATCAAGTGCAGGGCTCTGATATGGCTGAAAACCCCAATGTTCAGCGTCTACGTGGTCTTGGTATTGATGTATCCATTGGTCAAACGGGTGAGGATTTGGGGGTCGCGCGTGTTGTTGTTGTATCAACGGCTATTAAGCCTGATAATGGCGAGTTACTGGCAGCGAGAGCGCGTAATTTACCTATTGTACGCCGCGCTGAAATGTTGGCAGAGCTTATGCGGCTTAAATGGTGTGTGTCCGTTGCTGGGACGCATGGTAAAACCACCACCACTTCAATGGTGGCTTGCGTTTTAGAGGCTGCTGGTGTTGATCCAACGGTAATCAATGGCGGTATTATTAATGCTTATGGCACCAATGCCCGTATGGGCGAGGGTGACTGGATGGTTGTCGAGGCAGATGAAAGCGATGGCACTTTTGTTAAGCTACCAGCAACCTTAGCTGTCGTCACTAATATGGATCCAGAGCATTTAGATTTTTACGGTGACTTTGAGGCGGAAAAAGCAGCTTTCAGATTATTTTTAGAGCGCGTGCCATTTTATGGCGCTGCGATCATGTGTATTGATCATCCAGAAGTACAGGGCCTTATCCCGCAGATCAGGGACCGTAAATTAGTACCTTACGGCCTGTCACCACAAGCCGCTGTTAGAGGTGTGAATTTGCGCAATGAGCGTGGTGGTGTGACATTTGATGTGGCGCTTGCTGCGACAGCTGAAAGTGCAGAGCGTATCATTAACGACATTCACCTACCCATGCCAGGTGACCATAATGTTCAAAATGCGCTGGCAGCTATTGCTGTTGGCCTAGAGATGAGCGTGAGTGATGAGCATCTGCGAACAGCCTTTGCTAATTTCAGTGGTGTAAAAAGACGTTTCACTAAAACAGGCGAAGTAAACGGTGTGACAGTGATAGATGATTATGGCCATCACCCCGTTGAGATAGCAGCTGTATTAAAGGCCGCGCGTGACAGTTTTGATGGCAAAGTTATCGCTGTGGTGCAGCCACATCGATATACGCGTCTTAAAAGCTTGTTTGAAGAATTTTGTACCTGCTTTAATGACGCCGATAGTGTGATCGTTGCGCCAGTGTTTACTGCGGGTGAAGAGCTGATCGTTGGTGCTGGTCATGATGACTTAGCCGCTGGGCTACGCGCCCATGGTCACAAAGACGTAGATATAATAAATGGTCAAGAAGACCTAGCTGTAGAAGTGAGTGGACGGATAAACCCTGGAGATGTTGTTATTTGCCTCGGCGCTGGCACTATCACCAAATGGGCACATGATCTGCCCAAAGAGCTTGAGAAATTAGGCTGAGGAGAAGGACGATGACGATGGGTACTGTTGTAGATACAGGGGTAATAGCAAGTGAAGGCGAAGTACTTAAAGCTACTTTGCCACCTGTGCATGGTCGCTTAATTGCTGATGCTCCTCTTGC
Source organism: uncultured Kordiimonas sp. (assembly GCA_965603205.1). Lineage (GTDB taxonomy): Bacteria > Pseudomonadota > Alphaproteobacteria > Sphingomonadales > Kordiimonadaceae > Temperatibacter. The sequence continues at coordinate 42,621 of CBFDCC010000004.1, read as the reverse complement.
TAAATTGTCATGGTTTAGAACAGGGGGCACTGCAGATTTATTGTTTGAGCCATCTGATGAAGCTGATTTAGTAGGCCTTTTACGGGCTTTGCCATTTGATGTGCCGATTACGGTTATAGGTGTAGGCTCTAACTTACTAGTACGCGATGGTGGGGTGCGTGGATTGGTTATTAGGTTAGGGCGTAACTTTGCTAAAATTAATGTACGCGGCACTATGGTGCGCGCAGGTGCAGGCGCTATGGATGTTCATGTGGCACGCGAGGCGCAAAAGGCTGGTGTGGCAGGTCTTGAATTTCTGGTAGGTATTCCTGGCACTATTGGTGGTGGTCTGAGTATGAATGCAGGTGCATATGGTCGGGACATGGCAAATATTTTCACCCATGCGCGTGCTGTTGATCGTTTTGGTTCTATTCATGAATTAGATATGAGCTACATGGAATTTTCTTATCGCAAAACGGCTGTGCCACATGACTGGATTCTCCTATGCGGCCATTTTGAAGGTAAATTAGATGATCGCGAAGCTATTGCTGGGCGTATGGACCGCATTATGACTGAGCGCAAAGATAGCCAACCTATTGGTACCCGTACAGGCGGTAGTACATTTAAAAACCCTGATCCTTTAGTCTCAAAGGGGCGAAGTGCATGGCAGTTGGTCGATGAGGCTGGATGTCGTGGCATGAGCATAGGCGGTGCTCAGGTGTCTGAGAAGCACTGTAATTTCTTGATTAATCATGGCGAGGCAACGGCACGTGATATTGAAGGATTAGGCGAAAAAGTCCGCAGCAAAGTTAAAAAAATGACGGGTGTTACGCTGGAATGGGAAATTAAATTAATCGGTGAAGAAGGATAAAGTTTAGTATGACTTTTTTACTCTCAAAATCAAAATCTATTGGTTTTATCTTTGTGATCATGATGGCAGTACTTGCTGCTTGGGGCATGAATGTGGGGCGTGTTGCAACACCAGCGGGTTGGTTTCTTGAGCAAACCCGCGAAGCAGGCATTGTGCTTGATACCCTAACGATTAAGGGTGCTAGTAAAACAAGGCACAGCGATATCTTAGCCGCCTTAGATGTAGATGATGGTATGCCAATGCTTGCCATGAATTTAGATTCAATGCGTGAAAAGTTAGAGGCGCTTCCATGGATAAAAACTGCAAAAATTTCGCGTAGTTTCCCCGGTGAATTGATTGTTGAAATAGTTGAGCGCACACCCTTTGCTATTTGGCAAAATGATGGTGCTTTTGGTCTTGTAGATGTGACGGGTCATGTTATCACTGCGCAGGGCCTTAAGGCTTTTGATGAAATGATTTTGATTGTGGGAAAGGGCGCGCCGCAAGCAGCCGAAGAATTGCAACAAATTTTAGAGCTTGAGCCGTCACTGAGAGCCAATTTACGTTCGGCTATACGGGTGTCTGCGCGTCGTTGGGATATGCAATTTAAAAATGGTATTAGGGTAAAATTACCTGAATATACGCATAATTATAGCGCCTTATCCGCGTGGCAACGTTTTGCAAGTTTAGAAGAAGAATATCATTTGCTGGCAAGAGAGCTGAATATAGTTGATATGCGACTGAAAGATCGTTTAGTAGTGAGCGTCACAGAACGTGGTCGTTTGCAAATGCGTGGTCTGGAATGGGTAACATAAATTTTAGTATTAGTATAAGAGTAGCAGGGTAAAGTATGGCACTTAATGGGAGCAAAGAAGGTATAATAGCAGTATTAGATGTTGGTTCATCTAAGGTTGTTTGCTTGATTGCTGAGCGTGATAGTAATGGGGAAATCACTATTAAGGGTGTTGGCAATCGCGCCTGTCTGGGTGTTAGTGCTGGTCAAGTAACAGATATGGCCTTAACGGAATCAGCCATCAGGCAAGCTGTAGATCAAGCCGAAAAAATGGCCGGTGTTACCATTGAATCTGTCACAGTTGGGTTAGAGGGCGGCGACCCTAAAAGCGAAGTTATTGATGTTGAAGTAGATGTTGATGGTCACGCGGTTGGTGAAGAGGATATCCGCTCAGTACGTGAGCTAGCGCGCGCTCAGATCAATCCTGGTGAAGATCGCCAAATAATGCATGCCTTTCCCGCGGCCTATGCTATTGATGGCAATTACGGTGTTAAGGCACCGATTGGTATGTACGGTAAAAAATTAAGCGTTGCGATGCTGGTGATTACAGCCCTTGAGGGACCTGTTAAAAATTTAGAGATGTGTGTAAGGCGCGCTGATATGGGTGTAGAGCGCATTGTGATCGGCGCCTATGCATCTGGCCTTGCTACGCTTGTTGAGGATGAAATGATGATGGGGGCTACTTGTATTGATATGGGCGGTGGCACCACTTCTATTTCGACTTTTATTCAGGGAGAGTTAGTCCACGCAGAAGTTCTGCCAATTGGTGGGAAGCAAATTACAGAAGAGATAGCACGCGAGCTACTTACACCTGTTGATGAGGCAGAACGACTTAAGAATGCACAAGGTGCTGCTATAATGGACGGCGCAGACGAGCGTACAGAATTAGATATTATGCAAGTGGGGGAAGGCACAGATAGTGAGGCTTTCCGCCGTATGCCGCGCAGTGCATTAACAGGATTAATGCAGCGTGAATTTGAGATGCTGTTGTCTAGCGTTCGCGAAAAATTAGATGAAAGTGGTTTTTCAGGTGCAGCGGGACAACGGGTTGTTCTGACAGGTGGCCTAGCACAATCAGAAGGTATTGCTAACCTTGCTTCACGGGTATTAGATAAAAAAGTGCGCATTGGTAGGCCTAAAAGTTATAGCGGTACACCTTTATCAGCACAAAATGCGGTATTTTCTACGGGAACGGGACTTTTGATGTATAGTGCAAAAGCACCAATTGACGCAGGCGGACAAAAAAAGCGACGTAAAGCTCGAGGGTCTGCACCAACAGGAACATTGGAACGTATGTTTGGCTGGATGCGTGGTAATTTTTAATGAGTAAAATGAATAAATGGTTGAACTTTGGTACGGTTTCAATTGTTTAAAAATAGCAACGACAAAGAATATCTCTTACGGAGGAAATGGCAATGGCAATAGATTTTGAAAATACGGAATTAACCGAACTGACACCAAAAATCGCGGTAGTAGGCGTTGGTGGTGCTGGTTGTAACGCGGTCAACAATATGATCGCAGCTGATCTGCAGGGTGTTGATTTTATCATCGCTAATACCGATGCACAGGCGCTGGCTAATTCAACGGCTGGTAACCGTATTCAGTTGGGTGTGAAAATTACACAAGGGCTAGGCTCTGGCGCGCAGCCAAAGATTGGTGCAGCAGCAGCAGAGGAAGCCATTGATGCGGTTGATCAGATGCTTGATGGAGTGCATATGGCTTTTGTCACTGCTGGCATGGGCGGTGGTACAGGTACGGGCGCTGCTCCAGTAATTGCTAAACGCGCACGCGAGCGCGGCATACTTACCGTTGGTGTCGTTACGAAGCCGTTCCAATTTGAAGGTGGTCGCCGTATGAAGCTAGCTGAGGCTGGTATTCTGGAACTTGCGGGCAATGTAGATACGCTCATTGTCATCCCAAACCAAAATTTGTTCCGTGTTGCTAATGAAAAGACAACATTTGCTGATGCCTTTGCTATGGCTGATGATGTGCTGCATTCAGGTGTGCGTTCTATTACGGATTTGATGGTGATGCCGGGTCTTATTAACCTCGATTTTGCTGACGTACGTACAGTGATGAGCGAGATGGGTAAAGCCATGATGGGTACTGGTGAGAGCAATGGTGAAGGTCGTGCTGTCGAGGCTGCTGCCGCTGCTATTTCTAACCCCCTACTTGAGGAAGCAAGCCTAGCTGGCGCCAAAGGTGTTATCATTAATGTGACTGGCGGCATGGATATGACGCTTTATGAAGTTGACGAAGCGGTTAATATGGTGCGCGAGCAAGTGGATGAAGATGCTCTTATCGTCTTTGGGTCTGCCTTTAATCCGGAATCTGATGGCACGCTGCGTGTTTCTGTTGTCGCAACGGGCATTGATGGTGCGGGTGCTAGTACAATTCCTACACCTTCTGTAACAAGCCGCAAGGTCGAGATGTCAGTAGAAGAAACGGCTGAGATTAGTACTGATGATGAAGGTATTACTGCAGCTGCGGATACTGAAGTGACCAGTGAGTCTGTGGAAGCTAATGCTGAGACTGTAGAAGAAGCAAATAACGCGGCTGATGATATAGAGCAACAGGCTGTTGCTGCTCAGGGCGATAGTGCATTTGTAGCCGACGAGCCAAAGGAACCTAAAGTCTCGATTTCTAGCATTAAACCAGCCAATGTCTTTCAAGAGGCAGCTTATGAGAATACCGTTCATGAAGAAGTGAAGGGTGATGATAGCCAACCAACTACTGCTAGCAAAAATGTCAGTAGTGAGTCCGCTAAGAAGAAAAGCTTGTTTCAATTGATGACGGCGGGGCTACGCGGTGGGGCGACTGACCCTGCAATGGCTGATAAAGTAGTGGCTAAGCCTGTATCTAATGATGATGTGGTGGTAAAACAGCCAGAAGTAAAGTCTGAACCTAGGCGAGAAGCTTCGGTTACTGAAACTGCGGGAGCAGAATCTGCACCTGCGCCAAAGGCTGATGCTTCGCTTGGTGGTGTATCATCTGATGATCGTCTCAGCGCGCCAAAACCTGCGCCAAAAGATCAGCTAGAAATCCCAAGCTTTCTAAGGCGCCAAGGCAACTAAGCACGACTGATAAATGAATGATGAAAGGCCAGAGCAGATGTTCTGGCCTTTTTTTATGCTCTTGGTTTCTATTATTCCCGCCCTTTGACTATTCCCAACAAAACCTATCTGTCTTCGTCATACTAGGAAGCCTTCTCGGGCCTGACGAGAGAGCCTTATTAAACCAGCTTCTCTTTAAAGAATGCAATGGTGCGTTCCTCAGCTAGTTTGGCATTTTCAGGATCGAAACGCGGTGTGGTGTCATTATGAAATCCGTGGTTGGCGCCTTCATACATAAACGCTTGATATTCTTTTCCATGTTTCTTTAATGCAGCTTCATAAGCGGGCCAGCGATCATTGATACGCTTATCAAGTGCGCCAAACTGTAGCATGAGCGGGGCTTTGATTTTTGGTACATCCTCAGCGCTTGCAGGTCGCCCGTAAAAGGGCACAGCAGCAGCAAGGTTGGGATAAGCAACAGCAAGGGCGTTGCATACGCCACCACCATAACAAAAACCAACAACGCCAACTTTGCCAGTACAGTCATCACGGTTAACCAGATGTTCAAAGGCTGCGAAGAAATCTTCCATGAGTTTTACACGGTCTAGACTACGCTGCATGGTGCGTCCGTCATCGTCGTTGCCGGGATAACCGCCTAACGGGCTAAGGCCGTCAGGAGCGAAGGCTAAAAATCCAGCCTTGGCCATGCGTCTTGCCACATCTTTGATATAGGGGTTGAGTCCACGGTTTTCATGTACCACAAGTATGGCAGGTAGTTTTCCAACCACGCCTTTAGGCTTGGATAAATAGGCATTGATAGTGCCATGACCCTGGCCAGAGATATAGCTGACCATCTTATTGTCTATGCTATCATCATCTTCTGCCACTTGTGATGCGAGCGCGTAATTGGGGGCGAGCATACTATAAAGCCCCATGGCGGTTACACCGCCGACGGCAAATTTTCCTGCGCTCGTTAAAAATTCACGCTTAGTGATCATGCCGTGCACATAACCATCAAATATCTCTAATAACTCAGGATCAAAATCCTTAGCTGATTTGCGCTTCATCACACCTCTCCCTATTTATTAGGTAAAGTATGGCGAAAATAGAGGGTATGAGTCAAGGGTGGGTTTAGAGGGTTGGTTTGTCATCAGTCACTATAAGGCCATCAAGATCGCCTGTTATCCACATTCCATCACTGATTAGAGTACCTGATAATTCGACAGGAATGCGGTGTGATTCAGCAGTGCCCTTTGATGATTTTTGGGGGTAACTGCATAGTGCCTTAACGGCAATAGGTTGGGCACAAAGTTCGTGGCGGTCACGAATAGCACCGTTCACGATAATTGCAATCCAGCTATTTTCAGCGCCCCATTTTGCTAAATTGCCGCCTACCATTGCGCAGCTCATATTTCCTGCATTGTCTACAATTAATACACGCCCATTGCCGGGTGATGTTAATAAATCCTTAGCTGCTGTATTGTCATCATTGGTTTTTAACGTGACGGCTTGCCCACAAAAATGTTGCAGACCACCGTAATCAACAAACGGTAAGGAAACTACATGAGCATCCTTACCGTATTGATCACAGACATCGCATGTTGGCGTGTCAGGTGTTTGAATAATCATGATCTATTATTTATCTTGATGGATAATAGGCACTAGTAAATCACCCCATGCACCTTTTTCGTCATGGTGACGTGATACACGCATAAGCTCAACAGTGATGCCGCCATTAACAGCTTCCATTACAGAGGCATTCAGGCGGTGTAAATCATTGGCAACTTTACGGATTAGGGCTGTTTTATCTTCTTGTTTATTAGTCATAGGAAATGCTCCTTAGGTTTTTAAAAGGTACATCAACTCGGTTGGCACAGTTACTATGGCATCTTATGACGCTCTATATATTCATGCATATACGCAAGAATATAACAATACAAGTACTAATTTTAGAATTATATTAGTTTTATGTCATGTGTTTTAAACCGGCACGAAGATAGTCAAATCCGGTGTAAAGTGTAAGTGCCGCAGCGATCCATAATCCATAGGTACCCACTTCATATGCTGGGGCATTAAATGCATCAGCACCAGGAATCCATGTGAGCGCTGTTAGTGCAACCATTTGCACCGTAGTTTTCCATTTTGCTACCCAGGTAACAGGTACAGAAACATCAGAGCCTGCGAGAAACTCACGAAGTCCCGACACCAGTAACTCACGGCAAAGAATAATCACAGCGGGGATAATATGGATGCCGTCTAGCTTATCAAAGCCTACGACCATGATAATGACAGCCCCAACCATTAATTTATCAGCGACAGGGTCAAGGAACTGGCCTAATTTTGAAACAGAGCCTTGGCGTCGTGCAAGGTATCCATCGAAAAAGTCAGTAATACTGGCCAGCGCAAACGTAACAAAGGCGATATGACTACCCATAATAGGGTTATCAAGATAAAAACTGCCCACAAGAATGGGAATTACAGCAATACGCATCATCGTGAGTATGTTTGGCAATGTCCACACAGTCTTTGTTTCTTTCCTTGGTATTGGCGTTGGAGCTTGAGATTGCAAATATGAGCACAGCATAGTCAATAAAGGGCTTGCGTCAAGAAGCGCGTAGGGGTTAACTGATATTAAATAATTCAAGGGGTAGGGTCTATGGATGTTTCGTTAGATGTAATATCGGTATGGTCAATTTTAGGGGTTAATATCCTACTAGTAATCTTAGGCTTGCTCATCTTATGGGTGATAGGATTAGTGCCTAGTGGTGGTAAAGAATTTACGCTAGCCAAAGTAGTGGCCTGTCTAGCTATAGTTAATATAGTAGCTGAGATGACATCTAGGGTGAACTTTGGGGCGCCTGTATCTTATGGACTCTCACTTGCGGGTGTTGCTTTTATTTATTTGGGCCTGCGTAAATATGATGGCAGTTACTATGGGGGTGATCAGCGCATTTGGATTATAGTTGGTCTTAGCTTTATTGTGTTTATGGCCTATTCTTTTTTTAATGTGGAGATGTTAATCCAGCTAGTAAGTCATGCGATAGTCATAACAGTATTGTATCTAATGTGTTTGTATCAGTTGTTTATACTTAGGCGTATTAGAAGGGGGGAAATTGGTCGCACTATGCTTGGTGTAGTTATGATCATAAGCATGTATATCTTTATCATACGGGCAACACTTCTTAGTATTTCATATGATAATAGCACGGCTATGGGATCAACTACGATCGCAATATTAGTAGGAATGGCCCTAATAATTACTAATATTTTATACCTTGTCGCTATTTATTTAATGAGTATTGAGCGCAAGAAAGCACAGCTGGAAAATTTGTCACATATTGACCCAGTGACGACCACGTTAAATTTACGCGGATTTGAAAATCATGTAATGGCTATTGAGGCGCGGCAAAATAGAAGAGGTGGCTATTTAGCTGTTTTATGCTTCCGAATAGATAATTTTAAAGACGCTTTAGACTTTAAAGGTAGCAGTACAGCCGATAAATTGCTCATGCAATTTGTAGCTAATGTGGTTCAGGAAATTAGAATTGAAGATTGTTTTGCGCGATTAAACAGTAATGAATTTATCGTGCTTATTGATGACTGTGATAAAGAGACAGCTATTGGCCTAGCCCAGTTGATTGCTTCTAAATTTGAAGAAGATAGTATCTCTACATGGCCAAGCAGTGTGAGTTGTAGTCTTGCTATTGGTGAAGGCGAAGGTCTATCTCTTGATATGCTTATCAAACGTTGCCAACAACGATTGCAATCAAAGACTCAGTTCATGAAAAGGATTGAATTGGTTGAGTATCTTGTCGAGGATTAGGATTGAAAGTGATCATATATTAACTGTGCCATCGCCGTGGATACTCCCTCAACAGATTCAAGGTCACGTATATCTGCACCTGCTACTGCTTTAGCCGAGCCAAAATGATTGAGCAAAGCTTTTTTCCTTTTTGGGCCTACGCCCGCAATCGTATCTAACGGTGATTTTTTTATATCAGATTTACGCTTGGCGCGGTGGGTAGTAATGGCGTATCGATGCGCCTCGTCACGCAAGCGCTGCAGATAATATAAAACAGGATCATTGATAGGTAGGGTAAAAGATTTTTTGCCATTCATGTGAAACTGCTCGCGACCTGCATGTCTGTCGGGGCCTTTTGATATGGCAACCAGCGTAACATCAGTTACCCCTAAGCCAGTTAGTGCCTTTGTGACGGCAGATAATTGCCCCTTTCCACCATCAATTAACAGTATATCTGGCCAGTGACCGCGCTCTCTATCTCCATCTTCTTTCAGTAATCGAGTGAAACGCCGTGTCATGACTTCGCGCATCATGCCAAAATCATCGCCAGGCGTTAAAGTAACATCCTTGATATTATATTTTCTATATTGGCTGGGCATCATGCCGTCAGGACCTGCTACGACCATGGCGCCAACTGCATTAGTCCCCTGAATATGGCTGTTGTCATATATCTCTATGCGCTGTGGCACCATGTCGGTTTCAAACAGTTCACTGATGTTTGCTAGTAATTTTTTCTGGCTACTACTTTCGGCTAATTTGCGTTCAATAGCTTCTTTAGCGTTGCGTGTTGCCTCTCCGACTATTTCAGCCTTTTTGCCGCGCTTGGGTACAAGCATTTCAACTTTACGCTCTGCTTTCTCGCCTAACGCCTCAATTAATATAGTTGCCTCATGTGGCATATGAGATAGTAGAATTGAGCGAGGGATAGGTTTATTGTCATAAAATTGAGCAATGAAGGCTGTCATAACCTCTTCAATGGAAATATCAGTGTGGTGGCGCGGGAAATAAGCCCGATGCCCCCAATTTTGACCAGCGCGATAAAAGAAGACTTGAATGCCCACTTGGCCGCCCACTTCTGCTGCAGCGATAACATCTGCTTCATTAATCATCGTGCCGACCATCGCTTGATGGCTTTGTACCTGCGTAAGAGCTTGTAATCTATCGCGGTATACCGCTGCAAGCTCATAGTTCATATCAGCAGAGGCTTCTTGCATGCTATTGGCGAATTTTTTTTGAATTTCTGTGTTTCGGCCCTCTAGGAAAGCGCGTGTTTCACCAACCATGTCGTTATATTCATCAACCGTGACCTTGTTAACGCAAGGGGCTGAACAGCGTTTGATTTGATGGAGCAGGCAGGCGCGACTACGGCTATCTAATGTGGCATCGCTGCAAGATCGTAATTGGAAAACCCTTTGCAATATATTGAGTGTGCGGTTAACCGATGTAGCGCTTGCAAAGGGGCCAAAATAAATACCCTTGGCACGTTTGGCACCACGGTGTTTGGTTATTTGTGCCCACTGATGATCTGCTCGGAGTAATATATAAGGGAAGGATTTATCATCTTTCAGCAGTATATTATAGGTCGGCTTAAAGCGCTTAATGAGGCTGGCTTCTAGTAATAGGGCTTCAGCCTCGGTTCTTGTTGTCACGAATACCATATCCGTGGTGCGCGCAACCATTTTTGTTAAACGATTGTTTAATCTGTTGGGTTGGGTGTAGGCGATAATCCTCTTGGCAATATTTTTTGCCTTGCCTACATAAAGAATATCGCCGTAGCGATCTACCATGCGGTAAACACCCGGCTTAGTAGGGGCGGTTTTCAAGTGGGATTTAATTGTCGCTATCCCATTTTGAAGGCTGATTTCACCCATAATTTTACCTAAGGTCCCGTTTTGTTTACTTTTATTTTTTAACAATTCGATGATGAGCGTCAAAGAATCATTGGTCAATCCTTAAGACGAATCATGTTCATTTTTTTTGTCCACGGTACCTGTGGATAACTATGTGGGTAACCTATGCGAACAATCTGTAATATGGCTGTAATCTTAGGATTCGTCCCAATTGCCTATTTTTTAGGCATAATTTTTAAGTCATTGTTATATATATACTATTGTAATATATACCCTCACCAAGCGCTTTTTTTATTTTTGTTGTCTTGCTCATTCTATGGTGATGTGGGCCTGTCTGATTCTGTGTGCACAACTGTACGCAGTGGTAAGGTAATTGTTAAGGATATACAGCAGGAATTTTTGTTACATTAACAATGTGTTAACTAAATTAACATGGAGTTTTATGGCGCTCGATTTCAACGCCAACACTTGCAGCGCCGACGACAGCCTCTAATTTTTCGATCCGTACACTAACACTGATAACCCCAGTGGGTTTAATGGCCATGTCGGCGATATTTTCAGCCAGCGTTTCTACTAGATTAATATGGCCTGCCGTTAGAATTTTTTGAATACCCTTAACAATTTCATTGTAACAAACCACATTATTTATATCGTCCGCATGATGAGTTATTGATTCTTCAACAGACAGATCAACATTGATGCGAATTCGCTGTGTGCGCCCTTTTTCATGATCCCAAACACCGATTTCAGCAAGCGTTTCATAGTCGCGTACAAACACATGTCGAACCGAACGCGCCGCGTCAGCATAGGGCAGGCGATGTAATTTATTTGGTGGTGTGTTTCTATTGTTCACATCACTCTCCTTTTGTAGCTAAAATAACATCAGGTGTTTGCCACGCTAGATGCTGCCCGCCATCGAGTGCGATCATTTGACCAGTCATCGAGGGGCTGTTTAATATAAAATCTATTGCATTGGTGATTTCGCCCAGTGCAGGGCCATGACCTAGCAGCACATTAGATGCTTCATGATCGAATGTATCATCTGTTTGGTGTTTGCTGGCAAGCGTGGGGCCAGGCCCTATGGCATTCACACGTATTTGGGGTGCTAGTGCCTGTGCTGCTGTTTGGGTGAGGGTCCATAGCGCAGACTTAGACATAGTGTAGGTGGCGCACTCAGGGGTTAATTTCCAAACACGCTGATCAATGATATTAATCACATTAGCGTCCGTGTTGTTTGGTAGCTGTGTCGCCATACTTTGAATGAGCGCCATGGGGGCATGTAGATTAACTTCAAAATGACTATCCCAAGTCTTTTGTGTAAAGCTGGTGATGTCATCTTCTTCAAATAGGGATGCATTGTTAATTAGCAATGACACTGGGGCACCTAAAAGGGTTTTAGCGTCATCTACAAGACCTCGTACCCTTGATCGATCCATTAAGTCGGCTTTTATCACTGTGGCAGTACCACCGAGTTCAGTGATTTGTGTGGCAAGACTTGAAGCGTCATCAATAGAGGTATTGCAGTGAATAGCCACGGCCCAACCATTTTTAGCTAGATCAAGCGCAATGGCGCGACCAATGCGTTTGGCGGCCCCTGTTATTAAAGCTACTTTTATTGGCTTTTCTATAGGCATATTAGCCTCCCATCAGTAGCGCAATAGCTTTTGGCTCTGAAGTGACATAAAATAGATATAAGCAATAGGATGATAGCAAGCAGACGCCCGCAATTCTGCCAATATGAGATTTAAGTTGGCAGAAAGGCGCTATGGCAAGTGTTGCTGCCAGCATAACCCAAAGATCAACTTGAAGAAAACTATCAGGAACAGGGATTTTGCCAACTATAGAAGAAACACCAATGATACCAAGTAGATTAAAGATATTTGATCCTATAACACCACCAACTGCAACATCGCTATGACCCCTGTAAGCGGCAACAAGCGCCGTTACTAATTCGGGCAGGCTAGTGCCTAGTGCTACTAGTGTTAAGCCGATGACAGCTTCGCTAACGCCCCAACTGCGGGCAATGACGACAGCACCATCAACCAACAAGTCTGCTCCATAAACAAGACCCATTAAGCCAGCTATAATCATGATGATTGATAATGTCGGTGACGTTGGGTGCTCAATCTCATCTTCTATTTCATCAATTTCTACAATTTCTTCTGGGTGTTCTTGACTATATTTGCCTGAATAAACCAAAAAGCTAACGAGTAAGGATAAAAGAATAGCACCTTGAGGCCAGCCAAAGGAGCCTGTATGGGCCATACCCATGAATATGGCGGTAGCACCAACCATGATGATGAAGTTACGTCCAAGGCGATCAGCGCCAAATGAAATAGGTAGAAATAGAGCAGGCAGGCCTAATACAAGCAAAATATTAGCAATGTTAGATCCAACCACATTACCAAGGGCTAACGCTGGTGCTCCAGCAAGTACTGCATTAACGCCGACGACTAATTCAGGTGCCGATGTTCCAAAAGCAACAACCGTTAGACCGATAATAAGTGTAGAAACCCCCATGCGTTGCGCCATAGCCACTGCGCCGCGTACTAAATATTCACCAGCGAAAACAAGCAGGATAAGACCTGCAGCAGCCTGAAAATATGGCATATGGGGTTACTTTCTATACAAAAAAAACTCAAGTTAAGGTCTATATAGGGTGTTACGGTACGTTTGAAAAGAGGTCAATAGCCACGCGCAGGTAAATATAATGTTTCTAAGGTCTCACCCCTAGCTAAGGTATCTAGGCATTCGCTGACAAATTTCACAGAGGTTTCAGGGCGTGTTACTGCTGCAATATGCGGTGTGATGATTATATTATCAACCCCGCGTATGGGGTGTTCTTCTGGTAGAGGTTCTATATCAAAAACATCCAACATAGCCCCAGATAGATGACCAGAGTTCACGCTGCTTATTAGCGCGTCTAGATCTATCAAGTTACCCCTGCCTGCGTTAACGATAGCGGCCCCTTTTTTCATATAACTAAGCGTCTCTGCATTAATAAGGTGGGTTGTCTCTGCTGTGTGCGGCAGGATGGCAATGACAACGTCCGCGCTAGACAAAAAAGCATGTAATTCATCTTGGCCGTAAAAATGCTTTACGCCTTCTTCGCTTTGCTTGGGTGTGTTTGACCAAGTATGGATTTTATATCCAAAGGGTTTAATCGCTTCGGCGCTATAACGGCCCAAATTGCCATAGCCCATAATACCAACAGTATAATCGCAGGCAGCGCGGGCATATAATGTTTTCCAACTTTTATTTTTTTGTTGCTGGATCGCCTTTGGCATCATGCGGTGGAACCATAGTGTGGCCATGACCGCATATTCTGCCATGCCTTCTCTTAGGCTAGTATCAGACATGCGCACAATAGGGACGTTTGATGGCAGGTCTGGATCCGCCGTTAAATGATCAATCCCTGCGCCTGCTGAAAATATAGTCTGAATGTTTTTATATTTTGCTAACAAACCGTGTGGGCTGCCCCATACAAAGGCAATGGCGGGTTCATCTGTCATATCACCCCAATTATCAGGAGATCTGAAATCTATTCCTGGTAACGCTTTTTCAAACAAAGGACGCCAAAGCGTATCTTCTTGACCGAGGACGCTGCAATATAAAATCATATTAATCTACTCTGGTTGCTAAGGTGTCATGGTGACTTATAATTAAACCACGTAACGAAAGCCCTATATCCTCACGGTTCGTAAAGCCAGATTTTATAGCTGCCTTTTCAAGTGCATCTGCGGGCAAGTTTGGTATTGCGGCAAAATGGGGCATGTCTTTGTAAAAGCCAATGGTAAATACATCAACGTCAGACCCGAATGTCGTGGCAAATATGGCATTAGCTTTTCGGCCCGTGGTGGCGAGATACTCGTTTTCCATTTGGCGTTGCCTAATCAGATCGCCTCGTTTACCAGCTGAGGCATGGAACATTTCAATATGAAACAGGCCAGCCTGCGCGCTGATACCTTTAACAAAACCCCATTTAGTATCACTAAGCACCAGAAAACTATGTTGGAAATCAGCCACGTCCCCAAAGCTAGGGAATTTAGTTGGTGCAAGACCAGATGGTTCCATCAGCATTAAGTCCCAATTGTCACCTTGGCTATGGCGCATGATCACTACATTATCGTATTTATCGCTTTTATATGCCCTGATTTTTTGAATCAGCGTGTCTAGCTTGCCAGGCGCAGCCCGTAGGGTCGTGACACGGAATCCATCTGCTAACACGCCATAGCTTGCTGTTAAGGCTAGGATGAGTGAGATAAGTATTTTTCGCATTGTCTACTCCTGATGCTGTGATTCTATATAGTGATACTATTGGCCTAGTCTTAATAATAGATGTTCCCACCTTGTTTTATATGGGGGCTGCAGATTGTGAGCAGGCATTTCATATCTAGTTTAAAAAATCTTTTGTAAATAAAGGGATATATTGTTTTTATTCACTTGAAAAGCTTTTCCAGAGTCTGTATCTACGCTCCAGAAGATAAATTCATGCAGGTTCTTTTGATTGCTATGTCGGTTTTTCTTGATTTATATGCGCGATAGTCTTATGACTGCGCTCGAATCAAAGGGAACGACCATGTTGGTAGAACCCATATTAATACTGGTGGTGATATATTCACCCCATAGACGTTAAAGAAGGTTTTTAAAATGGCTGTTCCAAAGAGTAAAATCTCAACCTCACGCCGTGGCATGCGCCGTTCACACGATGCGCTTAAAGTAGTAAACTACCAAGAAGATGCACACACAGGTGAGTTCAAACTACGTCACCATGTTGATCTTAAGACTGGCATGTACCGTGGCAAGCAAATTCTAGAGCCTAAAGGCGACATCTAAGACTTTAAGTCTTAGGTTCTTTTAAGCATCTAAACAAAAGCCCGTCAGTTAATTCTGTCGGGCTTTTTGTGGTTAGTCATATAATTTCTTAACATGCCGATTAATATATGCATTTGTGCGATGAACAAGATAGACCGTTATTAGTTAACTTGATTGGCGCACCCATTATACAATAGGATACATGCTATCTGTTTATTGTTATTCGGACAATTCAATATCAAAGTCGCAGGGCTATAGATTCCGCATCCTTCGACAAGCTCAGGACGAACGGAATAGGTGCGGGATGACGATACGGCAGTTTTGAAGTAATTATTTCTTAGCAGCAGGACTCATGGCTAGCATTTTACGCAGGGGCTTTTCGGCCTCAATACGCGTTGCTTCATCAAGCTCAATCTCAGGGCCTTCGTTATTCAGGCAGTGATAAAGCTTCTCCATGGTGTTTAGCGCCATGAAGGGGCATGTGTTGCAGCTACAATTACCGTCAGCGCCTGGTGCGCCGATGAATGTCTTGTGGGGTGCGTCTTTTTCCATCTGGTGGATGATGCCAGGCTCTGTGGCGATGATTAGCGTATCCGCCTCACATTCCAATGCGTATTTGAGTATAGAGCTGGTTGAGCCTGCATGATCAGCGTGCTGCATGATAGCTTCGGGGCACTCAGGGTGGGCGAGCACGGGCGCGTCTGGATATTCAGCCTTTAGCTTGATTAGCTCTTTTTCACTGAACATTTCATGCACGATACATGAACCTTGCCATAGGGTCATCTCGCGGCCAAGTTTACGTGACAAAAACCCACCTAAGTGACGATCTGGTGCGAAGATTAATTTTTGATCGGCAGGTATTTGATTAATGATAGCCTCGGCGTTAGAGCTAGTGACAATCACATCAGACATGGTTTTAATTGCCGCAGAGCAATTGATATAGCTCAACACCATATGGTCAGGGTGGGCGTCAACAAACTCTTTAAACTCTTCTGGCTGACAGCTGTCTTCTAGTGAGCAACCAGCATCAAGATCAGGTAAGACTACTTTCTTTTCAGGGCTAAGAATTTTAGCGACTTCAGCCATAAAACGAACGCCGCAGAAAACAATCATATCTGCGTCGGTTTCTGCAGCTTTGCGTGACAGGTCGAGGCTGTCACCAACAAAATCAGCTATATCTTGAATTTCACCCGCTTGATAGTAATGCGCCAAAATGACAGCATTCTTTTCTTTGCGCAGACGTTTAATCTCTGAAACTAAATCAATTTCACTATTAATGTCAGTTGTGACGTTCATACCCATGTCCTTAACTACTTACTATTGTCTTGCCGCATTCATAGCTTTGATTATCGCTTATGGCAATCTGGTTTTTACTGATTATGCACAATTGAGAATATGGCTTTGTAATGGTCTTGGCGGTCTGCACTTATTTTGCCTTCTTCTAATAGGGCTATCAAATGACTGAGCACCGATAGGCCCGCCGCACCGTGTAAGCGTTTATCAAGGTCTTTATACATATGACCCACCATTAAGGTGAGTGTGTTATCACCGCGTTCTAAACAGCGCAGGACTTGGGCTTCACGCATTTGACGGTGGATGATTGTGGCGCGTATATATCTATACGGCTTCTCAATGGCTAACCCATGTGTGGGGTATATAATGTCATGATTTAGCTCTAAGAGTAGTTTTAGACTCAATAGATAATCTCGTAAGTTACCGTCTGGTGGGATAATAACACTAGTAGACCAGCCCATCAGGTGATCACCGCTAAACAAGGCATTCTCTTCTTTTAACTCAAAACATAGATGGTTAGATGTGTGACCTGGTGTGTGGATGGTCTTGATGGTCCAGTCCGGCCCCTTGATGACGTCGCCGTGGCGTAATTGCTTGTCGGGATCAAATGTTTGGTCCCAGCCAGCGTCTAATTGAATTTTACCATCTTCGTTTTGCTTCGCTTCAGTGTGGATGCCGTACCCCATGATTGGTGCGCCCGTTTTGTCGCGCAGCCAATTGGATAGTGGGCTGTGGTCAATGTGATTATGGGTGATCAAAATGGCGCTAACATGTCTGCCATTAATAGCTTTGAGTAAAGCTTCGCCGTGTTCTATCATCATTGGGCCCGGATCAATGATAGCCAAATCATCTGTGCCAACTATATATGTGCCAGTGCCTGTATAGGTAAAATGTGATGGATTAGGGGCCAGAACGCGCGTGATCAGCTTTGAGGCTTTTTGCGCAGTCCCATAAATTGGGTTATCTTCTTTTGCGAATTTGAGTGCCATATAGTCTTTTGCCCTATCTAGTTTTATCTAGGATAGGACGTGCATTACTATAATTCCATAAGAATATGAAATCATCTTATTTGATTGTCTTGAAAAATATAAAGAGAGCCAAAAATAAAAAGAGAGACTGGTCAGGCAAAGCTTTGAGCAGGGATGCGCTAACCAATCTCTCTATCGGAATAAACTTAATTCGCAGTGGCAGCTGGAAATAAGTTTGGTATGTTCAATTCAGAGCACTCACCCCCATGGTGTGATCTCTAATCATCGTCCATGCCTCTATAGTAGCAATGCCTGTGCCAATAACATTTGTATTTTTAATATGCAGAAACGTTAGAGTTTTCAATGTTCCCTAGAATTTCACTTCACTAAATGTCCCATATTAATACAATTTTAGATCATTTTGACATTTAAAGTTGCTTCAGTTTGGGTCGTTTTTTAAAGGAATATTTTTAACTAAATTATCTAATATTAATAAACCTTTATATAATTTTTCATCTTTTGATACATAGTTGTTACAGGATGGATGCTTTTTAAACAGGCATAATCTTATGGTGATGGTGGCCTCGGGAATTTTGCCGGCATTTTCCATGTTGTACCAAACAACTTGTTCAGAATGTGTATAGGCTGAATTCGCCATATTTTTTAGGGTGAAATTAATATCATCTTTGTTGTGAAGGTATGAGTCATCAATTAATAAAGATAGGGCTTTTTCTAGATTCAGGTGGGCTGTTGTTTGGGCGCTATTAAGAGCTTGTTGGCGCATGGATTCTATATTACCTGATGGGTTAACCGTACCTTTGCCCGTGGCTGTAATGGTCCCATTGCTCCAATTAATAGTAGCAAAGCCACCTCCAGAATATTCATATCGAGATATTTGATCCGTAGCGATGCTAGGGACGCTGAATATGAGAGTTACAATGATTTTCCAAATTACGGTCATAATATCCATTAAACTTACTAATGCTAATGTTTATTATAATACAAAATTTAGAAATTTTGGATACCTAGAATAATCTTTGGCGAGCATTTATGCCTGCATTAATTGAACTGT
Source organism: uncultured Kordiimonas sp. (assembly GCA_965603205.1). GTDB lineage: Bacteria > Pseudomonadota > Alphaproteobacteria > Sphingomonadales > Kordiimonadaceae > Temperatibacter. The sequence continues at coordinate 24,146 of CBFDCC010000004.1, read as the reverse complement.
TAATATCCACGCTCAATACAGAAATCAACGATGCCCATAAGCGCTTTTCTGGCATCATTATCAGGGAAGATGGCGAGGGCATCTTTGGCTTTTGCGCCGTAATGGCGTGCTCGATCTAATGTATCGTCCAATGTTCCATGTTTGGTAATTAAACTTAGGGCATGTTCAAGGTCACCATCTTTTTGTTCTAGTGCCTCGATAGTGCGGATCCAAAAGCTTTGTTCTTCTTCAGAACCTCGACGGTGGGCGAGTAAAATCGGGAGGGTAATTTTGCCCTCGCGGAAATCATCACCCACGGCTTTGCCCATGGCTTCTTGTTTGGCGCTATAATCTAGCGCGTCATCAACCAGTTGAAAGGCGATGCCAAGATAATTGCCGTAGTTGCGCAATGCTTCCTCGGCCTTTGCACCTTGTTCGGCTATAACGCCAGATACTTCACAAGCTGCGGCAAATAAGGCAGCTGTTTTTGCCTGAATGATTTCCAGATATGTTTCTTCGCTTGTGTTGATGTCGCCCGTTACGGCTAATTGTAGTACCTCACCCTCTGCAATGATTGCCGAGGCAGACGATAGGATTTTAAGGACTTGTAAGGAGCCATCTTCGACCATTAATTGAAAAGAGCGGCTGAATAAAAAATCCCCGACAAGGACACTGGGTTTATTACCCCAGATGTTATTAGCTGTGTCTTGGCCGCGGCGCATATCGCTTTCATCCACCACATCATCATGTAGCAGGGTGGCCGTGTGGATAAATTCTACGATGGCAGCCAGTTCAATATGTCGTTTGCCCTTGTAGCCCACCATCTCAGCCGAGGCCAAGGTTAACAAAGGACGCAACCGTTTACCACCCGATGAAATAAGATGGCCAGCAAGTTGTGGAATAAGCGCTACAGGGCTTTTCATGCGTTTGATGATTGTCTCATTAACCGCTGTCATATCTTCACTCACCAGTGCCTGAAGAATCTCTATGGCGCTCTTTGAGCTTTTAGTTTTAGCTGGTTCTATTGGTACTACATTACTTGACATGACACTTGACCCTTGTTTGTTTTGCCGCACAATAAGCGCAGATTTAGGTGCTGGCAAGCATATAACTATGATTCGAGCGCCTTCACTTGCTCCCACTTAAATATTTAGGTGTCCGTTTCAGCTTCCCCTTTTTGTGTGTTTAGCCTAGGGTATTATAAATAACTGGTTTTATTATAAATTAAGGTTGGTCTTGATGGTGGTTGTTACAGACTTAGCTGAAGCAGAATTAAAAGACGATGACGTCACTGTAGATGATTTTTTAGGGGGAGCAGTTAAGCTCGTCCAGCCTAAAAATGGCTACCGTGTCAGTATGGATACTGTATTGCTGGCAGCTAGCATTCCCGCTAAAGCTGGTGATAAAGTTTTAGAACCTGGGCCTGGCTCTGGCGGTGCTGCCTTATGCCTAGCTGAACGTGTGCCGGGTGTTCATGTGACAGGTATTGAAATGCAAGACGCTATGGTTGATTTGGCGCTGCGTAACATCGAGCTTAATGGCCAGCAAAATTTTGTTAATGTCAGACAGGGCTGCGTCACAACCCGACCTGATTGGCTTGATGTTGGGACATTTGATCATGTGATGGTCAATCCGCCGTATCTTGCCAATGGTAAAGCCATCAGACCACCAGAAGAGGGCAAAGGCCTTGCCCATATGGATAGTTCAGCTAATTTAAAAGATTGGGTTAATTTTTGCATCGATATGGTCAAGCCAAAGGGGACAATTAGCATTGTTTACCGTGCTGACCGGGCTGATGAAGTTATTGCGCGTCTACACAGACGCGTTGGCGAGCTAAAATTAATGCCTTTTTGGCCCCGTGACGGCGTAGCGGCAAAGCGGGTGATTATTCAAGGACGCAAGGCAATAAACGGTGCTATGTCGATTTTACCGGGGTTGTCCTTGCATGGGGCTGAGGAAAGATATACCAAAGAGGCCGAAGAAATTTTACGACACGGCAAAGCCTTAAGAATGGGCTAGATGGTGTCACCATCCTAACTTAATAAGAGATGATATTATATGAGTTCCCTTGGAAAAATCTGGTTTACTGTTCGCTCTAAATTATTTGGCAAACCATCGCCTACTGTTGCAGTTTTGCGCTTTCAGGGCGTTATTGGTGCTGATGGCCCCATGAAAAATGCTATTAACATGAACGCCTATGCTGGTCACATTAGTAAGGCGTTTAAAACGCCCGGCATTGCGGCTGTCGCCCTGCAAATTAACTCACCCGGTGGTTCTCCCGTGCAAAGCGGTCTTATTATGGACCGCATCAGGCAGATGGCATCTGAAAAAGATATTCCTGTATTGGCTTTTGCAGAGGATGTGGCGGCAAGTGGCGGCTATATGCTGTCGCTGGCAGCGGATGAAATATTTGCTCATGAAGTGTCTATTGTTGGCAGTATCGGCGTGATATCGGCTGGGTTTGGTTTTCCAAAGCTCATGGAGAAATACGGTGTGGAACGCCGCCTTTATACAGCTGGTGAAAGCAAGGCAATGCTCGATCCTTTTTCAAAAGAAAATGATAAAGATATAGAGCGGATCAAAGAAATTCAAAAAGAAGTGCATGAATATTTTAAGTCTATTGTGCGTGATCGTCGCGGCAAAAGATTAAAGAGCCCTAGAGGTAAAATATTCTCTGGTGATGTCTTTACGGGTAAAGAAGCAATTAAATTAGGCTTGATCGATGATATCGGCGATATGCGCACGGTGTTGCGGGAACGTTTTGGCACAAAAGTGAAGTTAAAATTATTTGAAGAGAAGAAACCTAAGCTTTCTAAACTGTTATCATTGGGTAGCCAGAGCAATACAAATATTGCTGGGGATATAACAAAATCAGCCTTATCAACCATTGAAGAGCGGTTTATTTGGAATCGTTTTGGTCTTTAACATTTGATTTTTAATGGGTGATTACTTATGCATAAGAATAATGTTTGAGTAGTATATCGATGGATGTAGGGTAAGCTGTATGTCAAAAGATGAAAAAATTAAGAATAAGCTAAAAGAATATCGCGAGAGCATCGATAATATTGATGCTTCACTCGTCTTTATGTTGGCTGAGCGGTTTAAAATCACCAAAAGAGTGGGGTTCTATAAGAAAAAAAACGAGCTGCCGCCTGCTGATCCTATGCGTGAGGAAAAACAAATAGAGCGTCTACGTAGTTTAGCAGACAGTGCTAATCTGGATCCAGAGTTCAGCGAAAAGTTTTTAAATTTCATCATTGATGAAGTTATTCGCCACCACGAGAAAATTCGTGAAGGCAAGGAAGTATAAGCCTAAATATGGTTATTGAAAATGATGATGATCTGGTGAAGTTGCAGGAGATAGGTATTATCTGTCGTGATACTTTGCACGCGATGCATGAGGCAGTTAGGCCCGGCATTACCCCGTTAGAGCTTGATGATATAGCCAGAAAACATTTTGCCATGCACGGCGCTCGTTCTGCGCCGATTGTTGCCTATAATTTTCCTGGCGAGACCTGTATTTCTGTTGGTGACGCTATCGCGCACGGTATTCCAAATGACACCCCTCTTGTTGAAGGTCAGCTGATCAATATTGATGTTTCTGCTGAAAAGGGTGGGTATTTTGCGGACACGGGCGCAAGTGCAGTGATAGGCCAAGGAAATTTTGGTCAGAAAAAGTTGCTGGAATATACCCATAAGGCACAAAATATTGCGATGATGGCATGTCATGCAGGCCAGCCTATTAATATAGTAGGTAAAACGGTCGAGAGTATCGCCGAAAAAGGTGGTTATAAGATCATTTCAGGTCTATCGGGGCATGGCGTTGGTCGTGGGATCCACGAAGACCCAACAATCCCTAATGTATTTTATCACAATTTAAATGAGAAATTTAAAAAAGGCCAAGTGCTTACTATTGAGCCTTTTCTTGCCACCCATAGTAACAGCTATATCGAGGACTTAGATGGTTGGACGCTACGGCTAGAAATGGGTGGTATGGGCGCACAGTTTGAGCATACATTTGTCATTACAGATGGCGCACCTATTATTATTACGGCTTAAGTGCTTTATTCCTCTGTATCTACGCTTGACCAAACCCCCTTGTGCGGCTAGGTTGCGGCGATATTTATCACTTTAAAAAATAAGAGTTTATAATGCCTGATAACAAGCCACTTTCATTTCAGAAAATGCTCCTAACGCTTCAGAATTACTGGGCGGATCAGGGCTGTGTAATTTTACAGCCATATGATATGGAAATGGGCGCGGGTACATTCCACCCTGCGACCACGCTAAAGGCGCTTGGTCCTGACAGCTGGAACGCTGCTTATGTGCAGCCTTGTCGCCGTCCTACCGATGGCCGCTACGGCGAAAACCCTATGCGTCTTCAGCATTATTATCAGTTTCAGGTAATTCTAAAACCTAGCCCTGAAAATATTCAAGAGCTGTATCTTGGTAGTCTTAAGGCTATTGGTATTGATACGGCCCTGCATGATATTCGCTTTGTCGAGGATGATTGGGAAAGCCCAACGCTTGGCGCTTGGGGTCTTGGTTGGGAAGTTTGGTGTGATGGCATGGAAGTCAGCCAGTTCACATATTTCCAACAGGTTGGTGGCTTTGAATGTCGCCCAATACCGGGTGAGCTAACCTACGGTTTAGAACGTCTTGCGATGTTTGTGCAGGGTGTGGACAATGTTTACGATCTTGATTTCAACGGCGTTGAGGGCGAGGGTAAAGTTACCTACGGCGATGTGTATCTTGATAATGAGAAACAGCAATCGGCATATAACTTTGAGCATGCTAATACCGATAAGCTGTTTGAAGATTTTAAAAATGCCCAAGCGGAATGCACCATGCTGATTGAAAAAGAGTTGCCGCTTCCAGCTTACGAGCAATGTATTAAGGCGTCGCATTTCTTTAATCTACTAGACGCGCGCGGCGTGATTTCGGTGACGGAGCGACAGGCCTATATTGGTCGTGTTCGCGATCTGGCTAAGGGTTGCTGTGCTGCCTATCTTAGTAAAAATGGATGGGGAGAAGAATAATGTCAGAGTCAAAAAAAGATTTATTAATCGAACTCTTCTCAGAAGAAATTCCAGCCCGTATGCAGGCTGACGCCGCGCGTGATCTCGCGCGCCTGATGGAGGCTGAGTTTAAAGAAGCTGGCCTAACTTACGGTGAAGTATCAGCTTTTGCGGGGCCACGTCGTCTAACATTATCGGTTAAGGGATTACCCGCTAGCACACCTGATATTAGCGAGGAACGCCGCGGCCCTAAGGTCGGCGCGCCAGAGCAAGCCCTGATGGGTTTTTGTCGTGGTGCTGGTGTTGAAGTTGCTGATCTGGTGGAGCGGGATGAGAAAAAAGGTACTTTCTATTACGCCATTATTGAGAAGTCGGGTTGCTCAACTACTGAGGTGATTGCAGAAGCATTAGAGAAAACTATTCGCAACTTCCCGTGGCCTAAGTCACAGCGCTGGGGAGCTGGTGATCTTAAATGGGTACGTCCACTTGCTAATATTCTATGTATTTTAGACGGTGAAACTGTTGATGTGAGTGTTGATCATCTAACCGCCAATACTAAAACATTCGGTCACCGTTTCTTGTCACCTGAGTGGTTCACGGTTACAGATTTTGACGATTATGAAGCCAAGCTAAAGGATCATAAGGTTGTTGTATCAGTTGATGACCGTATGGCGGTGATTGAAGAGGGTATCCAAAAGCTCGCGTCTGAAAAGGGGCTGGAGTGGATAGAAGACAAGGGCTTATTAGCTGAGGTTGCTGGTTTGGTTGAATGGCCTGTACCGCTGTTGGGTTCGTTTGACCCAAGTTTCCTTGAGGTGCCAGAGGAAGTGCTGATCCTAACCATGAAAAAGGATCAGAAATATTTCGTACTGCGTGACCCAAAGACAGGCAAGCTAGCGCCGAATTTTATCACTGTTTCCAATATAGAGGCGACAGACGGCGGCGTAGCGGTTGCGGCAGGTAATCAACGTGTTATCGCGGCGCGACTGGCGGATGCTAAATTCTTCTGGGAACAAGATTTAAAAGGCAAACTAGATGATAACCTAGACAAGCTTAAGGATATTATATTTCATATTGATCTGGGTACTGTTGCTGACCGTGTTGAGCGCATCACTGCGCTATCAGGCCATTTAGCGCAGTATATTGATGGCTGTGACAAGGCAGAGGCCGAGCGCGCTGCTCAACTGATTAAAGCTGATCTGACATCAAACATGGTGAATGAATTTGCTAGCCTGCAAGGTGTCATGGGGCGTTACTACGCGATGAAACAGGGCGAAACCCTAGCCGTTGCCGATGCCATCCGTGATCATTACGCACCTGCTGGCCCTAATGATGCTTGCCCCTCTGCACCAGTATCTGTTGCCGTTGCGCTGGCTGAAAAGCTAGATACGCTGATTGGTTTCTTTGGTATCGACCAAAAACCCACAGGGTCAAAAGACCCCTTCGCACTACGCCGTGCAGCCCTTGGGATCATTCGTTTAATTACTGAGAACGATCTACGAATACCGTTAAGAGATATTTTTAATAATTCTCGTTCTATTTATCTTTCTCAGAAAGTAAATATTGGTGAGGTTACAGATGACCTGCTCGCCTTCTTCGCAGACCGTCTCAAAGTTCAGCAGAAGGAAAAGGGCGTGCGTCATGATTTGATTGCTGCCGTATCTGCATTAGGTGGTGATGATCTGGTAGATATATTAAACCGTGTTGCGGCGCTGCAAGACTTTATTGGCGCTGACGACGGCGTTAATTTACTGGCGGGCTATAAACGCGCGTCAAATATCCTCAAAAAATCTAAGGATGATATTGGTGCGCCACAAGCTGGTTTGCTGGTAGAGGATGCTGAAAAATCGCTTTATCAGGCGCTAGCAGCCATGGAAAAAGAAGTTGAAATCTTAAACGACTCTGAGGATTACGCTGGTGTGATGGCTGTTCTTGCTAATTTGCGCGCGCCGATTGATGCCTTTTTTGAGGGCGTGATGGTTAATGCCGATGACGCTGATGTCCGCGCCAACCGTCTGGCACTGCTCGCCAGTTTCACTGATGCTGTTAACAAGGTTGCGGACTTTAACCAGATTGAGGGTTAATTTTATCAACCCCAAATCACGTCATTCCCGCGCAGGCGGGAATCTATTTTGAATATAGAGCACTATATCAGTCATAGACTCCCGCCTAAGCGGGAGTGACGAGATTCAGGATAAGCCGTAAATAGGATGCATTAGTATCCGTACCGACCAAGTGGGAGGCCGAGCTTTAGCGAGGAACTTCTAGACTTAAAAGATGTAAATATGATGCAGTGTAATATTTTTTCACGTATACCTTAAATAAGTTATTGCAGCGTAAGGATATTCTGCGTATGTAAGAAATTATGTTGCGTTTTTAATGCTGTATGAGAAATATTATGACCAAATGGGCCTTTAGTTTTGGAGATGGTTCTGCGCAGGGCGGTGCGTCGATGACGCATGAACTTGGCTTTAAGGGCGCACATCTGGCCGAGATGACATCGCTTGGTCTGCCAATCCCACCTGGTTTTACGCTGACAACGGGTATGTGCCGTCATTTCTTTGAACACGACAAAAAGCTTCCCGCTAATTTACACCATCAGCTAGAAACAGCTATCGAAGATTTGGAAGAAATAGTAACGACGAAATTTGCCGACCCTAAAAACCCGCTTATTCTATCTGTGCGCGCTAGCTCTCGTATCTCTATGAAGGGTATGATGGACGCTGTGTTGAATCTGGGTCTGAATGACGAGACGGTTAAGGGATTAGCCAAGACCAGTGGCGACGAGCGTTTCGCATGGGATTGCTATGCACGGTTCATTCAAACATATGCTGATACGGTGATGGGTGTTGATCATTACCATTTTGAGGATTTGATTCAGGATCATAAAGATACTGCAAACCTCATTATGGATGATCAGTTGCAGGCTGATGATTGGCGCAAATTATGTGGCCAATTTAAAAAGAAGATTAAGGCTGAGGACGGGCGTGACTTTCCGCAAAACCCATGGGACCAGTTGACAGCGTCTATTGAGGCGATATTGCTCAGTTGGGAAAGTTCATCGGCGCAGATGTACCGCAAGATGAATAACATGGACTTTGATTGGGGTACGGCCACGACTGTTCAAGTAATGGTCTTTGGTAATTTAGGTAAAAATTCAGGTACAGGCATTACATTTTCCCGTAACCCTATAACGGGCGCGCGTGATGGGTATGGCGACTATATGCCAAACGCGCAAGGCCATGATGTGGTTGCAGGTTTACGCAAAGCCCATGCAATGACCAAGGCTAGGCGTGCCAAACGGGATATGGACGCCTTATCCATGCAAGAAGAGTTGCCTGAAATATTTGAAGAATTAGACAAGATTTGTATAAAGCTGGAATGGCACTACCGCGAGATGCAGCGTATCGAATTTACGGTGCAACAGGGTACGTTATGGTTGCTGCAAACCCAAGATGGCGAATCCTCACCCTCTGCGATGATTAAAATTGCCGTGGATTATGTGAATGAGGGCATCATTGACCAACGTCGTGCCTTAATGCGTGTCGACCCAAGCCGGTTGGAGCAACTGTTACACTCAACACTGGATGAAGAAGCACCAAAAGATGTGTTTGCAAACGGCATTGCTGCCGCCCCTGGTGCTGTGAGTGGTGCTGTGGTGTTTGACGCGGAAAAGGCAGAGATATGGTCGCGGGCAGGCAAGCAAGTGATACTATGTACAACCGAGACAAGCCCTGAGGATATTCATGGATTACATGCGGCCAAAGGTGTGCTGACGGCGCGCGGTGGTATGACCAGTCACGCCGCCGTTGTCGCGCGTGGTATGGGGCGCCCCTGTGTTACGGGCGCTAGCAGATTAGATATCGATACGGATTCTGGCACCATGACGTGCGGTGGTCGTGTGGTGAACGAGGGTGATATTATCACTATTTGCGGTGTGTCTGGCGATGTAATGATTGGTGAGGTTGCTGTGGTGCAGGCTGAAATGGCGGGTGATTTTGCCACATTAATGCAGTGGGCTGACACGCGCCGCCGATTAAAAGTACGTACTAACGCTGAAAGCCCTGTTGAACTTGCAACGGCGCGTGGTTTTGGCGCAGAAGGTATTGGTCTTTGCCGCACAGAGCATATGTTCTTTGACAATGACCGCATTGTTGCCATGCGTGAGATGATTTTGGCTGATGGCGCAGAGGGACGGCGCAAGGCATTGCATGATTTACTGCCTATGCAGCGCAGTGATTTTGAAAAAATATTTAAATTGATGCGTGGAACTCCCGTGACGATTAGATTATTTGATCCGCCATTGCATGAATTTTTGCCTACACAGGATATCGATTTTGAACAGGTAGCAGAATCCATTGGTAAGGATGTTGAAACCATACGGCGGCGTGCCATCGAAATGCATGAATTTAACCCCATGCTCGGTCACCGTGGGTGCCGTGTTGGGATTACATATCCTGAGATTTATGAAATGCAGGCTCAGGCAATTTTTGAGGCGGCGATTGCTGTTGAGGTGGAAACGGGCGAAACAGTAGAGCCAGAGATCATGATTCCGCTGATAGCTACTCTGTCGGAGCTAAAGATTCTGCGTGACTATGTGGATAAGGTCGCGCTTAAGGTTTTTGCAGATAAGGGCCGTGAGGTTAAATACCGTGTTGGTACGATGATCGAGTTGCCGCGCGCTGCATTGCGCGCACGGGAAATTGCTGAAGCGGCTGATTTCTTTAGTTTTGGTACCAACGATTTAACCCAAACATGCATTGGTATTAGCCGTGATGACGCCGCGCATTTCTTGGATGAATATGTAAGGTTAGACATCTTTAAAAAAGACCCTTTTGTCACTATTGATCAAGAAGGTGTTGGGGAATTGGTGCAAATAGGCAGCGAACGCGGCAGAATAACAAACCCTAATCTGATCCTTGGGATTTGCGGTGAGCATGGCGGCGACCCAGACTCTATTGATTTTTTCCACCGTACGGGATTAGATTATGTGTCTTGTTCGCCTTACCGTGTGCCGATTGCCAGATTAGCGGCTGCACAGGCTGCGATTAGAGAAGATTAATGTCTTGTCCCTTATGTGGCGCAGATTCAGTTCAGGATTTTCACCAAGATAAAAAACGCAGCTATTTGCGCTGTGATATATGCAGCCTTGTTTTTGTACCATCGCGATTTCACCTTTCAGAATTTGATGAAAAAACTGAATATGATTTCCATGAAAATGACCCCAATGACTCAGGGTACCAACAGTTTTTATCACATTTAACGCTGCCATTACTGGATAGGTTAGAGCCAAACTCAAGCGGTTTAGATTTCGGCTGTGGGCCGGCTTCTGCTTTGCCGAGGCTGATAGAGGATGCAGGGCATACAGTAGCGCTTTACGACAAATATTATATGCCTGACAAATCAGTATTATCAGATGAGTATGATTTCATCACCGCGACAGAAGTGGTGGAGCATTTGAAAGCCCCCCTAGAGACACTTGCGCAGCTTTGGGGTATGTTAAAACCCAAGGGCACATTAGGGATAATGACTAAGTTGGTGATGGATCAGGGTCGTTTTGCCACATGGCATTATAAAAATGATCCAACGCACATTTGCTTTTTCTCTGAGACGACTTTTAAGTGGTTAGCGGGCGGCCTAGACGCAAAGATAGAATTTATCGGCTCAGATGTTATTTTTCTAACTAAGTCCTAGGGCAGATTCTATAATATCACTGTGATCTGTGATGACTTTGGGTAGGCTGTCTAGGGGCCACCAGCGCGCATCAGCAGCATCATCGCCCGCATTTGGTGCCGGTAATCCATCAAAACTATGCGTAAAAGCTATGGTGAGCAGGCGCATGCGTGGGTCGCGATCGACGCCGCCAAAGGCGCCCACTTGTATTGCCTCACTAGGCGGTACGCTTAATCCTGTTTCCTCTAGAAATTCGCGACACACACCAACATCTAGCTCTTCATCCATCTCAAGAAACCCACCAGGCAAGGCCCACTCGCCTACCCAGGGTTCATGGCCGCGTTTAATGAGCAGTAGATGTTTTCCCCCAGATGGATCATGACCAAAGGCTACCATATCAGTCGTTACGCCCGGGCGGGGGTATTCATAGGTGTAGCTCATTGATGACCCTTAAGTTGCTGAAATGATAAGCGAGAGCAGAATGACAATCACTGTTAAACTCAGTGCTATCAGCTTTTTCTTCTCTTTAAGTTTTTGAGTTTTTGATAATTTTTTGCTCATAATATACCTCCCCATCCATATGATAGGGACGGCAATATATTTGCAAGCATTTTATGAGGTATTAGATAGAACGCCGCGGGTATGCGCGCGGGTATCTATTTCCTAAAGAACCGTGATTGCTTTGCTTTCTGCAAAGATTGGCGTGTCTGAATATTCCACTCGAATGTAGGCTATGGCAAAGTCACCTTCACTGGAGCGTATGTCGCCTACTTTTTTACCTTCACTCGTTTGAATTTCAGTACCAAATTCGGGTGCGCCGCCATCAATACGTACAGGTACTAGGCTTTTCTTGAGTGTAGCGCGGTGTTTCATACGTGCGGTTTGCTCTTGGCCGATATAACACCCCTTGTGGAAATTAACACCATTTAGGGCCTCTGCACGGCATTCCAGCCAAAAGTTTTTATCAGCGATAATATCACGCGTGCCATCGGGAATGCCAAGTGTAATGCGTTCAATGTCATATTGCCCTTGCTTTAAAGGGTCGCAGGGATGAGTGCCATCATCTGGGATGATGAGATTATGGCCTTTTTTAACGATAGCGCGCCTGCCAATTTTCCAGTGACGTGGGTCTTGGTAAATGATGCCGGTGATATCCTCGTCACCCCAAATAGCCCAAATATTAACACTATCACTTTCATCAGTGATCTCGGCGTCTGCGCGTAATTTATACATCATCAATTTTCGCCATAAATCTGGCGCACGCTCACGTTCACAATCAAGATAGATATCATCACCATGCTGAGTGACGATGAAATCAAACAGATATTTCCCCTGAGGAGAAAGCAGCCCTGCGTATAAAGGATTATCACTGTCTAAGTTTTTGATATCATTTGTAATTAGCCCTTGCAGTAAGCTTTTAGCATCTGGCCCTGTCAGCTTAATCGCACTTCGGTTTTTTAGTTTTAAAGCATGGTTTGTCATAATTCTGTCTCGGCTGATTGTGTAGATAGGTTAAAGACGTTATGGTATGGCTTAATTTAAGGTCAAACACTATGAATATTTATTAGATAGGTAATGTAAATACTATAAAATTGATCATATATTAAGGAAATTGTAGGCTACGGCGGTGGTAAGTGTTATGAAAATATTAACATTTATTGTATTTTGATGCGTTTGTGGGCTTGTAATCATCGTAATCCATGATTATAGTTTAAAAAAAAATACTATTATATTGGGTGTGATTTATACACTGTAACCAATTTATAATAGGATTGTCTGAAGTATTATGGATATGGTATGGGGTGGTCCCAACCTTTGGAGGAAGATTATGAAATTTAATTTGAAACTTGCATTTGTTTCTGCTGTTGCATTGCTTTTAGCTGCTTGTGCGGGTGATCCGCCACCAGCGCCAGTTGAAACTGTTGATCAAGGTGGCGCACCTGCTGCTGTTTCTACGCCACTAGTTTCTGCTGAGGATCTAGAACTTCAAAAGTGGGGCGGGGCGTCACAGCCTGGTCTTTCTATTTTTGCTGGTAGTGATCGTGTATTCTTCGCATATGATAGCTCAGAGCTAACAGATATGGGTCGTAACCTGCTTAATAAACAAGCCGATTGGTTAATGCATTACGGCAACGTTAAGGCGACTGTTGAAGGTCACTGCGATGAGCGCGGTACACGCGATTACAACTTGGCACTTGGCGAGCGTCGTGCTGTAGCTGTGAAAAATTATCTCGTAGCGCGCGGTGTTTCATCATACCGTCTTAAGACTGTAAGTTATGGTAAGGAACGTCCTGCTGTTGTTGGTTCTATGGAATCATCATACAAGCAAAACCGTCGCGGTGTTCTTGTTCTCGACTAAAGGTCGAACATAGTTAAATAGTTAAAACCCCGTTCCGGATTGCCGGGGCGGGGTTTGTTGTTACAGAAGGTGCAATATAGGTGGAAGCCGTAATTTTGTCTCTTTTTTCTTATATAAGTGAATAAAATATCATTGTTCGAGGTGAATTTCAAATGCGTCTGATCCGATTACTTCTTATTACGTCTTTTTTTATTGGCGGGCTTGCTGGTGGGGGTGCTAATGCACAGTCATCAAAAGAGCTTAGGTCACGTGTAGAAAATTTAGAGCGCCATCTATTGGCTATGCAAAAAAGAATAAATGCAGAGAGTAATAAATCACCAAAAACATCTGATGTTGGACCCGATCAAGATATGCGTATGCTTTATGCTGATCTCAATATACAGCTTGGAAATTTAGAGCGTCAAATCAGTCTGGTAACGGGGCGCTTGGAAGAGTTAGAGCATAAGCAGGGCATGGCAAAGGATGATTTGGATTTACTGCGCAAGGATATGGAATTGCGTTTTAGCGAATTGCCAAAACCATCAACTGTTCAGCCTGCCCTAGTTGCGGCTACGCCTAATACTGAGTCTGTAGTGCCTGCGCAAGAAGACAAGACTAAGGCCGCGGCCAAAACAACTGTGATTGATAACGGTATTAGCGATAAAGAAAAATTTGACCAAGCTTTTGCCTATGTACGTAGAGGCGACTTAGAGAATGGCGAAAAACAGCTACAGATTTTCCTAGAGGAAAATCCTAAATCCCCTATTGTGGCCAATGCTAAATTCTGGCTTGGGCGTATTTACTTAATGCGTAAGGAAAATACGCGTGCAGCGCGTCAGTTTTTAATGGTGGTGACCGAGCATCCAGACAGCAATAAAGTTGGTGCATCTATGCTAGAACTAACCGAAACACTGATTAATATGGGTGAAATGGAAGAGGCCTGTAGGACAATGTCAGATTATGCTCGTATCGAAACTAAGCCAACTGCGCGAGTGCTTACACGTATAAAACGTATGGCAGAGCAGGCAAAATGTGAATAGATATTCATGGTATTATCAGCTGACAATTTACGAGATAAATTACACTCTCTAGACATTAAATCTAATGAGACTATTGGTGTAGGTGTGTCTGGTGGTGCTGATAGTTTGGCGCTGGCCTTGCTACTAAGTGAGCATTTTAATATCACTGCGCTGACTGTTAATCACGGCCTACGCACTGAGGCAGTCGCTGAATGCAAAATGGTCGCTGATTTGATGGCTGCTCATGATATTCCCCATGAAACGCTTACATGGACTGGAGACGTGCCGAGCAGTAATATTCAAGCGGCAGCGCGTGAATTGCGCTATAAACTGATGTCGAATTGGTGTCACTCTAACAGTGTGAGGCTGCTAGCCGTGGCGCATCATATGGATGATCAGGCCGAAACTTTTATGCTCAGGCTTGCAAGAGGGTCTGGTGTCTACGGCCTAAGCGCTATGAGTGAACATGTCGCGTTGCATGATGATCTAGCACTCATTAGGCCGTTGCTAGACTATTCCAGTGATCAGTTAAAATCTTATTTAACGGCTAGGTCTATCCAGTGGATAGAAGACCCTAGTAATGAGAATACGGACTTTGAGCGGATTAAAGTGCGTAAGATGCTCGCAAATACTGATGTTGAAGGGTTAAACCCAGAGCGCCTGTCTAAAACAGCAAAGCAGCTGAGGCGCAGTAAAGAGGCGTTAGATCATTACCGCGATAAATGGTTGCGCGCGCATGTCAGTTTGGATGAGGGTCATATTCTAAGATTAAAATCAGCAGCATTACATAGTGACCCCGAAGAGATAGTGCTGAAAGGTCTAACTGACATATTACAGACTATATCTGGGGCGAATTATGTGCCGCGATTAGAAAAAACACAGCGGCTTTATGATGGAATTATGGGCGGCACTGAACGTGCCAGTACATTGCATGGTGTTCAAATAGTTCAGGATAAAAATGGAGATTGGTTATTTTGGCGAGAGGCATCAACCATGAAACCTGCATCACTGGCATGCGTGATGGTGTGGGAAAATAATCATCAACTTAAATATAATGGATTGGATGTGGGTGATTATCAGGTGCGTGCACTTGGTAAGAATGGTTGGGCTGCCTTGGTGCAGGCTTATCCCACAGCCAAGCAAACTAATATTCCTGTGATGGCCCGAGCGTCATTACTCTCTATTTGGCGTGGAGAAGACCAGCTTATCTATGTGCCTGCAGTAGGGTTTGGAAGCGGTGATTCTTCTAACTTTAGCTTAGAAGTGTTGCCTCGTTACCCAGATTGGGTAAAAATTTGATGAAATATTGCTAAAAACTTCATAATAATTGTGCTTTCCTCTTGCATGTGAGGATAGTGCGCTTATCTCTATAGTAATGACTGAATATTGGGTGTAATAACCCTTAAGAATTTAAATATCCTACTAAGGGAAGCCGGTGGGATTTAAGAGCCTTTTAACAAGAGAGTGATTTGTAGATGCGTAATGCACTTGTATGGGTAGTGATAATTATGTTGCTGCTAGCCCTATTTAATATTTTTCAGGGTAATAACAGCCGAATTCCAGAGATTTCTTACACACAGTTCCGCACGGATATCGTGGCGAATAAAGTGGCCGAGGTCGTCGTTGACGGTAGCGATGTTCTAGGTAAATATGCTAGCGGTGACCCGTTCCAAACGGTTATGCCTAATGATGTAGACTTGGTGAACTTGCTCGTTGAGCATAAAGTTCAGCTAGATGTGAAAAAATCTGATTCTGGATTTATGATCGGATTGATCTCATGGTTGCCGATGATCCTTATTATTGGTGTGTGGATATTCTTCATGCGCCAAATGCAGGGTAAAGGCGGCGGTGGCGGTGCTATGGGCTTTGGTAAAAGTAAGGCGAAATTGCTAACCGAACATACTGAGCGCAAAACATTTGCTGATGTGGCTGGTATTGACGAAGCCAAAGAAGAGCTTGTCGAGGTCGTTGAGTTTCTTCAGGATCCTTCACGCTTTACCAAACTTGGCGGTAAAATCCCTAAGGGTGCATTACTTGTAGGCCCTCCAGGTACTGGTAAAACATTGCTTGCGCGCTCTGTAGCAGGTGAAGCTAATGTACCTTTCTTTACAATATCTGGTTCTGATTTTGTTGAAATGTTTGTTGGTGTTGGTGCAAGCCGTGTGCGCGATATGTTCGAGCAAGCTAAGAAAAATGCCCCATGTATCATCTTTATCGATGAGATTGATGCTGTTGGCCGCCATCGTGGTGCTGGTCTTGGTGGTGGTAATGACGAACGCGAGCAAACGCTTAACCAGTTGCTTGTTGAAATGGATGGGTTTGAAGCCAATGAAGGTATCATTATCTTAGCTGCAACAAACCGTCCAGATGTTCTTGATCCAGCGCTACTGCGTCCGGGGCGTTTTGATCGTCAAGTTGTTGTACCTAATCCTGACATCAATGGGCGTGAGAAGATTTTGATTGTACATGCAGTCAAAGTACCAATGGCACCTGATGTTGAATTGAAGACTGTAGCGCGTGGCACACCTGGGTTTTCTGGTGCTGATCTAGCAAATCTTGTGAATGAAGCAGCACTTCTTGCTGCACGCCGTAACAAGAAGATCGTATCGATGAAGGAATTTGATGACGCGAAAGATAAGGTCATGATGGGCTCTGAGCGTCGCTCTATGGTCATGACAGAAGACGAGAAAAAACTAACGGCGTACCACGAAGGTGGTCACGCGCTAGTATCATTACATTGTAAAGCCCTTGACCCAATTCATAAGGCAACCATCATTCCGCGTGGTCGTGCCCTTGGTATGGTCATGAGCTTACCAGAACGTGATGTATATTCTATGTCTCGCGAGAAGATGCATGATCAGCTTGCAATGGCGATGGGTGGTCGTGTGGCCGAGGAATTAATCTTTGGCTACGACAAGGTAACATCTGGTGCCTCTGGTGATATCCAGTCGGCGACAGGTCTTGCGCGCAAAATGGTAACCCAGTGGGGTATGTCTGATAAGCTAGGGCCGCTACAATATAGCCCAAACGAGCAAGAGGTATTCCTAGGTCACTCTGTATCACAGCAGAAGAATGTTTCTGATGAGACAGCGAAATTGATTGATGAAGAAGTACGTCGTTTTGTTGATGAGGCTAATGATCGTGCAACGAAAATACTAACCGATCATAATGATCAGCTAGAGGCGATTGCGCAGGCTCTTTTAGAGTATGAAACACTCTCTGGCGAAGAATTGCAGGACCTTATTGATGGTAAGGGTATTAACCGCCCAGAAGAGAAAAAAGACGATACGACACCGCCCGCAGCACCAACAAGTGCTGTGCCTGTGACAGAAACAGGGACGGCAGAAGCACCTACTACACCACAGCCAGAAAGTTAAAACGCTGGTGGTGGTAGATGCAATAAAAACAATAGAGGACGGGGCAAGGTTATATCTTGTGCCCGTCTCTTGTGTTTTAGGTGGCAAGGACGGTGTTGCACTGGGTGTTAGTGGTCTACGTTTTCATAAATTTAGATTGATTGCCCGCAGTGGTGATGACGAGCGTTCCTTTGATAAGCTGATTGACGCAAGTGATTTAGAACAGGTGAAGGCAGCGCTTGGCCCAAATCATCAAAGTCGGATTGATGCATTACTGGCAGGGCTATCCACTGTTCATAAACCCATGTCGTTAGCAGGTGGCCTATCGCGGCCTTATAATAAGCCGCTGGTTATGGGGATATTGAATGTCACGCCAGACAGCTTCTCCGATGGTGGTCAGTTTTTCGATAGTGACATCGCTATTAAGCATGCACGTGCAATGGTGGCTGCTGGTGCTGATATCATTGATATTGGCGGCGAGAGCACTAGACCTGGCGCTATCCCCGTGTGGGAAGGCGATGAGGCGGATCGTGTTGTGCCTGTGATTGAGGCGCTAACGGCTGATAAAGTACCTCTATCTATTGATACGCGCCATAGCTTTGTCATGAAGGCCGCCTTAAAGGCAGGCGCTCATATTATTAACGATGTGACGGCACTAACCTATGACCCTGAGAGCATTGACGTGGTAGCAGGTTCTAACACCCCCGTTATCTTAATGCATAGTAAAGGCACGCCTAAGACCATGCAGGATGCACCAGAATATGGTGATGTTTTGTTGGATGTTTATGATTATTTAGAAGAGCGTATTCAGGCTTGCGAAACGGCGGGCATTGATCGTAGCCGTATTATCACGGATCCCGGTATTGGCTTTGGCAAGCGCGTGGTGCAAGATAATTTGGCCCTGATTAATGGTATATCCATATTCCACACGCTGGGTTGCCCCATCCTGCTTGGTGCGTCACGCAAGCGTTTTATCGGTGCCATTACAGGTGCGGAAGAAGCGTCAGATCGCATGGCTGGTTCGCTAACCGCGGCGCTATTGGCGATAGAGAGTGGCGTGCAAATTGTGCGTGTTCATGATGTGGTTGAGACTGCGCAGGCCGTAAAATTACAGCAAGCAATGTTTGATAATGCCCTGATGCATCCGCCTTTTTCATCTTGATGACAGTATGATTTTGAAAAATCAGTATTATTCTTGAATTTTCATCCTAATTATCGCATTTATAGTGAAACATATTTTTTCAGCATGACGACTAGGAAGATAAGCGGATTATGACACGTAAATATTTTGGCACCGATGGTATCCGCGGCTTGGTAAATAAAGGGGCAATGACCCCTGATGTTGCTATGCGCGTGGGGATGGCGGCAGGATCATTTTTTAAGCGCGGTGACCATGTGCACCGTGTTGTCATCGGCAAAGATACGCGCCGTTCTGGTTATATGTTCGAGCCAGCACTCGCTGCTGGTTTTACCGCCGCTGGTATGGATGTGATCATGGTTGGGCCTATGCCGACCCCTGCTATTGCCATGTTGGTTAAAAGTTTACGCGCCGATCTAGGCGTGATGATCAGTGCTAGCCATAATCCGCATCACGATAACGGCCTTAAATTCTTTGGCCCTGATGGATATAAGCTATCAGACGCTCAAGAGATTGCTATTGAAGAATTAATAGACGGTGATCTAACAAGTTGCCTTGCTGCGCCGGATCAGCTTGGTGCCGCTAAGCGGCTAGAAGATGCACGCGGTCGCTATATTGAATTTGCTAAGGCAACGGTGCCAGCAGGTCTAACCTTTGACGGTATTAAAGTGGTTTTGGATTGCGCTAATGGTGCGGCCTATAAGGTTGCGCCTACTGTGCTGTGGGAGCTTGGTGCTGAGGTTATACCAATGGGCGTAAGTCCCGATGGTTTTAATATTAATGATGAATGCGGCTCGACCCATCCTGAGGCCATGTGTAAACGTGTGGTTACCGAGGGAGCAGATATAGGTGTGGCATTAGATGGTGACGCTGATCGCCTAATTCTATGTGATGAAAATGGGGCCATCATTGATGGTGATCAGTTGATGGCGCTCATTACCCGCAGCTGGTGTAAGCGTGGACTACTCAAAGGTGGTGGCTTGGTTACGACCGTTATGTCTAATTTGGGGTTAGAGCGTTTGCTCACATCAGAAGGTTTAACTATGGAGCGCACAGCCGTTGGTGATCGCAGTGTAGTAGAGCGTATGCGCAGTGGTGGCTATAATGTGGGCGGCGAGCAGTCAGGTCATATTGTGCTGAATGATTTTTCTACTACGGGTGATGGACTGGTGTCCGCCTTGCAGGTTATGACTGAAATTAAACAACGTGGCTGCACTACATCGCAGGCTTGTGCGCAGTTTGAACCTGTGCCGCAACTGTTGAAAAATGTACGTTATAGTGGCGAAAGTCCTATTGATCATCCTGACGTGTTGCGGGCTATTGCCGCTGCTAAGGTAGAGCTTAAGGAATGTGGCCGCTTGCTTATTCGTAAATCAGGTACAGAACCATTGATTCGTGTGATGGCAGAAAGCGATAGTCAGTCACAAATTACCCGCATCGTCGATGATATTTGTGCGGCATTAGAGTCTGCTTGCTAATGGTCGGGCGTGTCCTAACTATTGCAGGCTCTGACCCTTCTGGCGGGGCTGGTATTCAGGCGGATATCAAAACTATCACAATGCTCGGCGGCTATGCTTCGGCAGCGATTACCGCGCTAACGGTGCAAAATACACAAGCCGTTTACAGTGTTCACCCGTGCGAGCCTCAGCTCGTTTATGACCAAATAATTACCGTGCTTAGCGATATAGGTGCGGATGCCATTAAGACAGGCATGCTAGGGGACGCTATGACCATAAAGGCAGTTGACCTAGCGCTTACAGATAATGGCTATGATGGCGCACTCGTGGTTGATCCTGTGATGATCGCAACAAGTGGATCAAAGTTGCTCGCAGATGATGCGATTACCTTAATGCGTAATATAATGGTACCAAGATCAACGGTGTTGACGCCCAATATTCCAGAGGCTGAAGTGTTAACGGGGCACAAAATTAATGATCGTCAAGATATGGAAATAGCAGGTCATCAAATTCTTGATTTAGGCGCAGAGGCTGTGTTGATGAAGGGTGGGCATCTAGAAGGTGATAAGGTCATCGATATCTTAATGATTAGACAGGGTGTTCAGGCCGTGTTTGAAAGACCTAAAATCGCGACAAAGCAAACCCATGGAACGGGCTGTACGCTGGCAAGCGCTGTAGCGACGGGACTAGCAAAGGGTATGGCGTTGAACGATGCAGTAGAACAGGCCGTAAATTTTGTCGATCAAGCAATTAAAAAGGCCCCAAACTTAGGGCAAGGGCATGGTCCGCTTGGTCACGCACAGGTTAGTGTGGGCGAGGTTTAGATGGATTTATTCTACCGTGAAATTGGCGAGGGCGAGCCTGTAATCTTAATGCACGGCCTTTTTGGCTCAGCGGATAATTTAGGCTCCTTTGCGCGGGCGCTGTCAGCTACTTACCGTGTTATATCTGTTGATATGCGCAATCATGGACGCAGCCCACACGACAATTCAATGCATTATAGTGATATGGCCGAAGACATCATTCAACTGATGGATAAACTTGCTATTGATAAGGCGCGTGTCTTTGGCCATTCAATGGGGGGCAAGGCTGCGATGCAGCTCGCGCTTAACCATGGTGATCGCGTAGAGAAATTACTGGTGGCAGATATTGCACCTGTTGATTATCACCACAAACACAATGATATTTTAGATGGCATGAATAGGGTGCAAGAGGCACGGCCCGCTAACCGTAAAGACGTCATTGCTATTCTTAAAAATTATGAGAGTGAGCAAGCTATCTTATCATTTCTCGCCACAAATTGGCGTAAGGACAAGGATGGACAGTGGGGTTGGCGTATCAATCTAGAAGCGATAGAGCGTGAATATAGCGAAATTACCAAAGGCGTGACAGGTGGCCCCTATACTGGACCAACCATGTTTATTCGTGGCGGCAATAGTGATTATCTACTCAGCGAACATACGGTTATTGTGAAACAATTATTTCCCACAGCTAAAGTGCGCACAATTGAAGGAACAGGTCACTGGTTACACGCAGAAAAGCCTGAGCTATTTGCCAGCACTGCACTTAGGTTTTATACCAATTAGGTTAATGATGTTCTTTAGTAGCTTCTATGCTTGTATAAGACGGTAATTCTTTATGTTGATACTCTATAGTATGTTTAATCACCGCGTCTTCTATACCGTATGATGCTAAGCGATGGCTTATGATGTTATCATACTCACCTGTTTCTTTTAATACTTTAAGCGAGGCATTAAATTTGTCACGTAACGCCTTGCCTTTGGGCGTTTTTGAGAAAATAACATGTAGAGGTAAGGGTTCACCCAGACTTGTCATCTGATAGTCAGATCGATCGACACGTCTTGAGGGCGGGATTGATTTTTCTAGTTCTGTGAATGTATAAATAGATTCTAGTTGGGTAGCGATAATGAATTGGCTTTTACCGATGCTGAATAATTTAAAACAGTCTTTCATAGAGCTTGGATTTGCAAGAATTAGACGTTTGTCCTGTATTAAATTAGCGATGGTTGGCTCTATGAGCCAATTTATTGGATGACAAAATATATTTTGTCTCTGCTGTGCATTTCTATAGTGCTCATTCATATCAGCAAGGGTTAGTACAGAATCCACAGCGCTCAGCAAATGAGGCTCGGTCTTAAATATGGGATCAGAGTAATAATATTTTTTAGCGCGCTCATTAGAATAACCATAAATATATGAAGCGACATTATCCTTGTATGCCACCTCACGTAATGCACGCTCCCAAGGCATAGTCTCAATAGATGTTTCTATATCTGAATTTGTAAAAGTTTTTTGAACAATCTCAGTTAAAAACCCATGTTCAGGCATTTCGTCCATAACAAACGGTGGCCAGTCTAGGTTAGTAGATAATGTGATATGATCTTGTGCATTAACTGCAGATGATAGAAATATAGTACTGCATATTATATGCAAGCATACCTGTATAAATTTCAACACTGTGTAGAACCCCATTTTTTATTAATGCTTTATTAACTATATCTTCGCTCAATTACAAGTGTTTTATGTAGCTTAAAGTCTACATATTTGGTGTGAATTTAGCTAATGAATCTATATGGGGTGCAGCTTGTGCGTCTCATTAGAATTCATTAATTGACTCTCACGCGATAACCCGTATTTTCAGCCTCAGGTATCCCTTCCTACCAAGGGCGGTTGATTGTGAGATTAACAATATCGCGTGTTTGACCTGCGTATAAAAATTCAACGGTTGAGCATAAATAATTGGGCAATGCCTCCCCAACGAGGTGCAAACTATCTGGAAGGATAGATATATGACTGTTATTACACAGCCTGACGCGAAACCTGCGCGTCCTGAATTTTCCTCTGGCCCCTGTGCTAAAAGGCCTGGATGGACTCCAAATGCAATTGCTAATACGCCACTTGGCCGCTCTCATAGATCGAGCATTGGTAAAGAGCGTCTGCAATATGCAATTAATAAAACCCGTGAAATTCTAGGTGTTCCTGCTGATTACCGTATTGGCATTGTTCCTGGCTCTGATACTGGCGCTGTTGAAATGGCACTATGGTCTATGCTGGGTGCGCGCGGCGTTGATATGCTGGCGTGGGAAAGCTTTGGCTCAGGCTGGATCACTGACGTTGTAAAACAGCTCAAGCTTGATGATGTACGTCGCTTTGAAGCTGATTACGGTGAACTACCTAATTTGACGGAAGTTGATACCAACCGTGATGTGGTCTTTACATGGAATGGCACTACATCAGGCGTTAAGGTCCCTAATGCGGATTGGATTGCCGATGACCGCGAAGGTCTAACCATTTGTGATGCAACATCAGCGACTTTTGCAATGGATTTACCATGGGAAAAGTTAGATGTGACCACCTATAGCTGGCAGAAAGTGCTGGGCGGCGAGGGCGCGCATGGCATGATTATATTGTCACCACGCGCTGTTGAACGTCTTGAGTCATTCACACCAGACCGTCCGTTACCAAAGATTTTCCGTCTGACAAAGGGTGGCAAGCTAATCGAAGGTATATTTAAGGGCGCTACGATCAACACGCCGTCCATGATTGCTGTTGAAGATTATGTAGATGCGCTTGATTGGGCTGATAGCATTGGTGGCTTAAAAGGATTAATTGACCGATCCGAGTCTAATTTAAAAGTGCTTGAGGATTGGGTTGAAAAATCTGATTGGGCTGCATTCCTCGCTGCGGACAAGGCAACGCGCTCTAACACATCAGTCTGCTTGAAAATCACAGACCCTTGGGTGGCGACACTTGACGGCGATGTGGCTGCATCTGTGCCGAAAAAGCTGGCGAAGTTGCTTGATGAGCGAGATGTTGCTTATGATATTGGTGCTTACCGCGATGCGCCTGCGGGTCTGCGTATATGGGCTGGCGGCACAATTGATACAGCCGACATCGAAGCGCTTGTTCCTTGGCTCGACTGGGCCTATGCGACGGTTAAAGCAGAGTTATCATAATAGTAGACGGCGAAATGTCGCCGCCTCGCGGTCGCTTGCTACGCGCTAATGGCGCTAATTAAATGAGCTTTAGCGAGGATCAAGAAATAAATATCCGAACTAAGTGAGGCAAGGCCAAGTGGCCGCCCGAGCTAATGCGAGGATCAAGAAATAAATATCCGAACTAAGTGAGGCAAGGCCAAGTGGCCGCC
>CBFDCC010000003.1:0-288800 GCA_965603205.1 uncultured Kordiimonas sp. | reverse complement strand
CGTCTACGACAACTGGCCTAATATAGAAACCGTCAACTTATTCTAGGACGGGACACGCCATCAATCACAAATCACCTCGTCATCCTCGTGCTTGACACGGGGATCCATTATGCAGTGGGCTACATACAAACTGTGGATCGTTAGCCTAAGAAAATATATCTAACACGCTAGTCCAAAGGATACCGCATCAAGTGCGGTATGAGGGTTTTATTTTAAGTTTTATTTTTCAATCTATTGGTTTATAGTGATACTTAATAACAATTTTTACCCCAAATATGCGGAGACTGTTTATGGCAATTATGTTAAATCATTCAGTCGAATATGACTTTGATAAGGTGGCTACTGTTTCAGAGGTGGCAGCTACACTAATCGCAAATGAAAAGCTATTGCTGAATGCTATAGATGTTCTAGAGGGGTGCGTTGATGGCTTAGAAATTAATAATGCTCGCGTGAGTTTGAAGTCTGTTGTGCATAACAGCCCTCTAAAAGAACTCTTAGGAGTTACAATATTTCTAACATATCAAAAGGATTTAGAAAAACAAATCCCAGAGATTGTGCAAGCTCTTACAGGTATGGATGTTCCTGATAATTATCATACATTAATTACGGTATTGGTCATGCTAGTGGCTGTTTATGGTATTGATGCTTTATGGTCAAAAATTGAACAAGTTAAATCCAACTCAAATACCCAGAGAAAATATGATGAGTTGATCACTATTGTTGGCAAAGAGTTAGGGGTGTCAAAGAGTAAAATAAAATCTGTTTTAGATGATACATTAGGTAAAGGGCGTAAACGGGCAGTTGTAAAAGCTGCAAGAGATTTTTTTAGCCCTGCTCAACGTTATAAAGCCCGGGCAATCAAAGGGCCAAATGGTGTTGAAATTGGAAGAGACGTTATAGCAGAAGTTCCTACAGATATTGAACTAGAAGAATTCACACCCGAGCAAGATTCTTACACATTAAGCGATGTTGAAATTGAGTTTCATGCACATGATTATGATAAGTCAAGGCAGGGTTGGGCTGCTATTATAAGAGAAATTTCAGATAATAGAAAACCATTACATATAGATCCAACAATTAACCGTGACGACTTATTTCAACGTAAGCATGCCAAGGGGGATATAACAGTTATTACCGAGAAAGCAGAGACAGGTGCCTTTATAACTAAGCTTTATTATTTGAGTAAGGTGCATTTATAGATTCCCGCCTGCGCGGGAATGACGGATATTCATAGAGAAACAAAAGCCCCGACCGAAAGGTCAGGGCTTTTTTGTTGGAGCTGGTTTTACTTTACTGACATAAAGACTTTGCGAACTGTCTCAATCACATGGCTGGTGCCTTTCCAGCCTTCTTTTAGATAGAGGGCGTCGCCCGCTTTGACTTCATACTCGCTGCCATCATCACCGTATAGTTTCCAGTGGCCTGTTAGAATGTAGCAAAACTCATCGCTAACACGCTCTAGGCGGTATTTGCCTTCTGTGCATTGCCAGATACCAGCAGCGCGGCCTCTTTCATCTTCATGGATTCGTTTGCCTGAAATCTGTGGAGCTGTGCCTTCAAGAGGGCGAGGGTGCGCGCCGCGATCATCAAGATCATAGTGAATTGCATCAGGCGCTATCGGTAAGGTTAGATCATTGGACATAGGTTAACTCCCTTAATGAATATAAAAGTAAAGCCCAGAAATATAACTCTCTGGGCTATTTTTGATAATTAGTGAGCCTTGCGAGCGTACCGACCAAGTGGGAGGCCGAGCTCATGCGAGGATTGTCTAGCTGCACTACACAGCTAGACAGGTGTAACTTTAAAAATCCTTAGGCGGTGTAAGTGTTTTACGCGGCGGATTCCATGCAGCGTCTTTCATAACGGTACATTTAGCCCAGCGTCTATTCCACTTAAGCTCTTTCTGGTAAAAGATTTCAGCCCAAATTTCATCACCAATATCACCATGCGGCATGTCAACAAAACCTAATGCCACATTCTTTTTGGCTGTAGGAGCCCAACCAGCACTACTTACATAGCCGATGGTTTTACCATTTTTGCCGTCAAATAGATAAGCGTGATGGGCAACCTTATTGCCTTCCACATCTAGTTTCACAAAACGGTAACGAGAGCCATTTTCTTTTTCTTTCTTAAGAGCACGACGACCGTTAAAGGCAACGCCTTTATCCAGTTTCACTAACCAACCAAGGCCAAGCTCATAAGGAGATTTCGCGTGACCGTGACGTACTGTGTGATTAGCGCAAGCAAAGTCAACGTCAGCAGCCAGAAGACCAGCCTCAATACGAGCAATTTCTAATGCTTGGCCGCCAATGGCGCGGACATCATGGTCTTTGCCTGCCTCAAATAGCGTGTCCCAAATGGCTTCTGCTTGGTCATTTTTAACCCAAAGCTCGTAGCCTAAGTCGCCTGTGAAGCCAGAGCGAGAGATCATGATCTTGCCGCCCGGATAATCAAAGAAACGCTGGTCGAACATTTTCATAGTCTCAACGTCTTTAAAACCGGCTTTCTTTAGAATACGACAAGTCACAGGGCCTTGGAAGGAAAGGGCCGCAACTTCATTAGTGATTTCGCGGTATTCTATGTCCATGCCAATAGCATTGCGTTTTAGAATTTCTAGCTGACGCTCTTGAGCACATAACCAATATTCATCTTCGCCAACACGGAAAATAGTACCGTCGTCGATCACCTTGCCCTCGTCGTCACACCAAATAGTGTAACCCACACGACCAACGCGCAGCTTTGACATATCACGCGGCAGCAAGCGGTTTACGAAATCAAACGCATCTGGGCCTTTGATCAGGTATTTCGACATAGGCGTAATATCAAACACACTGGCAGAGTTACGAATGGCAAAATATTCTTCAGTGACATTTTTTAAAACGTCAGGGACTGTATATTCTTTCCAGCGGTGCCACGTGTTGACAAAATCAAGTGCCTTTTGTTTGTTGTAGAAAGGCGTCTCTTTCACGGCCACTTTATAGTGGGCTTTGTCTACTTGCTGGTTCATGACCGTGCTCCCTTCAATATAGTCTGTGCTGCATTTTTACCTGCTGCACCCATAACGCCACCACCGGGGTGAGCGCCTGCACCACATAGATACATGCCATCGAGCGGCAATGCATAACGTGATGCTTCTGGGGCAGGGCGTAACATTAACATCTGATCAAGCGTTAGCTCGCCGTGATGCCAGTTGCCGCCTTGCATACCGTATTTTTCTTCTAGGTCCTTAGGTGTGACCAGCTGAGCGTCCTCGATATGATCGCGGATGTCAGGTGCATACTCTGCGATACGGTCAATACATGTCTCAAGGAAAGCGTCTTTTGCTGCCTTGGTCCAGCCGCCCTTTAATTCGTAAGGGGCATATTGAACCGTTGCGCTTAACACATGGCCTGATGAGGCTAATGTGCTATCCACTGTTGATGGAATAGATATTTCCATACAGGGACGTGCTGATACTTCCTTATATTTCACATGATTAAAGGCTCGCTCAACTTCCATTGATTCAGGTGCTATCACCAAACGGTTTTTAAGCTGATCGGCTGTAAGCCCTGTGAATGTTGGTAAGCCTTTTAACGCAATGTGAAGCTTTGCCGCAGTGCCGCGCATACGTATATTATTAATGCGGTGAACAAAATCAGCCTCAAAATGACGAGGGCCAACAATATCATTCACTGTGGTTCTAGGGTCAGCATTTGATACAACAGTTGTTGCATTTAAGACGTCGCCATTTTCCAGTGTCACGCCTGTGACAGCGCAGTTATCAACATTGACCTTAGCTACGCGAGCGTTAGTACGGATTTCAGCGCCAAAAGATTCGGCAGACTTGGCAATTGCCATCGTCACGCTACCCATGCCGCCTTCTGGAATGTCAACAGCACCGGCGTTACCAGCGG
Organism: uncultured Kordiimonas sp.; assembly: GCA_965603205.1. Lineage (GTDB taxonomy): Bacteria > Pseudomonadota > Alphaproteobacteria > Sphingomonadales > Kordiimonadaceae > Temperatibacter. Next base: position 284,907 of record CBFDCC010000003.1, on the reverse strand, counting down.
CAAGACGGTAAAGGAATGTCAACACTGTGCCTGGTGAACGTGGCCCTGCATGTGTACCAAGAACACCATCAAAGCTCAGTGCGCCTTTAAGAAGTGCATGGTCAAACTCGTCTTCCATAACGTCATAGATATTCATGCCGACTTGGCGTAAAAATTCTGACATCTTCTTTGCGCCTAGGCCAAAGCGTAGCTTCCATCCTAGTTTCATTGCTGCGATTTTATCAGCCCAGTCTGGATTGAATATATCCAGTGGAGGCATATCCACTAGGAAATTGAGTGTGCCAGCATATTCACGCATTAAGCTAATGAATTTCTTATACGCTGCTGCGTCCTCATCACTGATACCAGCACCAGAGGCGCTGTCTTTTGTGAGTGTTAGGTGATCTCCATTTGCATTTAGCGCAATCGTAGACACATCACTCGCTGCGATCTTTAGGCCATGTCCTGCTAGGTTTAAATCCTTAGCTACATTGCCGTTTAACTGATTAAGGAATTGAGCGCAGCTAGAGACTTTCTTGCCATAGCTAAGTTCCTCAGTTACTGCGCCACCGCCTACTTGCTCATTCGCTTCTAGGACAACAACTTTTTTACCGCCCTTTGCCAGATAAGCAGCACAAACAAGACCGTTGTGTCCGCCGCCGACTATTATTGCATCATATGTTTTAGTCATCGCCTTCGTCCTCCGGTACTGTAGTGCTAACATTCATATCCATTAGGATTTCACGGGCCGCATTGGCACCTGGTGCACCCATCACGCCACCACCTGGGTGAGACGATGAACCACACATATACATGCCGTTTACTGGGCCACGGTACTGAGCAGAACCAGGGAATGGACGGTTAAACATTAGTTGATCAAGTGTTAGCTCACCGTGGAAGATGTTGCCTTGTGTTAGGCCAGCCTCAGATTCGATCTCGCGAGGTGTTCTAACCTCAGCATGTTCAACACGATCAAGGAAGTTTGGATCGTATTTAACAAATTGAGCAAGAACATTGTCACCAAATTCTTTCACTTTTTCGTCTGTCCATTCTTCGCCTTCGTATTTAGGAGGGCAATATTGAACAAATACGGACATGAAGTGCTTGCCTTCTGGTGCCATTGTTGGATCAGTTAGGGTAGGGATCATTGCGTCAACATATGGATTTGCTGAGAAACGACCTTCTTTCCAATCGTCATAAGCTCGCTCATATGCTTCCATGTTGTCTAGGAGGTGGAAATCACCCCTCATGAGTTCTGTATCCTTAGGAAGACACGTAAACTCAGGCAAGCTGTTAAGCGCAATATTTATCTTGCCGCTTGAACCGCGAATTTTAAAGCGTTTTGCCGCCTTAACAACATCAGGGCCAGCATCTTTTTCATCAAGGATTTTGAGGAATGTGCGTTTTGGATCAAGGTTGGAGACCACGCGTTTTGCGTAAATTTCTTCGCCATTCTCTAGAACAACGCCCTTTACCTTGCCGTTTTTGGTAAGGATTTTATCCACATCAGCGCCAACACGTAGCTCGCCGCCATAAGATTGGAACGAGCTGGATAGTGCCTCAGCGATAGCGCCCATGCCGCCACGGGCAAAACCCCAAGCGCCAACACTACCATCAACGTCACCCATGTAGTGGTGCAGCATTACATAGGCTGAACCTGGTGACATCGGACCAAGGCCCGTACCAATGATGCCTGAACCAGCCTTGTGGGCCTTAATCAGGTCGCTTTCAAAGAATTGATCTAGGTAATCATTCACACTTAATGTGAAGAAACGCATAAAATCATGTAAATCTTTGGCGCCTAGGTCCATGAATGATTTAGCAAGAAAACGTAGTTCGTCCAGATCTCGTATTTTAAAGCTTGTTGGGTCTGGAGGCGTACGCAGTAGCATTGGGCGAATGAAACGACACCATTTAGCCATTTCAGTACTAAAACGGTCATATGCATCAACATCATTAGGGCTGTGGCGCATAATCTCGCGGCGCATAACCTCATGATCGCTAAATGCACCCAGATAGTCACCATTTTCCATCATGGTGAAACCACCACTAAAGGTAACAACCTGCAAGCCGTGCTTAGCAAGTTCTAATTGACGATAAATTTCAGGGCGAAATAAACTACATACATAAGAACAGTTGGAATATATCCAGTCCTTATGCAGATTACGACTTACTGTCGCGCCCCCTACATATTCATTTTTCTCAAGACAAAGGACGTCTAGTCCCGCCTTGGCTAAAAAAGCAGCGTTTGTTAGGCCGTTATGGCCACCGCCGACTACTATTGCATCATATTTTTTCATAATCTCACTATTCCTTGATGGCACCGCGCCCAGAATTTAGAATCTAGAATCAGAATTTAGTCATCGCAGACCATGCCAATAAACTTAATCGTTGTCTAGAGAAATTTGTTAAAAAATGAATGAATGCTTATTCAGTAACTCAAATTAAGTATATATATTGACTTAACTAATTATTTTTATAATATTATGGATAACTTTAGATAGGAACCGTTATGTCCGTAGATATTAAACCTCAACCAACGAGACGCGCCGCCAAGGGTGTTAGGCGTCGTCAGCTCATCGAGGCAACCATTGATTCTATTGCAAAAAGGGGGCTTGGTGATACGACGCTTGCACATGTATGCAAAACGGCAGGCCTAAGCCAAGGTATTGTTAATCTGCATTTCACTAGCAAAGAAAATCTACTCACAGAAACGTTAAGGTATGTGCGCGATGAATATGAGCAGACATGGCAATCCGCGTTGGATAAGTCGTCGAATGTTCCAGCTAGTCAGCTAGCAGCTCTATTACGTGCTGATTATCAAGCATCGGTCACAGACCCGAAAAAGCTAGCTGTTTGGTTTGCTTTTTGGGGGGAGGTGAAATCACGACCAACCTATAAGAAAATCTGCCAAGACCGTGTAATAGATTATAAACAAGTTTTAGAGGGAATCCTGATACGTCTAATAGAAGAAGGTCAATATAAAGACCTTGATTTACAAGGTGTGGCAGAGAGTATTATGGCGATGGCAGATGGTATGTGGCTTAATATGCTGGTATCGGCGCGTCAGCTAAAACGATCAGATGCTGAAAAAGTAATGATGAGTTATCTAGCGCAACTTTTCCCAAATCATAAAGATAGTTTCATTAAATAACTGCTATTTGACAAAAATATTTCGTATTAAGACCGTATTAGTGTATTTATAAATTTATTGACTACACATATCATTTAGAAAGATATTATCCATGCGCCAGTTTTTCATCGCTTTCATTCTAGGATTAACATTTAACATAAGCGCATATAGTGGTGACGCTACTGTGATAGACGGTGTAGATATCAGTCGCCCCTATAACGCGTCTGATAATGTGCAAGCCGATGTCGATGCTATACTTGCTAAGGCAGGTGATAGTGGTAAATTAGCGCTAGTGGTTATGGGCGGCAATTGGTGCCACGATAGCCGTGCGCTGGCGAAACGATTACATGACCCTAAATTAGCGCCGTTGATGGCCGACAATTATGAGACATTATTCGTTGATGTTGGTTATTTGAACAAAAGCTTTGATGTGAATAAGCGTTTTGGCATGCCAGTGATTTACGCGACACCGACTGTAATGATCATTGATCCAAAGACAGGTGCGCGTGTTAACGCTGATAATATGCATCAATGGGGTAGTGCAGATTCAATAAGTCTTGAAGATACCATTGCTTATTTTGAATTGATGGCTTCAACTGAAAAGCGCACAGTAAACGATGATAAAGTATCACCTAGACTGAAGGCGCTTTATGAGGAAATAGACGCTTATGAGGTTGAGCAATCAAAGCGTATATATAAGGGTTTCTCCGTCGTTGGGCCATTATTGAAAGCTTATAAAGGTGGTGAGAAAAATCCAAAATTTGAGCCATATTGGTATGAACTAGCAAAGATGCGCAGCAAGGTTGGCCCAAGCATCCAGATATTGCGGGATGAAGCCAAAAGGCGTGTTGAGGCAGGCGAAGAGAATATCAAGTTAGACTTCCCTAGTTACGCAGCCTTTAGCTGGGAATAGATTTGTCTGGATCAATTAGGAAGCTAAAGGCTTGTGCCAGTAACTCTGCGTGCGAATTGACATTCATTTTTCTATAGATGCTTTTGCGGTGCACCCGCTCTGTCGCAGGTGATATTTCCAGCTGATTTGCTGCTGCTTTGGATGAATAGCCAAGTAGCATTAAGTGAGCAATCTCATGCTCACGCACAGTTAATTCTAGCTTGCCAAAACTATCTAGGCGCGCCTTCAGTGCGGCAGGCTGGTTATAAGCTGTGGCCTCGCTGTGGTCAGCCCCTATAAGTTCAATATGTTTTAAAACTAACGTCTCAACGATGCTTGTGGCTTGATCCACCTTCTTGCCCTCTGCAGCTGAGAAACGTCTGAATTTTACTGATCGTGACAAGCCAATAAGGACACTAAATCCATCTGCTTGTATGAGGTAATTTATTTCATCAATATTTTCAGCTGGGGCAAAGTAGTTCTTATAATAGCTACTGGTAGTAAAGCCTGCGGGCATTATCTCACGTAGATGAAACATGCCTGAACGACCCTCGGCACATTTGCGGTAAAAAGGGTCGAGTAGATAAGCACCCTTCATATATGTTTGCCAAAAAACTTTATAGTCAGCTTGAGGCAAGTCATCACATAGAACCTGCGGGCCGCGGTCAGGATAGAATAGAATGATACATAGGCCGTCAAAAACAGCTAATTGGTTTAAGGCATGCGTTAAGCTGCGAGAAAACCGCTCATTGCCTATGTCGGTGACAACGGGGGCGAATATGTTTAGGGAATTGCTCACGTGGCTTTAGGTATCCTTAATTTTTTCATATTCACATTTTTTGTATAATCCCGTATGGGAGCAGGATTGTCACCCCCTTTTTCAAAATATTCTTTTAACAGTGCTGGCTGGGTTAGATAACCTGCGGCTTCTCTAATATCTGCTTCTATCGCATTTTTTAAACCGTATGGGTCACGCTCAGTTAAGGATTTTAAAATATCTACATGCCTATCTTCGATATAATTATCGGTTAACCAAGTCAGTGCTAAGCGGTGCAATGGCCCCATCTGCAACCAAACACGCTCAATTAATGGCATGATCACTTGGTCTTTGTTAGCGGTATAAATCGTGCGGTGAAATGCCTGATTATTTATAATGATATTTGTAGCGTTTCCTTTAGATAACCCCGCGTTTAATTCGTTATCTATACCTGTCAATGCCTCGACTGTTTCCTCATTGATATAGGGCAGGGCGCGCTCGGCCGCGTGAACCTCTAATGAAATGCGCAGTTCCAACAGTTCAGCAAGGCGTGAAGGTGTTAGCTTAGGCACGACGATGCGCCGATTTGATTTACTCTCTAATGCGCCCTCTGACGTTAAGCGGCGCAATGCCTCACGCACAGGCATAGCACTGGTGCCCAGATCAGCGGCAAGGCCGCGGATTGTTAGCGCCCGCCCAGGTGTGACCTGACCAGATAAAATCATAAACCGCAAGGCGCGGTAGACCCATTCTTGCGTGGTCTCCCCCTCCATCTGATTTAGGGCTGAAAATGATATGTCGCTATGGGCGTTCATTTCATGATTTGCCATTTCTTCTACGTAGGTGGATCAAAATCTCACCTAATAGTAACATGGCAGTAGCGCCGTAAAACACGGGCCATTGCATACCAGTGCCTTCACCTTCGCCCGGCACATAAACGAACAAGATAATTGCAAGTATCAAGATAAATGAACATAGGAACGCTAAACCATTACCAACCCAATTGGGGCCTGCGATTTTAAAGGGTCTAGGCGTGTCTGTGTCCGTGTTGCGTAGCTTGATATAGGCAAGCATCATTACGAAATAGGGTGCCAAGAAAATCACGCTGCTAAAGGCAAAGAGTGACCAAAATAAATCTTCATTTGAATTGGCTATAAGGCCGTAAAGAATGAGAACACTAGTGCTAACCACACCTAGAGCAAGTGCTGCGCCTATAGGTGTGCGCTTAACCTTGCTCTCATAAGCAAATAAGGCAGGTAGTTCGCCTTCACGCGCCGCCTCGGCCGCCGCGCGGTTAGCACCAAGAGCCCATGTGACACCATTAGAAAAGAAAGTATATAATGTGCCGATAGCAAGAATCAGGACAAAAGTGCGGCCCATCTCGCTAGCACCAAAGAAGAGATTCAGCGTATCAACCAGACCTTCTACCAGATTGATCTCGCCCGATGGAATAGCGGTTAATACGGCGAATGTAGCTAGGATATAGAGTGCGATGATGATGATGCCCGATATCAGGACGCCGCTTGGTAAATCTTTTTGTGGATTTTCCATTTCATCAGCGCCAGCACATATTAGCTCGAACCCCAACATGCCATAGATAATAACAGGCAGGTATTTCAACCCTTCCCCAAGGTGCGGGGTTAGTGTTTCTACCGTTAACTCATTGGCCATGCCGTGTTCCTGATAATAGAAATAAGCACCTATAATGACACTCATAAACACAATGACTTTTAATATTGCGCCTATATTTGGAACCCATTTACCAATGTCTAATGTGATAACATTTACCAGCACCGTCAGCCAAGTGATGACTATGCCTATGGCAATTTGTTCATAGAGCGATAAGTTCAGGTCAAATATTTGACTAAAGATACCCGCAAACAAAATATGAATAGCGGGACACCATATGGCCATGTTGATCCAATAAGACCATGCAACAGATGATGCCCAGCGGCTACCAAAGGCGCGGTCAACCCAAGCGTAGATACCACCCTGATCAGGGTAAGTGCTGCCCATTTCCACAGAGATTAAGGAAAAGGGGATATAAAAGAATACCCCGAGTATGACCCACCAGAATATGCTAGAGGCACCAACGGCAGCACCTGCTGCCACGGTATCGAGTAACAAGATAGCTGAGATGCAAAATAGTACGACATCGCGCCGACCAATAACTTTTTTATGGTGCTTCGATGTCATACTATTTTCCTTTTTTATAGGCCCGAATCCTTAGCTGAAGTTCTAGCTAATTTTTTCAAGCGCTAGATCAAATGTAAGGCGGGCTTTTGTCACCAGCTCGTCTATTTGTTCTTTAGTGATAACCAGAGGTGGGCATAAAATCATTGTGTCACCAACGTTGCGCATCACTAGGCCATTCTCCATGCAAATTTCACGGCATTGGAAACCAACACTTAATTCTGATGGATAACGCTCTTGCGTGGCTTTATCCTTAACCAGTTCAATGGCACCAAGTAAGCCGATGCAGCGTGTTGCGCCAACTAATGGATGTTCGCCAAGTTTATCCATTGCTGCTGCCCAATAAGCAATTTTATCATTTTGAGCATCTGAACCAACAAGGCCTTCTCGCTCCATGATTTCAATATTCTTTAGCGCTACCGCACAAGCAACAGGATGGCCACTATAGGTAAAGCCATGCACCATCTCATCTTCATTAGCTGCAATTGTATCAGCCATATCACCACCAATAGCTACCGCTGATAAAGGTTGATATCCAGATGTTAGGCCCTTTGCCATTGTGATTACATCAGGTGTAACACCAAAATGAGAGCTGCCGAACCAATCACCAGTACGACCCCAGCCGCAAATGACCTCGTCACACCACATGATAATACCGTGTTTGCGGCATACAGCCTCAATTTTTGGCCAGTAACCAGGAGGGGGAGGCACCATGCCGCCCGCGCCCATAACAGGCTCTGCAACGAACGCAGCTACATTTTCCGCGCCAATCTCATTGATTTTATCTTCAAGTGCTTGGACGCAGCGGTCTGTGAATTCTTCTGGTGTTTGATCACCGCCTTCAGCGTAATAATCTGGGGCAGGGCCAATATGGTGGATGCCTTCAATAGGTAGATCAAATTGAGGGTGCATACCCGTTAGGCCGCAAAGCGAGGCCGCAACAGTTGTAGAACCATGATAAGCGCGTTCGCGAGCGATGAATTGCTTGCGGTTTGGCTGACCTTTCATATTCCAATAATATTTGATTAGCTTATAAGCACTATCAACAGCTTCTGAACCAGAGCTGGCAAAGAAAATCTTGTTGATGTCACCTGGTGTTTTTTCCGCAATCTTGGCAGCTAGCTCCGCTACGGCAGGATGAGTAGTATAGAAGAATGTGTTATAGAAACCAAGCTCTTGCATGGCCGCAGCAGCAGTTTCAACAATCTCTTCACGGCCCATTCCGATCTGATTGGTCCATAGACCAGCCATGCCGTCTAATAGCTCGTTACCTTCGCTATCATAAATGTAAGCACCCTTAGCACTCGTGATAACACGTGCGCCTTTACGAGCAATATTTGGATGCTCCATGAAGGGATGCAAGTGGTGCTTTGCATCTAGTTCTTGTATTTCTTTAGTTCTGTTAGATAATTGTCCAGACATAATATACGTCCTTTCTTAGAGTTTACACGTTCAACATTAAATATTTCTTTTCCCATGGGCTAAGAACCGAAGCGTAGCTATCATATTCTAGCTCCTTCATCTCCACATAGGTGTTCACAAAGTCAGCGCCTAGAACCTCTTTTAGAGGGTCGCAACTGCCTAGTTTTCTTACGCCGTCAAGATAGTGGCGTGGCAATTTTCCACCTTTTTCCCCATAAGCAACACCCTCAACCGCAGGTGATGCTTTTAGGCCTTCTTTCATGCCGAGATAACCACAAGCCAGTGACGCGGCTATGGCAAAGTATGGGTTCACATCAGAGCCAGCTATGCGGTTTTCAATGCGACGGGATTCAGGCCCGCCCGCAGGTGAACGCAAACCAACAGAGCGGTTTTCACGGCCCCAGTGTGTGTTGGTAGGACATGACCACCCTGAACCAAAACGGCTGTAACTATTCACATAGGGTGCAATCAGTGGCATGGCGCTTGGTAGATATTTCTGCAAACCACCAATGTGGGACAGAAATAATTCCGTATCACCACCTTCAGCGTCAGAGAAAACATTCTTCTTAGTTTCGCTATTAATTACTGACTGGTGAATATGCATAGCACTACCAAAACTGTCCGCATAGGGTCGCGCCATAAACGAGGCGAACATATTGTGGTGCATCGCAACCTGTCGGATAATACGCTTAAACAGGAAGGATTGATCCGCGACATTCATTGGCTCGCCGTGATTGACGTTAAATTCATATTGCCCAGGCCCCGCTTCGTGAATGAGCGTGTCTACATCAATATTTTGTGCTTCGCAGGCTGCGTAGACATCATCAAAATAAGGAGCAAATTCGTCCAAACTATCAATAGAATAGGGTGAAGAGCCTGAATCACGACGACCGGAGCGACCTTTTGGAGGTTTTGGGTCGCCTTCAATGTTGTCTTCTTGCTTTTCCAGAAGGTAAAATTCAAACTCAGGTGCAACAATGGGAGTCCAGCCTTCAGCCGCATATAAGTTTACTACTTTTTCTAAGACTTGACGCGGTGAGAAGCCAACTTTACTTCCATCATCATATTCACAGTCACATATTACACATGCTGTGGGTTCTGATTGCCATGGGGTTGCGCAGATAGTATCAAGATTAGGTACCATGATAACATCCTGCTCGGTTTCGGTCATGGCTTCATTAATAACATTGTCGCCGTTCACCGTCATACCAAATAGCGTTTCTGGCATGCGGAGACTACGTGTTTGTAGGTCCTCAATGAATTTCTTGCGTGGCATAGATTTGCCGCGGGCAATGCCAGCCACATCGGCAACCATGCACTCAATGTCATCAATGTTATTATCTATTAGCCACTGTTCGGCCTTTTCGATGCTCTTTGCATCACTCATGAAACACCATTCAGCCCCCATTGCTGAGGAACTGTCCTTAAATTGTTGTGTTTATTTACTCTGTTTAAATTTTAGTACAGCGGCTTTGAATGCATTGAACATCTTTACCGACTGCGGATTGTCTTTTGCTTGCCATTCTGGGTGCCACTGCACGGCCAGTGCAAAGGATTTAGCGTTTGTCACCGATACAGCCTCAACAGTATTGTCACCTGCTACTGCTTCTACAGTTAGGCCCGGTGCTAAATCCTTTATCCCTTGAACGTGGATTGAATTCACATCAAATTTTGTCTCGCCCGTAATAGCGGCTAACTGACCGCCTGCCACGGTTGCTACATCGTGAACTGCGCTATATTGCACCTCGACAGGATCGCCGTCATGGGTGCTGTGATAATCACGACCCTCTATCTCATGAATGCGTGGGTATAGCGTTCCCCCCATTGTTACATTCAGCTCTTGCAAGCCGCGACAAATAGCAAAAAATGGTATGCCCTTGTCTATGAGTGCCTTCAGAAGAGGTAGAGTATTCTTATCACGCAAAGGGTCTTGGTTTTCACCTTCGGGCGCAGGCTCTTCGCCGTAATGCTCGCGCCCAACGTTGCTATAACCACCCGTGATTAAAAAACCATCAAACACATTGGTTAATTCATCTATATCTAGCGGATTGTCATCTAATGACGGTATCAATAAAGGCGTTGCATCCATACATTCTCTTACCGCGCGGATATATTTATCCCCCGCAGAATGGAACAGGTGTGGCCCATTCATCGCCGTGTCGCATATTATGCCAATAACAGGTTTCATGATTTTTGTACCTCAACCTTTGCTTCAATTATCTCTTCTTCGTGCCAGTTGAACAAGTTCAGCTCAATAAAGAAGAAGGCCAAAATCCATAATGTGGCATCCCAAGTCCCATATGCATCACCAAGGTACGCCCAGTAAAAGGCAGCAACAAATAACAAGCTATAAGATACGGCTTTGACGGAGGCCGTGATTTTATATAGTTTGTCGGTCAGTTTGCCGCGCAGTTGCAACATAACGTCAATTTGCAGAATTACGACAATAAGTAACCAGACTATTGAGTTCATAACGTCAATAGAGGAGATGCGTTTTAGCTCCATTGATACATTAGCAGTGGCAATCATACTGGTCTCACTGTTAACAAGGAATGGCGCTGTTAGCGCACTGCAATTGTCGGCGGTGAGGGAGTAATAATCGTCAAGCCCTGCTGCATATGATTTGATGTTTCCAACCTGAGCGCAGGCATCTGTGATCATGCTAGGCTCAAAACCATAGGTCATTAAAAATTTATTTAGATACCCATAGCAAGCCATAGTGATAGAGGCGTAGCAAATGGTCGTGACTATATTCATGCCCCACTTGAGTTTGCCGTATAAATCCTCGTCCTCTATGGTATAGGTTTCAAGCTCAAAAATACCAAGAAGAACGATCCAAGCGACGGTATCCAGTGAAGCAGTGAAGGCTGTAAATATCTGGCTTAGACCAACACCGCCCTGAAATGTATGGGCGCTTGCCATTGTATCTTCCCAAGCAAAATAGAAAAAATTACAACAAATTAATGCATAGATCGTATATTTAAAGATTTGAAACATCTTAGCGCGGCTCAAGGTTTTTTCACTCAGACTATGGTGTGGTACATTCATCGTAAAATATCCCTACTTGTGGGCTATATGCCCACTATTAATTTTGCTAAAATATTGCGATCCAGTTTAACAATTTCTATAAATTAAACTTATCCCGATAAGATCGTAATATTCAATTTTTCAAATGTGATCACAAAATAGGATTAAGTCAAGATTAATATCATAACTAAAATGAGGTATGAATTGAATTTACCTAGTATAATAAATGCCTTATGGATAATTTTTTGTGATCACAATTATAATGCTAATACATATGCGGTATTTATTAAGTTCCCTTACTTGTCTAATGTTCATGTAATTGAAGTTATGAAGGAGAAATAGTTGTGAGTTTTCAAGAGGAAGTTGATGCGTTTTTAGGAGCGCACCCAGATATTGAAGTTGTGGAAGTATTACTTTCAGACATGAATGGTATCTTGCGTATAAAACAAGCATCACCAGCTGTGTTGAAAAAAATAGCTAAGGGTGCCTTCACTCTACCTGCATCAGTCTCATACCTATCGGTTACAGGAGATACACTGGATTGTACCTTAGCTGATTTAGGTTCTGATCCTGATAGACTTTGTGTGGCGGTGCCGGGTACGCTTCAAGTGGTGCCATGGGCGAACCGCCCAACCGCACAGGTGCTCATGACGATGCGTGAACTAGATGGTAGCTCATGGTTTACTGACCCACGCTGTATATTAGAAAAGACATTAAGCTCATATCAGAGTGCGGGTTTAAAGCCTGTTGTTGCCTTTGAATACGAGTTTTATTTGTTAGAGAAGGGCGCGATGCCTCCAAGGCCGGTTGCCCCAATGAGCGGGATGCCGCGCGCAACGGGCGCTAATTATCTAACGGCAGAAGTGCATTATGATTTTGCACCGATCTTAGATGAGATTGAGGCAGCATGTCGCGTGCAGGGTATACCCCTTGACGCCTTATTATGTGAATATGGCGATGGCCAGTTTGAGGTCAATTTAAATCATATGGATGATGCATTGATGGCATCTGATTATGCATTGCTGCTGAAACGTGTTGTTAAATGCGTGGCCTTTAAGCATGACATGCTGGCAAGCTTTATGGCTAAGCCGCTACCAGATCAGTCTGGTAATGGGCTGCACCTGCATATGAGTATATTGAATGCGAGTGGTGATAATATATTTGGTCTTGATGATGGCGAAGAAAAATTAGCAGCCGCTGTTGGAGGTCTGTTAAAGGCCATGCCAGAATCAACGGCTATATTTGCGCCTACGGCCAATAGTTATCGTCGTTTTGATCCAGAATTATACACACCTGTGGTGCCTAATTGGGGTGAAAACAACCGCCGCGTATCTGTACGTTTGCCTGTGGCAGACAAAACGAACCGTCGTTTTGAGCATCGGGTTTCTGGTGCGGATGCATGCCCTCATTTGGTATCTGCGGCTATTTTAGCTGCCGCGCATTATGGTTTAACGCATAATTGTGATCCAGGAACAAAACTTGGTGAATTAGATGATATTGACATGTCAAATATGTTACCATCCCGTTGGGGCAGGTCTAATGCAGTCTTTAAAGAAGGTGAAATACTATCTGATTATTTAGGCGAGCGTTTTGTGGATCTCTATGGGCGCATTAGATCAGAAGAAGAAGAAATTTATCATCGTGTGATTAGTCAAACTGATTTAGATTGGTATTTGAGAGTAGTTTAATATGCGTTTCAATGACATAGCCCATAACAATGCATTCCCAGAGTCTTATTATGCTGCGACATGTAACGACTTAAAGCCTTTTTCAACGTTAGAAGAAGACCAGCGCGTTGATGTATGCATCGTCGGTGGTGGTTTCACAGGCGTTGCTGCTGCACTGCATTTGAGCGAACGAGGTTTTAAGGTTGCGCTCGTCGAGCAAAATCATATTGGCTGGGGCGCGTCGGGGCGTAATGGCGGCCAAGTTATTGGTGGTTATAGCCGTGAATTAGCCAATGTTGGTGGGGTGACAAAGCTTTTTGGTAAGGAAAATACCAAAAAGATGTGGCAAATGGGCGTAGAATGCATTGATATTATTGCTGACTGGGTCGAAAAATACGACATCAACTGTAACCTTAAATGGGGTTATTTTGATGCTGCAATGAAACAATCTGAGCTTGATGAGCTTAAGCGCTCTCGAGATACCTTGGTAGATATGGGGTTCCAAGCAGAGCAACGCCTTATTGAAAACCGCGATGAGATGGCAAAAATTGTTAATAGCGATCGTTATATTGGCGGGCTTGCTAATATGGGGTGGGGGCACTGCCATGTGCTTAATCTTATTCGCGGTGAAGCGCGCGCCGCTGAGGGTCTAGGGGCTAAAATTTACGAAGGCGCAATGGTCACTGATATTGAATACGGCGAACCTGCAAAAGTTAAAACTGAAACTGCCACAATTACCGCAGATTTTGTTTTGATGGCAGGTAACGCCTACATGGGTAACCTTGTGCCAAAATTAGCATCTCGCCTTATACCTGCGGGTAGTTATATTATTGCGACTGAGCCACTGTCAGATGAGCAAATTGCACAGACACTTCCATCAGATTATGCAATATGTGATTTGCGCTGGGCGCTGGATTATTACCGCCTGTCCTCTGATAACCGTTTGTTGTTTGGCGGGCTTGCGAACTATTCTGGTCGCCATCCAAAGGATATTGCTTCCACATTGATCCCTAAGATGGAAAAAGTGTTTCCAGAATTAAAAGGGATTAAAATCGACTATGAATGGGGTGGCTATATGGGGATTGGTATGAACCGTATTCCACAAATTGGCCGCGTGACGCCCAATGTCTATTTTGCACAAGCCTATTCAGGACACGGTGTGGCTTCGACGCATATGTCGGCGAAATTAGTTTCAGAGGCTATTGCAGGCCATGCTGAACGATTTGATGTGATGGCTAATGTCATGCACCCACCGTTTCCTGGTGGTAGACTGCTGCGTCAGCCTATTTTAGCTGCGGGCATGATGTTCTATAAGATGCGTGACGAACTGGGTATTTAGTCTAAAACTGATGCCTATAAGATAATTAAAACTGATTTAGAGTAGTATAATATGCGTATTCAAGACATAGCCCATAGTGACCAATTGCCAGATTCATATTACGCTGCTACCATGCGTGATAAAGCTTCATTTTCCACGCTCACTGATGACCAGCACGTTGACGTCTGTATTGTCGGTGGTGGCTTCACAGGTGTTGCAGCAGCGCTTCATTTATCAGAACGCGGGTTTAAAGTAGCTTTGCTTGAACAGAATCAAATTGGTTGGGGTGCATCTGGTCGTAATGGCGGTCAGGTCGTGGGTGGTTATGGACCTGAGCTTGCGGACATCAAAAAAATTGAAAAAACATTTGGTAAAGATAATGCCAAAACCGTCTGGAATATGGGCGTTGAATGCAATGACATCATTATAGATTGGGTCGAGCGCTATAAAATCGACTGTGATCTGAAATGGGGTTATTTTGACGCTGCGATGAACCAATCGGAATTAGATGAGCTAAAGCATGCTCGTGATAAATTAATTAGTTGTGGTTATAAGCCTGAGCAGCGTCTTATTGATAACAAAGCTGATGTAGCTGATGTTGTGTGTAACGAGCGCTATATTGGCGGCCTGACAAATATGGGATGGGGACACGCGCAAGTGCTTGATCTTGTGCGCGGCGAAGCGCGCGCGGCTGAAAGCTTAGGCGCTAAGATTTACGAAGGTGCAATGGTTACTGATATTGAATACGGCGAACCCGCTAAGGTTAAAACCGAAACGGCAACCATCACGGCCGATTTTGTTTTGCTTGCGGGCAATGCTTATCAAGATGAACTTGTGCCAAAAATCGCATCAAAGCTCATTCCTGCTGGTAGCTATATTATCGCCACAGAGCCTTTAAGCGACGAGCAGGTAGCGATGACGTTGCCATCAGATTACGCGGTGTGTGATCAGCGCTGGGCGCTTGATTATTTCAGGTTATCAGCAGATAAACGTATGTTGTTTGGTGGGCTGGCTAATTATTCAGGTCGTCACCCAAAAAATATTGCATCCACTCTGGTCCCTAAAATGGAGAAGGTTTTTCCTCACTTAAAAGGGATAAAAATCGATTATGAATGGGGTGGTTATATGGGGATCGGTATGAACCGTATTCCACAAGTTGGTCGCGTGACGCCTAATGTGTATTTTGCTCAAGCCTATTCCGGCCACGGTGTAGCACCTGCACATATTTCGGCAAAATTAGTCACAGAATCTATCGCAGGCCAAGCTGAGCGATTTGATATTATGGATAATCTGATGCATGCCCCTTTCATCGGTGGTAAAATGTTTAGGCAGCCAATATTGGCCGCTGGTATGATGTTTTATAAAATGCGGGATGAATTAGGTATCTAGCTTAAAACTGATACCGATAGGATAGCTGAAATTGATTTACTTTGGTTTGCAGTGGTAGGCCGATTTCCTGTCTGACGTCTCGTTTGCTATCAATGTATAACCACTCGGCAACTATGTTACCGTTTTTATTAAAAGTGTGACTAGTGGCAATCATAAAGCTATGGCCAGTCTCGTCATTGTCATCCCTTACTAGCCAAGTATTGTCGATGGTTTTAAATGTCTCAGCCCTAGCGGAAAAACGCCATTTGTCCATAGTGTAGCTGCCGAGGATAAAGGCGGATTTATAATCAACATCAAGGGGCCTGAAATCTGTAATGAGGCTCCCCATTAGGGTAGTGCCCTTCATGGCTTGAGCGATAAGTTTGAAATTATCTGTAATATTTAGATCAGCATAGATATTCCAAAAAGACGTCCCCCATGCATATTGCCCACCTTTGCGTACCGATGGATCGCCGCGATTATCATACCATAGGGCGCCAAGCTTATATTTTTTCCCGTAGTCATAATCTAGGCTAAGATAGTAACCAATCTTATCATCCAGCTCTAAAGAAGGATGTGTCCATTGATCTTGTGGTAATGCTCTAGCCCTAGCAGGGGTATCTGCTGTAGCAGGCACACCAGCAAGCGAAGGGATGGGTGCTAGAGGTACACTTGAAAAAGCACCTATTTTGAGATCATGGAGCGCCCATCCGCGGAAAGCAAGCAGCGTACCCGATGGGTCATTATAGCCAAAGAGGCTGCCAGTGAGGGATAGTTTAGAGCTGTCAAATTTATAGCTAGCTGTAGCTTCTAATCCTCCAACACGGACCTCTTCACCCACCCAAGAATTAATAGCTGAAGGGGTGATAGAATAGGGACTAGTCCACGCTACGCCAACGTTTTCACGTGAGATATGCGGAAAAAATAGTCCTGCACGTCCAGACCATGATAGGGCGCTCATTGGCGCTGGTCTATATTTTAAAAAGCTTTCAATCACATCCACAGGCTTATGTTGCTCTGGGCTATAACTGGCATGTGTGAATATCTGCCAGTCCCAACCTATATTTACATTTGCAAGCAATGAAATTTCGCTAAGGTGCACACCTAAATGGTCACTGCCATCACTGTCACTGCCATAACGGCTTTTACCCAAACCTTTGTCTAACCAGCTTTTTTCACCACCTGCGGTAACTAGTCTAAGGTCCCCAAATACAGTAAAATCACTTTCAATATCCAGCGCAGAGGCCGATATTGGCGCATTTATCAGGGCACAAAAACTATAGAGGAATATGGTTGGTTTTAAATTTATCATTTAACACCCTGAAATTCTTTCATAAACACTTCAAATTCTTTTGCCTTTATGGGGCGGCTGATAAAATAGCCTTGGGCAATGTCACAACCATAGCCATCAAGAATTTTTAACGCCTCTGCATCTTCTACGCCCTCGGCTGTGACCGTTAGACCTAGATTATGGGCTAAATCAATTGTTGACTGAACTAGAATGCTATCAGCCTCGCTTGTCGCTAGATTCAAGACAAAAGTTTTATCAATCTTTAATTCTTGTACGGGTAATCTTTTTAGATAGGCCAGTGACGAATAGCCCGTGCCATAATCATCAATAGATAGTTTGATGCCCATATTATCTAGAGCTTCTAAAATGTTGAGAGCACATTCCATATCATCCATCACCGCACTTTCGGTAACTTCTAAGCACAGGGCTGATGCGGGCAATTTATATTGTGTCATAAGCGTGCCAATAAGTTCTGGTAAATCCTCATTTTGGAGATCTTTACCTGAAAGATTAGCTGACATCATTATCCCCATGTCTGCCTTGTGCCACAGGGCAGCTTGTTTAATGATCTTACTTAGAGCCCAAGCGGTTAAATGGGTAATATCACCTGTGCGTTCTGCCATTGGAATGAAAGTTTCTGGCGAAACAAAGCCTAATTTAGGGCTTTCCCAGCGCATCAAGGCTTCAGCGGCAACAATTTTACCTGTTTTGACATTCAATTTTGGCTGAAAAGCAAAATAGACATGATCGGCTACAATATCATCACGCAGCTCACTCATTAAGGAGAGATGTTCTTCATGTGAGGAGCGTTGATCGGCGTTGTAATGTGCATAGCCTTTTGTGCTATTGCGGGCTTGGTCAATGGCTGAGTGTGTATTGGATATCAGTGTTTCACTGTTTTTACCGTCTTTCGGCGCTACGACGAGTCCCATAAGTAGCGAAATATCTATCTTTAAATCGGCCGCTTGAAAGGGCCTTTTAAAGCTCTCTTTTATACCGAGTAATAGGGTATCAGCCATTTCCGCAGGATTAATGATAAGGCCGTATGTATCTGTTGAAATACGGGCAACTTGAGAGCCAGTTAAACTAAATAAACGCTCTGCTATCTGGGCAACAAGTTTGTTTATATGGTTATGATCCAATACAATACGAAGAGATTCAAATTGTTGAATTTCCACAGTGATAATCGCAAATTCACTTTTTTTCTCTATGAACTCGTTTATATTATTTTCTAACCATGATCTATTCGGTAAGTGTGATTCAGGATCATGACAGGCTTGATACATAATTTCATCTTCACGTTCCTTAACGGCATTGGCCATATCTGAAAACCCCACCGCAAGTAAATCAACTTCGCGGTAATGAACATCAAGTTCAACAGGCTCATAATTTCCTTTGGCAAGGTCTATTGTCGCTTTGGCAAGTTGGCTTATAGGTCTACTGAGGCGGTGCGATAAAATAAAACTACCAATGAATAGAAAGATAATCCCACCAACCCCTGAAACTAATAGGGTAAGGAATATGGAGCTATAGGCTGACATTGCCTTTTCTAACGAGGCATGGAGCAATAAATAAATATCTTGGTTTTGAGCGGTGCCAGGCAGCTTTGCATATCTGACAGCATAGCTCTCACCCTTGAAGGTGCGATCATAGTCTATCTGGTTAGTTACGACATCATCTAGGCCAATAAAGCTTTGAACAATATCAGTTGATGAGGAACTGCCCGAAATTTTCCAGCCATTATCCTTAAATATAAAAGCCACATCAACATCAAGCGACGAATAAAACTGAATTTCTGATGATTGTTCATTACCTAATTCTTGCCCCAAGGCTACCCAGCCGACAAGGATAGGGGCTTTTACAGGCACTAAGATTATTTCATATAGTTTGTTGTTAACATGAACAAAACGCACAATCGAACTGCTGCCCATTTCTATCTCAGTGGGGGCCTTTAGCTCTAGTGAGTGCTCAGACTGTGATGAAACTGATTGGATAGTGTTTCCATATAGATCCATGAGTAAGGCTAAATCAGTGCCAACACGCGTTTGTATGTTGGATAAGGCTGACGCAATGGTAGATTTGTCTTCTGTAGCAATTGCTTCACGAAATCCGAAATCCTTAGCAAGCAGTTTAGCTTGTTGAGTCATTTGCGCAGTGCGGTCTTCTAATATCCGTTCAAATACTGCTGTTGTGCCATCTAACGCGTCTTGTATTTGTTCTTGAACTGTATTGGTGCTGGTATAATAAATAGCAGAGAAAACTGCCGCCTGCACCAGAATGAAAAGCAGGAGAAACATATAAGTCGTGTGGCGTCTCAGGCTTCTCAGTTTCATTGTGAATAATTCCCCGAATTGAAATTAGGTTTTTCTTGTGTGCGTCTTAATGTTGTTAACTCAATTTGATGCCTTAAAGTAGGGGTAGCTGTAATGTTGATCTGCATATTCTTATTGCTCGCCCAACTATCCTTCTTTAAATCAGGATGCCAAACGGTCATTTTATAATCCCCAGCAGTAATGTTTTTGAATATTGCCTCACCCTTAGTATCGGTTGTGGCTATTAACGGCGCTTCGGAAATGTAGACAAAGGCTAACATGTTATCATGAATATTACAGCCTAAAGCCGCTATGCCAGGTTTGTCAAAGGTGATAAATTTCTCTTCATCTTTATCATATAGGCGCAGTTGAAAGCGTTTGGCTTTTGAAAAAGAATATACGTGATGGCGAAAATTATCCTTGTTAGGGAAATGGACTTTTGTGCCTGTTGGGATGGCTAGTACAAAGGGGTTGAACATGGCGCCTTGTTGAATGATAGATACATTAACGGGGGGTGCTTGGGTGCTGCTCATTATCGATCTGCTAGGTGTTAGAGTAACAACCGCGTTAGCAACATCGATATTTTTATGGTCAACAATAGTGACGGCAAGGTCATTGGCATGCGCAAAACTACTAACCCACAGCAAGTAAAAATATATAAATTTTTTAATCATTTTTCCCCTAATAGATATCACTAATCATATCAATCGCAAGATGATGAATACTATATTTATGCCAAAATTTTATTGAATAAGCACCTAATATTTTATCAATCTTCTGTTACTTCACTGACATAGTCTATTCATAAATAGAATTTTGTTTCATTTCTGCTATCTTATAAAGAGATAATTGATATTTATAATTTAAAGGAATAATGAATGACGATTGGTGTTGGTGGATCTACTATTGAAATTGAATTAGATAATTTATCTAATATGACAGCAGACATGGAGCCTATTGCCCAGAGTGAATATCGCTCACGTATCAATAAGGCACAGGATATGATGAAGGCACAGGATATTAGTGCGCTTTATTTAAATGCTGGCACCAACATGACCTATTTCACTGGTACGGTTTGGCATGCGAGTGAGCGTATGGTAGGCGCTATTATACCAGCGGATGGTGATGTGGTTTATATCGCACCAGCTTTTGAAATAGGCACGTTAAATCAATATATGATCATTGAAGGGGCCGTTCATGGCTGGGAAGAGCATGAAAGCCCTTACATATTATTCAGTGAAATTTTAGATTCTATGGGCGTGAATGGCGGTTGTCTTGCCTTGGATGAGTCGGCTCCCTTTTTCATCACTAATGGCATTGCAAAGGCGACGAGCAATATAGAAATTATAAACGGTGATGTCATTACAGCCGCGTGCAGAATGATTAAATCTGCCAATGAGATAGCCTTGATGCAACGGGCTAAAGATATGACTCTACAGGTACATAAGGCTGCGGCAAAAATATTACGAGAAGGCATTAGCACCACAGAGGTTGCTGCCTTTATTAACGAGGCGCATATCAAGGTAGGTGCACCCGCGGGTTCATATTTTGTCATAGTATTATTTGGTGAAGCCTCGGCCTATCCTCACGGCGTTAAAGACCCTCAAATATTAAAAATGGGCGATACGGTACTTATTGACACTGGTTGTCTATTGCATGGCTACATTTCTGACATCACACGCACTTATGTCTACGGTGAGCCAAGCGAACGTCAACGCAGTGTTTGGAATAGTGAAAAGGCTGGTCAAGCTGCTGCCTTTAGTGCTGCCCAGATTGGCGCTCGCGCTGCGGATGTTGATATAGCTGCTAGAGCAAGTCTTGAAAAAGACGGTTTTGGCCCTGCTTATAATATACCAGGGCTGCCCCACAGGACAGGTCATGGTATCGGCCTTGATATCCATGAATGGCCCTATTTAAATTCGGGTGATGAGACGGTTCTTGCCGTGGGTATGTGTTTTTCTAACGAGCCAATGCTGTGCATTCCTGATGAGTTTGGCGTGAGGTTAGAGGATCATTTCTATATGACAGAGGACGGGCCAAAATGGTTTACTGAGCCAAGCCATTCAATTGATGATCCATTTGGGTATGAAACGGAGTAGCAAAGAAAGTTTTAGTTCTGTTCAGGTTGTATTCATGTTCAAGGCGATAAAAGAAGATAAGACTAGTATATATTAAGCTTAAACATGATTTAAAGCAGGGGTATTCGCATGGTCAAATTATCGGTGTCAGTTTTTTTTGTTGTATTATTAAATATCTCATCAGTTAGCGCATCGTCGGATGTCTCAGATATCCCCGAGCCTTTTAGGGGCGAAGACGCTAATTCTAAATACGAGATATTTTATGATGATTGGACGACGTTGTTAAAAAAGTCAGTGCTTGTCACAGGGCGCTCTACTAGACGGCGGACATCTAATTCTCAGGCTTCTGCGGGCACTAGATTTAAGATCAAGAAGAATGTGTATACTGCAATGGAAGGTAATCGCTTTTTCTTTGAGGGTTTTGAGGACAAAAAGGTATTGGCTGTACTGAGTGGCATCCGTAAAAGCCTAGAAGAATTACCCGCAACGGCACCGTTAAAGTATTTTAATGCCAAAGAACAAATCGCTTATTGGTTAAACCTCTACAATGTGGCGTTGATCGAGCAACTTTCTCAACAAAACCGTAACAATATGAAGAAATTATTGACGGGCAAGAAATCAATTTTGGATAAGAAATTACTAACTGTATCGGGTGTTAAACTATCGCTCAATGACATTCACTATAATATCCTTGCAAAGAAGTGGGGTAGCAAGCCCTTGATTATATATGGCTTATATCAAGGCATTATCGCAGGTCCAAATATTCGCAAGAAAGCCTTTACTGGACGGGCGGTATTTAGCCAGCTTAGATACAATGCAGAAGAGTTTGTCAATAGTAATCGCGGCACCATGTCAAAGGGTAATGGCGTATTGAATGTCTCTAATTATTATGAGCGCAACAAGATATTTTTCCCTGATTTTATGCCCGATATTAAAAGCCATCTTAGCCTCTATATCGAAGGTGAGATGGGATACGCACTAGATGACGCAAAAGAAATTGTCCCCACTATTAAAGATTGGACGGTCTCTAGTGTAGCTGGTAATACCCGTGACTTTGGCAAAGCTGTAAACCGTAATGCGTCTGCGCTGGCGACAGCACATGTTTGGGGCATGGGAGAGAATGGAGCTGTAATGGCATCTGATGGCCCCGCAGCTTTGGCAGCTCTGGCAAATAAGATCAAATCACATGCCCGTTTCTCAGCCGATCAATTAGATATGCTCATGCAGCTGAATGCAGAGCGTAAAAAACGCACAGGTGTGGTGGACATGGAAGAAGTTAAGGATGAGAAGGACCAATAGGTCTGAATTTGAATCCTTAATGGCATAAATCAAAGGGCTGTTTAATGAAAAATTTATACACTAAAGTTGTGTTAGTAATGTTAGGGGCTTGGATAGTAAGTTTGACACCTGTTTATGCTGCAGTTGACGAGTCTGCAGTGCCGGAACCTTTTCGTGGAGAGACACCATCATCACAATATGAAATATATTATGATGATTGGACATCCCTGTTAGAAAAATCTGTGCTTGTAACGGGAAGATCAGCCAGACAGAGGGGGGCGCCGGCTAAATCACCTCTTGGTACAAGATTTAAAGTTAAGAAAAATGTTTATACTGCGCTGGAGGGCAATCGTTTTTTCTTTGATGGTTACGAGGATAAAGAGGTCTTGGACTTTCTAACATCTATTCGGAAAAGCCTAGAAGAATTACCCACAACGGCACCATTAAAGCATTTTAACGCTAAAGAGCAAATTGCCTATTGGTTGAACCTGTATAATGTAACGCTGATCGAGCAGATGGCGCAAAAAAACCGTAATAACATGAAGAAATTGCTTAAGGGTAAAAAGTCGCTCTTGAACAAGAAAATACTGACAGTTTCGGGTGTAGAACTTTCACTTAATGATATTCATTATAATATTTTAGCTAAAAAATGGGGTGATAACCCTTTGATCATATATGGTCTATACCAAGGTGTGATCGCAGGACCTAACATTCGCAAGAAAGCCTTCACAGGGCGAGCGTTATTTTCACAACTGCGTTCTAATGCCAAAGAGTTTATCAATAGTAACCGCGGCACTATGTCAAAGGGAAAAGGTGTTTTAAATATCTCGAATATTTATGAACGCAATAAAATGTTTTTCCCTGATTTCATACCTGATATCAAAAGGCATATGAGTCTTTATATCGAAGGCGATACGGGTTATGCGCTTGATGAGGCTACAAAAATTAAACCAGTTATCAAGGATTGGACTGTGGCAAGTGTTGAGGGCAATACCCGCGAGTTTGGTAAGGCTGAAAATCGTAATGCTTCTGGGCTAGCTACAGCACAGGTATGGGGCAGTATGACTATGGGAGGTAATGGCTCTGTTATAGTCCCCGCCGCTGTGTCAACAACAGGGTCTACCTCAGCAGCAGCGCTTGAAGCACGTGTTAAGTCACATGCGCGTTTCTCGGTAGAGCAACTAGATATGCTTATCAGGCTGAATGCGGAGCGTAAAAAGCACACAGGTACGGTTGATATCGAAGAAGTTAAGGATGAGAAGGACCAATAGGTCTGAATTTGAATCCTTAATGGCATAAATCAAAGGACAGTTTAATGAAAAATTTATACACTAAAGTTGTGTCAGTAATTTTAGTAACATGGATAGTAAGTTTAACACCTGTTTATGCAGCAGTTGACGAGTCTGCGGTGCCAGAACCTTTTCGTGGAGAGACACCATCCTCACAATATGAAATATATTATGACGATCTGACAAGCATTCTCACAAAAGCTGTTTTAGTAACAGGGCGATCTACACGGCAGCGGATTGGTGCGGCTAACGCACCATCGGGCACTAGATTTAAGGTCAAAAAGAATGTCTATACCGCCTTAGAGGGAAACAGGTTTTTCTTTGATGGATTTGAAAAGGGCGAGGCATTAGATTTTATAACGAAAATTCGTAAAAGCTTAGAAGCCATGCCCACAACGGCACCGTTAAAGCATTTTAACGCTAAAGAGCAAATTGCCTATTGGTTGAACCTGTATAATGTAACGCTGATCGAGCAGATGGCGCAAAAAAACCGTAATAACATGAAGAAATTGCTCAAGGGTAAGAAATCACTTTTGAACAAAAAAATACTGACAGTTTCTGGTGTGCCGCTGTCGCTTAATGACATCCATTATAATATTTTGGCTAAAAAATGGGGTGATAATCCGTTGATTATATATGGCCTATACCAAGGTATTATTGCGGGGCCAAATATTAGGAAAAAGGCATTTACAGGTCGATCGTTATTTTCGCAACTACGTTCGAATGCCAAAGAGTTTATTAATAGTAACCGTGGTACTATGTCAAAAGGCAAGGGCGTTTTAAATGTGTCTAATATTTATGAACGTAACAAGATGTTCTTCCCTGATTTTGTGCCTGATATTAAAAAACACATGAGCTTATATATTGAAGGTGATGTGGGATACGCGCTTGATGAGGCTACAAAAATTAAACCCGTCATTAAAGATTGGACCGTTGCAAGCGTAGCGAGCAATACCCGAGAGTTTGGCAAAGCTGAAAACAGGAATTCTACGGCACTATCAACCGCAATAGTCCAAGGTGGTAAGGTTATGGGTGCTGCTGGCGGCACTCCATCTGGTGGAGGCTTCTCGTCTTCTGTGTCGACAATGGGGTCAATGGCAGCGGCATCACTTGCTGATCGCGTTAAGTCGCACGCACGTTTTTCACCAGACCAACTAGAGATGTTGATGAGACTAAATGCAGAACGTAAAAAGCGCACTGGTACGGTTGATATCGAAGAAGTTAAGGATGATAAGGACCAATAATCATTAATAAGAGACAATAAAAAGAGGCGTGAAAATCACGCCTCTTTTTTAAATGGTTCTTTATAAAACGCCTAATGCTTTAGCGTGATGTCTTAGATGATCTTCCATAAAACTAGCGATGAAGAAATAGCTATGATCATAATCCATTTGGCGTCGTAAGGTTAAATGCTGTCCAGCGATGCCACAGGCTTTTTCTAACTCTTCTGGTTTTAGTTGGTCTTCAAGGAATGAATCACCCATACCTTGATCAACCAGAATTTCTACACCCTCTATAGCCCCATTGAACATCAACAGGCTGCAGATATCATGTTTTTCCCATGTGCTTTTATCACTGCCTAGATAGCCAGTTAAAGCCTTATCACCCCAAGGGCAATTGATAGGGCTGCAAATAGGAGCAAAGGCAGACACAGACTTATAGGTCTCGGTATTTCTGTGCCATATAGTTAAGGCGCCATGGCCGCCCATGCTGTGACCCATGATCGCTTGACGGCTCATGTCAACGGGAAAGTTTTCAGCTACGAGTGCAGGGAGTTCCTGCGTTATATAACTATACATTTTAAAATGCTTGGACCAAGGAGCTTCAGTCGCATCCACATAAAAACCTGCGCCTTGGCCAAAATCCCACTCGTCCACATTTGGCACATCCTCGCCTCGGGGGGATGTGTCTGGGCAAATAATTATTAAACCAAGCTCTGCCGCGATACGCTGAAATCCTGCTTTCGAAGTGGCATTGTCTTCAGTGCAAGTCAGTCCAGAAAGGTACCAAACCACAGGTAAGTTTTCTGAAGCTGCTTGTGAAGGTATATATAAACTGAAACGCATTTTACAGTTTGTAGACGTTGATTCATGGCTATAATAGCCCTGAAACCCGCCAAAACTAGCGATTTCGCTTATGGTCTCTAAAGTCATAAAATCTCCCCGCGCTTATTCAATGTGATAGTAGGCTATATTATATAAATTAACAGAAGTTAAAGCATAAAATTTTTTTCTAAATAAATAAATTGAAATTGGATGATTTTGTTGACGTCTAGGCAGGGATGGTTAAATTGCAGATACGTTGTATAATGTTATTTTTTTAGATGAGCCTCATAAATTATGCCCATAGATAAATCTATTCTCAAAAGACAAGCCTATAAGTTTGCGCATGAGCAAATATTAGCTGTGCTTGAAGGTGAAAATAACACCATTGCTCAAATGGCTACTATTGCATGCCTTTTATCAGAGACCTTTCCAGATGTTTATTTTTGGACTGGTTTTTATATGATGGACCCAGATAAAGAGAACGAATTGATTGTAGGGCCTTATCAAGGGACGCTTGGGTGCTTGCGTATTAAATTTGGCCGTGGTGTATGCGGCCTAGCAGCTGAAAGTGGCGAGACACAGATTGTTGATGATGTTCACGCTCATCCTAATCACATAGCATGTGATAGCAGATCTAATTCAGAAATAGTCGTGCCAGTAAAGAATGCAAAAGGTGATCTCATCGCTGTTTTTGACGTTGATTCAGAGAAGCTGTCTTCATTTGATGCTGTGGATAAAGAAATGTTAGAAGCTTTGATGGCGGATATTTTCACTACGCCCTCGTCAATTTAATTTTAGAAATTTTAGAAAGTTTTGTTATGAAATATCTACACACTATGGTGCGCGTTAAAGACCTTGACACATCGCTTGACTTTTATTGTACCAAGTTAGGGCTTGTAGAGTTAAGACGTTATGACGTGACCGCGGGTAAATTCACCTTGGTGTTTCTTGCTGCCCCAGGTGATGAGACGGCCCAAGTTGAGTTGACGTATAATTGGCCTAGCGATGGTGTTGAGCCAGAAGATTATGATGAGGGTCGAAATTTTGGTCATTTAGCCTATGAGGTTGATGATATTTACAAAATATGTGAATCACTAATGAAATCAGGTGTGGTTATTAACAGGCCACCGCGTGATGGTCATATGGCCTTCGTTCGATCACCAGATAATATTTCAATTGAATTACTGCAAAAAGGTGAAAGATTAGCCCCTCGTGAGCCGTGGATGTCTATGGAAAATATTGGAAGATGGTAGGGCGGGCTTAATATTGGACTGTTAACTATAAAACCATTGTAGATCACACTGTTGACACATACTCACAGATATCATTACAGTGTTGAATAATAGCAAATATACGACTACCTTTAGGAGAATAGGCTTGAAGAAGACGCATTGGATAGATCGCTTATCGTTTAAGATGGCGAGAAGCGCAGTATTGATAGCCTTTTCTGTCGGAATTATGCTGTCTTTCTTACAGGTTTACATTGATTATCTAGAAGAAGGTGATTCACTGGATACGCGCGCTGATGAGATTTTATCAGTGGCTCATAAGGCTGCGGCTAGGTCTGTCCTTATTCTTGACCCAGATTTGGCACAAGAAGTTGTATCGGGCCTTATGGAATATGAATTTATTACCCAAGCAAGTATTCTTGATGATCACGGCAGTGTGCTCGCCTCTGAAACTGGTCAACCAACTAATGACGACGCAGCGATTAAGTTAGCGCGTACTTTTATCACAGATACCATTAAATATGAAAAGGGACTTGGTTTACCTAATAGCTTAGCTGAAAATCCTGGCAAACTAGTGGTGAAGGTTGATCGCGCCGTTGGCCTGCGGCCTTTCTTCTCGCGCTCTCTTACGATTTTCTTGTCTGGTTTTGTGCGTAATATGTTATTGGTTGCGCTATTATATGTGGCCTTTTATGCTAACTTGACCAAACCGCTATCAAAACTTGTGGATGAGGTTGAGCAACTAAATCCCGAAAATCCCGGTGAAAAGCGTATCACAATCCCCGAAGGTCACCGTGATGACGAGATTGGTATTATGGCGCGCCAAATAAATGGTGCCTTTGATAACCTTCAATCAATGCTTGATAATTTACGTGCCACTAACCGCGCGCTGGGTACATCTGAGGAAGCTTTACGTAAGCGGTCATGGGAGCTTGAAAAAGAAGTTGATCACAGTCGTGAGATGACAATACAGCTTATTAAGACAAAAGAAGAGGCTGAGGCTGCTAACCGGGCTAAAAGTGCGTTTCTTGCTAATGTGTCACATGAACTGCGAACGCCCCTTAATGCTATTATTGGTTTCTCTACGATTATGACGGACCAAATATTTGGTCCTGTGGGCAATGAGAAATATGTAGAATATTTGGATGATATTAGAAACTCTAGCCAGCATTTATCTGATCTGCTAGGCGAAGTTCTTGATTTGGCTAAAATTGAGTCTGGCCAAGAGGATATGGAAGACGAAGATGTTAATATCGTTGATTTATGCAGTGAAAGTATTGCCTTAATCTCAGGTCAAGCTGTTACAAAGCGCATCAAGCTAGTAACCGATTTGGATGAAACCTTGCCTTTCTTAAAGGGGAGCCGTCTTCGTCTAAAACAATCTGTGCTAAATTTACTATCCAATGCCATTAAATTCACACCAGAAGGTGCAGGCAGTGTGACCTTAAAGGCTTGGCAACGTGACGATACTGGGATTTCAATTAGTGTTTCTGATACAGGTATTGGCATTCCTGAAGAAGACCAGTCATCTGTATTCTCTCCATTCATGCGTGCTTCTGGGGCACTTAGTCGCTCTCACGAAGGTACGGGGCTTGGCCTAGCGTTGGTCAAAGCCTTTATGAATGAACATGAAGGTGATATTGAGCTACATAGCGTAGAAGGCGAAGGCACGAGTATAACCCTTAACTTGCCTGTGAACAGAACCATGTTAAAGGATTCTACTGCTTAAAGTAATAGGATCACCATACGCATTTTAATATTGAGCCTATGGACCATGTTAAATAGCTCAGTTACACATACCAGTGATGGCACAGAACAAAGCCCTAAAATGGCTATTAGGTTACTCTTCAAAAGGCTCTTAGGCTTAAATAAAGCTAAAAGCACGCTCCAAATCAGCGATCAAATCATCCACATTTTCAATACCTACAGAGATGCGCACCATGCTCTCACTCATGCCAAGGCGTAATTTTACATCATCAGGTACATCACTGTGGGTCATACTGAAGGGATGCTCCATCAGACTTTCCGTGCCTCCAAGGCTAACGGCAAGCTTAATAATTGTTAGATTATCGAGTAGCTTAAAGGCTTCGGCTTCTCCACCAGCAACATCAAAAGAGAATGTTGATCCTGCCGAGGTGCTTTGGCGCTCGAATATTTCTTTGGCGGATGATCCTTCTGGTAAGAAATTCAAGTAATGGACCTTGGTCACCTTAGGGTGGCTATCCAAATAATTAGCGATGACATGCGCATTGTCGGCAGAACGTTCCATTCTAATTTTCAAAGTCTCTAAACTACGCATGATTAACCAACCTGTATGTGGGTCACACATGGTCCCCAGTATGGTACGAAACCCCATAACAGGTGCCAGCTTATCCATCGCGCCCATCGCTGCTCCTGCTACGACATCACTGTGTCCAGCCACATATTTAGTTAGGCTATAGACAGAGATATCAGCGCCGTGTTTTAAGGCTTGTTGCCAAACAGGGCCAAGGAAGGTGTTATCCACAATAACAACAGGGCGGTGGCCATTTTGCTTGAGTGCAATTTCGTCAGCAATACGAGCAGCCTCAGTTAGATCTACAAGGCCATTCGTTGGATTGGCGGGTGTTTCGATGAATATCACGGATACACGGCCCTTAGTCACAGCTTCATCAGCGGCTGGAGCAAGCGTTAGCTCGTCAAAGCCTGATTCAAACTCTACGCTTGCGACACCATATTCAGGCAGAATGTTGCGGATAAAATATTCACTGCCGCCATAGATGGGTGCAGAATGAATGATCACGTCACCAGGGCGTAAATAGGCTAGTAAGGTGGTAGAAATTGCTGCCATGCCGCTTGAAAAAGTCAAGGCCTTTTCAGCATCTTCCCAAAGGGCTAGACGGTCTTCTAAAACCTCAAGGTCAGGGTTGTTAATGCGGCTATAGATCAAACCAGTTTCTTCGCCTGGGTTTGGTTCGCGCTTGCCGTAAGCTAGCTCAAAGAAATCTTTACCATGCTGGGCGCTCTCAAAAACAAAAGTAGATGTCATGAAAATTGGCGCCTTTAATGCTCCTTCTGATAAAGAGGGGTCATATCCAAATCCCATCATTTGAGTCTCTGGGTGAAGCTTGTGATTGCCAATTGTATGTTTTTTATATGCTTTTTCACTCATGATTGAAACTCCTAATGGATCTATGCCCTATAGCGTATGAACTATATTTGCTTAATTTTGCTATACATCCTCTTATTTGGTTTCGATTGCAACTAATTTATTCACTTTATGTTGATGAGGCCCATTTAAAACTTGTGGTTTTCTGATGAATTGTCTCTAAGGAGTTTAAAGGGGTTATTTATGCAGTCTTCAGTAAATCGAAACATTGTTCTTTTATTTATCGCCCAAGCGATCTCTATGACGTCGGGCATGACTATGCTTGCTTATAGTGGCCTTGCGGGCATGATACTACTTGATGACCCTGCTTTTGCTACTGTGCCTGTATCCCTAACAATTGCAGGTACGGCATTATCAACGGGGCCATTATCTTTCTTAATGGGTAAATTTGGCCGCCGTACTGGGTTTCGAATTGGCGCACTTGTGGGCACTATCGGCGCATTAACTGCGGCCTATTCCATATATATAGAAAGCTTCTTACTATTATGTGTTGCTGCCATGCTGGTCGGCGTATTTCATGCTAGTAGCCAGTATATACGTTTTGCTGCATCAGAGAGTGTACACCCATCAGTATCGCCAAAGGCGATGTCGTATGTTCTGGTTGGTAGTATAATTTCAGCTGTTATTGTGCCCTCGATTGCCGCATGGTTTAATATTCAATTTCTGCCTTATACATTTATGGGCGCGTTTTTGTTAATAGCGGTCGCGACTGTTGTTGTTCAGATACCATTTGCTCTCATGTCGACAACCCATGCTTTTGATTCAGAAAAAGACCATGTGACTAAGGGTGAGAAATTACCAGAGCGCCCAATGGCAGAGATTATGAGACAACCAGCCTTTTGGGTTGCGGTGATTAATGCTGGTATTGGCTTTGCCATGATGAGTTTTGTCATGACAGCGACACCGCTTGCTATGAAATTTTGTGGCTTTGCTTCAAGCGTTTCAGCGCAGGTTATTGGCTGGCATGTGATTGGTATGTATTTGCCAGGGCTCTTTACGGGCGCTCTCATTGCCCGTGTTGGGGTCACTAAGGTTCTTTTCCTTGGCCATATATTCTTTGTTATGGCCTTTGCTACAGCAATGGCGGGCATAGATCTTGATAATTTCTCTCTAGCGCTTGTTGCTCTTGGTATAGGTTGGAATTTTTGTTTCATTGGTGGCACCACGCTGCTGACAACAGTCTATCACAATAGCGAGCGCGCTAAAGTGCAGGCGCTTAATGAAACGCTGATCATCGGATTGTCGGCGACAGCGTCATTTTCTGCGGGATTAATATTGCGCTATATGGGGTGGAATTTTGTCAATCAGGTCGGATTTATTTTGCTTGCTATTGCCAGTTTGGTGACCATCGTTTATGCAATTAATAACCGTAAAAATATTGACAAAGAAGAAAGCGAGCAACCATGCTGATTGTCGTTTCCCCCGCTAAGAAACTTGATTTTGAATCTGAGAATATGCGTAACGCAGATGGCCAACCAGCTCTGATCGAGCATACGAAGGCATTAGCAGCGAAGGCTAAGACATTGCATGCCTCTGATCTGAAAGCCATGATGGGCATATCTGATAATCTGGCTGATTTGAATGTGGCGCGCTTTAAGGCCTTCACTACGCCCTTTACAGCCGCTAATGCACGTCCTGCTATCGATGCCTTTCAGGGTGATGTTTACCAAGGTCTAGACGTCAAAACTCTTAGCGATGACGATCTTGCCTTTGCCCAAGGCCATCTACGGATATTGTCAGGGTTATACGGACTTTTGCGCCCCTTAGATTTAATGCAGGCTTACCGCCTTGAAATGGGTGTGAAATTCGGCACAGATCGCGGCACAAACCTATATCATTTTTGGGATACGCTGATCACTGAGGAGCTGAATAAAACACTTGCGGCAGAGGATGAACCTGTGCTGGTCAATTTAGCCTCTGGGGAATATTTTAAATCGGTCAAGCCAAAGGCGCTGAAAGCCCGCATCATTACGCCTAATTTTAAGGATGTGAAGGACGGTAAGTCTCGTATTGTTAGCTTCCTCGCTAAAAAGGCGCGCGGCCTTATGACGCGTTATGCTATTACTAATCGTATTACCGACGTTAATGACCTGAAGAATTTTAATGTGGGTGGCTATGAGTTTGATCCACTGCAGTCTACAGCAGACAGCTGGATTTTCAGTCGGGAGCAGCCATAATTTACCTATAACTGATATTTCATTTTTGAATGAATTGGATTATAGTGCAGTCAAACATATCTATTAGGAGCGACAAACATGCAAAAGTTCACATTAAACGGTGAAACAGTAGAATTTGATGGTGAAGGCGATATGCCCCTACTGTGGTATTTACGTGACCTTGTGGGTTTGACGGGTACTAAATATAGCTGCGGCATTGGCCAATGCGGCGCCTGCACAGTGCATATGAATGGACAGGCTGTTAGGTCATGCCAAACCACTATGGGCGATATTGAGGCTAATGCTTATGTGACCACCATTGAAGGTTTAGATAGTGAGGCCGATAAGGCATTGAAAACTGCTTGGGCTGAAAATGATGTGCCACAATGTGGCTACTGCCAAGCGGGCCAAATTATGCAAGCTTCTGCACTGCTTAAGGAAAATGCAAATCCAACAGATGATGAGGTAACTGAGGCTATGTGGGGTAACCTATGTCGTTGTGGCACCTATCAACGTATTAAAAAGGCTATTCGGGCTGCCTCTGCTGCTAAAGTGGGAGATGCATCATGAGTAAGATTAGCAATGTATCACGCCGTTCTATGCTAAAAACTCTGGGTGTTGGAGCAGGGCTTGTGCTAACAGCACCGCTTGTATCCTATAGCACTAGGGCCGCGATGATGGGTAAGCCGCAAGGTTTAGATGGCGGCGTTTATCTGCAAGTCGCACTAGACGGTACTGTGCATATTACAATTCACCGCACCGAAATGGGGCAGGGTAGCCGTACAGGTCTGCCCATGATCATCGCCGAAGAGATTGAGGCTGATTGGGAGCGTCTAGAATTTCATCAATCAATAGGTCACGAGAAATACGGTGATCAAAATACTGATGGCTCGACTTCAATCCGTAAATTTTATACCATATTCCGCAAAGCAGGTGCTGCGGCTCGCATGATGCTAGAGCAAGCTGCAGCTACACATTGGGGTGTTGGTGTGGCCGATGTTAAGGCTGAAAACCACCGTATTAAAAATCTTAAAACGGGTAAATCAGAGGATTTTTCTGTTTTCGTAGAGGCTGCATCAAATTTAACACCGCCAGCTGACGCTGATATCGCTCTTAAAAATCCCAAAGATTTTACGATTATCGGTAAAGATAAACGCATCATTGATATGGATGCCATCCTAGATGGTACTGCCATATACGGCCAAGATGTGCGTCGCGATAATATGGTATACGCTGTTATTGCGCGTCCGCCCGTTGTTGGCGGTGTGGTCAAAAGCTATAGTGACGCAGCGGCCAGAAAAATTGCTGGTGTTCTTGAAGTTGTTCAGATGCCCGACGGCAAATTTCCTAATGGGTTTAATCCTCTTGGTGGTGTTGCTGTACTTGCCAGTAATACATGGTCGGCGATGAAGGCGCGTGACGCGCTAGAGATTGAATGGACTGATGGTGCGAATGCATCCCATAGCTCTGATACATATAATAAAAAGCTTTGGGAGGCTGTTAGCAATCCTACTGTAGTACACCGCAGTCGTGGTGATGCTGTGGCGGCAATAGCCGGTGCAGGTAGACGTTTATCAGCTGATTATTTTGTACCCTATCAGCCACATGCGGCGATGGAGCCAGTGGCTGCAACAGCAGAATGGGATGAAAAGGGTAATGTGACAGTCTGGACATGTGTTCAAGACCCTCAGGATACCCGCAACAACATTGCTGCTTTTATGAAGGTTGAGAAGCCTCAGGTTACTGTGCATCCGACGCTGCTTGGTGGTGCTTTTGGTCGCAAATCTAAATGTGATTTCGCCATTGAAGCCGCATGGTTGTCAAAACAAACAAATCAGCCTGTGAAAGTGATTTGGACACGCGAGGATGATATGCGTCATGATTTTTATCATGCAGTATCCGCTCAGCGACTTGAAGCCGCTATCGAAAGCAATGGTAAAGTTACAGGCTGGCATCACACAGTTGCTTACCCGTCAATCATGGGAACTTTTGACGCTTCAGTTAATGGCGCCTCTAGTTTTGAGATGGGATTAGGCGCTGTTGACCTGCCTTTTGATATACCTAATTTACTGGTGGATGCGGGTGAAGCTAAATCTGAGACGCGCATTGGTTGGTTACGGTCTGTTAATAATATACAGCAAGCCTTTGCGATTGGCTCCTTTGTCGATGAGATCGCTCATAAGACAAAAACTGATCCTCTTGATATGTGGGTCAAATTGATTGGCAAGGATCGTCATGCCAATCCTGCTGATGATGGTGCTAAGCACAGTAATTATGGTGAGAGTTTAGATACACACCCCTATGACACAGGTAAATTAAAAGCTGTGCTGAAAAAGGCGGCTGATATGGCTGGCTGGGGACGAAAACTAGCCAAAGGGCATGGTCTTGGCATTAGTGTACACCGTAGTTTTGCTAGCTTTGTGGCTACAGTGGTTGAAGTGTCAGTCATTGGTGATGAGCTGAAAGTGCTAAAAGTATGGACGGCAGTTGATTGCGGTCAGGGTGTGAATATAGACCGTATCAAGTCGCAGATGGAAGGTTCTATGATCTTTGGTATGACCATCGCGCTGCATGGTGAACTAACCATGAAAGATGGTGCAACGGTGGAAGGTAACTTTGATACATGTCAGATAACTCGTATTGACGAAGCACCTGAAGTCGAAGTCCATGTTATGGAGGGTAATGCAGCACCTGGTGGTGTCGGTGAACCCGGAGTGCCGCCTGTGGCCGCAGCATTAATGAATGCCGTATTTGCTGCATCGGGCAAGCGAGTAAGGCAATTGCCGCTCAAGCAGCAACTCTCAGATTAAACCAAATTAGCCCTGAACATTGTTCGGGGCTTTTTATTGCTGAATGGTTAGGCTTGTAGTTGTGACACTCTCGCACTATAAGCAGCCGAATAGATTCTGTTAATGATAGATCAAAGGCAATTAGTAGCATGGCACCACCTTTACTGAGTATGAGAAATATATCCCTATCATGGGGTGGTGATCCCGTTTTTGATGGCCTTGAGATGAATATTCAGCCCCGTGATAGGCTGTGTCTTTTGGGGCGAAATGGCACTGGTAAATCTACCTTGATGAAGGTGATTGCTGGCATGATTAAGGCCGATGATGGCGAGCTATGGATACAGCCCGGCACTCGTATTGCCTATTTGCCGCAAGAACCTGACGCAGAAGGATACGCAAATCTATATGATTATATCCTTGATGGCTTGCCAGAAGATGAACGCGACCAGACATACCGGGTTGATATTTTAATTGAAGACTTAAATGTCAAGGGTGACGCCCTGCCGAGTGAGGCCTCTGGCGGTGAGATGCGCCGTGCTGCACTGGCGCGTACGCTGATTGGCGAACCTGATTTGTTATTACTTGATGAGCCGACCAATCACTTGGATATTGATGTCATTGTTTGGTTGGAAGGTTTTTTAAAGACTTGGCGTGGAGCATTCGTACTTATTTCTCACGATAGAAGCTTTCTTACTAATCTGACTAAATCTGCCTTTTGGTTAGATCGCGGTAATATACGTCGTATGGATGATACTTTTGATAAGTTTGAGAGCTGGCAAGAAGAGCAGCTAGAAATTGAGCGAAGTGATCGCGCTAAGCTTAAAAAACTAATAGCTGAAGAAACTCGCTGGTCTGTTGAGGGCATTAGCGCGCGTAGAACCCGTAATCAAGGCCGGATGCGCCGCTTGGGAGATCTGCGTGATGAGCAACGTGAACATCGCAAGGAAACGGGTAATGTTAACCTAGGTACGGTAAGCGGCCATAATTCAGGTGCGCAGGTGATAGAAGCCAAGGGCATTTCTAAAACCTATGAAGGGCGTACATTATTTTCTGATTTCTCAATCAGAGTAAAACGCAAGGACCGTATTGGTATTATAGGGCCTAATGGTGCTGGTAAATCAACACTGTTGAAAATCCTAACGGGTGATTTAGAACCTGATGAAGGCACAGTTAAACTGGGTACAAATTTACAGCCACTTTATATTGATCAAAAACGTGAGCAGCTTAATGAAGATATTAATGTGCGTGATGTTTTGTCTAACGGTGGGGACTGGGTCGAAGTTGGGGATCAAAAAAAGCATGTAATGGGCTATATGAAGGAATTTTTGTTTTCACCAGAACAGGCAAGAACGCCTGTATCAGCTTTGTCGGGTGGTGAGCGTAACCGCCTGCTACTTGCGGCTAATTTCTGTAAGCCATCAAATATGCTGATCCTTGATGAGCCAACTAATGACTTGGATATGGATACGCTTGATCTATTGCAAGAAGTCCTTTCTGATTATGATGGTACGATCATTCTTGTGTCTCACGATCGTGATTTTCTCGACCGCATTGTTACCAGCTCAATCGTTATGGAGGGTGATGGTACTGCTATGCAATATACGGGTGGTTACAGTGATTATAAACGTCAAAAAGCAGCTGCTATTAAAGAAAAGCGATTAACCGAACGCGCGCAGGGACAAGGGCGTGACAACAAAAAAGTTGTGCCAATATCTTCTGCTAAACCAAAGCAAAAAGGCAAGCTTACTTATAAAGATCAGTTGTCACTTGATACTTTGCCTGCTGAGGTGGAGAGCTTGTCTCATGAAATTTCAGAAATGGAAGCTCAGTTATCTGATCCCAGTTTTTATAATAAGGACCCAAAGGGTTTTGAAAAACTAACGCAAAAAATTGAATTTAAGCGCAAGGCACTTGAAGAAAAAGAAATGCGCTGGCTAGAATTAGAAGAAATGAAAGATAACGTATAAAGCAATATCATGAAGTTTTATCATGGCCATCTTGTTATTGTCTCTGGACATTAGTCTATGGTAGCCAGTATGGTTCAAAAATCAATTTATGACTTAATAAGTATTATTTAAAAAAGTGGACAACTGTTAATTCCTATCACTTGCATGTTAGTCTTGAGAGTATTCTTTAATCACTATAAGCCGTTTTATAATAACGTTTATTGTATTAAAATACATAAAAGCTAGGGGTTGACTTGTTAGTAAAATCGTTAAGAAAATACATTAGTGGCATATTTTTTCTCTTAGTTTTTGTTGCTGAAATTCCCTTTGCTAGTGCTGGAGAATCTACTGATAGCAAGGTGCCCTTTATTGATGTGGCAGGCCTTAGTGTGGTGACTATTCTAGCAGATGGTATTCACCACAAAGATAGGCAAGGTATTTACGATCCTTTAATTGAGCATTTTCAAAAAAAATCCCTTGTTACTAGGGTTGAATTAGCGCCATCTAATCAAGCCCATAAAATGTTTGCTGATAAGGCCGTGGCTTGCCTGTCGCCATCTTCTAATAAAGTATTGGAAATATTAGACTTAGATGCTGCTGATGTTGTGTTATCCGAGCCGTTCTCAAAAGCAACTGGGATGATTATTTTTAGAGAAAAGCATCCTTCTTTACTTAATTTAGCTCTTCTTGAAAACACGCCCGTTGGTATTGTTGATATAAATCTTTTATATGGTATTAAAGGTATTAAGATTAATAAAGTATCAGTTGAAAACTATTCAGAATTAGCTGAGAAAGTTGCCAGTGGCGAGTTATCTGCGGGCTACTTTATGTTTCCTGATGTGGCAGCCATGGCTGATGTAATGGAAAATATTGAACCTTTTATTCAAAATTTCTTAATTATTTGGGAAGCTGATGAGGCTATTATCTGTCACAAAGAATATGCTGCCCACCTTGATGGGATCAATACTGAAATTGATAAGTTAAAGACATCAGGCCGTTTGAAAAATGGTATTTTATCGCCAAATTAAGTATTACATTATTAATGTAGATTGGGGTTATACTGTTCAATCTTGAGAGTCATAAGTCATACCTGTAATGGATAGTATCAAGGATAAATTAATGGCTAAGGCAATATTGATGTATGCAGAATTAAAATGTTATATTTTTAGCATATTTATAGTGAGTGTTATTGCACAGACTTGTTCGGCTGAAGGTGTGGGCGATAGTGTTGTTTTATCGCAGATGGATTTGACCGGCCTTAGTCTGGTTGTTGTTGCTGCTGAGGGTATACACCGCCCTGACAAAAAAGGGGCTTATGATCCATTTGTAATACATCTTAAAAATAAACTGCTTATATCTTCTTATACATTAAAGCCATCTAAGGAGGCCCATGAGGCATTTAATAATAAAGAGTTCGCATGCTTATCACCCGCATCATCTAAGGTAATAGAAGTATTGACCTTGACGGAAGACGATCTTGCCTGGTCGGAATCCTTTTCTAAGGCTACGGGCATGCTCATATTTAATTCAGAGCATCCAGCTATGCATAATCTAGCCTTGCTTGAGCATACCCCTGTTGGGGTTGTGGATTTGGGATATATATATGGTATTCGAGGGGTGTATCTAAATAAAGTTCCTGTGGAGAGCTATTTAGAGCTTAGTGAAAAAGTAAAAAGCGGGGAGTTAGCTGCAGGTTTGTTTATATTTCCAGATGTGGCTATAATGGATCAGGTTATGGAAAATATTGAACCTTTTATACAGAATTCTTTTGTTTTATGGCAAGGGATTGAGTCAATTGTTTGCCATAAAAACTATGCAGCTCACCTTAAGGGGGTTAATACTGAAATTCTCAAACTTAAAGCTTCGGGTCGTTTAAAAAATGGCATTTTATCGCCAGATTAATCACTTTTTGACCCCTCATGGCTTATATGTTTAAAATTCCCGTACTTTACCCTGTTCAACGCGCATAAATCTGCTAAGAATATGAGCGAACATGCATTGCTTTTATAGCAAATGGATAGGGATTATAATTTTAAGTATTTTAGAGGGTAACCATGGCAGGCCATTCCAAATTTAAAAACATCATGTACCGTAAGGGCGCACAAGATAAGAAACGCTCTGGGTTGTTTTCAAAGCTAAGCCGCGAGATAACTGTGGCTGTTAAGATGGGCGGTAATGACCCAGAATCAAATTCACGCCTACGCCTTGCAATGGCCACTGCGCGCGGTCTTAGTATGCCTAAGGATAATATTGCCCGTGCTATCTCAAAGGCTGAGGGTGGTGACGCTGAAAATTATGACGAAATGCGCTATGAGGGTTATGGCCCAAGCGGTATTGGTATCATCGTTGAGGCCCTAACAGATAATAGAAATCGCACGGCATCTGATGTACGCACTATCTTTAACAAGGCTGGTGGCAACATGGGTGAAAGCGGTTCAGTTGGTTTTATGTTTGACCATGTTGGTGAAATTACATTCCCTGTTGATGTGGCAGACGCTGACACTATGTTTGAAGCAGCATTGGATGCTGGTGCTGATGAGGTTGAAAGCGATGATGATGGTCATGCTATTTATACGGGCTCCAGTGATCTACATGCGGTTACAACAGAACTGACTAAGGTTTTGGGCCAAGATCCAGAAACAGCTAAGCTTATCTTTAAACCAAAAGAGCCAATGGTGCTGGATAAAGTGGCGGCCGAAAAGTTAATGCGTCTTCTTGATGCATTTGATGATAATGATGATGTTCAAACCGTCTATGGTAATTATGACATACCAGCTGATGTGCTAGAACAACTTGAATAAAGGGTTTTGAATGCGGCTTATAGGGCTTGATCCAGGATTGCAGAAAACAGGCTGGGGTATCGTTGAAAGTAACGGCAACCGCTTGCGTCATATTGCTAATGGTGTCGTCAAATCCAATTCAAAATTATCACTGGCTGAACGTTTGGTTGAGCTGCATACTGGGCTAGAAGACGTGTTGGCCGAGTGGCAACCAGTTTCTGCTGCAGTTGAGGAAACATTCGTTAATAAAAACCCAGCCTCAACACTTAAGCTTGGTCAGGCGCGTGGTATCGCATTACTGGTGCCTGCTAGTCATGGTCTCCTTGTGGCTGAATATACACCTAACCATGTTAAAAAGGCTGTGGTCGGGGCGGGGCATGCAGCCAAAGAACAGGTCGAGGCAATGGTAAATATTTTGTTGCCGGGCATTAAAATAAATGGCCCCGATGCCGCGGATGCGCTTGCGGTTGCCATCTGTCACGCCCACCATGTAGTAGCCAATAGAAATATAGCAGCAGGTATGCGCTGAGGAGTGAGGCAGGTATGATTGCAAAATTAAAAGGCATAGTGGACGCTGTCGGTGATGACTTTGCCATCATTGATGTTAATGGTGTTGGTTATTTGGTTCATGCAAGTGGCCGAAGCCTGTCAAGTTTACCTCGCGCGGGTGAGGCTGTGGGGATGCATATTGAGACTGTCGTGCGAGAAGACGCTATTACCTTATTTGGATTTACCAGCCTTGAGGAACGTGACATGTTTAGAATGC
Source organism: uncultured Kordiimonas sp. (assembly GCA_965603205.1). Taxonomy (GTDB): domain Bacteria; phylum Pseudomonadota; class Alphaproteobacteria; order Sphingomonadales; family Kordiimonadaceae; genus Temperatibacter. The sequence goes on along the minus strand of CBFDCC010000003.1, from coordinate 244,044 downwards.
TCACTAGTGTTCAGGGCGTGGGGGCGAAGGTTGGTTTGGCGCTACTATCAATCGCAGAACCCGTAGAATTACAGCATGCTATTGCGGCGCAAGATAAAGCAACCGTGGCACGAGCAAATGGTGTGGGGCCAAAGCTGGCAGGACGCATTGTTAACGAGTTAAAAGACAAAGTCACCAATCTTGTATTTGGTTCAGCGCCTGTATCGGCTAGTGGTTCTGTGTCTGGAGCTGCTGCGCCTGCTGTTGGCACAGAAATTCAGGACGCTATATCCGCGCTGGCAAACCTGGGGTACAGACCAACTGATGCCCACGCTGCCGTGGCAAAAGCCGCGGCCAATTTGGGGGAGGGGGCAACGGTTGGTACGCTGGTGCCCGCAGCCCTTAAGGAGCTTGCAACCTTATGAGCCCTGATGGACCAGACCCACAAGATGATCGCCTAATTGATGGCAGTGAAAGCACGGGTGATTTTGCTGAGACGGGCCTGCGCCCTCAATCATTATCGGACTTTATCGGGCAAAAATCAGCACGTGAAAACCTTGGGGTATTTATTGAGGCAGCACGCACGCGTGGTGAGGCAATGGATCATGTGTTATTTTATGGTCCGCCTGGTCTTGGTAAAACCACATTAGCCCAGATTGTTGCTCGCGAGCTTGGGGTGAGTTTTAAGGCCACATCTGGTCCTGTAATTTCTAAGGCGGGTGATCTAGCGGCGCTGTTAACAAATTTGCAAGAACGCGATGTTTTATTCATTGATGAAATTCACCGTCTTAATCCGGCTGTCGAGGAAATACTCTATCCAGCTATGGAGGATTTCCAGCTTGATTTGATCATTGGCGAAGGTCCTTCTGCGCGGTCTGTGCGCATTGATTTACCGCCTTTCACTCTTGTCGGCGCGACAACAAGGTCGGGCTTGATTACTAAGCCACTGCGGGATCGTTTTGGGATTCCAACACGCCTGAATTTTTATACGACTGAGGAATTAACCGAGGTTGTCACACGTGCTGCCAGATTATTAGAGCTAAAGCTGACTGAGGATGGTGCGCGAGAGATTGCCGCCCGTTCGCGTGGTACACCGCGTATTGCAGGGCGTTTATTGCGCCGTGTACGTGATTTTGCGCTGGTGGCTGACCGTGATGTGGTTGACGCGGTAGCGGCTGATGCTGCGCTGAATAGATTAGAGGTTGATAACCTTGGTCTTGATAGTATCGACAGGCGTTATTTATCCTGTATTGGCGAGACATATAGTGGTGGTCCTGTGGGTGTTGAGACACTAGCAGCTGCCCTAAGTGAGCCGCGCGATACCATCGATGACATAATAGAGCCATATTTATTGCAGATAGGTTTAGTGCAAAGAACGCCGCGTGGTCGTGTTTTGGCGCCTAGTGGTTGGGATCATTTAGGTCTCATGCCACCAAAAGGCAGCGTAGCAGCTGAGCAGTTAGATTTGCTGGGAGATAAAAAATGAGCCAAAAAACGAACCTAATGCCAGCCAAGGGTATAAGGGATAAGGGTGTTTTTTCTTATCCAATCCGTGTTTATTATGAGGATACTGATGTTGGAGGCATGGTCTATCATGGTAAATACGTTAGCTTTTTCGAGCGTGTGCGTTCTGAGTCTATTCGCGACACAGAGGCTGATGTTAACCACCTGTTTGAACTGCCTGAATCTGAGGGTGGCCCACTGACCTATGTTGTGCGTAATATTAATATTACCTATCATAGACAAGCTACTGTGGGTCAGGCATTGATCGGAAAATGCGTTATCACACGGGTAAGGGCTGCCGCTGTTGAGGTTAAGCAGTGGATAGAAAATGAGGCAGGGGATCTTGTTGCAGAGGCTACTGTTTTGGCTGCAGTGATCAGCCCAGACGGAAAGCCTAAACGTTGGTCAAAGGGGGCTAAGGCCTTTTGGCAAGACTATATGGATGAATATAAGGCAGCAACTGCTGCTAATGAGGAGTAGAACTATTGGCTACACCAACTGTAGAAGCAACTAATCTAGGCGGCAGTGCCGCAGATTTTTCATTCATGGGCATGTTCTATCAGGCCGATATTGTTGTACAAAGTGTGATGATATTACTTGTTGTAGTAAGCTTGTGGGGCTGGTCAATTATCTTCTCTACATGGACACGGGTAAAGGATGCACGAGCACAGGCCGACGGTTTTGAAGAAACCTTTTGGTCAGGTGCATCGCTTGATGATCTTTATCAAAGTCTGAAAACCGCACCAGATCATCCAATGGCTGCTGTGTTTGTAGCAGCAATGCGTGAATGGCAGCGCAGTATGATTGGGCGTTCAGCGCAACTTGATAAGGTAACGGTGCAAGATCGTATTATGAAAGTGATGCATGTAACGACAACGCGTGAAATGCAGCATATCGAAGGACAAGTTGGCTATCTGGCTACCATCGGATCCGCCGCTCCCTTTGTGGGGCTGTTCGGTACTGTATGGGGGATTATGTCTAGTTTTCAATCGATTGCCATGTCGTCGGACACATCGCTTGCGACCGTAGCACCTGGTATTGCCGAGGCACTGCTTGCGACCGCCCTTGGTCTTGTTGCAGCCATTCCTGCTGTTATAGCGTATAATAAATTATCAACCGACCTTGGTCGTTATGCGGCACGCGTTGAAGGCTTTTCTGATGAATTCGCGGCAATTCTATCTCGTCAATTAGATGAGAGGAGTAAGTAATGGGTGGCGGTGCACTGCAACCACGGAGCAAAAGCGGGCGTTATAAGCCGCTTGCTGAGATCAATGTAACACCATTTGTCGATGTTATGTTGGTGCTGCTCGTGGTGTTTATGATCACTGCGCCCATGTTAACGGCTGGTGTGCAGGTTGACCTGCCTAAGGCTAGTCTAGGTAATCTGCCTAAGGATAGTAAACCATTAGAGATAGCCATTGATCAAAATGGTGCCATATTTATCGCAGATACTGCAATTGGGGCTAAGGAGTTAATACCACGCCTTGAGGCCATTGCAGGTAACCGTAAGGATACGCGCATTTATGTGCGTGGGGATCACCGTCTTGATTATGGCCGGGTGATGGAAATTATTGGCATGATTAATAAGGCTGGTTTTTTGAAAGTGGCGCTGGTTTCAGATCCCAGATAAAAATATAGGGTAAGTATTTCTCGTGGATATAGTTTCAAATGGTTGGGCGCTATCGACTGGACTACACATAAGTGTAGTGTTGTTTGCAGTGTTTGGCATGCCTGAAATTGATCGAAAGAGGCCGACGCCACCCCCCTCTATTGCTATTGAATTTGTCCAAATCGCCGTTGAAACACGGTCAGTAGAGACTGAGGAAAAATTCGAGAAGTTAGGCGAAATTGATAACGTCGTTGAACGGGCCGAGCAAAATGTAGCGCGCGCTGAGAAACAAGAGTTAAATACGGATGATGCAGCGGCATTGCCTAAGCTATCTAAAGCCAAGCCGAAGGCAAAGCCAGAAGACTTGGTGCGCAAACGTATCAGTCAAACTATAGTGCCTAAGTCTAAGCCTAAAGCGCCGAGTAGAATGCGCAGTAAACGCATTGCAGCTATGCTTGATAAATCTTTAAAGCAAGAAGAGGATCAGGCTAAAAAAGCAGCAGAGGATAAGTTGAAACGCACTGAAGATTTAAAGCAAAAGCTAGAGCGTGCGCGTATGGCTAATCTAAAGGGGCAGATAGCCACAGCGTCCCTTAAGGATGCTTTATCTGAGAAGCTCGCTGGGTGCTGGTCATTCCCACGAGGCGCAAAAGGCGTGGACGAGATGCAAGTGACAGTGCGTATTTGGCTAACGACTGAGGGCAAATTAGCGCGACAGCCACAGTTTTTGGATGCGGGCAATCTTGATGATCCATCAAGGGCATATTATCGAACATTTGCTGAAAGTGCTCGTCGTGCAGTAAAGCTTTGCGAACCATACGATGAAGCGATACAAGTAATTAAAGCGGGCGGGCGCTATATAGATTTTGTTTTTGATGGCGCTGAATTTTCGGGTGGTTAATCTACTCAAATACTAAGAAATGGGACTAGGATGAAAATATTACGTCTGTTAATAACTGTTATGTTCAGTGTGGTGATGGTAGCGAGTAGCGCATATGCCCAGCTGAAAGTTGATGTGACGCGTGGTTCTGTTGACCCTTTGCCACTGGCTATACCTGATTTTGTGCCTGCTGTTGATATAGAAACGGCTACGGGCAGTCTGTCTGAGATCGGTGCCAGCATCTCGCAAGTGGTAGGTGCGAACCTTGCTTCGACAGGATTGTTTCGCACGATAGATCAAGCAGCATTCATTGAAAAATTAACGGCCGATGGTTCCCGTCCTAAATTTAGTGCATGGAGACCACTGGCGGCTCAGGCGCTGGTAGCAGGGCGTATTGAGATGCTGCCAAATGGTAACCTGCGGGTTGAGTTCCGCTTATGGGATGTCTTTGCCGAGGTGCAGATGGAAGGGGTTGGTTATACAACACCTATTGGAAACTGGCGTCGTATTGCCCATGTAATCTCAGATAAAATATATACTAGATTAACAGGTGAAACAGGATATTTTGATACGCGCATTGTCTATATCGCAGAATCAGGTGATCCACTTGCGCGTGTGAAACGCCTCGCCATTATGGATCAGGATGGCGAAAATCAGCAATTTTTAACGGATGGCAGCTATTTAGTGCTTACGCCGCGTTTCTCACCAAGTCGCCAAGAAATCACTTATTTGAGCTATTATAAGGGAACACCCCGTGTGTATTTGTATAATGTGATGTCAAATAAGTTCGAAGTTCTGGGTGATTTTCAAAATATGACTTTTGCGCCACGTTTCTCACCTGACGGCAATAAGGTGATTATGTCGCTGGCTACCAATGGTAATTCTGATATTTATGTGATGGATTTATTAACACGTGGTACCACACGTCTGACACGCCATTCAGGTATTGATACATCGCCCTCCTATTCACCTGATGGCAAGCAGATTGTGTTTAATTCCAATCGTGGTGGCTCTCAGCAGATTTATACCATGAACGCCGATGGTAGTGATATCAAACGCATTTCCTTTGGGGCTGGTCGTTATGCTACACCTGTTTGGTCACCGCGTGGTGATTTGATTGCCTTTACTAAAATTGGCGGCGATAAATTCCGGATTGGCGTAATGCGCCCTAATGGACGTGGTGAGCGCTTACTAACCAATTCATGGCAAGATGAAGCGCCAACATGGTCGCCTAACGGTCGCGTTTTGATGTATTTTCGCTCGAAGAAGTCACAGGATGGCGGCGGCTCATCGCTTTGGTCAGTCGATCTGACTGGCTATAACGAGCGCCAAGTTAAAACACCATTTGATGCCTCTGACCCTGCTTGGTCACCACCATTGCCGCTCACACATAAATAGATAATAAAAGGCGTCCAATAGGGCACCTTTTTTATATCATTATTGATACTCCACTAACACTGGCATGATATTTTATAATGAGGCCAAATAGAATGGCGGCCACCGTAAAGCGCCTAATGAGTGATGTGGCTGATGTGTCAGGAGACTTAATCCAGTCACCGTCCCGTTTGTTGGAATAGTTGATAGCCAGCAGTGAATATAACGCTATGCCGCCAAATAAAATCAGGCTGCGTATTTCTCCATTACTGATCAGATGACCAATGGCCCAAGATAGTAATCCAGCTAGTTGGGGGTGACGTACATAGTTCTTCATATAAGCGTTGCCCGTTGCCGACATCAACAATAAGCCGATCAGTACAAAAACAGCGGTTATTTTATGCATGTCTATAGAGGGGCTATATATGGGTTGGGTGTTAGCATCGTTCCAGCCGTCTATGATAAAGTAAAAACTAATCAAAGACGCCATTGAAAAAATAATCAGGTAGCCAGTTTTGCTAAATTTACTGACTAAGTTATTTCTAAAATTAGGTGTGGCTGTGGGGATGAGATGTATGACGATAAATACTATTACACCTAAGATTAACATATCCATATATAAGCTCCTATTGCTCCCATAGTTTAAGCATAAGAAATGGAAAGATAACAGCATAAAAAAAAGCCCTAGGAAAATCCTAGAGCTTTTTGAAATAGTTTATGGCCAGTCTATATAGGGCCTTTCAGTCTATAACGCTTTAGCGTCAAAATCCAAATCGGCTTGACATAAGAAATGTGGATTTAAGAATGTTGTTAAGTCTTTACCATAGCTTAGATCATTGCCACCCGGTACTGTAACGCGACCACCAGCAGCCAGTAGAACAGCGTGTGCTGCGGCCGTGTCCCATTCACATGTTAGCCCTAGGCGTGGATAGAGATCAGCCTTTCCTTCGGCTAGAAGAAGGAGCTTTAATGATGAGCCAATAGAGACATGTTCTGCCTTTGGATAGTCGGATAAATAGTCTTCCAATTCTGGACTTCGGTGCGATTTGCTGGCAACGATAACCATGTTATCTAAATCGGTTTTACGACAGCTAATTTGACGTGTGTTGGTGATTTTACCATCTACAACATCAGCTTTCCACGCATCTGTACCCACGATGCCCCAATATAATTCATTAGAAGCTGGTACAAGAACAAATCCCATGGTCGGTACACCATTTTCAATTAGGCCAATATTCACGGTGAAATCATTGCCTTTTTTGATGAATTCCTTCGTGCCGTCTAATGGATCAACGAGCCAAAAAGTGCCGCCACTGATGTCGGGGCATTTGCCTTCTGATTTGGCTTCTTCACCCACCATTGGAATCTCTGGTGCTATTTTAGTGAGTGCTGCCTCAATCACATCTTCGCCACGGCGGTCTGCTTCTGTCACAGGTGACTCGTCTGTCTTGTCAAATACAGTAAAATCTGTGTGAAAAACATCCATGACAACTTGGCCTGCTTCTAGTATAGTTTTTTGCAGTGGAGAGACGAGTGATTGGTAATCTATAGCCATTTTTTGTCCTTGAATTGAGCAGAAATAAAAAAAATTGAAAATCTTCATTACTTATTAACCCATTAGGTGGTTTCATCAAGTATTATGTTATTTTTTTGATTAAAACGAGTAGTGTGTATTTACGTGCTAGGCACAATAGGGAATTAAGAATGAAAGAATTGGATTTTGCTAGCCTGCTGTGTTCTAGACTTTGCCATGATTTGGTTAGTCCTGTTGGCGCTATTAATAATGGTATTGAAATCATGGAAGATGAGGATAGTCCAGAAATGCGCGAGCAGGTTATGGATCTACTCAAGCAATCTGCATCTTTGACCAGTAATAAATTAAAATTTTTCCGCATAGCTTTCGGCGCGGCTGGTGGTTTTGGCGCAGAATTAGATGTAAATGAAGCACGCAACGCCGTTGTTGCATTCTATGAGAATGCCAAGGTAGATATAGAATGGCAATCTTCATTGGTATATGCGCCAAAAATTGTCATTAAGTCATTATTGAATTTAGCGCTCGTTGTTGGTGAATCTGTTGTGGGGGCTGGTAAGCTAAAGATCGCAATTTCTGATGATGATGATACCATATATGCAGAGGTTATAGCAGAAGCAGATCGCATCATTATGTCGCCTGCTGTTATTGCTGCAATGAATGGAGATGTGGATGAGACGGCCTTAGAAGCAAGAATCGCCCCCGCAGTCTTGATCGCAGAATTATGTAAAGAACATGAGCTGACCTGCCAAATGATTGACTTGGGTGATAAAAGCAAGGGGTTTTCGTTGTCAATATGCAAAAAGAAACTAAAATAGTACTTAATTATAAGTATTTGTTTACAGCTTATTAACTGTTTTTGTAGAGTGTAGGCGTATATGTAGAGTATATGTGTATATATAGTCCTTATTGACTAAGTAATGGGATTATTGAAATTAATTTGAGGGGCGTAGTATGGATGATTTATTAAATGAATTTCTAACGGAAACTGGTGAAAGCATAGATGTTGTAGATGTTGAGTTGGTGAAGTTAGAGCAAGACCCAAACAATAAGGAGGTCTTGAATAATATTTTCCGTCTAGTGCATACTATTAAGGGTACATGTGGTTTTTTAGGGCTGCCGCGACTAGAGTCTGTTGCGCACGCATCTGAAAATGTTCTTGGAAAATTCCGTGATGGTGAATTGCTTGTTAATGAGCATGCCGTAACAGTTATTCTTGAGAGCTTAGACCGCATTAAAGAAATTTTAGCAGGGCTGGAAGCAACAGAGGTAGAGCCCGAAGGCGATGATTCTGTGCTTATTAGCAGTTTAGATGCTATCGCGGCTGGTGAAGAAGTATCAAAGGTGGTCGCAGTTGAAGAAGCTGGGGTTGTTGATGGTGAAATTATTGACCCAGAACTTGGCGGGCGTACCGTTAAGCCAGGCGAGGTGACTTTAGAGGAATTAGAGGCTGCATTTGCTAATGCGCCTGGGCCAGAAGCCGGCGGTGATGACAGTGCAGTAGTAGAGATGGGTGGAAGTGCTAAAGAGTCACTTTATGAGCGTGTCGGGGGTGAAGACGCTATTGCAGTGATTAGTCATCTAATTGCTACGCGCCTAGGGACCGATCATACCTTATCGAAATTTTTCAAAGATCAGCCTATGGATCAACGCAAAGCTAAGATAACTGGTTTGTTGGCTGCGTTAATGTCTGATGATTTAGATTCTGCTGATGGTGTTGCAAATAATCTTATATCTACAGCTGGTTTTAATGATTCAGCATTCAATGCGCTTGTAGCGTTGATTAAGTCCGTCATGTCAGAATGTCAAGTCGGTGCGGATGCTCGTGATGAAGCTGTTATGACATTTGAGTTGGTCCGTGAAACGGTTATTGCCAGATCGAAGAGTCTTGAAGCCGCTACTCAGCAAGCAACTGCTGGGGGTGGTAGTGATTCAAAGCGAGCATCACAGTCTATCCGTGTGAGTGTTGACCTCTTAGAAGAACTGATGAACATGGTTTCTGAATTAGTACTGACGAGAAATCAGTTGCTTCAAATAGTCAGAGACATGGAAAATTCTGAACTAGCTGTGCCGCTACAGCGCTTGTCGCAATGTACAACTGAGTTGCAAGAAGGTGTTATGAAAACACGCATGCAGCCGATTGGCAATGCTTGGGCAAAATTACCACGAATTGTACGTGATCTTACTGTTGAGCTTGGTAAGAAAATTGAGCTGGATATGCGCGGTGCTGAAACCGAGCTTGATCGTCAAGTTCTTGAACTAATCAAAGACCCCCTAACCCATATGGTTCGTAACTCTGCTGATCATGGTATTGAGATGCCTGCAGTGCGTATTGCCAGTGGTAAACCTGAAACAGGTACAATTATTCTAGATGCTTATCATGAGGGTGGGCATATTATTCTTGAAATTAAGGATGATGGTGCGGGTATATCGCCAGAGAAACTAAAAGGTAAAATTCTTGAGAAGGGTTTGGCCACTGAAGCTGAATTAGGCGATATGTCTGATAATCAAATTCAGAAGTTTGTCTTCCACGCAGGCTTCTCTACAGCAGCGGAAATAACAAGTGTCTCTGGCCGTGGTGTGGGTATGGATGTTGTTCGCTCTAACATTGAGAAAATCGGTGGTACCATTGATATGACATCAGTGGAAGGCAAAGGAACATCTTTCCAAATTAAAATTCCATTGACGTTAGCAATCGTTTCAGCCTTGATCGTCGAAGGTTCAGGCGAGCGTTTTGCTATTCCACAGATTAGCGTACTTGAGCTTGTGCGTGCATCATCAGATGCAGGGCACCGGATTGAGAAGATTAAAGATAGCCCAGTGTTACGCTTGCGTAATCGTTTGCTGCCGCTTGTCTTCTTAAATGATATTCTTGGGTTCAGTAAAGATAAAGAAGCCCAAGATATATCAGATGATTTCATTGTTGTGACACAGGTTGGGCCATTTACCTTTGGTATTGTTGTAGACCAAGTGTTTGATACTGAAGAAATTGTTGTGAAACCAGTGGCGCCTATTTTAAAAGATTTAAATGTATATTCAGGTAATACAATTCTTGGTGACGGTAGCGTTATTATGATCCTTGATCCAAATGGTATAGCTAATATTACCAATGAGGGAGCGGGTGCTGCTGCGGCAGATTCTGATGCTGATGATGGAGGCGATAAGGTTCAAGTTGCACAAGATAGTAATGTGGAAAGCATGCTTGTCTTTATGGCAGGTTCTAAAAATCCAAAAGCTGTTCAGCTTTCACTTATTGCTCGTTTAGAAGATATCCCAATTGAGGATATTGAAGAAAGTAATGGTCGTCAGGTTGTTCAGTATCGTGGTGCCTTGATGCCTATTGTTAAAGCTTCACCAACTATGGAATTCTCTAAAGAAGGTCGTCAGCCAGTTCTTGTCTTTACTGATCGTGAATATACGATGGGCTTAGCTGTTGATCAGATTATGGATATTATTGATGACGAGTTAGATATTAAGTTGGCATCGGGAATTGAAGGTGTGGTTGGTACGGCTATTATTGATGACAAGGCGACTGAAGTTATTGATGTATCATATTATTTAAGCCAAGCCTTTACTGAATGGTTAAGAAGCCGTGATCTTGATGATGATTCATCACCAGTTGCAGGTTCGTCAGTGTTACTAATCGATGATAGTGACTTCTTCCGTAATATGGTGAAGCCAGTACTCACTGTTGCTGGTTATAAGGTAACTGCAGTTAACGGTGCGCGCGCAGCATTGGATATTCGCGAAAAGGGTATAATGTTTGATGCGATTGTCTCTGATATAGAGATGCCTGATATGACGGGATTTGAATTTGCTGAAGCTATTCGTGGAAGTGGTATATGGCAACATACACCGCTGGTCGCCTTATCTAGCCTAGCCAGTGAAAAAGACGTAGCGCATGGCTTAGATGTTGGCTTTAATGATTATGTTGCTAAATTTGATAGAGAGACATTGCTAAAAAGTCTTTCTCAACAACTTAAAATCCAAGGAGACGCAGCATGAATGATCTAGTAGTTCGAAATGATTTAGGTGTTGTAACTGCAGGTGGCGGTAGCCAAGATTATGTAACTATTCATCTTGCAGGGCAGTCATTAGGTATTCCAGTTCTCGCGGTTCATGATGTATTAAATACACAAAATATTACAAGCATTCCATTATCACCTGATTGGGTGGCAGGGGTGCTTAATTTACGAGGCCGTATTGTTACAGCAATTGATCTACGCCAACGTATGGGCCTTCCTGCTCTTGAAGAGGGTAAGAAAAGCATGAGTGTGGTTGTTGAGCATAAGGATGAACCATATAGCTTGCAAATTGACAGCGTTGGCGAAGTGTTGTCTTTGTCTGATGATCTGTTTGAAAAAAACCCAGTGACACTAGACCCGCGTTGGCGTGAAGTCAGTAAAGGAATTTATCGTCTGGACAAGGAATTATTAGCAGTGTTAGATGTGGAAAAACTGTTAGACTTTGGTCAATCAATACAAGCTGCTTAATCAATATTTATGGTAGCAGGTAATATGCAATATTAATGCAAGCTGGGAGTGCCCGAATATGAAACGATGTTTAGTCGTTGACGATTCTAAAGTTATTAGAAAAGTTGCAAGACGTATTCTAGAAGAACTTAATTTTGAAATTGATGAAGCTGTTGATGGACAAGATGCATTAGATGCATGTCATCGCAATCTACCAGATGTAGTCTTGCTGGACTGGAACATGCCTGTCATGGATGGGCTTGAATTTTTAAAAGCACTTAGGGCCACCGAAAGCTTTGTTCAGCCAATTGTGGTATTCTGTACAACAGAGAATGATATGTCGCACATTAGAACAGCTATTGAAGCTGGGGCTAATGAGTATATTATGAAACCCTTTGATCGTGAAATCATTGAAGCAAAATTCATCCAAGTTGGCGTATTATAGTAAGTGACATAGATAGGATTTCTTAGTGAAATCGATAGTTTCTAATAAAGACAATAGTCAAGAGGCTGGTCCATACCGTGTAATGGTGGTGGATGATAGTGCTGTTATTCGTGGCTTTATCTGTCGCTATCTAACAGAAGATTCTGATATTGATATCGTCTGTACGGCTGCTAATGGCAAAATGGCTTTAGCTCAATTGAAGGACCACGACATTGAAGTTGTTGTCCTAGATATTGAGATGCCTGTGATGGATGGTATGACTGCTCTTCCTTTGTTGTTAAAAGAAAAACCCAGTTTGCAAGTGGTGATGGCATCCACATTGACACTAAAAAATGCGGAAGTGAGTTTGCGTGCTATGCAAATGGGTGCTGTGGATTATGTCCCAAAACCAGAAACTGCGCGTTCAGTAAATGCTAGCATTGATTTCCGTCGTGATCTTGTTGATAAGGTTAAGGCGTGGGCGGGCCGGTACCGTAAGAAAAAAGGTATAGCGCAACCAGAAAAGATAGATACAAGCAGGGCAGCAACACAGTCAGGTTTTGTTAAGCCTGCTGCTAGGGCAACTACTAGCTTTGTTAGCCCAAGGTCTACTGCAAAGGCAATAGATAGCAAAAACAATGTTCGTGCTGCGTTAAATTCAAAAGAATCAGCACAGATAAAACTGCAACGCCCTAGTATGCGAAAGCCCTCTATTTTAGCTGTAGGTTCCTCAACTGGAGGACCGCAGGCCTTAATGCGTTTCTTTAAAGGGTTTTCTAAAGCCCCTACAGTGCCTGTCGTGGTTACGCAGCATATGCCTGCGACTTTCACAGGTATCTTAGCACAGCATATTGGTCAATCATCTGGTTGGCCTTCAAAAGAAGCTGAAGATGGAGATATATTAAAGCCTGGACATATATATGTTGCGCCAGGTGATTACCATATGACTATTCATATGGAAGGCGGGGAGTTGGTGGCTCATTTAAACCAAGATCCGCAAGAAAATTTCTGTAGACCTTCCGTTGAACCAATGTTGAGAAGTTTACACGAAATATTTAAAGAACGAGTTTTAACTGTGATCCTAACTGGCATGGGCCATGATGGCTTAAAAGGCGCGCGAGACCTTGTTAAATCAGGTGCAACGCTCTTGGCGCAAGATGAAGAAACAAGTGTTGTTTGGGGTATGCCCGGCGCTGTGGCGACAGCTGGATTATGCTCATTTGTTTTGCCAATTGATAATTTAGGTAAACAGGCTGAAAAACAGCTTCAAGGAGGCCTGTAATGCGGACAGAAGATTTTAACTTTATAAGTCAATTTTTAAAAGAACGCTCTGGGTTGATGCTAACTGTTGATAAGGTGTATCTATTAGAGAGCCGCCTTACACCCGTGGCCCGCAAGCATGGCTTCGAAACATTAGATGATTTTTTATCTAAGATAAGAACAACGCGAGATGCAGGCTTGCTTACCGAGGTCACTGAGGCAATGACGACGAATGAGTCATTCTTTTTCAGAGATAATACACCTTTTGACCTGTTTAAGAATAAGGTCCTACCGGTAATCCAAAAAAATCGCCCAACTAAAAAGCTACGCATCTGGTGTGCAGCTGCCTCAACTGGGCAAGAGCCATACTCTCTGGCTATGTTGTTAAAAGAACAATGGCATATGTGGTCTAATTGGAATATTGAAATTATTGGTACTGATATTTGTAACCAAGTGCTGAAAAAGGCTAGCGATGGCGTCTATAGCCAGTTTGAAGTACAGCGCGGCCTGCCCATTCAAATGTTGATTAAATATTTTAAGCAAGATGGTGATGTTTGGAAGATAAATGATGACATAAAGAAAATGGTTAAATTTAGACCTTATAATCTATTGGATTCATTTTCGGCACTCGGCGCATTTGATGTGATTTATTGTCGTAATGTTTTAATTTATTTTGATCAAGAAACTAAAGGTCAAGTCTTAGACCGTATGGGTAGATGTTTAGCTAAGGATGGTGCGTTATTTTTAGGTGCTGCTGAGACAGTTCTTGGTATTACTGATTTATTTCAACCCGTTAAGGGGCAACGCGGTATGTATGTACTCAAAGGGTCTGACCTTTATCAATAAATATTAGATAAATAAAAAAAAAGCCCTTAAGAGTTTTCTTAAGGGCTTTTTTTATGCGTTAAATAATTGTTTAAGCGATGGCTTCCTCTGGCGAGGTCTCAGGGTCTTGTAGTATATAACCACGCCCCCAAACTGTTTCAATATAGTTACCGCCGTTGGTCGCATTCAATAGTTTTTTACGTAATTTACAGATAAAGACATCAATAATCTTAAGCTCAGGCTCGTCAATGCCACCATAAAGGTGATTTAAAAACATTTCCTTGGTCAGTGTCGTACCTTTACGCAGCGACAGCAGCTCTAACATGGCATACTCTTTACCCGTTAGATGAACGCGTTTCCCCTCAGCTTCTACGGTTTTTGTGTCTAGGTTAACCGCTAGCTTGCCCGTTTTAATGATGGATTGAGCGTGCCCTTTTGAGCGACGTACAATGGCATGAATACGCGCTACTAATTCTTCTTTATGGAAAGGCTTTGTTAGGTAATCATCAGCGCCAAACCCAAGGCCTTTAACCTTATTTTCCATCTCAGTAAGGCCAGATAGAATCAAGATTGGTGTATCGACCTTAGCTGTGCGCAGTTTTTTAAGCACATCATACCCATGCATGTCGGGTAAATTTAGATCGAGTAGGATGATGTCATAATCATATAATTTACCTAGATCAATTCCTTCTTCTCCAAGGTCTGTGCTGTAAACATTAAAGCCCTCAGACGACAGCATTAACTCTATGCTTCTTGTGACAGTTGGATCGTCTTCAATTAATAGAACACGCATTGATGCTCTCCTTCTAGGTAATAGTGCGCTCCTGAAAAGCTCTTATTATTATTTAATTAGACTGTTACTACATCTTATAAAACCATTATTATAATCATCTGCCAAGTAAATATAACAAACAATTCAAAAACTTATTTAATTTTTGTCATTTTAAAGGCAAGAGAACAATGTTAATATTTGATTATATTGGTTCATATTATGACATAGTATCAGGGTTATGATCGTTCATAGGGGATAAGAGTGCTTAGTTTACAACAAGAAATAAACCAAATCCAAACACGAACCATTTATGGGCGTGTAAAGGGTATTAAAGGCTTGTTGATGGAGCTTACTGGAGTAGAGAATCAGTTATCCATTGGTTCAAGAGCTACTATTCAGGCCCGAAATGGTCGCGAAGTTGCCTGCGAGATTATCGGCTTTAAGGATAATATGGCACTGGCAATGCCTTATGATTCACTTGATGGTATTGGTATTGGATGCAAAGCGGTTATTAAAAATTCAGAACCAGTAATATATCCAAATGAAGCATGGCTTGGGCGCGTTGTGAATGCCTTTGGCACCCCCCTAGACGGTAAAGGTCCAATATTTCAGGGTGATGTTGGTACGCTTGTGCGCGGTAAACCACCCATGGCGAGTAAACGTCAACGCGTTGGAGAAAAAATTGATTTAGGTGTTAGAGCCTTGAATAGTTTCTCTAGTTGCTGTGAAGGGCAACGCATGGGCATATTTGCAGGCTCAGGCGTTGGTAAATCGGTGCTAATGTCTATGGTCGCCCGCTATTCTAGTGCGGATGTGAACGTGATCGGCCTTATCGGCGAGCGTGGCCGCGAGGTTCAGGAGTTTATTGAGGATGATCTGGGTGAAGACGGTCTTGCTAGGTCTGTTGTTGTCGTCGCTACATCAGATGAATCGGCATTAATGCGTCGCCAAGCTGCTTATATGACACTTGCCGTGGCTGAATATTTCAGGGATCAAGGCAATCATGTAATGTGCCTGATGGACAGTGTCACTCGTTTTGCCATGGCGCAGCGTGAGATTGGCTTGGCAGCAGGCGAGCCACCAACGACCAAGGGCTACACACCGACAGTCTTTAGCGAATTACCCAGACTGTTAGAACGAGCAGGGCCTGGGACACGCGGTGCTGGTAACATTACGGGGCTGTTTACGGTGCTCGTTGATGGCGATGACCATAACGAACCTGTTGCCGATGCGGTGCGGGGTATTTTAGATGGCCATATTGTGATGGAACGCGCGATTGCTGAGCGTGGCCGTTATCCAGCGATTAATGTGTTAAAATCTATTTCTCGTACTATGCCAGACTGTAATAACGATTATGAAAATTTGTTAGTGCGTGAGGCCAAGAAATATTTATCTATTTACGCCGATATGGAAGAGATGATCAGGCTTGGTGCCTATAGGCCCGGCAGTAACGTGGAAGTTGATGCCGCTATTGAATATTTCCCACCGCTGGAAGAGTTTATGGGGCAGTTGAAGAATGAATATACGTCTCTAAATGACTGTTATGTTCATATTGAGCAGATATTAGCCTCTGGTCCCGCCGCCCAGACAATTGCAGATAAGATGCAAGGAGCCTAAATGGCTAGATTAGACGCGCTTATTAGACACCGTAAATGGGAATTAGACCTAAAAAGGCGCGAACTTGCCGCCTTAGAAGAAGAACGTGATGCCATTATAGCTCAGATGGATGGGTTATTGGCAGAATACCAAAGCGAGGCTGGTAAAACCCAAGGGGATGTTTCTATCGTTACCATGGGTGCTTATACAAGTGGTGTAAAGGTGCGCCGCGAAGCCATGGAAGAGCAATTAGAGGCCAAGGACGCAGAGATTGCAGAGCAGAGAGAGATATTAACCGAAGCCTTCCAAGAATTAAAAACCTTTGAAATTGCCCACGAAAAACGCTTGGCCGAAGAAGCCAAAGAAGAAGCTAAAAAAGAACAAAATGCCCTAGACGAACAAGGCATGCAAAGCTATGCCCGCAATGAAGATGGGTAGATTCTAAAAGGCTGCGGGTAAGGAAAGTGACTCAGGAGGTAAGAGTGTAAATTGATTGTTTGATTTCCTAAGCTATATTTAAGTCTCCTTCTTTTCAGTGTAACGGCTTTTCCATTGATTCATGATTCTAGTCGCGTGTTGCTCAAACAATACTTGCTCATTTCCAGCAAATGGTACTTCAGCAATAGAAAAGCTTCTCCCCCGCATAACATCCAATAAACGAAATTCATTAATATCTATGTCTGGTAGTGCCATATGAATTTGCCACAGCGCGACCCGGGCAGCTTCATTTGATAACGCTGGCTCTTCGCTGAAATATGGATAAATATACCGGTTGCTCTTGCCTACGATTTCCAGAGCTAGAATGTTGTTCACTTTAAAGGCCACATCTTGACCTTCTACGCAGATAGTGCCTGTTGGACTTTTAATGCGCTTTATATCTTCATTAATCCACCGTCTTTTTTCTAGGCCCCACGACTTTAAGCCAGCAGCAAGAGCTGGAAATAAACGTTTACGCCTAGGATTTGACAAAATTAAGGTTTCTACTGCTTCCTCAAAGCTTTCTGGTGCTTCCTCAAAGATTTGATCCTTGAATG
This sequence comes from uncultured Kordiimonas sp., assembly GCA_965603205.1. Taxonomy (GTDB): domain Bacteria; phylum Pseudomonadota; class Alphaproteobacteria; order Sphingomonadales; family Kordiimonadaceae; genus Temperatibacter. The sequence continues at coordinate 226,785 of CBFDCC010000003.1, read as the reverse complement.
CTGCCCATAATACACCGTGAAAGTCTCCTCCTCCTCGTTCTATTGTGTCAGGATTGTTTTCCTTGCGAATGGTTCCAGATACGTCATCAAATATATCTTTGCGTACCATTTTTTCAGGGGCATATGCTATCTTTAAAATTTTACTTAGTCGAGCAGTGTGTAGTGACATGGTGTCCTCCTATGTCAAAGGTAAACCTTTAGGGGTGATTGAATCCCTTAGCAAATGAGAGGCATAAGCCGCCCCTCCGATGAGTAAGAACCATTTTCCAATTTGTTTAGCCGTGGTGACAGGCTTTGTTTTCCATGCGTTGTAGAGACTAAGGCCAACTAGGCTCAGAAACATCCAGCTATGGAAAAACTTCCGGTGATTTGGGTGAAAGGCAGGCTCAAAGACATCAGGCAAAAGCGCAGCATATTTACCTACTAGCATACCAGTAAAAGGGTTGATTATCCCTTTATGTGCCTCGCCTTTATTAAATAGTGTAATGATTCCACCTGTCAGAGCACCAATGATTTCATGTTCTAATCGGTTAGCCACTATTTTTCCTTCCGGACGCCCTTAAATGGGGTCTTGCTAGAGGTTTTCATATCCATAAAGCGTCCTGTGCCTTTATCGCGTTTTACATAGTGACCGCTTGGTGTTTTGGTTTGAGAGCGTCCGCGCACGGCACCGTTTCTGTGTCCGTCGCCGGATGGTGGATTTGTGGCCATTTTTGTGGTCCTTTCATATAATAGGAATCAGTAAATCCGATTCGTATGATTATTATAGCAGATCATAATGATCTGTACTATAGATTTATTTTGATCTTTGGTCTGGATTGATCTATTCTGTAAATTACAAGTTGTGTTTAGTGGGGGTATAGTCATGAAAAATGCTGGTAAACAAATGGAACGTCTACATTTTATAGATTTCATGCTTTTGTTTTGTGGGTCTGTTAGTCGTAGAAATCTAATGGATCAGTTTAGTATACAAACAGCGGGTGCTACTCGTGACCTAACAAAGTATAGAGATGAGGCACCAGATAATTTATATTATGACAATGCATTAAGAACCTATTTTGCATCCAAAGATTTTTTGCCAATTTATTCTCATGACCCTAATATGGCCTTACAATATTTTGCTGATCAAGTTGATAATGATATACATTGTGAAACTACCACAATCAGACGCCCTCTTCGACTTGATATACTATCTAAAATTACTCGTTCCATGTATTCTAATAGGGCAATTGGGCTGACTTACCATAACCCTAAATCTGGTACAAAAAAACGAGAATATATACCCCATAGCCTAGTAAATGATGGTTTGCGTTGGCATGTTAGGGGATATTGTAGGCATCGCAGTAAGTTTCTTGATCTCGTTGTTTCTAGAGTAGAGAATGTGGAGTTTCTTGATGAAGATATAGATGTTTCAATTGAATCAAAAAAGATGGATCGCCAATGGAATCGCTATGTTGATTTAGAAATTATACCTCATCCCGGCGTTAAACATACTAGTTGCATAGTTTATGAGCATGAGATGTCAGATGGGAAATTGACTATAGAGGTTAGAGCCGCTGTAGCGGGCTATTTTTTGAGAAGTTGGAATGTTGATTGCTCACCTAATCATACTCTAGATCCATTAGAGTATACTCTTTGGCTTAAAAATAGAGAATCGTTGTACGGTGTTGGAAATTTAGTGATAGCTCCAGGGTATAATCTAGAGGAATAAGAGTTAGATGATTTTCTATATAGTTAGACTAAAGCCCAACATAACCATCCCATTCACCCAAACATCTCTTCACACACGCGAGTGCAGACCAACCCCCAGCTAATATTTTAAAAATACAGCAATAATTTTGATCTAAGCTGTTAATCTGCTAAAGATTTAATCAATAACTACTCATGGATGATTTAACGCGTTAAGGAATGAAATGGCTAAAGATTTTCAATTTGCGGATCCTGTTGAACTTGCACGTTTGCAAGGCTTAGACAGACAGTTTCATTTACATTCTTTCACTGACCCACAGGCACTGGTAACAGCGCCGCCCTTTATGATGGAAAGCGCGCATGGGGTATATGTGCGCGGGCAGGGTATAGAGCTACTAGACGCTATGTCGGGCCTTGGTAATGTTAATATTGGGTATGGCCGTCCAGAAATGGCTGAAGTTGCAGCTGAGGCGATGAACAATCTGAGTTTTTATCATACATTTGCGGCTATCTCTAACCCCTATATTGCAAAGCTTTCTGCTAAGCTTATCGATCTTTGCCCCGGTAATTTAAATACTGTGTTTTTTGCTAACTCTGGGTCAGAGGCGAATGAAACGGCGATAAAACTAGCACGCCTATATTGGCGCAGACAGGGTCAAACGGGTAAGCGCATGATCTTATCGCGTGATTTTGCTTATCATGGTTCTACGACCACAGTATCGGCACTGAACGGCTTAACGGCGATGCATGAGCCTTTTGGTATTCGCTCACAAGGCGGAGTTGCCCACACCAGTGCTCCTTTTTGGTATCGTTTTGGCGGCGATATGACAGAACGGGAATTTGGTCTCAAGGCAGCCCAAGATGTAGAAGATAAAATACTTGAGATTGGCGCAGATAATATTGCGGCCTTTATCGCAGAACCTATTCAGGCGACACTTGGCTGTATTATTCCACCTGATAATTATTGGCCAGCTGTTGAGAAAATATGCCGTAAGCATAATATTTTAATTATCGCCGATGAGGTCGTAACAGGGCTAGGGCGCACGGGTGCGTGGTTCGCCCAAGAAACATTTGGTTTTCAAGCAGATATCATGACACTCGCGAAGGGGCTGTCATCAGGGTATATGCCGATCGCAGCGACCATATTTAGCGAAGAGGTCATTTCCGTTATCGAGGGCTATGGCAACGTATTACAGCATGGTTTCACAACATCAGGTCACCCAGTTGCCGCCGCTGTTGCGCTTAAAAATATTGAAATTATCGAGCAGGAAAACCTGATAGGTCATATCAAAAATGACGTAGGGCCTTATCTAAAAGAAAAATTAGAAGGCTTGCTAGATATACCTATTGTGGGTGAAGTGCGCGTTCAAGGCATGATGGTCGGGATTGAGATCGCATCGAATAAAATAACACGCGAGCAATATCCAATTGAATATGGTGTTTGCCAACATGTTGCACAGGCTTGTTTGACGGCTGGCTTGATTGTTAGACCAGCGGGTAATATTTTGATGCTTTGTCCGCCATTTATCATTACAAAAGATGACATTGACCGCATTGAACGCAGGTTGCGCGGTGCTATTGAATTCGTTGTTAGACTACTTGATAAAGAAGGTCTTTTAGAAGACTGACACTAAAGCCCTAAAACTTCGCTTTCTTCTGCGCGTTTTGATGCTGGCTTTTTACGAGTCATGATCAAGTTACCTATAACGATCAATCCAACACCAGCTAATGCCACAATGCTCCACTCAAACCCTTCTAATAATGTCGAGATAACGAGGGCTACCATCGGGATCAGCACAGCCGTATAGGCCGCCTTTGCCACACCTATCTGGGCAATAAGCCATAGATATAGGTTAAAGGCGACAACAGTACCGACTAGGGATAGATACGATAGGGACAACCAGTAGCTCATGCGATCGTCAAATACCATGGGCACACCCTTGATTAGGGCAACGCCAGCCATGATGGCTGATCCATAAAGCATAGCCCAAGCATTGAGTGAGGTTAGTGGTAGGCGCCTCATCGCATCGCTGGCGGCAATGGTGTTGCCAAGTGAGGCAATGAAGGTGCCGCAAAAAGTTATCATAATGCCAAGGGTCGTGGCGTCTTCTAATGATAGGCTTGTAATTTCTTTTGAGAAAATCATAGCAAGACCGACAAGGCCAAATAACGCACCGAGCAAGGCCTGCGATTGCATAGGGATTTTTAGCCAAATGCGCGCATTGAATATATTTAGAAATGTTAATAGAGAAAATACAATAGCGACTAAACCTGATGTTAGATACCCCGTGCCGATATAAACGAACATATAGTTGCCAGAAAATAACAAACCACCTAATGCTGCCATTCTCATATGATCAGCACGATTAAAACGTAACTGTTTTTTCTTAACAATACACCATGTAAACATCATTAATGCTGCAATGCCAAAGCGGTAAGCGATAGACCATTCAGTGGGGACTTGGCCTAACTGAAGCTCAATAGCGTACCAAGTTGATCCCCATATAAGGACACATAATATATATGAAATAGGTATGGCCACTTATTTTCTCCAACTGACAACTAATATCACATAGCGCGTAGCCTAGATAAAAGGGGTGGTCAAGTTATAAGCCGTTCATGGAGATTGTTAGCTCAAATTTATATGGTCTTCGGCCATCACTGGAAATTTATCAGATACAATATAAGAAAGGCCACCAGTAAAGGCTGAGGCTGATAAAGCCTTGTTAAATATACTTTGCAAATCTGATTGCACGCTGGAGGCAAGCGGCGTTTGACTTCTGATATTTAAATCAAATTGGGTGTTGTTTATTGTGCCATCAAGTTGAAGCAATCCAAGTGTTGAAAAATTAACTTGAACGATGAAATGTTGAATTTTATCATTTTCGTCATTTGTATCTTTATTTTTATTGCCTGATCCATCACCCTTGTCTTCCTGCCTGAAAAGAAATGCAAATAAACTCAGGTTATTATCCTTTGGATCTACGGGAATGGGTATGCCTCGCCACTCGCCATTGGTATCAGCTGCTTGGGATATAATTTTTTCAATATCAGCTCTTAAGGTATCTAATAGTGAGGCTTGACCCAGCTTTTGCAAGGCGGCGGCAACTGTTGAGCCTAACCAGCTTTCATGACCCTTTTTACCAAGGACGCTCATTAAAAAGAGCATGGAGTTAGGCAGTTTTGTGCCATCCATTGCAGTTCTTGCATTAAGGTCAGCCGCAGCAATAGGGTCACCCTCTGCCAGAACGGTGGCAGCTTCACTTAGGGCTGGCCATCCTGTAAGGGATGATATTTGGGGTACGGGACTGTTGGGTATCAGGCTTTGAACAGCCTTGGCTGTTTGCGGCGCTATAAGGCCCATGAGGTCATCAATCTGCGGCCTAGCCACATCAGCGGGTAGGGTAACAAGCATATCGCCGCCAGTAGTTGTTATGCGCCATTTAATTTGCGGGCCCTCTGGGGATAAATAGGCGCGGTCCATATGCAGTTTATTAACGGTGACTTGCGAAATTTGTATTTTTTGCTCAGCGGCTTGGGCCAATATTTCTGGTTTCAATGGGTAGATGATGTCTTGGTCTTTATAGGAGACATGCATTTCATTTTGAGTCGTTGTTGCTAAAAACTTAGCAGGATATCTATTGGCTAGGTTGTTGGTAAGACTAGTTGAGGCCTGAGCCTGATGAGAGCCAATAGCCTGTTGATCAGCGGCTATTTGAAATGCAGATACTTGAACCTGTTGGCTTCGTAGATCTAGGTTATCAGGTAATGCGGCAATATAACGACCAGAACGGGTGAATAATTCATATACGGGATGTTTACTGGGCGTTGATGGCATATTGAGTTGTTGTAAACTATCCTTATTTAGGGCGACCTGTTCGATGATTACATCAGGACGCATGACAGCATTAGAGTTGGGGTGTACCAGTAATTCTACGGGTTTGCCTAGTTGATGCACATCGAGCGCCTGAAATGTAATGCTGTGAGTGGGTTTTGGTAAATGATCAAGCGGATGTTTCCCCTCGGTTGCTGATATAGAAGCCATTGCCGTAAGGCGGTTTGATTGCTGAGCTTGCAGTAGAGTCATCATATCAGCACTGTTAGTGGCTTGTATGTTTGTTTGATTTTGATCCTTTGTTAGCAAATGTGACTTATCGGTTTGAAGTGTAATTTCGCTAATTATTTTATCGCTGGCTTGCGTAGACTTCCCTAGTTCTTTGCCACTAATTGCGGCATTGGGTTTTGTATAATGTTCTTGCACTAGTGCTGATATGCTAACCTTGGGATTAAATGTCTGGTCAGCTGCAAGAAGTTGACTAGAAAGCGAAGGATTTGTTTGGGGGGTATACGATTCTTGCGATACGCCATGTAATGAGATGACAGTGAGTGATATTTTAATCGGCGGATCAACAATCTTGCCATTGAGCATGATCAGATTAGCCTTAACCTCTTTCGCAGCCTCTACCACTGATAACATAACTTGATCACCTGCCCGCATACCTGCGCTGGGCTCCAGAGCAAAAGTAGCAGTCTCCGTTTCGATGATAGGTCGTCCCTCGACGTCAACTTTTACCACGCGCTGTTTAATTTTTTGGCCTACACGTAGATGGGCCGTTGAGGCAGATATACTTACAGCGGGATCACGAAATTGTGCATGTTGGGGTTTTCCCTCCGATTTCCCTCTATCTTGTTTGGAGTGCTCAGGCGTTTGTTTTGAACTGTGCTCTTTGCGCGGCGTTATGCGCTCAGCCGCTTTTGGCGCTGGCACCTGTGGTGTTATCTTTGATGGTCCTGAAAAATCGGACATAGCACTGACATCTCCACACTGGCTGACAGTGGGCCATGATGTTCTTGGCTATAGGTCAGCTAGCTGTTTTTAATAACAAAGTCTGCTAATTCCATTACATTCGCAGCTGCCTCAGACTGTGGATAGCGCGAAAACAGTGGAGTTTGAGACCTAATAGCCTCTCTAACCTTGTTGTCTGACTTTATAATAGCGGCAAGTGGCGGAGAAATCTTTAAAAATCCTTCACAGGCACGTTTTATCGCTTCATAGGTGCGCTCGCCTTCTTTTTTACTTGCAGCATTATTAACCACAATTGCCATTTTAGCATTCGGATTACGCATATTTGTTACTTTAATAAAAGCATAGGCATCAGTGAGCGATGTAGGGTCGGCTGTCATTACGACTAAGATTGTACCCTTGTGATAGGATAGAGCAATTACACTGGGGTCAATGCCAGCAGCTAAATCTAGTAAGACATTATCATAATTTGCAGCCGATTTAATAAGGCCAGTACGTAACTTACCAAGCTTTTCACGGGTGAGGGATCCAAGCGACCCTGAGCCAGATTTGCCCGCAAGCACATCAAAACTTACCTTATCACCAGGCTCTGAATATGTTGTTATGGCTTGAGCGATTGTCATGTCACCAGAGATAACATTACTGACGTCTTTAGTCGGCATCATACCTAGTTGAATATCAACATTAGCCATGCCTAGATCGCCATCAAACAAGAGGATATTTTTATTTGAGCGAGCGAGGGCCTGGGATAGAGTTACAGATACCCATGTTTTACCAACGCCACCTTTGCCAGAGGCAATGGTTACGAGTTTTTGTTCTAGAGATTGAATAACTGGGCTATCCATTATGCCGTCCGTTTCTTAATTGATTTACTAGAGTTACGCGTGCCGGGCAGAGCCGTGAGCAAACGCGCTAATGCATAAGGAGTAGCAGGCTCAAGGCCATCAGCGACATAGGGGGAACGTGCTACAGCAGCCAGCGCAAGACAGCCTGGGCGTGCGGCTGTAATAATGCCACCATATCGTCTAGCGGCATCAAGGCGTGTAGCGATAAAACGTTGAGCACCTAATTGTGAAAAAATTTCCGATAGTTCACGAGCATCATATGGATCAAGACCTGCTGGAATAACAGGAATAGGTTCTGCGTCCACAATTTTGATATAGCTGAGAATATATTCAAGGTCATCCATATTAAATGGATTGATGCTTTGTGTATCAATGATTGTCAGGCCATTATTACCAGCAACACTGCCCAATATTTGATTGAGCTCGTTTGGACTTTTAGCTGGTCGCACATTTTGTTTCATCAAACCAGCTAAATGCTCAAGTTGGCTAATACCACCAGCTTTGCTTACATCAGTAGAAATCAAAGTGACTTCGCGACCTTGCATGCAGGCATCAGCTATTAACTTAGCAGCACAGATTGATTTACCAGCGCCTGCTGGGCCGATCAGCATAATAGGGCGTGTCGCGTTACAGGTTAGTGGATTAAAACGCAGTGTATTTTCCAGAGCTGAGGCAAAGGCATCTATTAATGTTACTTCATCAACTGATCCAATAGCTTCTTCAATACGCGCACCCGTATCAAAGGGTATGCCATGATGATTTAAAACAGCTGTTATTTCACCTGTATCAAATTCTTTAGTGGTTGGAACGTTGTTATATTCAGTCTCAAAGACACCTGACAGGTCATCATCGACCTGTGGTGGGGTTGGATTTGGTGCTGCTACACGTTCGGGTACTGGTGACGCCGCTTGATTTTCAATAGCAGCCGTAATGCGCACACCGCCGACTTTCTTGCCTTGTTCAATAGAAACGATTAGAGCATCAGGTCCAAGTGTATCTCGAACTTGATCCATGACCTCTGTCATTGTTGCTGCATGAAATGTTTTTAATCGCATAATTGGGGCTTAACCTAAAAACTCTTTACCGTCTATGAATAATGTTTCTCAAACTACTTTGTAGTATTAATACACTCAATTAGTTAAACTTGTCCTAACGTGCGTATAGTCGCCTTAGGGTGAATTTCATTTTGGCTCATAACCACTGTAACAGGTCGGAAACGCTCAATAATTGATCTGACATATGGCCTGATCATTGGGCTAGTCAACAATATAGGTGTTTCACCCTTTTCTGCCTGCTGGTCAAATACCATCCGTACAGAGCCTATAAATTCTTGCAATTGTGTTGGCGCCATGGCGAGTTGCTTTTCTTCACCTTGGCCAATCAAACTATCGGCAAAGGCTTGTTCCCATTCGTGTGACAATGTCACCAGAGGTACTGCGCCGTCATGATCCCCATGTACGGCACATAATTGCCGCGCCAAACGCGAGCGAACATGTTCTGTTATCATGACAACATTTTGAGTAAAGCCTGTCGCTTCTGATATACCTTCTAAGATTGTTGGTAGATCGCGAATCGATACGCGCTCAGTGAGTAACATTTGTAATACGCGCTGGATACCTGACGTCGTAATATGAGTAGGGACAATATCATTCAGTAACTTTTGATGCTCGCCTGCCATATCATCAAGTAGTTTTTGAGTCTCAGCATAAGACAGAAGGTCTTGCATATTATCTTTAATAATTTCGGTAAGGTGCGTGGTGATAACCGTGGCAGCGTCTACAACGGTATAACCTCGGAATGATGCGTCTTCACGCGCTTCTTGGTCCACCCAAGTGGCAGGCAGACCAAAGGCTGGTTCTGTAGTGGCTTCGCCAGGGATTTCAACAGGCGCGCCGCCAGGATCCATAACAAGCAGCATAGTAGGGCGCAAATCACCGCGACCAACTTCGGTTTCTTTAACACGTAATACATAGGTATTAGCTGGTAATTGCATATTATCGAGTATGCGGACTGATGGCATGACAAAGCCCATTTCACTGGCAATTTGCCTGCGCAATGCTTTGATTTGGTCTGTTAGGCGGAAACCATTATCATCATTAATTAGCGTAAGTAATCCATACCCAAGCTCCAGACGCAATTGGTCAATAGCCAAAGACGCTGATATGGGTTCATCTTGTTGGACATTTTCGCTGGCTTCCTTAGAAATAGTGGCTTCTTGAAGGTCTAAGGCAGCCTTCTTTTTATTATTTTGGGATAAAGTAAAGGCCGTATAACCAAGGATGACGGCCATAGTTATGAATGGAAAGAAGGGCAAACCTGGCATCATGGCAAGCGCGGTCATCAATACTGCCGTTAGACCCACGGCCTGAGAAGAGTAGGTTAATTGTCCAGCTACGGCCTTATCAACCTTACCCTTAACGCCAGCCTTAGTGACGAGCATACCTGCGGCGATTGACACAACAAGTGCGGGGATTTGTGACACTAGTCCATCACCAATGGTAAGAATGGTATAACGGTCTAGTGCGTCGCCGATTTGAATGTCTTTTACGAGCGTACCATAGATAATCCCACCAATAATATTAATGAAGGTGATGAGAATACCTGCCATGGCATCTCCTTTTACAAACTTAGACGCGCCATCCATAGCACCAAAAAAAGTACTTTCATCTTCTAGCTCTTGGCGACGTTCTTTTGCTGTTTCCTCATCTATCAAACCGGCCGACATATCAGCGTCAATAGCCATCTGTTTGCCGGGCATAGCATCTAACGAGAAACGCGCTGCTACCTCTGCAATACGGCCAGACCCCTTGGTGATGACCATAAAGTTAACGATCACAAGAATGGAAAAGACAATGACACCAATGACAACTTCACCACCCATAAGGAACATACCAAATGCTTCAATAACTTTTCCTGCTGCATGCGTGCCTGTATGACCTTCTGATAAAATGAGTCGAGTTGAGGCTAGATTAAGGGATAGCCTAAGCATGGTTGTGACAAGCAATATTGTTGGAAAACTGCTAAACTGCAGAGGCTTTTCAATGAAGAGAACTGTCATCAAAATAAGAAAAGCAAAGGTCATACTAAGGGCTAGCACCAAATCCAGCAACCAGCTAGGCATTGGCACAATAAGCATCAATAGGATCAACACCATACCCAGCGCAAAACCAAGCTCAGATACCTTCGATCCTGCTGATTTTAAAGCAAATCCACCACTGGTTTCATTATCTGATGCAGCGTCACTCATATATTACTCTTACTCATTTTACTAGGTGCCACGGCCGGGCTGTGGCACTGATAGGCCGTCACCCTGATACGTATTTAGTTTGTTCCGTAAAGTACGAATTGAAATACCCAGAATATTAGCCGCATGGGTACGGTTGCCAAGGCAGTGTTTTAAAGTGTCTATGATAAGATCACGCTCAACCTCTGCGACTGTGCGGCCAATGAGATTGCTTTTGGCAACATCATCACCAACTAATCCAGGTATAAATTTAGTAGATGTATCGCTATCTGCGGGGCTGCTGGCTGTCATTTCTGCCGCTGTTGGCGCTGCAGCACCACCCGGCGACATGTCTAGATTGCCGCTGGCATCAGGTAACATAATAGAGGCAGCACTAATGCTCTCGCCTGTTGAAAGTAAAACAGCTCGGTGCATAGTATTTTCTAGCTCTCGTACATTGCCAGGCCATGGATGTTTTAGCAGCGCTTCTAACGCTTCACTGGATATAGGGCGCGCGTCCACATGATTTACTTCTGAATATTTGTCCGCAAAATGCTGTGACAATAATTTTATATCACCTGGACGTTCACGCAGGCTAGGAATGCGCAGGTTGACAACGTTCAAACGGAAGAATAAATCTTCACGAAACTCACCAGCTTTGATAGATTCTTGAAGATTCCTGTTTGAAGTTGCAATGATGCGAATATCAATATTAACAGACTTAGTACCGCCTACGCGGTCAATTTGTCGTTCTTGAATAGCGCGGAGTAATTTAGCTTGTAAGCGAACATCCATCTCGGATATCTCGTCTAGCAGCAATGTGCCCGTATCAGCTTCCTCAAATTTTCCAACACGACGCGCAATAGCGCCTGTGAAAGCACCTTTCTCATGGCCAAAAAGCTCAGATTCTAGTAAGTTTTCAGGAATAGCTGCACAGTTTATAGCAACGAAAGGCTTGCTGGCACGACGGCTTTTTTGATGTAGATAACGAGCCATTACCTCTTTACCTGTACCGCTTTCACCTGTGATCATGATGCTAGCTTCTGAAGGAGCAACTTGATCGGCTAGTGCAGCCACATTTTTCATAATATCATCAGCATATAAGAATTTGTCGTCTTCTTGAGAAACGGCTTCTAATACGGCTGCGATTAATTCTGCATCAGGAGGAAGGGGAATATACTCTTTAGCGCCACCACGTATAGCCGCCGCTGCAATCTTAGGATCTGTGCCGATACCACACGCAACGACAGGCAGTGCAAAATGCTCTGCTTTGAGACGAGGTATCAAGGCAGGGATATCATGACTTACTTCTACTATCAGCAGATCCGCACCTTTTGTACGCAGTATGCTTAAAGCCGTTTCAACATCCGGCGCATGTGTTACATGTGCCCCACGGTCCATTGCAATACGGCTAGCAGTACTCAATTGTCCATCTAATGTACCGACGATTAATAGTCGCATTAGCTTTTCCTTATATTGGGCTACCTTTTTGGTAGCTGTAAATAATCTCTATTTGAAATACGATATGCGCTGTGCAGGCGGCAGAACCGTATTTAAAAGCATTTGTAATCTACGAGGGTTTTCTTGACGTCTCATGGATGCTGCTCCCATAGAATATAGGTTATTGACCATGGCTTCTTCAGACATGCAATGCTCAGTCTTCGCTGCTAATGGAATGAAAACTAGATGAGCGAGTATGGCGCCATAGAAAGTTGTGAGCAGGGCTACAGACATAGAAGGCCCAATGGTTGCAGGATCATTAAGATTGCCAAGCATATCAACAAGGCCAATTAATGTACCGATAAGCCCCATGGCTGGTGATACCTCACCCGCGCGACGCAGGAAATCAACAGCGCGCATATGCCTGTCTGAGATTGTACTCGTTTCACGACGCAACATTTGCTCAATTTCTTCGGCTGAATCCCCATCAATAACTAGCTGCATAGCCTTATGCAAAAAGGGCTTGCTTTTTAGTTTAGGTAGTAGGCGCTCTAGAATCATAATATCATTATGTTTACGGGATTCTATGGCGATTTTTAACATTCGAACGCCTTCTTCTGTAGGGTCGGTTTGACCATGGCGTAATAATGCCCATATATTGTTTGGAATGCCAAACATCTCTTTTAAGGTAAAGCTAATGGCTGTTACGGCTACTGTACCAAAGATAACAATTAAAATACCTTGAAGATTAATGAAGGCTAAAGGTGAGTTGCCCATGGCAATAGCACCAAAGACTAGTGCGAAGGCTGCAAGCATGCCTAATAATGTACTCATAGTATCTCCCTTCACTAAATTAAAAAATTAGAATTAGTTATTGGTGTTGCCTTCAGTCTTAATAATCTCAGTCATGGTCACACCTAGGTGATCCTCAACTAATACGACCTCTCCACGCGCTACGAGGCGATTATTAACATAAATATCAATAGCTTCACCAACTTTTCTATCTAATTCTATGACCGCTCCGGGGGCAAGTTTAAGCAAGTTATTAACCTCTAAAACTGATTTGCCAAGTACGGCTTGAACTTGAACAGGCACATCAAAAACAGGTTCTAACTCCGCTGCTGTTCTAACAACGCCATCTTCGCGTTCGGCCAGTTCTACGCCAATATCATCACTAGTTTCAATTTCACCTAAAGCTATTTCATCATCAACCATGTTATTCTTCTCCCACTTCCTCTACCTCGAGTGTCTCTACAGGTGCATTATCACTGGGCACAGTAGAGTTCAATTCGTTTGATTTTGATTGAAAAAAGCGCTCAATTGCTTCTTCAATTTGATTTGTTATATCGTCTAAATTACGTTCCATACCACCATCGGGCCATTCAATACGTGCGTCTGTTATGGCTAGTGCTGGGTCCCCTGCAACTATGATATCGCCCTTGAAATTGGCAACATCTTTCATCTGTTGTATGCGTATATTTATTGGTTCAAATATCTCTTGGTTTACACGCACAACTAACCTTGATTGGTCGCCTGATATTTCTAGACATTCCTCAATTAAAGCTTCAATTTCAGCCAAGGGCGCTTGCTTCATCATGGTAGCCGCCAGTTTCTTAGCAATAGTATGCGCTAACCCTGCGCTGGTAATTTGGTTTTGCGTCTTTATTTGCTCAACGGTAGCGAATAACGTGCCTGTAGATACTGACAGTTGCTCAATTGCCGTCTGTGTAGCTGCCTCAATTTCACTCAACGTTTGCTCGCGACCTTCTTTTAATCCACGTTCATGCGCCTGAGCGGTTTCTATACGCGCGCGCTCTAATAATACTTCTATTTCTTCATCAAGCTTGGGTGCTTGTCCTGTATCAAAGGAGGTATCGAATGTGAATTTAACTGTTTCCATGTTGTTTTTAAACTTGCCTAGTAAACAAGCTCATCCTCACCTTTGTTATCTGAAAGCATAATCTCGCCAGCTTCGGCTAGATCTTTTGCTTTAGTCACCATAGCCATTTGCGCTTCATCGACATCGGCAAGTCTAACAGGACCCATTGCCTCCATATCTTCACGCAATATCTTGGCAGCACGCTCTGACATATTAGAGAAGAATAGATCTCGCAGTGTATCGGATGCACCCTTCATACCTAGCGCTAGTTTGTCTTTATCCACATTACGTAACAATGTTTGAACACCACCTGGATCAAGCTTGGCCAAATCTTCGAAAGTAAACATGAGCGCGCGAATTTTCTCGGCTGAATCTCTGTTACGATCTTCTAAGGCCGCAAGGAAGCGAGCTTCTGAACTACGATCAAGGTAGTTGAATATCTCTGCAATCGTTTCATGACTATCACGTCTATTGGTTCTAGCGAGGTTGTTCATAAATTCAATACGCAGGGTTTGCTCAACCTTGTCCAAGATATCCTTTTGAACAGCTTCCATGCGTAACATGCGCATAATAACTTCCATAGAGAAATCTTCGGGTAATACAGCGAGAACACGTGCGGCGTGCTCTGCCTTAATTTTTTGTAAAACCACAGCCACAGTTTGTGGGTATTCATTCTTTAGATAACTGGCGAGCACTACTTCGTTCACATTTCCCAGCTTATCCCACATTGTGCGTCCAGCTGGGCCGCGAATTTCGTCCATGATCATCCCAACACGATCATCGGGCAGCATCTTATTTAAGAGTCGCTCCGTACTATCAAACGATCCACTTAGATTACCAACTGAGGAGACTTGTGAAGCAAAAAAGATAAATAGATCTTCAACTGCTTTGGAATTCACTGACCCTAAGGCAGCAATATGATGAGATAACTCCTTAATTTCATCATCTGAGAAGGCCTCCCATAAAGCTCGGCCATGCTCTTCTCCAATGGCCAGCATAAAGGCAGCCGCTTTTTGCGGGCCCGTCATTTGTTTGAAATCTTCAATATCACTCATGCTAGCCCCTAATCAGCATAAAGCCAGTTGCGTACAATCGCGACTGTCTCATCTGGGTTAGATTTAATAATATCTGCAACTTTTTGCATGGCGCTGGCTTCAATACGGCCTTCGACCTGAGCTACATCAATTCTGGTGTCTATACTCATATCAGAATCACTAACGGTCCCAGCTTGCTTGGCGGCTAAGATAAGACGGGTTGCGGTTTCATCACCTGCCGCCGCAGCAGCAATAACGTCTTGGCTGATCGGCATCCCATCGGAACCAATAAGCTGAGAAACAGCAGGCCCATCACCAGAATGATCTGCAAGTTGATTTGGATCTACAGGTGGCGGCGCATCTGGAATAGCCTCAATAATGCGCGCTACAACAGGCTTGACCACCATGAGCAGGAATAAGATTGCCACAAGCCCTAATACAGCTGTTTGTATCACGGATATTACATCTTGCTTATCAAAACCTAGTAGATCGAATGATTGCGTGATCTCTGGTTTAATAGGAGCATCGGCAAAACGCATGGAAACCACGTTGATCTGATCGCGATCCTCTTGAAACGGTATAGCTGTTTTAGCTAAGTCTTCTAATAGAGAAAGCTCTGGAGAGCCACGTTCTGCATAATCGATTGTATCGCCAGTTTCTTCATCAAGGGTTCTGATGCCGTCAATGAGGATAGAAACACGTATGCCCGTCACCTCTCCAGGCTCGCTGATGGTTAGCGTCTCGGTTCTTGAATTATCAAAATTCGTCGTCTCATTGGCTGACGTAGCAGAGTTACCTGTTTGGTTAGCATCTCCACCACCAGCGGCATCTGGTAAATTATTAGACACTGAAACATTGCCCGATTTGTTAGCTTCTTTACTCTGTGTTTCCGAGATGGTTTGCGAAGCAATAACCTGACCATCAGGATTATAGAATGTCTCATTGCTGGTGACACGCTTTGTTGTCATATCTATCGAAACCTCGGCGCGAACACGGTCACTACCAACTCTGCGCCCAATTAGGCTTTCTATGCGCGAGCGGAATAAATTTTCTTTGGCGATCCTAGCATCCTCTATATCAGAGAATGTGCCAAGGCTAGAACCTGATGAGCCGTCAGTTAATAAACGACCCGAGCTATCTGAAATAGTTACATTATCTGGTGACATGCCTGCGATGGCAGAAGCAACAAGGGCCTGAATAGTGCGGGCTTGGCGCTCGCCAATGCTGCCTGAAGATTGCAGCATGATAGAGGCTGATGGTTCTTGGGCTTCGCGCTGAAAGGCTTGGCGCTCAGGTAGTACGATATGAACACGCGCTTCTTTGACACCACGAATATAAGAAATAGTACGGGATAGTTCACCCTCAATAGCGCGGAGCTTATTAATGTTAAGTTCAAAGCTCGTGCGACCAAAGTTACCTTCGCGGTCAAATATTTCCATACCAACGACGCCGCCAGATAGGCCTTCACCTGCCATAGACAGACGCAGGGCGTCAACTTGCGTGCTTGGAACTTTAATTTGAGAGCCTTCTACTTTATATTCAATATTTTGGGATTCAAGCTTTTGGATAATGCTGCTGGCATCGCGTGGATCAAGATCAGCAAATAACACGGCCATTGGCGATTGGCTAACCTGTCCAATGATCATACTAAAGAAGCCAATACTAATGGCAATAATAACACCAAGTACAACAAGTTGCGCTGTGCCCATGTTTTTGAAGAATTGAACTATACTATTCACTGACCCCGCCCTCATTCTTGTCTATTTTACTATGCTGTATAAAAGCACAATATAATGACAGTAATCCACTATTATTTTTATTACTATACTGTTATCCCTAATAGATCGTTAACTTATTTCTATTATAGGCAATAATTGCCTATAATAGAAATAAAAATTGTCAAAAGTACCAATTCGACAATTTTTTTTGAATTATGATCACTTTAGTATGAAATAGTGACTGTGTCACCGATATTGCTGCATTCGAGTCACACGAAGGCCCTTGACGCCATTTTGCTCAACGGCTGTTTGCCATGACAAATATTCTTCCATGCTGAGGGAGTATCTATCACAAGCCTCTGTCGCGGTGATAAGTCCGCCATTAACGGCGGCGACAACTTCGGCCTTACGCCTTATGACCCAACGCTTTGTGTCTGGTGCAGGTAATGTGTCAATTGTAAGAGGAAGCCCAGAAGGGCCAATTATATTCTCAGAAGGGTCAATTATATTAACTGTGTTATTCGTCATGTTACTCGATACCTGTGAATTACTAGTGTTCAGTTATCTTATAACAGTAGATATTTAATAAATTACTAACGGGTACACTATTTTTCATTGTGAAGTTTGCTTTATTCATTTGCCACCTTGTTTTCTTATGGACCCTGAACTGAATTCAGGGTGACGGCAGGAGGGAATGATGGGGCAATTCCCTACAAATCAACAAAGGCCACTTACGCATTAACGCAAGTGACCCTGTTTTGCAAAAGAGTGTATAGCGCCCAATGGGATATAAGGTCGCTATGGTCGCTTAATGAGACTTATTACAGTCTTACAAGCTCTTCTAGGATTTCATCCGATGTGGTGATAATCCGTGTAGAGGCCGAGAAGGCGCGCTGTGTCTTAATCAGCTCAGCAAACTCGCTGGCTAGATCAACTGTTGATAGCTCTAGAGTGTTGGATGAAATTTTACCAGCGCCCTGACTGCCGGCAATTTTCATCACAGGGTTACCTGATACATCAGAGCGACCATATGAGTTGCCTTGGCGGCGAATTAGGCCGTCAGCATTGTTGAATGTTGCCACTGGTAGACGGAATTTAGTTAGTGTTAAACCGTTATCAAATAGTGTGGTTACATCACCGTCATTCTGAATGGATACACCAATCACGTCACCAAACTGAGCGCCGTCTACTGCCTGAGAGATCAAAGCTGTTTCATCACCCTTTTGGAGCAGACCATTTGAATCTGTGCCATCACCAAAGTCGAATTTGACCACGATTGGGTCTGATCCTACAGGGCTGTCTCCAGCTACTACTGCGCCTGTGACATCAAACGCGAATGACATATCCATAGATGAACTAAATGGGTTTGTTCCAGCGGCACCATAATCTTGATTGCCTTGCCCATCAAAGAAAGTTGAGTTAGTTAGATCTAATATGCCATCGCCACCGAATGTGAATGTACCATAACCAATTGTTTGACCATTAGTTGAGCCGTCATGACCGTCGATATCTGTGTTAGACAGAACGTCAGCTTTATTGGTAAATACTTCATATTCCCAAGTGTTTGTGCCAGTTTTGGTTGCCGCCATTTTTATAATATGTGAGCCACCTTGCCCGTCTACTATGGTGAAATCCTCAATGAAGTCATCGGTTGTTGGAACATAAGTACCTTCTTGGAAACCATTTGTTGTGCGGTCATAGGCTGTTAGTGGTGCCTCTGCACTGAAGTTTGCTCGTAGTTCAAAATTTTGTGTTGAACCAGTTTGACCTGTCATCTGTTTAAAGTTTACTGGTACTAGTGCGGTAATATCATTTTGGTTAGGGGGGGCGTTACCTGCAACATCTAATTCCCAGGCCATGAGATATAGACCTGCTGTATTGCGCAAAAATCCGTCGGCGTCTTCAGTGAAGTTACCAGCGCGGGTATAAACCAATTCTCCATCTGCTTCGCCGTTTGTAGCAAGCTTGGTTACAAAGAAACCAGCGCCATCCATAGCAAGATCGGTTGCGGAACCTGATGGTTGCAATAGACCCTGTTTACTAATTAGTGATTTAGTTGAAGAGCGAACACCACCTGGGCTGTATGACGTTGTTGATGATGTTTCTGTCACAAGCGTTGAAAAGGTCGAGCGTGACTCTTTATATCCTGTTGTATTTACGTTCGTAATATTGTCGGCGATAACACCTACACCCTCTGAAAAGGCTTGTAGTCCTGATACACCGGCGGCCAATGAAGTGAAAGCCATTTTAAATTCCTAACTCTTTTGCTGTTGTTTATGTTCACTCAAGTGGCATTCTGCTTTTGTTAAAATCGTACCGTTTTTAACCGCATCTGCATTATGCAGATGGTATTCTGATTACTGAGGGCTATGGCCCCGCTGCAAATTCTTCTAGAGCGGCAGTAGCTTCTTTGCCTGAATCAATCAATTTCAAGATATCTTGCATATACACATTATGGGGACCAACCGTATAAATTGCTTGCTCACCCCCTAGGTGCACACCAGTGATTTTATCTCTAGTCTGGATGCTGCTATCTACTATTTTACCTTCTATGTCTTTGGCATCCACTACTAGTGTATATGGTCCGTCTGCAAGCTTCCTGCCGTTAAGATCAGTGCCGTCCCATTTAAAATCATAGGCACCGCGTATTAGATTTGCAGGCTCTTCATAGACAGGTACACCTTCTTCGTTCAGCACTTTCAGTGTGCTTTGTATGGTGCCGTCTTCTACTGTGTAATTCCACAGGACGCCGTCTGCGTCTAGCTGACCAACAGGCGTTTCAATAATCGCGTCTTTGCCTAGGAAACTTGCAGAGCTTGACTTAGATGCATTTGCAAACTGAGCGTTTAATGCCTCTAGGTTTTGGTTCTGCTGGATTTGCTGCTCAACGCCCGTGAATTGCACAAGCTGCTGCGTAAACTCATTGCTGTCCATTGGATCAGTCGGGTCTTGGTGCTGCAACTGTGTTGTTAACAGTGTTAAAAATGTTGAAAAGTCATCAGTCATTTTCTTTGAACTGTTATCAGCTTTTGAATTCTCAGCACTTATCAGCGGGTTTAATGTTTGAATATCCATTTTATTTTCCTAATGTCCGTTTTAAGTCTTGGTAATTTTCTATATACGAACGTCGATGCCAGTTTCTGGCGATACATTTGCTAAAATATCTTCTAGCGAAATCTCTTCTTCTTCAGACCAATTTAATTCGTCTGCTTTTTGCTGTTCACCACTCTGGGCGTCAGCATCTAATTTATCTTGTTGTACTGCCTCAGCCATGGCGCGGCTCTCGCTCTCGCCTTCTTTGTCGTGCAATTCAAATTGAATAGAGCCTGCGTCGGCTTTATGGCCTGACATTTCCATGGCGCGTTCAATTGTTTTTGCGTCTTGCTTCAGCATCTCTAGGGCTTGCGCGCTATCAGCTGAGACTAGGGCGCTAACTTTACCGCTATCGTCAAAGGCAAGTTTAACCATAACGGAGCCTAAATCCTCTGGTGTTAGCTTAATCGTGAATTGCTGGTTGCCGCCCGCAACTGCCTTGCTAACTTGCAGGCCTACTTGATCGGCGGCTGTTTGGGCTTGTTGGCCGTGTGGTGTTTGGTTTTGGCTGCCCATGATGCTGGTTTCGCCGCGCAGGCTAGTCATGCCGCCCGCAATATTTGCAAAGCTACCCATTTCAAATTCCATCAGTGCGGCTTCATTCGCCACAGAGAAAGCAGCATTTGTGATAGGCATAGTCGTGCCAGGTGCATAATTTAGCATCTCGGGTGTACGCCACGCCTGTTGCTGTGGTTGACCCTGTTGCCCACTAGATTGCTGACCAAACTGTCCGCTATTGCTGTCAAAACTTGCCTTAATTGCTGCCGCTTCGCCGCTCACACCCTGTGCGTTAGGGGTAGTTGCTATGTTCGGTGCTGTATCAGTTGCTTTATTCGCGCCCGTGTTTGTTGCTGCCTGACTTGCTGCCTGTGTTGCAGCTTGTGCGGCTGTATTTTGCGGGTTAGTCGTCATGGCCATACGGGCCTTGGCGCGTGTGTTGGCATTTTCTGTCATTACCATTTGTGCTTCGCCGCGCATGCGGGATAACTCGGCTTTGGCTTCGCTAACCATCTCGCCGCTAGTGCTGGCATCAATGGTTGTTTGGCTCATGCTTTTCTTAGATGTTTCGCCTGCCGCACCTTTAGCTGATGCAATTAGGCTTTGTAATTTTGCGATGCCATCTTGTGGAATAGCTTGCTCTGTTGCTGCTTGAGCGCTTTCCATCTTAGCGGACATCTGCCCGATAACAGGTGTTTTTGACATTGCTGTCAATTCATCAACTGTTAGGCCGTATTGTTGTGCGATCTGCTCTAAAGGCAATGTTGTTACTGCTGCCTGCATCGGTAGAAGATGGCCCGAATTCATTGTCATACCCCCAGTGTGTAGGCCGTTAATGCGTGCAACCAGCTCATCAGGAGAGAAGCCCTCTAAACCAAATTGGCCAATTATATTTTGGGCCTGCTCAACACTAAACGTTTGATTAGCAACAGTTTGACCTTGGGTAGCAATAGTATTGTTGGTTAGCGCTGCAAGCGTCTCTTGTATATTACCAAGGTCAAGCTGAGGCGTTTCTGCCAGTGCTTGCTCTACATTGGTTTGTAATGCTGTTAATTCTTCTGGTGTTAGTGCAGCTAGTGCGTTCTCAATATTAAAATCAAAATGTACGTCAGTCGTTGTCGCTGCCACCATGCTTAAGGGGTCAATTGGGGCCTGAACTACATCGGGCAGCGTGCTTTTATAAACTGAATCAACGACCATTTCGCCGCCTAGTAGGGCCTCGATTTGGGCTTGGAAGTCACCCATGGTGCCTTGAATAATGCCTTCTTGTCCAGTTACTGCTGGACTTCCTGCTGCTGATGAGCCCATTAGGCCGCTTAGTGCTGTGGAAGGATTACTGTTATCTACTACGTTCATATCAGTCATTTTAAAAGTTACCAAAATACATATTGGTTTTTGGGGCCTTTTGCCCTGTATAAAAATGGAAAGCTTTTCAACTCGCCTATCGGTTTGCCTATTAATAAGCAAGTGTGATGCCAGTTTTTAATTCCTTATTTAAAGGTAGGGTTTCCAATGGCTTTCAATGGTTTGTGGCTGGATTTTAATGAAAAGCTAACTTTGAAAAGCTGTGCTATAGGTATATATAGCCTGCAATAATGTCTTACTGGGAAGATATGGTATGGCCCATAAGAATAAATGCCTATCCATACTTGTGGTATGCTAGGATATTAAGGGCTTGAGTGTTACCTCTATAGGCACTATATGACGCAATATATACAGGCCCCCCGATCAGGCCATAGATAGAGACGTAATAATGAGCACTGAATTAAATAGCCTAGGCTTTCCCTGCCCACCCAGCGAGACACGTGTTGTTGTCGCTATGTCTGGTGGTGTGGATAGCAGCGTTTGTGCAGCGCTCCTGAAAGAAGAGGGCTATGATGTTATTGGCATAACGTTGCAGCTATATGATCACGGCGTTGCTATACAGAAAAAGGGTAGCTGTTGCGCGGGTCAAGATATTCATGACGCAAGGCGCGTGTCAGAGGAAATTGGCATCCCACATTATGTATTGGATTATGAAAGCCGCTTTAAAGAGCAAGTAATGGAAGATTTCGCTGATAGTTATATTAAAGGCGAGACTCCAATCCCATGCGTGAAATGTAATCAAACTGTTAAGTTTAAAGACTTGCTAGAGACGGCCAAGGATTTAGGTGCCGACTGTATGGCGACGGGCCATTATGTGCGCCGTGTGATCGGAAAAGACGGTAAAAGTCAGATGTATCGTGGTCGTGATAGCGGTAAGGATCAGAGTTATTTCTTATTTGCCACCACGCAGGAGCAGATGGATTATCTACGGTTTCCACTGGGGGGCATGGATAAGAATGAAACACGCAAACACGCTGAACGTTTTGGCTTAGTCGTTGCTGATAAACCCGACAGTCAAGATATATGTTTTGTGCCTGAGGGTGGTTATTTTAGCGTAATAGAGCGTATGCGCCCTGGTGCGATGGAAGCTGGCGAGATTGTTGATCTGGACGGTAATATAGTTGGCAAGCATGACGGTATTGTACGCTATACTATTGGCCAACGGCGCGGCCTTAATATAGGCGGCACAGCGGAGCCGCTATATGTAATTAAGCTTGATCCCGTTAATAAACGTGTGATTGTTGGGCCAAAGTCAGCGCTGGCAACAAGTGAAATTCTCATAAAAGATATGAATTGGATCGGTGAAGATGTGCCGGGTAATGGCATGGAAATCACTGCTAAAGTGCGTTCAACACGCCCTGGCAAACCAGCCACGCTCATTAAAGGCAAGGTCGGCTTAGGTCGAATTGTGCTGGATGAGGAAGAGCAAGGCGTCGCTGCGGGGCAGGCTGCGGTCTTTTATGACGGGGATAGAATGTTAGGTGGGGGCTGGATCAGCGCTACGATCAGCACTGACCCCAGACTGTCTTAATATATCAGACTATCTTAATATATCAGACTGCCTTAATATATCAGACTGCCTTAATATATCAGACTGCCTTAAGCTTAGCGTCCCATTTGTCTTTGTTGTTGGCGGCTTTGTTGCACCTGAGATAAATGTGCCATATTGGCTGCTGCTCGCTCGGATATTGCAGGTCTACGCTTACCCATAATCTGCTGTAGAGCAGGCGTTGCTCTTGCTGATATATGTGCGGGCATCTGAATTGTCTTAGGTTTCGCAATTACAGGCTTGGCTGCGATGGCTAATGCTTGCTTGGTGCGTGTGCTAATTGAATGCAGTGTATAAGGTGGGACAAGGATATTCGTGATTCCATATTCACGGGCACGTAGAACATTTTCTTGCGTTGGGTTATCCATTAATAGAACACCAGGTTTTTCGCGGGTTATACGACCGTATTTCATAAGGCTTTTGTATAGCTCTATACCATCAATGTCAGGTAAATTTTGCGATATAAGAAAGAAATTAAATTCTGTTTCCTTGACCACACTTGCCACATGATATTTGCTTTGAACGCAGACGGTTTTACTAGCACCAGAGCGTGAATAATATTGATATAGTGTTTCACTAAAGTCTTCATTCTCTATGCAAATCAATGCGTTAATCTGTGGCAGTTCTTTCTCGTACATGGTCTTATCTTTCTGATATATATTGTCTAAATCCGTTAATCCCAAGGGCGCTCTTTGAACATCGGGTGGAAAGCTAATTATTTACAAGCAATTATCGGGCCAGAAGATGAGTGTCTGTAAAATATTAAAAAAATGAGAAACTGTTCATTTGTTGCAAAAAAAGCGTATCAACTGCTTGACAGAGGATAGGCCCTCTATTATACCGAGCCTCGCTTCTGATGGAATTTGCTTGGGTATCTAGGTAGGTCTTGACGATGCATATACTATATGGCCGAGTAGCTCAGCTGGTTAGAGCAGCGGAATCATAATCCGCGTGTCGGGGGTTCGAGTCCCTCCTCGGCTACCAATTTTTATCCTTTTATTATAAAGGGTTATAAAAAGACTTGACCTTGACGGGTTGGGTCTTTTTTTGTTTTATGGTCTATATGTGGTCCATGAATAACTAGGCATCTATTAAACTAGTTTATTACTTTTATCAAAAAATGGAAAATGGTGGCAAAACTTCCATGTAATTAGATTATATCAGAATTGCACAGTATGGTAAGCAGGGGAGCCTGCATGATCAAATTCGTAATTATTCCCTTAAAGATAGCGACTCCTCTCCTTTAAGGACTTAGACTTCACTTAAAAACAGCACTTGCTATCTTTAAAGTTATTAAGCATTGTAAGACGACTCATAATTTTCGAAGGCAAAATTGGATAGTTGGGTATATATATGACCAAGATCAGATTAAGTATTATTTTATTATTTTTGAGTTTTTTTATTATAGTAGCAGTGGTGATCCTTAACTTTTGGGAAAGGCCAAATGCTGACGTTGTGGATACAAGAACTAAGTCTCCTCAACTTGTAGAATTAGCTCAGGGCAGTGACGTCAAATATGCTGACCTTGAGGCTGAAATAACAGAGACTCCTCAACCTATAGAAACAAGTCAGGACAAGGACACCACATATGCTGATGCATATCCTATTAGCATAATATTAAGTATAGTTCTCATTGCCCTTTCATTTACAACTCTTATTTCTGTTGGAATTAGCTTTTATCTATACAGGTGGCGCAAAATTTTGCTTGCCAACAACAATATGATTGTACCCGAAGAGTGGGCTAAAACTATTCAGGGTGTTGGTAAAAGTTTAACCTCCTTTGGTAAAGGGGTTAGTGAGCACCTAAGCAATGTGGCTAATGAGACAAACAATAACACTGTTAAAATTTCGAACATGATCGAAACGTACATGCAGTTACAATCAGCGCTTGATGAAAAAGATGCTGAAATTAAACGCCTCAAAACTGGCTACGATGCAGAAATATTTAGGAAATTTATTTCGCGTTTTATCCGAATTGACCAGACCATTGATGACTTTATAAACGAAGATGGTGAAACGCCAGATTTGCTTCAATTAAGGCGACTGTTTGAAGACGCGTTAGATGAATGTGGGATATCTAAATTTTCACCGATTATAGGTGAAAATTATAGATCAGCTAAAGGTGTATCAGATAACCCAAAGACAATATTAACTGACGATCCCACTAAAGAGTTTCTCATTACAGAAGTGATTGAAGCAGGATACCAGCTAAATAATGGTCAAGAAAACAATATAATTATACCATCAAAAGTGAAAATTAATAAGCTAGTTAGGGGGGACCCATAATGTCTGCATTTATTGGAATAGACCTTGGAACGACATTCTCTGCAGTTGCAACAATCGATAAAACGGGACGGCCTGTAATCGTACATAATAAGGATGGAAGCAATATAACACCATCTTGTGTCACAGAAGTTGATAACGGGGTATATGAGGTGGGCGAATATGCACGAAGAACGTGGGGTAATGCACCAGATAAAGCTGCGGCACGCTTTAAGCGTGAAATGGGCACAAATGTTGAATTTAACATCGAAGGGAATAGCTTTTCGCCAACAGAACTAAGTGCGTTAGTTCTGAAAAAATTAAAACAAGATGCTACAGGCGAGTTGGGAGCTATTGGTGAGGCCGTAGTTACAATCCCCGCCAACTTTTCTAGTGAGGCTCGTGATGCAACGATGGCTGCAGCTAAGTCCGCTGGATTAGATGTTAAGTATATTATAAATGAGCCAACTGCTGCTGCTTTGTACTATGCATTTAAAAACGGCGAGGATTTACATGGAGATTATGCTGTTTACGACCTTGGGGGCGGTACATTTGACGTTTCCGTTATTAGAGTAAATGGCCAAGATGTTGAGGTTTTAGCTTCTAATGGCGTTTCAAAACTTGGCGGCGATGATTTTGATTTAACACTTAAAAAATTAATCAAGAAAAAATATGAAGACGAGATAGGCGAGCCCCTTCAAGAAGATGACTTTACCACGAATGATGCTGAGGAAGAGAAGAAATCTCTATCAAAAAGAAAACGTGTCACGGTAAAGATCAATCGTAAATTAGTAGATATAACACGAGAGGAATTTGAAGAAGCTATCTCTACGCAAGTCACTCAGGCTGAGATGCTTTGCGAAGCTACGATTGATGAGGCAGGAATATCTCCTTCGGATATAAGGGCTGTCTTTTTAGCTGGTGGCAGTACTCGCATACCCCTAGTTCTGGAAAGCATCAAACGAGTCTTTGACCAAGAGCCAATAGCTAGCGTAAATGTTGATGAAGTAGTTGCTTTAGGTGCTGCGTTATATGCGGCATATAGAGGCGATCAAAATAGCCTGACTGAAGTTCAAAAAAATGCTATTCAAAAAATTAAGGTGAGCGAAACGTCTACAAAGTGTTTCGGTACAATTTCATTAGGCCACGACCCAACTAGAGACCAACATAAATTATCAAATACTGTTCTCATTAAGAAGGGTGACAAAATACCCTGTTCGGTTACTGAATCTTTTTTTACAATCCATAAAGGACAAGAAGCCGTTTCTTGTAAATTGACTGAATCTACAGCACCTGAAACAGACCCAAGATTTGTAAAGATTATATGGGAGGGTGATCTGGATTTACCTGCAGATAGACCTGAGGGACAGGAAATTCAAATAACGTATTCGTATGACGAAAACCAAATGATGAAATGCACTTTTGAGGATGTTGCAACTGGCCGCAAAACCGAAATAGATTTATCCATGGGGTCGAAACATGGCGAAGAAGATGATCAAATAAACAAATTTATGGTGGAGTAATCTAATGGAAGGGATATTAGCAATACTAGCAGTAATTTTTGGCTGGGCAATAATCCGATGGTTATTATCTGCTGCTACAAGAACGGTTGGCGCTGCAGGGAAGGCACTAGTTGGAAAGGGTAATTTTTCAGATAATATGGATTTAGCCTTTAAAGGCATGCAGGCCTTTGAAGTACAATTAGTTGATACTAATTTAAACGAAGATGGTTCAGGCCCTCAGTTGAAGGAAATTCAGGCCAAAGGCTTATTGCCGGTTAACCGTGCGACCGATATAAGTTTTGTAACATCTGTATTTGATAAGACAGGTGATGAGTATAGTCCTGTGATATCTGTTATTGACACTTTCCAAGAAGAGGGAAGCGCAGTGTATCAACATTTTGATCGCACAGGGATCATAGAACCAGACCAGGGCTTCGTTAGATGGGTGAGGATCGGCGTTGTCATACCTGATGTTATAGTGCCCCCATATGGGGGTGACAGGGATTTAGTTGCCGTTATAAGAATTGTAGATAATAACAACCTACCAAATTTAGAGCATGGCTATACTGGTGAAGATACAGTTGGCATCCTTTGGCAATCAACATTGGAGTTTTCACATACCTTCGAAGAAAAAGGATATTTAGAAGCATCAGAGCATCGAGATGAGGCATGCGCACTTTCACTGAAAATTGGAATGGCTGTTGCCATGGCGGATGGCTCCTTAGACGACAGTGAGGGATTGGTACTTAAGAAATGGGTGCAAAAGTCTATAGCTCCTTATAACGATGATAAAAGCGCGCGTTTAAAAAAAGTATACAATTCGGCAATGAAAGATGCTTATGATGCAGCAAAAAGTGGAGACCTCGCCTTAAGTGACCTCACTGCACGATTGAATGAAATCGGTGAAAAAACGTCCAAGTATGAAACTTTAGAACTTTGTTTTGAAGTCATGGCAGCTGATGGTGTTGCTGATGCTGAAGAGATCACCCTAATTAACAAAGTAGCTGAAGCTTTGAGCCTTGATATGGACGAAGTCGATAAAATGCGGGATCAGCAACTTGTTAGCCTTGATACTAACGCAGTTGATCATGCAAGTATCGAGATCATTCTTGGTATTGAGCAAAGTTGGTCAAATGATGAAATTAAAAAGCATCTTCGTAAAGAGTTTCAAAAGTGGAATAACCGACTTAATACTTTGAATGAAGGTGACGAACGCCAAAATGCTCAATTGATGTTAGAACGGATTGCTGAGGCCAGAAAAAAATATGCTTAGTTCGCTAACAGAAGCTAAACAATTTGCAAATAAACTTAGATATGCCGATGATAAGCTGTCTGGTAATTATGATGTTATTGCCTCCAACGGCGACAGGCTGAAAAATCTATTTTACTGTGAAGAATTGTGCATATCGAAAGAATTAACTCCTCAACTGTTTAGTAGCTTGTTGACAGTTCTTACTAGGCTAGGAATCCCTTCAGAGGCAGTTGATGCTTTTGTATATCCATCACATGAAATTAACGCTCAATGTTATACTGGAAGTAATTCACAGTGCATCATTAGGTTCTCATCACAATTGATTGAAATTCTTGATGCCGACGAATTCGAATTTGTGGCAGGGCACGAATTAGGACATTTTTTGTTATCTCACGCAATGATTGGGCAAGAATATAAGTCAAATACGCTTGAGTTTTTAATGCAGCAAAGAGCTCAAGAAATATCAGCTGATAGACTTGGTTTAATGGCATGTCGCTCTCTGGATGTTGCTACTAATGCATTAATTAAAACTGTGTCAGGACTAAGTAACCGCCATTTGCGCTTTGATGTGGGTTATTTTTTATCTCAACTAAAAAGAGTCTCAGGCAAAACAGAGTATCACCAATCAACTCATCCTTCCATTCTTGTAAGATGTAGAGCCTTGTTATGGTTTTCACTGAACGATGTATACTTGAACAGCTCCGAAGACAAGAGCGCTATGAGTTTGAATAAACTAGATAAACGTATTCAAACGGATTTTGAAAAGTTCGTTGATGGCTCCGCAAGGCAAAAAATTGATGCTGCAAAAGAAAATCTGGCCCTGTGGATGGCTGCTTACGACATTGTTCAAAAGGGCCAGTTTGATAAAGCTGATCAAAATCAGTTTAAAAAAATGTTTAATGAAGAAACATTGTTAAAGTTAAAAAACTTCCTTAGTACTCTTACAGCCGATGAAAGTGATAGCGTTGTGTTTGAAAAGATTGAAGAAGCAAGAGGCAAGCTTGAGAGTTTAATACCTACCAATTTTGAAAAGGAAATAGCTTCAATTCAACGTTGGAATTCGATTACATGAATAGATGCCCCTATGTACTCACTTGATGATTTACAAAATAAAATATCATTCGTCACCCTCCCCACGCTATGTATTGAGTATGGTTGATTTCTACTTCTGAAATATCACCAGATAGAACCATGTCACGAGCATAAGCTTCAACATCAAAGTAATAGCGTAAGTTCTCTGAAATACTATCAAGTAGACCTGTATCCTCAATATACTCCTGAGCATACTCTACAGCTGTACCTTGGTATAGAGTTACATCATCCATATGATCCAGCACCTCTGATATGTCATAGTTTAGATATTCAGCTACATAGATTGCCCTTGTAGCGTCATCCATGGACATCTCTTCAAATTTCAGGAACCATGTATCCAGATTAGCTTGGTTGATGCCTAGGGCATTGAATAAGGCACCATTACACCATGGCAGGTCTCCATCAATGAATTGGATCTCATATTCCTCAACATGATCACCATGAGCGTTCTTATGCTTAGAGGCTTTATCTAGATAGTCTTCATATGTGCTGAAATAAAAGCCTGTAGCTGAAATGTCATATGGCGTTGCGTGATATTGATTAGTCATTTTTTCTCTCCTTGTTTTAATTACAAAGAGAACGTTTGGCTGCTAGGCCCAATTTATTGGGTAGCTGATAGCAATAGTCTTCACGGAGAGCGAAGCGAAGCTTGGAGCGGAAGATCTATTGCTATCAGTGCCGCAGCCATTAGAAGCGATTAATTAAAAAAGAGAGAACAATAACCTTAATAAAGGCTATTTCCTATGGCCCTACTATATTGGCTCATATTTTTACCCATTAAGGATACACATTTCAGCTTAGGTCTTAGGGAAAGGAATCACATTGCTATCATCTCTAGTGGACATGTCACCCTCATGGATAGCTGACCTAGCTTCCTCAAGTGCATCCTTATCATGAACAAAGCATTCATCCCAAACAGTTGACGTGCCTTCACAGTTTATTACTTCCAGCGTCCAGCCAGCTTCACCCTCTAGCCTGTAGATATCAATCTTATATGACTGTTCATTAAAAATAATGGACTGAGATTTTTTAGAGACAATAATGTTAGGCATTTCCATGGATAGCTCCTTGCTGATACAGCCTTCTATTTCATACACACAGGTACCCGTCAAGATACTAGCCCTATTAACAACAGGCAGCATTCAGATTAATTTTAAGAGTCACTGAGAGTCATCTGTGATGGTTTGGTTTAATGTGTGCAAACCCACAGGGAAGGGGTTTGACAGAGTCTTATATGGATAACAACACCTTCCCTATGAACTATCTTACATGTGTATTTATGTGTTTGGTTTGGTTAAAAAAATAGGCTCCCATGAGGGAGCCTTTAGTTATGCTGTTTCTTGCTGGCTAGTCTTTGATGGCGTTACGTCCACCAGCTTCAATTCTAGGTCATGAAGTCTCTTAGCTGATTCAGCACGTTGCTCTTGTACCATTGCATGAGTGGACTCTTCTGCAATCTCAGCACAGTTCTCTACTGCTTTAAGTGTTTTGGTTATGACTTGGCTAGCTCCGCCTAATGTATTACTTACAAATGTAAAGATGTTCATACTCTTTCTCCATATAGATATTAGGACTATTCCCACCACTTACCGCTTTGCGGTATGCATTTAGGGGTGGGGTATAGTTCCTATATATACGGATAAGTGATGGGGGGGGGATGGTTTCTATTTCCATCCTTTTCCATACAGTACTGGAGGCGTAAGCATTTTATAATTTTCGCCCGACCCCGTAGATATTAGTGTCTGGATATGGTCAAACTGTTCTTATAACGAACAGATAAGTCTAAAACTCAGCATCATTCTTGAGGTGTTAAAATAGATTGTTGCCAATACCAAGGAAGCACAGGCATTCTAAAATGCCTACTTGCTATCAAAGGTAAAGAAAACACTCCATATTTAAGGGCTGATATTTCATCATAATTTATAGTATTTACTTGAGCATTAGTAATGTTTTCTCGCATTTCCTCAAAACTTTCTAACTTATAAGATGCTAATGAAGCACCTGATTTATAAGCAGCATTTTCGGTATAGAGATGGATGTCCGTATTTTCATCGGGATACCAAATTTGTAAAATACACTTAAGATTACCATGCTCGATATTTTGTTTTAAATTATTGTATGTATCTTCCAGACCTAACACTACACACCATTCAGCCAAGATGGCGTATAGTGTAGACAGCTCAAACATATCTTCTTTATTAATAGTCCCCGAGATATTAACAGCTATTAAGTCATCAAAGGAGTCACTTTGTATTGGAAAATACAGCCCCATAACATTATATGCAAAAACGGTTTTTTGGACTATCTCATCGATCCATTTTTGTATTGAATCAACTCGGCCATGCAATGCGAGGATATAAATCGAAGTCGATATCTCAATTACATGGTTATCAAAACAAGGCGTTTTAAACGCATCATGATTGGCAATTGCCGTTTCAATGCACTGCGACATTAGATCAAATTTCTGCGAAAAAATATTATCACCCTGAGGATATTGAAGACACATAATCGCTGCATTATTTAAAAAGCCAAGGTGCTCAAATAAATTAATATTTTCTTGTATATAATGCTGACCATAACCAATCAATCCATCTTGAGTACAATAATTAAGTTCCATTTTTTTATAGTACTCAAGATATACTTCCAAGAGAGAAAAGTGAATTTTTTGAAATTCACCATTCACCTTCTTATTAGCAAATAAATCATGCTTACGTATCAATTCCCATGTAACAAGGACGCTTCTTTCCAAGCATATAATTGCGGCTTTAAGATTGTCCTCCTCCCGAGCCCATACGTGCAATATTTTTTGACATACCGAAACAGTTCTTAAAGCCTTCATTACTCTGCTCAATACAAGTGTATTACTACGCCCCTTAAAATCGTCCTTCAGTAACATATCATCCATCATCTCGAAGAAATGCCCCGTATTCGCGTCACTTTCTCCAATAAATGCCAGTGTTTTTCTAAATTTGGATTGATACTCAGGTATCAACACTTGTTCTGATAAAAGATAATCGCGGACTAAAGGTGCTAACTGGTCACCTCCCCAAAATTCATAATCTATATTTCCTTTAACTTCGTTATCCTCAATATAACCATGCCAACTTTTTTCAATCTCCTGAAGTAACTGTCCTCCGGTACACAGAACAATTTTCTTAGGCAGGTTTTCATACTTCTTTGCTAGTGAACCTTTTAAGAACACATCTTTGACTTCATTTAATGTAGGGCGAATAGCTTGAGGAAGATCAGAGCTCCAATCTTTACGATTAAGGTGTCCCCTTTTAACTACAAAAAGAAATAATGTTGTTGGCCCTTTGTTAAAAGACCCCACAGCAGCAAGGTCAACACCATCTTGCCTAACCCCTACTTGAGGCAAAACTATTGGCTCTATGCCCATTGAAAGTAGTAATTTAGGTAATAATTCATCTAACTCCTTAGATTCTTTGAGGAGTTCCAAGTACTGCCTAATAATTAATAACATAAATTAATCCCCCCTCTTTGCTATGCGAAACCCATAGCGCTCATACTCAGCTTCAACAGGGCTAGACCTTTCAGAAAACGGTAGCGTCATAGAATGCGATACAGAATGCATGTATGATTTCTCTCTAGGTTGTCCATCTTGCATAAAAAACGTCCCTACCCCATATTTTATTGGTACTTGGCTTACTATACTTAATAATGGGGAACCCATTCGAGCATCATTGTATGCCTTCTGTGTGAGCCTATGCGTCTCCAAATTTATCAATCTACCCTCAACAGACGAAGGGTTAAGTTCTTTTCTATAGGATAATTTTTCAAATGCCTGCAGCCTCAGATTTAAGCTTTCTATTACTTGTTGGCATAATTGAATTTTAATTTTACTCTTAGTTTTCGCCCTACATTCACTCAAATATTCCGTCACATATGATAAATATTCTTTCCCAATAATGTTTTGAAAACATTGTAGAAAATACCCTTGCATATGTTTATTTCGAGGTGCTGCATCGTAAATTGACATCATTAATACACAGAGTGTCTCAGGCTCAAAAATATAAGCCATTACCTTTCTTATTATGAAAAGATGGTCCTCTTTTGATAGCTTTTTTAATATGTCCTTATCTAACTTGACTACTTTTTTCTGAACGTCATTTAGATTTCTGCATAACGATGCAGCAGCTGCATGATGTGAGAGAGAGTCTGAGTTAAATAAATTTGTAACTAGCCTGTTAAATTCATCAGGGCTTTTGCATAGGTCGTAATAATATGAATCAAAAACCTTTCTAATAGATCTTTTAGATAAATTATAATTGGAATGCTCTAACCATGACAAAAGGAAATGACTAGCTAAATCCTCAGCACCCCTCTTCTTACTCAACTGGACCAAAATGAGATCGATTATCTCTACTGCACCATTATTGTCTGCGGAAAATTTCGACAATTCAGTCAAAATTGCAGGATATAAAGGATCACTTATGGATTCTGATAAGGTCTGCAGTAAATATCTAGCTATGGCATCAGCAGTATTAGGCCTATGCATAGATGCGATGCTCAATACTCTTTGAGAGGCATCTTTTATAACAAGTTTTAGCCTTATATAACCAAAAACGAGAGCAATGTAACTTTCATCATTGTCTCTCTTTTCAAGTATATTAAGTATCTCTAATGTCTTATTCGAGACATCATTATCTTTCCATGAGTTCTGAGCAATTTGACTTAATATTTGCAGGTAATAAGGAATATAGGTTGTACGGCCATTCATTAAATTTTGATAAGCGTATTCATAAACAGAATACATATTTTCATTTGGAAGCCCCTGAACTATTTGATGAATATGATCAAAAACATAAGCTTCATTTACAGCCATCAGTTCGCCTAACAAGCACCGTGCGAAACTTGGCGATTCTTCGGCAATACTTTTAGAAAAATCAAAAAGAATATGAGATGTCAAATCACCTTTTGTTTTTTCAAATAATACCTCGTATAGCTTAATCACACTTGTGACATTATGATTTAAGCGATGAAAACAATCTCTAAATAATGTCAGTACATGAAATGCATTATAACCATTTTCAACAGAATCAGCCGCTATACTTGCTATGTCTGCATCTTTACTAGCAGATATTAAAAGGTCATAAAAACTAGTTTGTTCGTCTGACTTTCGCCATTCACCATACAAAAACTCTAGCTTCTCATTAGCACTTAAGTCAGCATCTAGAAGGGCAGATTTTATATTTTTAGAATTCATTTTCAACCTTAACCATTAATCTTCATTTTCGACAGTGAAATGCCCCTAATTTGTTAGACACCTTACAGCTTCATTATTGTTTACTGTTGAAAATCTATTGATCACAACAATCCATTTCTGCCACCCTTTCTTTTGAGGAAATAGAAATGGAGTTTGAAATATGACTGATAAAAAGTCTGAAGAAGCACAATATACTTTTCAGGCATCAAACTCCAAGAAGGGAAGTCATCCTTTAAACTCTAATAGCTTCATGAGCTCATTATCAGATCGAGCTCCTGTGCACGTATAAATATATTCATACAAATCGGCTTCCAAAGTCGAGAGCTTGGCTTTTATGTGTTGAATAGCTAGGTTAGTTGCTGTTTGGAATTGCTTTTTTTCAACAACACTTACATCCATTTTGGTGACGGCTTGCATGCGATCAATTGATTTCATCAGGTCGGTTTCCAGCATCTTTTGGTGATAAGTTTTTGCCTTAGACTGATTAATGCTTGCCGACATGAACAGCGTTCCACAGAAGTTTGCCTCATCTAACTTCGCCATATTTCCACTGATAGGCATTATATACGTTGTGAGCAGGGCGCGGTCCTTCCCAATCTTATCCTCTGCCAGCAGAGCAATGACATAAGGCTTCATTGCGGCGGTAGCGCTATGTGTGAAAGCACAGCCTAAAATAATAGAAAAAATAAGATTTTTAAGACGCATTATATTCTCTTTCAGATATATGTAATTTGTAATTACTATGCAGCCTACAGATCTAGGTAGTATTAGGTCAACCAATAAAAATTCTAATCACTCTCATTCCCCCCTCCTCTTCTTGCTACCAAAGCAGCATTAAGAACGAGCGCCTGAAGCGACATACAAGGATAGAGCCACTCACAACCTCAGGAGTCGATATAAGAGTCCCTAGATAGCCTCCTGTAAGTTTTGTGTGGATTGGTTGCAGGCGAGCACTAAAGCCCTCCAGTGAATCTTAGAACAGGATTGTAGTGCAGATCTACCAACCTCAGCAAACCACTAGACTCAACCAATGAAAAAACTCCCCATTACCACCATTTACATTGAGAGTATTATAGTGCCGTAAGTAACGAGTATGAGGCTAGGCATTGGCAGGAGTGAGTAAGGGCAGTTGCTCCGCAACAACCGAGGGAGAGAGTGGCATGACTAGATGAAGTGCTCGTTATGCAGCGAGTGCTAGAATAGCCTCAATGTAAATGCTTATATATCAAATATAAACCAGCTCTTATCACTGTATTATTGTATCTTACGTATGTTCAATTGGTTAAACCAGTGAAGCTTGTAGACTACATGCCTAATTGATTGGTTGATCTAATTCGTTAAGAAGACTTATTAAATAGGTTTTTGCAGAACGACTGATCACACTATCAGGCATTTAGGTTTCAGCTTCTCAAGCTCAGCTGATAACCATCCCTGCTGCTGGGATACGAAACTGGAGGCTTTTAAATGAAAAAATTAAGAAATTGCTATGATGAATTACAAATCGCTCTAGGCGAGGGAATAGAACCATTTGAATCTGTCGAGCTGGTTGAAAAATATCGTCAGTTTTGGAAGCCTAAAAATGTTAAGGTCTTGTTGCTTGCTGAATCACATGTTTTTACTTCAAATAAAATAAGAACAATCAAAATTCCAAGCATTAAGGGATTGGAAGGATATCCTACCGACTATGCTAGGTTTATTTATTGCCTAGGCTTAGGGGAAAAGGAATTAACTAAAAGCGTAATTCACCCTTCCAGAGATGGCTCGCCTCAATTTTGGAAAGTTTTATATGCTTGTGATAATGAAATCGAAGGCAATGAGTCTTTTAAGGCTATACTATCAAATACTAAATTTGAGCAAAGAATGAGGAATAAAATCGAACTTCTAATAAGATTAAGGGATAAAGGAATTTGGTTGGTAGATGCCAGTATTATAGCGCTTTACAACAAAGGTAAAAAGCCCACACTTAAACAAATGAATACTATTCTTGAAGTTTCTTGGAATGGTTATGTGAAGGATGTGATCAAAGAATGCAATCCTCAACACACTATCATCATAGGAAAAGGTGTAGCCAAAAAAATTGAGCATAACGTCAAAAGTTTAGTAGGGAATGATAATGTGACTGTGCTCCCTCAACCTAATGCTCATTTAACGGCAAATGAGCATTTAGAGGCTTTCAAGACTTACTTACCAATATGCTTAAAAAATCAGATCTGATATAACTGAAGGGCCATATAACGGCAATCCAACGAAGTACCGTCTGCCTATAGTATAAAACTGACGCTTTTCATATTTTAGAATGCCGTATTAGTATGGTTAGCTTGTTGTGATTTATATTGGTTAATCAGACTAAGTTGAACATACTGCATGCAAGCATCCATGAATCTTTAAGAGAAGTTATAGACTTCTTCAACACATCTAATTTCGTATGAGTTAAGATACAGGGTTCATATAGTTTTGGGCATTGATGAATAATCGCATAAAGTTTAATTATTCGCGTGACTCTAATTTTAAAATAGCATTAACTATAACTCTAAGTTTTATTTTACACTTTAAATGCAGGAGATAGAATATGAAGAAATTAATTTTTATAGCTTTGATCGCGTCATTTGGATTTGCCAGCCAAGCATTTTCGCATAGTGGAAGAACCGATAAAAAAGGCGGCCACAACTGTAGTGCTAAATCTAAAAAGAAGGGCTTATGCAGTGGGTACCATTATCATAACAATGGGAAAACATCCCATACTCATGCTGTAGAGGAAGACAAAGCAGTGAAGGCTAAAGAAGCTCATACTCATTAAATATGCGTATAGCTGCTGACATACAAATCCATAAAAGGCCCGTTGGCTTTGTAGCTCGAAGATGGATTGATAATAAGCACATTCGAGCTTTTAGAGGTGAAAATGTAATCTCTACGTTAGACAAATACATTACATCTTGGGAAGGCGAAGGATTAAGTATTGAATTTACTCCACTTGCCCAAGAAAAATATGACGCAATAATTAACGGTGTCATTGAGCCTCAACTACATAAACCCTAACTAGCAGGAGTAGATTATGAAATACGTTTTAATGGTTTTAGTGTTTTTTTTCTCAAGTCTTAATGTCGTAGCTGAACAGGTGAAATGGCGTGGATTAGTAGTGTCTGTAGAAAATAGGTGTGCACCATACGACAAGAAGAAGCAATACCCGTACCCTCAGAGTGTAGAAGATGAGATAGTTGCATCAATGGATGGTCGCATATACGGTCCTTACACAGGTCGACATTTCACCTCAGATACACAGACAGATATAGAGCACATTGTAGCGGCCTCAGAGGGCCATGATAGTGGCTTGTGTAGTGCAAGTACAGAAACTAAGAAGCAATTCGCTGTTGACCTCTTAAACCTTACACTAGCAGCACCTAAAGTTAATCGCTGCAGCAAGACTGGCAAGTGTGGCTTGGATGCTGGAGAATGGTTGCCCGCACAAAACAAGTGTTGGTTTGCAAACCGCATAGTAGAGATAAAGATTAAATACAGCCTGACAGTTGATCAACAGGAAGCTGATGCTCTTGAGGAGGTGTTATCTAGCTGCATGTCTACAGAGCTTATTTTCATGAAGAAGTAGAAGCGTGCTAATGAACAAGGACATTACATGAGACTATTAATGGCATTGCCAACTCTAACATGGCTTGCTGTAATTGGCCTTGTTATATGGTTCTTTCGACCTTGATGTCCTATAAGGAGCTGACTAATCTATATTTTCAGCTCTAATATTCAATGTTATACTTTTTGGGTTTATGAGAATAATGAAATCACACTAATTTACTGGAGCACTTATGAAGATCGATTATGATTATTTAAAAGATAATATTTTAGGTCCTATTTTAGATTCTAAAGAAATTGGAGTATGTCTACAGGATTACTGTGAAACAGAAGATGCGGACAACCCCGACTTCAAGAAATATGTATTTCATATTAATCTCTTGAATGATGCAGGATATATAGTGAAGACTTCTGGTAATTTTGGAGAACCGATTGGCTTAACAAGCTCTGGTGTATATATATCACCTGTTAATCATCGCCTTTCTTCTACAGGGCAAGATTTTGCAGAAAACTTATGCTCCGCACCAAAGAGTATTCTGAACAAGATTACAGGATATGGACTAAATGTAGCTACTCAAACTTTACCTAGTCTTTTAATATCCGCAATCTCTCAATAACCGTCTAGATAAGGAATTTTAATGGGGCATATACTATCAGACGATGATTGGGAGTACATCTTTGAACCACTAAATAATGCTGGGTGGGATAATGAGACTTTGCTTCGGACGCAAGGACATCTAAAATCAGAGTTTCTTTCGACTCTAACCGACCTTCTAATTGATGAAGTCAATAAGTCTGACCGTTATAGAGATGATGAAAGATCCGGTAACGCCATTACTTGGCTTTGTAAACGTAGGTATATTTCAAAAGTACGGATACTTGAGGGTCAATTAGATGGGGCCCGACAAAACAGAGGTGAGAAACGTGCCAACTTAGCTATTATCTTAGCTGTTATCGCAGCAATTATCTCTATCCTTGGAATACTTATTCAAACCATCACAATAGCAGAGCCGTTATTATGATCCTTCAAAGGTAATAATTAAACAGGTTTCCAATGGTACAGTATGCCGTACCCATCAATTTATCCGCCACACCGCCACACATGAGGATTCTCAACACATTGATATGCAACAAGTGTGGCGGTGTGGCACTTATTTCGCACCACACCACAAAGGCTATAGATAACGCTTAAAGGCATCATCAAAGTCAATCACATCATAACCTCGTTTATTAGGGTTAGTACCCTGCCTGATCGTCTTTGGTTGTATACCAAAGCCCTTCAATAACGATGCAAGCCCTCTAGGCGTGATTGTCTTGCCAGATGCATACTCGGTCCATAAACTATCAGATTCAGCTGTCAGCAACGCTATCAGCTTCTCTGAGGTAACATTCTTATCACTGAAAGATTGCAGTATCGTTTTGATATCCATCAATAACATCTCCTGTGGATCACTGCTCTCTTTTTTAGCCTCTAAAAGCCTATATGCCTTCTCACAGATATCTAACCACTTATCACTAATTAGAGCAGCGACAGTAAACAGTGGCGTCCAATTATCCTGAGCACGATCATTACCGATATCAGGTGGCGTGATGATATTGGATTTACACCTAGCTTCATTGTCTTGAGACCACTTTAATAACTTCTCCCTATATGGCAGCATTTGATCTACCAAATCATATGGTACCTTCACCACTGTCTTCTTTTGTTGGCTTGTAGCACGCTGAAGAGGGATTGTTATGCTGCGGTCCATTATTGTTGACTGTATTGACCCTATGGCAGCAATTACCATAGGAGCCCATGTGCTAAACCTTTCTGTCTCAAATGACTTAGGCTTACACCTGAGAACAAAAGCTGTGCTTTTGGTATGGCCACTATTCAAAATAGCTGTCATATCTCCAGAAGCATTCTTCAAGAGCATATCAGCTTCATCAATATACAAGGTGGGAGCCTCTTTCTCTATAATCCTGAAGACAACAGCAGGCGTGATGCCTGAGGTGGCAAGGCTCCTGTGAGTAAATGAGATCATTACCTCAATAGTAGTTGTCTTGCCACACCGCTTTGTAGGGCTGAAAATATGCACTTTAGGGAAAATACGGTAGTTGTTCATCCCGTATGTACACAAGCACCAAAGTGCTAGGGCCTCAGCCCCACCTTTCGGTAGGACTAAGTATTTTTTTATGATTACTACTATTGCATCGAGTAATGCTTCACCATCTACAGGACCTGCGGATGGATCAAGTACTTCAGTAAGTGGGGTGGTAGGATTAGTCATAATACACTCCTGCCAGCTTGTAATGAGCTACCCGCTTATGAGTATTGCCTTGGAGGTCTATAGCCTCACTGAGCCGCATTTCGATAATAATGCCATGTTTTTTCAGTTCGCTAATGGTGCCTGATACATTGTAGACACCAAAATTAAGAAGATCGTATGTACTGATATAGGTTTCTATATTTTTAACAA
Organism: uncultured Kordiimonas sp.; assembly: GCA_965603205.1. Classification (GTDB taxonomy): domain Bacteria; phylum Pseudomonadota; class Alphaproteobacteria; order Sphingomonadales; family Kordiimonadaceae; genus Temperatibacter. The sequence goes on along the minus strand of CBFDCC010000003.1, from coordinate 186,272 downwards.
AGACAGTTAATGCTTTGCAGAGCCTCGGTGGAAGCTCCTTGTTGATATTAATATACATGTGTAATAGCCTTTCTTAGAAAGACCTTCCCCAATAGATAATGAATTGCTATACTCAAAAGCGTCAAACGATTAAGAAAGCCATCTCTGCCTTATTGGAGTTGGCTTTTTTTTACTTTTCAGTTGTTTGGTTTAGAGGTGAATTTTGGTTTGAACTATCGTTTGCGTGATAAGCTTCACCATTGGCGCACGCATCCATCCAGGCTTGCAGGCAGCTAAGCCTCCACCCTTTGGAGGATGGTCCTATTTTAAACCCTTTAGGGGCTTTTCCAGCTTTTTCTAGTCGCCACCATGACGGTGTAGGTACGCCTGTTAGGTGGTGTCTTTCTTTTTCTCGAATAATTCGATCTACAGTTTCTATGTTCATAATAAACTCCATTAATTTCTATGAATACCCATTGCATTCATTTCGTTTTAAGGAAGTTTATTTTCGGCTATATTCGAGTTACTAAATAGCTGTCAATAAGTTACATAAAAAATTATTTATTATTTTAAATCAGTTGGTTATAGGTAATATAAGTTACTTGCTAGTTACATCTTGTTTAAGGGTAGTTGTTATTGGACCAAACCCCCTGTCAAATGCAGATGGATACTTTCCACTCTTGATCAACTTAAAAACCGTCTCTCCCCATTTTCTACCAGCTCCGTGTTTTGGTTTATCTTGTAACATTATACCCCATATTCGATCATCATTCATATTTGGTAAAAGTGAGAGTTCATTATATCTATAATGCACTCTTGCTATCGCTTTAGCAGTTAAATCACCCTTTTTTGCTAATTCATCAATGCTGATTGGTGGATCACCTAATTCTATGTCATGGTCTGGATGAAAATCGGCTGTTTTAGAGTGTTTTTTAAGTTCGTTTAATATAGTGTCTTTATATTTTTCTATGTGTTTGTAGCTCACGACAACATATCCAATTTTAATTTCAGATAAGCCATCTTCATTCTTAACTATGAACTCAATATTATCGTTTGAGAATATTTTTTCGCATAAATGATCTGCATAAAAATTATGATTAATAATGATTTGATCTTTGTCTAAAGTAATAAACCTAGATTTTAATTTATGGAACAAACCTAGGTGATAAATTTTATTATTACACATCGCCAATAACATATCCTGTTGATTGTCTTTATATCTAACAGCATCACTTATCTCTTCTTTACCCTGTAAATTACTTTCTACCTCTATTAACTCTTTTGGTATAGGTGCCACACCATCTGTTAACTTAAGATCTTCCGTCAGAAGGCGTTTTTTGTTCAAAAGTTCTAAAATACACAATTCTTCCTCAGTAAATGGAATATTAATATCAATGAGTTCCCCTTCAACGCCGCATATTATTTTATAAGCTTTTTCTAGCAATACAAAATCATCTGGAACATATTTATCCATCACATCACTCCACTATCTTCATTAAATGTTTTGACCATAACTCAAGAGCTTCTTTCATTTGAGGCAAGTAGCTAGGCTTAGCGTAATGCCTAGCTGTTACAGTATTGATTGAATGGTTTAGTATCTCAGATACAATCTCCATCAACACGCCAAGCTCAGCCATCTGTGTAGCGCATATTTTCCTAAAGTCATGTACTGTGAACCTATCTAACTTAGTGCCTGCTGTAACGCGCTTTAAGGCGTGGTGAGGGGCTGTCTTACCTATGGGTATAGCTCCGCGCTTAAGGCCATTCCTTCCTGTCCAGCCAGGGAATAGGAAAGGGGAGTCTGGAGCTTCTTGGATGGTTAAGGCGATCGCTTGTTTCACTAGATTATATGAGGCATTTGATAGGGGTATTTTATGAGGCTTTCCATTCTTGGTACGGGAGCCTGAGATGATCCAAACTCTATCATCCATATCAAACTCATCAATGGGTGCTTGAGATACTTCTGCAGAACGTTGTCCTGTGAGTAGTAGTAACTTCAGTACCAGTTGGATTTGGGGTGATATTAATATTGGATTAGCTTTGTCTGGGTGAACACCATTCTCTATCAAGGACCAAAGTTCTTTGATCTCACTCTTCTTAGGAGGGTCAATTATCTTTGCTCGTTCTTCACCTGGGGCAGGGGTGTTGATGGCAGGGTTCTCATCAATGCACTTATTACCCTTTGGTGATAAGGCAAATTTAAATAGAACACGTAATAACGCCAGTATACGGTTTGCCCTGTTTGGAGAGCAGCGCTCCTGAGCCTTAGTGAGTAATTCATCAATATCATCACTGGTGACGGTATGAGGCGCATAAGAGCCAATTGTTGGGATGATGTAACATTTAGCCATGCTCTTCTCGTCATTGACGTTGCGGCGTAACCTTCCTTTGAAGTACTCAGCTTCTCGCAATTGAAAGAATTCATCACATAGTGCCTCAATTGTTTTGATGGAGTTTTTACGCTCAACGGCCTTTCTATCGGTATCTGGATCTTCTCCTCTTTCAACTCTTGCTAGGATGGTCAGCTTCGTGGTTCTAGCTTCTTTCAAGTCAATGATGGGAAAGCGTCCTATCTTGTATTTAGGCCTACACCTCTTCCCCTTGCGGTGAATGTAATAAGGTACAAACCATGTCTTCGTGCCCTTGGGAGTGATGCGTAGGACAAGCCCCATGTCTTTACCTTCACCATAGTAATCAACAGGGCTCGTCTCAGGAGAGGCGAGGGCGGTTATCTGGGTGGATTGCTTTGGTAGCTTAGGCATTTGATATCCAATATAAAAAATGGTCCATATATGGTCCACTAATTTGAAAGTGTATGGCTATTAATGAAATGCCATGATATATAAAACATAATATTTACAGTATATTGTGTGTTATCAGTCTATTTCAAGAGGATTCAGTATATATCTTTACATTCGGAATCATAATCCGCGTGTCGGGGGTTCGAGTCCCTCCTCGGCTACCAATTTATCATTGTATATCAATGACTTAGAAAAGACCAAACCTTAGGGTTTGGTCTTTTTTTGTGTTTACTTATCATTTACTTGAATTTACTAACTGTAATGGTTGTGGTAATGTAACTTTTATGAGTGAAAATAAGCATTATCTTAACTACAGAGAGATCAGAAGTGATGGCAGAATTGTCATCTATCAAAGGGCTGATCTTTGAATAGCTCTTTGATGTGTAGACACCTCACGGCTTTGTCATTATTAATGGTTGCATAAATTCAATTTCTAGTGTTATTTAATTATTCTAAAGAAAGTTTAGTAAATTGGTTTGAAAATAAGTTGGGATGTTTCAATGAAACGTTTTGCTAAGTTACTTGCCATTATGCTTTTGTCTGGATCATTTATTGGTATCGGGGTTTTCTGGATATTGTACAATACTGCCTTCGAGCAGATTAGCCAACAATTGATAACCACTGTCCAAAGCCAAAAGGCAGTAATGAGCTCAATAGCGGAGTTCATGGAGAAAAACCCTCACGGCCACCTAAAAAGTCCCCACACCCCCCTAAAAGGCGAACTTAGGTTAGTAACACTATCACATATTGAAAAAGCTCATGAAAATTTTACGTTTTTTGGCGAAACAGGGGAGTTCATAATAGCCGAAAAAGACGATGAAGTCATTAAGTCCGTTTTTCGCCGAAGACACTCTACTTTATTTAAACCAGAACCAATTCTATTCGATTCCAAGTTAGCAGAACCAATGAGGTTGGCCTTAAATGGGGATTCTGGCATAATCATCGCCGAAGATTATAGGGGGGAGATAGTTCTCGCTGCTTTCACTCCTGTGGAAAAACTGAACTTAGGTATTGTCGCAAAATTAGATTTAAATGAAATCCGTGAACCATTCATTAATACTGCAATAATTGCAGTTCTTATAGCATTGGGTGTGTACACAATAGGGTCTTTGATTTTTATGAAAATGGCAGCTCCTATTGAGAAAGAGATACAAGAAAGCGAAAAACTATACCGCGATCTAATCGAGGGGCAAAGCGAACTGGTGTGTCGAAGCAAAAAGGATGGAACTATTATTTTTGCTAATGCAGCTTATCTTACTTATTTTGATACAAAATTAAACGAATTGATTGGAAATAACTTTTTTGATTACATGCCTGAAAGTAAGAAAAAAAAGGTTCTGGAAGAAATATCTAAACTTTCTCCAACCAATAAGACAACCACGCACGAACATCAGTTTACTGTATCAACAGACGGTATTCGATGGCTGCAATGGAGTAATACTTTGTTACCAAACCAAATAGACGGTGATGATGAGGTGATAAGTGTTGGCTTGGATATAACCGAGAGAAAGCGGGCTGAGGAAAAACAGCGCTGTAGTGAAATTCATGAAGCCAGCTTAGGCCGAATCGTTGAAAATTCCATGAACGAGATATATGTATTCGATACCCAAACTCTGAAATTTGAGATGGTTAACAAGGGGGCACAAAAAAACCTGGGTTATTCTATGGAAGAGCTTTCAAATTTAACAGCTCTTGATATTAAACCCGAATTTACAGAGCAAGAGTTCAGGAAAATTATAGAGCCTTTGTTAACTGGAGAAATTGATAATTTGAGATTTGAAACAGTTCATGAGAGAAAAAATAAAACCCAATATAATGTTGGAGTTTACTTGAGCATTTCAAAAGAAGTCGGTCACGATGTATTTTTTGCGGTTATAAATGACATAACTGAAAAAATGAAAACGGACATAAAATTAACAAATGCTTTAGAGGGCATAATTAAAACCATTTCTTTAGTGAGTGAAGCTCGGGACCCCTACACAGCAGGCCATCAAAGTAGAGTTTCAGATATAGCCGTATGTATAGCACAAGAAATGGGAATCGACGAAAACAGGATCAGGGGAATCTATTGGGGCGCATTGATACATGATATTGGCAAGATAGCGATCCCAGCGGAAATCTTAGCTAAACCAACAAAACTAACTGATCAAGAATTCAAATTAATAAAAGTACACCCAAAAGCGGGTTATAATGTTTTGAAAGATATTGATTTTCCTTGGCCAATTGCCGAAATTGCCTATCAACATCACGAACATATTGATGGCACTGGATATCCACAGGGTCTAAAAGGGGACGATATTTGCCTTGAGGCACGTATTGTAGCAGTGGCAGACGTTGTGGAAGCTATTACTTCACACAGGCCTTACCGACCAGCGCTGGGGCTTGACGTAGCCTTGAAGGAAATCAAAGATAAACGTGGGGAGTTTTATGATCCAGAAGCAGTAGATGCCTGCCTTAAGCTCGCTAAAGAAAACAAACTCCCCTAATTTTATAACGTGTGATACGCCCCCTACAAAAAGAAGATTGAATCTTGTTGTCGGTCCCGCCTAGAAGACTATATAGTATAGTTCTGTCATCGATTGTTTCGATGGCTAGTTTCATTGTTGGGGTTAAACGATTTAAAGGGTAGCGCTATGAATTTAGAAGATGCAGCAAAATTAACACATGAAGAGTGGCGTAAACGCGCAGCAGCTTTAAAAACATCTGCTGAGACGCGACTTTTTATCGGCGGTGAATTTGTCGATGCCATAGACGGCGGTACTTTTGATAATATCTGCCCTGTCGATGGTAGCCTTATCAACAAGTGTGCAGCGGGTAACCTCTCTGATGTAAATAAAGCGGTCGCTATTGCAAAGGCGTCATTCAAATCAGGCGAATGGTCCCGCAGCGCCCCACGTGAACGCATGGACGTTATGTATAAATGGGCAGCGCTTGTCAGCGAAAACGCGGCAGAGCTAGCGCTTATGGACACAATCGATATGGGCAAGCCGATCACAGATATGATTGAGGCTGATATCCCCGCGTGCATTGAAACTATTCATTTTTTCGGTGAGTGTATTGATAAGATCACAGGGTCTATCACCGCCACGGAATATGATGTGATGAGCACTGTTATCCGTGAACCTATTGGTGTTGTTGGCTGTATATCCCCGTGGAATTACCCGCTGCTTATGGCGTTATGGAAAATATGTCCGTCACTCGCGGCTGGGAACTCAACGATCTTAAAACCAGCTGAGCAAACACCGCTAAGCTGCTACCGTGTGGCTGAGCTATTTGTTGAAGCTGGTGGCCCTGCTGGCGCACTACAAGTAATCAACGGTATGGGCGAAGAAGCGGGGCAGGCATTAGCACGTCATATGGATGTATCTAAAATCAGTTTTACTGGCTCTACCGAAGTCGGAAAATTGATGCATGTATATTCAGGCCAATCGAATATGAAAAAAGTGTCACTGGAATGTGGTGGTAAAGGACCGCAAGTCTTTTGCGAAGACTTAGAAGGCGAATTATTAGACCGCGCTGTTGAAACTGCGGTTGACGGTATTTTCTTTAATATGGGTCAGGTTTGCTCTGCGGGATCACGCCTCATTGTTCACTCAAAAATATATGATGCCTTTGTTGCTAAATTTATCGAGATGGGCAAAGACGCCTATACATGCGGCGATCCGTTAGACCCCGCGGTTAATCTAGGGCCATTAGTTGATCACGGCTCTCAGATGCGAGTGCTGAAAATGGTAGAAACTGCAAAATCAGAAGGTGGCAAAGTCGAATTTGGCGGATGCGCCGCCGGTGGTGGGCTTGAAGGGGGTGCGTATGTTGTTCCTACGATGGTCACTGGGGTTAAAAATAACGATACCTTAGCACAGCTAGAGGCCTTTGGCCCTGTTGTGGCTGTGATTAAGGTTGATAGTGATGATGAGGCTATAGAGGTTGCCAATAATTCAATCTACGGCTTGCAAGGCAGTGTATGGACCGATAATTACCGTAAAGCCATGCGCTATGTACGCGAGATTGAATGCGGTACTTTCCTCGTCAATAGTTTTGAAGAAGGCGATATGACTCAGCCTTTTGGTGGCTATAAGCAATCAGGAAACGCCAAGGATAATTGCATTGATAGTTTGCTGAGTTATACAAACTCAAAGGCTGCTTGGTTCCGTTTAAACTAATTTAAAAGCACTAACATTATATGGAAACTTACTTATGAGTCGTGACCCACGTTTTGATATCTTATTTGAGCCAGTTAAAATTGGCCCCGTGACCGCTAAAAACCGCTTTTATCAAGTGCCTCACTGTACGGGTATGGGCTATCACCGCCCGAATTCACTCAATAAAATGCGTGGGATGAAGGCCGAGGGTGGTTGGGCTGTTGTAAATACCGAATATACCTCTATTCACCCTAGTTCTGATGATATGCCATGTCCTTCAGCATCTTTGTGGGATGAAAGTGACATACGTGCACACAGCATAATGACAGAAAAAATGCATGAGCATGGCGCACTGGCTGGCGCTGAACTTTGGTATAGCGGAGCCGCGGCAGCCAATCTTTATACCCGTGATGTTGCGTTTGATGTTAACTCTCGCCCCTCTTGGAAACAATATCCTTTCCAGTCGCGCACGATGGACAAACAGGATTTTCGCGACTTAAGGCAGTGGTACAAGGACGCAGCTCTGCGCGCTAAACAAGCTGGATTTGATATTGTTTATGCCTATGCCAATCATGATGATTTACTGCATAATTTCCAGCGTACCATATCTAATGACCGGACAGACGAGTACGGTGGCAGTGTTCAAAACCGTGCGCGCCTTTTAAAGGAAACAATCGAAGTTTTAAAGGATACAGTTGGCGATACAATGGCCGTGGCGGTACGTTTTTCACCAGATGATGGTTATATGGAAAATAATAAACCTGTCACAGAAGAAACACGCGAGTTCTTTGCCGAAGTTGCCGAACTTCCCGATCTATGGGATGTGACCGCTCAAAACTGGGATGTGGAACTTGGCACGTCTCGTTTCGTGAATGAAGGCTCTGTTGAGCCTTATATGAGCTATGTGAAAGAAATGACGACAAAACCTGTTGTGTGTGTGGGCCGTTTCACGTCACCAGATACAATGGTTAATCAGGTAAAACGTGGGGTTTTAGATTTTATTGGTGCGGCTAGGCCGTCAATAGCTGATCCCTTCCTTCCTAAGAAAATCGAAGAAGGCCGCTTTGAAGATATCCGCGAATGTATCGGCTGTAATATGTGTTACACGGGCGATCAGCTTAGTGTGCCAATTCGCTGTACACAAAACCCGACTATGGGTGAAGAGTGGCGTCGTGACTGGCACCCAGAAGAGATTAAGGCTAAGGAATCAGATAGCACAGTATTGATCATTGGCGCTGGCCCCGCAGGACTTGAGGCAGCGCACGCGCTGGGCAAACGTGGTTATGATGTCATGCTATCAGAATCTCGCAAGGTCCTAGGCGGACGTGTTACGCTTGAATCTAATTTGCCATCACTTAGTGAGTGGGCGCGTGTAAGGGATTACCGCGAGCAGCAATTCTTGAAATTACCTAATGTAGATGTTTTTCTAGATAGCAAGCTATCTGCTGAAGACGCGCTTTTAGCGGAGGCAGATCATATTGTTGTGGCAACAGGGGCCAAGTGGCGCGCTGATGGCTTTGGACGTACTAATAATAGTGGATTTGAAAGTCTTTCAGCCAGCGCCGATCAAATTTTCACGCCAGATGATATTATGGCAGGGCGTCTACCAACTGGTAAGGTCGTCATATTTGACGATGACTATTATTATATGGGGCCTGTCATTGCGGAAATGCTGCAAAAGGCTGGGTGCGATGTAACGATTGTATGTACTGATAATATGATTTGTTCATTTGGTATCTATACGACCGAGCAACCAAGCGTACAAAGATCACTCCTTGAGGCTGGTGTTAAGCTAGTACTCGCGCAGAATGTGGATGGCTTTAACGGCGAAGAGGTTCAGTTAAGCTGCATGTATACAGAGAAGCCAACATCACTAAAGGCTGACGCTCTCGTGACTATAACCGCGCGTTTACCCAATGATAGCCTTTATTATGAACTGCAGGAACTTATGGAAAGTGGAAAAGCGGGTAATACCAAATCCATTCGCCGTATTGGTGACTGCGAGGCGCCTGCGCCTATTGCTTCTGCTGTTTATGCAGGGCGCCGATATGCCATGGATCTGGATGATACTTCAGGTATTAATTACTCGCTACGTCGTGACAGGATTTTTGAGAATTAATTCTCGCTAAGGGGAAAAGATAACCATGTCAAATAAGATGAAGAAAAGCGCCTTGTATGATTTGATGGCGCGTCATAGCGATTTCAATTTTGATACATTCATACAAACCGCGGTCCGTGATGAACATTATGATGACTGGAATGCCTACTGCTTGCCCATGCATTATAGTGATTGCGAGACAGAATATAACGCTATTAGAGATAATGCCGCACTATTCGACGCCTCTCCAATGAAAAAATATCGCTTTCAAGGCGAAGATGCAGGTGTTTTTCTAGATGGAATTCTAACAGCATCGGTATCATCTTCACCTGTAATGAAAGCATCTTATGGTCTGATGTGTGATGAAGAGGGCTTTTTGTATGACGATGGTATCGTCATAAAATTGGCGGATGATGATTACCTTATGCTGACGTCTTATCTGGATTTAACAGGGTATTTTGATAGGTATAACGATTTTAAAAACCTGACATATCACGACGAAAGCGAAGCATGGTCTGGCCTTGTTATTCAAGGCCCTAAATCCTGTTCAGTTTTGCAGCATATGGGGTTTGAAGGCATAGAAAACTTGGCGCCATTCCACTTGCAATGGTTCCAGCTCGGCGAACATAAGTTTTTGATAGGGCGTCTTGGTTTTACTGGCGATCTTGGATATGAAATTTGGCTTGATACAGCTGATGTGAATTTGCTGCAACAAACTGTAATCAACGCTGAAAATGAGCTCGATTTTAAGCTGAGGGGCTATGGATTGGATGCGCTACAGGTTTGCCGAATTGAAGCCGGGATGATTGTTCCTGGTTGGGATACTGCAGGCGAATTTAAAGACCCAATGAGCGAGCGGACGCCGTTTGAATTAACTCTTGGTTGGAACGTTCGTTTGAAACGAGATGAAGACTTTGTGGGCAAAAAAGGGCTTATTGAACATAAAAAATCAGGCGCTCGCTATGAAATGAGAGGCTGTTTGTTGGAGGCGGTGGGACCTGTGGAGTTTGGGCAAACACTTTATGCTGATCTAGACGGCCAAAAAATGATTGTAGGATCACTGGCTTCTGTAGTTTGGCATCCTATCAAGAAATTGTGGATAGGCTTTGTTTCAGTCCAGCGTGAATTTACTGCGGTGGAGAACACTTACGTATGCATAGATGATAATTCCATAGCCTGTCAATTTCATGCGTTACCCTTCATCGATCTTGAAAGACGCAGTAAAGTCCCTGCCGTGGTACACTGATGGCATAGTGATAAGTGATCTAGAGTGATGATAAATATTTGATATTAAAAGATAAATATTTTTAACTCATTGACTATCAAGATGTTTAAAAGACCAAACCTTAGGGGCTGCTTTCTTTTTATGGAGTGCTTTATATCCAACTAAATGGATTGTTGCCTGTAGTGTTTCCTGAAGATGTCTATAAATTTCTTTGCGTAGCTATTTATAGGGCGCTCATATGAATAGACTGCAGTCACAGGTAAAGCAGGGATGTCTTTAATTGGGAGGATAGTAAAGCTATCGGGGTCACAGTAAGTTTGTGCGTAAGATGCGGTTACAGCATCGATAATAGTTGCTCCTATTCCTTTACTCACGAGCTTTGCTGCTACGCTATGATTGTGAACTCTGATTGCAGAAGTGAAATGATTGCCTGTTTCATGCAGAAATTTTTCTATGGCTCGACCTAATGGCTCATCAGAATAGGTCCCAATGATTTTTTGAGATGCTAGCTCCTCGAATGAAATGGAATTATACTCAGCAAAGTTTGAGCTTTTAGGCAGTAATGCCACTATTGCTGCTTTTCCAATGGGGATAGAGCCGATGCCTTGTCGGTCATCTAAACCGAAAGTAAAACCTATCGTGTTTTGCCCCGATAAAGTAGCCATATCATTCAGTATTTCACTGTTATGCTGTGTTGTCACATCAAGTAAACAATCGTCATGGTGCGTTAAAAATTCCGCAAGGGTATCGGGGATGAGGTCATGACTAAAAGCTGGCAGAGCAGATATACGTAGATGACCTATAATGTCTTTTTTTAATCTGTTGGCTAGTTGTTTAAAGACAAGCAAGCTATCTTGAATTCGCTCAGCCTCTTTAAATAATATCCGTGCTTCCGCTGTCGGGTGAAGCCTGCCGCCACTGCGCGTAAACAATTGAAATCCAAGGCTTGATTCTGTTTGCTTGATACTGGCCGTGACAGCTGGCTGCGTGACACCCAAACGGTCAGCAGCATCTGTAATCGTACCAATTTTCATTACGGTATGAAATATTTCTATTTGTCTGCCATTCATATTTTAAGTATAACTAAAATTTATACATAATGCAAAATTATAAATTTGAATAATTTAGTATTTCTTCTGCATACTGCCCATATTAAAAAAATGGATGTGGAAAGAAAGCAACTGAATGTCATTTGAAGCAGATGTAGCCATCATAGGGGCGGGCATAAGCGGTTTATCTGTGGCCTATTACCTTAAAAAACAAACGCCATCTTTGAAAGTGGTGCTTGTTGATGGCAGGTCACCTCACAGTTTCACCTCAGCGCAGTCGGGCGAGAATTATCGTGACTGGTGGCCGCAGCCTGTGATGAAAAGCTTTATAGGCCACAGTATTGAATTAATGGAAGGTCTCGCCAGAGATACCGATAATCAAATCAGCCTCACGCGTAATGGTTATATACTGGCAACACGGCGAACTGAGACTGCTGATTTAATGAAATCCTTAAATAGTATCTACGGAGACAAAAGTGTTAGGCAGCATACCGAAACACATAGCCACTATGATACTACTACAGCTAGTCTTGGTGCAGATGTGCTGTTAGGCCGTGGTCTTATAAAGAACGTTTATACTTATTATGACGATGACGTCAGTACCCTAATACATCTAAGGCGCGGGGGAACCGTCGATAGCCAACAAATGGGGCAGCACTTTATGAAGGAGTTTCGCGCACTAGGTGGGAAATTTCAACAAGGCCATGTATTAGCCATTGAGAAGCACAAGCTCTTTACCTTATCCCTCGGGCAAGAAAAGATAACCGCGCATAAGGTGGTTAATGCCGCTGGGCCATTTGCTGGCGAGGTTGCTAGGATGTTAGGGGAGGCATTGCCCCTTAGTAATATTTTGCAACAAAAAATAGCTTTTGAAGATGTGGAAGGCTGCATTGATAGGCAAATGCCGTTCACCATTGACATAGATGATCAGCACCTCGATTGGACTGATGAAGAGCTGGAGTTGCTAGAGGAAGATAAAGCCTTTGCGTGGGTAGCGAGAGGGATGCCCTCAGGGGTGCATTGCCGACCTGAAGGCGGTGTAAATAGCAAGTGGGTTAAGCTTGGCTGGGCTTATAATTGCAATGGTGCAGAGCCAAGTTTTGAGCCTAGTTTCGATGATTATTTCCCAGAAGTGGTTTTGCACGGTGCTGCGAAACTTCATCCTGCGCTGAAAGCCTATTATGGTGCGCTGCCATCTCGCAGAAATCTTTACGGTGGCTATTACACTATGACAAAAGAGAATTGGCCGTTGATCGGACCAACCGCTGTAGATGGTATGTACGTCAGTGTCGGTATGTCAGGCTTTGGTACCATGGCGGCCTGCGCGAGCGGAGAGTTGTGTGCAAAATGGGTGTTAGAAGGCGATTTGCCAGACTATGCCTCAGCGCTGTCTCTAAGGAGATACAATGACAGCTCGTTTATAAAAACAATACAATCTGAAACTGACAGGGGGATATTATGAGTGATGTATTCTACCGTGATGCCACGGGTCGCTATCCAGTAGCCGTTAAGGCGGATGGCATGTATATTTGGGATAATGCTGGCCGTGCTTATTTGGACATGAGTGGTGGCGCGGCCGTTTCATGTTTAGGGCATGGTCATCCCCGTGTTGTGGAGGCTTTAACAAAGCAGATAGAACAAATGGCATTTGCCCATACAGGGTTCTTCTCTAACGAACCTCAGGAACAACTCGCTGAAATGCTAAGCTCTAAGTTTGGCGAAGAAGGCGCTAAAGTATATTTTACTTCTGGCGGTTCAGAGGCAAATGAAACGGCCTTGAAAATGGTTTGGCAATATTGGCAGGCTATGGGTAAAATGGACAAAGTCAAAATTATCAGTCGTGAGCATAGTTATCACGGTAATACGCTAGGCGCTTTGTCTGTCAGCGGTAATCCCAGTCGTAGGAAATCTATGGATAATATTTTGATAGATTGGCCACGAATTGCACCTTGTTACAGCTATCGACTACAGGGTGATGATGAAACCGAGATTGAATATGGGGTGCGTGCTGCGAAAAGCCTCGAGGATACAATTGTGAGAGAAGGCGCCGACACGATCGCAGCTTTTATAGCTGAACCTGTAGTTGGGGCATCATTAGGTGTTGTTCCTGCGGCTGAGGGATATTTTAAAAAGATACGTGAGATTTGTGACCAACATAATATTTTGCTGATTGCCGATGAAATTATGTGTGGTACTGGGCGTGTGGGTGCATTTTATGCTCATGAACAGGATGGATTTACCCCGGATATTGTAACGCTAGCGAAAGGTGTTGGCGGCGGGTATCAACCACTGGCAGCAACCGTAGTGCGTAAAAAAATTACTGATATATTTATGCATGCAGAAAATTCCTTTTCACATGGCCATACATATGTGGGGCATGCCACTGCCTGCACGGCTGGTGTTGCTGTTATCAACTCGATTGATGATGGCTGCTACATAGATAGAGTGAATAATCAGGGGCGCGCCTTTGAACATGCATTAAGGTCAGAGTTTTCGTCTCATCCTAATGTCGGTGATATTAGAGGCCGAGGGCTGTTTTACGGTATGGAGTTTGTCATGGATAAAGACAGTAAAGAGCCATTTTCTAACGGCGCCGTAATTGCAGGCCAGTTAAAGAAGTCAGCAATGCAAAATGGGCTTATATGCTACCCTGGCGCAGGTGCCTCGGCACATATTATGTTTGCACCGCCCTTCATACTCGGCCAAGATCATATTGATGAAGCTGTTAGTAAACTAAAGAATGTCTTTAAGGAAGTTTTTGATGCCTGATCCTTTTATGATTATATGCGCGCCAAATGGCGCAAAGAAGACGAGGTTTGACCATCCAATGTTGCCTATTAGTCCGAGTGACTTAGCCGATTGTGCCGAGGAAATTGTCGAGGCAGGCGCATGTATGATGCATATGCATGTTCGCGATGATCAGGACGGCCATAGCTTGTCTGTCAAGAAATACAAAGAAGCCATTCAGGCTGTGACGGACCGTGTGGGGGATGCTCTGCTCATTCAGGTGACAACGGAATCCGTAGGTATTTATTCACCCTATGAGCAGATGGAGATGGTAAAGGCGTTAAAACCTGATGCAATATCTGTCGCTTTGAGAGAAATTTACTCACAGGATATGACAGAGAGTGATGTGGCAGGGTTCTTTAAGTGGTTAAGGGCTAATGCGGTTTTCCCGCAGATGATAGTATATAGTGAAGCAGAGCTGGCAAAGTTCTTAAAGTTATATGACGCAGGTGTCTTTACGGACCGAAAGCCGTTTGTCCTGTTCGTTCAAGGCAAGACAGAAGAGGCGGAAGAAGATCGCAAGAAAACGTTAGAGCGTGTAAGTTCAGTATTAACGGCTAGATATATATCTTGGGCCGTTTGTGGGTTTGGTGCAGGCGAGAATATATTGGCGGCCTCGGCAGCTAGATTAGGGGGGCATGTACGGGTGGGTTTTGAAAACAACCTTTGGATGCCTGATGGTAGTCTTGCTCAAAATAATGCGGCTCTTGTCGATTATGCGCGCTCAAAGGCGTTGCGGGAGGGGCGGAAAATCGCGACAGTTAAAGGCGTGAAGGCGCTATTTAATTTGGATAACTAGACAAAAATGTAAAAAAATATATGGAGGAATTAGACATTACAATACTCTTTAGGTATAGATAAGTGGGATAATAGCTTTGAAATAGCTTATGATGTAACAAGAAAAGATTGAATGCCTGAAGTAAAAAAAGCCAATGGTGTAATTTTAAACGCCTATTTAGACATAAAATCTGCGCTGGCTGCATCAGTAGCGAGAGTGCTGATATGTCCAGAAGACGTGGAAGATGTACTACAAGAATCTTATATGCTTGTTTATGCGCAATCTGAAAAGACTGAGATAAAATCAATAAAGGGTTATTTTTTTCGCGTAGCCCGCAATGTCGCCCTAAAAGATGTGGCTCGGCGGACAAAGGCGAAATATCGTAGCTTAGAAGAGATAGCCCCTCTTGAGATAAAATCAGAGCGTGTAGATGCGGATATGGAACTACATTACTCAATGAAGCTACAGGCCTTTGTTGAGGTAACTAAAACACTACCAGAGAAATGCCGTCAGGCATTTCTGTTAAAGAAATTAATGGGGTTATCACAGAAAGAGATAGCCCAAAAGATGGGAATCGCAGAAAGTACTGTTGAAAAGCATTTAATTACAGCAATGCGTCGTACTGTAGTTGAAATGAAGACAAGAGGCTATCTTGATGGATCCATCGCAAAATTAGATGAGCTTAACAAAGTTTCTGTTGTTAAGAGTAGGAAGCAGAGCATTGCACAAAAATGAATTTGATTCAGAGGGAATAGCTATTGAAGCTGCATCATGGGTGTTGCAGTTAGACAATGGCGAGCTGAACACAGCTGACCGTGAGGCGCTGCGTGAGTGGGTAGGGCGTAGTCCTGCGCATGCTAGTGCAATCCGTGAATATGCTTCTATGTGGATGTCGATTGATGATTTACTGCTTGATGCGAATGCCGTGCAGCAGGATGCATATAGTTTTCAGTGGAATTCATTCTTTACCCTGAATAGCTTTAAACGCGCCTCTCGCGTGCTTGCGCCTGTGTTGGCTCTCGTACTATTTGCCGTGGTAACCGTTCCTCAGTATTTTGCTGAAACATCTGTAGAGTTAACAAAAACTGAGGCTATTATTTATTCAACCAAACTAGGTGAACAAGCTAAGTTTAAACTTGCTGATGGGTCTATGGTTCACTTGAATACTGCTAGTACTATCGAAGTAGAGTACCAACCTACACGCCGTTTGATACATTTGATCAAAGGTGAAGCACATTTTGCTGTGAAACCAGATAAGGCACGTCCATTTGATGTGATCGCTCGCGAAAAACAAATTAGCGCGGTTGGGACAGCCTTTGTCGTTAGGTTGACTGATGCGGGTCTTAAAGTCACAGTCACAGAGGGGCTTGTCGGCATTTCACCTGCAAGTGCGCCTGTGTCACTTGCAAAAGCTGAAATTACTGAATTTCAGGCCACGTTAGAGCCAAATGAGCATATGATAGTGGAGCGTGGAAAAACTGTGATCGCTAAAACGAAAACCATTGTGATGAACCGTGAACTTTCATGGCGTAAAGGTGTTTTGAAGTTTGAGGATGATAGTTTAGCCTATGTCCTGGATGAGGTGTCTCGTTATACAGACACGAGGATTGTCCTTGCAGATTCTACACTAGGTGAATTGCGGATTGGTGGACTGTTTAAAACGGGTGAAATCTCCCCCCTTCTGGAAGCACTTGAGTTATCATTTGATCTGCAAGTTGACCATATAGATGAAAAAACCATCTATCTGTCAGCTAAAATAGCTACTAACGCCTCAAGTTAGATGTGGCACTAATCACACGTTTCAATATAATAAAACTGATAAAAGTACCCTTCTCCCAATAGCTTGTTGACAGGAGCGGTCCAGTGCGCAGACTGTAACGCATAAAAGATATTATCTTTATTTGGTTTTTATATAGAGGATTTTTCTTCTCATGCACTCTTTAAAGTCAGGTTACTGCGTATGAAGAAACTACAAGTAATAGGTTTCAGCAGATCCTATGGTGTGTCAAAGGCAGCGCTTATAGCTGTTTTGATCGCAGCGAGTACGCATGTTTATGCATCGCCTGGGGAGGTGGTATCAGTAGATATTAGCAGCACAACTGCTAATAAGGCCCTGCTTAGTTTAGGGGGGCAATTTGATATATTAGTTCTTTTCCCAGCAGAGATAGCAAAGCATGTTGTGGTCAACAGTGTTACTGGTGATCATACGCTGCAAGGTGCATTGGATTTGTTGTTGTCTGGCACTGGCTTGATTGCGCAAGTAACTGAGGAGGGTGGAGTTGCGATAAAAGCAGCCCCCCAATTAGTGAAACGAATCCGGGAGGAAAATACCGTGAAATTAACTAAAAATACAAAGGCGTTACTAGCAGGTAGTACTGCACTTATTTCAGCCTTGTCTGGCAACGCCGCAGTGGCGCAGGATGCAGAAGGAGACGCTGTTGAAGAAGTTGTTGTTGTTGGTTCAAGAAGCCAAAAGCAACGATCAGCAACAGATAGCCCAGTACCAATTGATTCCTTTTCTGGCAGCGCGTTCAACGCAGTTGGTAATGCATCTGACGTGACTGACAACCTGAAGGCACTCGTGCCCTCATTCACAGCGACACCTGCAACAGGGGACGGTAGTGCGTTTGTACGCCCTACATCCATGCGCGGTATGGCGCCAGATCAGACCCTTATTCTAGTGAATGGCAAACGCCGTCACCGTTCAGCGCTTGTGCAGTTCTTCGCACCTGCTGCGGGTAACGGTTCGCATGGTGTTGATATTGGCATGATCCCAGGTATTGCTCTAAAGCGTGTTGAAGTGCTTCGCGATGGCGCTGCGGCTCAATATGGTTCAGATGCGATTGCTGGTGTGATTAACTTTGTACTTGATGATTCAAATGAAGGCGGCAAGATCGAAGCTCAGTATGGTAACTTTTATGAAGGCGAGCAGAGTTATAAACTTGCTGCTAATCTAGGTATGCCTCTTGGTGACACTGGTTTCATTAATTTGAGCGGTGAATATTTCGACAATGAAGCTTTATCCCGTGGTACTATCCGTCCGGATGCTCAGGCTCTTATTGATGCTGGTGTAGTAGGCGTTGGTGCTGACAGTCCTTTTGGTGATGAACCTTTCACCCAAACTTGGGGTCGTCCTGAGACAAGTGGTACCCGCTTATTTATGAACATGGGTGTTGATCTTAGTGAAAATATGCAATTTTACATGCATGGTAACTATGCAGATACAGACGGTCGCTATCGCTTCTTCTATCGTAACCCAAGCCATAGCACACTTGCGGCCCTTATTCCTGAAGGTTTGACAGGCAGTATCGTCGAAACAGGATTTACGCCGTTTCTTGATGGTGCGCAAAAGGATTACAGTGCTGTTACAGGCATTAAAGGCGAAAGCGACAATGGCCTCTTTTATGATGTTAGTGTCTCTGTAGGTAAAAACAAACTTTCGTATTTCCTCAACAACACCATTAATACATCTCTAGGTGTGACGAATGGCTCACCAACTCAAATGGACTTTGATGTCGGTGGTTATGAGCAAAAAGAAGTCAACTTCAATGCTGATTTTTCATACGCACTTAGTGACACCCTTAACTTAGCGGTTGGTGCTGAGAGGCGAAAAGAAACATTCACCACAATCGCTGGTGAAACAGCAGCAACAACAGGTGCTGGTCCAAGTGGTATGTCGGCTGTATCGCCTGCAGATGCTGGTGCCTTTAGCCGTAATAACTGGGCAGTATATACTGATGTCGAGCATGATATAAACGATGATTTCATGATGCAATATGCCCTGCGTTACGAGAACTTCTCTGACTTTGGTGGTACGATCAATGGTAAAGTCGCAGGTCGTTATTCTGTGAGTGATACCTTTACGCTACGTGGTGCACTTTCTACAGGTTTCCATGCGCCAACACCTGGTCAAGGAAACATTAGTACAATTATCACTACATTTGATGGCACAACTGGTGCACAGGTCGAAGAAGGCCTGATCCCAGCAACTAGCCCCGATGCTATTGCTGCTGGTGGTCAAGCGTTGACTGAGGAAAAGTCTATGAACTATAGCCTTGGCTTCACGACTGATCTGAGCGATAGCACAACGCTTGTGGTAGACTTCTACCGCATTGATGTGGATGACCGTATATACCGTACTGGTGATATCCAACTTGACACTGGGTTAGATACTGAACGTACAATCTCTTTCTATACCAATGCACTTGATACACGTTCAAAAGGTGTAGATGTTGTATTAACGTCAGCATTTGAATGGAATAACGACGCTACAACGGACTTCACATTTGCTGCTAATTATAATAAGTTTTCGGTAACTAAGCAGCGTCAGGTATCTGGTACATCGCCAGTGAGTGCCGATACAGTTGATGAAATTGAGACCAACTACCCTAAGCTTCGCTTTGTTGCATCTGCTAATACGCAATTCGATGAGCATTGGAGCTTTATGGCGCGTGCCAATTTCTATGGCAAGCACTGGGATGAACGTGGGTCGCGTGCCGAGGGCACAACTAGCCCGATTGGTGCTAGTGTCTTTTTTGACATGGAAGTTGGCTACCAAGTCAATGAAGGGCTTAAGATTACGGCAGGCGCTTCTAACATCTTCGACAGTTACATAAATACTATCGAAGAGCCATATTCTAACCGTAACAGCGTTGGCCTACCATACCCACGCCGTAGTGCGGCGAACTATGAAGGTGGTTCATGGTATGTTAGAGCAAGTTATCAGTTCTAATAGCTATACTTAGCGTTATAAAAACGATTAGGCCGATCCCTTTTGGGGTCGGCCTTTTTCATTTTCAATATGAAGGTTTGTCCAATTAAATTTGTCTGTAATAATGCTAGACTTACCAATTTGCGACAAATTCTTGGCAACTTGATTGGCATTAATATTATTTAACTTTATGTTAATTGAGTTCCTTCAAGTTTTTGATAGGAATATTATCTCTTAATCTGCGTAGGGACTCTCTGGTTGATATGAGTATTATATAGGAGCCTAATAATGTCTAATCGCATATCGTTTCGAATAGCCATGTTGGCATCACTGATTGCCATTCTTACATTCATTTTAGATGTAGCACTTCCGCTCGGTGTAGCAGGGGGTATCCCTTACGTTGCACTGGTGCTACTCGGTGTATGGATACCGCTGAAACGTTATGTCTATGCTCTGGCTATGCTTGGTTCAGTATTAACTGTTCTAGGGTTCTTTTTCTCTCCCACTGCTGGCATCCTATGGATAGTACTGACTAATCGTGCTCTGAGCATTGCAATGCTATGGATTACCGCGGTTATTATTTGTTATAGCAAGAAGATATTGAAGATATCGCTTGATAGCCAAAAAAGATTATCCTTTCACCTTGAAAAGACGCCACTGGCCGCTGTCATGTGGAATAAAAATTTTGAGTGTTTAGAGTGGAACTATGCCGCTGAGAAGATATTCGGCTTTAGCAAGGATGAAGCCATTGGTCAAAATGCCTTAAAACTTATTGTTCCAGAAAGGGCACAAAATCAGGTAGATACGGTCTTTACTAGTCTTTTAGAAGAGGGAAATGGCAAGCACAGCATTAACAAGAATATAACCAAAGATGGCCGAATAATTATCTGTGAATGGTTTAACACATTAATGTTAGACGACGACGGCACCCCCTATGGCGTTGCATCAATCGCACAAGATATTACTGAACACAGAGCTAATGTAAGAGAGCTGGGCTTTCAAAAGGGAGCCTTGGATGAACATGCCATTGTTAGCATTGCAAATGTGAAAGGGGACATAACGTATGTAAATGAAAAGTTTTGTGATGTTAGTCAATATACAAGAGATGAATTGATGGGACAAAACCACAGAATGTTGAAGTCTGGGGAGCAAGACTCTGAATTTTACGCCGATTTATGGAGGACCATCTCAGGGGGAGATGTATGGAAAGGCATTGTCGGCAATAAAAGAAAAGATGGTGATATTTACTGGGTCAACTCTACAATTGTCCCATTCCTTGATGAAAATGGTAAACCGTTTCAATATGTATCAATACGCACAGATATTACCAAAGATAAGAAAATAGAGAAGGCACTTACGGAAAGTGAAAGCCGTTTCAATCGCAGTCAAAATTTTGCAAATATTGGTACATGGGATTGGAACATCAAAAGTGGAGCTCTGTACTGGTCTGATCGTATATCTGCATTATTTGGCGGTGAGGAGGGGAGTATTGAAACTTCCTATGATAATTTCCTTGGAGCTATTCACCCAGAGGACCGCGATAAGGTAATGAGTGCTGTCAACGCTTGCGTAGAGAGAGATGAAATATATGATATAGAGCACCGTGTTGTTTGGTTGGATGGCACCATTCACTGGCTCCATGAAAGTGGTGCTGTTATTCGTGACGACGAAGGAAATCCTGTAAATATGTTAGGTGTAGTCAGGGATATTACGCCTAGAAAAGATGTAGAGGATAAATTAGTTATAGCCAAAGAAGAGGCTATTGTTGCCTTGGAAGAAGTAAAAAGAGCTAACTCAGCCAGTAGTGCAAAATCTGAATTTCTAGCTACAATGAGCCATGAAATACGTACGCCTTTGAACGCAATTATCGGGTTCGCTGAATCCCTTGAAATGGGTATCGCGGCTGAAGACAAGGATGAAAGAAACGAACGACTTAGAATTATTGCAAATTCCGGAAGGCAATTAAATAATCTTATTTCCGACATTCTGGACTTTTCCAAGGTTGAAGCAGGAAAATTAGAATTTAAGATTGCAATGGTCCTGCCGAGTGATGTTTTTGAAGACTGTCTACCGACTATTCAACAACTTGCTGAAAATAAGAACATCACACTTCAAGGCATAAAGAAATCTGATAAAGAAATATTAGTTGACCCAGCCCGATTGGAACAAATACTTATCAACTTTTTTTCTAATGCAGTTAAGTACAATAAACCAAGCGGATTGATAGAATTTGGCTGTTGTGAAACAGCTGATAATCACCTTAGAATTTATGTTAAGGATACTGGGATTGGTATACCTAAAGAAAAAGAAGAACTTATCTTTTCTCATTTTGATAGAATTAACCAAAGCAACAGCGGCATTGAAGGCATTGGTCTTGGCCTTGCTATTTGTAAGAAATTAACTGAATCAATGAATGGTGCAATTGGATATGAAACGACCTTCGGTAAAGGGTCAACATTTTGGGTGGAATTTCCTATAGCTAAATCTCAAGTGCAGAATAGTTAAATAGCGGTCAGCCCACCATTATAGTCTTAAAAAACCTACTTAGTAGGTATGTCACATTGGTTTTGACGAGGTGAAATGATAGGGAAACCATCGTTTCTCCTTGTATAACTGGCCTGCATAGCCCAAGGTTAAATGGTAAGTCCACTAAACACGCAAATATCTGCGCCGAGTGGATCAAGTGCAATAGCTTCTTTGAGGTAATCGCACTTTTAAAGGAAGAAATAATGGCCAAAGGTAATAATCCACGTAAAAAAGAGACTAAAAAACCCAAAGCTGAAAAGCCAAAGCCTGTCGCTGTCCCACGCCTAAATATTGATAAAAAGAAGTAAGATATCTAGCGTTCAAAAAATGAGATAGGATAATTTAGTTTCTGTAACAATGGCAACATAATCCGCGCGTCGGGGTCCCGATCCCGCCTCGGTTACCATTGAAATCAATGATTTAAAAAGGCTATACTTTTCAGTATGGCCTTTTTAGTTTCTGGAAAGCATTTCTATCTCCTAGGCTCATCAGACTTCTGTCTTCACGGGAGTAACGAGTTCTAAAATAATCAGACACGAATAGATAGTTACCCTCAAATTCCACTACGCTTGAATTAAATTCAAATAAATGATAGGCGTGTATATAGCTTATTCATAGTAGAGGAAAATATGTGTGATGAGATTTAAGGATGTAGTTGCAGGATTAGTAGGGGCGCTATCCATGTCAGTTATTATAAGCGGCGCAGGACAAGCTGATGGTGCTTATACCGACGAGCAGGCAAGTCGAGGCCAAGCGCTCTATAACAAGCAATGCGCTGACTGCCATCACATGACACTTAAAGGCACAGGCCACGCACCAGAACTGGCAGGACCAAATTTCGCCGTTAAATGGGCAAATAAGCCTGTCATGGCACTCCATAGCCTCATCACAAATACGATGCCTGTGGGCAAGCAAAACACACTGGGCAAAAAAGCCTATACTGATATTACGGCCTATATCCTAAAAAATGGAGGCCTAAAGGCGGGCGATACAGCACTAACTGCAAATTCAAGGCTATCTATTGCTACGGGAAAGCCCATGGATGCTAGCGAGGCAGCTTTCCAGTCTTGGTCAGATGCTGAAATGATTGACTCGCCAGAGACTCGCCGTTCTGGTTATGCCTATAAGCAAGTAGAAAACTATAGACCTGTAACCAAGGATATGTTGGCAAATCCGCCCGCAAAGGATTGGTTAACATGGCGCCGTACATTAGACGGCAAAGGCCATAGTCCGCTATCAAAGATTAACACTAAGAATGTTAACAGCCTAACCCTAGGATGGGTGGCTACCATGAAAGAGGGGTCTAACCAGACGACACCTCTCGTGCATGATGGTATTATGTATTTAACCCATCCGGGTAATGTTATTCAGGCGCTTGATGGTCGTAACGGCGATTTGATCTGGGAATATGCTTATGATTTCCCACTGGAATCAAAAACATTAGGCGGCCCTACGCGTAATATAGCCATTTACGGTGATAAAATCATTATGGCCACATATGACGCAGCCTTGGTGGCCGTTGATGCGCGCACGGGCAAGCAAGTTTGGAAAACGGTTAAGGCCGATTTTTCTAAGGGCTTTACCCATACTAGCGGTCCTATTATGGCTGGTGATGTTATCGTTAGTGGTATTAATGGCTGTGAACGTTTTAAGCCAGAGGGGTGTTTTGTCACAGGCCATGACGTTAATACGGGTAAAGAACTATGGAGACGCTCTACTATCGCACTTGAAGGCGACCCTAATAGCAAAAGCTGGGGTGATGTAGAACCTATATTCCGCGCTGGGGGTGATACATGGATACCCGGTAGTTATGATCCAGAGTTGGGGCTATTTTACATTGGTACATCACAGGCCAAGCCTTGGGTGGCGGCGTCTCGTGGTATGACGCCGCGTGACGCTGCGCTTTATACAAACTCAACGCTGGCTATTGATCCTAAAACGGGTGAGATTGTTTGGTATTTCCAGCATATTCCGGGCGAGACACTGGATATGGAGGTTGGTTTTGAGCGTGTGTTAGTTGATTTGGATGGCAAAAAATATGTCTTCACCATTGGCAAGGATGGCATCCTGTGGAAATTAGACCGTAAGACAGGTAAATTCGTTGATCTACTTGAAACGCTGCCACAAAATATCTTTGAAACTATTGACCGTGAAAAGGGATTGGTCACATACCGCAAGGATATCTTAGACGCAGGTATTAATGATGTGATGGCGGTTTGCCCTAGCATATATGGCGGTCATAACTGGCAGGCCTCTGCCTTTAATCCCAACACTAAATCTTTGATCATTCCACTGTTTCAGCTGTGTGTTGAAATGGTTGGCCGTGAAGTGGCAAAGGTTGAAGGTGCGGGCGGCTATGGCGGTGATTCACGTATGCTAGAAATGCCCGGCACGAATGGTATGTTAGGCAAACTATCGACAATTGATCTAAAGACTATGAAAGAGTTATGGAGCCATGAACAGCGCGCCATGTTCCTTACGGGTGTGCTCAGCACTGATGGTGGCCTTGCCTTTATTGGTGATTTAGACCGTAAATTTAAGGCCTTTGATTCCGCGACAGGTGATGTGTTGTGGGAGACGCGACTAGGTGCGGCCTTGCATGGTTTCCCTATCACCTACGAGGTTGACGGCGAGCAGTATATAGCTGTGCCAACAGGTATTGGTGTTTTCCGTGTGATGAGCAGCGCCATGAGCCCAGAGATATACCAGCCTGAAGGTGGTAATGCGCTTTATGTGTTCAAGCTGCCAAAGCGATAATACCTAAATAAGTAATCGGCCAATAAACCAATAGCTGCCTAACCCACCAAGGGTGGCGGCTATTAAGGTTTGGCCAGTTGTTATATGTCTGTTTGATAGTAGGGCAGTCAATAGGCGGTGGCCGATGATCCATAAAAGGATGATAATCATTAACTGGCCAATTTCTACGCCGATATTAAAGCCCAGCAGTGCAAGAATAGTCGTATCTGTGTTCAGGCCCAAAATATCGAGGGCTGAGGCAAAGCCAAATCCATGAATTAAGCCAAAAATCAGTGTGATGATGAGGCGTAGCCTATCTACATTTTTTACGTTGCCTATTAATGCTAAATAAGAAACTGAGAAAACCCCTAGCCCCAATAGGGTCGTCGGACTGGCGGCTAATCCATAGATCAGGCTAACTAGGGCAAGACCAGCAAGTGCAGCGCCTATCGAGGGTATGAGCCATTTGCGCGCACGATGGTCGCTGCTGACAGCTTCAACGCCCACAATGAGTATTGTAAAGCCGATCAGAGCCTCAATAAGCTGAATGTTTGGTATGGCGATGCCTAGGGCTGATATGCTGAGGGTGATGCTGTGGCCGATCGTA
Organism: uncultured Kordiimonas sp.; assembly: GCA_965603205.1. Lineage (GTDB taxonomy): Bacteria > Pseudomonadota > Alphaproteobacteria > Sphingomonadales > Kordiimonadaceae > Temperatibacter. The sequence goes on along the minus strand of CBFDCC010000003.1, from coordinate 160,833 downwards.
AAGCCCGAAATGGTGATCACGAGACTACGCAGATTATGACATAATAAAAGCAATCCTATTAAAAAGGCGATGTGGTCATAACCACTGAGGATGTGTGTAATGCCTGTTTTGATGAAGGATGTAAAATTTTGACTGGTTTTGGGCTTTTGACCCTCAGCCAAATTTATCACGGTATGTTGCCGTGTCATGATCGTATCAAAAGACGGCTTGTCATTGTTTTGCACGCGGGCAAAGTGGGTATGAGATGGTGCAACGTCAAAAAAGGCTCGATTGCTTATTCTTAGATTTGAGCTGCTGTCACAGATGAATATAGCCTCTAATCGTAGATAGCCTTTACGCGCTAAGACATGAGAAAAGGACTGTTTTTGTTCACACTGTTTTCCTTCTGCTGAGGCTGAGATATTTCTGTTTAGGTGAATGCGCAGCATCTCGGCTAGGCCGTGACTATAATCCTCAATGGCGCTCAGCCTTGTTGTTTCATTGTTGGTAACATTAAAAGTAACAGATAGTATAGAGCCATCTATGGTCCATGTGGATACGGATTGGCTGCGGGTATGAGCCTGTGCCCCATTGGTTAATAGGCATAAGGCAAAGACAAGCTTTAGAGCGAGGGCTTTCATTTACGGCGCTCGGGCATAATTTCTATTGCGGCTTTATCACGTAATCTGATGATAAAATCGGATAAGGCCTTTTCATCGCGTTGGCGGGTATATTCAAATAATACAGTGTCTTTGATAGTAGCAAAAGCAGGCAGATAATTTTGCTGGCGAGCGATTAACTTGATGATTTGAAAACCAGATCCATGTGGTAGGGGCTTTGTCATTGTCCCTACGTCTAGGGCAAGCACTGCATTTAGCGCAGTAGGGCCGATGTATCCACGCAAAACCTTAGGAGATAGTGGTCCAGTCGCTATGGGATTAATAGGGTCATCCCGATTAAGGTCTAGTTCAGCTGTATTTAATGTGGCGGCTTCGGTCTTTCCTATATACCGCCTAACCAGCATAGGGCCGATTTTGATAAATCTATCTTGCTGGTTTTTGTAAAAAGCAAACAGCGCATCATATGTAGGCTCAGTTGTTGAGAACTCTAACCTAGATACGCCGATCATCGCAGCCGATATAGCCTTTCGGACCGTCGTGTCACGCTCAGTTAAGCCAAGCGCAATACCTTCTTGGATTAATAACTCTTCATCTATTAAGCGTTGCAGGGCGTGTGATCTGTCTGAGGGCTCTAACCTGTTACGCTTGTCACTGGCTAGCATTTCAATGAGTGTTTCATAGTCTGCACGTAGGATAGGCTGGCCATTAACGACGGCAATAGTGGCCTTTTCATCAAAGTGTAGATCAGTAGAGTTTAGCCAAAAACTATCGAAAAACACCATGGCAAGGCCAATAAGGCAGCCTGTACCAAAAAGCTTTACAGATAATGGTGCTCGATTATCAGTCAAATACTCAGCCTATTCTTTTGACGCAGTAGGATAATCAACGAATATAGGCGATGACCAAGCGCGGCTTTCTTTAGGTGCCAGGCAATTATCATCTGGTGATGTTTTATGGCCGCCATAGCAAGGGTTAACCTTTTTGCACAGACCGTCTTCGCCGTATTCACAGCGTAAGTTGCCAGCATTAATCATAGGGGAAGGCTCTTGGATCGCACGGGCGTAATAAACAGCATCACGATTACCTGCTGTATAGGCAGGGTCATCAAATTCAAACACACAACCATTAGCGTCTGGTGGGCAGTCATAGCTCTTCCACACATCCTCAATAAGGCCGTTTACATCTTCGTTGGGTGTGATTTGCGGTAGGATACGTACTATTTCAATGCGGGTGATAAGCTTGCGCTCATCAGAAGGGTTGTAGCATTCGCCGCGGCATAAGGATTGAAGACGCTCAGGGTTTAAACCATCTACGCTATAATCAGGACAGCCTGGCTTTTGTTTGAAAGCGCCAACAGCGCGCACCTGAAACCGTGGTGTCTCACCCATAATCACTTCTGATCCCATTGGTGCTACGCCTTTGTCCTCAACGCCTTCTGGATTAAGCAGATCAAACCACAGGAGCATACGTTCACCGCTGGTGCCATATACTTCCTTGGCTTTTAAACTGTTCCATATAGATACACGGTCACGGCCTTTAGTATGGGCTGCAACAAGCCCTCCTGTGGTTAAAAAGCTAGTCTGGCGCTCAATTTCTAATACAGAAAACCCTTTAAGTGTACTGCGGTCAATCATTTGACTTTGTGCAACAGGCGCTTTGGGTTTTAAATTAAACAACTCATCTGCCCATTTTTTACCGTAGCTCCAGCCATCAATGTTGATAGTGCGGTTTAACTCTTTATAGCCAGAGGCTGCGCGGCCTGAATGGTTGTCGCTAGATGCAATGATACCAAAGCGAAAACGTTTTGGATTTTTTGGGTCATCAAAGTTAGAGATAGCAAGCGCATATTGCGCTGATCCACCGGGGCGGTATTTAAAGGATGGTAGATAGCAATCCTCACACTGACCAGAGTTTAACCAGTCGGGAATAGTTGCGCCCGGTACGCTTAGGAAACCTGACATGCCCATCTCAAGGAAGTTGTCGCGGGCCTCAATTTCTCTGGCTTTACATGTTTTGGCCTCTAAGCCATCGCTCTCGCAGCGCTCCTTAATGATTTCACCAGCACGCCAACAACCTGGCATATAATTGGGTGATGGCTTAGGGCATATTTTGGTGCCATCTTCTTGCTCAATCATAGCAGTCCAAGGGCGATATTCTTCTGAATTACCGTGACCAGAATACATTTCAATAAGGGTTTGCTTGTCAGGGTCATGAGCATCGCCAACTAACTGTTTATCCCATGTGACGCCGGGTGGTGTATAGATACCCCAAGTGTTGCCATGCGGGATCACAATGGTATCAAAACCCCATTCATCAAGCTTTTTAAATAGCTGAGCTGAGGTTTTAGCACGTTCCATACAATTAACGGGTAGATCACGTGTATTCACACCGTCAGGGCAGGCTGGTACATCGGTTAACTCGCGGGCAAGTGTATCAAAATCATAATATTGTTGGCGATTACCAAAATCATATAAGGATGGCATCACGCGGATAAACATTGGAATGTTGCCTAGCATATCCATGCCGCGTGTAGCGATAGGGCGTGCAGGTAGTTTATCATCTTCTAAATCAAGGAACATTACGTTTTTATGGCCGTAATGCTGGTCTGCAGTTAATGCTGCTTGTGTCCACTCAAAACCAACAAATGGCACTACGTCAGGGTTGTTCGGGTCGCCAGATACGGCGGCGCATTGACGCACGCTGTCTTTTATTTCTTGCCAGTGACGCGGCGTCAGTGATTCTGCGTGGTCATTAATCGACCAAAAATCAACGGATGAGCAATAACGTGCATAATCACAAGCATCAGCAGGGGGGTGAGCGCCGTCGCCGCCAACCATGGGCAGAGACATACGAAAGGCATCGGATGAAAATGTAGTATGGACATGCAGGTCACCAAATAATATTTGCTTGCTGAGTTGTGTGTTTAGATTAGAAGAAGCTGTTTCAATCGATTTTTGACGGTCGCTAATCACAGCAGGTGGAATTTCTGCGCCTGCTATTGCGCCGGGGCCATGATGTTCACCATACCAACCTAGAAGAATACCAGAAATAAATATGCCGATAGCTAAGATGGCCACGGATAAGGTAATAAGTAAATTCTTATTGGTGAAAAGTTTCATGATGAAATGGCCCCTTTAACTCAAAATTTATGAAAAAGATAAAAAAAATGGGCTGTTTCCAGCCCATTTTTAAATTTTAATTGACCGGATTAAAGGCCGAATTTTGTACCAATTTCGATACCGAAGTAACGAGGTGGTGCATAGGCTGACATAATCCATAATGTCGCTACTGAAAGTGTACCAGTACGGTAACGCTTATTAGTCAGGTTGCGACCAACAAGACGCACATGATAGCGGTCATCATCATCACGATATGTGATACTAGCATCGACAAGTGTCTTAGCATTTAATGTTGTATCATACTCAGATGCCACATCAGAATAACCAGCAATTGACGAGCTTTCATATGTTAGACGAGTGTTAAAGTCGATTGAACCACCAGCCATGTTAACATTATAGTTCACATCACCACCAACTTTCCATTTAGGAGAGCGAGTAGGTGTTTGACCACTAAGATCAACATCAACAACGCCGTCGTAGTTGGTATCAGCTTCAAAGCTAATGTAATTAGCGTCCATATATGAACCCGCAGTACGGAACATCAACGCGTCAGTTGCTTTAATGCTTGCTTCAAACTCTATGCCCTTAACACGCATCTTCGCAGCGTTGAAGAATAATGTTGTTTGGCCACCGCTAGGCACGGTCACGTTAAATGTACGCTGAGCGTCATTATATGTAACGTGGTAAGCCGTTAGTGACATAGAAGCTTTGTTGTCCATAAAGCTAGACTTGAAACCAGCTTCGAAACTATCAGCAGTTTCTGGGTTTGTTGGTCGAGCAGCTATCGCTGGGATCGGGTTTAGCGATGTCCCTAGCTGATCATTATAACCACCAGACTTAAAGCCGCGTGTGTAACCAGCATAAACCATAGCGTCATCACTAATGTCATAAGCAAGGTTCAAACGGTAAGTTGGCTCTGTCCATTTCTGGCTGTCTGTTACAACGCCAGCTGGATATTTATCAAAGTCAGCTGCCTCAATAAACTCATCCATGGCATATGGATCTGGCGCACCTTCAAGAGCGAAGAAGTTCACGCGAGGGCGACCCATCCAAGTTTTCTTCTCTTCAGTATAACGAACACCGGCTGTGATATGTAGCTTGTCTGACACATCATAAGTACCATCGACAAATCCAGCAATAGCACTTGCATCTTGTGTGTTACAAAGAATTAGAGGATTCGTGTTAAAGAAGCCAGGAGGTGTACCAAGACCAAAGAAGTCAAGGAAACCAACATATTGAGTCACACAGAATTTAACGTCATTCTTTTGATAGAATACGCCGCCAACCCAGTTGAAAGGTCCGTCACCGTCTGAGGCAATGCGCATTTCATGTTGGAATGTTTTACGGTCATCATCACGTGTAGCATCAAAGAGTGATACGCCGCCTACTGTACCACTGTAGTTGTTTACGAGACGAGATTCTTGCTTGCGGTAACCCGTTACAGAATAGAAGGTCAAATCATCGTTAATGGCAAAATCTGTATTTAGATAGAAACCATCAACATCAACTTTGTGACCATCATCCATATCGAAAACAGCATCATCACGCGTTGTTACACCAGCACGATCAAGAGGATCTTCTTGAGAGCCTTCGCCCCAACCCCAATAATCAAATACATAGCCAGGGCCAGATTCGTTAACTAGTGCAGGTGTTTCACCATTATCATTGATATGCTCATATTGAATAAGAACATTACTAGTGTCAGTTGGCTTCCAAAGCAGCTTAGCGCGGCCAGAGAATACATCGTCGCCACCTAAGTCACGACCATCGCCTTTTACTCTAGGTAAACCTAGTACACGAGGGTCTTCAACATAGCCATTCTTCATATAACCATCTGATTTTAGATACATACCAGCAAAACGGAAGCCTAATTTATCTTCCTGAATTGGGATGTTAATAGCAACGGTTGCCTTGTTTGTACCAAAGCTACCATATTCATAACGTGCGTCAATTTCGCCATCGACAAGATCAGGACGTTTTGTGCGAACGTTGATCACACCACCTGTTGTGTTCTTACCAAATAGCGTACCTTGTGGACCGCGTAGAACTTCTATCTGCTCAATATCAAACATTTCTAGGTTTGATGTTTGAATACTAGGCAGAACAAAATCATCAAGCGTCACACCAACAGGGGACTCTTTATAAACAATGATAGTTGTTTCACTAACGCCGCGCATCGCAAACGATGCTGACTTAAAGGCTGAAACTGTGCCTGATGATAGACTTGGAACCATTGCAGCCATATCATTTAGGTCGCGTGGGCTGTATTTTTCAATCATCTTAGTGTCCATCGCAGTGATGGCAACTGGTGTTTCTAGTAGGCCTGTGTCGCCGCGACGTGACGCAGTAACCATAATTTCATCTAATACGAACTCTTCGCCGTCTTGTGCGAGAGCGCCTGTCGTCATGCTTAAGGCGGATGCGGTAATTAATGCCGCAGCAGATGCCGTATTAAGCAATATTGATCTTTTTGTCATGACTTATTCTCCCCGAATAAATTCTATTTACTATCTTCCCTATTTTAGGGCCCTTAATCGTCGTTATTATAGTACTAGCAGTTGTCCGTCTTTATATAGATATATAAATATACCATATATTTATAAGAACATATAAACATACCATATATTTTTCCACATATATAGCATATTTGAATAACATTAAAGTATTTCAATAAAAAAAGCAATCAGGTTTGTTTTATTTGTTTTATTGTGGCTATGCCTATAATAATAGGTATAAAATAGCACTTTAGGCTGGACAAAAACATCATTTTCATTTCTTGTGCTGTGGAAAAATATCTGTTAATTTGAAAATAATTCAAATTTTTGTTTTGGAGTTGTTATGAATAAAATTTCACATGGTAAAGAGTATATTGCGGGTTCAGACAATCATGCCTCAATGGCATTATCTGCGGATACAATCTCTGATGTAAATGCTCTGTGTGAGAGCGCGTTAAACATGTGTGATTTGGGCCATGGTCGTGTGATGACTTATTCACCTAAGGTATTTATTCCGCTAACACATTTATGTCGTGATGTTTGCCATTATTGTACTTTTGCCCAAACCCCAAAGAAGGCAAAAGCTGTTTATATGACTGCAGAGCAGATATTAAAGGTGGTCCGTGATGGTGCTGATAAAGGCTGTAAAGAAATCCTGTTTACCCTTGGTGATAAACCAGAACTTAGGTATCAGGCAGCACGCGACGCGTTGGAAGAAATGGGTTACAGCACGACAATCGATTATCTAGAGGCGATGTGTCAGCTTGTCATCGATGAGACTGGGTTATTGCCGCATGTTAATCCTGGTGTCGTAACAGGTGAAGAATTAGACAGGTTGCGTAAAGTGTCTGTCTCTCAAGGATTGATGATTGAATCAATATCGGCGCGGCTTTGTGAAAAGGGTGGCCCGCATTATGGATCACCAGACAAGCACCCTGCTACAAGATTAGAAGTGTTGGAGTTAGCTGGGGAACGTAGCATTCCTTACACTACTGGTATTTTGATTGGTATTGGAGAAACGCGTGAAGAGCGTGTTGAAACTTTAGAAGCAATTCTTGAAAGCCATATGCGCCACGGCCATGTGCAAGAAGTTATCATTCAGGCATTTCAGCCAAAGCCCAATACATTAATGCACGATGTTCAGCCACCCGCATTTGATGAGCTGAAATGGACTATCGCCATGGCACGTCATATCTTTGGGCCAGAGATGAATATTCAAGCACCGCCTAATTTATCATCTGATGTCTATCCCGAGCTTGTCGGCGCTGGCATTAATGATTGGGGTGGCGTATCGCCGCTAACACCTGATTTTGTTAATCCCGAGGCCCCATGGCCTGAAATTGAACAATTAAAGCAAGCGACTGCTAAGTGGGGCAAAATCCTTGTGCCGCGTTTAGCGTTGTTTCCTTCCTATGTGGAAGAATTAGAGCGCTGGGTTGATCCTGCACTTCAGCCATATGTACGCAAGTTAGTGGATGGGGCTGGCTATGCGCGTGAAAGCGCATGGGTATCAGGGCAATCTAGTTCAGGCAGCACAGAATTAAATCCACTTTATCATCCTATTGTTGATGTTGCGCCTAAGACGCAGAACATTCTTGATAAGGCCGCTAAGGGTGAAATACTCGATGTTGATGATATTGTTCATCTGTTTCACGCCAGAGACGGCGACGCGGCAGCGATTATAAAAAAAGCAGATGAATTGCGCGTTGAGACCGTGGGTGATGAGGTTACTTACGTAATCAATCGCAATATTAATTATACAAATGTTTGTAGCCATTCGTGCCAGTTTTGCGCCTTCTCCAAAGGCCGAGGTTCTGATTCACTACGCGGCAAACCCTATGATCTCACTTTAGAAGAAGTGGTGCGCAGGACAGTGGAAGGACGCGCACGTGGCGCGACTGAAGTATGTTTGCAGGGCGGTATCCACCCTGATTACACAGGCAAGACGTATTTAGCTATTGTGAAAGCTATTAAAAAAGCTGTCCCTGATATGCATGTTCATGCTTTTTCGCCCTTAGAGATATCAACAGGGGCACAGTCGCTGGGTATTTCAGTGCGTGAATTCCTTACTCAGTTAAAAGAGGCTGGTCTTGGTTCATTGCCTGGTACGGCGGCTGAAATTTTGGTTGATGAAGTTCGTCAAGCAATTTGCGCCGACAAATTAACAGTAGATGGATGGTTAGAAGTAATTGAGACGGCCCATGAGGTTGGTCTAAAAACAACAGCGACGATCATGTTTGGCCATCTAGAAGGCTATAGTGATTGGGCCAATCATTTGTTGCGCATCAAAGAATTGCAGATGAGGACGGGTGGTTTCACAGAGCTGGTACCACTATCATTCGTTGCCCATGAAGCGCCGCTTTATAAACAAGGTAAATCCAGACAAGGACCAACGCTGCGTGAGACAATATTGATGCATGCAATAGCGCGTGTTGTTTTATATCCGCATATTACTAATATTCAGGCGTCTTGGACCAAAATGGGGCCAGAAGCCATTGAACTTGCCTTGCAAGCTGGGGTGAATGATCTGGGCGGCACGTTGATGAACGAGTCTATTTCTCGCGCGGCGGGTAGTGAATATGGTCAGGAAAAAAGCCGTCAGGATCTAATTGATATGGCTAAATCTGTTGGTCGTACGTCACGCCAGCGATCAACACTTTACGGCGAGCCTGTCTATGTTATGCCAGAGGGACAAGTGCAGCCTGAGCTTACGCCAATGATATTACCAGCAGCAGGCAAGCGCTCTAACATCATTACTGATTAGAGCGCCTGCTACTTTTTAAATTTAACGGTGAATTAGATACGACTGCTGTCGAGTATCTTATCAAGCTTTGCCATGCAATGCGCATTGTCATTATACATGGTTGATGACGCAGCTGCATCTGGTGTCAGCATTGCGCTTTCAAGTGTTGGATGGTCACCTTGATAAATGACACCCGTTGGGATCTTGCCAGCATTTTTCATGTTAAGGCATGTGGCGAAAGACGATCCCTTATCATTATTATCATAATCTTCGATCGTGTTTACGTCTTGTACCTTAGCGTCCCATTCAGGATAGGTATCATTATAGGTTACGCATGGCGAAAGTACTTCTAAGAGTGCCATACCTTTGCCAGCGTTAGCATGTTCTAATGCTTGTTCCATCAACTTATTCAGCTGATCTGGCGCGCCTGAGAAACCACGAGCAAGAAATGATGAGCTGGCAATAGACAGGCCAATCATCATCGCGTCAATATCAGCTTCTTCTGGTGCCCAGCTTGGGCCATCCATCGTTGGTGAAGATTGACCTTTAGTTAGGCCGTAAATGCCGTTGTTCATAACAATATAAACAAGCGAGGCATTACGTTTAAGGCCGTGAATGAAATGGCCAGCACCAATGGCGTAACCATCGCCGTCACCGCCAGAAGCAATAACAGTAAGATCAGGATTAGCCAGCGCTGTACCGATAGCAGTAGGTAGTACGCGACCATGCATAGAGTGGTAACCATATGTACCAAGGTTATTCTGCATGGTGCCAGAGCAACCAATACCAGCATGTAACATTATTTCATGTGGCTTCATTTCCAGACTTTTCAGAGCATGCTTTAATGCGCCTTGAACGCCGTAGTGGCCGCAGCCTGCGCACCAAATAGGTTGACCGGGTGTATAAGTAGTCATTACGCTTTTTCCTTCTCAAGAATAGTGTCGACTAAAAAGCCGGGTCTCATCGGTAGACCGTCATATTGTAAAATGCTTTCCATCTTGTCAGCAGGGGCGCCTGCTCCTTTGATAAGGCGCGCTAACTGACCGCTGTCATTGCATTCAACTACATAAACGCGGTCGCATTCTTTTACAAAATTAACAGTGTCATCTAGAATTGGCCATAAAGTGCGGGGGCGGTGGCAACGAAGGTTTACACCCATATCGCTCAGGCGTTCTGCTGCTTCAGTTAGTACATCACCAATCATACCCATACAAATCACGCCAATTTTAGAGTCTTTATCACCCCATTCAAAGCCTTTAGGTAGTCGTGGTTTAATTGTTTCAATCTTACGCTGACGTTTATCCATCATGGCAACACGGTTGATAGGGTCAGTGGAGACAATGCCCCATTCATTACGCTCGTTACCCGTCACAAGGCTCATGCCGCCTTCTTGACCTGGTACGGACATAGGCGATATGCCATCATCAGTAATTTTATAGCGCTGATACTCATCCATTTTGGATAGCTCGTCATCACTTAGGCGTTTACCATTGTCAATCTCTACCGAGCTAATATCAAAGGCCTTTGTCGTGTATGTAAATTGGCACATACCATCAATGGCAATGTAAATAGGGCATTGTGCTGCTTGTGATAAATTGGTCGCAAGAGCGCCAAAATCAAAACATTCTTGGGCAGAACCTGGTGACAATACAGCGCGTGGGAAGTCGCCGTTGCCGCCCTGCGTTAACATGCCTAGATCATTTTGCTCTAGCTTTGTAGGCATCCCCGTTGAAGGACCCGCGCGTTGACAATCAACTATAACCATTGGTATTTCAGCAGAGCCACAGTGACCAACAGCCTCTTGCATTAATGCAATGCCGGGGCCAGATGATGCTGTCATTGTTCTAGCACCTGTTAGCGCTGAACCGATGGCAAGGTTAATGGCTGCAAGCTCGTCCTCACCTTGAATGGCAATGCCACCAAAGGCAGGGAATTTTTTCTTGAGCCAGTCCATAATATCAGTAGCAGGTGTAATAGGGTAACCAGCAAAGAAACGACCACCCGCAGCAAGGAAACCAAAAGCGGTTGCCTCGTTACCTGAGATCATAATACGGTCTTCACGCTCTAATGTTGGTAGTGCGTAGAGGCCTTTGTTCTCGTTCTCAGATAAAACACCGTGACCATCTGCGAAATCGAAACCAAGTTCAAGGGCGCGGAGGTTAGGTGCGCGATTTTCTTCGGATAAACGAGCAAAGCGATGCTGAATACTAGCGTGCGCTTCTTCATCCGTTAAGCCCATAACACGAGCAAGAACACCAAAACCTAAGCAGTTCTTAAATAGATCGCGTTTTAGTTCTCTAACAGCAAAGCGACTGAAAGGGACTTCGATCACTCTTGTTGTTTCAGGTAAGCAGCCTTCAGGAAGTGGCCCGCGTGAACTATCGTATATAACAACGCTATCATCCGCCATGAAGGAAGCAATTTTTTCAACAGCCTCGCTATCGAAGGCAACAAGGATATCTACCTTATCACTCAAGCACCCACGGTATTTCTTTGATACGCGCATGGCTGCTGCTGCGTGACCGCCCTTAATACGTGATGCTATCTCATTTAAACCAAAAAGATGCATGCCGCGCTGCGCTAGGACCCATGATAGTAGGGTGATTACGGTTACAGAGCCATCGCCGCCCTGACCAGCAGTCATCACGAGCATATCATCGCGGACGCGTGGACCGTTATTGGTATCGTTTGATTGGCTACTCATTATTTATTTTCCTCTGGAGATGGTGCCTTCGGTGGAGCACCAGGGCCAGTTGTATAAAATGTTTTAGGGCATAAGCTACCCATCGCCACGCGCTCTTCATGATTTGGCATTTGAGCCGGCAGAGGACGATTTTTCTTTTTAGAAGATGATAGCATTTTCATCAAAAACTCGCCGCGCTCGTCCTCGCTCAGCGGTTTAACTTCTAATTTACCAGCAGCTAGGGCCGCTTGGAATGCTTCATGGCCTTTTTGGGTGCGAATAAGCGTGTAAGTCCAGCCATCTAAACCAATACCACCAGCACCAATATCTGCTTTTTCTGCGCCGTAATCTAGGCAGTAAAGACATGCAGGGCGGGCGAAATCACGGTATTTTTTTAATGATACTTCATGTATCTCACCGCTATCTAGGCGAACGACAACTTTACCCTTGATGTTGATGTTTTCAATTGTAGTAGGATCAATATCAAGCATTTTTCCTAATTGGGTAATGCTTTCATGGGTGAAGCTTTCAGAACAAAATAGACCGAACACAAGGCTGATATTATCACTATACCATGCGCTCATTTTTTGGCGGATGCTTGAATTTTGTTGCAGTCTAACGCCATCTACTTGGCAAGGAACACCAACAACAGCAACAGGACTTACGTTCTGTTCAATCGCGTCTTGGAATGCCAGCGTATTAGGAGAATAGGTATAGCGTGATGCTGCACAGTCAAGAACATCCTGACGGTTCATGGCGAGCTTATGCTTGCCTATTTGGCGATTGTCTTCTTCCACATCGCCAAGGATAGCGCCTTTAATATTGCCAAGCTCCATCTGGTGTAAAAGGATTGTAGATACCATGCCACCATCTTGAGACTTTTCTAGAATTTCGGCATCTGTTGTGCGGCTATATAAAGCGTATGCATAAGGGCCATATCCATCATCAAGGATAGGTTCCATATAATCTAGCATGTCAGGTAAATCTTTGTCGGCAGGGCGCAATACTGGACAAACCTCTGCGCATAACACGCATTGAACACAAGCGTCAGGGCGTGCATTAACGGGTTTTTCATCCTCATAGTCAAATACATCAACAGGACATATGGTTACACAAGACGCGCATCCAATACATTTGCCTGGTTTGACGACTTCTTCCATAAGCAGATCAACAGCAGGGAAACCACCGCGGTTTAATTCAGTCCGCCATGAGAATGCCCATTCATTGGCATCAGCGTCTGTTTCCAGAAGGCTGCGATATCGCTCAATAACCTCTACTGAGCGACTATCTAATTTATCTATTGTCACCTATCCATACTCCTAATCTGCCGAACATATTGCAGTGGTAATATACAGTACCATAAACTTCATTAACAATTCTTGAATATAATTCAAAAAAAGTCCACCCTCTTTTTGAATTATTTTTAAAGTATATTTTTTAACTCTTTAAAATTGTGTAACAAGCTTGTCCTAAATAAGCTTGATTTCCACATCCTACGCTAGCGAAGGGTATATCCTGTCACCTGACTTCTTCAGTGCCTCTAAATAGACTATTACATTATTTATAGCGCCATCATTATTATGATAATTACTTGATGTATCAATGGCATTAGACAGGCCAAGTGTGTCTATATGAGAAATGACGCCACCTGTGTAAGATGGAAACCTATTGATCAATACAGAGATGAGGTCCGCATCAACGGGGTCAATATCGCCATTCTTTAAGGCTAAAATTGCTGGGTAAGTCTGCGCTAGTAATAAACAGATCTTAATGCCATCTACACTTAATAAGGGTGATTTCACGTCTTCTTTATTTGCATCATTATCGGCCAAAAGGTCAGGCGCATCATGCATGCCAGCAGCGATGGCTGTATTTCTGATAATTACCGAACTGATTCCTAAATTCATGAGGCGATTAGCCTCGGTATTATAGGCTGTTTTCATCTGTTGACTAAGCGGTACTGCCTCAGTTTTTTGAACAAGGGGAGTCTTACGCATTGCGCTAGATAGGGCTTTCATATGCGCTAAAGTATCATCTGATGTTTCACTGTATTTAATCAACTCTGCAGCTTTTGATTTATCTATAGGCGCCGTTAAATACAGACCAATTTTTTTGCTTGCGGCTATATCACTTTCACCCGTAGCAGTCTGATCATCACCCGCGATAATCAGTATATCCACATTGCCATCAACAGAATCTGTGACCAGTGTAAGCCCTGATTTCAAGCAAGCAGTCTCAAGGATATCTTTATAGGCGAGGTCGCCTTTTAATCCGACGGTTTTAATAGGGGGCAACGCTGCAGCACCTTTGCGCGCGGCACTATCGATATTGCTCTTATTTATAAAGAGTGTGCGGATCATGTTACGGGCGACAGGATCGCGTGTTAAGGCTGAAAACTCTTTAGTTTCTACCTTTAACGCAGTATCCATACTTAGCACCGTAGTGCCATTAAATAGGCAGCGCAGTGCTGCAATAGGTGCAGGGTAGTTATATTTATAATCCACGGCTACCTTTAGAGTTAGTTTTTGAAATAACTGTGCAATTGGCATCTGGTTGAGGCCTGAGCCACCTGGGACTTTATAGCCGCGTACATCCCATGGCTGAACCGCAGAGCCGCCGTCTAATATCCACTTTTCAGCAGCTGTCATTAAATTATCAGCGGATGCAATCTCATCAATAACGCCTAACTGCAGCGCTTCTTCAGGATGGATATGACGGCCTGATAGAATTAAATCAGCGGCATTCTTAAGGCCTATAATACGCGGCAATCTTTGTGTGCCGCCACCGCCAGGTAATAAACCTAGCGTTACCTCAGGCAAGCCGAGTAGTAATTTAGGATTATCTAATACAACGCGGTAATGACACGCCAGTGCTAGCTCTAATCCCCCTCCAAGCGCAGTGCCGTTGATAGCAACTGCAATGGGTTTGCCGCATGTCTCTAATTTGCGCAGGGAGTTAGTATAGGTGCGTGATTGCTCATAAGCCTCTTGAGGCGTACGATTTAAATCATAATTACGTACAATACGGTTTAAGTCACCGCCCGCCATAAAACTAGGCTTTGCAGAGTGTATAACGGCGCCAATAGCTTTTTCATCATTTGCTAGATGCTCTGCCACAAGGCCAAAATCTACATGCATTTCAGGAGTCAGGACATTCATTGAACGGTCTTTAACGTCCATGGCTATCAACGCGATGCCATTGTCTTGCAGTGTGTAACTCATAGTATCGAAATTAATTTGGTCTGACATATCACAGCCCTTCTTTTATCTTAGCGTCTTGTGCTGTTTATAATCGCTCAATGATTGTAGCTGTGCCCATGCCTGCGCCAACACATAAATTAATCAGCGCAGTTGCCTGGCTACGTCGTTCTAATTCATCAAGAACTGTGCCTAAGATCATAACGCCTGTCGCACCAATTGGATGACCCATGGCTATGGATCCACCATTAACATTAATCTGATCATGGGGAATGTTCATCTCTTCCATGAAGAGCAATACAACAGACGCAAAAGCTTCATTTAACTCAAATAGATCAATGTCAGCGCGTGTCATGCCTGCCTTTTTCAGTGCTATTTCAGCAGATGGTGTTGGCCCAGTTAACATAATCGTTGGATCAGACCCCACAGAAGCAGCCGATCTAATGCGTGCGCGTGGTTTTAGGCCTAATCGCTCGCCCATTTCTTTGCTACCGATTAGCATAGCAGCCGCACCATCAACAATACCGCTAGAATTACCAGCTGTATGCACATGTGTCATAGCCTCAATTTCAGGGTATTTGAGGATTGACTTAGCATCAAATCCGCTTGCGCCCATGCCTTCGAAAACAGCTTTTAATTTACCAAGGCTCTCTTGGGTAGTGTTACCGCGAATGGCTTCGTCATGGTCTAGTAGCGTCATACCAATTTCATCAACAACAGGAATGACAGAATTCTTGAAATATCCATTTTCCCAAGCGGCTGCTGCTCTGTGTTGGCTTTCTGCCGCGTAAGCATCAACGTCATCGCGTGAATGGCCATATTTTGTGGCAATAATATCGGCGGCAATGCCTTGTGGTACAAATTGAATTTTATAGGATAAATCAGGATCAGAAGTCCAAGCTCCACCCGAGGAGCCAATAGGAATACGTGACATGCTCTCAACACCACAGCCAATAACAAGATCACACTGGCCTGACATAACTTTCGCAGCGGACATATTAACGGCTTCCAGACCAGAAGAACAAAAACGGTGAATTTGTTGACCTGGAACTGTGATGTCATAATCGGCTTTTAAGACCGCGCTGCGGCCAATGGCACTTCCTTGCTCGCCGATAGGGGAGCCACATCCGGCTATAACATCCTCAACTAATGAGGTGTCGAGGTCGTTTCTATCACGGATATGCTCTAGCGTTTGTGCAAGCATATTTACAGGGGACACGCTGTGAAGCGCGCCGTCTGGACGACCCTTGCCGCGCGGTGTTCTAACATGATCAAAGATATAGGCGTCGGCCATTATGTGTCTCTCCTACTAGCGTGGAATAGTTCGTTTTGGCAGGCCTTATCGTCACGAAGGCAGGCCATATAGTCCTTGAGGGTGATTATAATTGTAAATAAATAAAGAGGATAGTCTTTTTTTAATTTTATTCAAAAATAGATTAAGTAAATTTATTAGTCTGTTGATATTATGCGAATAAGGCTTAATTTCAGGTAGTTATATTTTTTAATATTATTCAAAAATAGGTAGCCATAGTGAATAGAAGCCGTTAATAATGATGTTAAGTTTAGATACCTAATGGTTAGTAGTATGAGTGATAGGAATAGAATATGGATTTGAAAGATAAAGTAGCAATCGTAACAGGTGGTGCCTCAGGCCTTGGAGAAGGCGCAGTTCGACGTTTTCACAGCGATGGTGTTAAGGTTGCCATTTTTGACCGTAATGAGGAGTTGGGTAACGCCCTAGCTGCTGAATTAGGTGAAAATGCTATTTTTGCAGCTGTTGATGTGGCTGATGATGCGTCGGTTAGCGCTGGTGTTGAAAAGACAATGGAAGCCTTTGGCGCCATTCATATTTGTATGAACTGTGCAGGCCGCAGCAGTGGTGCGACCAAGACGTTCAGCCGCAAGGGCAAGTTTCCAATGGATTTGTACCGTGATGTTATCAATATTAATTTGGTGGGCACATTTAATGTGCTTAGTCACGCCGCCGAGAAGATGTCGCTTAACGAGCCAGATTCAAATGGTGAGCGCGGTGTTATCATTAATACAGCTTCTATTGCTGCTTTTGAGGGGCAGCCGGGCCAAGTGGCATATGCCGCGAGTAAAGGCGGTATAACAGCCATGACTTTACCAATCGCCAGAGATCTAGCTTATTATGGTATCCGCAGCGTAACTATTGCGCCGGGCTTATGTGAAACACCAATTCTAAAGAATGTATCACCAGAGGTTAAAGCAGGCCTTGCTAAGGCAATACCGTTCCCTAAGCGTTTAGCTGAACCATCAGAGTTTGCCTCAACAGCAGTTCATGTGATTGAAAGCACCTATATTAACGGCGAGACTATCCGTCTTGATGGTGCATTACGTTTGTAAATTAGATTTGAAGTTACAGATTATAAAGTTGGGTCGCAGTATCATGGTGTATTGCGGCCCTTTCTGTATCTGAATAAGGTTTGCTGATGCGTTTAAAGGCATTCCATAAAATACCGTAGGATGCGCCTGTGCTATCAACGGGGAAGTTGCTTTCAAACATACAGCGTTCTGGTCCAAAATTATCAATGCAATAATGATAATAGGGTGACATAGCTTCTGCTAATTCGATAGAGGACGCAGGCTTTTCAAGCTTGTTCCAGCCAAAACCAGACAGTGCCATGGTCATGCCGCCTAATTTAACCGACACATTTTTGCAAGAGGCTAAATCGCTCATATGGTTTTTCCATATAGCATAAACCTCATCGCGCTTACCTGCATATGGACCAACGCCTAAAGGGGCACCCACATGATTGATAATTATCGGTGTTTCAGGAAAAACGCGGGCAAGGGATGTTAATTCTGGTATTTGGTGAAAATATAACCAAGCATCAAAGGTAAGCCCGCGTGTACCAAGCTCACCAAAGCCCTCTTGGAAGGTCTTATCAGCGAGTAAATGCTCTATAGGTTTTGTATGGGCATTATGGACTTTTTCATCACTATCCCAGGCGCTAGCATGGCGGATGCCACGAAAACGGTCACTAGCTGCTACATGGGCATCTAATACCTCACCCGCAACAGCGCCTAAGCAGAGATCAGCAAAGCCAATGATGCCAGCAGCGATATTTGGTAAGTCATTATCATCCTGCCAATCGGCTGTGAGATTGTGGATAAAGGATGTTTCTCCAACAGGCTTTAGATTATCTGGTGCGTCTTTATTATATTTAGACAGGCATTCCACATAAATAGATTTAGTGACATTATGCCCCGCAAAATCTTGCCTAAATTCTTCAGCTAAATAGCAGCTATTACCACGGTTCCATAGATGATGGTGCGCGTCACATAGCTGTAGTTCAGGCTCTATGACATCTTCTTGTGTTAGGGCTAACCAGCTCTGGCGATCGCTCATAAAGTTTATCCTTCAGGTGCTGACATCTCAACATCTGGAATTGGATTGAAATAGTGCAGGGTGACATTGCGTTTAGTAATCTTCCACACGCCGTCACGGCGTTCAAAATCATCACGGTACGTTGCGCCGACCATCTGGACTGCATCACCCTCAACGGCCGCACCCATGCAATCAACATTACAGATACCTGTCGCGTGATCAGCGTCACTAAATTTAACATTTAAATTTGTTGTTAGATGATGGGTTTCACGCCAAAAAGGGTGCAGAATTTCATCAACAGCGGCCTTGATGGCTTTTGCACCTGTGAAAGTACCAAAAGGTGCGCCAATTTCCCAAACTGCATCATCATGCCATATGGCCATAAAACGGTCCATGTCACGATTGTCAAAACCGATGCAGTAATCGCTGACTAGATCGCGCAAAGCTGATCTGCTTTCAAGCTCATCAACGCGCTTTAATAGGGATTCAATTAATTCTTTATCACTCATGATCTATTCCTTAATCTCTTGGACTTACTTGGCTTTATTAGCGGCATTAGCAGCGATATAGCCAAATGTGGAGGATAGTCCTAGTGGACAACCAGCACCCCAATAAGCATCGCGGGAAGGCGAGGCGATACAGTTGCCAGCGCCATATAGGCCAGCAATTGGGTTTCCATCAGTATCCAGCACCTGTGCTTCTGCATTAATTACGGGGCCACCGTTGGTATCAAGCGCGCCAGCGCCAAGAATAATGGCATAGTAAGGGCCGTCATTGTTTAGGGGGTGCATATTAATTTTTGGATAGGGGCTACTTTTATGGCCTGAACTAGCCTGAAGAGGCGAGAAGGCACCAAACCATTCGGTGTCATAAGCAGCGTCACCGCGTTGGAAGTCTTCATCCTTACCCGCAACAGCAAAGCTGTTGTAGCGCTCAATGGTTTTGCCTAATTGCTCTGCGAACTTGGCGTCCAGTTGAACATTGCCTGTTTGCTTAGCTAGCTTTTTAAGACGGGCATCAATCTTTTTAGTGAGGCCATCAATTGAATCAGCGCTAAGTACAAATGGATTATCCGCACCAGCAGCTGGAATAGGGTAGGCACCAGCGAAAGCCTCTGCCGAGCGTTGATCGTAGACCATAAACATTAATTGATTACCTTGCTCAGCCTTGGACGGATCATAAGTACCGTGAATTTCAGTGCGGTCATTATAATTGCGCTGCTCATTTACTGAGCGAACACCGTATTTATTAACCTGAATTGCAGAATCTCCGGAAGGATAGAATACGCCGCCAGCTAGATAACGGTAATCCAGGGCCTCTTCTAGTACCACCTGAGTGCGCCAAGCACCAAACAGGTTACCTATCTGTGCGCCAGCTTTTCTTGCAATATCGATAAAGTCACCCGTTGACATAGGAATAGCACAAGCACCGTAAACATGGTTGCGCTGGTAGCTAGCAACGGCCTTTGTGTTATGAATATAACCACCAGAACCAAAGATAACGCCTTTGCTTGCTTTTACTGTGACTGAGGTATCGTCTGATTTAGATTCTACGCCGATAACACGACCGCTATCGTCTTGGATAACCTTTACCACTTGGTGTTCCATCAGTACTTTAATTTTACGTTTCTCAACAGCCTCTTGCATCTGCTCCATCATATCGAGGCCAGAACCGATTGTGCCTTCTGGTGTAACAACGCCTAGTGCGCGTCCCGCAGGGGTTTTGTTCTCGGGCACATTATCCAGATAATCTGTAGCAGCGACATCCATGGCAAACATGCGCCACTCTGCGGTGTTTAATGCTTTTGCCTTGCGCAGTGAATCAATAGAGTCTGAGCTATTGTCATAGAAAGCCTCAAGTAGGCTATAGGCATGTTCAGTTAGACCCAGGTTCTCGGCGTCGGCATTGAAATGTTCAGGGTAGGAAAAGCGCGCCAGATATTCTAGGCAGTCTTTCTTCGAATCTTTCATACCACGTGCTTTTAGGGTATAGTTATTCGGGGACCATATAACGCCTGCTGTTTTGGCTGAAGTGCCGCCGAACATAGGCGACTTCTCGATGATAATGACCTTGTTGCCCTGATCATGGGCAGTAATAGCAGCTGTTGCTGCGCCAATACCTGTGCCAACAATGACTATGTCAGCTGTATGGTTCCAACTTTTATCTGCTGCTGAACTGGGGGATGCGAGTGATCCAAGCCCTATTACTGTTGTTGCGGCTCCTGCTCCAAAAATAGCCTGACGTCTAGTGATAGATTTAACTTGCTTGGTCATGTCCCTGATCCCGATCTTTAATATATTCCCTACTTAAATATAACTTAAGCGCCAATATAGCGCTTAAGTCAGTTCTGATCTATGTGTAATTAGCGTTTCAGCTTAATACCTGATTGTTCAATATCCCAACAATCTGCTGTTACACCTTCTGTTTTGAGTTTGAATTTTTCAACACGCTCACTTGGTGTTTTTGGCATATGATCACGAATAGCAATGTAACGTGGAATAGCGAAATAGGCTAGACGTGGTTCACACCATGCGATGATTTCCTCAGGTGTTAGCGTGTGGCCATCCTTTAGAACGACAACAGCTTTCACTTCTTCTTCACCGATATCAGACGGTACGCCAACAACTGCTGATTCAAGTACTGAATCATGAGAGCTGATAACTGATTCAACTTCAAAGGATGAAATATTTTCACCACGACGACGTAGCGCTTGTTTCTTACGGTCTACGAAGTAGAAATAACCATCTTCATCCATACGACCTAAGTCGCCTGTGTGAATCCAACCATCTTGAAGAAGTCCCTTGGTTGCTTCCTCATTCTTATAATAACCGCTTGTACCAACATCTTTACTTGGCGCTTTGGCAACAAACTCACCAAGGCTACCTGGTGTGCATTCGTTGTTTTCATCGTCAACAATACGAACATCCCAACCAGTGATTGGCTTACCACATGAACCAGCACGCGGCTCGTCATATGGGCTTGCAAGACAGCAATAACATTCAGTCATGCCGTATACTTCCAATATTTTGGTATTGAAACGGTCTTGGAAAGCGTGCCATTCATCCTGAGGTGCTGCGGCACCAACCATAAGACGTAGTGGGTTGTCGCCGTCATTACCTCTTTCTTCTTGTTTAAGAAGAATTGGAATAATACCGCCAATATAGTTAGCTTCTGTACATTCGTATTTGCGACAATCATCCCAAAGACGGCTAGCGGAGAAACGATCAACAATCACTGCCTTGGCATCGGCAAGAATAGCAGGGCCTACAGTAATACCTTGAGCGTTGCCGTGGAAGAATGGAAGGCCTGTGTATAATACGTCGTCTTCAGTATAGCGTCCGTATTTAACTGCGTTTGACCAAATATCATACCAATAGTGGTGGCTCATTTCCACACCCTTAGACACACCTGTTGTACCAGATGTAAATAGGATAGAGGCCATGTCGTTATAATTAACTTTAACGTCAGGTTTTGTATCTGGGTGATCGCTAAACTCTGCGTATGTCATATTCTCAAAACCATCAAGGGTAGGCATTGTTGCATGCTCGCCCTTTGTGTCTATTGAGATGACATTCTTAACGCTTGTTAAATCACCAGCAACATTGGTTAGATTTTCATAAAACTGGGTGTCAGTAATGAGTGCCATGCAATCAGAATGGACAATCTGATGGACAAGGCCTGTACCCTTTAATGCTGAATTAATTGGTACTTCTACAGCGCCAATTTTATTAAGGCCAAACCAAGAATATAAAAACTCAGGGCAGTTAGGTAGCATGATAGCAACCTTATCGCCTTTTTTAATGCCTAGGGCAGTGAAGCCATTAGCAGCCTTGTTGATGTTGCTATTAAATTCACGCAGTGTGATTGGATCATCAGCAAACTGAAACACAACATGGTTGGGTCTTTGGTTCGCTTTATCTTCGATTATGTCGGTTAGAACACGCTCTTCTTTTGCATATTCTTGCATATTCCAGCTAGCCCATTTGGCAGCATGCTTTTCAAATTTATCGTCCCATTGTCCCATTTTGAATTCCTACTCATCGTGTTAATCATTATACTCAATACTTAGGGTGCAAAGCACCATATCCACAGGGGTAGATCGTTTTTGCAACGATCAGCCCCCGTAGATTTTATTAGATAAACTAGCGAATTAGCGTAGTTTAGTTATGGATTTTTCTGCATATCACTTGCATCGCCAAACATACGGATGGGTAGTATGCGTCAACCATATTACCGAACGTCGTACGGCTTGCTCATTTCGTACGCTTCATTGAACCAGACACCACGTTCATATGAGTTTACCATTTTGCCGAAGTCCCATGACGTTGGTGAGTTCTTGTTAGGAATCACTTTGATGATAGCCCTGTTAGGTGTGTGTACACCTTTAAAGGCGGCTTGGCGCATCTCTTCATTGTCTTTCAGGTCAAACCAGTATTTGTCGATGATAGCCCAATGCACCTTTTTCATCAGTTCCTGTTCAGTCGATACTTCTGCATTGCCGATGATCTGGATTGATTTCTGGCGCTTGGCGTTTGAGCCATCATTACTGATGTTGACGGAAATCTTTGGATTCTTGATCAACTGATCAATCTTTTGGCGGTATTTCGCCACACTGCTGATATAGACAAACCCATCTTCCAGCACGACATAGAACATCGGCGTTACGATAGGGTAGCCATACTTGGAAATGTGGGCCATGGTACAATAACAATTGTGCTTATAAAGTGCATCAAACTCATCCTGTTCCATCGGATAGTCTACGTTGACATTGACTTGTTCAAGTTTCACCGGATCAAATACCGGACTTGATTCTTTATCACTCATTGAGTCTCTCCTCATTATATTAAATTGCAGGCATGCCCTGCTTGCAGTGTATAAATTTTAGTCGCCTGCTTTCATTTATGAGGCAGGCAACTAGTTGTAACCTTATTTATTCTAAAAAACAAACAAACATGAATGTTTTTGAATTACATTCAAACTTTGTACGCAGAAAGCCATTTTGTCAAGTCAATTTGAACAATCAAGGTCGATAAATTATCGCAAATGTATCATTTACTTTATTTAGCAGATTTTTTAAGCTCAAACGCTAGTAAAACGTTACCGCCCATATGAGTGTAAACGCCGTATCCAGAATTAACATACATCATGCCATCCTTGAATATAGGGCCCTGACCGCCACCAAATGAACCACCTTTGGCTGTTTTACCGTCAATAGTGTCATAAGACTTTAGTGAGTCATAATCCCATATCAATTTACCTGATTCGCGGTCATAAGCACGTAAGTGGCCATCCATAGCACCAGCGATGACACCGCCTTCAATGGCAGTTGCAGCTGCTGAAAAACCAGGGAAACAATTATCTAATCCGTCACATATGTCTTTTGTTTCTGTATACCACAGCGCTTTTCCTGTTGTAATATCCAGCGCAAACATTCCAGGGTAGGGCGTGCCAGGCCATCTGTCGCCACCAAAGAAATCTGAGATTGGTACATAAAGCTGTTGGCCGTCAAGGGCCATGCCAAAGTGGATGCCGCCTTGAATACCACCGCGACCGACTTTGTTTTGCCAAATAATTTCACCATTATTGTCAGGGTCCATAGCGAATACTTCACCTGACTTTTGGCCTGAAAGGATAATATCCTTACCGTTTTTATCTACGGCGATGATTGTTGCTGCTGCAAAATCATAATCAGGGCCATCTTCTGGTGGGCAATTGATCTCTTCTGGTACTTCACAGCCAATATTCCAGGCATCACCAGCCGTGGTTTGTTGTTTCCACAGCACCTTGCCGCTATCCAGGTCAAAAGCAATGATGGCGTCGCTAGAACCGTCAGCAGGGGATGAATAGTTTTCGCCCGTACCCGCATATAAACGTCTGCGCTTCACATCGATGGATGGCGTATTCCAAATGGGAGCGCCTGATGGGGCGATATAATCCGTCCCAATGCTATTTTGCCCTGATACATAAGGCTCTTTGGTAATTGTATAACTTTGCCAGTTCTTTTTGCCGGTAGCAGATTGATAAGAGACAAGGTTGCCGCGGAAAGTACAACAAGCATATTCTGGATTTGCCGCTGCCGTTACTTCAAGTGATGAAATAGGCACGAAAAGCTTATCTTCAAATGGTGTTAATGCGGCTGTGATAGTTGCACTTGGGTGCGGATCAGGGCGATCAGACCATACAAGCTTACCTGTCAGGGCCTCAATGGCATAGATATTACCTAAGATATCACCAAAATATAATCTGGGATTAGCTGTTGTATCGCCGCTTGTCCACTGATCAGAAACGATGGCGTTACGTACTTCGCCTTTGGCTTGGAACGTCCAGTGCATGCAGCCTGTATCTTTATCAAGGGCGTAAACAATACCAGCGTGGCTGCCGACAAATAACATACCGCCTGCGATAAGGGGCTGTGATCTTGCCTTAATAGCGCCAGGATAGCGGAAGGCCCATTTTAAAGTTAAATTAGGAATGTCAGAGGCTTTAATACCCGTAACATCAGTCGACTGATAACGGTGATTTTTTGGCGTTACACCCCAGCTAATAACATCTGGTGTGGCATTAAAATCAAAAGAAGAGCTACCAGCTTCACACATCTTCGCATCTGAAAGAGACGGCGCGTCACTCATTGCAATCCCAGTGATATATTCTGCAATAGCTTGGTGTTCATCACTATTTAAGGCACTAGCTTGATCTTTCATTAATCCAGATTCTTGCGCCGTGAAAATAGCGTTCGGCGTCATTTGTTGGACGAGAGAAAAGTGAGGTGCTTTTTTAATCTGACCTTCATGACATCCCGCACAGTTTTCAAGATATAAAGTGCCGCCGTCATATTCAGGGTTTGTGATTAATTCAGGGCTGTCTATGGCCGTTGAAGGGTTATCGCCAGCGTATATACTCTGGGAAAAACTACAAAAGAATAAAGAGGTAATGAGGAGGATTTTTTTAAATGCATGATGTGAATTGGTCATAGGACAGCTTTCTCTAATAAAAAAAAGGCGTGGAACACCATATAGATATTCCACGCCCATATGGTTTTTTTAGAATTTATAGTTAACTTCTACACCATAAGTTCTTGGATTGCGAGGGGCAGCATATGCCCACAAGTTAGCAACCTGGAAACCAATAGTATAGCCATCTTCTTTAGCTAAGTTACGACCATAGATGTTGATCTGTGCATTACCGATTGAATAGCCAATGTTAGCATTAATCATATGCTGAGCACTTGGGTTTCTAAGGTACGGCTTGTTAAAGAAGTCCGTGTTATACGCCCCCATCATATGCCAGCCTGCGCCAACTGTTGCCATGCCTTCGCCAACTTCCCAATCATAGTTGAAGCTTACATTGGATGTAATCTTTGGCGCACGACGGAAGTTAAGGTGTGAATAGTCAACTGGACCAGAAGGGCCTTGGAAGACAAATTCATCATAGCTAGCATCCAAGTAGCCGAGATTAGCACGAATAGTTAGGCCTTCGGTAGGTACTAGCATTGCATCAAATTCAATACCCTGAATTGTTGCTGTTGATGCGTTAGTAACCACTGTTGCCTGACCTGTGCCACCTGTAGAAGGAATCTGAACTTCTTCTTGCTTATCCTTATACTTCATGTGGTAGACAGTAGCGTTTAGACGTAGAGTATTGTCTAACATATCAGCTTTGAAACCAAGTTCGAAGTTATCAACGGTTTCTGGGTTATATGGAGTTGTAGCAGCGAAATCGCTATCAACACGACCGTTGAATCCACCAGAGCGGTAACCCTGTGAGAAAGTACCAAAGACCATAGTGTCATCGCTGATTTTGTATGTCAGAGCAACTTTTGGTGTGAATTTATTCCAACTAGCTTCTGCTTGGGCCACAAGGCTAGCAGATTGGTCCGTTGTTTTCTTGTCATGACCATAACGACCACCAACGGTGAGTTTAAGCTTGTCAGAGAATTCATAATCACCTTCAAAGAAAAAGGCTGAACTATCAGTAGTTTGCTTAGTTGTTTGTGGAATATCTAAAATCAGATTAGGAACCGCAAAGCCGATTAAGCTGCGTAGGCGAATTTCATACTCTGAATCCCATAGATAGACACCAGCTACCGCACTGAAACGGCCATCATTATCAAATGTTAGGCGTGCCTCATGTGACTTTTGGTCATATTCAGCTGGGCGGTATGTGTGGAATAATGTCTCAGGCGTAGCGTCCCAGTCACCTGTTGTCACCTCTTCAGTGGCCCAGTTACCAAAGATGTAATCAAAGTGCAAATCTTCGCTAACATCCCAACGAAGTTCCACAATATGCGTATCAGCATCGAACGTCGCATCAAGCAATCCAGGAATTTCATCATTCATTACAGTTACATAACGATCACCCGATATTGGCAATTCATTACCTGTAGTACAATAGGCAAAGGCATCACAGAAGAGGTCACCCTCGCGGCCAACATTAAGAATTGGCGGCTGGTCTTGATCGGTACGCTCTCTATTATGTGTATACTCTAGCTCAATATCTTCTGTTGGGCTGAATAATAGATTAAAGCCAAGATTAGTATATTCAGAACGACCCTGATCACGATCAAGTGTACTGTTATAGAAAAAACCTTCACCTTGTTTGCTATATGTACCAGTTAGCTTAACAGCAATCTTGTCACTCACACCGAAGTTTAACAAAGCATCAAGTGTTGATCTTTCATAGTTACCATAGCTTGCACGAACTTTACCGCCGAACTCACCAGTTGGTTTTGTACGCTGTAATTTAAGCACGCCGCCAATAGTATTACGACCAAACACAGTACCCTGTGGGCCACGAAGAACTTCCATGCTCTCTAGATCAAGTGCACGTGCTATCGATCCTGCGTTTTGACCAAGGAAAACGCCATCAACAACCACACCAACGGCAGGGTCAAAGTTTTTTTCCACGTCAGAAACACCAATACCACGGATATAGATAGAAGCGAGGCCGCCGGGTCCTTGTGATGTATCATCAATGATGATGCTTGGTGAAATACCCGCAAGGTCACGAATGTCAGTTGAGAATGAACGCTCAATCTCGCTTTGAGTCACAGCGCTTACTGAGATCGCAACTTCTTGCATGTTCTCGCTTTTTTTACGTGCAGTAACAACGATTTCTTCAAGGCCGCCATTGCTAGCGCTCGCCTCATTATTATCCTGTGCATATGCAGGTGAGATCGCCACGCCAATAGCAAATAGCGATGTCATACCTATGGATTTTAAAGGTAACTTTATCATTATACTTGTCTCCCCAGACCCTTGTTAAGTGAATGTAATATTCAATACTCGTATACAAAGCTTAATAAATACATAGACTTATGTCTTATTTTTCGCTTGAACACTGCAAGATTACTATCTCGTGATTTTATACTGAATGGTGATGGGGGTCACTGTCAAGGAAAAACTTGAATGTTATTCAAATTAGGCTTATGGTGATTCTTAAGAATTGCTCCTATGGCGGAACTTTAAGATATAAAGAGTTCTTAATTTGGTGCTAAGGAGTTCTTAATTTGGTGCTAAGTAGGGCGGTAACGCTTGGTTATTAATAGATGTAAAAAAGAATAGGGTACTAGTATGGCGGATATTGTAGTTGAGGAAAAAGGCGAAGTAACTTGGATAAGGCTAAATAGACCAGAGCGTATGAATGCCTATGATTCGGATATGGCATTAGAGCTCATTGCCGCTATTAAGGGTGCTTCTGGCGCTGGGGTCATCGTGATTACAGGTACAGATAGAGCTTTCTGTGCTGGTGGCTTCCTTGCTAATCTTCAAAACCCTGACCCAGAAGAGCTGCGCAGCATGTTCTTTGGTTCACTAGATGTATATGAAACTATCAGATTGAGCCCCCGCCCTGTTATTGCTGCTGTCAATGGCGCTGCTGCTGGTGGTGGTAATGAACTTGTTGTTGCTTGTGATCTTGCAATTGCTGTCGAGTCGGCGACCTTTGGCCAGACAGGTGTTAAGATTGGTAGCGCGCCTGTTCTTGGCGGCACCAACTTCCTTTCGATGAATATCGGCGAGAAGAAGGCCAAGGAAGTAGCCTTTATGTGTCGTCGCTATAAAGCGGAAGAATGTAAAGATCTTGGTTGGATCAATGAAGTTGTTCCAGATGGTCAATTAGAAGAAGAAGTAACAAAATGGGCTGATGAATTATTACGGATGAGTCCGCGTTATTTAGAAATTGCAAAATTAAGCTCAAATGTTTGGTGGAACCAATGTCGCGATTCATACATCAATGGTCTTGGGCAGCTTGTTCAGGCAATTGGGTCTGAGGATATGGTTGAAGGCGCTAGTGCCTTTATGGAAAAAAGACGCCCACAATTTAAAGGCCGCGCAAAGAAATAAATAGCTCATATTTAATATGAGATTTGGCAATACTTTAAGGAAGTTCTTAAGATATGAAATTTGATCTTGATCCAGAATATATAGAGTACCAAGAGCAGGCGAAAAAGCTTGCTGCTTCTATCGAAGATATAGCATTTGAAGCGGATGCGATGAACGAACTACATCCTGGCATTCTAAAGGCACTACAAAAAAGCGGGCTATCGTCATTGATGGTGCCAAAAGAATATGGCGGACTATTAGATAAGGTGGATCCGCTGGCAATCTGTGTCGTACGTGAAGTCTTTATGGGTGTATCTTCGCATTTAGATTCGTTGTTTGCTTTGCAGGGCATTGGTAGTTTTGCTTTGTCAGTCGCAGGCACAAAAGAGCAATGTGAAAAGTGGCTGCCACTTATTGCAAAAGCTGAGGCTTTGCCTGCATTAGCCTTGACCGAGCCAGAAGCGGGGTCAGACCTGAAATCTATATTAACCACACTGACAGAAGATGGTGATGATTTTATCTTACATGGTGAAAAGTCATTTATCTCTAATGCGGGATGTGCTGATTTTTATCAAGTATTCGCCCGTCATGGTGAAGGCTATTCAATGGTGCTCGTGCCTGCAGATACAGATGGTATATCTATTACGCCAACACCAGAACTGATTGCGCCGCATGTATTGGGTGATGTTAGTTTTAGGAATGTGCGTATACCTAAAACGGCGCTTATAGGTGTGGCTGGTCGAGGATTAGATCTAGTTCTAGCAACCTTGTCTGTATTCCGTGTGTCTGTTGCAGGTGCTGCCGTAGGCCTTGCTCAGGCTGCCATGGAAGAGGGTGTGCGTCATACGCGTACGCGTAAACAGTTTGGTAAGCCGTTGAATAGATTAGGCCCAATCGCTGGAATGTTAGCCGATAACTGGACAGAGATTGAAATGTGCCGTTTGCTCGCTTATCGCGCAGCTCATATGGCTAAGTCAGACCCTGCATCATCACTGCAACATTCATCAATGGCTAAGTTAGCCGCAAGTGAGATGGCAACACGGGTTGTGGATCGCACTATTCAAATGATGGGTCGTTTTGGACTGGTTAAGGGCACTAAAATTGAGCGCCTGTACCGCCAAGCCCGCCCTATGCGTATTTATGAAGGATCATCAGAGGTGTTGCGTACAGGCATCGCCAGAGAATTAGCGAGTATAGTAGAATGATGGATTTTAAACTTGATGGCCAAGTGGCGATTGTAACAGGTGCTAGTCGTGGGCTTGGCCGTGCTATGGTTGTCTCGCTCGTAGAACAGGGCATGAATGTTGTCGCGGTTGCCAGATCAGCAGCGGAACTTCAAAAATTGCAAGAAACTGCGCCAGATAATATTAAAGCTGTTACGTGCGACATGATGGACCGTGATGCTGTTGCAGCACTGCCTAATCTAGCCGTTGATACCTTTGGACGCCTTGATGTTGTTATCAATAATGCTGGTATTGCGCCAGCAGGTAAGTTTATCAAGCAAGATCAAGAAGAGTGGGACCGTGTATTTGCGGTGAATGTAACTGCACCTGCTATTCTGTCTCGTGAAGCTATTAAGCATATGGTTGAACGCGGTAGCGGTAAGATTATTAATATTGCTTCTACATCGGGTATTTTAGGTAAGGCTATGTTGGTTTCATACTCATCATCTAAGGGGGCTTTGCTACAATTTACTAAGGCGCTTTCTGCTGAGATTGCAAAATTAGGCATTCAGGTTAACGCAATTGCGCCTGGTGCTTTTGAAACAGACGCTCAAAGTGCAGTGATGGATTCTCCTGAAATGCTAAAAGCGCGTATAAGTAAAATTGCTGCCAAGCGCATGGGGAAATGCGAAGAAATAGGCCCGCTAGTTTGCTACTTATCTTCTGAGTTATCTAGTTTTGCGACTGGTGGTGTTTTTGTTATGGACGGGGGGGAATCTTGCAAGCTTTAGATTTAGGATATTTAACTAAACTAAATGCTGTAGGAACCATAGCCTTTTATGGTATAGCCGATCTTGTCAATGAAGCAAATGGGGGCGCAGATATAGCTGGCCCTCTGTTGTTTATTTTTTAAAATAATACGAGAAAGAGATTTAGGCTGTGACATTAAATCAAGAAAATACAAAAGAGAGTTCAGCAAAAAAGGCTGATCGCGGACATGAGCGCAGAAAAACAATTTTATGGGCTTTGCACGATTGTATGATCTCTAAAGGTTATAATCAAACCACGCTAGCCGATATTGCCAAAGCTGCAAAAATGTATCCAAGTCATTTATTATATTATTTTGATGGTAAAGAAGCAATTCTTCAGCAGTATTTTAAGAATGTTTCAAAACAAATTATCACTAGGTTAAATGAAATTAGTAGCACTGAGCCACGTCAGCAGATTGACGATTTATCAAATCTATTTTTTGGTGGTGCAGGCATAACTAAATCCGAAATTGGTTTGATGTTGGAATGTTTTGGTGTTGCGGTGAATGATAAGGTTTTGCAACAGGAAAAGTCTGAATTAGATGCCGCCTGTAAAGTGTATTTGCGGGAGCTTATTAAAAAGTCACCTGGTGTATTTATAGCTAATATATCTGATGCTGCGGAGGTTGCCTACGCAACGCTAATCGGTCTTAGGACGGCGGTCTATTTTGATCGTGGTTTCGAGCTAGATGAAGCGCACCGCGTATTCCATAAGACTATGTTGAAAATGACAGGTTTAAAGCCTTTAGAATGATCTAAAGGTCACGGTGAGTGTTAAAATCATCGTTAAGGTAAGTTAGTAAAGGTAGGAATAAAAATGATAGATGTTGCTGATAAATTTTTAATGCAAGAACTTCTAAATCGTGCAGCTTATGGGCTGGATATGCATAATGTAGCACGCATTGAAGCCTGTTTTACACCAGATGCGGAAATGACGGTTAATATCGCGGGTGGCACAGTAGTTGGTCCCTTTGAAGGTCGTGAAGCAATTATGGGCCTAATGCAAGGTGCAATCGACGTGCAAACAGATGTTAGAAAGCATGTAATATCAAATCTATTTTTTGATAAAGTTGAGGGCGATATTGTTCATGCAGTTTCAAACCTTACACTTTTTGCTACAGAAAACGAGAAAAACAAGCTTGTTTCAACAGGTACTTACCACGATCAGCTTAAAAAAGTTGATGGAGAGTGGAAAATTTATAAACGTCAACTTGATTTAGACATGCCATTTTAATTTGAAGGATTAAGTTATGAATTTAGGACGTATTCCTGCAAAATATGCTGCAATGGACCCAACACGCTTAGCGGTGGTTGATATACCTAATGATAGGCGTGTTTCCTTTGGAGAATTGAACGAGCGGGTTTACCGTGTAGCTAATGCTCTAACTGGATTAGGATTAAAGCGCGGCGAGCGTGTTTCTGTTTTATCCAAGAATAGTATTGAGTATTTTGAGCTGTTTTATGCTTGTGGTCTAATAGGTCTTATTCTTCAGCCATTAAACTGGCGCCAAGGTGACGCAGAACTTGCGGCTATTGTTAATGATGGTGATCCTTCAGTGATGATTACTAGCTTTGAGTTTTTGGGTCAATGGGAGGCAGTTAAAGATCAGTTAAAAGTTAAAACTCACCTTCAAATAGGCGAAGGTTCAGATGGTTCTTATGAAGAGCTTGTGATGAATCATGCGCCTACTGAGCCAGTTGGTTTTGATGATGTTGGTGGTGATGATCCATACCTTATTCTATATACAGGTGGCACAACTGGTATCTCAAAGGGGGCGCTGATTTCGCATCACAGTCTTTATATGGGGATGCTAAATCAAACCGTAGCAGAGCGTATTGTACCAACTGATGTTTATATGTTGACTGGGCAAATGTTCCATATTCCCGTTGGTATCGCCATGAATTATATGGCCCATGGCTGCCCAGTCGTTCTGATTAATTTTGAGGCTAAGTTAGCGCTTGAAGTTATTGAAAAAGAACGCGTTTCAGCTTTCCTCGGCATTACTACAATGTTGAACTGGATGATGGCCGTTGAAGATTTCGATAAATATGACATCAGCTCATTACGCAATATCCAATATGGTGGTGGCCCTATGCCAGCATCGATCGTCAAGCTCGCGTTAGAGAAATTCCCTTGCACTCTTATTCAAGGGTATGGCCAAACAGAAGGTCTGACCATGACTTTCTTATCTCAAGAAGATCACGCCAATGCTATAAACGGCATTCACCCTGAGCGTTTGTCATCATGTGGCCGAGCTGGTTTTGTTACAGAGGTTAAGCTTGTTGATGACGAAGGGAATATGGTCCCTAAAGATAATAAAACTCTTGGTGAGATTACTGTGCGCTCAGAAGCAAATATGCTGGGTTATTGGAAAAAAGAAGATCTAACAGCTGAGATTATGCATGATGGCTGGATGAGCACTGGTGATGTGGCTACTTGGGATGATGAAGGATATGTCTTTATCCAAGATAGAGCCAAGGATATGATCATCTCTGGTGGGGAAAATATTTATTCCACACAGGTCGAAGGCGCGATTGCTAAGCATACTGCTGTTCTTGAAGTTGCTGTGATTGGTGTTCCCGATGATGAATGGGGCGAAGCCGTTAAGGCGGTTGTTGTGCTCAAACCGGGTATGAAAGCTACAGAGAAAGAAATCATTGATATTGCGCGAGCTAATCTTGCTTCATATCAAAAACCACGTTCTGTTGATTTTGTTGAATCACTGCCGAAAGCACCGACAGGTAAAATCCTAAAAAGAGAGCTTCGTGACCCCTATTGGGCTAATGAGGAGAAACAAGTATGACCTTGTTAACACCTGAATTGCTTGCAAATATCGGTATGGTATCTGAGCCTAGGTCAGAGGTGGTAACGCGTCGTGATATTCGTAAATATGCGGTAGCGACAGATCAGCGCCTTGAAAAATATCTATCTGGCGATGTAGCAGCTGCTACCTATCATGTGGCGCTATTTTGGGATGTGGTCAATATGGAAGATTTAACACCTGATGGCGTTAACATTGATACATTTCTGCCTGAGTTCCCATTGAAGCGCGCCATGGCTGGTGGTCTAGATATCACGTATCACCGTCCAATTGTGCCGGGTGATGTTTTGGTGGCTACCCGAACTCTTAGCGCTATATATGAAAAGATGGGTTCAAAGGGGCCGCTGATTTTTTATGAAGTAGACATGGAAATTAAAACAGAGGCTGGTGAGCCAGTTATTTCTGAAAAAACCACAAGAATTTTACGGTGAGTGATATGTTGAAAATAGAAGACATCAAAGTTGGCGACATATTACCTGTGCGTGAGTATGCACCCGATAATATTCAGTTGTTTTTATATAATGCGGCTTTGTGGAATGCGCACCGTATCCATTTTGACCATCCTTGGGCTATGGATGTTGAAGGATATCCGGGTGTCGTGGTTCCAGGGCCTCTTATGGGGGATTGGATCACGCAGGTTGCGATTGAATGGATTGGCGATGCTGGCGATCTGGTTAATGTAAATTATTCAAACCGTCAATTTGCTATCGCGGGTGAAATATTACGCTCGCAAGCTACAGTAACCGCTGTAAGAACGGACGTGCGCGAAGTCGACTTAGAAGTGAATATAATTAATGCTGCAGGTGATGTTCTTACCCCCAGTAAGCTGACCATGCGTTTTAATTAATCTAAAGGAAGAGTGTCGTGAGTTTAAGAGGTAAGGTAGCGATCGTAGGATCGGCAGATACCGATGTGGGTATCATCACCAATATGGGCGCTACTCAGTTATGTGTGGACGCTATTGTTCGCTCGCTTAATGATGCGGGTATCGGCAAAGATCAGGTAGATGGGCTTATCACCTGTAATTCTATGACAGAGCCTTATATGTATCACGCAGAAACTATTGCGGAATATATGCAGATATTCCCTGACTACTGTATGAGTATTGGTGCTGGTGGTGGTACTACATTTGCCGCCCTTCATCACGCTGCCTCTGCTATCGAGACAGGCACGTGTGAAGTTGTTGTAATTGCTATGGCCGACAGGCTGCGCAGTGGCCTTTCTCGTGATCAGGCGATGCTGTTACAATCCTCATCGGGGCATCCACAGTTCGAGAGTCCTTACGGTCCTACGGTGCCTGCTTTTTATGGTCTTATTGGTCGTGCCTATATGGAAAAATATGGCGCAACAGCAGAAGATTTTGCAGGCGTTGCGGTGGCAATGCGTACCCACGCAGCGCGTAATCCTGAGGCGCAAATGCGGGATATGATTACTATTGAGGACGTTGTTAACTCTCGTATGATTGCTGATCCACTGCACATGTTAGATTGCTCGCTTGTATCTGATGGTGGTGCTGCCATTGTCATGATGTCAGCAAAGCGTGCGGCAGAATTAAAGCAGCCGCCTATATATCTTCTCGGTGTTGGCGAAGGTCACACTCATGAGCATATTTCACAGTCACATAATTTGACATCATCGGCGGCAGAAGATTCTGGTCGTCGTGCTTATGAGATGGCAGGACTTACGCCAAAGGATATTGATTTGGCTGGAATATATGATTGTTTCACACCTGTTGTACTTATTGAATTAGAGGATTTAGGTTTCTGCCCTAAGGGCGAGGCTGGTGCATTTGTCGCAGACGGCAACCTTGATTTGGGTGGAGCATTACCAACCAACACGCATGGTGGGTTACTCTCGCATTGTCATTCAGGCAACCCTGGGTCAATGTTCGCGTTAACTGAGGCTGTGAAGCAGCTAAGACATCAAGCCGGTGATAGACAAGTGGTAGGGGCTGAAACTGCATTGGTCCACGCTCAGGGCGGCATCATGTCTAGCCATTGCACAGTAATTTTAGGAAGGGACAATAGCTAATGACTACTGAAATATTAAAAACCCAACCTAGACCCACACCTGAAACCGAAGCCTACTGGCAAGGGTGTCGAGACAAGAAGTTACTTATTCAGACCTGCGGTGATTGTGGTAATATTCAATTCTATCCACGTAGTATCTGTACAAAATGTATGTCCGCTGCTGTGGATTGGACTGAGGCCAGTGGCCGAGGAAAAATTGTAAGCTACACTGTAATGCATCGATCTGTATCAAAGGCATATTGTGTAGATGGTCCGCAAGTTCTAGCGATAGTCCTTTTAGAAGAAGGTCCGCAAATGATGAGCCATATTATAGAGTGCGCTGAGGGTGATTTATCCATTGGTTTAGAGGTCAAGGTTACATTCGAGCCTTGGTCGGATGAGATTGATATGCCGGTTTTCAAGCCTGCTTAAGCTGGGGAGCTTATAGAATTAGGCATTCGGGAATTTAAAAGGGAGAAGTAAGTTATGTCACAATTAGATGCAAGTGAGATTAGAGAATTAGTGGATCTATATGGTTTTGCCGTGGATACAAGGCGCTGGGATTTGTTTGATCGTGTTTTCTCAAAGAAAAATCTGCTTTGCGATTTCGGCGGTGCAGCTGTTTGGACAGATTTAGAACAGTTTAAAAATGATTTTGAGGCTTTCCATGCTGTATTAGATTCAACGCACCACCTCATGTGTAACTTTATGTATGATATCAAGGGCGATAAAGCTGTTAGTGTTACATATGGCCACTGGATTCAAGTGCGACACGGCATGCGGGATGGTGATAAATGGGCTGGTTACGGCTGGTATAATGATAATTTTGAAAAAGAAGATGATGGCTGGCGTATTGTTAAACGCTCAGTGCGTATTAATAGTTGGGAGGGTAATTCTAATATCCTTAATCCCGCGGGTGACGTACCTGGTGATAGCTTTAAGGTGTCGGTTGATACAGTATCGCTATATTCTGAGAGCCAAGCGGGCGCCATTCCTCTGCTTAATTCAATAGACGGGAAAGAATGACATGAGTAGCGATTTTAATTTAGAAGCTGAAGTGCGTGATCTATGTGCGCGCCGTGACATCACTAATGCTGTTGGACGTTATATGCGTGGTCTGGACCGTTTAGATCGTGAATTAAATCTTACCGCCTTCCACGCTGATGCCATGGTTGAGGTTGGTATGATGAATGGTAACGCCGAAGAGTTTGTTGATTTTGCCCAAGGATTTCTCTCTGACATGATAGCTAGTCAGCATTTTATTGGTCAGGTAACTCTTGATATTAGCGGTGATACAGCCACTGGCGAGGTCTATTTTAACGCATGGCACCGTATCAAAGAGGATGATGGTGAAAAAGACCTGATCGTTGGTGGTCGTTATATTGATGAATATGAGTGCCGTGATGGCGATTGGCGTATTTCAAAGCGTGCAATGGTTGTTGATTGGTCTCGTACAGACCCTGAACGCGATAACTTTACCAAAGGCAATGACGACATGATTACTGGTAAGCGCGACATGAGTGATTTCAGCTATACGCATGCTTGGGACTTTTAAAGTATTATAAGATTACTATCTTATTTTAGGCGAGAGACTATGTCAGCTTTGTTTAAGAAGGCTTTAGTTTTCTCGCCTAATTTATGACTATCAATGTTCTCATAAACAGTTTTAAGGTCATCAGGCATATCAATGTCAATCGCTAGATGCTCATTTAAAACCCCTAATGCTATGATGTTCTTCTGTGCAGCCACGTCACAGTGTTGAGCAAAACTATTTTTACCATAATGAAAATCAATCACATTCGGCGGCGAGCATACCATAACATTTGTTCCGTCTTTTCCGCTGCATGGTACAATGGTTACCGACGGCGATGGCGTGCAAACTTTAATCAGGTTATCAATATCACCCGCTGTGGCAAAAGGTATATCGCCGTGGATGACGAGCATAGTGTTAACGCCTCGCTCCTCTAGCGTTGTTGCTGCATGTTTAACAGCTGATGACAATCCCTTTTCCTTGCCCTCGGCCAGTGTTTCAACGGGATAGCCTTTCGCAATTTCTTGTATGTCTTGTGAATCAGATACGACTATCACCCCTGATAATTTATCTGAGGATGTCAGCGCATTTAGCATGTCATGTGCCATGGCGGTGACGATGTCCGCGCGCTCATCGGCGCTAAGGATGGTTGAAAGCCTATTTTTAGCGCTCTCTATACCTTTTAGCGGCAAAACTGCCCAAATATTGTCGTTTGTGTTCATGGAATAAATTACATTTCTTGGATAAATTGCAGCGTATCCTCTGCAAGATGTACACGGTCCTCTAGGTTTTTCATGATGGTGTTAGTCGTTAAGACCTTCATGCCCATAGCCGCTATGGTATCACAAAGCTCAGCATCTTGACTATCTATGATCAAACCATCGATCAGGCCTTTATAATGTTCAGCCACAGAAATAACGCTAGATTCTTTACCTAATTCAGCAAGCATTTTTGCGGCAGGCCCTTTGATTGCTAATCCCTTAACGATTGGTGATATGGCAACTATTGGCACATTTAAACCCGTGAGTAAGTCTCGCACGCCCGGCATATTTAAGATTGGGTCTATGCTAACAAAAGGATTAGACGGGCATAAAATTACACCTGCTAAATCTGGGCGGGATAATGCATGAGTGAAAGTAGGCGAGGGGCTAGCCTTTTCAATGCCTTCAAACCGAATAGCCGAAATTATAGGCTCACATCTATCACGCACGAAATAATGCTGGAATGATAGTTCGCCGCGCTCGGTTGTGACCTTGGTGCTAATGGGATCATCACTCATTGGACATATTGTATGATCTATTGCTAGTGCCTTAGATAAACGATGGGTGACTTGGCTTAAAGTCTCGCCTTCGTTTAGGCGATGGGTACGTTCAACATGGATGGCGATATCCTTGTCCCCAAGGTTAAACCAGCTTTCAGCGCCGATCTCACGAAGAGTATCCATAAAGTTCCATGTTTCATCCGCGCGACCCCAGCCGAGCTTTGTATTTGAAACACCTGCCAGCGTATACATAACGGTATCAAGGTCAGGCGATATATGCATGCCTAGATGATTAAAATCATCACATGTATTCGTAACAATAGTTAGATCACCTGGCGCACATGTTTTTGATAGGCCTAGCGCTAATTTAGCACCGCCAACACCGCCTGATAAAGCTAGATAATGTTTGTTCATCTAAACAGATCCTCAGATTTTTCACGGATAAGATCAGCAGCTGTTAGATCGGTTTTTTTGGCAGGAAGACCTTGTATCAGCGCTACAGGAATGGCTTCACCTGCTTGTCCCATTACGATTGAAGCAGCAGCAGCAAGCTCGTCTCCATGTCCAACAGATGTAGCTTCTAAGATGCGCCCAAACATATCGGGCTGGCCAACAAGGTCCTGAACAGTTTCAACGCCAGATGAACCAATGGCAAAGCCAACGGTGCCTATGCGCCACGCGCGCCCCATGCTATCACTGATAACCACGCCAATGTGAACGCCGTAATGGTCTTCAAGTCCCTTGCGAATAGTTGCCGCGGATTTGTCTGGATCAAGGGGTAAGAGTAATGCGCCGTCGTCACCTTCGATGTTAGAGCGGTCAATGCCAGCATTGGCGTGGACGAGGCCGATGTTATGCTCAACGATAATGACACCTGCGCGACTACGCACAACTTCAGTTGATTCATCTAAAATTAATTGTACTAAACGTGGGTCTTTATCAGTTTTTAATCCTAGATCAATGGCCTCCTTGCTCGGTGTGACGCTATTTAATTGATATAGGCGGCCTTCTGACTTTGAGACAATTTTTTGGGCGATAACGATAATATCACCATCCCTTACCTTATGGTCATCTTGAACTAAGGCCGTGTGGATTAGGGCAACCAAGTCATCATTTTTTTGTACTTTTGGGATGCCACTCAGGGCGTGAATAGATACTGACATTCTGTGGTCACCTAATGATTGTGATGCAGGTTAATTAACCTGATCTGCATATGATATCTTTTACAATAGAAGTGAGGCTTTGGCTATGGGGATTTGCCTGATTAGCGCGATATTTCTCTAAGCTCTTTTAACTCATCGACTAGATAATCTAGTAGTTTATTTGCCGTTTCTTCATCAAGATCACCAGCAAGGGTATTTGTAAACATACCGTCGAGAACATTTTGTGTTAAATGAAGTGCTATGGAGAATTTTTTATTGCTTTCCCACTCGGGGAATTGGTCTACAGCTACCTTAAACCATTCTTTATGAAAATTACGCCTAGCTGGAATTAATATCTCAGCTAATTCTTTGTCTGTCCGTGCAGCTATTGTCATCTCATGTAAAACGATATTAAGTGGATGCTTGGATTGTTTCCAATAGGCCATCAATGCAGTGCGAACACGGTTGTTGCCAGAAGAAGGCAGGCTTGTACTAGATCTTTTAAATGCCTTTATACGTTTTTCCAGCAAATGAGTCACAGCGCTTTGCATAACTGTGATGCGATTTGAAAAATGATGGTTCATGGCACCACGAGACATACCTGCCTCTTCGGCTATTCTAAGCGTAGTGGTGTTAGCGTAACCATATTTCATGATGCATTTAATAGCTGCCTCAACAATAGTTGTGCATGTATTTGCGCTTTTTTCTGCTTGCAAGCCAGTTTTAATAGGCATAGTTTTTAAAGGTGCTGTGGCCATAATTATTATATACTCTTGTGATTACATTCCTATAGTTAGTACAGAATCATTAAAACAATCAAGATTGTTTTTTATATAGTCACTATTCTTACTGCGTGATATATACATATTATAACAATTTCAGCTGTTATTTTAACAGGCTAGTATCATATAGTTTAATATTTATGGAGAGAAAATATGAATAGAGTAGAAGGTAAAGTCGCACTTGTAACAGGTGCAGCATCTGGCCTAGGTAAAGCGGACTGCGAAATTTTAATAGCAGAAGGCGCAAGCGTAGTTATTACAGATGTGTCTGTGGAAGCCGGCCAAGAACTGGCTGATCGCTTAGGTGATAAGGCTCATTTTATTAAACATGATGTGTCTAGTGAAGAAGAGTGGATCGCTGTTATCGCTGAGGTCGAAGAAAAATTTGGCCGTCTAGACATTCTAGTTAATAACGCAGGTGTTGTTGTTTTGGCTTCGCCAGAAGAAACAACTTTAGAGCAATTTAGATTTGCCAATAGCATTATGACTGAGGGCGTTTTCCTTGGCTGTAAATATGCTATACCACTGATGAGCAAAACTGGTAATGGTTCAATAATCAATATGTGCTCAACGGCGTCGCATATTGGTTTCCCAATATTCTTTGCTTATTCTGCGGCAAAAGGCGCTGTGCGCTCTATGACCAAATCAATTGCAGTCCATTGCCAAGCTGAAGGTTACGGCATCAGATGTAACTCAATTCACCCCGGTTCAATTGAAACACCAATGGTTCAATTAGCTACTGGTCGTGGTAAAGGTGAAGAGATTGATATTCCTACGGGCGTACTACCAATAGAGT
Source organism: uncultured Kordiimonas sp. (assembly GCA_965603205.1). Lineage (GTDB taxonomy): Bacteria > Pseudomonadota > Alphaproteobacteria > Sphingomonadales > Kordiimonadaceae > Temperatibacter. The sequence continues at coordinate 120,011 of CBFDCC010000003.1, read as the reverse complement.
CATCAGGCGCCCCATCCGATGTTGCTAATCTAGTATTATATCTAGCATCGGATGAGTCACGCTTTATGAATGGAGCAGAGCTTATGTTGGATAATGCTCTTATAATCCAATAATCTTATTTTTCGCCGTTAATATAACGGTCTAGCTCGGTATGCATATGGCGCAGTCTAATTTCTTGGCTGCCCCATAGCGGGCCTTTAAAGCCCCGCGACCTGATACCCTTTTGAACGAAAGGCAATAGATCACTGTCTTGGTTCAAAACAAGGCCGAGATCTGGACTTTCCTCTATTGGCACATGTGTAATATCTGGGCGGATTTGGCCTGATACATCCGTGCCTTCTGGAATACCCATCCATCCGGGTAGTTCATGGTCGGGGTCCTCTAATGGCAATACCATGGTGATAGTGTCATAGTAGAAAATCTCAGGGTTCGTTGGGTGAGGCATGAATTTCATGATAAATACGCCCTCAGGGTGCGCGCCAATCTGAACATTTGGGAAAATACCATAAGGGAAGCTATCGGTTAGCTGGCTATCGGTGAAGCGGTCATGATTAACTTTTAGGTTTTCGCCTGCTTTTCGTTTTGCCTTTTGAATGTCACCACGTACATCTTTGGCGGAGCCTTTGTATGTTGCTGGGTCAATGCCAGCATCCTTAAGCATCATCTGTAGGCCTTCGTTGACGCTCTCTTGATCCCCGAAGCGCGGGCTTGGTGTCGCAAATGGTACGATCATGCGGCTCATGCCATTAGGATATGTATCATACTGGGCACCGATATCGCTCATAACACCTTGTGTTTCTGGGTGAACGGCATGTAGATGATAAAGCTCGTAAAATGCATCAGCGCCTGTTTTCCAGTTCGCTGCCCACGCACTGCGTACATGGTTGATAGTGCGCATATCTTGAATATTGTATACTTCTAACGCGCTGGCGATAGGACCTAGAAATTCGCGCAACGGCATAACATCATCGTTCATGCTGACAAAGATTAAGCCTGCAATCACTTCACAGCGTACTTCTGTTAGATCGCTGCCATGACATAGGACGTCTTTGTGGAATGTTTCTTGATCGGTGATGTGTGTATTCTTGCCATCAAGAGAGAATTTCCATGAGTGGAAAGAACACGCAAATTCATTGGTGCTACCAAAATCTTCAAAAGCAAGCTGGTTGCCTCTGTGCGGGCACACATTATAAAATGCTTTAATGTCACCTGCGCCCGTATGTACAACGATGATAGATTCGGCGCCGATAGTATAAAGGAAATAGTCGCCCTTATCAGGGATGTCAGAGACTGGACCAGCGAGTGTCCATATCTTTGTCCACATTTTATTCCATTCTTTAGAAGCAAACTCAGGGCTGAAATAGCGTTCTGGATTAGGGCGGTATGTGTTTATGGGCTGGAATTCTGCATTATAATCTGCATCACTTTCATCAGCGCTGGGATTGATTGACCAACCTTTATTAAAATCAAAATCTGTATCTTTTTCCATTATTACACCCTCTTTGCATGAACTGATAAATAATAAGCAGTAGTTATATACTTGCCCATATCAGCTACAAATAACTTTATTTATCCTGTAAGGCCATTTTCGACTCTTACATCTGGGCAAAAGTATAATATTTATCTTGCGGGATAACAAGAAAACAATCATGATTGTTTTTAATTGTTTTCAATAATAACAACAGGTTAATCAATACTGGAATTGGAGGATATTATGGCGGGTAAGCTAGAGGGTAAGGTTGCTATTATAACGGGTGCTGCTAACGGTATAGGCCGTGCCACGGCTGAGCTATTTCACAGAGAGGGGGCAAAGTTGATTTTAGCAGATATGTCTGGGCAAGGCCTCGTGGAGAAATTCCAAGACATGGAAGCCGTTGTGACTGTCGAGCAGGATATCACCGATGATGACGCGCCAAGCATAATCGTTGGCATGGCCAATGATCACTTTGGCGGTGTTGATATATTAGTCAATAATGCTGGTATTTGTATCCCGGGTACTGTTGAGGATATTGACGAGGATATGTGGGATAGAACAATGAATGTTAATATCCGTTCTATGTATCGTTTAACCCGTGAAGCAGTGCCGTTATTAAAGGAAAGCAATAAGGGTAGGATTATTAACGTGGGGTCTATAATGTCGGATATGGCAGGGCCTGGTTTATGCGCGTATGGCACATCAAAACATGCTGTGGCTGGTTTCACAAAGTCATTAGCCGTGGACCTAGGGCAATTTCAAATAACGGCGAATTATCTACAGCCGGGGTCCATTATCACGGCGTTATCTGAACCTTTTATGGAAGATGAAGCTTTTCGTACATATTGGGAAAATAAAGCGCCGATTGGTCGCCTTGGAAATGCTGACGAGGTAGCCTCAGCAGCGCTGTATTTAGCATCAGAAGAAGCCCAGTTTGTAACGGGTCTGGGCTTCAACGTTGATGGTGGAGCAATTGTTAATTTTTAAACAATTACTCGGCTGCAACTGGCTGGAATGGGCAGCTATCTTCTTTGACCACTAGGTCAAGTACGAATGATAGCTTCGCCATGCCGCCAACGACGGCCATACATGTGCCGATTTCTAGAATATCTGCGTCTGAGAAATGAGCCTTTAAGCGCTTATATAGAGCTGCGTCCATATGGCCGCCAAGATTAGTCAGGACCATCTGGTCTACGTAATCTAGTAATGCTTTTTCTGCCTCAGTGAAGGGGCCATTTTCATAGTCATCAATAAAGTCGATATGCTCTTGTGTGAAACCAGCTTCTTTACAGCCCGGTACATTTTGGCGAATACATGTATTACAGCCATGTGCTAGGGAAAGCTTTAAGCGCGCTAATTCTTTGTAGCGAATGTCAACTTTGCCGTCATAGAAAATCTTTTGATAAAAATCATGCATTACAAACTCAAGCAATTCTGGTGCTTGGGCGAATACTTCTACAAAAGTTGGCTCACCCGTGCGGCCATTTAAAAAATCCCATGATTCTTTTAGGTTTTCGGGTAGATCATCACGCGGAATTCGCTTCATTAAGGTATCGGTCATTGGTGTCCCCTCCAAAAATATAATCTGAATGATATTAGGTGATCACTATATCATTATTAAAACAATCATGCTTGTTTTTTATTTTATATTTTAAGTAAATAAGTTATAAGGGATTTAACGATTATAGAGAAAGAAATTAAGACGATGAGTGATGATTATATAACTGTAGCAGCCCTTAATGATATTGAGCTTAATAGTAACAAAGCCTTTGATGTGGGTGGCCGCTCAATATTGATTAGTCATACGACTTCAGGGGTTTACGCGGTTGAAAACATATGTAGTCATCAGTGCGCGCCACTAGAAGGCGGCAAAGTTAAGGCTCATTTTCTATTTTGCCCCTTGCATGGTGCGCGGTTTGATATGCGCGATGGCACAACAAAGGGTAAGCTAACAGATAAATCTATCACGCGGTTTGATGTGCGCGTTACGGATAATTTGATCGCCGTTAAGCTCTAGGCTGTTATTCTTCGTCTAGATAATTAGGCGGACGTTTTTCCATCATTGCTGCAACAGCTTCATGATGATCATCTACATTATGAGCTAGTGCCTGATAAGCGGCTGATAATTCAAGTAAACTATCCAGCTTTGAATATTGTGCTTCGCGCAACAATCGTTTGGTGAGGCGGAGCGCATGCCCCGGATTAGCCACCATTTTTGTGGCGATGGCAATAGCTTCGTCAACTACATCCTCAGCAGGTACAACACTTGTAACCAAGCCATATTCAAGCGCGGTTGCAGCGTCAATCGTCTCACCTGTTAACGACAGCAGCGTTGCCTTTGCTTGGCCAATAATACGCTGTAATAACCACGCGCCACCATCACCGGGAATAATGCCTAATTTAACAAAGCTTTCGGCAAATTTAGCCTTTGTCGACGCGACACGTACATCACACATACACGCCAGATCAAGGCCCGCACCAATGGCAGCGCCGTTAACGGCGGCAATAACGGGTACTTCAACTTCATAAAGCGCTAAGGGGATTTTTTGGATGCCTGTGCGGTAACTGTTGCGCAGATCATAAGGCGTGCCCTTAAAAATGCCCTCGCGGCTTGCCATATCCTTGACATTGCCACCAGCACAAAAAGATTTGCCGTTGCCCGTTAGGACCATCGCCTTGATAGACATGTCAGTGCCGATAGATTTACAAAGCGCTGTTATTTCGTCGAACTGATCAGACGTAGACAGAGCATTATGTGTTTCTGGACTATTCATCCGTACGATCAAAATTGATCCACGGCGTTCTGTTTGCAGGAAGTCAGTCATAATATTCTCTCTAAATCTTTATAGTAATAAATTTTCTACAGCTTAGCGGAAACAAGGGTAGGCCACAAGTCTGCGCCTTTGCGACTGCAAATACTGCGGCCAATGCTTTGCGCCCAATATGTGGACGATCCAAATTCATTGGACCATGACCACAATCTACGGGTGGAGAAATGCAGTGAATGCTCATGGGTAAATCCAATGGCACCGTGTGTCGCGTGGGATATCGCCGTTGTGGCTGTGATCGCGTCACCCGCCGTAACCTTGGCTGCCATAATTGCAAAATCTGACAAGCCTTCACTCGACGCACAAAATGCAGCATCGGCGGCTATTTGTATTGCGGCGGCTTGCTCTGCCATAACAGCCATTTGCTGTTGGATAGCCTGAAATTTCATAATAGGGCGGCCAAATTGAACACGCTCTGTTGTATAAGTCGCCGTTAAATCTAGGGCGTGTTTTACCGCACCCGCGACCTGTGCAGAGCGTATCATCGCCCCGCCAAGAGACAGCACATCAGCGCCCAAATGATCAGGTAATGCCTTGATGGTTATAGGCTCAGCGGCGTCAAAAGTTAGATTGTCACGGGCTTCTTTTGCCACGTTGAATTTTAGATCGCACCTGCTGGCTTTTGTAATGTCTAGAACCACAATGCTCGGCACGTCGTCATTGGTGATCGTTAGCAAATGCGTGAGATGCCTTGCCCATGGGATATCATTAACAGTGCCGCTAACAAGGCCATCAACAGTTGTTAGATTGCTATTGGCGCTAAAGGTGATGGGGCCGTCTAATGCCGCTTCGCCTAGTTGGCCTAATATCCAATTGGCGAATATAGTCTCGCCAAGGGGCAATGGTACGCTGTGATAACCAAGCGCGCGGAATACTGGGAATAAATCACCCCATGTTACGCCAAAACCACCTAATTCTTCTGGTGCGGCGGCGGCGTTAAAACCTAATGCCTCAACCTCGTCCCACAAGGCAGCAGCCCATGAGCCATCATCATGCTTACACAATAATTCAGGTGAGACTTTCTCTGCAAAAAAGCGTTCGATCGTATCTTCAAACATCTGTCTCATGATTAAGCTACTCCCATGCCGCGTGATATAATGCCGCGTAAGATTTCTCGTGTGCCACCGCGCAACGAGAATGAAGGCGCTGCTTGACTGATTTTTGATAAGACTTGGGCGTATTCGCTGCCACCATCTATGGACGGTAACGTCTCGATAATGCTTTGCGCAATTTTAGGCAGCTCTTGTTCTAATGACGTACCAAGGTCTTTAACGCAAGAGGCCGCCCAAACGGGGTCCTTGCCGCTCGCCAGCGCATTAGTCACCGAAATAGACATAGTACGCAACGTGAATAACCTTGCGGCCAAATGGCCAATTTCTTTTTGCTGAAGCGCGTCAGGATTAGGCCCCACCGCGTCGATAAGCGCGTAAGCTAACGCCATACTGGATAAATAACGCTCTGGGCCGCTACGCTCGTAGGCTAGCTCTGCCATTACCTGCGCCCAGCCATCGCCCTCATTGCCGATAAGATCGCATTCCTCTAGCACCACATCGTCAAAGAAGACCTCGTTAAAGTGTGTGCTGCCGCTCATATCCATAATCGGATTGATGGTTATGCCGTCTAGACTAAGATCAATGATAAACTGTGACAGGCCCGCGTGACGGTTCTTGCCCTGTTCTTCGGTACGGACAATCGCAATCATATATTGCGAGTGCTGGGCGTTGGTGGTCCATAGCTTATGACCATTGAGTACCCATTTGCCGTCTTTGCGTCTGGCGCGGGTTAAAACGGACGCTAAGTCTGACCCAGAATTTGGCTCGCTCATACCAATGCAGAAATAGGTTTCGCCGCGACAAATGCTCGGCAAGAATTTTTGTTTTTGCTCTTCTGTACCAAAACGAGAGATCAGCGGCGCCGATTGACGGTCCGCGATCCAATGCGCCGATACAGGCGCGCCAGCGGCCAGCAGCTCCTCAATAATCACATAACGCGTGAATAAATCGGCTTCACCGCCGCCATATTCCTTGGGCAATGCTAGGCCTAACCAGCCTTTTGCGCCTAGCTTGCGGCTGAACGCTGCGTCAAAACCCATCCATGAGTCGGCGCGATCAAGCGCTGAACGGTCGCTCATTTCTTCTTTTAAGAAGGCACGAACCTCAGCGCGGAGGGCGTCTAAACCCTCAGGAAGCTCTTTGTATTTAAACTGTGATATCTGCATGTATTACTCTTATCAGTTAAGGCACTATAACGGTAGTCCCGTCATATAATCTATTTTTGAATATTATTCAACTTTTACCTTATAGCCATGCAGAGGGTGGGTCAAATACTAATATTGAGATTAGGGATTTTTCCGCCTCTACCTTCGTCATCCTCGTGCTTGACACGGGGATCCATTTTGGAACATCGAACTTTGTGATTAGGCATAGACTCCCGTTTTCACGGGAGTGACGAAAAGAGTTTCGCACGTTGATTTCTTCTGGACTCCAGATCGTACCGCGCTTCTCGCTGTCTGGAGTGACGAGTGGCTTTTGTCATCCCCACCCCCCACGCGTCATTCCCGCGCAGGCGGGAATCTGTATCATGGTGAAATAGACTCCCGTTTTCACGGGAGTGACGAAAAGTGTAATGTCATTCCCTCCCCATCGTCATACTGGCGCAGGCCAGTATCCAGTCCTTAAGATGATACGTCTTTGCTTTGCAAAGTCTTTGATCTCTTCTGGATCCCGTGTCGTTCGGCGTAAACGCCTGCACGGGATGACGGAATAAAATGGGAGTGATGACATATATAGGGCGAAGCCCGTACCGACTAAGTAGGAGGCCGAGCTTATGCGAGGGACTGTGTGAAAAGAGTGGGCAAAAAATAGGCATGAAACGATGATGCTTCATGCCTATCTGTCTATTTCTTGTGACGCAGAATATTATTCGTCGTAATGGCCCATCACGGCTTTGATCTCTAGGAAATCAGCGAAACCAAATACACCGCCTTCGCGGCCGTTGCCTGATTGCTTGTAGCCGCCAAATGGTGTTGGCTCTGTACCCCATTGACCGTTGATGTGGATGTTACCAGCGCGGAGTTTGTTTGCTACTTCATTAGCGCGGTCCAGATTGGTTGACGACAGATAAGCCGATAGGCCGTACTCTGTGTCATTAGCGATATCAATGGCTTCGTCCAATGTGTCATAGGTCATGATGGCGAATACAGGGCCAAAAATCTCTTCCACAGCAATGGTTTTATCATTCGTCACGCCCGTGAAAATTGTTGGCTTAACATAATAACCAGTCTCGAAACCTTCTGGCTTGCCGGGGCCGCCGACGAGGACCTCACAGCCTTCGTCGATGCCTTTGTTAATCAGGCCTTGGATTTTATTGTATTGTAGCTCTGATATCACAGGGCCCATTGTCGTTGCTTCATCAGCAGGCTTACCAATGCGTATCTTGGCTACGGCCTTTAACGCGATGGCTTCAACTTCCTTTAGCTTGCTTGCTGGTACCAGCATACGGCTAGGTGCATTACATGACTGGCCTGTGTTGCTCATCATCACAAAAACATCGCGTGTGATGGCTTCTTCTAGGTTTGCATCGTCTAGGATGATATTTGGTGACTTGCCGCCTAGTTCCTGTGCGACGCGCTTAACAGTCACTGCTGAGGCTTGTGCCACTGCGATACCTGCGCGGGTGGAGCCAGTGAAGGACATCATGTCGATGTCTTTGTGGGCGGACATGGCTTCGCCAACGTCTGGGCCCATGCCGTTGACTAGGTTAAACACACCCTTTGGCACGCCAGCGTCATGAATAATCTCAGCAAGGATCATCGCGTCATACGGCGCAATCTCGCTTGGTTTTAATACCATGGTACAGCCACAAGCGATTGCAGGCGCAACCTTGTTAGCCACTTGGTTCATTGGCCAGTTCCACGGTGTGATTAGACCGCAAACACCAATAGGCTCATGCCTGATTTGTGTGTTGCCCAGCTTGGTCTCAAATTCATAGCTTTTCAGTGCTTCTAGAACATCCTTGAAATGCTCATAGCCTGATCCCGTTTGTGAACTGGTGGCAAAGCTGATCGGTGCGCCCATTTCCTCAGAGATAGCCTGTGAAAATTCAGCCCAACGCTCTTTATAGCCCTTAAGGATTTTCTCTAAATAGCCGATGCGCTCTTCGCGTGTGGTCTGGCTAAAGCTTTTAAAGGCTTCTTTGGCGGCTGCAACAGCGCTATCAACGTCTGCTACGCTGCCTAGGCTGATTTGGCCCATAGGCTTTTCAGTCGCAGGGTTAATAACATCTAGTGTATTCTCGACGTGTGGGGCTACCCATTCACCGTTAATATAAAAATTTAAGCTATTTTTCATGGTTTTTTCCTATCACTATGGGCAGATATTACTATGCTTTATTACATGGGCGCTAATGTCGTCTATAAAAGGTGTGGCGTCAATATGTGATCATAAAACTACCTCATAAAAGGTAGGATAATGCACCGTAGATTTCATATGTAACTTTACATGCCTAATATCGGGTGTTAGCGTTTTCTCATATATATAAATAAATCCTGAGGGGACTTAATATGAGATCTAAATTTTTGCGTACTGCCCGCGTTGCAATGATGGGAACAGCACTTTCGGCACTTGTCGGTTTCACTACGGTTGATATCCTACCAATTGAAGGCCTCAGTTCTAAAGTTTTTGCCGCCGACAAGGCATCTAATCCTTTTGCAAATTTAAAACCCCGCATGATTGGCCCTGGTCACCCCTCTGGTCGTATTTCTGATTTTGCCTTCCATCCGACTAAGAGCAATATTTACTATGTAGCTACATCAGCGGGCGGTGTATGGAAAACGGTGAATAACGGTATTTCATGGACACCTATCTTTGATGACGAGGCTTCATATGCCACAGGCGTTGTCGAGATGGCACCAAGCGACGTTAATACGCTGTGGGTTGGTACGGGTGAAAATAACTCTCAGCGCTCAGCCTCTAACGGTGACGGTGTATACAAGTCTATTGATGGCGGAAAATCATGGAAAAATATGGGCCTGAAAGAGTCTGGCCACATTAGTAAGATTTGGATTAATCCTGATAATATCAATCATGTACGCGTCGCGTCACAGGGGCCACTGTGGTCTAGCGGCGGTGATCGCGGCTTGTATGAGACCACTGATGGCGGTGCTACGTGGACTGCGATATTAACAATAGACAAACATACAGGCATCAATGAATTTGCCGTTGATCCTGCTAATCCCAATAATATGGTCGCGAGCAGCTATCAGCGCCGCCGCCACGTATGGACGCTTATAAACGGTGGCCCCGGTAGTGGTATCCACCGCACCACAGATGGCGGCAAGACATGGACAGAGATTAAGGCTGGTCTGCCATCGGGTGATTTAGGCCGTATTGGTCTGGCGCAATCAGCTAGCGCCCCTAATGTGGTTTACGCGATTATTGAAGCTAATAAAAAAGGGCAGGGCGTTTATGCCACAGATGATTTTGGCCTAACATGGTCAAAGCGTTCATCCCATATGACAACTAGTCCACAATATTATAACGAGCTGTTTGTCGATCCTAAAGACCCGAATAAGCTATATTCAACAGATACATTCACAAAGGTATCCAAGGATGGTGGCCGTACGTGGAAATCATTAGATTTCAAGAGCCGTCATGTGGATGATCACGCCGTTTGGATTGACCCTAAAAATACAGATCATATCTTTATCGGCGGTGACGGTGGCATCTATGAATCCTATGATGCGGGTAAAAAATGGCGTCATATCAATAATTTACCTATCACGCAATTTTACCGCATAACCCCTGATAATAAACTGCCATTTTATAATGTTTGCGGTGGTACGCAGGATAATAATTCATTATGTGCACCGTCGCGCACCAGCATGGTACACGGCATTACCAATAATGATTGGCGTATTATCCTAGGTGGTGATGGTTATAAGGCGGTATCTGATCCAACGGACCATAATATCGTTTATACACAGTATCAATATGGAGGACTAGCGCGCTATGACTGGCGCAACCAAGAGGCTATTTACATTGCGCCGCATCCTGAATCTGGTGAAAATCAATATAAATGGAATTGGAATACACCGATTATTATCAGCCCGCACAAATCCACACGGATTTACTATGCAGCTGAAAAATTATTCGTATCTGATGATCGCGGTGATAACTGGCGTGTTGTCAGCCCTGATTTAACGCGTCAACTTGACCGTAATAAGCTAAAGGTCATGGACCGTGTTTGGTCTGTGGATTCTATTGCTAAAAACGTATCTACCTCAAAATATGGTAGCATCATTGGCCTAAGCGAAAGCCCTATTGTAGAAGGCTTGATCTATATTGGTACTGATGATGGCCTGATCCAAGTGACTGAAGATGGCGGCAAGAACTGGCGCAAGACTGAGAAGTTTAAGGGCGTGCCTGATATGTCGCTGATTGAGGATGTTATTGCCTCAGTGCATGACGAGAATGTGGCGTACGCGGTGATTGATAATCACAAACGCGGGGACGAGAAGCCTTATATCGTTAAGACAGCAGATAAGGGCAAGACATGGAAACTCTTAAAAACTAATCTGCCAGCGCGTGGCACCGTGCATACAATTGCCGAAGACCATAAAGACCCAAATCTGCTGTTTGCAGGCACGGAATATGGTCTATTCTTTAGCCAAAATGGTGGTAAAGACTGGCATCAGGTGAAAGCAGGTTTCCCAACCATTGCCGTACGTGATCTGGAAATTCAGCGCCGTGAAAGTGATCTTGTTATCGGCACCTTTGGTCGCGGTATTTATATTCTTGATGATTATTCACCACTGCGTACGGCGGCAACTGATGTGGCAAAGTCTGATGCTACTTTATTCCCCGTGAAAGATGCTTGGCAGTATATCGAGGGGTCACTGTGGGGCGGAACCCGTAAGGGGTCATTAGGGGATCAGCTATTCTCTGCTGATAATCCAGCGTATGGTGCCGTATTTACCTATCACCTAAAGGATAGCTTAACCACAGAGCGCGATAAACGTTTAAAGTCAGAGGCGGCTATTGCTAAAGAAGGTGGTGATACACCATACCCAAGTTTTGATACATTACGTGCTGAGGATAATGAAGAGGCACCAAGTGTGATCTTTACCGTTAAGGATAGTGCGGGCAAAACTGTGCGTAAGATCAAGGGCAAAACAGGCAAGGGGTTACATAGAGTAGCGTGGGACTTGCGTTATGATGCACCTGATGCTGTTAGCTTGTCTAAGCGAGAGCGTATGCCGTGGGAAAGTGAACCTATTGGTTCGTTAGCTGTGCCAGGTACTTATAGTGTTTCTATGGCTATGAGGGTTAAGGGTAAGTTGCAGACTGTGGGTGAGGCTGAGAGCTTTACCGTTAAACCGCTTAATCTTAGCCCAGAGAGCGAAGCCACTGATTATCAGGTAACGCTTGCTTTCCAAAATAAGACAAGTGATTTACAGCGCGCGGTGATAGGTGCTGGCAAGGTTAGCAGTGATATCAGTAACCGTATTAAACATATGAACGTCGCTATGTTGCGCACATCGGGTGCTACAGAAGCTCAAGAGCAACGCCTACGGGATATTAAGGCTGCATTAGTTGACGTCAATACCGCATTACATGGTGATCGCACTGTTGCAAGACGGGCGGAACCAACGCCAATGTCTATCAGGGGTCGTGTAAATAACATTATGTTCGGACATTGGGGTAGCACAGCACCAGTGGGCGGTATGTTCCATAAGTCTTATGACATAGCGGCGGCTGAATTCACGGGGGCTCTAAAGGCGCTTAAAGCAGTGTCAGCTGATATGGATGCCTTTGAGGCTGAGATGGGTGAGGCGGGTGCTCCCGCAACGCCGGGTCGGATACCAGATTGGCAGCCTGAATAAATAGGCGTTAACAATTTAAAAGACAGAAGAGGGTGTGTTTTTGCACCCTCTATCTGATTTAAATATATCTCCCATATAACATAAACAAAGCCTTGCTTTGCAGCAGGGCTTTTTCTATCAGTATAGTCTAGCGGATTACTTGTGTTCTAAATCTACGGTGAGCAATTCAATTGAACCATCAAAAGTGGCAGTGCGCAGTTTATACTTACCCTCAACATTGACGGTATTAACCTGATTAGGCCAGATATCACGCAGGGCATTATGGATGATTGTCAGCGATTTCAGGTCTTTTACGTCACCTGTTTCTTGATAAACCCACAAAAATTTACCTTCGACTTCATGACCAACAAGCTTGAGCGGCAGTGGCTCGCCGTTATCCCCTGCGATTGCAAAGCGTTCTTGTACGTACTTGGCAAAATCATCACGGGTTTTTTGTCCGCTAATAACATCGGCGTCTTTATCAATTAACACCCGCACAGCATGTTCCGCGTCATGCATATAAAAACGATGCATAATCTCTATGTTGTTGGTTTGCGTGTTAAACAGTATTTTGGTAATCGCCGCGCTTTCACGGTGCGCGCTTGCGGTTGAGAAAGTGGGAGCCAATAAGGCTCCCACTATGAAAGATGATATGGCTATTTTAAAAGCCCTGAACAATGAAATATTCATTAGTCTTTCTTTTTATCTTTCTTATCTTTTTCGTCTTTTTTAATCTCAGTTTTGATGTCCTGCATAATATCGCGGTTTACAAAACCTGTCCGGGGCTTGGCTTTATATGCCTCGATACGTGATGGGATGATGCGACGAGGATAATAGTTATTCTCGATATCAACATCAGCAGTTTCCCATGATGGATCAATTACCACGTCTTTTAGCTCTTTACCTTTATCAAAGGTCAGAAGCTTGGTCACGTGATCGGCATTCTTACGCCAAATCTCAGCAGGGATATACATACGCTGCGTTGAGCCATCAGTGAATGTAAGCCCTAGGATAATAGGCATCACAAGACCGCCCTTGTTAGAGAAAGACAAGGCATAGTAATTCTTGTTTTCTTTAATAGCGCGTTCAAAAGCTTTGCGCTCCCAAGGTTTAAGATCCTTAAGGAAACTATTATATTTATTACGTTCCTTATTGGTCACTGTGAAACGATCATTATCGTCGTAAAAATCTTTCACGTCACGATTAAGATCTACCCAAGTGCGACGCTTTTCAGCTTTGTTATTCACACCAAATAACGCCTTTGGTGATGCCTTAACATCTTCACGTTGACGATTTAGGTCAATGTCAGGGTTCTTGCTGTTCATTGTTAGCTTGTGAATGCTATCCAGTGAAACATCAACATGATCAGTGGTATAGAACCAACCTTTAAAGAACCAATCTAGGTCTACGCCTGATGCTTCTTCCATTGTGCGGAAGAAATCAGCAGGTGTTGGACGTTTAAACATCCAGCGCTGTGAATATTCTTTGAAGGCAAAATCAAATAGCTCACGACCAAGGATTGTCTCACGCAGAATATTCAGTGCAACAGCAGGTTTTGTATAGGCGTTAGGGCCAAGACGTAGCACGCTGTCAGACTGTGTCATCGCTGGTACTTGGTTTTGAGACTTCATGTAGCCTACGATATCACGAGGTTCAACACCCCATGGGATCATTGGATCCCATTCACGGCCAGCAATGCCGTCTAGGAAGCTGTTTAGGCCTTCATCCATCCAAGTCCATTGACGCTCGTCAGAGTTAACAATCATTGGGAAATATGTGTGACCGACTTCGTGGATCACAACACCAATGAGGAAACGTTTTTCCGCTTGTGTATATGTACGGCTGCCGTCATCCTGTAATGTCGTGCGAGGGCCGTTAAAGGTAATCATTGGATATTCCATGCCGCCAACAGGACCGTTAACAGATATGGCTGCTGGATATGGATAATCAAATGAGAAACGTGAATAAACTTCCATCGTGTGGATCACGGATTCTGTAGAGTATTTCTTCCACAGATCGCCACCTTCTTTTGGATAGAAAGACATGGCCATAACATGGTCTTGTATCTTGCCGCCTTGCTTATAACCTTTGGCGTCCCAGATAAATTTACGTGAAGAAGCCCAAGCAACATCACGCACATTATCAGCAGTAAATTTCCAAGTTTTATATTTATCAGTACCAGCTTTTTCATTTTCTAAGGCTTCATCAGCTGTGACAATGAAAACAGGGCGTTTAGCCGTTTTAGATTTTTCTAAACGTTCTCTTTGCGTTGCTGTTAAAACATCCTTTGGGTTATCTAAAACGCCAGTGGACGTAACGATATGATCATCAGGAACTGTTAGTTCCATGTCATAGTCACCGAATTCTAGTGTAAATTCACCCGTGCCTAGGAATTCTTTGTTGGTCCAAGCTTCATAGTCAGTATAAGCGTGCAGACGAGGGAACCATTGTGCCACAAGGAAAATGTCATTGCCGCCTTCGCGTGCGTCATCTGGGAAATGCTCATAGCCCGCGCGTGCGTTAACGGCATCTTCTTCCATGAAGTTAAAGGCAAAATCAATGTTGAATGATGTTTTCTCACCTGATTTTAACGGGCGGGCCAGATCGATACGCATTAACGTACCAACAATAGTATGCTTAAGCGGCTTACCCTTGGCGTCAGTAACGGCATTGATGTCATAGCCAGGCTTAGAGTCTGCTAAAAATTGCTGGCGGCGTAGGGCGCCTAGACTTATTTTAGCAGGTTTTTTACCATCTGTTCCACGTGTAGTAGGCTTGCCGCTTTTTAGGCCGCCGAATGTTTTTGTCATTTCTGCAATAGAATCAGCTTTGAAAACATTTTGGTCTAACTGAAGCCACAAAAACTTCATCGTGTCAGGAGAATTATTTTGATAGGTGATAGACTCAGAACCAGTAAGACGACGCTTACCCTCATCGAGTTTGGCTTTGATACTATAATCAACTTTTTGCTGCCAGTAAGCATGGCCCGGTTGGCCGCCTGCAGTTCTATAAGCATTGGCTGTTGGTAGGTTTTCGTCTAGTTGACGAAATTTGTCTTTGAAGCTGCCTTTTGTTTGTTCAACAGCGTCAGAAAAGCTAGCAGTTGATGCAAAAATAATTGCACCAGCTAAAAATAGATTACGAATCATGAAATTCCCCTAGGGCTAAAACATATAATGTAGATACTTAGTCAGGGAGATTACTTAAAAATGCTAGATTATCAAGTCTTTTGAGTTATTTATTCTAACATTAACACTTTAGTTATACTCACGGCTTGGTCTTGTTTGAAAATTTTAGCACGCCATCGTTGAATTTTGCGAATTTAATGGCAAAGAAGTCACTGATATAATTATGTTTATTGCGCCATGGCCTCTTACTACCCTTTTTAGGTGTGATAGACTTTGCACGCTCGATGTAGCCAGATTTAAAGTCAAGCATATCTTCTAATTGTTGGCTGCCTTCCTCATAAAAAGGTACCACCTGATCATAGTCATGCTTTTGCATATAGGACAGCAGCTTGGCTATGTAATCGGATGTTAGATCAGCTTTGAGTGTCCATGAGGAATTTGTGTAACCAAATGTAGCTGCAAAATTAGGCACATTAGAGAACATCATGCCTTTGTAATTTAGCAAGTCGCCAGTATTGACCTTTTTATCATCAAGCCATAGCTCCATGCCGCCAAAAAATTGTATTTCTAAGCCCGTAGCGGGGATAATGATATCAGCTTCAATCTCTTGACCAGACTGTAGTTTAACGCCTTTGTCGGTGAAGGTATCTATATGATCAGTGATGATTGATGCCTGACCGTCACGTATAACATTAAACAGATCATTGTCTGGAATGGCACATAAGCGTTGCTGCCAAGGGTTATAATCAGGTCTGAAATGTTTAACATCTATATTTGGCCCAAGCGCCTTTTTAGCCGTGTTAACAAAAAATTTCTTCATCATCTTGGGCTTGCGGTGGGACAAGTTATAAATATAAAGCGTAAATAGAATATTTTTAAGACGGCTCAGGCGATAAGCGAGTTTGACTGGCAGTAAGCGTCTAAGCCATAGGGCAATCTTGTCTACTTCTGGGAGAGAAGCGATGTACGTAGGGGAGCGTTGTAGCATGATTACATGCGCTGCCTTGTCGGTCATGGCGGGTACGATGGTAACAGCCGTCGCACCACTGCCGATCACAAGTATATTTTTATCTGTGTACTCTAAACCCTCAGGCCAAGACTGTGGATGTACAATGAGGCCTTTAAAATCATTATATCCTTTAAATTCGGGTAGGTAGCCATGATTATAATTGTAATAACCACTACAGCAAAATAAAAAGCTACAGGTTATTTTACATGGCTTTTTGTTGTCTTTTATCTCGACTGTTAAGTGCCACTTACGGTCAGATGATGACCAAACGGCCTTTGTAATGCTATGGCCAAAGCGAATTTTATGGTCGATGCCAGCCTCAGCAGCAGTTTCTGTCACATACTCACGAATATCAGGCCCGCTTGCTAAGGTTTTACCCTTAGTCCAAGGTTTGAAATTATAACCAAATGTATACATGTCAGAGTCAGATCGAATGCCAGGATAGCGAAATAAATCCCATGTGCCGCCAATAACATCACGACGCTCGAATATGGCAAATGACAAATTAGGGTGCTGCGATAAATGATGGCCTGCACTGATGCCCGATACACCAGCGCCGATAATGATAGTATCAATATGCTCTACGGTATCTAGTTGGCTCTTTTTCATGCTACTGCCTATGTAGTGTATAGATAATACGGTTAGTATTTGCATTGATACTACTGATTTGACTATGCTTTTAAAGCGTAAAATACAAATTAAAGGATTTGGAATGGATATCGTTAGTAGACGTGATTTTCTTAAGTATGGAACTATGACGGCTAGTATCGCTTTATCGTCGCCAATACGCGCAGATAAAGCGATACTAGCCCCTGACGCACTGGGTAGTTCTGTAGCTGAAGATGAAGTTTTTTGGCGCGATGTAGCTAGCAATTATCAAACGACTTCAGATGTTATTAATCTAGAGAATGGCTATTGGGGCATTATGTCTGATCCAGTCTTGAAGGCCTATAAACGCCATACGGATTTTATTAACACAGATAATACGTATTTTGCCAGACGTCAGTGGGGCGACAGATATAGAAAAATTACAGCCAAAGTCGCTGATTTCTTAAATGTGGATGCCGATGAAATTGTTCTAACACGCGGTGCGACTGAGGCTCTGCAAGCTCTGATCGGTGGTTATAACAATCTAAAAGCTGGCGATGCAGTGCTTTATGCTGATCTTGATTATTCAGAGATGAAGAATGCCATCAGATGGTTAAAGGAGCGCCGTGGTATAGAGGTGATAAAAATTAATTTCCCAGAGCCTGCTACATGGGAAAATGTCACAGCCATGTATAAAAAGGCCTTTGATGCTCACCCTAATATTAAGATGATGTTGATGACGCATCTTAATAACTGGACTGGGTTAATTAGCCCCGTGAAACAAGTCGCCAAAATGGCAAAGGCGCGTGGTATAGATGTTATATTAGATGCCGCACATTCTGTGGGACAGGTAGATTTTTCTATCCGCGATCTTGGCGCTGATTTTGTTGGCGTTAACCTGCATAAATGGGTCGGCGCACCAATTGGTTGCGGTGTTATGTATGTTAAAAAGGGCCGTACGTCAGCTATTGATACCTATATGGGCAAAGAACCACATTCTGATCATATAGAGGCGCGTATTGATACGGGCACAGCGAATTTTGCCGCCTATATGACAATTCCAAACGCAATAGAATTTCATGACAATATTGGTACAAAGGCCAAACAGGCTAGGGTGAAATACCTACGTGATATTTGGGTCAGTGAAGTACGCGGAAATAAAGGAATTCAGATCATGACGCCCGATGATGATAAATCTGTTGCAGCGCTCACATCCTTTAGATTGAAAGATCAGCGTAGTAAGGCTGAAAACAATGCTATCGCTAAGCATTTGGTGGAGAAATACGGCATATTGACCGTTAGACGCACTGGGCCAGCACTAGGGGACTGTGTACGGGTGACGCCGTCAGTTTATAATATGCCTGATGATATGTTAAAATTAGCAAAAGCCTTAAATGAAATGGCAGAATAGGAAAAAATCATGAAAATATTAAATTGTGTGACGGTGGCGGGGGTATTACTCATCGGGGCTATAAACCCTGTGCAGGCAGACACGCCAGAAGAGAGGCTAGCGGCTCTAGGCTATAGTTTGCCTGCGCCTGTAAGCGCTGCGGCGATGTATGTAACGTCACGTCGTGTTGGTAATCTTTTGTATTTATCTGGCCATATTGAGTGTCAAAATGATGCAGCTAAAGGCAAGGTTGGCCGCGACCTCACGACACAAGAGGGATTTAAAGCCGCTGAGAATGTTGGGTTATGCATGTTGTCAACTATAAGGCATGCTGTCGGTGATTTGTCTCAGGTTAAGCAGTTTGTTCAAATTACAGGTATGGTCAACGCTACAGAGGATTTTACGGGGCACTCGCAAGTTATAAATGGTTTTTCAGCGCTAATGGTAAAAGCATATGGCCAGCAGGGTTTGGGGGCAAGAGCCTCTGTTGGCATGCAATCATTGCCGGGGAATTACGCCGTTGAAATTTCTGCGACTGTTGAGTTGAAATAATTCATATTACTTTATAGTGCAGGCAAAAAAATACATAAAAAAATAGCGGGATTTAAATCCCGCTATTTCTATTTTTAAAGCTTAAATTCTATTTCTAGAACTTTTGACCAAACCTGATGCCGAATGAACGAGGACGGTTAGTAGATGTCGTCGTATCGATTCCGCTTGGGCTGTAGTAACCTGGATCATTGTGTTGAACCTGTGCACGTGTATCAAACAGATTGTCAGCGAATAGACCAAGTGACCAATCAACACCATCAATACCAGCAGATAAGTTCACAATAGTATATGACTTCTGTGGAAGACGCGTTGTTGTCTCTAAGTCACTGAAGCTCTTACCTTTGTATGCTAAAGATAGCTGAGCAAAAGCTGGAAGCTCAGCAATATCCTGCGTGTAACGAGCTGTTGATGCAAATTGCCATGTTGGAGTGAATGGCATAATACGTCCAGCAGGTGCTTGTGGTCGTGCGTCTGTTTGATTTCTGAAGTAAGCATTAGTCAGCTTAGCATCGTTATAAGAACCAGAAAGTGTAAGCGTTAAGTTTTCACTTGCTGCGAACTGAATATCAAATTCAGCGCCATCAGTTTTTGCTTTACCAACGTTTTGGATGATTGTCAGGTTTGAAACTGTGAAATCAAGGAAACCAAATTGAACGTCGCTCCACTCAGAACGATAGATAGCACCGTTCCATCTTAGGCGGTTATCCATCCATGATGTTTTCCAACCAAATTCATAGTCAGTAACCCAATCAGAATCATATCCAGGAATATTTGGTACACGTGCACGGTTTACACCACCTGGGCGGTAACCTTCTGCATATGTAACATAAACCATCTTGTCATCATCAATTTTATAATCGAAGCTTAACTTGTATGTTTCGCCGCTACCTTTGCTCTGACCATCAAGAACCTTTGTGTCGAAACATGGATATTGTGGAGTACCGGCGTTGTCTTGTGTGAAAACTCCGTCAGCATCTGTGAAACCAGTACAGTGACGCAAGAAGCCGTTAAAGCCATATAGCGTGTTATTGTAATCAAATATACGCAGACCAGCTGTTACAGACAATTTATCAGTGATGTCATAATAAACTTCACCAAAAATTGCTTTTTCACGGTCAGTACGCACTTGGTCTGTTGACCAAACAACTGTACGTGGATCCTCAGGAATTACAGAGCCAGCAGGGTCTGCGTCTGCTACAATCCAGCGTAAATCAAATTTGTGTGTTTGACGTTGAGCAAATACACCAGCGATCCAACGGAAGCGGTTGTCAGGGTTAGATTGTAGACGGAATTCATGGCTGTTACGCTTGAAGCTCTCATCACCTGTTGTTACCTGCGTAGGATCGGCACAGCCGCCAACAGCATTGTAATACAGACAATCATAACCATAGCCAGCATATAAGTCTTCTAGATATTCACTATAACCAGTGTAATCATATGCACTTGTAACGTTACGGTCTAGATAAGCACCAGCATATACTAGGTCGATGTCGCCGATCTTACCTTCTATAGTTAAACTAGCCTGCATCCAATCTTCATTGTATGTGTCTTCGCTGAAACTACGTGTTGCAAGGTCACCAGCATCTTCTGGATCATGTGCCCAAGAACCTGTTGATTCTTGATCCTGATACATAATGCCAGGTGTTACTGTCCAATCTTCATTAAGATCAACTTTTAAAAGACCACGCATACCAGTAGTTTTGGTGTCGTTATAGTCTTCTTCAGCCCACTCGCTGTTATCAACAGTGATACCACTAGCTGCAAATGTCATCGTTGATGGAAGGTTATCAATATAACCGCCATCGCTATCATGCCAACCAACGAGACGGATCGCTGCGTTGTCAGAGATTGGCGCGTTTACATAACCTTCTAGGGTGTAACCCATCTCACCGCTTTTTACAGTATCAACAGATACATCATAAGCAGCTGAGAATTCGTTTACATCTGGCTTATTTGTAATGATACGCAATGTACCAGCCTGAGAGCTAGCGCCGAACAACGTACCCTGAGGGCCTGTTAAGCTCTCAACACGCGCGATATCATACATATGGATGTCAAGAATTTGATTAATAGTTGTTACAGGTTGCTCATCAACATAAACGCCGATAGACGGCATAGACGCTGAGTGGTTTCCATCACCGCCACTTGCGTGTCCGCGCATATAGATTTGCGCTACACCTGGGCCAGATGATACATATGATACAGTCGGCAAGAAGCGAATGTAGTCTTCAAAACCATTCACGTTTAGGTTCTCAAGAGCTGAATTGCCAAGCACCTGTACCGCTATTGGCACGTCCTGCAGGTTTTCAGCGCGCTTTTGGGCTGTAACCACAATTTCCTCTAGGGCAAATCCTTCATCATCCTGCGCAGATGCTATCTGAGTAGGAAGAATAAGAGTTGATGCTAGCAATGCAGTCTTAGTCTTTGAATAAAATTTAGTCATTGTGGATCGTTTCCTTCATTGTCGAGTAGTGAAACTGGTCACCTATTTTATAGGCTTGTCGCCATTATTAACGAAATATTAAAGAATTACCAAAGTTTTTCCAAAACTTTCATCGCGGATCACAAAAATGAAATATTATTGTTTCAAATATATCACACATAACAAAAGCTTATGTAGCCAACTTAAGTTGTAACTGTAATATTTTTGTTAAGTATATCTTGAAATGCTGATCTGCAATGGTTACTCCTGAATGCATCAGTAAAGGGTGAGAATTATATATGTCGCAATCACAAAAAAGTGGAAATTTAAAAACGGCGCTAGACAATGCTGCGCGTTTGTTAGATGAAAATCCTAGGATGGCAGCAGAGCAAGCGGCTGAAATCCTTAAGGTGATGCCAGATACGCCTGGGGCTAAGCATATCCTTGGTGTTGCACACCGTAAGCTTGGTGACTCTAAAAAGGCATTGGCAATTTTTGAGCCTTTATCCAAGGAATTACCTAATGTACCGCCAATTCTTCATGAGCTTGGTATGTGCTATGGTGCACTTGGTCGTGCGCAAGAAGCTATCACTATTTTAAAACAAGCTGTGAAAGCTGACGCAAAATATACTGATGCGTGGCGCTCGCTTGCTGAGCAACTAAGTGCTGCTGGATATGAGGTTGAAAGCGAAAAAGCTTATGAAATGCATCTAAATGCGTCAGCTAGTCATCCTGATGTTATTAAGGCAGCGGACTGTTTGTTTAAAGGTGATACTAAACAGGCTGAAAAATTAGCGCGATCAGTGCTAAAAAAATTCCCGACAGATGTGACTGCAATTCGTATACTTGCAGACGTAGGTATAAAGGTAGGACACCTTGAAGAGGCGCAAAACTTGTTAGAGCGCTGTCTTGAACTTGCGCCAACATTCACTCTAGCCCGTCATAACTATGTGATTGTGTTATTCCGTCGTCAACAGCTTGAGGCAGCTCTAACTGAGCTTGAAAAGTTACTAGCGGTCGAACCTGAAAATCCCAATTATTTGATCCTTAAAGGCACAATATTGGTGCGCAAAGGCGACCATGAACAGGCGCTGGCAATTTATGAAGCATTACTCAGTGAATACCCTGATCAGCCCAAGGCTCAGTTAAGCTATGGTCACACCCTAAAATCAGTGGGTCATATTGACAAGGCTGTTGAGGCTTACCGTAAAACTATTGAATTAAGTGGTGAGGCAGGCGAGGCTTATTGGTCTTTAGCAAATCTAAAGACCTATCGCTTCAGTGATGCGGATATTGCGGATATGCTGTCCCGTGTGACAACAGAGGGCGGCGGCGCAGATGATCAATCACATATAGCCTTTGCATTGGGTAAGGCCTATGAAGACAACAAAGATTACGAGCAGTCGTTTAAATATTATAATCGCGGCAACAATATTCGCGGTATTAATCATGTCTATCATGCCAAGCTGAATATTTATGACAGTGTCAGGCAGATCAAAACTTTTGATAAGGCATATTTTGAGGCACGCAAGGATATTGGCTGTCTTGCTAAAGACCCTATTTTTATTATTGGTTTGCCGCGCGCTGGCTCTACCTTAATTGAACAGATATTATCATCCCATTCACAGGTTGAGGGTACGGCAGAGCTTACCGATATTATTGCCCTTGCTCGTAAATTAGGTGGGGCTAAGCGAATGGAGGGGGCGACTAAATACCCTGAAATTTTGCATGACTTAACCGAAGAAGACTATAAGGAACTTGGTGAGAGCTATATAGAGACTACACAGGTTCAACGGCATGGAACACCTTATTTTATTGATAAGATGCCCAATAACTTTCAGCATATTGGCCTCATTCATTCTATCTTGCCTAACGCAAAAATTATTGATGCGAGACGTCATCCAATGGCGGGCTGTTTTGCTGGCTTTAAGCAATTATTTGCCCGTGGTCAGACATTCACATACGGTCTTGAAAAGGTAGGCCAATATTACCGCGACTATGTGAAGGTAATGGACCACTGGGACGAGGTATTGCCGGGGCTTGTGCACAGCGTACAATATGAAGATATGGTGGCAGACACTGAAACGGAAATCCGAAAATTACTAGACTATTGCGGCTTGCCTTTTGAAGAAAATTGCTTACGTTTCTATGAAACTGAACGTGCAATTAGAACGCCTAGCTCTGAGCAGGTGAGACAGCCAGTTTACACGGACGCGCTAGAGCTATGGCGTCATTATGAACCTTGGCTTGATCCGCTCAAACAGGCTCTAGGCCCATTGCTTGATCGTTATCCAATTGATTAAATTAGGAAAATCATGAAAAATATCATATGCGCATTCATGCTAGCGTTAGCGTTATGCACTGTATCTTTTGCTAAGGAAATTAACAGCGAGTTTATCTATATTCGCGCAGGTAAAATGATTGATGTTGAGGCAGGGGTTATCCTCAGTGATCAGCTAATTACCCTAAAGGATGATTTGATCGTTAGCGTGGAGGCTTGGGGTGCTAAGTCGCGTACATTAGACGGCACTTTTTATGATTGGTCTGACTATACGGTGATGCCGGGTATGATTGATGGCCATACACATCTAATAGGTGATATCCAATCAAATGATGTGTTAGCGCCCGTTAAAGTATCACGCGCTGATGATATACATATGGGCGAAGTAAACGCACTTAAAACCCTAATGGCTGGCTTTACCAGCGTGATAGACGTTGGCGCATACCGTGAGTTCACTGATGTTGAGCTACGTGACGCCATTAATGCGGGCAAGGTTCAGGGGCCGCGTATGTGGGTTTCAGGGGCTTATATAACTATTCCGGGTGGTGGCGGCGAAGTCGTTGGCCTAGGTCCAGACGGCAAGGTGTCTGATCTCGTTACGCCTGATTTCCGCGCTGGCGTGGCCAAAGGGCCACAGCAAGTACGCGAGAAAGTCAGATATCTAGTTAAAGGCGGCGTTGATCTGATCAAGATGATTGCAACAGGCGCTGTGCTAACCGTTGGTACTGAACCGGGCGAGCCAGAATTTAACGAGGCTGAAATCCGTGCAGCGGTTGAAGAGGCTGGTAAATACGGTAAATATGTTACGGCCCACGCCCACGGTGCCGAAGGTATTAAAATGGCAGTGCGGGCAGGCGTGCGGTCTATCCAGCATGGTTCAATCGCCGATGATGAGGCGCTTCAAATGATGAAAGACGCCGGTACATGGCTGGTCGCAGATATTTATAATGGTGATTATATTAATGAGGTGGGCACGCGCGATGGCTGGCCCGCAGAAACCATGCGTAAAAACCGTGAAACGACAGAGACACAGCGCGTAGCCTTCCGTAAGGCCGTGAAAATGGGTGTTAATATCGCCTTTGGTACGGACGCTGGTGTATATCCACATGGAGATAACGGTAAGCAAATGACCTATATGGTTAAGCATGGCCTGTCACCGATGCAGGCGATCCAAGCGGCAACAATTCGCGGTGCTGAATCAATGTCGCTACAGACCGAGATTGGCTCTATCTCCCCGCGTAAATTCGCTGATATCATCGCGGTTAAGGGGGATGTGTTGGCTGATATTACGCTGCTAGAACATGTTGATATCGTGATGAAGGGCGGCAAGGTGGTTAAGTAGTTTCTGCCGTCATTCCCTCACCTCACTCGTCATTACCCGACTAGATCGGGTAATCCATTATACAGGGATATACACCCTGAATTTTCATTGAGAAACTCACTCTATTCAGCCACACCTTGGTTTCCTATGGATCCCCGTGTCAAGCACGAGGATGACAGTCAGTTTTGTGGTTAAATAAACCTACCCACCCTGTATTAAATCACCAACATACTTTAGAGGTGGGGCCCAATCATGCTCTTGCAACAGTGGTCCGTCTAAGTCCACATAATCACATAACTGCGCGACCACTAGTGCAGGGCGCATAGCCAGCGAGCTGCCACACATATTACCAACCATAAGCTCATATCCTGCCGCTTGAGCAGTATGGGCTAGATGTATTGCCTCTGTCAGGCCACCTGTTTTATCAAGTTTAATATTTACCGCGTGATATTTACCGCCGATGGCATGCAGATCATCTGTTACCTGTACGCTTTCATCGGCGCAAAGTTTTAAGGCACCGCGATAGTCCAGCAGGCTTTCATCCTGACCGACTTTAAAAGGTTGCTCTAACATTTCTACATTCAAATTCACTAGTTCAGGTTCAATGCGTGCAAACAGTTCGGGTGTCCATGATTGGTTGGCATCTATGATGATGCGGGCATCAGGACGAGCCTCACGAACAGCGCGAAGATTGTCCAGCGAACCATCACTGCCTGCTTTGACCTTTAGTGTGCTGAAATTACTGCGATAAAAAGCCAGTTCGGCGGCGCGTTTTGGTTCAACAATACCGATGGTAAAGACGGTGCGTATTTTCTTAGCTTTTGGAATGCCTGTCAGCGTATACAAGCTTTCTCGCTGTTGATTTGCGCGTAGGTCCCACAAGGCGCAATCCACGGCATTGCGTGCTCCGCCCGTCGGCATTAGTTCCTGTAATGCTTCAGTCGTAATATTAGGCGTGATGTGGCGTTTAACGCGCTCAATGCCCGATATAATACTACTGGTGGTCTCGCCTAGATAATCTACGCCGCAAGCTTCAGCCTGACCCATTATGGCATTTTTATCGGTTAGGGTGACTATAACCACATCCAGATGATTATAGGTCTCGCCCGCGATGATGAAGGGTTCTTTCATGATCCAGCGTTTCGTATAATAGTTTAGTTCCATGATCTGCACCTTTCCTCACTCTAAAATGTCAACATATTCAGCAACGCCCGTGGCAACGGGGTCAAATGTAATAAGGCCTGTTTCTTCGCGTGTTTGTGCTAATATAAAGGCACGCTCCATAATGCTCATACCTTTGGTGTTTAGCGCAATGCCGCGACAGCGGATGTTGGGATTAGTCAGGCGCCCCATCATCAGATACATGTCAATTACCTCACGCAGGGGCGGGATTTTAATGTGGGGGCTATCAGCGTTATGGGTGCGGCCGTCATGGCACAGTACAATCTCATCAGGTTGTGAACCATGAAGTAGGCCAAGTGTAACAGCAGCATATCCTGGGTGAATGAGCGACCCTTGTCCCTCTATAATGTCCCAGTGGTCAGCTGCGGCATTGGGTGTAAGCTCTTCAGCGGCACCTGCAACAAAATCACTAATGACTGTATCAATGGGGATGCCGCCCCCAGCGATCATGATGCCGGTTTGGCCTGTGGCGCGAAACCTTGCGCTTCGATCACGTATTTTCATTTCTTTTGTGATAGATAGGGCAGTATATTTTTTACCCAAAGCACAATCAGTACCTACGGTTAAAAGCCGTTTACCACTCCGCTTGATACCTGATGCAATGGGATAACTGGGGGCAGGGGTGCGGACCTCAATTAGCTGAGCACCAGATTTTTTTGCGGCCTCAGTTAATCCGTCAATAGTCGTTAGTTGTTCATGGGCTCCACTGATGATATTCATGCCAAGTTTCACAGCCTCAAGCAGATCACTCTGCCATGATTTAGGTATCTTACCACCAAGACCAGCAACCCCAATGATGAGTGATTTTGCTCCAGCGCTAGCAGCCTCAGCCACTGTCATCTGCGGCAGGCCTGTTGTGACGGTATCTTCATGAGTTCTGCATTCAGCCAATGCCTTTTTAGGTGCCCAGTCAGCAATACCAAAGCCTGTTTTAGCGTAATCTTCAGCGGTAGCGTCCCCTAAATATACCAGATAGGGGGCGGGGAATTCAGTATTAGAAAAATTCTGTGCCATAGATAACTCTCAACCTTTGATTAACGGGTTATGTGGACGCCTGCGCCGCCAGATTGTGGTTTTGAATTAGTCCAAGCCAATTTGCCATTGACCCATGTACTAACAATACCAGCAGCTAGGGCATTAGATTGTTTGATGGTGGCCTTATCCTCGATAGTATCATAGTTAAATAATACCAGATCAGCCTTCATCCCAACCTTAATCAAGCCGCGATCCTTGATGCCTACGTGGGTTGCACTTAGCGCGGTCATCTTATGGATCATCGTTTGGATGTCTGTGGTACCCAATTGTTTAACGTAGCGGTGGATAGCACGCGGGAATGCGCCGTGGCCACGTGGGTGACCTTCGATACCGCCATCAGAGCAAATATTGGTGTGCGGCCAAGCCATCAAGGCTTTGATGTCTTCCTCTGACATGCTCTTGCCCAGCACGCCTGTATTATCACCGCCATTTTTCGACGCTTTATTGGCGTCATTGATTAGTTGTAGATACGTCTCTGCTTCACCTTGTCCGCGCATCTTGGCAATTTCAGCGACATTTTTACCCACAAGACTAGGATCTAATGGATAGCTAGTCAGTGTAAAACCATCAGCGGGGGTTAGTTTATCCAGCACATATTGCATGGCCTCTAAATCATCGAAATTGCGATCGGGTAACACAACGGTTAAATTAGATTCCCAATATGTATAAGGATAAATGTCAGCCGTAACATCAATGCCATTGGCTCGGGCTTGGTCTAGACGTTTAATAATGCTGGCTGCCTCACCCCAATGTTCAGAGCTAGCGATCTTGAAATGCGATATCTGTACGGGGATATTAGCTTCCTTACCGATATTTAATATTTCATCGATAGCGTCATCTAAAAAACGGTCCTCACTGCGCATGTGACTAATATAACGCCCACCATGTTTTGCTGCTACCTTAGCAAGCTCAACAACTTCACTGGGGTCGGAATAAATGCCAGGGTCATATTCTAGGCCAGACGATAGCCCTAGTGAACCTGCAAGCACTTCTGTTTCTAAGATTGCCTTCATCGCGTCAATTTCAGCTGGCGTGGCGTGGCGTTTATAATCATCACCCATAACCTGTGCGCGGATTGTACCATGCCCAGTATATGACGCTACATTAATAGCGATTGGATTATTTTGCATCATTGCCTTTAATGCATCTGTTGTATTTTTAGATCCGCCGTCATTGCCAACAATAATTGTTGTAATGCCTTGAGAGAGTGCGGCTGTAGCGTGAGGGTTTTCAACAAGTTCCCCGTCATGGTGACTATGCGTGTCAATAAATCCGGGGCTGAGCGTTAGACCTGTGGCATCTATAATTTTATCGCCTGTTTCTGGGGCAATCTGGCCAATAGATGTGATAGCGCCGCCTGATATACGCACATCTTGTATGATGCCAGCACTGCCGCTGCCATCGATGACAGTCGCGCCCTTGATAACGGTCGCACTTTCTGCCGATGCAGGTAAAAAAGGTAACATGGATAATAACGCAATTTTAAATATGATATTCATCTTCGGCCCTTTGATTTTTTTGTAGGGTATTTAAGAACTAGAGTTAGGGTAAAAGCAAGATAGATTTTCACTTTGCTGTGGAACATGTAGGATTGAATAGCGATTGTTCTAAATTTAGTGTGGACTATAAGATTTCAGTCGAGTATAGGTTAACGGAATTTAATTATAGAGTAGAATGTTATGACTGGGTTACGAGAAAAACAAAAAGCGCAAAGACGTTCGCTCAT
This sequence comes from uncultured Kordiimonas sp., assembly GCA_965603205.1. GTDB lineage: Bacteria > Pseudomonadota > Alphaproteobacteria > Sphingomonadales > Kordiimonadaceae > Temperatibacter. Next base: position 91,214 of record CBFDCC010000003.1, on the reverse strand, counting down.
TGAAACTGCTGCTAGCGATCTGTTTGAAAGTCAGGGGTTTGCCTTGACGACAATCGAAGGTATTGCAGAAAAAGCAATGGTGTCACCTGCGACAGTTTATAACTATTATGGAAACAAGGGCGAACTGTTACTAGCGCTAGTGGCGCGTGGTGAGGTGGGTGTACATGAAAGCTCAGCAGCTTTTGTCAAAGAGGCCGAGCATAAATCACCTGAAGAATTAATCGCTGATATTATATGCTTTAACGTTAAGGATACATTATCCTATCTCAGTAGGGCGCTATGGGGGCATGTAGTGGCCTATATTGCTACAACTTCTGACCCTGAGGTTGCACCAAGGTACCTGCATACTATTTCTGATGGCTTGGCAGATGCTATTAAACTTACACTAGCAAAATATATGGAGCTTGGGGTGATTCGTGATGGTGATCCTGAGCATATGGCCTATCTACTCACACGGCTAGAGCGCAATCATTTTCTTGTTTATGTATATCTAAAGGACATGACACAAGAACAATTACTGGCAAATATTGCTAAAGATGTTGAGCTGTTTATCAGCGGATTCAAATCTGAATAGCATTGTAATCATATATGGTTATTGAAAGGCGGCCCCGAATGGTGTCGTCTTTTTTATTGCAGCTGAACTAAAGTTAATAGTCATTCAGAAATATATAGTTGACTATAATATTTTTGTCTGCCATAAATAGCGCAATGATATTTAGGGAGAAAAAAATGTCTATTACTGGGAACTTAACAAAACTAGCTCTACTTTCATCGACAGCTATGTCGGTATATGCTCCTTCTGCAATGGCGCAGGACGCGGGTTTCGAACTTGAAGAAATTCTAGTTACAGCGACACGTCGCTCAACTTCTACACAGGATATTCCATATAACATATCAGCTGTTTCTGGCGCGAGCATCGATGCGGCCAATATGGTTGATTCATCAGAATTGCTTCGCTCAATTCCTGGTGTTGCTGTTCCTGATCGTGGCGCACGTAACTCTTCTACTAAAAATGACATTCGTATTCGTGGTCTTAATGTAGACGGTGCTGCTCGCGGTGATTATGCTGCGTCTTCAGCCCCAACTGTTGCTACATACATTAACGATACACCAATGTTTGCTAATGTAATGCTTAAAGATCTTGAGCGCGTTGAGGTTCTTCGTGGCCCACAGGGTACGCTATATGGTTCTGGTGCTCTTGGTGGTGCTGTTCGTTATATTACGAAAAAGCCATCTCTTGAAGGTTTTGAAGGTTCTGTTGGCGGTAATGTTAGCAAGACTAAAGCTTCTGGCGACATGAGCTGGACAACTGATCTTGTTCTTAACGTGCCACTTGGTGATAAATTCGCTGTTCGTCTAGTTGGTAGCCATGTTGATACAGCTGGTATCATTGATTACATGAATGTTTATGATCTCGACGCTAATATGGCACCAGTTGTTCCTGGGGACATTCTGGATACTGATGCTTCTTTCCATATGGTTAAAGATGCTGATAGCTCGGACACAGATTTTTTCCGCATTAGCGCTTTGTTCCAGCCTTCTGAGACTTTTGACATTAATCTTATGTATACACGTCAAAAAGATAAGGCCGCTGGCCGTCGTGCCAGTGCTGAGGGTTATCGTTATGGTATGAACTCTGAAAATACATATGGCAAATATGAAGCTGGTGCAGTCCAAATGGAGCCATCAGAGGCTGATATTGAAATGATGTCTGCTGAGATTAATGTTGATCTGGGTTTTGCAACACTTACATCATCAACATCATTATATGACGTTGAAGGTTCTGCAATCAGTGAAAACTCTGGTTTCTACGCACAGAAAAATTGGTTCGGTGGTTTGTATTATAACTCACCACGTCCACTAGCGCGCGCTGATCGAAGCTTTGGTGACGAAGCATTCGTTCAAGAAGTTCGTTTAGTATCAAACAGCGAAGGCCCACTAAGCTGGGTTGCTGGTCTATATTATCAAAATCAAGATAAACTTGTTGGTCAAACATCTACTCTAGCAGGTTATAAAGCTTGGGCTTCTACTGTGTTCGGTTGGATGTCAGACGGCTATGGTTACGATGACGACGATCATGATTTCTACATGAATGACAAAGGTAAGATCAAAGAAACTGCACTATTTGGTGAAGTGACATATGATGTGTCAGAAGATCTGCATGTAACTGGTGGTATCCGTTATTTCGATAGTAAGGGTAAATCTGTCGCAACTGTTCAATTACCGTTTTGGGATGCACTTGCATCTTGGCAGGCTGTTGATTCAACAGCTGAATTTGGTAAAAAAGATGCTTTATTCAAGTTGAATGTATCTTATGACCTAAATGACGAGATGATGGCTTATGCTACCGTATCAGAAGGTTACCGTCGTGGTGGTGCATCAGCTGTACCAACATCAGGTAACTTCGCTGAAAGCACAGCGTGGCTAACATTTGGTTCAGATAGCGTTGTAAACTATGAAATGGGCCTTAAGGGATCATCCGATACAATGCGCTATACAATAGCAGCATTTTATGTTGACTGGTCTAACCCACAGATTAATACTGCAACATCAAACTGGGGTTTCTTTACAGCTGCTAACGGCAATAAAGCAGCGACTAAGGGTCTAGAGCTTGAGATTGAGGGTCAACTTTCAGAGGCGCTACACTATAGCTTTGGTTATGCTTTCGTTAATGCGAAGCTTAAGAAAGAGTTTAATGCACCAACTGGTAACGGTCCTGGCGATATGATCGCAGCTGCGGGCAATCGCCTGCCGGGTGTTCCAAAGCATATGTTGAACCTTGCAGTGGATTACACAACTGAGATCAGTGACATTGAAACTGTTTTCCGTGTGAATGGTTATATCCAGTCTAAGAGCGAAAACTACATCAATAACGACCACGCTACATATGGTCGTAATCATGCTGGTTTTGGTCTTTGGAATGCAAGTGCTACCTTATTACTAGAAGACTTTGATGTTTCTCTATTCGTTAAAAATATCGGTAATGAAATGGGTACAACAGCATCATTTAGCGCGGCGTACATGGGTACTTCACCTAGCCAAAATTACTATGGTAATGGCGCAAAAGACGAGATGGCTTTACCACGTACATTTGGTATAGCTGCTAAATACCGCTTCTAAAAAAATTAAAGGGTGGTGGCACTTGTGTCGCCACCCTTTTTTATCGCATGGTGGGATTTTGGGGCCAATATGCGGAGAAGTAAATGTCTAACAGGGTAGATATCATGACAGTCATGCAACAGATTGACGGGCTCATCGGAGCGCGCAGGGTCGTTGACGCCGAAAAACTGGCGCAGCAGCTCATACACAGCAGCCCTTCTTTTGAAGGTGGCTGGCTACAGTGCGGTCGTATTGCTCAGATGAAAGGCGACCTTCAGGGTATGCTTTCATGTGCGCAAAAAGTGATTGAATTAAAACCTGAATTTTCTATGGGGTATTTAATGTGTGCTGAGGCACAAATGAATAATGCCCAAGTTGATAAGGCGATAAAAACACTTGGTAAATTAGAGAGTGTTGCCGCATCAGACGCCTTGTCACAACAACAAATCGGACAGTTTTATACCCGCATGGAAGATCATGAGGGAGCCTATAGAGTCTATAGCCGCGCTGTTGAGCTTAAACCTAATGATAGTCAGGCACTATATAATCTTTCTACAGCCGCTTCATCGCTTGGTAAAATGACTGAGGCTGAGGAGTTGCTTGATAAGGTAATTGCTATCAAGCCTAATGATTACGATGCCTATTATAACCGTGCAACGCTGCGTAAGCAGACCTTAGACAATAATCACATAGATGCTTTAGAGGCTGTGATCAAGGGTTGCACAGACCAGCAAGGTTTGGCCCAAGTTGGTTACGCATTATCAAAAGAGCTTGAGGATATCGGCGAGTATGATCGCTCTATAGCGCATCTGATTACAGGTGCTACCGCACGCCGCAAAGGTTTAAGCTATGACGTGCAAGGCGATGTGGACACGATGCAAGCCATCGCCAAGGTTCACGATGCTGATTTTTGCACTGATATACAGTCAAGCGATGAAGCGGGGCCTGTTTTTATCTTAGGGCTGCCGCGTAGTGGGACAACTCTGGTTGACCGTATAGTCTCTAGCCATTCCGCGGTGGAAAGCCTAGGCGAAGTTAATGACTTTGTTATGTCTTTCATGAAGGCTGCTGGTCCTGCCAAAGATAAGATGGATTTGCTTGAAAAATCAAAGGCATTAGATTTTGTAGCATTAGGTGAGGCATATCTAGCAAGCACAGCAGCGCGTGGTATCACTGCACCAATGCTCATAGACAAGACACCCGCTAACTTTTTATATATTGGCCTTATTGCTAAGGCACTGCCAAATGCAAAGATCATTCATCTAAAGCGTAGCCCAATGGATAGCTGCTACGCTATGTATAAGACATTGTTCCGTATGGGATATCCTTTTAGTTATGATATGAATGATCTGGCTGAATATTACGCAGCCTACGCTAAATTAATGGATCACTGGCACGCGGTTTTGCCTGGCCGTATTCATGATATTACCTATAGTGATTTAGTCGCAGACCAAGAAACGCAGTCGCGTAGCCTTGTCGCGGCTTGTGGCCTAAAATGGGAAGAGGGTTGCCTGAGTTTTCATGAAAACTCAGCGCCATCAGCAACCGCAAGTGCCGCCCAAGTTAGACAACCAATCTATAGTAGTTCAGTCGAGAAATGGCGCAATTATGCTACGGCTTTAGCGCCGCTTCAAAACGCGCTAGAGGCCTATGGTATCAACGTGAAAGTGGATGATTAATGCAAGATAGTAACACAAAGATGTTTGGCGTAATTCCAAAAGTTGGCGAAGAAAGCTGGCTTTCTTATATCCTGCTTGCCTTTATATCCTCGGCTGGTTTCTTTTATGTACCTGCGCTACCAGCATTAGTCAGTGCGATGATTGACGGCTTTGGCTTTAGTGAAGAACAAGCCGGTATCGTTGCCTCGGTTAACGCATATGGCAGCATGACTGGCGCGCTGATTTCCGTCTTTTTACTCAAACGCTTGCCGTGGAAACAAACCATGAGTATTTTGTTTGTTGCGATGATAGCGCTAGAGCTTTTATCATCAACGACCTCAACACCAGAGGCAATGATGGCAATACGCTTTATTCTTGGCGCCCTAGGAGGGTGCTCGATCGGTATTGGTCTCGCCATTATAGCGCGTCTGAATACGCCTGATCGTGGTTATGGTTTCTTGCTTGTAATTCAAACGGGCTTAGGCGGCGCTATTATATTCCTGCGTTTGATGTTGGCACCTGTTTTAGGGAGTGCAGCGGTGTTTGTGATGCTGGCTGTTCTTGTAGCTATTAGCCTTATGATTATTGCTTTCCTTGGGGATTATAAACCAAAGAAAACAGCGCTAGCGTCGGCTGATACAGGCTTTCAGTGGCCCCCGATTAACAAACTTACTATCCTTACGCTGCTCGCTATTTTCCTATATCAGGCGATGGCTAATGGTATGTGGGTCTATATGGAACGTATTGGGCTAGCGGCTGGTCACACACATGAATTTGTTTCCTCATTTACTGCTTATGGCGCGTGGATAGGGGCGGTTGGCGGTCTTGTGCCCGTCATCCTAGGTCTGCGTTATGGTCGCTTTATTCCAATCATTAGCGGCATTATATTGATGTTCCTTACTATTTATGCCGCGCTTAATGCTGAAAATAGCATGATGTATTTTGCGGCTAATGCGTTGCTGACATTCGGTTGGTCATACATCATTGCCTATCTATTTGGGCTTGCTGCGGAATTAGATGGCAGTGGTCATCTGATGACGTTGGGTGGCACCGCATCAAAGTTTGGTATCGCTACGGGGCCGCTAATTGCAGCAAAAGTCGTTGCAGGGGGTAGCTATAGCGACGTGTTGATGATTGTGGCTGTTGGTTTCGCTTTATGTGGAGCAGCAGCAGCGCTGCCCGCCTTAACATCTGATAGGGCCTTAAAAGCCGCAAGACAGAAGGCTTAAGTTAGAATGCTATACTCTCTTACATATAGAAACTTGTTGAAAAGTTTATGCCTGACTGTCCTTGTGACGGTGAGTGGAGCTTCTTTATATGCTGAGGATGTGGATGCAGGATTACGTGATTATAGTGAATTTGCCATGCCAACAAATTCTGCGGTACCTAGTGGTTATTTGCAAGGCACCATCTCGCTAGCCGATGCACAATCTCACGGCCGTGTTGTTCGTGATGGTATTGGCCTGTCAAAGGGTGATAGTTGGAATAGCTTACCAAAATTCAGCTATGACTATGTGCGCAGCGGCAATGATTTCATTCCTGTTAATTCTGGTATTATCCTGACAGAACACCCTGCGTGGGACTTGGTGTTAAGTGCAGGAAAAATATGGGAAACTACATCAGGATCTGTGATGGCATCGCTGCCTTTCGCGCTGATGGAAAAGAATGAAAACTGTTTGCTGAATGGTGTAATGTTGGTTCAGTTAAACGTGGAAACGCCGAAATCTTCTTATCAGGTTGCTAGTGAGACATGTCTCTATCTTAAATTTGATCTTTGGGGTGAGATGAAAGCAGATTGGCAAGATACAGATACGGCAAATGTACAAGCTGTTATCGCCACTACTGAAACTGCCTTAAAAGGACGCTTACCTAGCGCCCCTCTGGCAAAACTATACGAAATATATCCATCCATTGATCAAGCTGCGATCAAAGCTGAAGGCAGAATTAAACCATCTGATATGACGCTATACGGCCTTGTGCGTGATGGTGTGCATTATGTCAGTGGCTGCGATACGCGTGCGGGTGCTTACCCTTACTGTGATGTTTTAACGTTGCCATCCTACTCACTTGCAAAATCAATCGTTGGCGGGCTTGCTATGATGCGACTAGAAGCCTTGTATCCGGGAATGATGCAATCACAAATATCTGACTATGTTAGCCAGTGTAGTGGCGATAAATGGCAGGGTGTTACCTTTGAAAATTTATCAGATATGGCAACGGGTAATTATAACACCCCTCATTCGGCCAAAGATGAGGGTGAGGCTGGATATCAACAGTTATTTTTCACACAAACGCATGAGGAAAAGCTAGATTTCTCTTGTGGTTATTTCCCGCGCAAATCAGCGCCGGGTACCGTGTGGGCATATCATACATCTGATACTTATATTCTTGGCAGTGGTCTGCAAGAGTTCTGGAAATCAAAACAAGGTGACAGTGCAGATTTTTACCGTGATATTATTGTGCCTATTTGGGATGAACTTGAGCTGAGCCAAGTAGTCCATGATACACGTAGAACCACAGGTGCTAGGGCGCAGGCATTCACGGGGTGGGGGCTTGTATTCCACCGTAGTGATATTGCTAAAATAGCCAGTTATATCAATTCGCAGGCAGTGGCTAGTGGGAAATTCTCTGGCCCAGCTCTTAATGGTGCCTTGCAGCGCAATCCAAATGATCGCGGCATAAAAGCAGAGCAAAATAATAAAGCAGGATACCTATATAATAACGGCTTTTGGGCCAAGGATGTATTGATCTGCGGTGAGATGAAATCTATTCCCTTTATGTCGGGTTTTGGGGGGATTTCAATCGCCCTTAGCCTCAATGGCGATATCTATTACAGCTTTAGTGACGGCGGCTCCCATGCATGGGCTGACGCTGTAGCAACGCTGGCAACTCATTCAACTAATTGTAAAAAAGTAAGTGACACAGGAAGGTCAGTTCAATGACAGTATTTACGGTAGCAGCACTCCAATTGGAGTTGCCAGCAGCAGATAACCTTGACCTGGTCATTAAAAAAGTGCGCGGTGCTATTGCCCGCTATCCCTTTAGCCACATGGTTGTGGTTAGCGAATTGGCTATCTGCGGCGCAGGGGCAACAACAGCGACACCCCGCTTAAATGAAGCAGAGCCACGGTTATGTGCTTTGGCTAAGGAACTGGGTATTTGGCTCATCCCGGGGTCTGTTTATGAAGACAAAGACGGTGAAGTATTTAATACAACGCCCGTGATTAATCCAAAAGGTGAGATTGTGACGCGTTACCGTAAAATGTATCCATTTTTACCCTATGAAAAGGGCGTGACTGCGGGGCAAGATATCTGTGTGTTTGATGTGGAAGGTTATGGCCGTTTTGGTCTGTATATCTGCTATGATATGTGGTTCCCAGAGCTGTCACGCGCAATGGTTACTGCTGGTGCTGAGGTGTTATTACATCCTACGTTAACTGATACGTGTGATCGTGATGTGGAACTTGCAATGGTGCAGGCTACAGCGGCTCAGCAACAAAGTTATATTGTTAATATTAATGGTGTAGGGTGTCTGGGCGTAGGGAAATCCGTCATGGCAGGCCCTGATGGCGATATCTCCTATACAGCCGGTGAAGTAGAGCAAATTTTATTGATGGATATTGATTTTGATCGTGTACGACGTGCGCGAGAGCGAGGCCTTAAAAATCTAGGGCAACCGCTAAAAAGCTTCCGTGATCATGGTCATGAATTCCCTCAAGAGGGTATGGCCAACAAGGGAGAGTATCTTGATACGCTTGGTGAATTGAAGGTTCCAGAACGCACGTAAGCTATTATTATTTCTCGGTTATTGCTAATTTTAATGCTAAGGCGATGAAGACAGTGCCAGCAATACGATTGAGTGCTATTTGGGCTTTGTCGGACTCTTTTAATCGCTTGCCCAAAGTGCCTGATAATAGGGCGATACTACCAAAAATAATCAGTGTAGCGACTATAAAGATTAGTCCTAGACTGATGATCTGGTAGGTTATATCCCCGACTTTAGGGTCAACGAATTGCGGTAGAAAAGCCAAGAAGAATATCGACACCTTTGGGTTGGTGATATTCATGATGATGCCGCGCCTATATAAACGCCCTAGGCCAATGCTCTTGCCTTTTATAGATATTCTGCTGGCAGAGGTCCTAAAGGCACCCCATGCTAGATAGAGTAGATATGCAACGCCGCACATTTTCAAAATAGTGAAGGCAATTGCCGATGTTTGGAAAATCACAGCAACACCAAAGGCAACAGCAGCTGTGTGAAACAAGAGACCTGTAGCGAGGCCTAAAGTGACGATAATGCCTGCTAAACGACCCTCAATAGCCGATTGGGTAAGGACAAATATATTGTCAGGGCCCGGCGCTAGGCTCAGAATAATAGCGGTGGCAAAAAAGCCAGTTACAATCTCAATCGATAACATAAAAATACCTTAAAATACGCTAATGCCCTCATCAAGAGGGGCAATGGATAAATGGTTAGCTACTGTTTGGCCTATATCAGAAAAGCTACTGCGAATGCCGCCATTTAGTGCGGTTTGATGAAGAGGGCGATAGGCGACAAAAGGGATATGTTCGCGGGTATGGTCAGTGCCAACCCACGTGGGATCACAGCCATGATCTGCGGTTAATATAAGCAAATCCTCATCACCCATTGCATCCATTACTTCGGTGATACGTCTGTCAAAATGCTCGATAGCATCAGCGTAACCGCCTACATTTCGGCGATGGCCAAAGGATTGATCAAATTCTACAAAGTTAGTGAAGATTAAACTACCTTCTTTTGCGTTAGATAACGCCTGAATGGTGGCATCAAATAGTGCGTCATGGCCTGTGGCCTTGATTTTATGACTAATGCCCCGATGGGCGAATATATCAGAAATTTTACCGACCGATATCACGTCATGACCAGCAGTTGTTAGCTTGTCTAACAGCGTATCTGCGTGGGGCGGCGTAGCATAATCTCGGCGATTGCCAGTACGAGTGTAATGACCATTTTTGCCGATAAAGGGGCGGGCAATGACACGGCCGATGTTATATGGATCAATGAGCTTTCTTGCGATTTCACATATCTCGTATAGGCGCTCTAGGCCAAAATGGTCTTCGTGTGCGGCAATTTGAAAAACGGAATCAGAGGACGTATAACAGATAGGCTGCCCCGTCCTGACATGTTCATCCCCTAGTTTTTCTAGTATATCAGTGCCAGAGGCATGACAATTGGCGAGCGTACCTGTAATGCCAGTCTTAGCAGTAAACTTTTCCATAAGTTCATCGGGGAAACAGTTTTCAGTAGTGGGAAAATATCCCCAATCGTAGCGCACGGGTACGCCTGTCATCTCCCAGTGGCCTGATGGTGTGTCCTTACCACTAGAGACTTCCTCACAGGCTGCATACATGCCTATAATAGCTGTTGTGTCAGTCTCAAAGCCCTTTGGTACTGTACCAGCTGCTAATTCGGCGGCTTTACCAAGACCAAGCCGTGTAAGGTTAGGAACACACAAGGGGCCGCTGTCACGCTCCGAGCAATTATTACCATCAGCGCACCAGTCAGCGATATGACCCAGCGTGTTTGCGCCCACATCACCAAATGCCTCAGCATCTGGTGTGGCGCCAAGCCCTAGGCTATCCATAACCAAAATAAGTGCTCGTGACATACTATTCCTTTAAAAACTTAGTGCAGTTTCATCTGTGACTGTTTATACCTTAACAGAATGATTAAATAAAATGGATAGATAAAACTATTATGGATAAGATTTTTATTAGTGCGGAACAATTGCTCGAGATGTCCTTTGACCTTGGGGTTAATATTTTAAAAAGTGGCTTTAGGCCTAAATTTATTGTTGGTGTTTGGCGTGGAGGCACCCCTACAGGTATTGCCGTTCAAGAAGTTATGGATTATTACGGTGTGAAAACCGATCATATTGCCATTAGAACAAGTAGTTATGTTGGTATGCGTCAGCAAAAAGAAGTGCGCGTTCACGGTCTTGAATATATCATCCAAAATATCAATACTGAGGATAGCTTACTCATTGTTGATGATGTATTTGATAGTGGGCGGTCTATTGACGCGCTTATTCGCGAAATTAAGTTACGTTGTCGCCGCAATGCACCTGATGTGATTAAATCTGCGACAGTTTATTATAAGCCTTCTAAAAATGTTACTGACATTACACCAGATTTCTACCTTGAAGAAACTGATCAGTGGCTTGTCTTCCCACATGAGCTTGTGGGTCTTAGCAAAGAAGAGATACTAGAACATAAGGGCTTGAAATTGCCTGAAATTGAGCTTTAAGGATTAACTATGTTTGATGATGTTCAAAATTGTGCGGCGGTTATTCGCGAAAAAATAGGTGACTTTGCCCCAAAGGCTGTGATCGTTTTAGGTAGCGGCCTTAATCAACTTGCTGATGATTTAGCGGATGCTATTCGTATCCCATATGAAGATTTACCAAAGTTCCCGCGCCCAACGGTGATGGGCCATAGTGGGATGCTACATTTTGGCACGTTAAACGGTGTGCCTGTTGCTTGTATGCAGGGGCGTGTTCATGGTTATGAAGGGCAGTCAGAGCAAAATCTTGCTTTCCCAACGCGGGTTATGTGGGCGCTGGGTATACCGTTGCTTGTGGCGACAAACGCGGCTGGTAGCTTGATCCCAGAAGCAACACCAGGTAATTTGATGCTCATCACTGATCATATCAATCTATCTGGGCTTAACCCGCTTAGTGGCCCTAACGATGATCGTTTTGGCCCTCGTTTCTTTGATATGACCCACACGTGGGATCCAGAAATCAGTGACCTGCTACGCGATAGTGCAAAAGAGCTAGATATGAAGCTCTTTGAAGGTGTTTACGTTGGCGTACGCGGTCCTAATTTTGAAACGCCTGCTGAAATACGCATGTTTCAAATGATGGGTGGTGGCAGTGTCGGAATGTCAACGGTGCCAGAGGCGCTAACCGTAGGGCACTTGCACGGCATGAAGATTGTTGGTGTTTCAACCATGACCAACATGGGCGCTGGCATTACAGGCGAAGCCCTAAACCATGAAGAGGTTATGGAGCTTGGCCTCGTGGCTGGTAAAAGTCTTGGTACGTTACTGACTAAATTTGTGACAAAGCTTTAAGCTGATTGCTTGGCTGTTGCGGGGGACCTATCCATTTGAAATAACAATAGGATAACCCCTGCAATGGCGTAGCCTGAGGCAATGCGGAAAGGCAGTATTTCAGCCCCGCCCATTTCAGCTAAATTCCACGGTAGATACATGGCCGATGATGGCAAGACTGAATGGATGACCCCAAATAACGTGAATAAGGCACAAACAAATGCCACAGCGGCTGCTTGCATCTTTTTATCATCAATGATCCAGATGACAAAGGTAGCCCACATCATGCTGGTTAGAACGTAACTGCGTGACATTGCACCCAGTAGCGCGTAATTCATAAACCAATCAGTGCCAACTACATTGGTGATCTTTATTTCCATAGTTTGCAGACCGCGCTCTACATTGCCCAGTAATTCTGTGACCTTACTATGCGTGTAGTTTAAGATGCCAGGAACAATGGAGAATAAAAGCGATGGTGCGTGTTTTGGATCGCAGCCGATGATAGCAAGGCGAACAATGTCACAAGCAACAACGGTTAAGATAGGTTTTAGCACCGCGCCAGGTATCATTTGAGAGGCAAAGGCAATTAAGCCAAGAAAACCGCCTAGCGTTATAACGGTAACAGCACCAATAGCGTAATCTAACTTGGCACCCATGCGTTTATAGGTAGGGTGGCCAAAATAGGGTGTTGTTTGTACGACACCGCCGAAAAGCGCGCTTATGGCAGTGGTAATACTGTCAATACGCACTACAATACTTGGGTCGTAATCATCACCAACCATTTTGGCGCCAGCTACAACATTGATACCACTGGCAGCAATTAATAGGGCGAATGGCAATAATAACCCGATGTAATTCAGCGCTTCGCCAAACATCACATCAAACAGGCTAAAAGTAATCATGGGCATTGCTGTTGTAATCTCTGGCGCCTCGACAATCACATAACCATGGCCAAAGCCAGCAAAGGCCAGAATGTAATAAAGGCCAGTAGACAAGAAAATAGCCATGACAGCACCGGGCAACGCAAAGGGAAGTTTATGGCCCGCCGTTAAAGAATATATCATAATGAGCAACGATAATATACCAACCTCTGGCAGGCTAAAAACACCGAGCAGTGCCTCAGCGCCCAGCCATACTGTCGCAATACAAGCCATAGCACCAACAAGCGCCATTTGCGGCAAGCCCTTATAAATAATATTGCCGAGGTAAGATAGAATGAATTTAAAGATAGCGATCCAAAAAGTACCCGCCATACCAATTTTCCAAGCTAAATCGGCAGCATTGTCACTGCCCATGGTTTCAACATTCATCATGTAAACTGGGCCAAGGACAAAGAAAACCATACCAAAGACGGTTGGTAAATCTAGTCCGAGGGGCAGGGATGTAATATTATCATTGCCTGTTTTGGCAGCAGATTTTTTTGCCAAGTAAATCATGGCGATATTACCAAGAAGAATACCGACGATGGCACCGGGGATGATCTTACCAAAAACTACTTCAGCAGGAAAATTGAATGCACCTATTAAAAGGCCGCTGAGGACGAATAAATTAACGACTACATCTAAAAAGAAGGCAAAGCCTGCATTGAGATCGCAAGAAAACTGAGTCTCTTGACCCATTGGCGTTGGTGCGTTTGTCATAATGTCCCTTTTCCTATTTGCCTATTCTTGTGCGGCATTTCGGCTGTGGATGCAAGGGGTTCTATTCAGTTAAAAAAAATAGCCAGCCCTAAATATGTAGGGCTGGCTATTCGGTTGATTATTTTAACCTGCTTTAGAAGTTAGCGCGGAAAGATACACCAAGAACACGTGGCTCGTTAGTAAAGCCAGTGTTGTTGTTAAAGTCGATTGCGCCTTTTAGGTTATGCTCATTAGTAATGTTACGGCCAAACATAGCTGCTTCATACATGCCATCACCAAAGATATAGCCAACCTTTACGCCGCCTTCAAAATCGCCGCTTGTTTTAAATTCTGCACTGTCATAGATCATCAGGCTCTTGTCGCCTTCTTTGAACCAATCAGTAGAGAAATAAAGCTCGCCGTCTTCTAGCTCAACTGAGTAACGCGCTGATACATTTACTAACCAATCAGGTGCTTGTGGTAAAGAGTTACCATAAACCATCGCGCGACCATTGTGATCAAGGCCATCAAGAACGTTACATGCCACACAAACACCAACGCGTAGATCACCGTCTTTGATCTTTGTATTGTTATTGCTCAGGCCTGCAGAAACGGTGAAGTTATCAGTGATCATGAATTCCATGTCAGCTTCAAAACCCCAACCTGATGTCTTAGAAGCGTTCACAAGTTGAATGAAGTTACCACCACCACCAACAGCTGATAGTTGTTGGTCGTCCATGCTCCATTTATAAAGAGCAGTGTTAATACGGCCACGACCATCCATGATAGTTGCTTTCATACCAGCTTCAATCGAGAGGATTGTTTCAGCCTTGGCAACTGATGGAGCGCCAAAGAAAGCAATGTCACGGCCCTGAATAGAGGCAGCGCGGAAACCATCTGCAATACGTGTATAAACCATGATATCGTCTGTGAGGTCATGATTTACTGCAACATCCCAGCTAATACGGTCCTCAGTAACTCTTTCGTCAAACATGTTACCAAAAGCAAAAACACCATGTAGGGTCTTCTTATCATCGGTATAACGAGCGCCTGCTGTGAATGTAGTGTCTTCTGCTACAGCATAAGTAAGCTGTGCAAAGATAGCCATTGACTTATTCTCATGCTCAACAGTCGATGATGGAATGAAGAATGGGCTAGTTGTTACAGATAGATCGCTGCTGAAGTAATATAGACCAGCTTGCCACTGTAGAGCTTCATCGCTGTCACTAGCTAAGCGAATTTCTTGTGTAAATTGGTTTGTATCATCAACATTATCCTGCGTTGCAGAATTGAATGGGATAAAACCAGGGCCCATTTCAGGCATGTAAACTGCGCCATAGCCGCCATCAATATCACCAAGACTATAACCATTAGCAGTTTCATAGGCTGTGATTGATGTTAGAATAGAACCACCTAGATCGTAGTTCATCTTAATTGACATGCCCTTAGAATCATATTCCTGTGGGTTGTTGTTACCTTCGTCGAACCAAACTGTCTTGGCATCATAGTTAGCATTTAGATCATTGCTGCCATTAACAATATTCGCGCGGAAGATAGATGATGTGCCTTCTAGTGTACGAGCATGAAGGTTAACAAGCGCATCAAATTTATCGTTAGGTTCGAAAAGGACCTGAATACGGCCAGCTAGCTCATTAAAGCCGCCCATCGCATTCTCTTCACCAGTATAACCATTGTCGATAAAATCACCGCGGTGTGAATAAATGCCAGATACGCGCATTGAAACGGTATCTGAAATTGGAGCGCCGTATGCTGATTCCACATTAACAACATCTAATGATCCAATATTTATAGAGGCATATCCA
Organism: uncultured Kordiimonas sp.; assembly: GCA_965603205.1. Classification (GTDB taxonomy): domain Bacteria; phylum Pseudomonadota; class Alphaproteobacteria; order Sphingomonadales; family Kordiimonadaceae; genus Temperatibacter. Next base: position 75,922 of record CBFDCC010000003.1, on the reverse strand, counting down.
TTTGCTTCTTGGCTTGGCTTGCGGGTGTCAAATTTTATGATACCTGCAGGCGTGTTGCGACCAAATAGTGTGCCTTGTGGTCCACGAAGGACTTCAATGCGCTCTATATCAAATAGAGGGAAGCTTTTTAGAACAACATTTTCCATAACCACATCGTCCATGATGATAGATACTGGCTGAGATGCTGCTAGATCAAAGTCTGTGTTACCAAGGCCTCGAATATAGAAACGTGGAGCAACACGACCATTTGAGCTTTCTGCGTTAAGACCAGGTACGCGACCAGATAGGGCGCGAATGTCTTCGCCCGCTGCTGCGAAATCTTGGAATTGTTCACCTTTAATGGCTGTAACTGAAATAGGTACATCTTTCAGGTTCTGTTCACGCTTTTGAGCTGTAACGATAATTTCTTCTAAAACAGCAATGTCTTGGGCAAATGTCGATGTTGATATGGCTGTGCTCGCTAGAATAGCGGCTACGCTCAGGCTAGTAGTTAGTTTAGTCATTTTGTTGCTCCCTAAGTGCAATATTGGAGAAAATAGTTTAATAATTTACTGATGCATTATTTTGCATCTAGTATACTGTAATGTAGTATCGTCACTTTAATTACAGATGGTTTCATGTGCAATCAATGACAACAGTTGCAAGGGGAGTGTAGATTGTTTTTTCTCTATCTGTGGTATTTTAAGCACGCTCCCGTTTTGAGGTATTAGTCTAATTATTTTCTTCTTAGTCTTGCTAATAATGTATATATTAAACTATGTTATAGTACGGTGCATAGATTAGCGTTTTGAATGAGTGGTGAAAGCAATTTAACTAAAATTTGATCTAGTTGTTCATGAATGCTTCATTGTTATTAATTATAGTACGCTTAATAAAATTTATTATTAGGGGGCCTTGTGTCTGAAAACTTAGCATTTTCGTTTGCGTTAGATTTGATGTTTAATGGTCAAGATATGGACTATTGTGAGCGTCCCATCAGCTTGTCTCCACTTAACATGATGTCATTTTTCATGGAAATGCCTAGGAATTCTAAAGTCTGTGTTATTGGGCCTGGTGGCGGCCGTTTAGTTATGACATTATTAGAACGTGGCTATAGGGTTGATGCTTATGAGGGGCGTGATGAATGTTATGATCACATAAATGAAATGTTTAAAGATGATCATCGTGTCAATCTTTATCGTGCCACACGTCTTGATGATCCTACACGGGCTGAAAAACTTAAATATGACGCCATTTTTTGTATGGATGACCTGCGGGCCTTTCGTGAGGAGCGTGAATGGACATCTATCGTACAGAGAATGGTGAAAAGGGATGGCTACTTTGTTTATTCTCAGATATCTAATCAGTTGCCTAAGAAGAAAAACACCCTTGATAAATATTTTGATCTTATTGCCAGTCAAAATGTCAGCACCGAAACCGCAACTGAAATTAAAGATAGCTATTTAGCGCTATCTCAATGGGAACCTGACCCTGCGATGGGCGATATGGCTAAGCAAACACTTGATATGGTGGAGTCTGGGGCAAAGCTACGGCGAAACATCCGTAGTGGTGTAGAAATTCGTTACGTGGTTTGGAAGAAAAAGCCTGAACCCGACGAGCCCGAAGATGAATACTTATAGAGTATGTAGAAGAGCGCTTTTTTATAGGCGCTTTTTTTTAATCCTGTATGTTATACCTGTATGTTCTGGACGAGTTAAGGGTTTTACGTAAAGGGGAATTATCGATGTCGATTACAGAAATCTGGGTGGATCGCGGCAATTATCGCAATATAAAAGTTGTATCCAAAGGGGTGTCGCCCTTAGCAGATGGGGACATTTTGGTCTCAATTGATAAATATGCCCTAACGTCAAACAATGTTAGCTACGCCGTATCCGGTGATATGATTGGATACTGGAAATACTTCCCAGTTGACGGTGAAAAAAACGTAGATAAATGGGGCAAGGTTACTGTTTGGGGTATGGCTGATGTTGTCGCCTCAAGCTGTGACGGTATAGAGGTTGGAGAGCGCCTTTATGGATTTTTCCCTATGGCAAGTCATGCCGTATTAACGCCTGGTGTTATTAAGCGTAGAAATTTTACAGATGTAGCCCCGCACCGACAGCCATTGCCTGGCTTGTATAATCAATATATGCGCTGTCAGGCAGAACCTAAATATTTGTATGCTATTGAGGATGAGCGTTGCTTGTTCTTCCCGTTGTTTATTACATCCTATGTAATTAATGATTATTTAGATGATAAGGACTTTTTCTGTGCTGATCAGATACTCATTGGCTCTGTTTCGTCGAAAACTGGCTTTGGGTTTGCGCATTTCTTAAAAAACAATGAACGATTTACAGGTGAGATTATTGGCCTAACATCTTCGGGAAATAAAACCTTTGTGGAAAAGCTTAATCTGTGTGATCAGGTGGTGACATATGGCAATGAAGCGCGGATTAATGCTGATGTTAAATCAGTTTATGTAGATATGTCAGGTGATGGTCCCTTGCGTAGAAAGTTACATGAGCTATTAGGTGATAATATGAAGGCTAGCATTCTTGTTGGTGCCACCCACTGGGAAGCTGATCGGAAAAATATGTTATTACCCGGGGTTGAGGCTGAGTTTTTCTTTGCGCCGGCGCAAATTGCAAAGCGTGACGAGGATTGGGGGGCTGGTGTGTTGATGCAAAAGGGCTATTCAGCTAGTGCAGAACTTGCAGCAAGTCTAAAAGGTAGCGTCAGTATTGAGCATTACAGTGGCGTCGATGATGCGCGCAGTCTGTGGCTTGATATGCTTGATAATAAAGTGTCTGGTAGTCGCGGTGTTATGATTTCTCTTTAAATCTATTCTATTGGTGTTAGTCTAACAGTAGAAGAGTGAATAGAGTGAGATAAGTATGATGAGTGACATTGAGGATTTGGTTTCTAAGTATCTGGAATATTGGGATAAATGTGATATTATATCACTGATGTCCATGTATAGCGATGATGCGCGTTATCACGACATGCCTGCTGGCGATATAATTGAATACTCTGGTCTTAAAAAATATATCGAAGATTCGTTTTCTAGGCAAATCAATCAACGAATAAAATTAAAAGAAACGACAGTGGTCGAGGGTAATTCTGCCTTCATTCACTGGACTCAGCATTTTCGTGCAAAAGATACAGGCAGAGATGTCACCTTAAATGGCGTTGAGCTGATTGTATTTAGGCACGGCAGGATACAAAATATCCACGAGTTTTATGAGGGTGAAGGTGTGCCTGTTGAGATAGAGGTTCCCTCTACTGGCTCCGATACTGATAAGATGACAAAGCTTGGGTTAACCGATGAGATGATGAAAGTTATGGCCAGTGAGTTATCTGGATATTTAGACGATAAAGAGCCCTATTTAAATCCAGACTTAACCTTAGCAGCCGTCGCGTCAGACATGGGCTATACTCGTAATCAAATTTCCTTCGTTATTAATCATGAGATGGGGCGCACTTTTTACGAGCTGGTCAATTCAAAGAGGATTTATCATGCTATTAATCGGATGGCTGAAAACCCTGAAAACCTTTCTATACTCGAAATAGGTTTTGATGCAGGCTTTAATTCAGTCTCTGGATTTTATAATGCATTTAAAAAACAAACTAGCAAAACCCCAGCTCAATATTTCCGAGGTTTAAAGTAGCTAAAACACTATTCCTATCGGTCCCGCAAAGAAGACGAAATTGATGTTTGCTGGCTCTACTGCATGAATACGGGGAGTGTATATTAAGTGAACACAGCAGTGTCGAGTAAACAGCCGAGTAATCAAAATGCATTGATGCGGCTAATAGCTAAGTATCAGCAGCAGTTAAAATGGGCGATCTATGTGTTGCTTATACTTAACTGGGGCTATTACTTTTATGACGACTGGCGTGCGGCTCAAGCCACGATTACTGCTAGTGCGGGCTTTTTTGACATTGCAGCAGCTTATGCGACAACATTTGATGAGTTAGGGTGGTTTGTCATTCTATTTCTGTTGGAGCTAGAAACCTACTGGATGGAAGATGATACAAGTGGTGGTGTAACATACTGGTTACTACAAACAGTCCGTCTATGTGCTTATGTGATTATTTTGCACACATTTGTAGCTTTCGCTGGTGGGGTATTGGATATGAACGATGCTGTGGTTTTGGCGGATGTTAAGGGCGTTTGCGCATTGGTGGGTGAAGATTTATCCTTTGTGCGTAATCTGTTATATACGCCAATAACAGTAGATAATTGTGCTACATTAAGTGCGGGGGGTGATCTTTATCGTTTTGCAGGTGAGCCAGTTGTTTCTGATAAGGCGGGGTATATACTAGAGGTTCAACATGCATGGTTTGATGTCTTTGAAGTGTCGGGTTGGTTGATAATCTCTTTATTGATAACAGTAACAATATTGGTTCAAGATCGTGGCATTTACGACTCTAAATTAATCCATTTTGCAGATAAGTTGCAGGTGGTAGTTTATTTAATACTGTTTGGGACTGCCATTTATTGGGCTGTCTTTGGGCATTATGTTTACACATGGGATATCATGCTTTGGATAGGAGGTTTTGCAATGATAGATGCGAACTTATCTGACTGGCGTGAAGAATTAAAAGGTGAAGGTTAACGTGCAAAAATATGACACAATAATTATAGGCGCAGGCCACAATGGTTTAATCTGCGCCTCATATCTGGCAAAGGCAGGGCAAAATGTTCTGGTGCTAGAAGCCGCAGATCAGGTAGGGGGGCTTGCCTCTACTCGTGAATTTCATCCGGGTTTTAAGGCGTCGATTGCTCATTCGATCAATCAATTTTCATCGAAAATTGTTAAGGATCTGAATCTGACATCGCATGGCTATGAGCCTGGTGAGGCTGTCGAGACAATTGGTTTGTCTGTGGATGGTAATCACGTGCATGTTAAAGGTGACAGCTTAAAAGGTGTCAGTGATAGCGATGCTTCAACCTATAAAACATATCGCAAAAAATTATTAAAATTCATGAAGGTGCTTAAACCCTTTAGCCTGAAAACAATCCCACGTATCGCAGTAGGTAGCATGTCGGATATGCTGACATTTGCGAAAATGGGTTTGCGTTTGCGTTTGATGGGTAAGGAAGATATGCGCGAGCTAATGCGTGTGATTTCGTTGCCGACGCGAGACTTAATGGATGAAAATTTTGATAATGATATCTTAAAAGCAGTTTTGAGCTGGGAAGGTTTGATCGGTTCACGCGCTGCACCTCGCTCTCCCAATAACTCAGTGTTGATGATGTTATACCGCATGAGCGGTGATCATGGTGGTGATCACGCAATGCCAAAGGGTGGTGTTGAGAGTTTGATTGATGCCCTAAAGGCCGCAGCCATCGCTAACGGTGTTGAGATTAGAACTGGTGACGCAGTTGGTAATGTGATTGTTGAAGGTAGCGAAGATGGCTTGCAAGCCACGGGTGTTAAGCTTGAAAGCGGTGATGTGATTACAGCAAAAATAGTTGTGTCAGCCATTGATCCCAAGCAGACCTTTATTGACTTAGTCGGTGTGAATAATTTAAACATCGGCTTTACCAACCGCATTAACCGCATCCGTAGCGAAGGCTTGGTTGCTAAGCTGCATTTGGCTTTGTCTGATTTGCCGAAATTCACAGGTCTTGCAGACTGCGGTGGCAGAATGATTATTGCGCCTGAAATGGATAGTATTGAATTTGCTTTTGATAATACAAAATACGGTGAAGTATCTGAAAATCCCGTGATGGAGATCGTTATTCCATCTTTGCAAAATCCGTCACTAGCACCTGATGGGCAGCATGTTCTGTCAGCCCATGTCATGTATGTTCCAAATAAATTAAAGGGTGGCTGGACCGATGCCGCGCGTGACGCGTTATGTGCAAGGGTGATTGATACAATCGCCGTTTATGCGCCTGATATTAAGGATAAAATTTTGCACTCAACGTTAGTAACGCCAGCAGATATTGCTGCAACACACTTAGTAACCGGTGGACATTGGCATCACGGCGAATTTGCGCTTGATCAAATGATGATGATGCGCCCAACCTATGAGGCGGCACAATATTCAACACCTATCCCAGGCCTCTATGTAGCCAGTGCTGGTTGTCACCCAGGTGGTGGCTTGATGGGTGGCCCCGGCCACAATGCAGCTAAGGAGATATTATCATGAAAAAGTATGATGCTATCATCATTGGCGCTGGCCACAACGGTATAACAAATGCAGCTTACCTTGCTAAGGCAGGGTTGGATGTACTTGTTGTAGAAAAAAATGCGTATATTGGCGGCGCGGCTGTATCACGGGAAATGCATGACGGTTTCCAATATTCAAGCTGTTCTTATGTATGTTCTATGTTACGACAGGCTATTCACCGCGACCTAAACTTAACAAAACACGGTCTTGTGCTTGTACCTTATTTGGGGAATATGCTTTTTGGGGATCAGCCTGGTGATGTCCTTATGGATTTTGCCAATGAAGAAGTTACACATAATCAATTGCACAAACGCAACGCCCATGACGCAGATGCCATGCATCGTTGTCATACAGACTTAGCGCGCTACGCACAGCTTATTCGCAAAACATTACTGCGCACGCCGCCCGACCCTACATCCTTTAAGCCGCGTGATCTTAAAGAGCTTATGTACTTAGGTAAGCAGTTTTACGCGCTGGGTGAGCAAGAAATATATGAATATGTTCGCTTCTTTACCATGAGCGCTGCTGAATGGCTTGAGGATTATTTCGAAGATGATCTTGTTAAGGCGATGATGGCGGGCGCAGGTATTATTGGCACGGCGCTGGGTGTTCAATCGCCGGGTTCGGCGTATATCCTGTTGCACCATGTGATGGGCGATGTGGACGGTAATATCGGTGCGTGGGGCCTAGCCCGTGGTGGTATGGGTGCAATTTCCAAAGCTATTGCAAGCGCTGCTCTAGGGTATGGTGCAGAAATCCGCACAAATGCTGGTGTCGATCAGGTTATCGTAAAAAATGGTAAAGCCGTTGGTGTGGCGCTTGAAAATGGCGATGAGCTTTATGCTAACACTATCGTTTCAAATCTTGATGCTAAACGCACCTTTACCAAGATCGTTGATCGCAAGGATTTGCCGCCAGGGATTTTTGAGAAGGCTGAGAACTTTAAAATTCGCGGCTCCTCAGGTAAAGTTAATATTGCTCTTTCAGGCCTGCCACAATTCACAGGCGTACCAGATAATCGGTATATTAACCGAGGGGGAATGAGTTTCTCTGGGTCGCTAGAAACCATGGAAAAGGCTTATGATTGTTGGAAACATGGTAAGTGGTCAGATGATCCTTTCATTGAAACCGTTATTCCATCTGCTTGGGACCCAACGGTTGCACCTCCGGGACAGCACTGGATGTCTAACTTTATTCAATATTGCCCGCCTGAGTTAGCCGATGGTGGTTGGACGCCTGAAAAGCGTGACGAATTTGGTCAAACAGTTGTCAATAAAATTGAACGTTATGCGCCGGGCTTTAAAGATTTGATCTTACATATGGAAGTGCGGACACCCGTTGAAATCGAAAATGAAATTGGCCTAACAGAAGGAAATATTTTCCAAGGCGAGCTAACAATTGATCAGCTGTTGTTTAACCGCCCATTCCCTGGCTATGCTCAATACCGCATGCCTGTAAAAAATATGTATATGTGTGGATCAAGTACGCACCCTGGTGGCGGTGTATCTGCCGCTTGCGGTGCCAATGCAGCCCGTGAAATTCTAATTGATCTGAAGCGCAAAAACACAGTGCCTACAGATGATTTTTATGATGAGTAAGGCCAGAGTGTTAGGAATGAATGAAATGACAAATGTAACAGACCAATATGCTCATGAACGGTTAAAATTATCGCCGTTTCACCCGCGACAAGAGGCGCTAAACCTGCGCAATGCTTGGTCGGCTTGGAATGGATATAAGTTTGCAGATTATTATTACGATGCAGAATATGAATATTTCTGTGTAAGGAACCAGTGTGGAACCTATGATATTTCACCGATGCAGAAATATGTAATCACAGGTGCTGATGCTGAAGCAATGTTAAATCGCATGGTTGTGCGCAACATTGCCAAGATGAAAGTTAACCGCGTTACCTATGTGGCTTGGTGTACTGATGAAGGCCGTATGATTGATGACGGTACTATTTTTAAGCTAGCAGCTGATAAATTTATGCTAACCAGCGGTAGCCCAAACTACGCTTGGTTAAAGAAAAGTTGTTATGGTTACAATGATGTAGCAGTTGAGGATGTGACAGACACGTTGCCTGCGCTTTCTTTTCAGGGACCGACAGCATGTGAAGTGTTAAAGCGAATGGGTCTTAACGGTATTGAAACACTAAAACCATTCGGCATAATGCATTTTACTTTTGGGGGGCAGGACGACGGCTTAATGGTTTCGCGTACTGGTTTTACGGGTGATCTAGGATATGAACTATGGATAAAGCCTGATCTTGCGCTTGAACTTTGGGACGCGTTATATGCTGCGGGTGCAGACTATGGTATTCAGCCATACGGGGAAGCTGCGACCAACATGACGCGTCTAGAAGCTGGCTTTATTATGCCCTATATGGAATTTAATGAAGCTCTTAAAACCGTTCATTTTCAGCATGACCAAACTCCATTTGAGCTTGATCTGGGGTGGCTCGTTGACTTTAAGAAGCCGCATTTCAGTGGTCGGAGCGCATTGCTTGCAGAATCGAAAAAAGGCCCGCAGTATTTGCTGTGCAAGCTAGATATTGAAGGTAATAAGCCCGCTGAAGAAGCTGTCTTATATAGTGATAAAGGCTGTAAGCATGAAATAGGTTATGTGACATCGGCCATGTGGTCACCTGTTGTGAAGGCAAATATAGCCCTTGCTATGATCGAACCTAAATATTTGGACGGCGATATATGGGTCGAGATTTATTATAAAAAAGAACTACGCCAATATAGCAAAGTTGCAAAAGCAACACGTCAATCTAAACCTTTCTGGGCGCCAGCTAGGGCACGAGCTACGCCACCGCTGCCGTATTAATGGAAATTAAGGATGAGAAGACTTAAAGCTAAAGTGCATTCAGTCTATCTGGGGTCTGCGGGTTCATTAAGTAAGGATGCGAGTGACGCCCTTGAGGCTGAATTAGACGGCCTCAAGGGTGACCGCCACCGTGGTTACACGCGGGAATGCTGGGCGGGGGACAAGCAAAAAGAGGGCACCATTCGCCGTAATGAGCGTATGTGGTCAGCTGTGTCTATTGAAGAGCTTAAGGCTATTAGTGAGGCGATGGATTTAACGGAGCCATTAACAGCTGCACTTCTTGGCGCTAATATCTGCCTTGAAGGTTTGGAAAATCTATCCGATCTTGCGTGTGGTACGATCCTTAAGTTTCCTTCGGGCGCAGAGCTGATGGTTGAAGAATATAATCCACCATGCCTGGACATGGGGATTAAAATATCAAAAACGCATAAAACACGCTCTGGGACGCCTATTAAAGATACAGCGTTTTCCAAAGCTGCTCAATATAGCCGTGGTGTTGTTGGTGTTGTCGATGTAACGGGCAAAATTATTAGCGGTGATGAAGTCACAATAAAGTTAGTTGAAGGGTAAGTAATGCGTATTAACGACCATATTCACAGCAATGCTTATCCATCCTCCTATTATGCGGCGACTATTAATGACCGCAAGGGGTTTTCAAGCCTAGATGGTGATCAAACGGTTGATGTATGTATTGTTGGTGCTGGTTTTACTGGTATTGCGACAGCGCTGCATCTTGCAGAAAAAGGTTATAAAGTTTCGGTTGTCGAGCAGAATCTTGTGGGGTGGGGCGCGACTGGCCGCAATGGTGGTCAGGTTATTGGTGGTTACGCACATGGTCTTTATGAACATGGTAAAATGGTCAAAACTTTCGGAAAAGAAGGTGGAGATGCCGTTTGGGATATGGGCGTTGAAGAAGTCACCATCATCAAAGACTGGGTCGAGAAATATAAAATAGATTGCGATCTAGAGTGGGGTTATATTGATCTAGCCATGCAGAAATCTGAAATGTCAGATTTCGAGCAGCGGCAAGAGGCAATGACTAAGCGTGGATATCCTCATGAGACTAAAATTGTAGGCCCTGAAAATATCGACAATTATATTAAGAGCGATAAATATGTTGGCGGTCTTGTTAATATGGGTTGGGGGCAAGTTCATCCGCTGAATTTAGCTATTGGAGAAGCCCGTGCCGCTGAAAGCTTGGGTGCTAAAATATACGAAAATACGATGGTTACTGATATCATCCATGGCCCAAAGCCAAAGGTGGTTACAGAAAATGGTACCATAACTGCAAATCAGCTTGTTGTAACTGGTAATGGTTATTTGCGTGATTTGGTACCGCATCTTGCCGCCCGTGTTTTACCTGCGGGTAGTTATATTGTTGCCACTGAACCCTTAAGCGATGAACAGGTCCAAATGACCATGCCAACAAATTATGCAGCTTGTGATCAGCGATGGGCGCTCGATTATTTCCGCATGTCTTCTGATAACCGTATGTTGTTTGGCGGTCTTTGTACTTATTCAGGTTTGCACCCTAAATCTATTCAAAAAGCCATCATTCCCAAGATGAATAAGGTTTTCCCTCATCTAAAAGATATTCGTATTGATTATGAGTGGGGTGGTTATTTAGGTATTGGCCTTAACCGTATCCCTCAAATCGGCAAGTTAAGCGATAATGTTTTCTATGCTACAGGCTATGGTGGGCACGGCGTTGCGCCAACTCATATGTCGGCAAAATTAGTCGCTGAGGCTGTTGCAGGGCAATTTGAACGGTATGACATTTTAGCAACAATAAAACACTCACCTTTTCCCGGAGGACGTTTCTTGATGAAACCTGCGCATACATTGGGTATGCTTTATTATAAGATGCGAGATGAATTAGGATGGTAAATATGTCAGGGAAAATCATGCAATCAAGCGGAGCACCAAAGCCGCCAGAGTTTACAGATCAGCATGTAGCAAAGTATCTTAATCGCGGTTTTGAAGCTTTTCTGAAACGCGACTTTAAAACGGCTGACGATTGCACAAAATTAATACTGAAGTATAAACCAGAGCTACCAGAGGCCCACTTTTTAGTTGGCCTAATTGCTATAGAAATGGATGAATGGGCCGTCGCGAGAAAAGCCTTTATTGCTGTAGTTCATTTCAAAGACGATCATCCTGCGGCTTGGGCGCAACTTGCTAAAACTCATGTCAGAATGGGTTATTATAATCATGCAGAAAAAGCGCTGGAAAAAGCAGTTGAGTATGGAGCGGATGATCCACTAGTGCATGATGTTATTGGCTCTGTTTATAATTTGATGGGTGATCAAGTAAATGCGCTCAAATATTTTGAGAAAGCTTGCGAGAATACAAATGACCCAGCTTTTGAGATTAATAATGCAAGGGCGCTTTTATACCTAGGTAAGTTTGAGGAAGCGCGTAGTGTGCTTGAAAAAGTCTTTAAGCTTTCGCCTTATAATTCAGGGGCTCATTTTGTTCTGTCTGGAATAGGTAAAGCAGAAAACCTTGATCATATTAATGAAATGCAGGACCTGTTAAAAAAACTGAAACCAGATTCCCCGCCGACAGAAAGTTTATACTTTGCTCTTGGTAAAGAATATGAAGACCTTGAGATGTGGGACGAGGCTTTTAACGCTATTGAGCATGGGGGTAAGGTGCGTCGATCCCATGTAAGTTATGATGAAGCCGAAGAAGAAAAGGTTTTTGAGGCGTTAAAGGAAACATTTACCAAAGAGTGGTTAGAACAAGTAGGTGAAGGATGCCTTGATGTCTCGCCGATATTCATTATTGGACAGCCGCGCACAGGAACAACGCTTACAGAGCGTATTTTGACTGCAAGAGACGATGTTCACTCTGCAGGAGAATTACCTCAGTTTCGTATGAACCTTAAGCGCATGACAGATACGGCGCAATCAAAGCAGCTCACAGCAGATACTGTATATGCGTCTACAAAACTAGACGTGAAGGAAATTGGTGAGGCTTATATGGAAAGCACGCGTAGTCTGAGGTCAAATCTGCCGCGCTTTGTCGATAAGCTACCAACAAATTATTTATATGCACCACTTATAGCGGCAGCGCTTCCAAATGCTAAGATTATACATGTGACCCGTGATGCAATGGATAGTTGTTTCTCTAGTTATAAACAATTGTTTGCCGAGGCATATTTCCATTCATATGATCAAGGAGAAATGGCAAGGCACCATGTGCGTTATCGCCGCTTGATGGATCATTACCGCGAGGTGCTAGGTGATCGTATGATCGAAGTGGCCTACGAGGACGTCGTTGCTGATATGGAAACGCAGGCCCGCAGAATGGTTGATTATTTAGGCTTGGATTGGCAAGATGCCAGCCTTGAATTTTATAAGCAGAAGACTGCGGTTACGACAGCAAGCGCAGCGCAAGTACGGGAGAAGGCACATAGTCGCTCTGTAGGCAAGTGGAAACGGTTTGAAGAAGAATTAGCGCCAATGAAGAATATTTTATTGGATGCTGGAGTTTGGAGTTAAAGCTCAATTAGGGCTTGTACTTCATATTAGGTATATACACTAGTTGTTAGATATATATTCTGAAGTTAGGGAAAAGCCTATAAACATGGTTATTAGGTTGAATTAAAAACAAAGGGAGAAGACGATGATACCGCAATCAGGAACTAGAAAAATGTTACTCTTAACGGGTGCTTCAGTTAGCGCTCTTATGATGAGTAGCACAGCAGTCGTAGCGCAAGTTGACGATTATGCTTTAGAGGAAATTGTTGTTACAGCGACAAAACGTAATGAGAGCATTCAAGATGTGCCTCTTGCGATCACATCATTTGACGCCAATACAACTAAGCGTCTGAATATAGGTGATGTAAAAGAACTGATCAGATTTGCGCCAGGTATGGCTGGTGATACCCAAGATAGTTTCCTTGATTTTGTGAACGTTCGCGGTATTTCGACAAACGATTTTGGTAACGGTGGTGATCCATCAATCGGTTTATTTAAAAACAACCTGTATCAGGGTAGAACTGGTTCTGCAGTATCATCATTCTTTGATATTGATCGTGCTGAGGTTCTTCGTGGCCCACAGGGTTTCTTATTTGGTCGTAACGCTATCTCAGGTGCTATCAGTTTCCACACTGCACGCCCTAGATACGACGAAACATCAGGTTCTGTTGATGTAGAAGTTGGCGAGCGCGGCATTCTAAATGGTGAAGCTGTTCTTAACATGCCAATTTCTGACGATATTGCTATGCGTGCAGCTGTTTTTAGAAGCCATGAAAATGGCTATATCGGCAACGTAGCACATCCTAATGATGACAAGATATATGGTAATAGTAAATGGGCTGGTCGTCTTTCTACTGTTATGAAAGGCGAATCTTGGGATGCCTTCTTTATGGCTGAATATGAGGACAAAACTGGTAGTGGTACTGCATATGTCGCTACTGATTCATTCAGTGTAGCTGGTGAAGCTGGTGCAGCCACGTCTGGTATCTCAGCTATGGAATGGATATCAGCAATCTCTGGCGTAGATACGACTATGCCTGATGATGCGCGTATGATTAACTCGGATAATACCTATGGTAATGATGATCATAGTAAAGTTCTTTCATTCAGTGCTGAGATTAATGTTGATCTTGATTGGGCAACGTGGACATCCACAACAGGTTTTAAAGATCACGAGTATGCTTACTCTGAAGATTATGATGGTATGCCTGTTCAGTTCTATGATTATGCTCAACAGCAAGAGGGTGATTATTTTGAGCAAGAGTTTAAGCTTGTTTCTCAAGGTGATGGACCGTTTAGCTGGTATGCAGGTGTTTCTTATTATAAAGAGCATATCTATTCAGAGTTCCAGCAAGGCACAGATGAAAATATTGTTTGTGGCGCTTACTATCAGTATATCAATGCCAATTACCCTAATTATATGACAGATCCAACACGGAACTGTTCAGATATGGGTGCTTATTGGGGGTATGGTGCTGATTATTATTCTGGCACACCACAGCATAATAATGAAGGTAACGCTACTCGCGGTACATTCTCTGGTTGGGGTGCCTATGTAAGTGGTACATATGAAATCACTGACAAGTTTGATGTCGAGGCTGGCGTGCGTTATTCTAGCGATAAGAAAGATTTTGGCATTAACGTGCACCCTGTAGATGGTGGTCTTGGTCACTGGAATATCTTTGCTGCGGGTACTTCTGACTTTGTGGATGATACAAAAACTTGGACCGATTATACACCTCGTTTCATCGCACGCTATAAAGCAACCGAAGATATGATGGTCTATGGTAGTGTTACTAAAGGCTTTAAAGCTGGTGGTTTCAACAGCTTTGGTATTCGTTTCCGTAAAGATAGTGTTCGTAATAACGGTAATGCTGCTGTAGCGAGACCAGATTTCTTTGATCCGGAAACTGTATGGTCTTATGAAATGGGTATTAAGGGCACATCTGAAGACAAGCGTGTTCGGTATGATGTGAATGCTTATTTCTATAAGTATCAAGACATGCAGTTGAACCACTGGGTTCCTGGTTCAGGCGGCAAGGTAAGCAACGTTGGTAAAGTGAAATCTTCTGGTCTTGAAGGTAGCGTACAAATAGCTATTAGCGAGAATTGGGACATGCTGGCTGCTGGTTCTTATAACAAGAACAGCGTTAGTGAAGCAGAGCTTATCGAGCCAGATAGTGATGGTAACCGTCTAAGTGGTGCTCCGAAGTACAAAGCATCAGGCATGATTAGCTATCACACACCAATAACTGATACTGGTGAGTTGAATATATCTGCAGATGTCTCGGCTTCTACCAGCTACTTTGCTTCAGGATTGGCTAATAGCGAAGCTGCAAAGCTGAATGGCTTTTCAGATATCGCACTGCGTGTAGGGTATGAAGATGATGCAGGTTGGTCTGTTACAGCTTATGTAGAAAACCTCTTTAGCACTGTTTATTATGATGGTGGTTATGAGAGTAGTTTCCCATTACCGCACGTTAAGTTTGGTGTAAGTCGTCCAAGAACATTTGGATTGAAACTATCCTATAGCTGGGGCGAATAAGCCACTTTAAATAAAACTACAATGGGCGTCCAATTTGGGCGCCCATTTTTCTTAAGGTCTCTAAAGGCCACAAGCTTATTATCGGTCCCGCAAGGTAGACTTGATAGGACTAATTAGCTTTGTATGTTACCGTATTGCAATAGGGAAATTATGCAGCTTCTGGGGAGACATGAAGCGGTTAAGGGGAAGATCCGATATGGATATTTATACACTCACTATTATTGTGAGTATTATCGTTTTTGTCATTATTGGCAACTATGCTGGGCGCTCAGTCAAAAAGCTTGATGATTATTTTGTCGCGGGCAGGCAAGCACCCACGCTGTTTATCGTTGGCACCTTGGTTGCTAGTGTGTTTTCCACCTCCATCTTTATGGGCGAGGCGGGCTTCACCTATGATGGCCAGTTAGGGCCTTACATCTTATTCCCTGGTATTGCAGTGGTTGGCTACGTCTATGGTGCCTTATTGTTTGGTACATATCTACGTCGTAGTCGCGCACCGACAGTAGCCGATTTTTTTGGGAAGAGATTTAACAGTCATAGGGTACAGCAAGTCGCTGGTATTACTATCATCGTTGGTCTTGGTGGGTATTTGTTAGTGGTGACGCAAGGGGCGGCAATTTTGCTGTCTGATTTAACCGATTTAAGCTTCAATCAGAGTCTGGTGGTCGCTTGGCTTAGTTACACAATTTTTACCATGTATTCAGGATCGAAGGGTGTGATCCTTACCGATACTTTAATGTTCCTACTCTTCACAGCGGCTACCTGCTTTTTTGTTTATTATGTGGTTGACGATATTGGCGGTATTGCCACCTCTATTGAAAAGCTAACTCTTATAGAGTCCAAACCTGATATTACCGCATGGCATGGCACTGTGGGTGAAGGAACAGAATGGCCAACAGCAATTGATTATCTGATATGGGCTGTGATACTGGATATGGCGTGGGGTGTGGTTTACGCCGTTAGCCCGTGGCAATCTAGCCGCCACCTTATGGCAAAAAATGAGCATGTAGTGTTACGTGCGGCCATATATACCTGTATTATCGTGCTCGTTATGCAGATATTTATTTATGGTATAGGTGGCATTATTAATATTGCTAATCCTGATATTTCACCTAGTGAGACGGTGATCATTTGGGGGGCAAAGAATTTAGTACCTGAAATATTAGGAGCACTGCTGCTCGCTGGTATTATGGCTGCCGCACTTTCTTCGGCGTCTACATTCCTATCGCTTGTTGGCTTTAGTGTGAGTAATGATTTGATCACCCGTGATGAACCCTTAAATCTAAAAACAACGCGTACATTGATGATGCTCGTAGGTTTTGTTGTTTTAGGCGCTAGTTTTGTCTTCCCGCCTAATGTCTTTTGGATGATGTTGTTCATTGGGACGGTCTTTACGTCATCATGGGGACCTGTAGCTTTCATGAGTATTTGGAGCAAGTCTATTACGGCGGACGCTGCCCTTTGGGGAATGATAACAGGCTTTGTCTTTAATGTAATTCCCGCAGCGTTAGAGACTATGGGTTATATCTCGCTACCTAGTTATTTAAACCCTGTGGTGATTGGGGTGGTTATTAGTCTTCTTACAATCTATATCCTATCCAAAAGAGGGCAGGTTACGAGGGAAGAGGCCGTATATCGTATGCGCTTGCATCGCTCACCCGCTGAGGATTTAGATGAAAGCAAGATAAAAACGACAGTTGTAGCGGCTAAGACACTCATGGTATTTGGTGCTGTTATGCCAATTGCCATGATCAATTGGTATGTCATACCCTATCAAACGGCTTCTGGACAACTTCTTGAAAATGGATCAATTAATTGGTTGACGGGTGAGGCTATACTCGCCCTGTCATGGGGGGTGATGTATATTCCTGTAGGATTTGTTGTCATGAAGGTTATTAAATCAAGATACAATAGCGCGCACAAAGCAGCTAAAACAGAAGGGGTGAGTAATGCCTAAAGAACAGTATGATGCCATTATTATTGGCGGCGGCCATAATGGTTTGACCACAGCTAATTATTTGGCCATGGGTGGTATGAGTGTTTGTGTGCTTGAGCAACGCCATATTGTTGGTGGTGCAGCTGTTAGCGAAGAGTTCCACCCTGGTTACCGTAATTCGGTTGCTTCTTATGTTGTTAGCTTGTTACGCCCAGAGGTGATCAAGGATTTAGAGCTGGAGAAATACGGCTATGAGGCTATGGAGCTTGAAAACGGCTTCTACCCAGATATGTCTGGGGATTATCTGTTGATCACGGGTGATGATGATCACAATAAAAAACAATATGAGAAATTTTCAGACGAAGACCATGGCAATATCCATAAATTTGAAGAAATTGTTGATAAAGTGGGCGCTGTTATCTCTAGTCAGTGGCTCAAAGAACCCCCTAGAATATATGGTGGGGGCCTTAGCGACCTTATAAATGGTGCAAAGATGGGTATCGATTTATATAAACTAGATGACGATACGCGCTGGCGTTTGTCTCAGTTCTTTCTTGGTGCGCCTGATTCAATCATAGAGCGCTGGTTCGATAGCGAAAAGGTAAAGGCAATGTTAGCTGCGCACTGTATGCCCGCTAATTTTGCGTCGCTCTATCAGCCGGGTGCAAGCCTAGCTATGCTTCATCACGCTGTTGGCGAATGTAATGGCAAAAAAGGTGCATGGGGCCTAGTTAAAGGCGGCATGGGGACAATTACACAAGCGATGGCAAAATCAGCCGAAGACAAGGGTGTTGTGATTAAGCTTAATGCCAAGGTCGAGAAGATATTAACAGAAAATGGTGCTGTGACTGGTGTTCGCCTAGAGAGCGGTGAAACGTTTAATGCTAATGTGGTTGCGGCCAACACTGATCCTAATAGAACATTCCTAAAGCTTCTAGGTGAAGAGCATTTACCTGAAAGTTTCGCTAAAGATATAAAGGCCTTCCGCCAAGAGTCTGCTTCATTACGGATGAATTTAGCACTGAATGGCTTGCCAAAGTTTGCGGCTATTCCAGACGACGGTATCGGTGATCATCATCGCAGTGGTATCGTTTTAATTGAGGGTAAAGACCATGTAGAGCAGGCTTATCGCTCAGCGCGTGCTGGAGTGCCTGCTAATCCGCCTATTATTGAGGCAATTATCCCTAGTACCATTGATGATAGCTTGACTGATGAGTCGGGCACCCATGTGATGAGTATGCTGGTTAAATACATGCCTTATGATCTTGCTGATGGCAAAAACTGGGATGATGAAAAAGAGTCTGTAGTACAGATGATATTAGATCACGTAGAAAAATACATACCAAATATACGAGATATTTTGGTGAGTTATCAATGCCTTACGCCGCTTGATTTAGAACGTATGTTTGGCATGACGCGCGGTGATATTTGTCATGGACGTCTTGAGCCTGATCAACTGTTTAGTATGCGGCCTCATCCAGACGCAGCACAATACGGCACCCCAGTTAAGGGACTATATTTATGTGGGTCTGGTGCTCACCCAGGTGGCGGTGTCACAGGTGCACCAGGACATAATGCGGCAAAAAGAATTTTAAAAGATAAATAATAAAGGAAGCTTATCATGGCTATTAAACAAGTTAAAGACGTTGCGAATATTCCATCAAGTGAACTAGATGATTGGGGCCCAGTGCCAAAGCCTGTGTCAGAGCAGGTCTCACAGTTGCGCGGTATTATTATTAATGAAAACCCTGATGGGTCAGAAGCTGGTATCTGGGAATGTACGCCGGGTACTTGGACACGCCTAGTGATGGAGGCTGAGATCAGTTCCTTTGTTAAGGGACATGCACTGTTTCATCCAGATGATGGTGAGACAATTGATATTAAGGCTGGGGATACGGTCTATTTCGATAATAATAGCAAAGGCACATGGGAAGTGCTTGAGACTGTTAGAAAAGCATATCTTACCTATAAGCGTGACTAAATACACATAAATTCATAGGCAGAGGGTGCCAAATGAGCGAGCTAGCAAATAGTACCGTGCATGCTGAAATTGAACACCATAAGACAATATTCGATGGTTGGAGATCACTGTCCATAGGTCTTTATATGGCCTTGCTTGGCTATGGTATCAGTGTTGGCTTGCCCGTTATTTCCTCTGCATGGGTAAATAATTTGGGTTTCACGCCCGTAGAGGTTGGTCATGTTGCTGGTAATGACCTCTTGGGGCTTGGGATTGGCTCCATCATTGTGTCGCTGCTTATAAAACAGGTTAATCGCAGGGTACTAGCGCTCATCGGTATTATACTTGCTGTATTGGCTAATTATTTATGCACAATCTATGTGGACTATGACACCACATACTGGTTAAGGCTTTTCGCTGGTGTCGGTAGCGGCATGTATACTGCCATTGCGATTGCCACACTCGGTGGCTCATCGCGGCCAGCCAGAGCGTTTAATATTCTTCTATTTGCCTTTGCCTTTACACAAGCTGCTGAGATGCAAGTTCTACCTAATTTAACAATGGATGAAATTTACAGTCTGTTCATTGCTCTTTATTTATTCAGCGCGCTTTTCCTCCACTGGCTTCCGCCTCACGCGTTAAAAGACATTGCGGATATTGATGTGGATGTGACAGACGCAAAGGGGCATCATAGACATATTCACGAGGCAGTACCCAAATATGTGCCATGGATTTGTCTCTTGGCGGTGCTTTTAATTTATATCGGGATCGGTAGCTATTGGACCTATATTGAGATTGCCAGTGAAAGCTCGGGCGTTTCGCCAGACTGGATTAGTCAGGTGCTGGTTTGGGGGTCCTTCATGAGTGCCATAGGTGCCTTGTTTGCGACCCTTATTAGTAACCGCGTTGGTATTGCTAGGCCGCTTATTGTTGCGCTTCTGGTCATGGCTTTTGTCGAAATACTGGTTACAGGGACTATTACAAATAGTGATTTATTTCTCAGTGTGATGTTCTTTAACTTTTTGTGGCTCTTTATTGATGTCTATCAAATGGGTAATCTTTCCATCTTTGACCCCACTGGCAGATATGTATCTCTATTACCCGGCGCGCAGGGTATTGGACAATTTATAGGCCCTAATCTTGGCGCTACTTTGCTTAGCTATGAACTAGGTTATAGTTCAGTCTTTTTCATGTGTGGTGCTTTTTCAGTGCTGGCGATGGTTATATATGCGTCGATGTATCTACGATTGCGTAAATCTAGCCCTGTACTTGCCGACGCTTCATAAATAGTTTCTGTGCGGGACCGTAGAGAAGCCTTTTTTCGAGACCTTTGTCTTTATAGCCTCTCAAACATTTTGGGAGGAATATAAAATGCCAGAAATTAGTGTACAGAAGCAATGTGCTTCATTAACGGATTTAGTTGTAACCGCAGATAGCTTTGGCGTGCCAGTAGGGCCGCTACCTAAGCAATCAGACAGTATGATGTATAATGAGGGCAAAAACTTTGCAGGCACTTGGGAATGCGAAGTCGGCACCATGGAACTTGATTTAAACTTGACGGAATTTTGCCACCTGTTAGAAGGCCATTGGATATTCACATCACAGTCAGGCCAGGTTACAGAAGTTAAAGCAGGCGATAGCTGGGTTTTTCCACGTGGTTGGAAAGGTACAGCAGAAGTAGTCGAGAAGGTACGTAAAGTCTATTTCATGATGACTTAGTACTAACGAGTAGGAAAATAAAAATGACAGCGACAATTTTAACAGTAAGTTGTCCTGATAAGACTGGTCTTGTAGCAGCTCTATCAGGATTTATAACGTCTAACGGTGCCTTCATAACAGAAGCAAATCACCACTATGACGAAAAATCAGGCAAAGCATTCCTACGTTTTGCCTTCACTCAAAGTGAAAAGCCTTTAAGTATTGCTACATGGCAGGATTGCTCAGCTGCTGTTGCAAAATCCTATGACGCGGAGATGTGTTTTTATGATACGTCAAAACCGATGAAGGTAGTGATAGCGGTGTCAAAATTTGGTCACTGCTTGTTTGAGCTTATTCATCGCTGTAAGGGCGGTGTGTTGCCTATTGAAATTTGCGCTGTCATTTCTAATCATGAGGATATGCGCTCGTTCACAGAATGGGCAGAGATACCGTTTCATCATCTGCCAATCACTAAGAAGAACAAGCCAGAGCAAGAGCAGCAGATCAGAGATGTTTATAACGAGACTGGTGCGGAATTGTTGATATTAGCGCGCTATATGCAGATTTTATCTCAGGAAATGTGTAGTGATTTTGACGGTAAGGCCATTAATATTCATCACTCATTCTTGCCAAGCTTTAAAGGGGCTAAACCCTATAGTCAGGCTCATGACAAGGGTGTTAAAATCATCGGGGCTACGGCGCATTATGTGACCACTGACCTTGATGAAGGGCCAATTATCGAACAAGCTGTAGAGCGTGTTGATCATTCAGCCTCTGTTGATGAATTCATGAACATTGGTCGTGATACAGAGAGCGTTGCATTGACACGCGCTGTGCGTTGGCACTCGGAACGTCGCGTGCTGATTAGTGGTACTAAGACTGTGATCTTCAAGTAATAAATTCTAATGAAAAACTGTGATTTTATGGAGCCTTTAAAAACTCCTACTCACAGTTTTTCATTATGTATCCTATTAGCTGCCTTTTTTACCACCCATATAAGCTGCCCATATTTTACGGACGCCGCCTTCAGGCACTTCTAATGTACCACTCCAGCCTTTTGGAAGGATATAGCCATCACCTGCGGTGAATGTTTGAACCTTGCCAGAGATGCTTGTCATAACCATTGAGCCGTCGAGCACATACATAAATTCGTCATACTCTAGGTCTGTGTAAGTCATAATGCCGGGCTTACTTTCCCAGATGCCCATGCTAAAGTTTTTATCTTTACTGTAAAAACTTTCCACGCCTTTAGCCACTAAATTGCCTAGCTTTGGTTCATAGGGGGCAAAATCACCCAGAGCCTTTCCTGATAATTGATCTTTAGTCATCTTCACAATTTCAACTGCACTGGATTTTGTCTCAGATGCCTGTGTAGCAGATGAGAAGTTAGGGCTTATAGCGCCTAGGCCGAGCATAAAGAGGCTCCAGCATATAAAAGCGCCCGTGATAAGAAAACGCTTACTCTTAATATTTGAATGTCCCATAGTTCAATTCCTCCCTAAAAGTGAATAATGGTATACTCTAGGAATGAAAACTACTCTTGTCTACTATGCGGTCCCGAATGCCATGACATAAGTCCTGTGCAGGGTTGCACGGTTGTTACAAGCACGGCTAGACCCAATCATCTGGGGCGAACCATGTTTATATGATGTTTTCACCAAAATAAGTCGTTAACTAACGTCAGTCTTCCATGATGAAAGGTGTATTATCTAAGTTGGTGTGGCCTTCTTCATATTGTTTGCCCTCAACAATATAATAGACTTGCTCTGCTATATTGGTTGCATGATCACCGACGCGTTCAATATTTTTAGCAATAAATAGCAGATGCGTGCAGGCGGATATGTTGCGCGGATCTTCCATCATATAGGTCAATATTTCACGGAACATAGAAGTATAGAGCATATCTACATCATCATCTGCTGCGATAACATCTAGTGCCTTTTGAACGTCTTTCTCGACATATGCTTCAATGACAAGATCAATCATTGCCCCAGCTGCTTTAGTCATACGCACAAGAGCTTTGCCCGATGATGGTAGTATAGATGCATTTGATAGAGTTTTGGCGCGCCTAGAAATATTTTTAGCATAATCACCCATGCGCTCTAGATCGTTCGACATCTTCAAGCTAGCGATAACAGCCCTTAAATCAGCGGCCATTGGTTGTCTCAACGCTAATATGCGTGTTGCTTGGGCGTCAATTTCCATCTCGATCGCATCAATTTCTTTATCCCTGGCGATAACTTTATCAGCCAATTTGATGTCTTGATTAATTAAACTCTTGATGGAGTGAGCCATCAGATCACTGACTTCTTTACCCATTTTAACGACTAGACGGTCTAAATTAGTAAGTTCGTCGTCGTATACACTGACAATATGTTCTTGAACCATTTTAAATTCCTTTTACCCGATGCGTCCGGTTATATAAGCCTCTGTGCGTTCATCTTGAGGACTTGTAAATATTGTTTCTGTTTCACCTTTTTCCACTAGATCACCTAGATGGAAAAATGCCGTATAATCGGAAACGCGTGCTGCTTGCTGCATAGAGTGCGTGACGATAACGATGGTGAATTTTTCCTTTAGCTCATGGATAAGTTCTTCAATGCGCGCCGTTGCAATAGGATCAAGCGCTGAGCAAGGCTCATCCATTAAAATCACATCAGGTTCAATGGCGATGGCGCGGGCAATACATAGCCTTTGTTGCTGACCACCAGAAAGGCCTGTGCCAGGAGAGTCTAAGCGATCAGACACTTCATCCCATAGGCCGGCTCTGCGCAGACTTTTTTCCACTTTGGCATCTATATCGGCTTTGTCACTGGCTAGGCCGTGCAGTTTAATGCCATAAGCTACATTCTCATATATAGATTTAGGAAACGGGTTTGGCTTTTGAAAAACCATACCAATACGGCGCCTTAAAACTTCCACATCTACTTGCTTGTCATAGATATTAGCGCCTTCAAGAGTGATTTCTCCTGTAACCTTACATGAGGAGATGAGATCATTCATGCGGTTAATACAGCGCAGAAATGTAGTTTTGCCGCACCCTGATGGGCCAATGAGGGATGTAACTTTGCGCGGTGGGATGTCTAGGCTAATGTTATGGAGAACTTCACGGTCGCCATAAGATACAGACACGTCGCGCGCAATGATTTTAGGCGTCGTGATCGGTGTGATTGGTGTTTGTAATTCTTGTTGCATATTCATGGTTTACCACTTCTTTTCTAGTTTTTTACGCAAGATAATAGCTGTCAAATTCATCAATACGAGAAAAATGAGGAGGATGAGGATGGCGCCAGCAGTTTTTTCTGCAAAGGCGCGTTCTGGGCTATCTGACCACAGGAAAACCTGTACAGGTAACGCCGTTGCAGGCGCAGTGAAATTAGTTGGGGCATCCGCGATGAAAGCGACCATGCCAATCATCATCAAAGGCGCTGTTTCGCCCAACGCCCGCGCCATGCCAAGGATGGTCCCTGTAAGCATGCCAGGGAATGCAAGTGGCAAGATGTGATGGAAGACAGTCTGAATTTTAGAGGCACCAATGCCTAAGGCAGCTTCTTTGATTGAGGGTGGTACAGCCTGCAAAGATACGCGGCTGGAAATAATAATTGTCGGTAAGGTCATAATTGCGAGCACCATGCCGCCTGCAAGCGATGAAGAACGCGGCAAGCCAAATAGATTTAAGAATACGGCAAGACCTAGCAGTCCAAAGATAATGGATGGTACGGTGGCTAGGTTATTAATATTCACCTCTAAAAATGTGGTGAATTTATTTCTCGTTGCAAATTCCTCTAGATAAATAGCAGCGAATATTCCAATCGTGAAAGATAATAATAGGCAGACGATTAAAGTGAATATGGAGCCTACTAATGCACCGCCTATACCAGCGCGTTCTGGGTCTCTGCTATCGCCGTTGGCTAGAAAACCTATATTAAACACTTTGCGTATTCTATTTTCACTCGCTAAGGCCTGTACCCATGTAGATTGCTTATTCTTAAGACGCTCTAACACATCTGGGAATAATCCTTCTTTCCATGCCATATCAATGTCATCTGAAGCGGGAATCCATACGGAGAATGTCTGCGCTGTTTTATCTGTAGCTGTTAGAATTTCTCTTAGGTTGCCTTCTGCGCCAGCAGCGACCATGTTATAGGCTGCCTTGCGACCAGATCGCCCTTTTGCGTCAGGGAAATTATGTAAAACGGTTTTACGCATTAATGTGAAATCATCATCACCATATTTGAGGAGTAAGTCGTTTGTCACCTGCAACTGTATTTCAGTTGAGAGGAAAGCGCCTTTGCCTTTGTAGGTAATGGACCCGATCAAGAAGGTAAGAAAGGCTAGGCTGAAAATAATGGCGATTTTACCATAATATTGAAACCGCTTTTCAGCCCTGTAACGTACATCAAGACCGGGTAGATTTTCTTTTGAAAGTGGATGCTGGATATTAGTCATATGCTTCCCTATATTTATTGACCACCCAGTTGCCACCAATATTTAGGATGAGGGTGATAATGAAAAGCGCAAGACCAAGGGCAAATGCCGCAAGCGTTTTAGCGCTGTCAAATTCTTGATCCCCTGTGAGCAGCATGACAATTTGCACGGTTACAGTTGTGACAGCCTCTAAGGGGTTGAAAGTAAGATTTGCCGCAAGCCCCGCTGCCATTACAACGATCATTGTTTCGCCTAATGCACGGGACGCGGCTAGCATAATGCCGCCTGCTATACCGGGCAGTGCTGCGGGTAACACGACTTTGCGTATAGTCTCTGATTTTGTAGCGCCTAATCCAAGAGAGGCTTCGCGCAGTGATGTTGGTACGGCACTGATCACATCGTCAGAGATTGAAGAAATAAGCGGGATGATCATCACCCCCATAACCAGACCAGCCGCCAGCGCAGATTCTGATGCCACGTCAAGGCCAATAGACGCCCCAACAGACCGCAGGGTGGGTGCGATGACAATAGCAGCGAAAAAGCCGTAAACCACTGTAGGGACGCCTGCAATGATCTCTAGCGTAGGTTTGATAATGGCACGACGTCTGCTACCTGCATATTCAGCAAGATAGATAGCCGCATAAATACCCAAGGGGCATGCAACGGTTAGGGCAAGAATACTAATCAGAAATGTGCCCAGAAATAATGGAACAGCCCCAAAAGCACCCTTTGCTGCCACTTGATCAGCGCGCATGGCCGTTTGAGGAACCCAATCCATACCAAAAAGGAAGTCAAAGACATTCACTTCTGAGAAAAAGCGGAGGCTTTCAATGATCAATGAGAAAACAATCCCAATGGTCACAAGAACAGCAACAGCGGCTGAGGCCATCAGCATAAGCTTGATGGCCCCTTCCATAACTTTTTTGGTTGAATATCCTGTGCTATTGTTACTTAAAGAAGTAAACATCAGATATACCTTTTTCTTTATTTCATCTTAGCTTTGATAGAGGCGATAGACGCATTTCTCTCTGTAGAACCCATTGGAATAAGTCCACGGTCTGACAGATATCCATCTTCGCCTGTAGCTGCATCACTAATGAATGCCTCAACAAAAGGCTTTAGGCTCTCTACGCTATCTAGATGCTCACCCTTTACGTAAAAGAATAAAGGTCGTGATATTGCGTAGCTGCCATCAGCAATAGCCTCAAAGCTTACATCCACATTATTGACCTTCGCGGCTTTCACTTTGTCACTGTTTTGATCTAGGAAGCTAAAACCAAAGATACCAAGCGCATCTGGGTTTGAAGTGAGTTTTTGAACGATTAGATTGTCATTCTCACCCGCTTCGATAAAGGCACCATCTTCACGCATTGTGTGACACAAAGATTTATAGGATTTTTTATCTGATTTCTTTAAGGCTTTGATCCACTTAAAGCTTTTACAGCCAGATTCCATGGCAAGCTCAACAAATGCATCACGTGTACCAGATGTTGGTGGAGGGCCAAGAACTTCTATTTTAGTGCTTGGTAGTGATGCATTCACATCAGACCATCTTACTGAGGTATTGGCTTTAAGGTTGCCGTGTCCGTCAGGTACGTTTTTTGCTAACGCTAAAAATATATCACGGGTTGAAAGGGTAAAGCTTTTAGCTTTCTTAGCGTTGGCTATTACAATGCCATCGTAACCAATTTTAACTTCGATAATATTGTTCACGCCGTTTTTAGCACATAATTTTACTTCTGAGCCTTTGATTGCGCGAGAGGCATTAGATACATCTACAGTATTAGAACCAACGCCAGAGCAGAATAATTTAAATCCGCCGCCTGTGCCAGTGCTTTCAACGATAGGTGTTTTATAATCTGTTGAACGGCCAAAGTGTTCGGCGACAACAGTAGAGAATGGATAAACTGTCGAAGACCCAACGATACGAATTTGGTCGTTAGCGAGGGTTGATGTACCAGTAAGGCTTGCTGTAGTCATGCAGGCCAGTGTTAGATAAATCGCTTTCTTAGTCATAATGTCTTCCTGTTATGTGATGTTAATCATCGTTTGACAGGTTCTTTATATTCACCAGCTGTGACTCTATGATTACAGTTTTGTTTCAGTTTTGTGACAGGGCTGGGGGATAAGAGGGCGCGTTAATTTGACAGGGTCACTATAAGTATCTACCTACTATATGCTTATCGGCAAACTTGATGCGCAGTAAGCGCATTACCCCTAGAGGTTTTATGCAGACATTTGATGGAATTATATCAGACCGTGGTTCTAAATATGCGGTCTCGGGCGGGCCGTGTGCCACTGTGGCTGAGGCTAAGGCCTTTATTAAAGAGCTGTGCCGTAAAAAGAAGTTCGCAAAAGCCACGCATAACACATGGGGGTTTATATCAGATGATGGCCCTGTTAAAAATGATGACGGTGAAAGCGGCGCGGGCATGGTGATCATACGTATGTTAGAGCGAGAAGGGCTTAATAATCATATTGTCGTGGTCACCCGCTGGTATGGCGGCAAACACCTTGGTGGTGACCGATTTAGACATGTGCAAAACGCGGTGCGTCATTATCTTGATCATAAGTGATGAGTATTTTGACCATATTGATATATTTGGGAAAGTGGTGCCGGCACCAAGATTCGAACTCGGGGCCTGATGATTACAAATCAGTAAAATGGTGGTTGATATGGTACTGCCTGAAACACCCTGATATAACTATAACTTATTGATATTACTTAATAAATATGATACTATATTTCATGTTTAATTGCATTTTGGTTCATAGCATTTCATCTTATTTCACGAAAAACGCTACCCAAAACGCTACCCAAAATAAATGGTTAGGTAATGGTGATGAAATTTACAGATAGAAGTGTTCAGGCGTTAAAGAAAACTGGTAAGCGCGAAGACGTTTGGGAAACAGGTCGCAATGGTTTTGGCATTAGATTATCAGCTGCAGGAACTGTAAGTTGGCAATATATGTACCGCTTCGAAGGTTTGCCAAGGCGTATGACATTAGGTAAATATCCAAAGATAGGCCTCGCAGATGCGCATGAGGCTCACGCTGTTGCCGAAGGGCTTAAAAGTCGTGGTATAGATCCTGCTGCCGAGAAAGTTAGTAATAATGTTGAAAGCCGCAAGATGCCAACGGTCAGTGGATTGATTGAGCTGTATGTTTCTTCTGCCACTAAGAAGTCTATACGTGAAGACATTGGGTACTTTAACAAAAATATCATTCCTAATATAGGCAGGCGTAAAGCCGATAAGGTTAAGAGGCGTGATATTAATGCGGTTCTGGATGATATAGTAAACCGTGGAGCACCTATCGCTGCTAATCGCACGTTAGCTGCTGTACGCAAGATGTATAACTGGGCTATTAGCCGCGATATTCTTGAGATTAACCCCTGTACTGCTATTTCACCACCGGCCAAGGAAAAGTCTCGAGATAGAGTTTTATCAGATAGTGAGTTGTATAGTTTTATGCAGAAGCTTCCGTCTGCGGATATGTTACCTGTTGTAAAGCTTGCTATGCAGTTTCAACTGATCACCTTACAGCGTAAGGGGGAGGTTGTTTGCATGGAATGGCCTGAGGTTGACCTTAAGGCAATGGTCTGGACTATCCCTGGCGAGAAAACTAAGAATGGAAAAAGCCATAGAGTAGCTTTGTCAGCTATGGCTATTGAGGTATTACAGGAAGCTGCCGCTATTAAAGGCGAGGCTAATTGGGTCTTCCCGTCACGTTTGAGAGGACGCCAGTTAACAGCTGATGCTGTGAGTAAGGCCTTGCGCAAGAATAGGGAGCTGTTGGGCGTGGTTGATCTAACACCTCATGACTTGCGCAGGACAGGCGCTAGTCACCTTGCTAGTATGGGTATCCCTCGCTTGCATATATCCAAGATACTAAACCATATAGAAAGCGGCGTGACGGCTGTCTATGATCGTTACTCTTATGATAATGAGAAGAAACGAGCTTTAGATATATGGAGCAACAAGTTGCATGAGATTGTTAATGATGAGCAGGGCGGCTCAGTTGTGATCAAAGCATTTCAGTAAATTCATTTTTCTCTAGATCAATCCTATTTCAGTGAATAGACTATTAATCAGGCTTCAAGCGCAAGATGCAGGAAGCGCTTGAGTTATGGTCAAAACATTTAATGAAGATAGTGGAATCAAAATAATGATCAAACAAGAATTAGCGGGCTATGTCTTATTAGAGGATGTCTTGAAATATATCGGTGAAACGGGTGATTTCAAAGCTTGGGCTACAGACCGTCTTATGGAAAGTTATAAGTCCATCCGTATATGGACGGAGCTTATCCTGTATAAGCAAAATCCAGCTACCCAGCGCGGTAACCATACAGGCATAGCGTTATTGTTTCCTATGGAATATCTGTTTGAGGACTATGTAGCTTACCACCTTCGCAAACAATTACCATCTGGATGGCGACTTAGAACGCAAGTTCAAGATCATTCTTTGGTTGCAAATCATAATGAGAAACCGATGTTCCGTCTGAAGCCCGATTTGTTATTAGAAGGACCTGATGAGAAAAAGATAGTCTTAGATACTAAGTGGAAATTACTTGATGAAACTAATCGACAAGATAAATATGGGATTAGCCAGTCAGATATTTATCAGATGTATGCGTATGGTAAGAAATATATGGATGGTAAGGGCGATGTTTATTTAATTTATCCTGAACATGAGAAGTTTAAAATTGAACTTGATACCTTTTCCTTTAATGTTGATTTAAGGCTGAATGTTATTCCATTTGGCCTGCAAAATAAATTTATTAGTTCTCATCTTGAGAGTAATTGGGCCGTGATATGAAAAAACACAATGATTTGAAATTCTTTACAAATACAAAAACTGATTCTTTACATGATCGTTTTCTCTCAACACTAAAAGATGGGCAATTCTTTGATGTGTTAGTTGGATATTTTCGCACAAGCGGCTTTTACAAATTATATGTTGAGCTTGAAAAAATCGACCATATTAGGATATTAATCGGCCTGAATGCTGATCGTAAGACTTTACAGCTTTATGATGCAGCTAAGGGGCAAGTGGAATTAGATTTAGAATCCCATAAAAAATGTAAGGAAACATATTCGCAAACCTTGGTCCATGAAATGGAAGCTTCAGAAGATTCTTTTGAGGTCGAGGTCGCGGCAAAAAAATTCATTGAGTTTCTGCAGTCCGGAAAGTTAGAGCTTCGTGTGCATCCAAGCCAAAATATCCACGCAAAAGTCTATATTACACGTTTCCAAGATGATGATAGGGACTTTGGACGGGTAGTGACTGGATCTAGTAACTTCTCTGAAAATGGCTTGATGGCCCAGAGAGAATTTAATGTTGAGCTAAAAGACCGAGTTGATGTCGAGTTTGCACTAGAGCGCTTTGAAGAGTTATGGGTTGAAGGCATTGATATAAGTGAAGAGTATGTTGATACGATTAACACTAAAACTTGGCTTAATGACACAATCACTCCATATGAAATTTATTTAAAATTCCTTTATGAATATTTTAAGGAAGATATTAATGCTGATGAAGAGCTAGAGTTCAGCCTGCCAGATGGCTATATGGATTTAGCATATCAAAAACAAGCCGTTCTTTCAGCGCGTAAAATATTAGAGACATACAATGGAGTGTTTCTTGCTGATGTAGTGGGATTGGGTAAAACCTTTATTTCTGCATTGTTGCTTCAACAGCTGCCGGCCGGGCGTAAGCTAATTATTTGCCCGCCAGTTCTTATAGATTACTGGAAAGAAACTCTTCATCAATTTTACGTTCCAGGGTTTGAAGTTGAATCCCTTGGCAAAATCGAAAGCATTCTTGAAAAGGGTGTCGATAAATATACCTACATTGTTATCGATGAGGCGCACAGGTTTAGAAATGAATTAACAAGCGGTTATGAAATTTTACACAAAATTTGCCGTAATAAGAAAGTTATTCTTGTATCAGCTACCCCATTAAATAACCGTTTAGATGATATCAACTCACAGTTAAAGCTATTCCAAAATTCAAAAAACAGTGAAATTCCTGGAGTGCGTAACCTTGAGCTATTTTTCAAAGATCAGCAAAAAGAATTAGATAAGCACGACAAAGGATCAACTGAATATTTAGATGCCGTTAAAAGAACGTCTGCGCAGGTTAGAGATAAAGTTCTTAAGCATGTGATGGTACGTCGTACACGTACAGAAATTAAAAAATACTTTAGCACTGATATTACTAATCAAGGTCTTACGTTTCCAACAATGGCAGCGCCACAACGTATAATCTATGAATTCGATGATCAAACTGAAGCTGTATTTAATGAAACAATAGCGCTGCTGAAAGACTTTTCCTATGCACGCTACACCCCATTACTTTACTTGAAGAAACAGCTAAGTGAATTTGATCTACAGTCACAAAGAAATATTGGCGGGTTCATGAAAGGTATATTGATTAAGCGACTTGAAAGCAGTTTTCATGCATTTAAAATGTCGCTTGCTCGTTTCATTCACTCATATAGGCGTTTTTTGGGCATGTATGATGATGGAACAGTATGGATCAGTAACAAAGTGGATGTGTATGACTTGTTGGATACCGACGATGAAGAGCGTCTTCTTTCACTGGTTGAGGAAGAAAAGGCCCATAAGTACCAATCAAAAGAATTTAAGGCCGACTATAGAGACCAGCTAATACTTGATCTTTCAATCTTGCAGCAAATTTCGACTCTGTGGGAAACTATTGAACATGACCCCAAGGCAGATTATTTCATTAATGAGTTAAAAAACAATGCTGTCCTGTGTGATAATAAGATACTAATTTTCAGTGAATCTAAAGAAACTGTTGAATATTTACAAAAAAGGTTAGATGTGCACTTCCCTAATAAGGTCCTGTCTTTTTCTAGTCAGGGCGGAACGTATGCTGGGGCTACGCACTCTGGTAAATATCTTCGTGAGGTTATTGAGGCCAACTATAAACCTCAGCATCCACACCCCAAAGACGATGTAAGCATAGTTCTTACTACGGATGTCTTGGCTGAAGGTATCAACCTCCATCGGTCTAATATAATTATTAACTATGACTTACCTTGGAACCCAACCAGAGTATTGCAGCGTGTAGGTCGCGTAAATCGTGTAGGCACTTCACATAACGAAGTATTCGTATTTAATATTTTCCCAACAGCTCACTCTGATGCTCACTTGGGGCTAGAAGATAATATTAAGGCAAAACTACAGGCTTTTCACAACACACTTGGAGAAGATGCAAAATATCTTAGTGATGATGAGGAACTGTCCACACATGAACTCTTTGGCGATAGCCTCTATAAGAAGCTCAATGACAAAGATGCATTTGATGAAAATGATGAAGAAGATTCTGAGCTTAGGCACCTTCAAGTTATTCGCGACCTTCGCGATAAGGACACAGAGTTATTTTCAAAAATTAAAAAGCTACCCAAGAAATCAAGAGCAGGCAGGGATAAGCTAGAAAATTATCCTTCAGCGAATGAAAGGCTGGTTACTTTTTTCAGGAAAGGCCGCCTGAAAAAATTCATTCTGACTGACGCTTCCATTCCACAGGAGCTTACTTTTCTTGATGCCGCAAAGATTGTTGAGTGTGAACCAAGCACCCCAATCCATGCAGTCCCTCAGTCTTATTATGAGCTATTGCAAATAAACAAAGAATTTCTAGATGATATTACTGGTGATGAAAAAGTTGAAATGACTGCACAGCGTGGTGGCGCGTCTAATGAAGCTCAAATAGTAAAAATAATAAAAGCTATCATGAAGTTCAAAGGGTTCACTGACGATGATGAGGCTTATTTAAAACTGGTTCGCGTTTCTATTGATGACGGGGCAATTCCAAAGAATACGAGCAAGAAGATCAAACAGGCACTTAAGGGCAACCTTCAGCCATTAAAGGTTCTTCAAATTCTTAAAAACCATATTAGCCTTAATGACTTACACACCAAAAATAATAAACCAAAAGAGCAAGTGACTAGAGAAGTCATATTGTCAGAATATATTGCAGGGGGCGATAAATGAGCATGAATAAATCCGAAGCAGGAAAGCTTGTAACCAGTCTATTCACACAAGCTTATGATGAAGATCAGTTTCGCCATTTTATCAATAATCTGTTTCACGACTATACGCCCCTGAATGAAAAAGCTTCAGCAGGTCAATATATCCCCGAATCTTTTCGGGACGGCATTGTATCCTTCAAACGATTAGCAAAATTTACTGACCCTGAAGACATGGAAATTGACGTACTCGCTGTTAAAGTAACAAAGTCCAGCACCCTTGAAAACGCCCGTACAATGCAGCGTAACTTCATTGCCCGTTATCTTAACGGCCTGCGTGGCGGTGCTCTTAAAGAAGCAGCCCTTGTTGCTTTCTATTCGGAAGAAAGCCCAGAGTGGCGCTTTTCACTAGTTCGTATGGATTATGAGCTGAATGAAGAAAAGCAAAAGATTGAGAAGAAGCTAACACCTGCTCGCAGATTTTCATTCCTTGTTGGCACAGCAGAAGGAACGCACACAGCGCAACAACAATGGGTTCCAGCCCTTAACTCTGATGTTGAAATTACGCTGACTGACCTTGAAACTGTCTTTAATATTGAAACCGTCACCAAGGAGTTTTTTGCTCAATACAAAGAGCTTTACTTGCGATTAACAGATGAGATAGACAAAGTCC
Source organism: uncultured Kordiimonas sp. (assembly GCA_965603205.1). Classification (GTDB taxonomy): domain Bacteria; phylum Pseudomonadota; class Alphaproteobacteria; order Sphingomonadales; family Kordiimonadaceae; genus Temperatibacter. The sequence goes on along the minus strand of CBFDCC010000003.1, from coordinate 42,213 downwards.
GCGATAGCAATAGTGGTATCAATGCGCATTTAGCTATGCTCGGCGTAGAAACGTCGGACTTATGCAAAAAGCTATTGGGCCAAATTGTCTTTTTATATTTCCTGCAAAAAAAAGGATGGCTTGGCGTTGAAAAAGATAAAAAATGGGGTGATGGTGATAAATCTTTCTTAAGGTCACTATTTGATAAATGTGCCGTCTCAGATCAAAAATACTTTGATGACTATCTTGAGCCGCTATTTTATGAAGGCCTCGCAGAAGAACGTGCCAATAGTTATTATCAGCCATTTGATTGTCGAATTCCTTTTCTTAATGGTGGCTTGTTTGAACCTATTATGGAGTATCACTGGAAAGACCACGACTTTAACATTCCAAACGAATTGTTCTCCAATCAGGTAACGACCAGTAACGGCGATATTGGTGATGGTATCTTTGATGTATTTGACCGTTATAACTTTACGGTACGCGAAGATGAATCCCTTGAAAAAGAAGTCGCTGTTGACCCTGAAATGCTGGGTAAGGTCTTTGAAAACTTACTTGATGTAAAAGACAGAAAGTCAAAAGGGGCATTTTATACCCCTCGTGAAATTGTTCATTACATGTGCCAAGAAAGCTTGATCAATTACCTTGATACAACGCTCAATACCCAGCAAAGGCAAATTGAGACATCTAATCAGCAAAGCCTAATCCCTGATCCATCAAAGGCTGACCTTTTGACAGAATATCAAGATGTTTATAATGCCATCGTTCCAAAGCAGGACATAACCACTTTCATCTACCATGGTGATTCAGCACGGGAGCATGATTCTACGGTAAAAGGAAAAACTGCTGATAAAAGTTATCACGGTAAATATGATAATTTTATCATCCCAGCCTCTATTGCCAAACATGCTAAGAAAATTGATGCTGCCTTGGCAAATGTAAAGGTCTGTGACCCCGCTATCGGCTCGGGTGCTTTTCCTGTGGGCATGATGCATGAAATTGTTCGCGCACGACTTACCTTAGTTGAAGCAAGGTTGGTGAAAGAAACAGAAAAGACCAATGCCTATGAATATAAACGCCGCGTTATTCAGCAAAGCATTTATGGCGTCGATATTGAAGAAAGCGCCATTGAAATCGCTAAGTTGCGTTTATGGCTTTCCCTTGTGGTTGATGAAACGGACGTTGATGACATAAAGCCACTGCCGAACCTTAGATACAAGATAGTAAAAGGAAACTCTCTGCTAGGTATTGATAGGTGGGACTTATTCCAAAGCGAAAGTTTGCGTAGGTTTGAAGAATTAAAGGACCTTCACTTTGATGAAACAAACAAAAATAAAAAACGTCAATATGAGCGTGAAATTGACAATATCATTAAATCATTTTCCAGCGAAGGAAAGTTCGACTTTGAAGTCTTTTTCTCTGAAGTTTTTAGAAAAAATAAAGGCTTCGACATTGTCATTGGCAATCCACCCTATGTACGTCATGAGGCCATTAAAGATATTAAGCCTGCCCTTAAAAAAGCTTTTGGTGACTTTTTCAAAGGCACGGCTGATCTCTACACTTATTTTTACAAAAAAGGCATTGATCTGTTAAAGACAGGAGGCCATTTAGCCTATATTACCCCGAATAAATTCATGACTGCCGCCTATGGGGATAGAACACGTAATTTGTTAACAACAGAAGCTTACCCTTTAACCCTTATTGATTTTGGTGAGTTCCCTGTTTTTGAGGCCGCTACCTTGCCTTGTGTTTTTCTTGGAAAGAAAAGCAACTCAAAGCATGAAGCAGTATTTCAAGCCCTACCTGAAAAAGAACTTCGCAAAGGTGAATGGACGGACCCTGCATATGCAATGAAGAAATTTGGTTTCAACCAATTAGTTAACACTCTATCAACCAACTCTTGGAGGATAGAAAAGCCACAAATCCTTAACCTTATTAATAAGATCATTTCCAAAGGCTCTAGTCTTAATTCGTACCAAAGCCATAAAATTAACTATGGTCTGAAAACAGGCCGAAATGAAGGTTTTGTAATTAACAAAGAAACATACGAAAAAATAGTTTTAGAAGACCCAAGTAGTATGGATTGTATTGACCCTTGGCTCAGAGGAAGAGATATCCATAAGTGGTTTGAAGACAATAAAAACTTTTATGTCATCAATATTCGTTCTTCCTCTATCGTAAGCTGGCCATGGACTGGTAAACCTGCTGCTCAGGCAGAAGAAGTCTTTGCATCGACATATCCAATATTACACGCATACTTAACTCAGGATGCTGAAAATTTAAGGAAAATTAAAAAAAGAACTGATCAAGGACAATACTGGTGGGAATTAAGGTCATGTGCTTACCATGACGAGTTCTTATCTCCCAAAATTATTTGGGCTGAAATGGGACAACACCTCAAATTCTTTCATGATACAAAAGGATATTTTGGAGAAACGACTATCTTTATTTTACCATCGTCAGATTTTTTTCTAGTTGGTTTTTTAGGTACGACAACTGCAAATTTCTATTTAAATAAAACCCTTAGTTCAATTTATGGGGGAACAAAAAGGTACAAGGCAAATTATATGCAGCACCTTCCTATTCCTCATGCCTCAGAAGACCAGAAAAAAGAAATAGCCTTCCTCGCTCAACAAATCACTGACCTGAAGGCTGTGAAGCCAGATGCGGATGTTTCCAGCCTCGAACAACAGATTAATGAAAAGGTCTATGTCTTATTTGATCTAACACCAGATGAAATCGCAATCATAGAGGGGAATGATGATGAGTGAACTTGATAGCCAAACACGCCAGAAATATATTTGGAATTTCCTCGGTGAAATAGCAAAAAACAATTTAGCTGTATCCAAAGAGGCCTTGCACAAGGCCTTTGGCTCAAATGATGATGACCTCAATACCATCGCTGACTTATGCACTCAAAACAAATTACCCGATCTAACTGGCTTCATATCTGATACAGGCAAAACCGTACCATCCGTTCAGGATATTGATAAAACAATTGCTGGGCTTCCAGCCTATAATTTAAATCAAGGTGATGAAGCTGATTACTACCTATGTATTACGATATATTATTCACATCATTACTCAATAGAGCTGCCCCAATTCACTAGCGTCATCAAATTTTGGGCGAGCATGAAACTTCAAGATATTCCTGCTACCATTTCGCAAAAATTTATTAAAATATGTAAAGGCATCGCCGCCAGTGGATTAAAAGAAAACTCGACAAGTAATGAGCTCGTAGCCCCTTTTAAAGCCCTTGAAAAATTCACAAGTGAGCATTCTTACTTGATAATTCATCAAAGTGATTACCTTGATATAATCAAAAGTGCGCAAGACCAACTTGATTATTATAACGATCAACAAACGGAAATTGAAAAAGAAAAAGAGCGCGGCCTGAAGCTCGTAGAAAATGCAATGGACGAAATCAAAACCTCTATTGCAACAAATGATGAAAAGGCCCAAGGTTTAGTTGATGAAGCCAAAGAAAAATACTCAGAAAACCTTATCGAAGGTTATGTTCTTGAATTCCGAAAAGATGCCGATGCATATGGCCGCAATGGTATCAGGTGGTTAAGTCTTCTAATAATGTCATTCGGTGTGACCTTAGGATTAGGTTTTGTATTTATGAGCGGCTTGAAGTTAACCCCTGTTGGGACATCATCCATTCCATTTTTCCCATATGTTGGCGGATTGCTACTTATCACTGTTTTTCTTTATTTATTGAAAATAAGTTTGAATAGATTTGAAGATACAATTAAGGATACTTGGAAAATACTAACTCCGAATGAAACTCAATCTCTTCGGCAAACAATTGAAACCATAACATGGATGTCTTTATGGATTTTTCTAATTACTCTTGCTGGTAGCTATTTCTCTTTAACAATAAATACCTCAGAAATAAGCTCTACCTCTTTTCTATTAGAAAATGGGGATTCAGTGAACTGGGCAGCTTTATTAACAGGTGCTGCTCCACGACTAATCATTTTGATTTTAGCTGGGTCTGTCACGTATTTCTGTATGAAAAATTACAGAACTCAGAAACATTTGCAAGCTGTTAATCGTTACCGTTCTACAGCCTTAGCGTCATTTCGGGTGTTCTCTGATACAATTGACGCCTCAGAAACCTCGAAAGTGCGTCGTGACCAGCTGTTTGATCAATTAGCATCCCTTATCTACTCCCCAATAGATACTGGCTATCATCAGGATGATAAGCTGAAACTTGCCGAACTCACTAACCTGATGGCTTCTGTGAATAAAAACGTGGGAAAGTAACCTAGCATGGCAAAAAGAAATTCATTAACAGATTATGAAGTGAGTTTAATCAAGAAGCTCCTAACTAGAGGCAAACATCAGAATCAAGAAATTGCGGGCTTGATTAATCGCTCGCGCGGCAACGCCAGTAGTGATGTTAATAGTGGCCGCATTACCAATATCAAGAAAAACCAAATCCATAAATATGTAGCCGTCGAACCTGCGACAGATGATGAAGTCAAACAATTCTTAAACAAGTTTGAAATTGCGGCTCCTTTGCCAGACTTGGGGCCTATTCACCCGGAGACTCTTAAAGCCCTCTTTCCACTAAAGGTGCCTAAGGTTGAGAAAGGTGGCGATGGGAAGTTGAATTTAATAAATATCCTAGGCCCACGGAAATTGCATGTTTCGGAAACTGATACCGTCGAGGGTAAAGAGAGCTTCGACTGGGGCTCCCGTGATAAATACGGTAAGACAATAGCTGGCTTTGCCAATAACAAAGGTGGTTATATATTATTTGGTGTCAAGGATGGGTCCTTTGAAGTCGTTGGCATTGCTGAAAACCGAATGGAAAAATTTGACCTTCGAAAAGCAAATCAATATCTAACACGAACTTATAATCAAGCCTTTCGTGTTGAAATGGGAACTTTCAACGTGGCGGGTAAAACCGTTGGTGCTTTTTACATTCATCCTTCAGCAGCGAAGCCGGCTATCTGTAAGGTAGATGTGGCTAAACTGACCTCAGGGGCCATCTACTACCGCTATCCCGGTGAAACGCGAACCATTCAGGCACCAGAGCTTGAAATACTGCTGAGGGAGCGTGATAAGGTTGCTGGAGGGAACCTGTTAAATATCGCACAAAAGGTTCAAGAGATGGGCGTGGAAAATACGGCTATTTTGGATGTTGCTACAGGAGCGGTTGAGGGTCAAAAAGGCAGTTTTTATATAAGCGAAGAACTGCTCCCTGCATTGAAATTTATCAGAGAAGGGCAATTTGAAGAATCTGAAGGCGCCCCAACGCTAAAATTGATGGGAGAGCTTCAGCCTTTAACAGAAGATAAAGTCATTGTGGATCGTGAGGTGAAGGATAATATTCGCGAGCGAGACATACTTGAAGACTTTATCAAGCAAGAAGTTGTTGGCAATCCGAAGGCATATATTGAGCAACTCTGTCACATCCAACCAGTTATCCTACCAATTTATTACTATGCGCATTTAGCGGGTTTCACTCTGGATGCTTTGGTGGAGTTTTTGAGAAATGTAAATACGCCTTATGCTGATCGAGTAAAAAAACACATTAAAAGGGTGACCGACGGGAAGCTTTCCTCTGCTCTTCCAGCCAATACTGGTTTAATAGATATTATGGAGGCCATTTGTGGTGAAGAGACCATCCAAATCGCAGACGATAAAGAGGCTAAAAAATATCTGAAAGCTGTGCGGTTAATCAAGCCTGAAGATATTTCTTTGGAGCGTATTTTATCAGTAATGGAATTTATATTTACCCGCTTTGGTGCAAACTCAAAACTCCGCAGTGCTATTCGATATGCTGTCGCTGATATTGATCTGAAGTGGTTTAGAAGAAAACTCAATTAGATAGCATTTCATCCCCTTTGAAGCTGCTACTTTTTAACTGAAGGGTTCAGTGAAAAATTATAAAATGCCTACGCCTCCAGTACTGTATGATAAAGGATAAAAACTCAAACCATCCCCCCCCCATCCCTTATCCGTATATATAGGAACTATACCCCACCCCCTATATCTAACCGCAAAGCGGTAAGGGTGGGAATAATCCCTGCATCTATATGGAGAATGAGTATGAATATCTTTACATTTGTAAGTAATACATTAGGCGGAGCTAGCCAAGTCATAACCAAAACACTTAAAGCAGTAGAAAACTGTGCTGAGATTGCAGAAGAGTCCACTCATGCAATGGTCCAAGAGCAACGTGCTGAATCAGCTAAGAGGCTTCAGGACCTTGAAATGAAGCTGGTGGACGTAACGCCATCAAAGGCTAATCAAAAAGAAACAGCATAACTAAAGGCTCCCTCATGGGAGCCTGGTTTCTTTTAAACCAAACACATAAATACACATGTAAGATAGATCGTAAGGAAGGGTGTTTTTTATCGAAGTCTTCACATTTGGGGTATTTTCCGTGCTCGCGGCATCTCAGACTTTAAATAGATCGTCATCATTTAAAGTTGCTTCGATAAGCTGCCCTGAAACAAGGTTTTCTAAATTCCAGGGACCAATAGCATATCTGATTAAACGTAACGTTGGAAAACCGACAGCAGCCGTCATTCGTCTGATTTGGCGATTTTTTCCTTCTATAATTATAAGCTCTAACCAAGATGTGGGGATTTTAGCACGAAACCGAACAGGAGGTATGCGTCCCCACAATCCCTCAGGCTCATCAATTAGCCGTGCTTGTGCTGGTTTTGTTTTACCATCTTTAAGCGCAACACCTGATCTTAATGTTTCTAGGGCTTCTTCAGTTGGAATACCTTCAACCTGAACCCAATATGTTTTTGGGAGTTTGAATTTTGGATGGGAAATACGTGCTTGAATGCTTCCATCATCAGTTAGAAGAAGGAGTCCTTCACTGTCCTTATCCAAACGGCCTGCTGCATAAATGCCCGGAATTTTGATATAATCAGCCAACGTTTCACGCTTGATGCCTTCATCAGTAAATTGGCACAGCACATTAAAAGGCTTATTAAATAGGATAATTTTAGACATACCTTGTGTTTATCATACCGTAATTAATAAGAGTAGAGCTTTACGGAAAAATCATCTAACGCGTATTATTGGTATTGTCAGAGTAACTTGCAATTGGATGAAACTCAATCAGCCTGGTCAAACCTTTATGCAGTAAGCCATCTCCACTCAGTCATAGCGTCTGAGCGGAATTTCTTGAATGTTTGTCGGTCTACGAGGTGGCGTTCTCCATTAAAATGATTATAAACTTGGCTGTAGATTGAGGTAAACTTTTGCAAGGTTTTCTCTTTTCGAAAGCGCTGCATGGCTCTCTTTCTTTAATTAATCGTTTCTAATGGCTGCGGCACTTCTAGCAATAGATCTTCCGCTCCAAGTATCGCTCCGCTCTCCGTGAAGACTATTGCTATCAGCAAACCAATAAATTGGGCTTAGCAGCCAAACGTCTCTTTGTAATTAAAACAAGGAGAGAAAAATGACTAATCAATATCACGCAACACCATATGATACTTCAGCTACAGGCTTTTACTTCAGCACCTATGAAGATTACTTAGATAAGGCTTCTAACCATAAGAATGCTCATGGTGATCCAGTAGAGGAATATGAGATACAATTCATTGATGGAGACCTGCCATGGTGTAATGGCCCCTTATTCAATGCACTAGGCATCTACCAAGCTAATCTGGATACATGGTTCCAGAAATTCGAAGACATGCTCATGGATGACGCTACAAAGGTAATCTATGTAGCTGAATATCTAAACTATGACATATCAGAGGTGCTGGATCATATGGATGATGTAACTCTATACCAAGGTACAGCTCAAGAGTACGCTCAGGAGTATATTGAGGACTCTGGCCTACTGGACAGCATGCCAGAGAACCTGCAGTATTACTTTGATGTTGAAGCATATGCTCGAGACATGGTTCTATCTGGAGATATTACAGAGGTAGAAATCAACCACACTCAATATATAGCGCAGGGAGGGTGATGTCTAAATTAAGAATAAAGTATGTATGGTTATAGGTTTTGAATGTCCGTTATTATATTAGGGTTATGTATATAGATAAATCCTATGCCTGAAACTAAGCAATTGATGAATACGGTCATATAAAAAGTTGTTCGAAAAGCTTTTTTCTGAGTTTTATGGCGAAATATATCCTGTGCAATTAAAGCGCCAGCCCATCCACCTGAGATAGATAGTAGGTGTAATGTGTCTTCTTTAATTCTCCACATGTCGCTTTGTGCCGCTGTTTTGTCATATACATAGAATAAGAAAGTAATAATATTTATACCTATGTAATATAGGAAGACTGAGCGTGTTATATAATTTGAAAGGGTTAGGATTGCTATAATTCCAATGAAGAGAGTGGCAAATAAAACTGGTGTGCCTACTTTTCTATTGTTTTGCATTTCAGACGCTGCCATTTTAGTAATATATTGTTGAATCAAAATGTGTTTAAAAAAATCCTATACAGCTTACCACCTTATAACAAGCAGAGTGATGGGCAAAATATGAAGCTGTTGACTCAAATTACGCCGTTATGGATGTAAGCACCTAGTTTTATAGAGGAATTAATAGTTTTAAAAGGCTGTGAGTATATTGCTAAAAACGCTACCCAAAACGCTACCCATAGCTAAAACGTAAAAAATCGCCAAAAGGCGATATGTAATAACTATCTGATATATAAAGAGGAAAGTGGTGCCGGCACCAAGATTCGAACTCGGGGCCTGATGATTACAAATCAACTGCTCTACCAACTGAGCTATACCGGCATCTAGGTTAGAATTGATATAAGCTTGCGCTTATCTCTAACGTGATGGGGAGGATATATACGGGCTTTAAAAATCATTCAAGTATAAAAATGCACTTTTTGTATTTTTTTTATTAGTGTATAGCTTTTATAGGTAATTATTCTGCTTAGAATGTAAAGACAGGGGGAGCTTGTGTCTGCTTTAACAATTCAAATGGCATTGGTTTTTGATGGAAGTGAATATTTTCGTCATATGATCAAATCCTTGTTGTTTGCCTTTGATATCCCCACTGTGCGTGTGTGCGAGACATATGTTGAGGCAGTAAAAGAGCTTGAGGACCGTCCTTATGCAAGCCCATTTGACTGCATCCTAATGGATTGGGATATGGAAGGTGAAACTGAACTAGCACTTGTTAGAGATATTAGGCATGGCAATTTAACAGGTGTAGATAAAGAAACACCCATCATATTATGCACAGCCCATACAAGGATCAGCCAAATTGTGGACGCGCGCGACGCTGGTGTATCCGAAGTGATTCTTAAGCCCATTAAAATTGATCAAATTATACAGAAATTGATTGCCGCTCGTTTTAGGAAAAGGGATTTTATTGAGGCGGAGGTTTATCAGGGGCCTGATAGGCGTCGCCACAGGGCTGGTTTTGACGGAGACTGTAGACGCATGGAAGAAGAGCCTCTGGATCAAGAGCAGATTGATGAAGTTATGTCTAATAGAGATCAGGGAAGAGGCTAGATATGTCAGTTAGTCCACGTGATATCGTTGTGATGAAAAGATCTGGCGAGATAGTGATGAAAAAGGAAGAGCGCAAGTTTGCTCACAGTTTAAAAGATCATCTTATCGCGCTACAAGAGGCTTTGAAAGCGTGGAATAAACCAAAGGCCAAAGAAGTTTCTTATCATTTAAAGTCTACGGCAGGCGGTTTTGGTTGGCCTGTGGTCGACGAGGCGGCGGGGTTGCTCTATTTGGCGCTAGAGTTTGATAATAGCTCGCCAGAGCTCTTTAAAATATGCTCGCTATTTTTAAATAAGATTATGCCCTTTGCTGCCGTAGATAATAGAGCGCGTTGTGAAGAGAGTATAGCCTTGCTGAAAAATATGCAGAAAGAGCTGGAAGCCTTAATTGATTAAAAGCTGTTATTTTTCCTTAAAATTGCGATGAAACGTTTTGTCGCAGGTAAAATACGGTGAAATGTGCGTAGTTTGCGATGAGTGCATCTTGAAAATTCTAGCAATGGTCCCTATATTAGAAGGGTAGCGACGATGATACGCCGCAAAGAAAAATAAACGACAGCAACTAAAAGGCATAGAGAGACATAAGTCTCCAGCGCCACATAATAATAAGCCATAAGGCAAATATGATAGTGAGGAATAGGAAAATGTTTACGAGATTAGTAAATAATAACAACGTTAAGAATTTAGAAACTAAAATGACTGATACTATAGCTAGCTGGAGCAAACGTCGTGATCGTCGTGTACGTCGACGGGTTCATGCACAAGCAGCATAATTAGTTGTAACAAAATTGAATAGGGTTTGATTATATATATATTCAGACCCGATGAATGAGACCGAGTATTTAAGTTTAACCCACTTTGCGTTTCCCTAGGGTAGCTTTTAGTTTCATTCATATACCGGGCCAGCAGTCCTCCCCTCCCTGATCTGCTGGCTCGGTTTTTATATGCTCCATATTATTACTATTCCTATATATAAATCTTTTTATAAGTTGATCTCTTACACGATATGAGTTGATGCTGATAACAGTGACGTTAAATTTATATGCGTTAGTTTTATACTAGTCCTTGTTCTAGCTATAATGTTAGGGCATGTTACTAAAATTCGATAGGTAAGGGACTATTCATGGCTGCAGATGAACTGAACAGAATATTAATATATGATGAGAATGCTTTTACTGAAAAGCTGTTGCGTAGTTTGCTGCAAGCCTTTGAAATAACTACGATTGATACTTGCCGTACAATGCCAGAGGTTATTACTCTTTTAAAAGAAGGGGACGTGGATTGTATTATCATGGACTGGGCAAAGGGTGAGGGTAGTGATCTAGAATTGGTTAAGATGATTCGAGCTGGTAATTATTGTCGCCATGATATGCCTATTGTTTTATGTACAAGCCAAAACCGCAAGAAAGACGTGATGAAGGCTCGCGATAGTGGGGTTTCTGAAATAATAATAAAACCAATAGAAGTTGAGCATTTGTTAGATAAATTAGCGGCTGCATATTTTGATGCTCGCCCGTATATTGATGTCGAAGCCTACAAGGGTCCAGATAGGCGTAGAAAAGATAGAGACGGCTATGCTGGCCCAGAGCGACGAGGTCGCGCAGGCCTTAAGCAAGATGGCGCTGACCGTATTATGAAAGAAGATGCATGAAAAAGGCACCAAGGAAAGGCGAGCGCGATCGTTTGTTGAAAAAGGCGGATAAAGTAATAGGGGCAGCAGCACTTAAATTTGAAGGTAGTGTATTAACTATATTAAAAGCTCTTGATGAGGCTATTTCTGAATTGGATGCTGATGCAACTGTGAAATTATCCAATCACCTTAGGTCAGCTGCTGGCACATTCGGTTGGCCGCTCCTTAGCCAAGGTGCAAGTTTTATTTATATGGTTATGGAAAAGTCGGATCGCAAGGGTGATGACTTTATTCTGATTCAAGATATTCAAAAAAAATTAATGGAAATATACTCAAGCAGTTATCGTGGTGAGCATGTTAAAGGTGTAGCTCTAGTCAAGCAGATGTATGCTGATATGGAAAAAGCAGGCCTTTTGGATCCATTAGAGTAAGTAAATACATTGAAGTAAGAGACCTGTATGTCTGATCTATTCAAAGCAGCAGATATGACCTTGAAATCCGGTCCTGATTGGACAGCCGAAGAGCGATTAATCAAAAATTATAAGTGGGATCAGGGCGCCTTTATATGCGGTGTTGATGAGGTTGGCCGTGGCCCTCTAGCAGGGCCAGTTATTGCCTGCGCTGTTATATTAAATCCAGATAATATCCCCGAAGGATTAAATGATAGTAAAAAACTGTCAGCTAAGAAACGCGCTATCTTGAATGATGAAATAAAATTACGTGCTCGCGCTATTAGTCTCGGCGAGGCCAGTGTTGCTGAGATTGAGGATATCAATATATTACAGGCCTCCATGCTTGCAATGAGGCGGGCTGTAGCTAGCCTGAAACTTGTGCCAGTTGCTGCGTTAGTGGATGGCAACAGTGATCCTCTATTTATAAAACCTGCTGGATTGATCTGTGAAACCTTAGTTAAAGGGGACGCGCGTTCACTGTCAATTGCGGCGGCCTCTATTATTGCCAAACAGTACCGTGATCAGTTGATGAATGATTACGCCAAAGACTATCCAGAATATGGCTGGGATAGGAATGCAGGTTACGGTGTTAAGGCGCATATGGAGGCTTTAAATAGGGTGGGTATATCACCCCATCACCGTAAAACTTTTGCCCCAATTGCGAAATTATTACCCAAATGACCCCTGAAATAGGGATTATTTTTAAATTTATTCAGCCTGTATTTTCTCTAGTTCTATAAAGATTCAAAACCACATTATCTAGTGTTCTAGATTCCATGGTCACACAAGTGATGGTGTATTTCGATTCGTTTTAATGATTCGTTTTATCACCTAATACATCAATAAATTGGTGCAATATGTTGATTCTATTAAAAGAATCACTTGACCTCGAATCGACTTAGACTCATAATCCCGCCTAATTGGTGATTACAGCTAAATGAAAAATGAGACCACAAGGTCCGCTGGATAACCAGGTAAAAACTCGGGACGGAGACAAGAAATGGCTAAGGCGAAAACAGTTGCTCTTAAGAGCGATGAAATAAAAGATTTACCTTTGAATAAAATCATTCAAGGAAATTGTGTAGAAGTATTAAATAGTTTGCCTGAAAAATCAGTCGATGTGATTTTTGCAGATCCTCCATACAATATGCAGCTGAAAGACACATTGCGCCGCCCTGATAATAGCAAGGTTGATGGTGTGGATGATGAGTGGGATAAGTTTTCCAGCTTTAATGCTTATGACCGCTTCACCTTCGAATGGCTACAGGCTGCGCGCCGTGTATTAAAAGACACTGGCACCATCTGGGTTATTGGTAGTTATCATAATATTTACCGTGTAGGTAATGCGCTGCAAAATATGGAATTCTGGATTTTGAATGATATTATTTGGCGTAAGTCTAATCCGATGCCTAATTTCCGTGGCACACGCTTTACTAACGCTCATGAGACAATGATTTGGGCTGCTAAATCACCTGATACGCGTGGTTATACATTTAACTATGATGCTATGAAGGCAATGAACGACGATACGCAAATGCGTTCTGACTGGACTTTGCCTATTTGCTCTGGCGGAGAGCGCATTAAGGGTGCAGATAATAAAAAAGCCCATGCGACGCAAAAGCCTGAAAGCTTGTTATACCGCGTGTTGATGTCATCAACAAAGCCTGGTGATGTTGTGTTAGATCCTTTCTTTGGCACAGGAACAACAGGGGCCGTGGCTAAAAAACTTGGCCGTAACTTCATTGGTATTGAGCGTGAGACTGATTATATCAAAGTCGCACAAAAACGTATTGCCAGTGTGAAGCGTCTTGATGATGAAGCGCTAGGTTTTACCCAGAGTAAACGTGCAGCACCTCGTGTGCCATTTGGCTCGCTAGTAGAGCGCGGCATGATCGAAGCTGGCGCTACGCTATATGATAGTAACCGTCGTTTTGCGGCCAAAGTCCGTACCGATGGTACGTTGATCACAGAGGGTGTTAAAGGCTCTATCCATCAAGTGGGCGCAAAGGTGCAGGGTGCGCCAGCCTGTAATGGTTGGACGTTCTGGCATGTGGAAAGCAAGGGTGAGTTGATGTCTATTGATGTCTATCGCCAACAAATCCGCGCAGAAATGAATTAAGAGAATAGTAATCTAGGGAGCTATGGCTCCCGTACCGACCAAGCGGGAGGCGCGCATAATTGCGCGAGTTAAGAGATAAATAAACAATTGCCTGAGGTGATGCTCGTACCAAATTGTGTCACCTCGCTCCAAGGGACAGGTAATCAAAGTGATTGTCTGTCCCCTTTTTTTATGGGGGATGGTGGGGTTAAAATAAGCCCATCCGTTATTTTTGTGAGGTATGGTATAAAATTTGCTTTGACCATATTGTTCTAGGTACAGAATTTTTCTCATTATTAGATAGGGTGAAAATGTTACCAATTACTTTTAATAAGCCATTCATCGCTGGCAAGGAATTATATTTCATTGCTGATGCTGTGATGTCTGGAAAAATTGCAGGTGATGGTAAGTATGGACGTCTTTGCGAGGCTAAATTAGAGGAGATGATTGGTGGGGATTGCAAGGCTCTACTAACAACCTCTTGCACTTCAGCTTTAGAAATATCCGCAATTTTACTAGACCTAAAGGCTGGTGATGAGGTCATTTTGCCCTCCTATACTTTTGTATCCACTGCTAATGCTTTTTGTTTGCGTGGTGCGACACCTGTTTTCGCTGACATTGATCCTAAAACCCTTAATATTGATGTCGATCATGTTGAGCGTTTAATCACTAAAAACACAAAAGCTATTGTCCCTGTACATTACGCAGGCTTTAGTTGTGATATGAATAGATTGATGGAGATTGCTAACAGCAACAATATAATTGTGATCGAAGATGCTGCTCAGGCAATTACATCATCATACATGCGTAAACCGCTAGGTAGTTTTGGTGATATGGCAACGCTAAGTTTTCATGAAACAAAAAATATTAATTGCGGCGAGGGTGGTGCCTTAATACTTAACAATCCAAAGATGATAGAACGCGCCGAAATTTTGCGTGAAAAAGGCACAAATAGAGCCCAGTTTTTCCGTGGACAAGTCGATAAATATACATGGGTAGATACTGGGTCATCTTATGTGATGTCGGATGTCCTTGCGGCGTATCTTGCTGCTCAGCTAGAGAATGTTGATGAAATTCAATCGAGACGTCTTGAGATTTACGAGCGCTATGCTGCAGGCCTAGCAGGATTGTCATATTCAGGGAATTTTGATTTACCATTTAAGCCTGCCTATAATGAGGGTAATGCACATATGTTTTACCTGCTTATGTCTAATTTACAGGCTAGAACTGATTTAATTGCCTATTTAGAAGAGCAAAAAATAAATGCTGTTTTCCATTATGTGCCACTGCACAGTAGTCCTGTAGGTAAGACATATGGATATAATGATGGCGATTTGCCTGTAACTGAGGATGTATCAAGCCGTCTTGTTCGGTTGCCGATGTATGTATCATTAACGAATGATGATGTTGATAGAGTTATCGCAGCTATAGTTGAGTTTTTTAAGAACTAGATTGAGGAAAATAAAATCTATTCTGATGCTAGATATTCGGCCTCTAACTTTAAAAGATCATTTTTTCTAGCTTTAACCCTTTTGGCTGGGCGTCCAACATAAACAGACCATTCTTGCGTAGACTTTGTGACCATAGACAGGGCGCCAATAGATGTGCCTTCAGCAACTGTTACACCAGGAAAGACTAATGAGTTTGTACCAATGATGACATGCTTGCCTATGACGATGGGCAGTTTGCTTTCTTTTTTATATTTATCAGGCACAGTCGGGTTTGTAAGGCTAGAGCCGCTATAATCATCGCTTTGCGTAAAGATATGACAACCATACGCAAGGCCAGAAAAATCATGAAAATTAATGCCTAATTCGCCTCCTGCAACATTGCAATATACGGCTATATGGACGTTACGGCCCATTGTAACTTTTCCAGATATTGAACAAAAATCGTCAATGCGTGAATGATCGCCTATTTCTATTTGATCGGCATTATAGATTGCAGCTTTGTCACTAATTTTAACATGTTGCCCCAGTGATTTAAAACCACATGCAATCAGTTGTTCTTGTGTCAAAAAAGCCATCGTTAATTCCTTTTTATACGATCTAGCATCAGATAAGGTCTTCTAGCATCAATGCATGTCTCTCTAGTATCTTACCAATAAACTCTTTTCTTGTTGTTACATTTTTTTGGCCTTTAGCGGCTATGGATTTATAGTTTTCTAGCATTTTAATGTCACGCGTGATCTTAATCGCGACTTGTTTCATCTCTTCATATGTAGAAATTTCTGGGAATATATTTGATGCAAGCTGTGTATCACCTACAGGTAAGGATAATACAGGTAGTTTTGCATATAGAGCATAAACGGCAGATGTTCCCCCACCTAACCGTTCAGGGCACAGATATGCGTCGCAAAGTTCATACATTGCTAATATGTTAGCTTCAAACTCTATATGTGTAATATTTGCACTAAGAGCAGGTAGGTGCGCTATTGTTTTCTCTAGGTTTAGATAAGGCCCAAGAACCAACATATGGCTATCTGACTCTGCGCAAATTTCATCTAACATTTTCCAATATTCATCATTACATTCTTCTGGCAATCTATATCCCACGGTAGCAAAGATGAACTTGCCCTCAGGTAGGCCTTTTTCGGATCTGGTGAACTCACCTTCCAGTGTGGGATGCTCAACAATAAAATTTTGAACAAAGTGAAGGTTTTTTTCAATTTTTTCTCTTTTCATATCATCCAGCATTGTGGTGTTCGGCTCTACATAAAGCAGGAAATTATTAAAAAGTGTAATGGGTAACTCTACAGATAAAGGTAGCTGAACAACATAAGATCTATTGGAGAAAAGCTCTGCAGTTAAACAAAGAGACGAGTTTGCTAGCATTAAAGATGGATCAAATTTCTCTATTTCAGCAATGAGGGCAATTTGACTTTCTTGTGAAAAGTCTCCTTTAGGTGGTTGGAAAAATTTAAAGGTATTGCCTTCATAGTTAATGTTTTTTATATCACTATACTCATCTAAACAATCAGGCTGGAAGTTCGTCAAGAATGATGCTTTGAAATTTTTAGAGAGTTCACATGTATTGATGATCAGTACGTCTTTATTAAAGTCACATTGAAGTATTTTAGCAATTTCTAATATGGATTTGGTCGGTGCATGCGTTAGAGTCAAAAATTGACATGTTAACAGCACAACTTTATTATTTGAGGGCATATGCTGACTGATGTTAATATTCTGTTTTGTAATAGTAGTTTGCAGCTCTAAGAGTGTATTTATATATAAAGTGTGGATGTTTTGACGGTTTACGACAGGGGCAAGTAATTTCTTCTCATCAGATGTGCTAGTGAAGAGTGTTCTTTTTAGTGCATATATCTCTGCCATAGCTGTTTCTACGGTATAGTCCTGTTCGGTAATGCCTTGCCATGCGATATGTAAGAAGTCGGGGGCTTTGTATATATGAAATAAGAAGCTAGCCAGCAGTGTCTTTGTGAAACCTGAGGATTTTTCTAGTGCGTTAAGAAATAAATTGCATAAAGTTTCCAATTTTTCTGATGGAATCTCATTTTTTAACTTTAGGAGCATTCTAAAATCACTATACAGAAAATCCTTGTTAGAATCAGATAGATCGTCAGATGGCGAGCTGATTAGTTGAATGACTTTTTCGAGATCAACGTGCATAAATATACCCTTAACTATAATTATGCTAACCAATTAATATACAATAATAAAGTTCTATTTTAAGAGCTTTAATTCTACCGCCTTTTTAAAAACCGTAGACAACCCTGCTTTATTGATAGTCTTTATGACGTTTATATGGGATGAATTAAAAAGGTTTTCTATTTGTGTTATTAGCTAGCTTAAGAAGCTGTGGTGTAGATGTCTTTCAATATACGTAAATCATATATTGTTTAGCATCAATATACTCTGTTAGAGTAATTTAGACATAATATTTTAGTAAAATTTTAATGGTTTGAGTGGGGTCCTATGAGTTTAGATTTAGAAGAATATTTTAAAAGGTTGTTTTCTTATAAAGGTAATGGGAATTCTCCTGCAGCCAGAGTGCTGATTGATGAGTCTGCCTTATTATATCATTTCATTAAAAATATGCCTTCTAAGACGACAGAGGCCGCAAAAAAATTAGAAAATATATTAAGGCGCTCGGAGGCAAAAACGCCTTTAACACGTTGGTTGAGCAAGTGTTTGCTGAGTTTTTTAACAAATGACAAAGCTGAATTTAATGATGCGTTTAATAATCTAAAGAAACTCCATGAAGAAATGGACCTGATTGATAGAATTTCAGATGTCATCAACTTTGAAGTACATATGTTTGAAGAGTATGCATTCTATTCAGGCATGATCGATGAGGACCAAAAGGACTATATCAGGCGCCTCTATGCAGAAAATGTTAAACAGATACAAAAGAGACTCAGGGAAGAAAACGTTGCCCTTAAAAAAGAATTTAAGGCTAACAAAAGAGCTGTAGTATTGACTATTCAATTACTTGGTGGAACCCATGGTCCCTCTAAATCATCCTTAACAATAGCAAAGTATTTAACTCAAAACCATGGTTTTGAAGTTATGATTGTGAATACATTAGAGCCTGGACCTAAGGTTGGTGGGGCAATGATTCCAGCGAAGGGCCTAAATGTGTTTGATCAATATTCAGGGACAAGTAGTATATCATTTGGGGGGAGTTCATATGGAATTTATCAGCCCCCAAATAGAGAGTTTTCCGAAGATAGCATCATAAACTGTGTGACAAGAATCGAAGAGTATGATCCTTCGTTAATAGTTTCAGCTAGTATGATGAATACAGTTTCAGAGCTTTTTGATACTGGTCGCTTTACGATGCGTTACCCGACAGCTAAAGGATTGCCTTACGCGGTTAATTGTAATTTTAATATGCGAGAAGACCCTACAGAATTAGAACAAAAAATAATAGAAACACATGAGATGTCAGATTTATATCGATATACTCTTTACCCAGGTTTCGACCTGCCAGCTAGAGAGGATGCACTTGATCGATCTGAATATGGCATACCAGAAGATGCTTTTGTTTTTGCAGCGGTAAGTACCCGACTAGATAATGAATTAACACCAGATATATTAGATTTATTTGAGGAAATAATAACTATTCCAAATGCTTATATTGCACTAGCTGGAATTTATGCCAAGCCCGAGAAGTTATACAATCTAAATCCTTCTTTGAAGGGAAGGGTTATCTATACAGGATATCAATCTCAGGTAATGGCTTTCTATAGTATGTGTGACGCTTATATCAATGTTAGTAAAAAAGGTGGAGGGGGGTCTATTGTTTATGCAATGAGCGCTGGATTACCGCCACTTGCCTTGAGAGAAGGCGATGCAGGGCAGGCAATGATGGAAATGCCTGACTATAAAGATTATGCGGGTATTCTGTATATGGCCAATCTTTTAGTCACAGACAAAACTATTTATGATGCTTTTGTTTTAAAGGCTATGGCGGCGGCTCAACCACTTGGTAGTAGAGCGCCTTATGTGGATCGTATTATGCAGGAATATCAAGCCCATGTAGATAATTTGAGTGAAGCATAAATATCAGTTAAATTTAATAGTTATCTCAATTCTACCATCTTTTTAAAAACCGTAGGCAAGCCTGCTTTGTTGATGGTCTTTATGGCATGCCATTCACCCTGTAGGCTGTTTGGCTTTGTTTTAACCTTGCCCATGTAAACCTCGGTTTCCAGATGGAAATGCGTGAAAGTATGGGATGCCATGCCGTCTAGTTTAGACCAAGTCGCCTTAATAGGCGCGCTCATTTTTGCTTCACCCAGCGTTGGAATAGTTGCGCGTTCTACCCAAGGATTGTGGGGCAAGCCCAGCATGCCGCCGAGCAACCCTTTCTCAGGTCTGCGTTCTAGATAGATATGACCATCACAGATAAGATAAAAGGCGATTGACCGTCTGATGGGGCGGGCTTTTTTTGGTGCTTTGCGAGGATATGTTTCTGCGTCACCACGCTTATATGCCTTGCAATGGTTACTTAGAGGGCATTCACCGCATTTAGGATTTTTTGGCGTGCATATGGATGACCCCAGGTCCATCATCGCCTGCGCGTAATCACCAGCCCTTTCCTTGGGCGTTAATTTTACTGTTTTAGCTTTTATAGGTACTTTGGCTTTTGGTAGTTCATCAGTGATACGGTACAGGCGACTAACAACACGCTCCACATTACTGTCTACAACAGGCTCTGATTTACCAAAGGCGATAGAGGCGATGGCCGCGGCCGTATAATCACCAATGCCGGGCAGGGTGATAAGCTGATCATAACTGTCAGGAAAATTACCGCCATGCTCCTTTGCGACAACACCTGCACATTTATGTAGATTGCGGGCGCGGGCATAATATCCAAGGCCTGCCCATTCGCGCAGGATATCTTCTTGTGGGCTAGTTGCTAAATCCATTACTGTTGGCCAAAGTCTCAAGAATTTTTCAAAATAACTTTTCACGGTGGCGACAGTTGTTTGCTGCAACATAATCTCGCTTATCCACACATGGTATGGATCGGCTACTTCACCCATTTCAGCGCGCCATGGTAGGCTACGCCTATGCTGATCATACCAATTTAATAGCGCAGGGGCGATGTCTTTTATCAATTTGTAGGTATCACTTTACTGGGCCTATTATCACTCGGGGTGCCTATATACTTGAAATAGAAGTTATGTGGGCTTAGTCTTGGCCCATGGCATATCAAAAGTCAAAAGAAGAAAAACAGAATTCATATCGTAGCTGGAAAACCCAGCGCGCAGGTAAAGTGGCGACTAAATTGCTGTCCAAGGCTATTAGACGGCGTGGTTTTATTAGCGCAGAGGTTTTAACGCGCTGGAGTCTTATTGTGGGCACCGATCTAGCTGATGTTGTAATTCCATTGCAGCTGCGATTCCCACGTGGTGAACGCATGGGCGCAACGCTGGATGTACGCACAGAGGCAGCCTTTGCTACAATGCTGCAACACCATGAGCCACGCATCATAGAGAGTGTTAACCGCTATTTTGGGTATAAGGCTGTAGCAAAGTTAGCGATTCGCCAAGGGCCATTGCCCAAACGTCGCCCTAAAAAGGCCGCAGTCGTGCCCCCATTATCTATTTCTGGCCGAAAAAAGCTGGATGAAGTGCTTGCGCTGACTAAAGGAGCGGGTAAAGCCACCGATTTACAGAAAACAGTTGCTAAAATGATGGAATCTGTTTTGCGTAGAAGTGAAAATCAGGATAAACAATAATATAAGAATGAATGGCTAGATGTTTAAGGCCGTATAATATTAAATGAAGAGGAAGCTTTGTGAGACGGATATTTGGAATTTTTGTAGCTGCACTATTGTTGACTACATATGCGAGTGCAGACGAGACGGCACCAGCAGCAACGACGGCGGCCGCAGTTGAAGGTCATTATGGTGATATCGTTTATGGTGATGTTAATGCACCGATTGAAATCATTGAATATGCATCAACAACTTGCCCGCATTGCGCCACTTTCGCAGCAACCGTAATGCCAACGATTAAGGAAAAATATATCGATACGGGCAAGGCACGCCTTGTTTACCGTAACTTTGTTATGAACCGCGTTGACCTAGCGGCCTCTACAATTTCTCGTTGCTCTAATGAAGAGACGGCCAAGAAGTTGATGAAAGTGTTATTTGCTCGTCAACGCGATTGGGTGCAGTCTAAAGACCCCATCACTGCCTTAGCATCTATTGCTCGTAAGGTCGGCATCAGTCGTGTGAAGTTTGATCGTTGTCTGGCCAATACAGACATGCACAAGCATCTTGTTGAGATGACACAGGGTGGCCAGAAAACCTATGGCGTTAATGCAACACCAACATTGATTGTTAACGGCGCAAAGGTGGATGTCCCATCTCTGGAGAATTTGATCAAAGTACTAGATGATCAATAGTAATAAAAAATAGAAGCATCTTTAATAGTAAGAGATGCTTCTTAATCTCTGGGGAGGTTTTAGGGTAAATGCATTTTTCACGGCTCAGACTTTCAGGGTTTAAGTCCTTCGTCGAACCGACCGAGCTTCATATTGAGCCCGGTCTGACAGGCGTTGTTGGCCCTAACGGCTGTGGAAAATCCAATCTCCTTGAGGCTATTCGTTGGGTAATGGGTGAAAACCGCGCTAAATCATTACGTGGCGCTGGCATGGATGATGTGATCTTTGCTGGTACGGGTAAACGTCCCGCCAGAAACCTAGCTGAAGTTACTCTTGTTCTTGATAATTTTGAAAAAACTGCCCCCGCAGGCTATAACGATCATGATGTGATCGAGGTTACACGCCGTATTGAGCGTGATAGTGGCTCTTCATACCGTATAAACGGCAAGGATGTTCGTCAAAAAGATGTGCAGCTACTCTTTGCAGACGCAGCTACGGGCGCGCATTCACCTGCGCTGGTATCACAGGGCCGCATTGGCGCACTGATTAATGCCAAGCCGCAGGAACGCCGTGCAATCCTAGAAGAGGCCGCGGGTATATCTGGTCTGCATCAACGCCGTAAAGAGGCTGAGTCACGACTAAAAGGCGCTGAGGGTAATCTAACCCGCTTGCAAGATGTGGTTGGTCAGATGGAAACCCAGATCAACAGCTTAAAGCGTCAAGCAAAACAAGCGCAGCGTTATAGATCAATTGCTGGTGATGTACGCCAAGCTGAGGCAAGTTTACTTTATATAAAATGGATAACCGCGTCCGAGGAAGTGATTGAGCTAGAGCGTCGTTTGCGTGAGGCTGACAAGGTTGTTCAGGATTTCACAGGCCGCGTGAGTGCACTTAGTAAAGAGCAAGTGATAACCGCAGCCGAGTTACCTGATTTGCGCAATAAGGACGCAGAAGCATCTGCTGCATTACAGCGTTTGAATATTGAAAAAGAAAATTTAGACGCTGAGCAACGCCGCCGTGAAGATACCATGGTGAATTTGAGCGCGCGTATTGAGCAGATCGAAGTTGATAAAGAGCGCGAACAAGAGATTGCAAATGATGCCAAAGATGCATCTGAGCGCTTATCTAAAGAAAAAATACGCTTAGAATCTGATAAGGATAGCGAAAAAGAGGCTGAGCAACTGGCGAAGGAAACGCTGGATTCTGCCATAAAGCTCGCTGGCACCGCCGAGGCTGAATTTGATAAGCTTAACGAGCAAGCAGCACAGGCCAGAGCGCGCAAGTCTAGTTTAGAGAGTGACTTGCTGGCAATTAATCGCCGTCTTGAGCGTCTTGAGGCTGATGATAAACGGCTGAAGCTAGAACTAGAGCAGTTGGAAGCCAGTGATAAAACTGCTGCTGGTGTTAAAGAAGCTGAAAAGGCTGTGACTGTTGGTGAGAAGGTGCGCAACGATGCTGGTGACGCCGTTGAAAAAGCAGAATTAGAGGCATCAAAAGCACGAGAGGCATTAAGCACGGCGCAAGCTGAGCAGGCTACGGCCGATAGCGCTTTTAATACATTAAGCTCAGAAGTTAAGTCTTTGCAGGATTTACTAGACGGCGGCAATAGTAATAATATTACCCCCGTATCAGAAGGTATAAAGGCGCGCGCAGGCTATGAGGTTGCTGTTGGGGCTGTGTTCGGTGAGGATATTGATGCTTCCACCGATGATCAGGAAAGTCGTTTTTGGACTGCTCTATCCAATTATGATGGCGCGTGTGACTGGCCAAAAGGCATAACAGCTTTAGGAGATTTTGTAGAGGTGCCAGCTGAGCTTATGCGTCGCTGCGCGTTAACGGGATTTATCGAAGAGGGCGTTAATAAAGGTATTGAACTCGCTGAGCATTTGAAAGCTGGGCAGCGCATTGTTGATGTAGAAGGTAATATGTGGCGCTGGGATGGTTTTGTTAAAAAGGCGGGTGCTGCTAGTCGCGCTGCTCTTAGGCTTGAACATCGCAATCGTCTAGTAGAGCTAGAAGGGCAACTGATAGAAGCTGAAGAAAATAGTGTATCTATTGCAGAAAAAGTTCTCACTACTGATGCGGCTTTTAATGAGGCTAAGACGGTGGAAACTCTTGCTAGAGAAAGTCGCGCGGAATCAGAGCGTAGCTTGCAAGTAGCTAGGCGTGCTTTCGTTGCCGCAGAGCATGAGGCTAGTCGTAGGGCAACAAGATCTACAGGCATCAAAGAAGCGATGGAGCGCCTAAAATTAGAAAATAAAGATAATAAGGAGCGACATAAGGGCATTGCAGATAAAATTGGCGAGCTTCCTAATATTGACGGCCTTGAAAGCACCCTGCGTGAGCAGCGCGCTGGCGTAGAGAAACTGCGGGCCGCATTGAGTGAGGCTAGAACACGCTATGACAGTTTACATCGAGAGACGGTTGCTCGTGCTGATCGTTTGATGTCTATAACTACTGAGCTACAATCTTGGATGATGCGTGTCTCTAGTGCCGACAAGCAATTAAAAGAATTAAGTGAAAGATCGCTTGATGCAGGCAAGCAATTAGATGCCCTGAAGGCTGGGCCCGCCGATATGGCGAGTAAGCGTGATAACTTATTATCAGCACTTGCCAGAGCAGATAAAGCACGTAAAGAAAGCTCAGATGCATTAGTCGCAGCAGAAGCTAAACTCGCAGAAAAGGACGCAGCCTTAAAAGATGGTACTTCTAAGCAGGCTGAAGCCAGAGAAATTCAAATTAGGCTTGATGCTGCTGTTGAAAATGGTGTTGATCGCCGCAAATCTATTGCTTCAACTATTGGAGAACGTTTTGAATGTGCGCCGACACATGTTCTTGAAAAGGTAGGTGTTGAAACATCGGATAATTTGCCTGATCTCGCGACATTAGAAGAAACATTAGAACGTTTAAAGCGGGAGAGAGACCGTCTTGGCGCCGTTAACTTGCGCGCTGAAGAAGAGCTAAAAGAGATTGATGAACAATTAGGCCATATGGTGGGTGAGAGACGTGATTTAGAAGAGGCGATTGCAAGATTACGTAGCGCAATCAATGATTTGAACAAGGAGGGACGTGAGCGCCTGTTAGTTGCTTTTGATCAAGTGAATGCCCATTTCGGTGAATTATTTGTCACATTGTTTGGGGGCGGTGAAGCGCATTTAAAACTCACTGAATCAGATGATCCTTTAGACGCAGGACTAGAGATATTTGCCTCTCCTCCAGGTAAGAGATTACAGGCCCTGTCGTTACTGTCTGGTGGAGAGCAGGCGCTGACGGCGTTGTCATTGATATTTGCTGTCTTCGTGACCAACCCAGCCCCCATTTGTGTGCTGGATGAGGTTGATGCACCATTAGATGATGCCAATGTTGAGCGGTACTGTAATCTATTGGATGATATGATTGCGCGCACCAATACACGCTTTTTAATAGTCACCCATAACGCAGTGTCTATGTCTCGGGTGAATCGTTTATTCGGTGTGACGATGGCCGAACGAGGGATATCCTCATTAGTTTCTGTTGATCTTGAACGTGCTGAGGATTTCTTAGAAGCTGGTCAATAATTATTAGCGCTAAGCCACTGCATTCTGCATTGAATTGAATAAGATACGTAGCATTAACTAGTCCAGAAATGTGATGAATGTTACAAATGGATTATGTAAAACTTCGTGGGGTATAAGGATTTAAATCTCATGCTAAAATTTCAATTTCAAAGAACAATATTAAGTCTAGCCCTAGGCGGGGCTGTATCAGGAATGGCATCATCTAATGATGACGTATTATTATGGAGCGATAGCAGCGTTAGCTTGTTAACGGGTGCTGGTTTTGAAGTCACTGGTGATAAAATGTCAACACTTACGGCAGAGCATGCTAGCGGTTGGTCGTTCGGTGATTTGTTTATGTTTATAGAGACAATAGACTTTCACGACAATCTATATGACAGTTCAACTTGGTACGGTGAATTTTCTCCTCGTTTTAGCTTAAATAAAATGGGTTTGATTGACTTGGGTGATGCTGGATTTGTGAAAGATTTATCGATAGCAACCAATTTTGAGCGTGGTGAGGGTGGTCATAAAGCCATGCTTGTCGGGGCTGGTACATCGCTTAATGTCCCTGGGTTTAAATTTGTTGATATGAATATTTATGCGCGCAAGGATACTAGTCAGGGGGCTGGTTTCGATGATGCCCAGCTAACCTTAGCTTGGGCTAAAACAATTAACGTAGGTGAGCAAGATTTAATCTTTGATGGTTTTATGGACTATGTGGTCGGTTGGGGGCCTCAGGCTTCTAATCTACATATTGTCCCACAAATTAAATGGGATATGGGCAAGGCCTTGGGATGGTCAGCAGGCAAGCTATATTTTGGAACAGAAATTGATATCTGGTTCAATAAATTTGGCATAGACCATAGTGATGCGTTGAAAACCAATCAAATAGGGTTTAATGCATTAATTAAAGCGCATTTTTAATTGAGGTATAGTGAGTGGAAGATTTATCTGGCAGTAAAGAGCCATTCAAGCGAACTGTATATTTTATCAGCGGTCTCCATGATTTTGGGTTTCGGTATTTTTGGCCGTTTTTAAAACGGGGCGCGCGTGATCATAGCAAGATATATGGGCGTAAAGTTCATGTAGAGAAAACTGGTGAATATGATGGGTCACCTGAGGTTACTTTTAAAGCACATGAGCTAGAGGGTCCTGATGTTGAGACCACTTACCGTTATATGAAATGGAACGACATTGTCGAAGATCGGATGAAAATCTGGTTTCCGTTTGCTTTCTTTCATGTGTTGTATCTTTTTCTCAGAATTATTTTGTCGGGTGATCTTTATAAGATTTATCGTCATTACTGGGGTTTTGGTAATGGCATCATATTTATGAGTTTAGCTACCTTGTTCTTCTTTGGACTTGGGGCTGGAATAGCTTGGTTTGCGGCAGGGTTATTGGGTGCGATGGGATGGTCGCTCTATGCGGTTATGCTCATTGCAGGCCTAACAAGTGTCACTATTGCCTCTCGCTTTGAGAATAGTTTGCATATTCAGCTTTCTTATCACCTTATTCGTATGCGCACCGATTGGCCTAATGGGCGGGCTAAGGATCTTGAAGGTAGAATTGATGTCTTTGCTGATACGATCGCTGAGGCGTTATTAAATGATGATAGTGATGAAATCCTTATCGTCGGCCACAGTTATGGGACACTGGTAGCCGTTGATGTGCTCGCTAAGGCATTAGAGCGGGTTAAGGGTAGGGCGCTCGCCCCTAAAAATATTGGTCTTATTACGCTAGGTGCTATTCATCATTATATAGCCGTCCAAAAATCTGCAGAATTTTACCGTAAATCACTGGCGATTGTTGGCGGTGATGAGCGGGTGAATTGGTTTGAACCTTTTTGCCCACAAGATGGCATGAATTTCCCTAGATGTAACCCAACCGTTGATTTTACTAATGCGGATCCTGTCTACGGCCCTGTGCAAAAATCACTGAAGGTTAAAGAGTTGCTTTCGCCCGCACATTACAAAAAATTTAAGCGTAATTTTTGGCATATGCATTTCCAATATCTCCGTGAAGGCGACATTCCTGGTGATTATAGTTATTTCCGTATGATTTGTAGTAATCAATATTTGCAAAATAACTATGGATTAAGAGAGCATGTGGATTTAAAAGGATAGTATGACAGCTTTTAAACCACCAAAACCAAATCACCGTAGCCATAATGCTTCTTTTTTAGGACGTGTGTTTTCTAGTAATAGAGACATGTTAGAAAATTATACTGAAAAAGCATATAGTTATCTTATGGGGCGTAACAACATGGGCCTAGGTGTGGTCTATGCTATTAATTGCCTTGATAGTGTTAAAACAGTACTGATAGACGAATCTAAAAATTTTCCGAAGAGCGATGTAATGTTTCGCGCACTGGAACCACTTCTCGGGCGCTCTGTTTTTTCTGTTAACGGTGAAGAATGGGAAGCGCAACGTAGACGTCTTGCGCCAGCCTTTGCTCATTTGCATGTGAAACGTGGTTTTCCAGAGATGCGCAATGCGGTTGAGCGTATGCTCTGCGACCTTGAAAGGGTTGCGGATACGGGTGAGACAATTGATGTTGATGTTTTAATGATGCAAGCAGCATCAGATGTTATTTTTCGTGTTATGTTCTCAGAAAGTCTAGACACAGACCGTGGTAACGTCATCTATAATAACTTTCAGATTTATCAAGCGGAGCAGAAATATTTCTCTATTCGCACTTTAATTAATTGGCCCAAATGGGTGCCGTGGTTTGGTAACCGCCATAATAAAAAAGCTATGAAAGCGGCGGCTAATATTCGCAATACCATATTTGATATTGTCCACACACGTCTCGCCATGAAGGTTGAGGATAGACCAGAAGATATGCTGACGGCGATTATGGTCGAATATACCAAGGATTTTGGCGACGATTTACCTGTTGTTGAACTTGTAGATCAGATTGCTTTGTTTTTTTTCGCAGGGCACGAAACAACGGCAGCTGCAACATGTTGGGCATTATATTTACTGGCAGAAAGCCCTGAAGAAGAGGCTAGGCTTGTTAAAGAAATACAAGATGTGGTTGGCGACAGAGAGATTGAATTTAATGATATTAGGAATCTGAGGTTTACTGATGCATGTTTTAAAGAGGCCATAAGGCTTTATCCTCCAGTACCATATTTCCCTCGTAAGTCCGAGATGGATATTAAGATCAGAACGCATGAGCTAAAACCCGGATCGCAATGTACAATTAATGCTTATTTTATACACCGAAATACCCGCTGGTGGGAAAATGCCGATTTATTTATACCTGATCGTTTTATGGAAAAGGGCGGCTGCCCAGAAAATAAATTAGGCTATATACCTTTTTCCGCAGGTCCTCGTATTTGTCCCGGCGCTAATTTCGCAGCAATTGAATCTACATTGATGATTGCGTCTGTTTTCCGTCGTTATAAGCTGAAAACGGTCGAAGGTCATAAGGTAGAAACTCATGCTCAGTTGACACTGAGGACTAAGAATGGTGTTCTAGTTACTGTAACTAAAAGATAAAAGGATAGTTATATGGGAAACGAACAAAGATATATAGTAAATGTGTGGGATAGGACGACACGGATTTTTCACTGGGTGAATTTTCTAAGTGTACTGACATTGATGATACTCGGTACTATTATTCTTAATGGCAAGACCTTAGGCCTATCTGGAGATGCTAAGATACTGCTTAAGGTGCTTCATGTGAGCGCGGGGTATGTGTTTGCGGTCAACCTTATTTGGCGTATTGTCTGGGCCTTTGTTGGTCGTGTTAGTGCACGCTGGAAAAGTATTTTGCCCTATGGAAAGGGCTACGGTGCTGAGCTAAAGGCATTTGTTGATGGTGAAAAGTCAGGAAATGCTCTTTCTTATGCTGGCCACAATCCACTGGCTAAGCTCATAATAACGTTACTGTTAATCGTCTGCATCACTCAGATGGTAACAGGGTTGGTGATCGCGGGTACTGATATCTATTATCCACCATTTGGTTCTATGATTGCTGAGTGGGTGGCAGCAAGCGGCGTTGACCCAATGACGCTAATTCCGGGTGATAAGTCAATGCTGGACCCTGCTGCCTATAAAGAGATGCGCGGTTTTAGAAGTCCTTACATTCAAACACATGTCTATGGATTTTATACGCTCTTAGCTTTCACGCTTATCCACATCGCGGCTGTTATCGTTCATGAGGCAAAACATTCAGAAGGTATTATCTCAGCTATGTTTAGTGGCAAAAAACTACTGAACGCAAAGCCTGCCGATGAATCATCTGTTCTGGATAGTGATAGTTAAAGAATATAGAAGTCGATATATCTTTAAATACTAACATGATTTTCGGGGCTGAATCCTAAATTTAGCATGAATGTCAATGGGTTATTCCTGTTGGCATTTATGCTTACAGAGCACTTGACAGCTGGCGGCTCTGACTTTATGTTGCGCGAGCCTTTGGCAGTGATTCTATTAAGCTTAGAATTGCATGTTTTTAGCGTAGGCCAAGTGACAAAAGGAGGCTCTGACTAAATGGATGATCCTGAATTGAAATCACTTGAAGATCGGTTGAAGAAAGCCCGTGCGCCGCATAATAGTGGTGCTAGTGATGACGAGAAGGAGCAATCCCCCTCACACACTGGTATGGCATGGCGAATGGGCATGGAACTGGTTACTGGTGTCGCCGTGGGGTTATTCCTAGGGACGGCAATCGATGACTGGCTCGATACTAAACCGATTGCAATGGTGGTTCTGGTGTTTCTCGGCTTTGCCGCGGGCATTAAAAACGTCATGATCAGCGCTAAAAAGATGCAAGACCAAGCTTATAAGGATGATGCTGAAGATAGTTGAAATTTTTCGGCCTTTTACCTCTACCTAATCCGAACCGTGTGGGAGGTGAGAGTGAAAGCCCGAGTTTAAGTGAAAGGCCATAATAGTGGCACATAGTCCATTAGAACAATTCATAATCAAACCCATTTCTGAAATTTCAGTTGCTGGTATTGACGCTACATTCACCAATAGTTCGCTATGGATGGTGATTGTTGTTTGTGTTCTTAGCTTCTTCCTAGTTGGTGGTACAAAAAGCAAAAGCTTAGTACCAGGCCGCTGGCAAGGCGCTGTAGAAATCATGCATGAATTTATTGCTAATATGGTCCGCGAAAATGTTGGTAGCGAAGGCAAACAATATTTCCCTTTCATCTTTACTCTATTCATGTTTGTGCTGGGCTGTAATCTGCTTGGTATGATCCCTTATAGCTTTACAGTTACATCTCATATCATTGTAACATTCGCTCTGGCGGCTGTTGTTTTTATAGGTGTGACGCTGCTTGGCTTCTATAAACATGGATTTGGCTTTCTAAAACTGTTTTTACCTAGTGGTGCGCCTATGTTGCTCATGCCGGTACTGTTCGTTATCGAAGTGATCAGTTACCTAACGCGCCCCGTTAGTTTATCGGTTCGTTTGTTCGCCAATATGTTCGCAGGACATATGATGATGAAAATTTTCGCAGGCTTTGTTATTAGTCTGGGAAGTCTAGGGTTTGTAGGTTATCTTGGCGCTATCTTGCCATTTAGCCTCAATATTGCAATGTCTGGCCTAGAAGTCTTAGTTGCCTTCTTGCAGGCATATGTATTCGCTATTCTTACATGTATTTATTTGAATGATGCTCTGCATCCTTCTCACTAGATGTAAGTTAAACAACATATAATCACTTTAACTCAACTAACCTAAATAAAAGGAATTCGACATGGATATTGAAACAGCAAAAGAAATTGCAATACTTGCAGCAAAAGCTGACGTTGATTCAGCAAAAGCAATTGGCGCTGGTATCGCAACTCTAGCACTAGCTGGTGTTGGTATTGGTCTTGGAAATATTTTCGGTAGCTTCTTAAACGGTGCACTTCGCAACCCTTCAGCAGCTCCAAAAGTATTTGGTAACCTTATGCTTGGTTTCGCACTAACAGAAGCTGTTGCTCTATTTGCTCTACTTATTGCGTTCCTACTTTTACCATAATATTTTTGGTGAAGTTTAATCTGGCCTATGTGCTGGGTTGATACATTAATTACTGATACTAGCCTAAGTGAGTAGCTTTAGTTGATATCAGTAAACGTAATAAATGAGGCAAATCATGACAACGGCTCAAACACAAGTAGCTCAAACCGAAGTGCCAGCAAATCAGGGTACTGAATTACCACAGCTTGATCCAACAACGTTTGAATCGCAGCTCGTATGGTTATTGCTTAGCTTTGTATTCCTGTTCGTGATTGTATCACGCGCAGTTTTGCCAAAGATTAATACAGTCCTTGAGAATCGTGAGGAACGTATTGCAGGTGATTTGGATACTGCTGAGCGCCAACGCGCAGAAGCTGAGGAAATTAAGGCTGCCTATGAAGCATCAGTGGCGCAAGCGCGTACGGGTGCTCAAAAAGCTGCTATTGAAGCTAAGGAGAAAGCTAAAGTTGCTTTTGCCAAGGCTCAAGCTGAGTTAGACGCAAAATTGAATGCAGAAGCTGATACAGCAACTGCAAATATTCAAAAAGCGACTGATGATGCTCTTGCAAGCCTTGATAAAGTGGCTATCGAAGTAACGTCTGATTTGGTTGCAAAGCTTAGCGGCGGTGACGCTGATAAAGCTAAGGTAACTAAGGCTGTGCAAGCAGCTGTAACAGAAGCGAAGGGAGCTTAATTATGGCTACTGGTGAGCCTTTTTACTTAGATCCTACTTTTTGGGTAGGAGCATCCTTTGTAACTTTTGTTGGCGGTATTATCGTAGGCAAGGGGCACAAAAAGATAGCTGGCATGCTTGATGGTCGCTCTGATGCAATTGCAAAGCAAATCAATGAAGCATCGGCACTCCGTGACGAAGCAGAAAAGTTGCTAGCTGAATATCAGCGCAAGCAACGTGACGCAGAAGATGACGCAAAGGCGATTGTTGCCCAAGCACGCGAAGACGCTAAAATCATTACCGAAGCAGCAGTTGCTGATGTTGACGTAATGATCAAGCGCCGTACCCGTGTGGCAGGCGAGAAAATTGCTCAAGCTGAGGTTAACGCTGTTAAGGCTGTTAAATCTGCGGCTGTTGATGTTGCAATCAATGCAGCACGCACAGTATTAGCTGACGATAAGAAGGCCACAAAAGGCCTGATTAAAGACGCTATTGCTGAGGTGGAAAGCAAGTTGCACTAATCAGTTTCTGATTAAAGACATTTAAAGAACGCTCTAAGGGTAACCTTGGGGCGTTTTTTATTTGGCTATGGCTTGGGAAGGACATGACTGCGTTCATTAGGATTCAAATTACCAAACTTTAGCGCATGTTTCATATGCTCAATGACAGGACTAATCTTATATTTTGGGTCTGATGGAACTTTGTCATTATCAAGAAAATAAGAGTGTCCCGCTGGTCGGTCCATGCTATTGTTAAATTTATCACAATTAACTTCATAGACATTTTTAGGCACTTTTTTCATCCTTTCAGGACCAGTCATGCCAAGACGCCGTGAGAGTGATATATTTTTTAAATTAGATACTTTACTGGCTGACATAGCTAGATCGTCGCCTGCATAATAAACAACTACGTTCTTTGCAGCATCGGGAATATATTGTCCACGATTGCCTCTTTGTAAGGTGCCGTTTTTAACATCAGCAGCAACCATAAAAATATTACGACATATCTGACTCATCTGACCGTAGCCTTCACCTTTAGTCCATGAATCCAATGCGTGTTCGAGCACTAGATTACCCATTGAGTGAGAGAGTATGTTAATACGTCGCAAACATTTATTAGAAGATTTTTTTTGCCATTTATCGAATTTCCCTAAAAGACGAGCATAGGCAACTCCGCTGGCTTTAGCAGCTCGTTGATCATCCCAGTAATCATCAACTAATGCGGTAACTGCATCATCGTCACAGGGCCATATAGTCGGGATAACTTCAATGTCATCTCCAAGTAATTCTTTCAATTTTGCTGCTCGGGGAAATATTTCATTTTCAGCAGTGTTGTTAAAGCCATGTATATAAATGAGAATTTGTGATTTTGGATTGCTCAACTTTCTGAGAGCATCAAAGAAAACAGCACTGCCGATCTCGCTATAATTGCCCCGAGCTTGCCACTCGCAAAAATACATATTATTTGTGGTGTCTGTATTTTGAGGATCAAAACTGATCTTTCGTGGCAGAGCAGCAGGTGTCGTTGTATCTTCTCTTGGCACCCGATTTGTTACAAATAGCATGGTATCCTCCTTTTGTTGTTAGAGGAGAACCTTGTTACAGCAAGATAATTATTACAACCTATAAAAATATAATATAATATAATATCTCTTATATATAATTGTTGTTTTATGTCTTTCTAAGATCTATGCAAAATCCCGTGACATTTTTGATGATTAGGGTAAAAGATATACCATGAGCATAGATAGAGAGACATCAGGTAATTTAATGAAATGGGCGGCGCGGGCTTCGGTTTCGGTTGCGCTTATATTACTGGCGACTAAGACTGGTGCTTGGTGGCTGTCTCAGTCCGTTGCTATGCTGGGCTCAGCTACAGATAGTGGTCTAGACCTAATGGCATCTGTTGTGACGTTGTTAGCCATTAAAACAGCTCTGCAACCCGCTGATGATGATCACCGTTTTGGTCATGGTAAGGCCGAAGCGCTGGCTGGTATGTTCCAAGCCGCAATTATGGGTGGCTCTGCAGTATTTTTACTCTTTGAGAGCATAGCACGACTAGCAAATCCTATTGTGATTCAGCAGTCTGAGCTAGTTATGAAGGTATCAATATTAGCTATTTTATTGTCACTCGTGTTGGTCTTGTTTCAGTCATATGTAGTGAAAAAGACAAAATCCATCGCAATTTCAGGCGACCACCTACATTATCGGGGTGATCTGCTTTTAAACGCTTGTGTGATCGTTTCAGCTTATCTTAGCAGTGTCGGTTATATTTATGCAGATAGCCTGTTTGGTTTCATGATTGCGCTTTATATAGCAAAGGGCTCATATGATGTTGCACGGCCTGCCGTTGACATGCTGATGGACCGTGAATTCCCCGAGGGTGAGCGCGAAGATATTTTTAATGTCGTGATGGGCAGTCCCGGTGTGATTGGTTTGCATGATTTACGGACCCGCACTTCTGGGCGTGATCGCTTCATTCAAATGCATATAGAGGTTAAAGGATCCATTACGGTGTCTGAGGGGCATTTCATCGCTGATGAGGTTGAAGCAACACTGGGCGAGACATTCCCAGATACAGATATCCTCATCCATATTGATCCTCCGACAGAGAAATCAGATGATCTTACGGTCAAGGAATTACTATAATCAGGGGTTAGAATCATGAAATTACGCAGCACAAAATTAACGACTGTTATTATGCTTACAGCAGGCATGCTTCTGTCTAGTTGTTCACAAGAAGCATCAAAAGATGATGCAGGTAAAAATGAAAAAAAATTAGCGACTGTAAATTATGTACCTCAGGGACTTTTGTCTAAGTCTTTGCCAGAGATTGCAGATGCTCTCAGTAAACGCGAGATAACCTCAGTCGCCTTAGTACAGCTTTATCTTAACCGCATAGATACTGTGGATAGAAACGGCCCAACACTACAAGCTATCCTAACGCTGAACCCTAATGCACTGGCTGATGCTAAGGCGTTAGATGATATGTTGGCAGCAGGGCAGGTTAAAGGGCCGCTGCACGGTGTCCCTATACTTCTTAAAGATAATATAGAAACAAAAGATGCCATGCCAACGACAGCAGGCGCTCTTGCGCTAGCAGATAATATCACTGGCAGAGATAGTCCTTTAGTCGCTGGTCTACGTGAAGCAGGCGCGGTTATCCTTGGTAAGACAAATCTAAGCCAGTGGGCAAATTTCCGCTCTGATGGTTCTATGAGTGGCTGGACAGCACTAGGGGGGCAAGTGCGTAATCCCCATATGCTTGACCGCAACCCTTGTGGTTCTAGCTCTGGCTCTGGCGCTGCGGCCGCGGCGTCACTGGCTGCGGGAACTGTAGGGACTGAAACTAATGGATCAGTGATCTGCCCGTCAAATGCTAATGGCGTTGTTGGTTTTAAACCAACTGTTGGCATTGTGCCTCAGGATTTGATTATACCAATCTCTGCCACGCAGGATACCGCTGGTCCTATGACAAAAACAGTTAAAGGCGCTGCGATGATGATGGATGCTATGTCACCAGCACACACAGTAGGTACTTTTTCCAAAGGATTAAATAAGGATGGTCTTAAGGGCATTCGGGTAGGGGTTTTGCGTTACGCACAGGGTGAATTCGCGCCAACTCTTGCTCTTTTTGAAGCTGCGCTTAAGGATATTGAAGCCGCTGGTGCCATATTGGTTGATATTACTGAGGCCCCATCTACACCTGAAGGTTATGGTAAAATGACCTATGATTTGTTGAAATATGAATTTAAACATGGATTAAATGCTTATCTAGCATCAACAAATGCTGAACATGTAAAAACACGCACGTTAAAGGATTTGATAGCCTTCAATCAAGAACATGCCGATATAGAACTTGCCTTGTTTGACCAAAGTATTTTTATAGCAAGCGAGGCTATGAACTCCCTTGATGATCCAGACTATAAAAAGACAGTAGACGTCGTTTTGAAAACCAACCGAGAGGATGGTGTGGATAAATTATTGGCGGATCATAATGTGGCCTTGCTGGTTGCGCCATCAGGGGCCGTTTCGCCACGTGTGGACCCTATAAACGGCGATGTGTGGCCCAATGACTGGCCTGGTGCTGGTAGCATGGCGGCTAGAGCCGGTTATCCTCACGCGACAGTGCCTATGGGCGGCATTAACGCAATTTCAGTCGGGCTTTCTTTCATCGGTGGTAAAAATGATGACGCAAATATTCTTAGCTATGCTTATGCCTATGAGCAACAATCGATAAAGCGTCTTGAGCCTCACTATTATACAAACGCTGAGGAACTTCCTGAAATCGCTAAGGCGATGAAGCCATATGAAGGTAGGAAAAATTGATTTAAACATTTAAGCGCGTAGCAGAAGCACGGGCGTGCTTTTGATCTTGATGATATAATCACTGGTGCTGCTAAGTTTAGTCGTTCTGTTAAGAAGTAATTAAAAATAAAAAGAAGCCAGCTCGGTATATTGAGGCTGGCTTCTTTGTTTTTGAGAATTCATATTGACCCTCCTACAGAGAAATCAGATAACCTTACGGTTAAGGAAATTATGTAAGTTAGGATGGTGCTGTTAAGAGCGAACCTCATTTACAAAACGCAAGGCCTCACCTTTTAGCGTACTAACAACCTCACCTAATGTTTTTGTCGTCTTTTGTAATGTTTCTGCAGCATCAGAGTTGGCATCTGCCATGTCATAAACTTCTTCAACTGTTGTGTTTAAGCTGGAAACACCGCTATTAGCTTCTTGAATGCTTCTACTAATCTCTTGGGTCGTAGCAGACTGTTCTTCTACTGCGCCTGCGATGCCGGTTGAGATATCATCCACTTGCTGAATGATCTTTAAAACTTGCTCTATAGAGCCAACGGCACCAGATGTAGCATCTTGGATACCTTTTATCTGCTCTGCAATTTTAGTGGTCGCGCTTGCAGTTTGTGCAGCTAACCCCTTTACTTCACTGGCGACAACGGCAAATCCACGGCCAGCGTCACCTGCACGTGCGGCTTCGATGGTAGCATTTAAAGCTAGTAGATTTGTTTGCTCGGCAATATCATTTATGAGGCCTAGAAAATCATCAATGCGCCCAACGGCTTGAGACAGGGTGGTGATCTGATCTTGGCTATTGCCTGCCTCTTTAACCGCATTGCTACTTACGGTATTTGCACTGGTTACTTGCTTGGCAATCTCAGTAATAGAGGATGTTAATTCTTCTGTAGCAGACGCGACAGTTTGCATGTTTGAACTGACATTATCAGCTAAGTGTTTAAGGTCTGTACTAATCGATTTATTCTGTGTAGCACGCCCCTGAACGCCGTCAGCATGTTGAGCTACTTCATTTGTCGATATTTCAGCGGTATCAAGAGACGAAGTCACCGTTAAATCAAATTGATCAGCAAGCTCATTCATTGTCTCTTGTCTGCGCACTTCGGCTTCTTGGCGCATCAGTGATGTACGAGTTGCCTCTTCTTCAGCCGCTTTTATCTCTGCTACCTGTTGCTCTGCTGCCATACGTTCCTGTTCTGAACGTAACTGCTCTTGTTCGGCCTGCATGGCAATGCGTTGCTCGATGTTTGTTCTAAAGACCCTCAAAGACTCGACAACACCGCCAAGTTCATCACCGCGGGCTAGGGCATCTATATCTATATCTGTTTTATCTTCTGCTAGTTGTTTAGTAGAATCAGCGATTAGACGAATAGAGCGCACTACATTGCTACCAATATAAAAACTAACCAATATAACGCTGGTAACGGCGATAAAGCCTAATATACCAAATACAGTTTTCGCCTCATCTGCATTATTCGCGGCTATTTTACCATTGTTACGCGCTTGAGAAACTGTTGTTTCTACGATCTGTGTTAATCTCTTTGTTAGATTATTGAAGTTTACTTCAAAAGCCTTAAGTGAGTCTACGGCCGAAGCGATATCAAAGGAGAGGTTCATTCCTACAACTTCGATTGTTTCACCATAAGTGATAACTTCAGTAATAGCATTTGTAAAAGATACTGCCTCATCGCCTTTTAAATAGCGGTCACGAAACTTTTCTAAGTCAGAGACTAGAGTAGTGACATCGGATCCTAATATTTCTATTTGTGAATCAACGTCAAGGTCTTCAACCTCAGCACCTTTTAAACTCATCAAACGATACAGGTTGCTGTTTATATCACGTAGCCGTCCAGAAATAAGTGAGATTTCAACAGATTTAGAAAATTGCTGTTCGACAATTTGATCAGTCATCATCTTTTGACTATCAATTTGATCATTAGCTCTAAAAACTACGAAAATTAATAGGATGATGGCAATTAAAGGTCCTAACGCAACTTTTAACGCAAAGGGCCAATCTGATACTTTTAGCTTTAAACCTGACATTGAACGATCTCATATTTAATAGGGGGGGGTGCGGGCAAAATGCCCGCATGATTTGATATTAGAAAGTATAACGCATACCTGCTATGAAACGTCTCTCAATAGGTTGTACACTACTGCGCTGAAGGCGTTTCGTCATATTAGTCCCTTTTACTTCAAACTCTAGGTTTTCAGAAAAAGCGTAGCCAATACGCGCATCCATAAAGATATTATCAGGGATTTCTACTTCATTATAAGGCATGCCTAACCTCAGCATATCAGGAGCTGATCTGCCGCTAGTATAATGTAGTTGAACGTCAATTTCCCATTTATCCACGGTGTAACCAGCAAATAAATTCACATGGTGTGGCGCGTTAAACTCTTCATATTGTGCATGGTTTACCAACATACCTGCTTCATTACGATTATTTAAATCATCATTCAGCTTGCTGTATGAATAATTCATACCCCACTTAAGGTTTTCGTTAGTTGCGCCCTTAATACCAGCTTCAAAGCCATAGACTTCACTATCGCCAATATTACCAGATAAGCTAGCAGGTCCCGTTGCACCAGGAATCATTGAAAATGTTGAATTCCACAGGGCTTTAATATTCTTACTCTTTTGATAATAAACCGCAGCACGGATCATGCCATCAATGCTCTCTACTATATGGTCATATCCCACTTCATAGTTTTGAACAGACGACACTTTAAAGTCCACTACAGAGGCTAGGGCTACGTTGCCCATGTACGGCTCTTGCAAGAAAAGACCAAAATCAACAGAGTTTGGTGTTTGAACACCACGACTTACCATTGCTCTAACTGTGTTTGTATCATCCAACTTGTAAACAGCGCCTAAGTTATAAGTTAGTTCCTTATAAGATAGATCTGAGAAGGCTTCATTGGTTAGCATTGGCAGCGTGTCAGGGATAAAGCCTGAACGGTCTACATTCTGCATGTCATAACGTAAAGAAACAGCTGTAGAAAGCTTGTCATTAACCGCAAAGTCCCAAAGTCCACTAATGGATAATACATTCACATCCAATGTAGCACCTTCATTAGGTGTAACAGCAATCGCACTAAGGTTACCTGTGCTTTTACGGTATTCGCCAGCTACACGGAATGTATGTTGTGCTGATGCATTAATAAGCGCTTCCATCTGAGCAACGGAAAGCTTTTCACTAATGTTGATGTTCAGGCCATTACCGCCGCCATAGTTAACACGGTTTTGATATATCTGCCCTTTGATTAGGCCAAAGTCAGTATCATGTGAGCCATAAAAACGTCCACTTTTAGTGTCCATATTCCACGGGCTATAATCCCAGTGGGCTGCTACTGTATCATAAGGGCCATCTGATCCTGTGAATTCTAATGCAAGCTTGGTTCCGTCAGAAGGCATGTAGACAAGTTCCATATTGCCGCGTGTGGATTTATGCTTGTCAAAGATGTGTAGAACAGTTTGGTTTGTATTACCTTTTTTGAAGGGGTCTATTTCTTTGTAGCCAGCTGAAACACGGATGCCAAACTGCTCGGATAGTTTGCCAGATACAAAACCACGTGCTTCGCCATATTTACCTTTGCTTCCACCCATAAATCCGCCGTTGCCAGCATGAACTGCAACAGCTCCCTTGCTATCATAAGCAGGATTATAAGTTACGATATTGATAACGCCAGAAGTGGCATTAAAGCCAAAGAGGGCTGTATTTGGGCCTTTTACAACTTCGATTTGGCGAATTTCTTCTAGCTGGACAGGTAGCTGATCCCAGACAACCATACCAAAGAAGTTTAGGTAAACTTGGCGTCCATTGATCAATACGAGTAAGCGAGATGAGTAACCTTGGTTATACCCTCTTACTGCGACTTCTTCTTGAGGTGCTGCAAAGTTTACATAATCTAGGCCAGATAGGCGCTTCAATACGCCTGGAATAGTATTACTACCAGATCGGCGAATGTCTTCTGCCGTGATAATATCCATTGTTACTGGTGCATCAGTTACCTGTTGAGGTTTACCAGTTGCACTTGTTGTTACTGCTTGGCCAAACATATCTTCTAATGAACCATAGTCGATATTTTGTGCTTGGGCGCCAGTTGTGGCTAATGCCAATAAACTTACGCTGCCGATTAGGGCGAATTTTTTATCTATACTCATTTTATTTACCTTAGAATAGGATGTCTAAATCTTGTTAACCATCATCTGAAACGCTGGCGAAAATTTGATTCCAGCAGCAGAAGTTGCATTTAAATTGATAGTGATTTGAACTTTAGGCTTGCTTTTAACACCCATCACACAGTTTGCAGCGGCGACACAGTTCTCGTCAGTGGAAACCGTTAATAGACCAGCACTATCTGCTGCGGCTTTAACTTTTCCTTGAATAGCGGTTGTTCCAGATGTCAGTAAGACCATTTTTGACCCAGAAAATTCTAAATCATCAGCGCTAATTTTACGCGCGCTGAGCATAACTTTTCCTACCTTTAAGCCTGAACCAATAATAGAGGCAATTTGATCGGCCTCCGCGATTGATGCAGCATTATTTGGATCAAACACTATGGCAACTTCGGCTGCTCCCTTTACTTTAGGAACCATGAAATTTAGGGCCTTTGATGCAATTTGAATATCCTTTTTGCTAGTCTCAGCCTGTGCAGAAAAGGAATTAATAGATAGTATAGATGCAGCCACTGCACTTAAGGCAAGGGCGCGTCCTATGAAATTAGATGTACTCATCATGTACTCCAGAATAAGTTTATGTACTTGGATAGCTTAATAGCCATCCTTTCCGTAGATATTGACTTGTTCGGCATGCATGCCTTACTATTAAAGTCATAATTTAAAATATGAAGTTGCACTTCACATGTGTGTAAATATATACAAGATTTCATATACACTTAAAATGCTTAACAATTAGTTACTAAAGGAACCGATTATCGGTAAAATTAAGAATGTGGGATGATGATAAAAATATTTGGTATTAAAAACTGTGACACGGTAAAAAAAGCACTCAAATGGCTAGCTGTTGAGGGTGTTGAGCATCGTTATCATGATTTCCGTAAGGATGGACTAGATGAAGCAACCCTGCGCGCTATGCTTGATGATGTCGGTCTTGATCTGCTCTTGAATAAACGTGGCACAACATGGCGCAAGCTGCCTGATGATGTGAAGGATAATGTCACAGCAGACAGTGCAGTAGCGTTAATGCTGAGCGAGCCTGCCATGATTAAACGCCCCGTGTGGCATAAGAACGGCGCCTATTTTGTTGGTTTTAAAGCCGCTGAACAGGAAAAGCTAAAGGCTTGAATTTGGACGTTATTCACCCCATATATGAATTATAGATGAAAGGGGAATATTATGTCTTATCCTGAAATGAAACACCCAGGTTTATTCGTTATGCTGGGATTGGTGATGAAAGGCCCGTTCAGGGTCTGGATGAAATTGATCCTGCCATTTTCAATCATATTTACTGGTGTATTCTTCTGGTCCCTATATGAGTTTATAATCGCTGATGAGGCCGTAGGTCTTATAAGATACGGGGTGATTGTCATACTCACAGGCTTAGTCCTTGCCATGTATAAATTGTGGTTTTGGCTTGAAATGCAAAAGATAGCCTTGTTCATAGCGCTGACAAATCAAGAAGATTCTTGACCTAGCTTCTCATTAGGCGCAATCATAAGCCTTAGGGAGAAGCATCAATGACCACGTTATATGATTTTGAATTAGACCGGCTAAACGGCAAGCCAGAAAGCCTAGAAGCTTATAAGGGCAAAGTAGTGCTCGTGGTTAACACGGCTAGTAAATGCGGCCTGACACCACAATATGAAGGGCTTGAGGCTCTTTATAAAGAACTCAAGGATGATGGCCTTGTTATTCTAGGGTTTCCTTGCAATCAGTTTGGCGCCCAAGAACCAGGTGAGGGCGAAGAAATTAGTGAATTTTGCCAGATTAATTACGGGGTTTCATTCCCGATGTTCTCAAAAATTGAGGTTAATGGCAGCGGCACGCATCCACTATATCAGCATTTAAAGTCTGAAAAGAAGGGATTGCTGGGATCTGAGAAGATTAAATGGAATTTCACTAAATTTTTGGTGGGTCGTGATGGCAAGGTTGTGAAACGTTTTGCCCCAACCACAAAACCAGCCGCGATTAAAAGCGCCATTGGTAAGCTGCTGTAGATATAGTTTGTCCCGTCCTAGAATAAGTTGACGGTTTCTATATTAGGCCAGTTGTCGTAGACG
>CBFDCC010000002.1:0-303909 GCA_965603205.1 uncultured Kordiimonas sp. | reverse complement strand
ACTATATTCTCGTCTAAGCCACCCTGATATTTGTTCTGGAGACCAATCCCGCATTGTTCCCCGTCAAAGCCAATGAGACCATTTAAAGTATTTGCATAAGGGAGGGTTTTGGTCTCATCGTAATGACGTAAGGAATGAAGATGAGAGTTAAACCCACTAAATCTAAAGCGACGAAGGTCGTCAAAGACACCCGCCGCGCTAATCGTAAGCTTTACGGTGCCGAAGAGAAGATACGCATAGTGCTCGAAGGGCTGCGCGGTGAGAATAGCATTGCTGAACTGTGCCGCCAAGAAGGCATTGCCCAAAGCATGTATTACAGCTGGTCGAAAGACTTTCTTGAAGCTGGTAAGCAGCGCCTCGCTGGTGACACATTACGTGCAGCCACCACAGACGAAGTCAAAGACCTACGTAAAGAATCCCGTGATCTAAAGGAAGTGGTCGCCGAGCAAACCCTAGAGCTACGTCTGTTTAAAAAAAGCATGATCGGGGATGGGGGAACATGAGAAGCACGACGAAGAAGTGAAGGCAAACAATGATGATGGAAAATAATTTACATTGTAAAGTATAATTGATATGGCACTAGACAATCACCTTTAATAAAAAGGGTGATTGTCTAGTTAAGTGTTGGTCTTAGGTTACAAGAGTAAAATATTGTGTGGAATGAAAAATAATGATTGATAAGAAAAATGTCTTAGTAGGCTGTCCGTCGTCGAATGATTTGAGAGTCATTTAGCTAGTATTATCAGGAGGGTTTGGCCTCTGATTGTTGTTAATATTAAGCAGCTTGCTTACGGTGATGCAAGCGCCTTTGTTGGATAGTCTTATTTTTTAGTCTTCTCCTTTTCTCTAAAATTGAGTTACCTCGGCCAAAGTAAACGTCTGCAGGGGTGAGATTGTTGATGCTTTCGTGGTAGCGCTCATGATTGTAATATTGAATGAACTCACCGATCTCA
Source organism: uncultured Kordiimonas sp. (assembly GCA_965603205.1). GTDB lineage: Bacteria > Pseudomonadota > Alphaproteobacteria > Sphingomonadales > Kordiimonadaceae > Temperatibacter. The sequence goes on along the minus strand of CBFDCC010000002.1, from coordinate 302,956 downwards.
TGCTCCAGTTGGCTGGGTAGATAATAGTTGTTAAGCAACACACGGTTTTTCAATGTTTGATGCCATCTCTCGATCTTACCCTGCGTTTGCGGATGATAGGGCGCGCCGCGTACATGACCCATGCCTTTACCAGCTAGATAGTCCGCCAGTTCACCTGCAACATAGGACGCGCCATTGTCAGATAGCAGCCGAGGTTTATGGATAACCTCGGCACTATCACAACCCGAAGCCTCAAGGGCTAGGTTAAGCGTATCTGTCACATCAGACGCCTTCATCGTGGTGCAAAGTTTCCACGCGACCACATAGCGACTGAAGTCATCGAGGATGGTCGATAGATAATACCAGCCCCAGCTTTTGATCTTGAAGTAAGTAAAATCTGTCTGCCATTGCTGGTTCACGCGACTAGGTTTGTCTTTGAACTCACTGGCTGCTTTGATTACCACAAAGGCAGGGCTGGTGATCAAGTCGTGAGCCTTGAGTAGCCTGTAAACACTGGCCTCAGAGACAAAATAGTCTTGTGTATCCGTGAAGCGCACTGCCAACTCTCGTGGTGATAATGTGGGCTCTTCAAGCGCTAGATCGATGATCCTCGCCCTCACTTTATCAGGGATACGGTTCCATACTCTAGTTGGCCTTGAAGGTTTGTCTGCAAGGCCGTCCAGACCGCCTTCTAGATATTTGTCATACCAACGGTAAAAGGTCGGGCGCGGGATACCGATTTTATCCAACACCTGTCGTGCTGATAGATGAGATCGCTCAACGGTGCGAATGATCTCTAACTTCTCACTGGCTGGATACCTCATTCTTGACTTCCCCCATCCCCGATCATGCTTTTTTTAAACAGACGTAGCTCTAGGGTTTGCTCGGCGACCACTTCCTTTAGATCACGGGATTCTTTACGTAGGTCTTTGACTTCGTCTGTGGTGGCTGCACGTAATGTGTCACCAGCGAGGCGCTGCTTACCAGCTTCAAGAAAGTCTTTCGACCAGCTGTAATACATGCTTTGGGCAATGCCTTCTTGGCGGCACAGTTCAGCAATGCTATTCTCACCGCGCAGCCCTTCGAGCACTATGCGTATCTTCTCTTCGGCACCGTAAAGCTTACGATTAGCGCGGCGGGTGTCTTTGACGACCTTCGTCGCTTTAGATTTAGTGGGTTTAACTCTCATCTTCATTCCTTACGTCATTACGATGAGACCAAAACCCTCCCTTATGCAAATACTTTAAATGGTCTCATTGGCTTTGACGGGGAACACTATTAACTCTCTATGATTCTGAGAGTTATAAAAGCACTCAATTTAAAGTGCTTGATTTTTTGTCACCTGTTACCGATTTTGCAATAATTAGTGCATTAGACCAAGAGTTGGTTGATGATGTAAGGGGTCAGGAAGGAAAATTTGAATTGTCTCTACCTGAGATTACTGGGGATAGAGCTGCTACTTATAAATTTTCTAAACTTAATGTTCGGTCCTATTTTTCAGATTTGACAGTGGCAAAGTATCAACAAGTACTTGGAAATTCATTATCTGACCTAACAGTTGAGTCTTTAAATCATCATCAAGTTTTAGCCTTTGAAGAAGATAGCGCCCACGCTTTTTCTAAATGGTCTGTCTATAAATCATTAATTGGTTCAGTTCAGTTTTTAGAAAAGAGGTATGCTTTAAATGAAGGTATATGGTATGCGGTTGGAGAGGAACTGAAGGCTTCCGCAGATGCATTATTTTTAGATGTTTGTTCTGCTCCTGATCCTATATTCATACCACTTATGAGAACACAAAAAGGGAAAGGTGGCCAATACCTATATCAAACAGAAGCAAGTTATAATGAAGAGAGGGCAGATAAAAGCGGCTTGTTGTTATTGGATGCAAAATTGGTGCATATACCTGAAATACCTGGTTCGGGGGTGGAGGTTTGTGATTTATTAGATATCGAAAACAAACGCCTTATTCATGTAAAAAAGAGCTCCCGCAAATCTAGTGTACTAAGCCATTTCTTTAAACAAGGACATAATTCGGCTCGTCTATTAAAAACAAGTTCCTCCTTCAAGGCAGCATTTGTAAAAAAAGTTAGAGATAATTACGGAGATGAGAAAGCTACTTTTTTACAAACACAATTGAATGAGGAAGGCTGGGTGGTTGAATACTTAATAGCGGATACTCCACGATCAACTGGAGAGCATAACATACCATTTTTCAGTAAATTAACACTAAGAAACGAAGTGATAAATTTGAAATCCATGGATTTTGATGTTGTTTTACGGTTTATAACATTACCTGCCACTTAATAGATTTATGGTCTACCACCCTATGAATATTGAAGAGCAATTACTCAGCACACCCTCTTCTGTAACCAAATTAAACAATGCACAAACATATTAACATAATACCCGTTATGTTATCCAAGACCTAGGCGTCCAGCCGCTGGTCTCTCCCCTCAAGTCGTTGGAACGAAATCCGGATCGTATAGCTTGAGTGGGAATAATTATTTGTTGGCCTTTTTTTATTTATGCCTCAATCGCCGGCGCTCACGCTTAGGCTATCCTCGCATAAGCTCGGCCTCACGGTCGTTCGGTACGGTCACTGGTCGTGACCTAGTAAATAGGCTGATCCTCGCATTGGCTCGGCCTCACGGTCGTTCGGTACGGTCACTGGTCGTGACCTAGTTACTTAAATTTGTGAAGTATTTATACACCCCCTTAAAGTGGACTCTTTCAATGGGGCCTCCATTAAATCCAACATTTTTCTGCAGCTATGTTTCTTTGCAAAGGTGGGTGCTAATATTTCATGTTGTTTCTCAAATAAACACACTATTTCTTTAAACGATAGGCAAGCTGAGGTCTGCTGATGCCGAGCGTTCTAGCGGCAGCAGATAAATTACCACCTGCTCTGTCTACCGCTGTTTTAATAAGGTTTTTTTCGATATTCTCTAAGCCGATATTGTTGTCGATCAGGCTCTCGATAATCATATTCATGGCCTCTGGTGAATTATTGTTCATGTCGGCTTGATTTCCGGGCGTGTTGTTCAGCGAGCCGTCGGCATCAATGCCTAATATGGGGATCGTGATTTCTTCGCCAAAGGTGAAAAGGTGGCTCACATCAATAGCACCGTCATTGGAGGCTAGAATAGTGCCGCGTTCAATCAAGTTTTCTAATTCACGAATGTTACCAGGCCAGTCATAATTCAAGAAACCCTCGATGGCGCGCGGCGTAAAACCCGTGATATTTTTCTTGTGAGTAGAACTATATTTTTGCAGAAAATGGTTAATTAGGTGTGGAATATCGGCTTTGCGTTCACGCAGGGGTGGGATGTGAATAGGAAAGACATTTAGACGAAAATATAAATCCTCCCTAAAGCGTCCTGCCTTCACCTCTTCTTTTAAATCCACATTGGTTGCTGCGATGACTCTTATGTCGATATCAACAGTATTTTTGCTACCAATTCTATCTATTTGACGTTCTTGCAACACACGAAGAAGCTTACCCTGTGCCGCGAGCGATAATGTACCTATTTCATCCAGAAAAATGGTGCCTGTGTCTGCACGCTCAAACCGTCCAGCACGGGCCTTGTCGGCTCCTGTAAAGGCGCCTTTCTCAACACCAAAAAGTTCTGATTCCACCAGGTTTTCAGGAATAGCAGCACAGTTAACAGTGATGTATGGGCCGTCTTTGCGTTCACTTATTTGATGCAGGGTGCGGGCAAACATTTCTTTACCCACCCCAGATTCGCCGAGGAATAAAACAGTTGCTTCAGTTTTTGAAACTTTATCAAGCATATGGCATGCAATGTTAAAAGGGGCGGATACCCCCACCATGTTTGTGGATATTTGTGAGTGAAACTCATTTTTAAAACCAGTTGGTTTGTCTGTTTTTAATGACACAGTGTCTTGGCGGGGTTTGGTAATTCGGTCGGCATTGGCAAAGGCATGCGGCTGCATGAAGGCCAGTTCTTCCTCGATATCATCCCATTCATCAACAGGCTTGCCAATGATGCGACAGTTAGCATGGCCCATGGCGCGACATTCAACTTCTTTATAGGCAATTGGGCGTCCCATGAATACAGATGTATATCCACTAGCATAACCAATTTGCATCCAACAAACAGCCTCATTGCCTACGCCGTATTTCTCTATGTGCATTTCATCCTCTATACTGTCATGCCATAAAAACTCACCGTAAAATTCCCCCTTTGCTACATCAGCCTCTAGCTTCACAGGCTCAACCAGCACGATGCCTTCCAACGCGTGAAGCTGGGGGCCGACGGAAAATACATCATAAAAATCAGCATTTGGTCGCATTTTAGTCGCAAGCTCAGCATCTTGAGCACCTGATACATATCCCATGCGCGTGAGTAGGGCTCTGGCCTTGTTAATGCCTAGTGATTCAATCAATTCTGTTCTGAGCGCCCCCATTGAGGTTGCATGCAGCATCATCATGCGCACATCATCTAACCATATACGCCCATCCTGAGGGGAGAATTTCAAACGGTCTGAAAGATCGTGAAAATCGGGCAAACCAAGAATAGGGCCGTCACCCTCTGTGATTTGCTTTAAAGAGGAGTATTCGTTTTGGTTAGTAGGTGATGCCATGGCTTTAATTCCCATCAGGTATGAGCGAGAAAACATTCCAAAATATTTAAGTTAAAATATTCATATGCCCATTAGGTTAATTTCGGACATTTTATTATATAATCAATAAAATTCAAGCAATTTAATTTTAAAGTTTACCATATGATAAATCCCTAAATGCTGACCTATTAGGATTTAATTAACTATGTTTCAAAAGTTCAAAAATTTCACACATTGTAACTATCTGAAGTTATTGATTAATTTTAACTATATAACCCATACATATTTTGTAGTGTTTTCGTAGAATCTCCTGCGCACCTATTTTGGCACATGACTTGCTGTAAAGGGACTAAGGGGCTTGATCAAATAATGCAATTTAGGCGCAGATTATTAAGCATAATGAGACGTGGGATATGGGAGCATTAAACGTTGAGGGAAGCGAATTTTCGGGGGAAGTGTCAGAATTTTAGAATTTTGGCGAGTATGGTTGCTGCGCTTGCAATTATTCTAACAGGCTGTGAAGCAAAATTGGATCTATCAAAGGTCGATGAGGCTGAAAAATCATCAATTGCCCGATATGACCATTATTTGGATGCCGCAAAATCTGACACTACTACAGTAGTGATCGGTAACCGCGGTACAATTCTTAGCTCCATAAATAATGGCGTTAATTGGAAGCGTAATGCGTTGCCAGGCGATACATCCACATCCTATCCCACATTGGTTGATATTGAGACTTGTGGGGATAGTCAGTTTGTAGCGCTTGACGCTGATCGAAAGATCTGGATTGCGGGCGCTAAAGCAACAGGTTGGATATCAAAAGCGATCACCACAGAAGAAGAGGTGCTGGACCTTACTTGTGACGCAAAAGGTAATATCTGGGTTGTTGGTAGTTTCACCTTAATTTTAAAAAGTGAAGATGGTGGTGATAGCTGGCAGGATCAGTCAATCCAAGAAGACGCAATGTTCAGTAAAATCCAATTTGTTAATAATGAAACAGCTTTTATAACGGGTGAGTTTGGAACAGTTTATAAAACATCTAATGGTGGTGAGACATGGGATTTTCAAAACCCTATTGCCAGCGAATTTTATCCAATGGCATCACATTTTGCCTCAGTCGATAAAGGCTGGGTTGGTGGTCTGACGGGTATTATTTATGCCACTGAAGATGGTGGTGGATCATGGCAGCGCCAAGATACAGGCACTGTGGCACCCATTTATAATATGGTTGAGATAAATGGTGAAATATACGCCGTTGGTGAGCAGGGTACGGTTCTCGTATTAACGGGATCAAAATGGACTGCTGTTGATCTCAATATGGGCTTTGGTTATTTGCGCGCGGCCCTTGTGTTAGATCATGAAAATTTATTAATCGCTGGCGGTGGTGGTTTGATCAAGGTGGTGGATAGCCAGCAGATCACGCCAACACTCTCTCAAAATAATTAAGTTTAGAGGACCTCATTTATGTCTAAATACACACACTTTCTGAAAGGTTTAGATGATCATCTCTTTCAATACCCTAAAATTATATTGGGGCTGATGCTGGCGATTACGATCTTTTTTGCCGCACAAATCCCGGGTGTGAAAATGTATTCGGACTTCGCAGACCTTCTGCCGCAGGAGCATCCCTATATTCAGCTTCATAACGGTATTAGAGATACCTTTGGTGGGGCTAATGTAGTTGTTGTGGGTGTTGAGGTTAGCGAGGGCACCATTTTTAACAATAAAGTACTTGGGCTCATTCACCGCTTGACACAGGCTGTTGATAATCTGCCAGCGATTAACCATAATTTGGTATCAAGCCTAACACATCGTGCATCGCGCAAGACATGGCTGTCAGAAGAAGGCTCAATCGTTTCTGAGCCTTATTATGACCCTACAAAACGTGCTATATTAAACGATGAGGAAATGGCTGAAATGCGCAACGCAGTTCTGGCAAACCCTCGTGTTTATGGCCTTATGGTCTCACCTGATCTTAAATCAGCGCTCATCAAAGGGCAGTTAAATGAAGGTGCGTTGGATTATGAGCTTACATTCAGCAAAATTCAGGATTTTCGCGCCGCAGAGGCGATGGACGGCGTTAAAATTCATGTAACGGGTCAGCCCGTTCTCGTGGGTTGGGTCTATACCTACATGTCACAGATTTTACAGATTTTCCTTTTTACAATCATCTTTATGTTTGTGTTGTTGATGGCCTATTTTAGACGCTTGTACGGCGTATTAATCCCCATGCTTGGCATCGTAGTATCCTCCATCTGGGGGATTGGAATTTTATCACTGCTTGGCTATAATTTAGACCCTTTAACCCTCGTGATACCCTTCTTGATTTCTGCTCGCGCTATGTCGCATGGCATTCAGATAGTCGAGCGATATTACGACGAGTTTTCACAGTGTGGTAACGGCCGTGAGGCCGCGCGCGCCACCTTTGATAGTTTGTTCCGCCCTGGGTCACTTGGGGTTATATCCGATGCTGTTGGCTTATTGCTTATCTCCTTGGGGTCAATCCCCATTAATACAAAGCTGTCATATTATGCTTCGATCTGGGCCTTGTGCGTTATTGTCAATGTATTGATCTTGGTACCGACTTTATTGTCTGTGTTGCCTCAACCGAAAAAGTCTGAACTCCGCGAAGGTTGGGTGCGTCAATTCCTCCCTAAAATTGGCAGGTTCGTCTCAACTACACGAAGTGCTAAGATGATTTTGGGCCTAACAGTCGTCTGCTTTATGATCGGTGGCTACCATAGTACATCCGTGAAAATTGGTGAGGCGGAGCCGGGTAGTCCCCTTCTGTATCCCGATCATGATTACAATCTATCTTCCTCAGCAATTAATAGTAGCTTTCCAGGATCTGAAGAGCTGTATATTATTGCACGCACTGAGGAAAAAGGGGGCTTGAAAAAGCCTGAAGTCATTAAGTCCTTAGAGGATTTTCAAACCTATATGCTTAATGACCCTGATCTTGGTGGCGCTAAGGGTTTGCCTGATCTGATCAAGCAAGTGAATAGGCTACTCCATAATAATGACCCTCGTTTTATACAGGTGCCGCATGATGAATATTATGTGGGTGGATTGATGTTTGCCTATATGGCCTCTAGCCCTGTACCAGGCGCCTTAAAGGAGTTTGTCAATCCAGAGGAAACAGACGCCAATATGGTCTTTTATTATAAAGATCATCAGGGTGAGACAATTCGACGCGCCATTCATATGGTTAAAAGCTGGATTGCCGAAAAAGGCGATGATGTAGAGGGTCTTAGTTATCATCTGGCGGGCGGCATTATCGGTGTGACAGCAGCGATTAATGAAGCAGTTTTTGAGACAAACAGGATTGTAGTACCTTCAGTCCTTGTACTCATTTTCTTGTTTGTAACCTTCTTCTATGGGTCCTTGCACGCAGGTTGGTTGATGTTCCTTGCAATGTCATTTGCCACTATTCTTAGCTATGGCTACATGGGGATAATGAATATTGGTATCAATGTGAATACCGTACCGATTATTGCGGTGGGCATTGGTGTGGGGATTGATTACTCAATCTATATTATGGACCGTATTCGTGAAGAAATCTTAAAAACGAACTGTCTAAAAACTGCGATTGTAAGCGCTATTAGCACAACAGGCCTAGCAGTCTGTGTGACCGCTGGCGCGCTTATATTAGGCGTGGTGATGTGGGTCTTTTTGTCAGACCTTCGCTTTCAATCAGACGCTGCGTTCCTGCTTGTTGTTATGCTGGTGTTCAACATGGTGGCTTCGCTGTTTATCGTGCCAAGCTGGATCGCAATATTCAAACCCAAATTTATCACAGACATAGAAATTGTAGACGGAGTAATTGAGGCAAAACATGCTGCTTAGGCAGCAAATGGACGACCCAATAGTGGGCAGTAGATACTTTACATTTACTAAGGGAGGAGCAGTAATGACTAAAATCAATAAACGACATATAGGAAAGAAAGCGGCTTTGATGACCATTGCGACCGCGATGTCCTGTACATCGCTTAGCAGCGTTCAGGCCGAGGTTTCAGAAGATGGGACTCTGGAATGGAATGGTTTTGTAGAAAATGCCACATTTTTCAGAAAAGATGTAGGGCTGGTAAAGTCTAGAAATACATTCCAGATGGAATTTACCAAGCAGATGGAGACATCTAGTCTTTTCTCAGATTTTTCACTTAATGTTACATTTCGTGGTTCTTACGACGCGGCATATGATCTGAATGACAAGGATTTTGGTAAAAATGCTGGCGGCCCGATTAATCTGCAAAGTACATTTTCCGCAGGCCCTCCAGAGGTGCCTCATGGTGGAGGTTTAGTCTCAACTGGTCTTGCTTTCTTTGGCTTTGATACGACACAAAACCCTAATGACGGCCTTATGGTACTTGGCGCTGATAGCCACCCAACGGCTGGTGGTGTTGGTTTTGGTGTGCCCGTGCGCCCCTGTAATATAGATTCACGAGGCTGTATTCCAGGATATATGGACGCTTCGCTCAATGAGCTTAGATATACGGAATTTAACAGCCGCATGGACTTCTTAAGAGAAGCCTATATAGACGGTAGTATTCCAATGGATAGCGGTAGCGAACTTAATATAAGACTTGGTCGCCAACAGGTGGTCTGGGGTCGTACAGATTTGTTCCGTGTTCTTGATGTGATTAACCCCGTTGATTACTCTCGCCAAAATATTTATGACGAGTTAGAAGATATTCGTATCCCACAGTGGATACTTAATATGGAATACCGCATGGGTGGTGTTGGGTCTTTTGAAGATCTTAACTTCAATGTTGTTTGGAACTTTGATAAATTCCGTCCTAATACGCTAGGTCAAGGCGGCATGCCTTATCAAATTTTGGGTGCTGGTGGTTTCTTCCGCGGCATGAAAAATTGTTGGGATAACGGTTGTACGGTAGCCAACTTTGCTGGTCTACCTGTACCGGGTACGACGGGTCTTGCAGCAACTGATTTTGCTCCAGGTTCAATTGGTATCCGCGGTGCTAATATGCCTAAGTGGAGCCTTGATAACACACAACTTGGCCTAAAGGTTGAGGGTGTTAAGTCTGGTGTTGGTTTTTCTGTTAACTATCTAACATACCTTAGCCAGCTACCATCACTTCACGGTGGTTCTGTGGGTCCTGCGGCAATGAACAACTTCACGGGTGAAGTAAAACAATATCCGCATTTAATTGCCTTTGATATTGAGTTCCCGCGTATTCACCTTGTTGGTGGTTCATTAGATATTTATGCTGATGATATTGAATCTGTATTCCGTATTGAAGCTGCCTATACATCAGGTGAAGAATTTGCCAATACGCTTGATCCAAAGCTATTCTCAAAATCTAACGTCCTACGTTATGTTGTTGGTTGGGACCGCGATATATCCATCCCATCCTTAAACCGCAATAAAGCCTTCTTAGTTTCGGCTCAGGTGTTTGGTCAGCATATATTAGATCACCAACTTACTGAAACAGCTGGTTCGCTCGCTGGCGCACCTGGTTTTGGTATGGCGGGTATTCCTGACTGGAAAGATAATTGGACAGGCACCTTGTTGATAAAGGGTTGGTGGATGCAAAATCGCCTAAGTCCACAAATTATCACAGCTTATGATTTGCGTGCAAAAACAGGCACCATTGCTCCATCTATTGATTGGTTAATCAATGATAGCTGGCGCCTGATGGTTGGTGCAAATATCAAATTTGGTAAAGGTGCTAACCAATTTGATGATTGTCGCTCTTGTAATCCATGGGGACCATTCACAGCAACACCTTTCCATGGTGATCCATTCCAGTCTGGTTCAGTTGGTCTAGCTGGTTTTGAGCCACTTGGTCGCTTCCGTGCAGGCCCTCTTGGTATGGCAAGTAGAGAAGATGAGTTCCAAATCACTCTTCGCTACAGGTTCTAAGCCAAATTTAAAGATAATATCTGAAAGGATACATAAGATGAAAAAACAAATAGCAAGTTTAATGATAGGTCTTACAGCCGCATTTACCGCGACCCCAACCATAGCTGATGATGTGGATAGTTCATTTTTCCCTTATAAAAATGGCGTGCCTACATTTGAGGGCCTGTCAGCTGGGACAGTGATTGATCAAAATAATGTTGAGCAATTCAAATCCATTCTTGATGAGAGCATGTATGAGTTTATCTCAAAGGGCTGGACCAGTATGACGGTTGGTGAGACAATGCCGTTTAAGCTGAGTGATAATTATATTCAGGCAACAAGGGATAATTTGGGCAAGGTGTCACTGGGCGATACGCCGGGTGAGATTAATGGTTTTGTTACCGGCCGTCCTTTCCCTGCTGAGCCAGATGTAAATGACCCACGCGCGGGTGAGAAATTAGCCTTTAACTTTAAATATGGTTACAACTGGGGTGATAATGCTGCTATTGCACCATTTTACTGGAAGTTCCGTGATTTAAAGTCGGGTAAGTTAGAGCGAACATTAAAATTTAATTTCCACTTCTTGAATCTGAAACACCGCGTTAATGATGCACCAAAACCTGATCTGCCAAAGAATGCGGCTGACCTTTTCCGTGCTATTTATGTGCAAGTGTTAGAGCCATTTGACGTTAAAAATACACAGCTTCTCATTCACCGCAATGAAAATGATCTCAAGGCGGATAATGCGTGGCTATATCTTGGTTTCCAACGTCGCGTGCGTCGTTTGTCCACAGGTCAAGTTACTGATTCATTCCTTGGCGCGGATCTGATGATTGAGGATTTCGAAGGCTACAATGGTCGTATCTCTGATATGAACTGGGCCTATAAGGGTACAAAAGACGTGCTTATGCCTTTCTATCGTCATGATCAGGTAACACTTACCGAAGATCATAAAATGAGCGATGGCTATAAGTTTGTGGAATTTGGCGACAAGGGTAAATGTTTCCCGCAGATTACATGGCAGTTGCGTAAAATTCACGTACTTGAGTCAACGCCAGTTGATAAAAACCACCCAATCAGTAAGCGTGTTCATTATGTAGATGCTGAAACATTCACACTACCACGTACAATGATCTATGACCGCAAGGGTGATCTATGGAAAACTTTCCTAATTGGTCAGGCACACCCTGATTATCACCTACCAAAGAACAAAGGCTCTGGGGTTTCGATTGATGACAGCTTCATGATGCTCGATGTTCAGGGTGAACATTGTACTACAGGTCAATTTAAAGGCCAAGTAGACAGCAAGATGAACCCACGCAAATTATTCACCGTTCAGAATATGCGCGTTAAAGGTAAGTAAAATAATCATTGGGCTAGAGGCTTGTGCCTCTGGCCCATATCTTTTTTAAATTACTGGAAAATATTATGATAAAGCCCGTGGACATAAGCATATTTTTTAACTTTAGAAGCCCTTATTGTTATTTGGCGTCTAAACGGATGTTTGCCGTTCTTGATGATTATCATACGAAGATAAATTGGAAGCCATTTGGTGCTTGGGCCGGTCGGTCTGCACCAGAAAGAGCAAAGAAAAAAATCCCTCTTGTTAGACAAGATGTGGCCCGTCATGCGCGTTTGATGGGCATACCCTTTACGCCGCCACCCATTGAAACTGATCCAACACTTGCTGGTGTTGTCTCATTAATCGCAGAAAAAGAAGGCCTCTTAGAAGCTTATGTAGTTGAGGTTATGCGCAAAGAGTGGGCAGAGGGTCGCAACATTGGCGAAGAAAAAGTTTTATTAGAGGTTGGCGAAGAAATAGGTCTGGGCCAAGGCGCCATTAAACGCGCCATTAGTAATCAGAACCTACATGACCAGCTTGAAGCAAACTGGGAAGAAGCGCAGGAGCTCGGTATCTTTGGTGTGCCATCCTTTGTCGTGGGTGATCAAATGTTCTGGGGTAATGACCGGATAGACCATCTGAGCGATCACTTACATGAACTTAGACTTAGAAAACTGTAGGTGGTTATGATGAAACTTTATCATAGACCAGACTGCCCTTTTTGTTGGAAAGTAAGGCTTTTTCTAAGTGAAATCGGTGTGGAAGTTGAAGAGATTGCTGTTGAGCTAGGGAAAAAGCATCCAGACGTTGTTGCATTAAATCCTAATGCATCTGTGCCTGTTTTGATCAGTGATGGTTTAGTGCTGTATGAGTCAGCGATCATCATTGAATATTTAGTGGATAAATTCCCCGAATATAACTTGATGCCAGGCTCCGCAGAGCAGCGTGCGGTTATTAGGCAAATTCATAATGATAGTGACACCAAAATAGGTAAAATTCTTTTTCCTTTCATCAAGAAAGTTCGAGAAAGTGATGGCAGCGTCGATATTAAGGCAGAGCTAGAGGAAATAGCACCAGCATGGCAAGGCTTACAAAAAAGTTTATCCGAAAAATTAGCTGATAAGACATTTTTCTTTGATGCCTTCTCCGTAGCTGAATGTGCGTTAATTCCACGACTGTCATTGGCTGTTGGCTATGGTTTGACTTTTGATGATGACTTTAAAAACCTAGAGGAATGGCTGCTTAGATTAGTAAAGCGTCCCTCGTTTTTGGCAGTGAAGCCCGAGGGTTTTGCCGCGATTGATGAAATGCTCAATCAGTAATTAATTTTATTTGATCATTTCATTAAATAACCGCGCCTTAGAACAAGAAAAAGAGATTATATATAAAATAAGACAGTAATATCAGTATGTTAAAGGTTATTTTAGTAGGGCGTTATTTTGGCTCGGTCCTTGCTAATAAGAAGGTGGATAATGGGAAATGTAGGGTGAATGAATCAAATGGATAATAGAAAAAAAAATGAGCGGGATCGTTTAACCGAATACCAGAAGAGCGTTTGCGTATTTGGCATACGTAAAAATGTGTTTTTAGAATTTGAATTCACTGTTGGTTTTAAGGAGCTGACCATAGAGCTTGTCATGCCTTATGAAGCCTTTAAAGAATTTTGCGAAACCAACCATGTTTCTAAAATTGATTGTAATGCAGACATACAGGAGGTCTACGCCAAATTGGCAGCGGGGCGACCGCCAAAGCTGCATATACACGCACAGACAGATAATGATTTGATCCCATCTCAAGGGCGGGAAAACACAGAAAATGTAGTTCAACTGGGAGATTTTAAGTGAGTATTGAAATTAAAACAAATGTGATCCAACCTAGGCGTCAAACCTATGAGCATATCGCAAAACGACTAGGTAGTGACAAGCCCGCAACGCGGTACCAAGAGGCTACGTGGGATGTACAGCCAACAGCGAATTTTCATTATCGCCCGACATGGGATCCTTCGCGTGAATTATATGACACCAGCTTGACTAAGATTGTGATGGAAGATTGGTACACATTCAATGATCCACGCCAGCTATATTACGGCACATATACGATGGCGCGCCACAAGCTGATGGAAGCTGAAGAGAGTAATTTTAAATTTGTTGATAAAGGTAAATTGCTCACATTGATGAGCGCTGAGTGGCAACAAAAAGTAAAAGATTATTTATTGCCTCTACGCCACTTTGAGTGGGGCGCAAATATGAATAACTGTGATTTTTCTGACAAGGCATATGGCACAGCAATAAGCCAGGTTGGGTTATATGCGGCTATGGACCATCTTGGTATGGCGCAGATTATCAGCCGTATTGGCCTGCAACTAGATGACAATACGGGTCATAGTTTAGATCAAGCCAAAATAGATTGGGTGGAACGCGATCTGTGGCAAGGCGTGCGACGCATGCAGGAAAACAGCTTTGTTCTTGATGATTGGTTCGAGCTTTGTGTAGCACAAAATTTTTGTATGGATGGTGTTATGCTCCCGCTCTTCTATCAATATTTCGATGAAGCAGGCCTAGCCCATGGTGGCACGCCCCTGTCGCTGCTGAGTCAGTTCATGCAGGAATGGGAAAAGGATGAAATCCGTTGGGTTGATCACCTTATGAAAGTTACTGCAAATGAAAGCGCTGCAAACTTAGCGCTTATTCAAGCATGGATGAAGAAATGGATGGATGAGGCGCTGGCTGCATTCAAACCACTTGCCCACCACGTGTTGGGCGATGACGCCGATGCAGCACTAGAGGATATTCGTAGCAGATTAATCAAAAGGGCATCTAAGTCCGGCATAGAAATTTCAGCATAAAATGAAGGATTAAATCATGAGTAGAAAAGTATCCATAACGTTACAAAATAATGATGATGCCAGGCCAATCATTGATGCAATTGAGAAAGATAATCCTAATGCTGTTGCGACATTTTATCCTGCGATGGTCAAAATTGATTGCGAACACCGCTTAATAGTCAAACAGGAAACCGTTGAAGAATTACTCGGGCGTGAGTGGGACGTCCAAGAGCTTCTTCTTAGTGTTGTCAGTATTGCAGGCAATGTTGATGAAGAAGATGATTATTTTGAATTGAGCTGGAATATATAAGAGGGAAGTCGTCATGGTCGATAAGAAAAAGAAAAAATTAGGCATTAAACAACGCTACTCAATGCTGACGCGCGGGTTAGACTGGGAGACAACCTATCAGCCGATGGATAAAGTTTATCCTTATGATAATTATGAAGGTATTCATATTCATGATTGGGATGGATGGGAAGATCCTTTCCGCCTTACGATGGATGCTTATTGGAAATTCCAATCTGAAAAAGAGAAGAAACTATACGCTGTTATTGATAGCTTCTCACAAAATAATGGTCATCTAGGGATAACAGATGCGCGTTATGTGAATGCACTCAAGTTGTTTTTAAATGGTGTATCACCGCTGGAATATCAGGCGGCACGCGGTTTTACCCATGTGGGTCGTCATTTCCGTGGTGTTGGCCCGCGTGTGGCATGTCAGATGCAGGCTATTGACGAATTACGCCATGTGCAAACTCAAATTCACGCAATGAGCCACTATAATAAATATTTTGATGGTCTTCACAGTGGCCCTTATATGCATGACAGGGTTTGGTTCTTATCAGTGCCAAAATCATTCTTTGATGATGCACGCACTGCTGGTCCATTTGAATTTCTAACCTCAATCTCTTTTGCTTTTGAGTATGTGTTAACGAACTTACTGTTCGTTCCCTTTATGTCTGGTGCTGCCTTTAACGGCGATATGGCAACAGTAACATTTGGTTTTTCTGCTCAGTCTGATGAGGCCCGTCATATGACGCTAGGCCTTGAGGTGATTAAATTTATGCTAGAGCAGGATGAACGTAATATTCCAATCGTTCAGCGCTGGATGGATAAATGGTTCTGGCGTGGTACGCGTTTGCTTTCGCTTGTGGGTATGATGATGGACTATATGCTGCCAAAGCGTGTGATGTCATGGGCTGAGGCTTGGGATATCTACTTCACAGAAGCGGGTGGTGCGTTATTTAAAGATCTAGAGCGTTATGGTATTAAACCGCCAAAATATGCAGATATTGCTACTAAAGAATCTCAGCATATTTCCCACCAGGCATGGCATATTTTCTATAATTATACGCAGGCTGCTAACTTCCATACTTGGACACCAAATAAAGAAGAACTTGATTGGTTATCTGAGAAATACCCAGACTCTTTTGATAAATACTACCGTCCTCGGATTGAATATCTTGGTGAAGAAGCTAAGGCTGGGCGCCGTTTTTACAACAATAGTTTGCCTATGCTATGTCAGGTTTGCCAAATCCCGATGGGCTTTACCGAGATGGATGATCCAAAGACCATTTCATTTCGAAACTCTGAGTTTGAGGGTGATACTTATCACACCTGCTCGGATGGCTGTAAGGACATCTTTGACTATGAGCCCAAAAAATATGTGCAGGCATGGTTGCCCGTTCATCAAATTTACCAAGGCAACTGTGGCGGTGCTGGACTTGAGGATGTGCTCAAATGGTACAATATGAATTTGGGTGTAGATAACTTGGATTACGAAGGTTCTCCTGATCAAAAACTGTGGGACGAGTGGCAAAAGCATCGCACGCAGGCCTAGGGGGTCACACCTAAGGGATCAAAATCGAGAATTTAGATAAAAAGGAATGATGAAATGGCTGTAGTTAGTATCGGTGAATATGAGTTTGAAGCAAAAGATAAAGTGGAAAATTTCCATGGTAATCAGCTCACGTATATCAATTGGGAAAATCATTTAATGTTCTGCGCGCCCTTATGTTTTCCTCTACCCCCAGAGATGCCATTCGCCGCTTTTGTTGGTGAGTTGTTGCCTTCTGCTTATAGCCAACATCCCGATTTTGAGAAAATTAAATGGGATGAGGTTAAATGGACCTTAAATGGTGAAGATTTCACGCCAGATATGGACGCTAATCTTAAAGAGAATGGTCTAGGTCATAAGTCACTGGTGCGGTTTTGGACACCTGGCCTTGATGGTATTAATGGGACATACTGCTAATGAGCTATCAACTGACAATAGAGCCTATAGGTGAAGTGATCGAGGTTGAAGAGGGGCAGACGATCCTAGACGCATGTTTGCGTGCGGGCATTTATATCCCTTATCAATGCAACCATGGCCTTTGCAGCACTTGTAAAGTGGACGTGCTTGAAGGCGAAACAGATGTGGGCGATGCGTCGCCCTTTGCGCTCATGGATTTTGAACGCGAAGAGGGTAAGGTTCTTGCTTGTACCTGCACGCTTGAAAGCGACGCTGTGATAGAAGCGGATATTGAAGAAGAAGAAGACGCAGAATATATCTCTATCAATGATTATAATGGAACTGTCCTTGAGATTTCACAAGTCACACCAATCGTTAAAAAGATCATCATTAAAGTAGATGAGGCGGTTGAGTTTCAGGCAGGTCAATATGTTCAACTTGATATCCCAACCGTTAAGGGCGCGCGCGCTTTCTCAATTGCCAATTCGCCGCATAAATCTGATCACATCGAATTACATGTCAGGTTAGTGGAGGGGGGGCTAGGCACGTCTTATCTGCATCATAGTTTAAAAGAAGGTGACCCACTTTCATTTTCTGCGCCATATGGCCATTTCTTTGTGAGGAAATCACAAGATAAGCCGATGATTTTTATCGCTGGTGGTACGGGACTATCTAGTCCTAAATCGATGATTGATGAATTGCTCAGTGATGGATACTCAAAGGCTATAACATTATTTCACGGTGTCTGCTCAAAGGATGACCTTTACTATCAAGATTATTTCATGAGCTTAGAAAAGCAGCATGATAATTTCAAATATATTGCCGCGCTTTCGGATAAAAAAGATGACGATGATTGGGATGGTGAAGAAGGTTATATTCACGAAGCCGCAGAGAGATATTTCGAAGGCTCCTTTGCTGGCCACCAAGCTTATTTATGTGGGCCGCCACCAATGATTGAAGCCTCGATTAAGGCGCTCATGAAGGGTCGGTTGTTTGAAAATGACATCTATTGTGAGAAATTCTTAAGCCAAGCAGATGGAGAGATTGATAAGAAATCACCACTGTTCAAGAGGATATAGCCAAGGGGTTAGGCTGAATGACTAGCGCGGGTTTTGAAATAAAAATTTCTGGTTATGACAGGGTAATTACCAGTCATGAGGGTGAAACAATATTAGAAGCCTTGGGTCGTCATAATTTTGCAAAAGTGCCAGTTGGGTGCCGTCGTGGTGGCTGCGGTATTTGTAAAATTAAAATTGTAGAGGGCGAATTTGAAACGGGAAAAATGAGCATGGCTCATGTTTCACAAGAGGAGCGAGAAGAGAACTTCTCTTTGGCTTGTAAAACAATTCCTAGATCAAATGTGGAGTTTGAGATTGTAGAACCAAGACAGAAGATCATTGATATGGCTACCTTCGGTGCAGTTTCAAAAGGTTAAATAAGAAGATTAAAATTAAAACGTAAGGAAAATAAAATGGCTATTAGTGGAGTGTTACGTCCAGGATTTGTACAGATAAGAGTCCTCGATATGGAAGCATCTATTGTGCATTATAGAGACCGTATTGGCCTAGATGTTGTCAGTACAGGTGATGACGGACGCGTTTATTTTAAGGCTATAGATGAATTTGATCGCCATAGTTTGGTTTTACGTGAAGCAGACGAAGCTGGCCTTGATGTGATGGCCTTTAAGGTTAGTGATGAAGCGCATCTAAATGAATTTGAGGCAAAGTTAAAAGCTGAGGGCTATGATGTTACGGCCGTCGAAGCTGGCGAGCAGCCGGGCGTAGGTCGTCGCGTTGGTTTTAAAGCGCCAACTGGACACCGTTTTGATCTTTTTGTTGATATGGAACTATCCGATAATGGTCCAATGACAAATAATCCTGATGTATCACAGCAGGACCCTCGCGGCATGAAAGCCCTTCGTTTTGATCACTGCTTGCTGTATGGCGGTGACATTGATGGCACAAAGAAAATTTTTGAGGATATCCTTGGTTTTACCATGTCAGAGTGTGTTGAGGATGACGAAACAGGTATGTTGATTGCTATCTTCTTAACATGCAGCAATAAGGCTCATGATATAGCACTTGTCCGCCATGAAGAAGATGGAAAGCTGCATCATGTATCATTCCTTGTGGAAGACTGGACATCGCTAAGAGATGCGGCTGATATTATGACGCGTTATGACGTTTCTCGCGATATTGGCCCAACACGTCACGGCATTACCCGTGGTCAAACAATCTATTTCTTTGACCCAAGTGGTAACCGTAACGAAGTATTTTCTGGCGGCTATCATTTCTATCCAGACAACCCTCTTCGTGTTTGGAAAGCAAGTTCTGTAGGCAAGGCAATTTTCTATTATGAGCGTGAACTTAATGACCGCTTTATGACAGTTGTCACCTAACAATAGCCCAACTTAACTGGCCTTTATTCTGCGTAGAGCATTTAAATAAAGGCCAGTGTTTCTAGTATCTCTTACAGTTTTTAAGGACGAAACATGTCAAAAAAGACAATAATGCATTTCATTGATGGTGAATATACTGCTGGTACATCAGGTATAACATTCCAAGATATTAACCCTGTTGATGGCTCTGTTATCTGTGATGTCTATGAAGGAAAAAAGCCAGAGATTGATGCTGCAGTTAAGGCTGCAAAAAATGCGCTGACGGGGCCATGGGGTAAAATGACAACAACCGATCGTGTTACATTGCTTCATAAAGTTGCTGACGGCATTACTGCGCGTTTTGACGAGTTTTTAGAAGCTGAATGCATGGATACGGGTAAGCCTAAATCACTGGCGAGCCATATTGATATCCCACGCGGTGCTGCAAATTTTAAAGTATTTGCTGATGTTATCAAGAATGCACCAACTGAGAGCTTTATTCTGCCTACCCCTGATGGTTCCAGTGCTGTTAATTATGCTATTAGGGCACCAAAGGGTGTCATTGCTGTTATTTCCCCTTGGAATTTACCCTTGCTATTGATGACATGGAAAGTGGGCCCAGCGCTCGCGTGCGGTAATACTGTTATTGTCAAACCGTCTGAGGAAACACCACTTACAACATCACTTTTAGGTGAGGTTATGAATGATGCTGGCGTGCCGGCAGGCGTCTTTAATGTTGTTAATGGCTTTGGCCCTGATAGTGCGGGTGCTTATCTAACACAGCACCCTGATGTTGATGCCATTACCTTTACGGGTGAGACAAAAACGGGCACAGAGATTATGAAAGCTGCTGCCGTTGGTATGCGCGATGTTTCGATGGAAATGGGCGGTAAAAACCCTGCCATTGTTTTTGCTGACGCGGATATGGATAAAGCCATAGAAGGCGTTATGCGGTCAGCTTTTTTGAACTGTGGTCAGGTGTGTTTAGGTACAGAGCGTGTATTTGTTGAGCGCCCAATATTTGACGAATTTGTCAGCCGCTTAAAAGAAGGTGTTGAAGGCTTAAAATTAGGTGCGCCAGATGATGAGGGTGTTAATTTTGGACCACTGATCAGTAAAGAGCACCAATCTAAAGTCCTAAAATATTATAATTTGGCAAAAGAATTAGGCGCAAATGTTATTATTGGTGGTGGTGTGCCAGACATGAACGGCGAATATTCAAATGGCTCGTGGATTGAGCCAACCATATGGACAGGCCTTGATGACGATAGTCCCATCATGCGCGAAGAAATTTTTGGCCCTTGTTGCCATATTTCACCCTTTGATAATGAAGATGAAGTTATCAAGCGTGCCAATGACACTGTATACGGCCTAACCTCATCTGTTTGGACAGAAAACATGTCTAAAGGGCATAGAGTTGCTGCGCAAATTCAGACAGGTGTGGTCTGGGTTAATAGCTGGTTCTTACGTGATTTAAGAACGGCATTTGGCGGAGCAAAACAATCAGGAATTGGCCGCGAAGGCGGTGTTCATAGTTTAGAATTTTATACTGAAATGCGCAATATTTGCGTAAAACTGTAGGAATAGAATATGACAAAGACAAGTCAAGCGGACCTAACTAAAGCCGCAGAAATGCTTCGAACCTCACATGAGACTGGTGTGCCATGTGGCGCGCTGCATGATTTTATAGCGCCTGATGATCTTGAGGCAGGTTATGCAATCCAAGAAATCAATACGAGCCACTGGCTCAGCAAAGGCCGAAGGTTAGTAGGGCGTAAAACGGGTCTAACAGCCAAAGCCGTGCAAAAGCAGTTGGGCGTTGATCAACCTGATTTTGGCATGCTCTACGCTGACATGGCGCTAGCGGATGGTCAGGATGTATCGCTTGACCAGCTTATGCAGCCAAAGATCGAAGGTGAAATTGCCTTTATACTGAAAAACGATTTAGATCAGGAACAGATGACAGTAACAGACGTGGTACGCGCTATTGATTACGCCGTTGCGGCCATTGAAATTGTTGATAGCCGTATTGAAAATTGGAATATTAAGATCATGGATACTGTGGCTGATAATGCCTCGTCGGGCATGTATGTGCTGGGCAGTGATCCACGCAGTCTATCTGATATAAACCTGCGCCATTGCGGTATGGTTATTGAGCATAAGGGCGAGCCTGTCTCAACGGGCGCTGGCGCTGCGTGTCTTGGTAATCCACTGAATGCAACATTATGGCTGGCACAAACTATGGTTAAGGTTGGTCGCCCCTTAAAAGCTGGTGATACGATCTTGTCTGGCGCGCTCGGCCCGATGGTCGCTGTAGATGGCCCCGGTGTTTATGAACTTAGAATCTCAGGTTTAGGCTCTGTTAGAGCTTCCTTTGTATAGAGAATTAATATGACAAAAATTAAAGTAGCTATAATTGGTCCTGGTAATATTGGTACTGATCTAATGATTAAAGTATTGCGTACCAGTGATATTCTAGAAATGGGTGCCATGGTTGGTGTTGACCCTACTTCTGATGGCCTTGCGCGCGCTGAACGGATGGGGGTTGCTATCACCTCTGACGGCATTGAGGGGCTTCAAAAACTGCCTGTATGGGATGATATCAAAATTGTTTTTGATGCCACTTCAGCCTACGCACACAAACACCATGATGAGATTTGCCGTGCGGCGGGCAAGGTGATTGTTGATATGACGCCAGCTGCTATTGGCCCCTATATGGTGCCCGTGGTGAATATGGATGCTAATTTGGACCAGCCCAATGTGAATATGGTCACATGTGGTGGTCAGGCAACGATCCCAATTGTTGCGGCCGTTAGCAGGATTGTGCCTGTTCATTACGCTGAAATTATTGCTAGTATTTCATCGAAATCGGCGGGTCCTGGTACACGCGCTAATATCGATGAGTTCACAGAAACAACATCACTGGCTATTGAAAAAGTTGGCGGTGCTAAACGCGGCAAGGCGATCATTATTATGAACCCAGCTGAGCCGCCGCTGTTGATGCGCGATACGATCTTTACTTTGTCAGAAATGGCTGACGAGGCTGCCGTTGAAGAAAGCGTCGAGCAGATGGTCAAGGACGTACAAAGTTATGTGCCGGGTTATCGTCTAAAGCAAAAGGTTCAGTTTGAGCGTTTTGGGGCAAATAATCCAATAACTATTCCAGGTTACGGCGAGTTCCAAGGTTTAAAAACCTCAGTGTATCTGGAGGTTGAGGGCGCAGCGCATTACCTACCAGCTTACGCGGGTAATCTAGATATTATGACATCTGCCGCGCTTGGAACAGGTGAAAAAATAGCAAAATTGAAATTTGCGGCCGCAGCGTAAGCGCCCTTGTTCATAGTGAAAGACTAAGAAATGACTGACAATAAATTATATATTCAAGACGTTACATTGCGCGATGGCATGCATGCTATTCGCCATATGTATGGCATTGATCATGTACGTGATATTGCAAAGGCACTGGATGATGCGGGCGTTGACGCCATTGAGGTTGCGCACGGCGACGGCCTAAACGGCTCTAGCTTTAACTATGGCTTTGGCGCTCATACGGATTGGGAATGGTTAGAGGCCGTTGCCGATGTGCTGAATAAGGCTGTTCTAACGACACTATTACTGCCTGGTATTGGTACGGTTAAAGATTTACGCCATGCTTATGATTTGGGTGTGCGCTCTGTGCGCGTTGCCACTCATTGCACCGAGGCAGATGTATCAAAACAGCATATTGAAAAGGCCCGTGAAATGGGCATGGACACCATCGGTTTTTTGATGATGTCACATATGATAGAGCCAACACATCTAGCCCAACAAGCCAAGTTGATGGAAAGTTACGGGGCGACAACCGTTTATGTGGTTGATAGTGGTGGCGCACAAAATATGGATGATGTCACGGCGCGGCTAAAGGCTTTTGATGATGTTTTATTGCCAGAGACACAGCGCGGTATTCACGCGCACCATAATCTAAGCCTTGGTGTGGCTAATAGTATCGTCGCCGTTCAAAATGGTGTCACACGTGTTGACGCATCGCTTACAGGCATGGGCGCTGGTGCAGGCAATGCGCCACTTGAGGTGTTTATCGCCTGTGCTAACCGTATGGGCTGGAAGCATGATTGCGATTTATATAAATTAATGGACGCTGCGGAAAATCTCGTGCGTCCCCTACAGGATCGCCCTGTGCGTGTTGACCGTGAGACTCTTAGTCTGGGTTACGCAGGGGTTTATAGCTCTTTCTTGCGTCACGCAGAAACAGCAGCGGAAACATATGGGCTAGATGTACGTGAGATTCTCGTTGAGCTTGGTGCTCGTAAAATGGTCGGTGGCCAAGAAGATATGATTGTCGATGTAGCATTAGACATCCTAAAGAAAAATGAAGGAAAAGTAGCATGAGCGCTTCTAGAGAAATAAACTTAGATATTGTCGCTGAGATTGTGGACACTGCGTCCCTAACTGCATCAGCTATTCCTCAGCTATCGCTATCAGGCTATGACCTGACTCTTGAAGAAGCCTATGACGTTCAGCGTCGCTCACTTCAAAGACGTTATGATCGTGGTCAGCATCAGGTTGGTGTGAAGATGGGTTTCACCTCTCGCGCCAAGATGATTCAAATGGGTGTTGAAGGCCTGATTTGGGGCCGCTTAACCAACACTATGCTATTTGAAGATGGTGGCGAGATTGATCTAGCTGACTTTGTACACCCCCGTGTAGAGCCAGAGATCGCTTTCCTGCTGAAAAAACCACTGTCAGGCATTGTTAGCCCAGCAGAAGCTATGTTAGCGGTAGAAGCTGTTGCTCCAGCGCTGGAAGTAATCGACAGTCGCTACGATAACTTTAAATTCAATCTACCTGATGTTGTTGCTGATAATTCATCAACGTCAGCTTATGTCATCGGCTCGTGGGTTAAACCTGATTTAGATATCTCAAACATTGGGATGATTATGGGCTTTGATGGCGTACCGGTTCAAATTGGCTCTACTGCAGCTATATTGGGTAATCCAATTCGTGCACTTGTAGGCGCGGCTAGATCAGTAGCAGAAGCTGGTGAACGCCTTGAGGCTGGTTGGACAGTTATGGCTGGTGCAGCAACCGCAGCAGAGGCATTAAAGCCTGGTTTACATGTAAGATTAGAAGCAGAAAATATGGGATCGGTTAGTTTTAGCGTTAAATAATAGCCTAATGCTAATTTGTATGACAAAGCCTTCGGAAAGGGACGTTTCTGGAGGCTTTGTTATGAGAGATAGTAATCCTCTGTCGATGTGATTGCTAAATTGTAATAGTATCAATGGGCTGAGGGTCTTGCTGGAGGAGCATAAGATTCTGGGGATATAATACTTAATTATACCTCTCCTTAGGCACGTGTGGCGTACAATAGGGGATGAGACATGACGTCTCTCAATGTCCTAAATCAGGTGTAAAATTTGTCTTTGTGTCGGAATGTGTCCTAAACTAACTCGTAAATTTAAATGGTCTTTAAAGGGTGGTTTGTCTCAGTATATCTCGTTATATCTCGGCTTATCTCACGCAGATGCCCATAGACCTATCCCACTATATCCCGTCTTATCTCGCTATATCCCGCATTACGGTGTCCTAAACTAAGTAGTTCCTTACACGCGCTAGTTAATTTAGGACATTTTTACGCCTGATTTAGGACATCACTACCTTTAGTGAAAATAAGAAGGCAATTTCCCTTCAAGATTAGACAAAATCCTCGGGAATATGTGACGCGCTAGTTAGTTTAGGACAATTTTACACCTGATTTAGGATGAGGCAAAGCAACTGTAGTTATATATTGCAAAAATATATTTATTTTTTAAATTTTGCCCAAAATTGCCTTAGGCTTTCAATAATGCCTTTTTCAGGTTTCAAAAGCTTATGAATGCTCTTCTTGCTCTTTCGTGGGTTCCAGCCATGATGGCATGCCTGAACCATTAAGTCTTTCACGACTGTATGAAAATCCTCATTCGATAAGTCGTTTTTTTCAAGAATGATTTTGGCTTTATCTTTATCTCCGTGGACAATGTGACTTCGCACATCATAATATTTTTTAAAGCGCTTTTTAAATACGGCGTCTTCAGTGAGTAAAGCGGCAACATAACGTGCTAAATTGGGCACTGTCAAAGGAACTTGAGAGAGGCCTCAACATGGCCTTTTGACAATATTTCTATCCCATAAGTGAGCGCCACTCAGAAAGTGCTTCTGAGCGTAATTCCTTATAAGTTTGTCGGTTATTGAGGTGCCGCTCTCCATTAAAATGATTATAGATTTGACTGTGGATGGACGTGAATTTCTCTAGCGTTTTGAGCTTCCGAAATCGTTGCATCGCATATTCTCGTCGTCGGAAAGGGAGATGGCTATTCTCAGCACGATTATTTTGCCACTTTCTAAAATCTTGTTTGTCTAAGCAACCCAGTTCTCGCATTGCTGCGGTATAGGATGTGAGTTTATCTGTTACGATAGAAGCGGGGCGGCCAAACTGTTTCATCAGTCTTTTTAGCAATTTAACAGCAGTTTTCTTATCTCTTCGTGGGCTGGTCACAGCATCGAGTACTTCACCTTCATGGTCAACTGCGCGCCACAAATAGTGAGTTTTACCGTTTATGCGGACGAACACTTCATCAAGGTGCCATCTCCAATTTGAGTGACAGTATGGATGTTTGGCTCGTTTCTTTCGAATAAGCTTGGCGAATGCAGGACCAAACTTATTCCACCATAACCTGATCGTTTCATGGGTTATTGTTATCCCTCGTTCAAAAAGCATATCTTCTATTTGTCGCAGAGAGAGTGGATATCGAATGTAAAGGAGCACAGCCAACTGAATGATAGAAGGATTGTGTTTGTAATATTTAAAATTGATGCTCATTACTACAGCGTAACACACCTGAAAATGCAGGCATGATTTTAATTTGACAGCGCCCGGCTTGCGTCTTTGCATATTCTGGTTGCTTGCTCTTTGTTGGTTCTTTACCCGCATTTTCATTGATGGTCGCAATGAACCGAAACCCGGTGCCATGCAGAGTCTTAATATATTGCTGAGTGCGACCGTCATCGCCTAAAGCTTTGCGTGCAGATTTTATTCGGCTCGAAACTGCACTATCTGAAATAAAGCGCCCTTCCCAGATAACTTCAATTAATTCGTCTTTCGAGACAACACGATGCCGTTCTTTAATAAGGTGGCTAATCAGGGCAAAAACCTGAGGCTCAACGGAAATACGTTCATCGCCTTTCCACAGTTCATGTTTGTCTGTATCAATTAGTATGTTATCGAAAGTCACCTGCATTCTAGAATAACTACATTAAAACAAGTAAATTAACTAGCCCATTAATAATAAATAGCCCTGACCAACTGGATTATACAAGAATGTTCCCCGTCAGCCCCTATGGTTCCAAAGTTAGCTATTGCATAATAGAGGATTTAGCTTTCATCTTACGTTCCTTTGATACGTCCTAGTCTGTTAACTCCTTGCTTCATTTTATAACAAACAAAGTGTCTATAAATCTAGGGGCGTATCAGAACTCATTATCTTAATAACTTCGCTGCCAGACAATTGCTAAGCACGTGGATATAATTAGTGTGTAATGGGTTTTTACTGGTGGTGGTGGGGTATGAAAACTCCATAATTCATTGAAATATAGGTATATTATATTCATAATATTGAACAAATATAGTCTATTTACATCTGTTTTTTGGGCAGTTAGTATAATTAAGTAAACAAAAATTGTATTATTTTTTGCAAATTCTAAAATGTTTTGGGCCAAAAATATAGCAGAGAGTATTACATGCTAAGGCATGCACATCTTCAAAATATCCTTTATGACTGCCGTGCATCCCAGTAAGTATAGGGGGGTAATAGTCGTTAGGGCACTGTCAAATTAACTTGTTGTTCCAATATTCATATCTGATATTTTGGTTCAATGAACATTTCATTTAAATATTTGACGTAAACGTCTCCTTCAGAAACAAACATAATCCAGCTATCATCCAGTTGGCTTTGCTTCTTTATATCAAATATCCATTATCGCTTCGGCAAGTAGAAGACTTGCTCTTTGAGCGAGGCATAGATATCACCTATGAAACGGTCAGATTGTGGTGGAATAGGTTTGGTCCTGGCCTTGCAGCCAAAATCAGAAAGAAACGCACATCTTATCCTAAGCAACATTCAAATTGGCGCTGGCACCTTGATGAAGTCTTCGTCAAAAGCGGAGGGAAAACGCATTACCTTTGGCGCGCCGTTGATCATGAAGGTGAAGTCCTTGACGCTGTTGTAACGAAACGGCGTGACAAGAAAGCCGCGCTAAAAGTGTTGAAATCTTTCATAAAGCGTTATGGACGGCCGATGGCTATTGTCACAGATAAGCTCAGGTCTTATAAAGCAGCCATGAAAGAACTGGGTTGTCAAAACAAGCAAGAAGCTGGAGGTCGATTAAACAATCGGACTGAGAATAGTCACCTGCCTTTCCGACGACGGGAATATGCCATGCAGGGCTTTCGAAAAGAGGCAACCCTTCAGAAATTCACTTCAGTTCACGCCCAACTATACAATCATTTTAATGGAGAACGGCACCTCGTAGACAGACAGATATTTAAGAGTTTTCGTTCAGAATCTATGACTGAATGGCGTACTTTCATGGCATAAGACATTTGTAATTCGATACTACTTTGACCGTTTCAGTTTCCTTTGACAACACCCTTCGGCAAGTTGAAGATATGCTCTTTGAACGAGGTTTATCTAAAGCTCTTGGGGACATCTTTTATTGCTTTGAGCCAGTAAAACTCATCATAGAAAGGCTGATCATCCAGCAATGACTTTAGTGCCTCCATTACGGCTGTAACTTTCGGATTACTATCATTTTTATAGGGTGAGCTTGTATATATTATCATATAAAGGTTTTTAAATGTGTTAGGTAAAACCTCAACAAATTCAACCTTCTGCAAATGATCATTCACAACATACAGCGGCAGGTAACTAAGTCCCATTCCAGCTTTTACCGCATGCAATATTCCCCATACGTTATCAATGTAGGTTACATTCTCGTTTAAAACGGGCACCTCGGGTATATGTTCCTTAAGGGAGTGCCAGTCTCTATCTCTGGGGTTTGTTAAAATCATTGTATGATCATGTAAGTCATCAAGCGTTTCAGGTAGGCCGTTCCTTTCTGCGTACTCTTTGCTGGCCACAAGGCGCATAGGTATTTTTATAAGAGGCTGTGTATAGAGGCCAACACCGCTTGACACTGTCCTGAAGGCGAAGTCAATTTGTTCTGCTTTTAAATCAATGTGCATATCAGAAAGACGTAGATGTACTTTCATTTTGGGATGAGAAATACGTAGTTGTGTTATCACCTCGCTAAGAATTATAGACCCAAAACAGGTGGGCGCAGCGATAACAATCTCACCTGTTAGACTATTGCCTTTCATGGCGTCTATGGTGAGTTTTAAGTCATGAAACATGTCCTGACATTGATCGCTGAGTAGTTTTCCATTGGGTGTTAGGCGTATTTCTGATCGATTATCACGTTCAAATAAAACAAGGCCTAATTGTTCCTCTAGTTGTTTGATTTGATAGCTGACGGCTGATTGACTAACCAGCAAAACCTCAGCAGCGCGCGTAAAGTTGCGGGTTTGAGTGACCTGCCAAAAACAATATAAATAAGAAACGACAGCTTTATTAAACATGAATACCCCTTCAAAGATTGTAGGATCTATTTTACCATATAATTTTTTAATGACAAACATAAATACTATATATTTTACTTATTACACTAGCTGCCCTATTCAAGTTGACCTTACGGAAACATAGAATAATAACATTTCATCTGGGGCGATGATGTTTGAAGAGGGAAGCTAAAATGAGTGCAACAATATTATTGCCACGTATTATGCGTGTGGGCGGCGGGGCGAGTAAAGAGCTAACAGAAGTTCTGGAGCAGCTTGATGTCAAAAAACCACTAATCATAACACAGGATTTCTTTATTGATTCAGGGTTGGTCGAAGAAATTCTTATTCCTCTTAAATATGCTGGCATTAAGTTTGGTATATTTTCTGATATTCCGCCTGACCCAACAACAACAGCGATTAAAGCAGGTATAGAAGCTTTGAAAGCTGATGAATATGACTGCGTTGTTGCCATCGGCGGCGGTAGCTCAATCGATTCAGCAAAAGCGATTGCCGTTTGTGGCCCGCAGGGCGGTGAAATCCGTGATTATATGGTGCCACGACAGGTGAACGAGCCGGGTTTGCCCATTATAGCTATCCCGACAACGGCAGGTACAGGCTCAGAAGTGACTAAAGTAACAATCATTACGGATACTGATAATGACGAGAAAATGCTGTTAATGGGCATTGCATTCCAGCCTGTAGTTGCTCTTGTCGATTATGAACTCACTATGACAAAGCCATATCGCTTAACGGCTGATACAGGCATAGATAGCCTCACTCATGCGATTGAGGCTTATGTGAGTAAAAAAGCGAGCATGTTTTCCGATAGTATGGCCGTATCTGCAATGGGACTCATTGCCAAAAACATACGCACAGCTTGCAATGATGGTTCCAACAAAAAAGCCCGCGAGGCTATGATGTTGGGCGCTACGCAGGCAGGGATTGCTTTTTCTAATGCTTCTGTATGTCTCGTACACGGTATGAGCCGCCCCATTGGTGCGAATTTCCATGTCCCTCACGGCCTTAGTAACGCTATGTTGTTACCCGCTATCACGGCCTATTCGCTCGATGCCGCGCAGGATAGATATGCTGATTGTGCACGCGCTATGAATATTGTTGATAATAAAGTCAGTGATAAAGAGGCATGTGAAGCCTTAATTAAGGAACTGAGAGCTCTTAATCATGATCTCCGCGTTCCAGCACCGGCAGAATACGGCATTGATCGTACTAAGTTTATGGAGTTGCTGCCGATTATGGCGCAGCAGGCGCTTGATTCTGGCTCCCCAAGTAACAATCCAAAGGTTCCATCAATTAGCGAAGTCATAGAGCTGTATCAACAAGTATACACTTAGCCCTGAGATAAGGATTATAGTAATGAATATGCACGATTCGATTTTTACACCAACAGTCCCAGCGGACATCAAGGTTAACCCCATTCAAAGTAATGAGGATTGGGTGACGATGCGCGCTGCTTGTGAAGCTGATGCGGGTGGTTTCCATGGTGAGATCGCAAGCAAAACCATTCACTGGTTTAATGAAGAACTACAGGCGTGGTTATTGCGCGATGAAAGTGGTTATTGGCGCGGATGGACAGATAGCGGTGTTGCAATAACTCTTGAGGATAAAAACTGGCGCCCTTGGAAAAATGCACTGAATGAAAAACAGGCACCTTATTATTCATGGTTTGAAGGTGGAAAAACAAACGCTGCCTTTAACGAGGTGGATCGTCATGTTCTTTCAGGGCATGGTGGCGAGGCTGCGTTCTTATATGAGGGGGACCGTTGGGACCCTGCTTTAAATAGTGGTAGCGGCGGACCAGTGCAGGAAGAAACCCTTACTCGTAAAGATTTGCTGATCAAGTCAGTGGTGGCAGCTCAGGCATTAAAGAATATGGGCCTTGTAAAAGGGGATCGTATTGCCCTGAATATGCCTAATATTCTTGAGCAGATTATCTGGACAGAAGCTGCCAAAAGAATGGGTGTTATTTACACACCTGTCTTTGGTGGTTTTTCAGATAAGACTCTATCTGACCGTATCGAGAATGCAGGTGCTAAGGTTATTATTACAGCCGATGGAGCGTCGAGAAACGCTGAAACAGCTGGTTTTAAAGAAGTTTATACTGATCCTGCGCTAGACCGCTATATCAGTACAACGACTGCCATCGACATTCTAAAAACTATTGATGTCGAGGACGATCTAAAGGCCCAAATTCTTGATCATGTAGAAGAGGCCCTCGCCGAAGAGATTACTCTGCTGCGCGCTGATGTTATGCGTGAAGTGGGTGTCGTGCTGAATAAAATACGCCTAGAAGCAGATGTTGTAGCAGGCCTGCGCGCTGATATCGCGGAAGCTTTATCTAAGTCGCCAAGCCGCGTTAGCCATGTTGTAGTGGTTAAGCATGCTGGCATTGCAGACCTACCTTGGGTGGATGGTCGCGATGTTTGGGAAGCAGATGTTCTGAGAACAGCAGAAAAACAAATTCTTGCTAATGCTGGCCTGTCTGATATCGCAGACCTTAATAGCTTAGATGGTTCTGCCCTTGTTGCAGCTCTATGGAAATCTGTGCCGCCAACTGTTGTGGAAGCAAATTTCCCACTCTTTATCATCTATACATCAGGCTCCACTGGTAAGCCCAAAGGTGTTGTGCATGTACACGGTGGTTTTGTGTCTGGCATTGCACATACAATGAAAGTTAGTTTTGATGCTGTCGCTGGCAAGGATAGTATCTTTGTCGTAGCTGATCCCGGCTGGATTACAGGCCAGTCTTATATGTTAACGGCTGCACTAGTAGCGCGTATTACCAGCGTGATCACCGAAGGATCACCAGTATTTCCTAACGCGGGTCGTTTTGCCTCTATCATTGAGCGTCATAAAATCTCTATCTTTAAGGCGGGCGCAACCTTCCTAAAGGCAGTGATGACAAACCCGCAGAATAAAGCCGATGTTGAACGCTACAGCATGAAGTCGTTAAAAGTTGCAACTTTCTGCGCTGAGCCAACAAGCCCTTCTGTGCAAAAGTTTGCCATGGATCTTGTTACCTCACAGTATATTAATTCCTATTGGGCGACAGAGCATGGTGGTATTGTTTGGACGCATCCATACGGTAACGTGGACCAGCCAGTTCGCGCGGATGCCCATACATATCCACTGCCATGGGTGTTTGGTGAAGTTTGGGTATCAGAAGGTGAAGCTGACGATAATGGTCGTTATGCTTACCGTGTCGCGGATGAGGAAGAAAAAGGCGAAGTGATTATCTCCCGCCCTTATCCTTACCTTGCGCGCACCTTATGGGGTGACGGCGACAATGTGAATAATGATAATTGGCAGGGTGATGTTGAACGCTTCTCATCTCAGTATTTTAGTCGTTTCAAAAATGCTGATGGCACGCCAAGTTATGCTTATCTACAGGGGGATTACGCCCGCAAATACGACGATGGTAGCTTCTCTCTACACGGTCGCTCCGATGACGTGATTAACGTATCTGGTCACCGTATGGGGACCGAAGAAATTGAAGGGGCTATCCTTAAGGATAAGCAAATCAATCCAGACTCTCCTGTTGGTAACTGTATTGTTATCGGCGCACCACACCGTGAGAAGGGTTTAACGCCGCTTGCATTTGTCCTGCCATCGTCAGGTAATACGCTGACACGTGATGACGAACGCCGTCTAAAGGATCTTGTTCGTGAAGAAAAGGGGGCGGTTGCTGTACCGTCTGACTTTATATCAGTTTCGTCTTTCCCTGAAACGCGCAGCGGTAAATATATGCGCCGCGTTCTTAAGGCGATTGTTCTGAACGAAGAACTAGGGGATGTTTCAACACTCAGAAATCCTGAATGTGTTGATGAAATCCGCCTATCCGTACAGAAGTGGCAAAAAACGAATGACCGTAAAGCAGAGCAAACTATCATTGAAAGTACGCGCACACTGCGGATGGAATATGTACCAGTTGGCATGCGGGATGGTGTTACTATAAAAATTGCAACAGTTACACTTAGCAACCCGCCTGTGAATGCACTGTCAGAGCGTTTGCTTGACGAGTTAGAGACAACGCTTACACATATTGCGCGTCGTGATGATATAGGCGCTGTTGTTCTTGCGGGTAAGGGCAGTAAAAGCTTTGTTGCGGGCGCCGATATTCGCCAGTTGATGGAAGAAGTGCAAACAGTTGCTCAGGCACGTTCACTACCGTCGAAAGCCCATACGGTTGCCAATTTGATAGAGGCAATGAATAAGCCTGTTATCGCAGCTATTGAAGGTGTTGCCCTTGGGGGTGGTTGTGAAATTGCGCTGGCATGTCATATGCGCATTGGCAACGAGGTCACAGCGCTTGGCCAGCCTGAAATTAACTTATACTTACCCCCGGGGTATGGTGGCACACAGCGACTACCGCGTGTGATAATAGATGCGGCCAAGTCGAGCGAGGCAGGTCTAGCGGATGCCTTGTCTATATTGCTTTCTGGACGTCAGGTGGATGGCGCGAAGGCATTTGATCTTGGTCTTCTTGATCACTTGGCAAGCCAGAGTGACTCTGTGCTGACAGTAGCCCAGCAATATGCACGTAGCGCAGCTCTGATGGGTGAAGGTGAGGCAGTAAACGCGATGACAGCACGTCATAAGGCCGTTGAAAGATGGAATAAACCATCGAAATTGCCGAAGTTAAATAGCAGTTATGTTGATGATTGTGTGCTAGCCGCAGAACGTGCTGGCCGTGGTCCTGTTGCTCGGGCCATCATCACGCTTGTTTCTTCTGGCTATCTATTAGGCTTTAAAAAAGGTCTGCAGGAGGAAATTGAAACATTCGCCCAATTTGTGATGGACGAGGAAAATGGTGGCAAAAAGGGTATCCAGCTGTTTATGGATAAACAGTCGCCAGCGCTGCCTAGTCGCCCGCGTGTAAACCCAAATGATAAACAGCAATTGATCGAAGAAGGCAGCATGTTGCCGATGGGATCAGCTTTCTATCCGGGTGTTTCACCGATACCAAGACATCAGCTAGCACAAGCAGTTGTCAGGGACGCTAAAACCGGTGAATATCAGCATGGTGATCCAGGTGTTGCCGAAAAGGAAATTATTGTTCCTGTTGAAAAACCCGGTCCAGATCAGGCGCTATTGTATATGTTAACGTCAGAAATCAACTATAATGATTGCTGGGCTATATCGGGTATTCCTATTTCACTGTTTGATGAACATGACGAAGATGTTCACATTACAGGGTCTGGTGGTGCTGCGCTTGTGGTAGCTATGGGTGAAAACCTACAGTCCGAGGGACGCTTAAGTGTAGGCCAGCTCGTGACGACCTATTCTGGTGTATCTGATCTTCTTGATCCGACAGCTGGTGACGATCCCATGTATACCAATTTCCATATTCAGGGATATCAGGGGCCGAAAGGCTCACACCAGCAGTTTATGCTGGCTGACGGGCCGCAGTGCTTTAGTCCTCCTGCTGATTTAACTATTGAGGATAGCGGTGGATATATCCTGACAGCGGGGACAGCATACCGCGCCATATTCAATGCGCTAGAGGTGCGCCAAGATGATCGTGTCTTCATCGAAGGTGCAGCGTCTGGTACGGGGGCTTGGTCTGTGGAACTGGCTCAGGCAGCTGGTGCCTTTACTACAGGTATGGTCTCATCTGAGTTCCGCGCGTCAAAATTAGCGGAACAGGGCAGTGCTGCGGTAAACCGTAAAGCTGATGGCATTAAAGATTGTTTCAATCGTGTACCATCCGATCCTGCCCAGTGGCAGGCGTGGGAAGATGCAGGCTCTGACTTTGTAGATGCAGTAAAAGCAGCGAACAAAGGCGAGTTATGTACCCATGCTGTTTCTCACGCTGGTGAAACCAGTTTCCCGCGTAGTTTCCAAGCGCTCGAAGCCGGTGGTGTTATAACGTATTTTGGTGCAAGTTCGGGTTACCATATGACCTTTATGGGCAAGCCTGGTACTGAATCACCCGTTGAAATGCTGCGCCGTGCGGCGGCTCGTCCAGGTGAGGCTGCTGTTGTATTTTACGGTAGTGGTAGCGATGAACGCGATGATCTAGCTCTCGCTTCAATTGAGGCAGGCCGCGCATTATCTTTGCGGATGGTGGTTGTGACTGACACAGGAGCAGAGCGTGATTTCGTCCTTTCTCTTGGCTTTGGGGACGCTATTCTTGGTGCAGTTAGTCTTGATGAAATTCGTCGCCGCGACCCTGACTTTGATTGGCCTGAGACTATGCATGATCTGCCTGATCCTGCAAAGGAAACTGAGGCGTTTAAGGAAACAGTTCGTTTAATGAATGAAAATACGCTGAAGCCAATTGGTAAGGCGATCGGCAAGCTTCTTCGTTCTGCTGATAACCCGCGCGGTCAACCTGATATTATTATTGAACGTGCGCATACAGATTCGTTATTCGCCAGTACTATGATGGTTAAACCCTATACGGGCCGCGTGCTCTATGCAGGTGATATGAGTGGTCGTCGATATAGTTTCTACGCGCCGCAGGTATGGATGCGTCAGCGCCGTATTCTGATGCCGACGGCGTCTATCATTGGTACACACTTATGTAGTGCTGCAGAGGTGATCAAACTTAACCAGATGATCGACGCTGGTGCAGTGACTGTACCAACAACCTATCTAGGTGACTGGGACAAACTTCCTGACATGCATCAGGCCATGTGGGAAAACAGATTACCAGAGATGATTGATGGGTTATCAAATGCCGTGGCTAATCACGCCGTACCAGCATTAGGCCTCAAATCTGCCGATGACCTATGGGCAGTATGGTCTGAATAACAAACTAAAATGTCACCACTTTTATCTAAAATGATAGAGGTGGTGACAGTGCCGCTATTTGGGCTAGTAAGGCTGAGTGGTTTCATTCAAATTATAAATCTTTGAGTTTGGATTAGGTGTGATCTAGAATATCAGACACAATGTCTTAAGTGCCTGATTAATTGAACGGCAATGCCATTGCGTATGGTGTTGGGCTCACTTATGTGATGCTCACGTCTATTCGCATAGCTCCATGAAGTAGAGCTTTTTGGCGTATCCTAAATTAGGTGTAAAGTTTGTCATTGGGTCGGGATCTGTCCGAAACTAACTTGATCTTATAAATAGGCTTTAAATCGTGTTTAAAGTCTATTTCATCCCACTATATCCCGTATTATCTCGCTATATCCCGCATAACGGTGTCCTAAACTGACTAGTTTCTTCCAGTCAGCTTAAAGCTTTCTTCCAGTCTAATTTATCATTATGGGAGTGTGTGAAGCCTATCTTTCTTTCGTGCCTTATGGTTTTGGTCTCGCGGAAGGCCATGACATAGGTTTGACGCCAGCGATCAGAGACATTACCCGCCGACCCATGAATAATACGCTCGTCGTGGATGGTCATACTGCCGCGCTTAACGGGTAAAAACAGAACTTCCTCATGGTCAGCGAGCTTAACGCTCAGTGTGCTGAAGTCATTATGGGTGTCGATATTGTCAACCTGAGAGGCGTTGAGTGCGGTTGGCAGATGTTCCCTCAGGTCTGGTTCATTATTAGAGCCGGGCACCACTTGCAGGCAGCCATTATCAATGTCGGAATCATTGAGCGCTAGCGAGAAAGTCGCAGTCCACGTAGACGCTGTTTTGGGCCAGTAACCTAGGTCTTGATGCATGGCAAATTGGGCGCCTTCATGATGCGGTTTCTTTGCTAAAAACTGATCATAATCCTTTTCAATGTAGCCATTGCCAAAGAGTTGCTTTGCGATAGATTGGGCAACTTGCTCATAACTGCTGTTATCCAGCTTTGGCTCGTATTGGCTTGGCAACATAGCGTTCACCAGCTGATATTTATCAAAGGGCGTGTCCTTGGGTTGGCTCATGTCACACAGATCACGCCCCATCTGGCCATGCTTGCCTTGGATGAAATGATCAAACCATGGATCAATCTCTTTCATCTCTGCGTCACTTAGGACATTTTCTATAACTAAATAGCCTTGCTCTTTATACTGCGTTATCTCTTCAGCGGTCAGTAGGTAGGCCTGTTCAGCGCGGCGATTATTATTGTGTCCCATGGTATATCCCTTAAATTCAAGTGTAGTATCGAATATACCATAGACATTGTTAGTTACCTTTGCTGTATCTGAACGCGGTAATTTTAGGACTATTCGCTTATTATGTGCTATTGGATGTATATTAAAGCTAGGGAAAGACGAAACTTGTGGATGAAAATATTAAGACATTTCTATCGGGTCTAAAAGACGGCGGTAGTTTCATCGAGATTTTTGATCTATTGCCTGATATTTATTTCTATATCAAAGACCTTGATAGCCGTTGGATTGTTTGTAATCATGCCTCGTTGCGTCTGTTTAACTTTCGCGAGCAAAAGGACGTTTTTGGTGCCACAGAATATGACTTATTCCCACCGTCTATCGCAAAATCCATCCACCTAGATGATCAAAATGTTATAAATAGTAACAGACGCATTATAAACCGTGTTGAGCTGATTGTGGGTGAGGCTGGTTATCTGACATGGGTTTCGACCAATAAAATACCGCTGTTTGATAGTGATGATGCTATTGCTGGGCTGGTGGGGACATCACGCATATTAAGCCAGTCCGATGTGCTGCCAGAAGGATATCAACGCTTTAGAAAAGTCATAGATTATATTCAAGAAAACTTAACAGACAAGATTGATATTTCCGTACTGTCGGGTCTCAGTAGTCTGTCAAACAGCCAGTTTCGAAAAGTGTTTAAGCAACAATTTAGGCATGCCCCGCGGGAGTTTATTTTGCGCACCCGCTTGCAGGCGGCGTCTAAATTACTCATTCAAACTAATGAGCCTATCATCCAAGTCGCCATGAACTGCGGTTTTACAGATCAAAGCTACTTCACTCGCCAATTCACTAAGTTTTTTGAGCAAACACCGCTGAAATACCGAACCCAAGGCACGCATGGTTAACTATTGATCTAATATGCCGAAATAAGCGATTAGTTATAAAAGACACCTGTTGAGATACAGCAATGTCACCTTAGCTATAATAAAATGCACCCCTAATGAAATTTATACCCATATTTGTATGGGAATAGGGGATGGCATGGGTCGTGTTGATTATAAAGGCAGTCAACTGCACTATGAGGTTAGCGGATCTGGTCCTGCTTTGCTTTTTATGCATGGGCTTGGCGCTGACCGTCAGCAATCAAAATCTTTTCTGCAAAGTTTAACTGGCTTTCAGGTGATCACGGTGGATATGCCAGGCCATGGTGAAAGCCCGCTGTCGAATGATCTGCCGCTTAAAGAGCAAGTTGGTTTCGGTGCATACGCAAATGCTGCGGTTCATCTACTAGAGAAATTACAGATTACAGACGTTATCGCAGGCGGTATTTCCATGGGGGCGGGGATTGCGCTGCATTTGGCGCTGTCGTCCCAGATTAATATACAGATTAAAATACAGGCGCTTATGCTCATACGGCCCGCATGGCTAGATCGTCCTGCAAGGCCACAGCTGAACATCATTAGCGATATAGGCGCGTGGCTGCATGAAGGCGATCAAGCGAGTGCGGAAGAAAAATTAAAATCTGATCCTCTCTATCGCAAAAATTTAATTGATAACCCCAAATGCGCGGCCTCGCTAATGGGGGCTGTATGGCGAGCTCAGGCTATTGAATCTGTGGGTGTTTATGATGTTATGGTCGATGACAGGCCGTTGATGTGTATGAAAATCTTACATCAGTGTGATGTGCCGTCTCTGATCATCGGTAATGATTTTGACCCATTGCATCCCGTTATTATCGCCGAAAAAATTGCCGCCGCGTTAGGCCGTGCCCGTTATGTGCACCTGCCGCCAAAATACCGAAACCCAAAGGCTCATCAAGAACAAGCCACAGCAGAAATTGAGCGGTTTTTGCGTGACGCCGCGTAAGAAATTTAAAGACATTTAATAGGTTAGGAATGAAGTAATGATCACTAAAAGAATATCTACACAGCAGATTTTATCCAATTTAAAAGTCAAAGTGGATGCCCATGACCCGATTATGATTGCCAGCGCGGGCAGTGGATTAGTGGCTAAAATCCTAGAAAAATCGGGTGTGGATTGTATCAACACATTTTCTGGCGCGCGCCTGCGCTCTAATGGCATGGGTACTATGTCGATGATGTGGCCAATTTTGGACTCTAACAAGCAAACAATGGATTACACGCGCGAAGATATTATGCCCGCTCTATCGGGTGATGCCTTTATTTGTGCCTGCCTTAATGCCAATGATCCGCTGAAGGATATGCGTATGATCCTAGAAGACTGTAAGCGCATGGGTGTGAACTCGGTGTCTAATATTGGGCCGTCTATTTCTTATGTGGATAAAGACAGCGAGATATTTGCCGTGCTAACCAGCGCAGGCATCACGCTGCAAAATGAAATTGATATGCTGCGCCTCGCACGCGAAGAAATGGATATGGTTTCGATAGGACTGGGCTTTACCAAAGAAGATGCCATAGAGATTGTCAAAGGCGCCCGCCCGCACGTTTTTTGCTATCACGCTGGCACGACCAAGGGCGGTCTGTCGGGTTATGATAACGGCACAACAATCGCCGAGACAGCAGCCGAAACAGAGGATGTGTATCAGGCACTACGCGCCATTGATCCTGATGTGATTTTGGTGGGACATGGTGCAGCCATGGAAACACCAGAAGACGCGCAATATATGCTGGATAACACCTCTGGTCATGGTTTCTGGACAGGATCATCCACGGAGCGCCTGCCTATCGAGCGCGCGGTAACGGCTGCGGCTGATGAATTCAAATCTCTTAAGTTTTCAAAGTAGGGGGTGATCATGACAAAAGTAATTGCAATAGTCGCTACCGTCGATACTAAAGGCGAAGAATGTGCCTATATCAGGGACGAGATAACACGTATGGGCGGCAAGGCCCTACTGATGGATATAGGTGTGGTGAATGACCCAAAGATTGATGTTGATGTATCCAGTGATCAAATCGCTAGCATAGGCGGTATAGAACTATCCAAATTGCGTAAAAACCTCTGCAGAACAACAGCGCCTGAGGTAATGGTGTGCGGCGCTATTGAAGTGTTGCTTTATAAGGTTACGCACGGCGAAGTGGACGGTATCATTAGCCTGGGCGGTACGCAGGGAACGGCTAATTGCACTAAGATAATGCAAGCATTGCCCTATGGCTTTCCAAAGCTCATGGTCTCAACCATGGCGGCCGGTGATACGTCATCCTATGTGGGGATCAAGGATATCACCATGATGTTCTCCGTCAGTGACATTTTAGGGCTTAACCCCTTGATAAGGCGCATTTTATCTAATGCGGCAGGGGCGATTGTCGGCATGGCCGACGCGGCTATCGAGACGCAGTTTTCCTCT
Organism: uncultured Kordiimonas sp.; assembly: GCA_965603205.1. Classification (GTDB taxonomy): domain Bacteria; phylum Pseudomonadota; class Alphaproteobacteria; order Sphingomonadales; family Kordiimonadaceae; genus Temperatibacter. Next base: position 262,757 of record CBFDCC010000002.1, on the reverse strand, counting down.
GATCGTCCGCTGATTGGCATCACGAATTTGGGTTGCCTAACGCAGGGCACCATGTTGGCGATTGAGGCATTTTCAAAGCGAGGGTACGAGACTATTGTCTTTCACGCAGTGGGTGCTGGCGGGCGCGCTATGGAGCAATTGATGCACGATAATATCATAACCGCTGTGCTGGATTACGCCCAAGGCGACATTGTAGACGCTATGTTTGATGGTATCCGCGCTGCCGATGAGACACGTATGACAGTGGCTAGTGAATTAGGCTTGCCACAAGTTATTGTGCCGGGTGGTATTGATCATATTGGCATTATGTTAGACGAGCCAAATATGGTCACTGACAAATATAAGGACAGGTTATATTCATTTCATAATCCTGTGATTTTGGTGCCGCGTACTAACGCTGAGGAAATCAGCCAAGTGGTCGAGGAAATCTGCCGCCGCTTAACGCACGAGAATAGCAATTCAGTCTTTGTTTTACCAAAGAAAGGCATCAGTAGTTATTCCGTAGAGGGTGGTGAACTGTATGACGCGGCTAGTGATGCCGCATTATATGAGGCAGTGGCAAAATCGCTGCCAGATAACATCCCGCTCATAGAGGTCGATGCCTATATAGAGAGCGCAGAATTTATCGAAATAATTGTTAATGAACTTGTCGAATTAATCGAAAGCCCAAAGAAAGAGTTACGCTATGCACAGTAGATGGAATGAGAAGAATGCCGCAAAGGCAACCACTGATCTTGACCTTAGGGCTTATAGCTCGCGCCTCATTGGTGCTGATACTGAATTGGTGTTACACGGCGGTGGTAATACATCTGTTAAATCTACGCATGTAGACCATTTTGGTGAGGTTCAAGATATTATATGGGTCAAAGCCAGTGGATTTGATCTATCTGTTATGGGGCCAGAAGGTTTCACAGCGCTCGATCAAAACAGGCTTTTAAAGCTCGCCACATTAGATGAACTATCGGACCCTGATATGGTGAATGAGGTGCTGGGCGCAAGACTAGACGCCAAGGCGGCCGCAGCATCAATTGAGGCGATTGCCCACGCGCTGATCCCATTTAAATTTGTCGATCACACGCACGCGGATGCCATTTTGACGATATCCAATAGCCCAGATGGTTCTGATAAATTTCGCGAGATATACGGCGGCCGTGTGCTAATTCTGCCCTATATCAAGCCGGGGTTTGATCTGGCTAAGCAGTTTAATGACGTTATTGAGGCAAATAACATCGGCGACTGGGACGCAATTATCCTAGAGCATCACGGTATATTCACCTATTCAGACGATGCCCGCGATAGCTATGACAAGATGATCACTGCTGTTGGTCAGGCGGAGAAATGGCTCATAGATACCTATGGCAACCCTGAGGCTGAAGAAGTAGAGCGGATGGAAGCATTGGATGTGGCTGAAATTCGCGCAAAAGTCAGCGCCTTAGCGGGCTTTCCTGTTTTGTCAGTAAAATCAGATGCCATATCACCTAGTAAGGCCATTAGATATGCGCAGTTAACGCGTGGTGGCACACTCACACCTGAGCATGTGATCCATAATAAGCCATATCCTGCTTATGTTGGTCAGGATGTCCAGCAGGGTCTCGCTGATTTTGACGCTGAATATACTGGGTATTTTGAGCGGGCGGGTGATGCTGATTTGGTGATGTTGCCGAGAAACCCGCATTGGGCCATATTTGAATCTGGTCATACGCGTAGTTTTGGTCGTAACCTTAAAAAGGCTCAGATTTCTAGCGATGTTGGTGCTGCCACATTAAATGCCATGTATTACGCCGATCAAATGGGTGGCTGGAAGGGACTATCAGAACAGGATTTGCGCGATCTTGAATATTGGGAGCTAGAGCAATCTAAATTAAAACGTCAAAAACCACCGTCAGCGCTCACAGGAAAAGTTGCCGTCGTGACAGGGGCTGCCGACGGTATCGGTGCTGCTTGCGCTAAACGCCTTTTTGATCAAGGGGCTGTGGTGGTTGGGCTGGATATAAATCCATCAATCTTAACGTCTATGCCTCAGGCGGGGTTTGAGGGCAGGCAGCTTGACTTGCGTGATGATACCGCGATTAAAGAGGCTCTTGATGATGTCGTTGATACATATGGGGGCTTGGATATTGTAGTCTCCAACGCTGGTATTTTCAGAGCAGGAGCAACTATTGATCAGATGAGTGATGGGGACTGGAGTGACACTCTAGATGTCAATTTAACGTCCCATCAAAAGCTGTTAGCTAAGGCGATACCATATTTAAAACACAGCATTGATGGTGGTGTGGTGTTCATTGGGTCGCGTAATGTAACAGCGCCTGGCGCTGGGGCTGCGGCTTATTCGGTCTCTAAGGCGGGGCTCACGCAATTGGCGCGTGTCGCAGCGCTAGAGCTAGCACCATACGGCGTGACAGTTAACGTTGTTCACCCAGACGCAGTCTTCGACACTAAGCTATGGACTGAGGAAGCGCTGCAAAGCTCTGCAACACGGTATGGCTTAACCGTTGAAGAATATAAGACAAGAAACCTGCTGAAAGCTGAGATAAAATCAAGTGATATAGCGCTGGCTGTATCCGCCTTTGTCGATGGGACCCTGTCTTGCACAACGGGGGCTCAACTGCCTATTGATGGTGGTAATGACCGTGTAATCTAAAGTGACTTGGGTAATCTAATATGATTTAGTCAAAAAAGCCCCGCCCTTTTAACGGATAAAGGGCGGGAATAGTATGTCGGTCTGGGGAGGATGTTAACAGGCGTGTTAACGGCGACCAACTACATACTGATTAAAGATATTTTCATATAATTCTTGGCGACCACTAAGGGGTGTTGGCTCACCGTTTGTAACAGCGATATCACGTAGACTTTCTAAACCTAATTTCCCAGCTTCAAACTGTGCACCATTGCCACTGTCAAAAGAGCTATAACGATCTTTTTTCATTGTGGGGATAAGGCTATTTTCTTGGATGCTATGCGCAACCTCAAGGCCGAAAGCGAAACTATCCATGCCACCAATATGGCCAATGAATATATCTTCCATATTAGTAGATTCACGTCTGACCTTAGCGTCGAAATTAAGGCCGCCTGATCCAAGGCCGCCAGCTTCTAAGACTACCATCATGGCAGAGACAGTGTCATTTAAATCCGTTGGGAATTGATCTGTATCCCAACCATTTTGTGGATCACCACGATTAGCGTCAATACTACCCAACAAGCCTTCATTTGCAGCCATTTGCAGATCATGCGCAAAGCTGTGACCTGCGAGCGTAGCGTGATTAGCCTCGATGTTGAGTTTGAAGTCACCATCTAAGCCATGATGGCGCAAGAAACCGATAACCGTTTGAGCATCAAAATCATATTGGTGCTTTGTCGGCTCCATTGGCTTAGGTTCAATCAGGAAAGTGCCTTTAAAACCATTCGCACGGCCATAATCACGGGCAGCCGTTAAGAATGTAGCCATATGGTCTTGCTCACGTTTAGTATTAGAGTTGAGTAGTGACATATACCCTTCACGACCACCCCAGAATACGTAATTTTCGCCGCCGAGAGCGATGGTGGCGTCAAGAGCATTTTTAACCTGAGTTCCTGCATAGGCAACAACGTCGAAATTTGGATTAGTACTGGCGCCGTTCATGTAGCGTGGATTGGAAAACACATTTGCTGTGCCCCATAGTAGCTTCATGCCAGACGCGTCTTGACGCTCTTTGGCCTTAGTGACCATAGTTTGGAGGTTTTTCTCATACTGAATAACATTAGGACCTTCAGGTGACATGTCGATGTCATGAAAACAATAATAAGGCACGCCTAATTTCGTGAAAAACTCAAAGGCTGCATCCATTTTTTGCGTAGCAGCCGCAATAGGACCACTGGCATTGTCCCACTCAAAATTTTGCGTGTCAGGGCCAAAAGGATCTGCACCTTTTGCGCAGAATGTATGCCAGTAACATGCGGCGAATCTAAGATGGTCAGCCATGGTTTTGCCGCCGATCATCTTGTTTTCGTCATAGAATTTAAAAGCAAGAGGGTTGTCTGACTCGCCACCTTCGAACTGTATTTTGGATATACCCTTAAAATACTCACGATCACCTATGAATGTCTTTGTCATATTATTCCCTTACTTATCTTTAAATATTGGCGTTAATGTGCGCACCAAATTTTGATACTGTTTGTAAACGCCATTATAGATTTTTTCATTTTCTGGATTAGGAGAACAGCTCTTCTCTGGAACAAAAGCCAAGTGACTATCGACTAAATCCTTTATCGATATTTCATCGCCCTCACTTCTATGAAGACACCACAAAGCTTGCAGTGAGGCACCAAAGGCCGCGTTTTCTTCATGTGAAACTACATTGACAGTTAGACCCAGGATATCAGCGGTTATTTGACGCCAGATGCCACTGTTGCTGCCGCCACCCGTTAGCACCACTTCATCAAAAGTCATGCCGCAACGAGAGAAGGCTTCAATGCCTGTGCGCAAGCCAAATATGCCGGCTTCCATAGCAGAGCGCAGTAGATGCCCTTTAGTGCAGTTCGTTGTATCAAGTCCAAAAATAACGGCCTTGCCATTTGGTAGATTAGGTGTGCGCTCACCGTTGTAATAGGGCAGGGTTAATGCACCATCACACCCAGCAGGTACGGCCCCTGCGACTGCATCAATATCTATTACATCCACGTCTATAAGATGGCGTATCTGCTCTGTCGCCACTGTACAGTTCATGGTGCAAAGAAGCGGTAACCAACCACCAGTTGATGAGCAAAATGCAGCCAGATCACCGTCAAAGTCTATGATAGGTGTGTCGCTATAACCAAATAAGGTCCCTGATGTGCCCAGGCTAGCAGTAAGGCGCCCCGGCGTCACATTACCAGTGCCAATAGCGGCCATCATATTGTCACCGCCGCCACTGGCTACAATTGTGCCTGTGGGTAATCCTGATTTTTCAGCAAAGTCAGCTGTGATACTTCCAGCAACATCATCTGCGTTAATTAATTTGGGCAGGGAGGTCGACCAATCTCTGTCGGCGTCAATAGCATCCAGCAGGGGTTGGTGCCATGACTTGTCCTTAATAGATAGTAACCCCGTGCCAGAGGCGTCGCCATATTCCATCACTAGGCTGCCTGTCATATGATAATTTAGATAGTCATGAGGCAATAAGACACTGGTCATTTGATTGTAGGCGTTGGGGTGATTATTCTTTAGCCACAATATCTTAGAGGCCGTATAACCCACGGCAATAGAATTACCCACATCGGTTAAGCAGGCATAATGACCACCAACTTGATCCATTATAGCGTCACATTCTGCTTCTGTTGATGTGTCGCACCATAATTTAACGGGGGCGAGAACGTCTCCATCTGCTGAAAGGGCTACAAAGCCGTGCTGTTGGCCAGAAACGCTTATGGCCTTGACGGTCGCTTTGATGTCAGCAGAGATAGTGCTTAAACATTTATACAGAGCCTCTAACCAATCATCGCTATTTTGTTCGCGACTGCCGTTAGGGCCAGAACTTAATGGATATGTAGCATAAGTGTTGGCGATAACGGTCTTGCTAGCAGGACCATATATAATCACTTTTATACCTTGTGTACCAAGGTCTATGCCCATAACTGTTTTCGTGCTCATAATACCCTCTGGACCTATAGAATTTGTCTTTTCACTTTCCAAAGCATTCACATTTGTGAAGGCTTAGGAAAAAGAAGAGTGTTTGATTTTTGAGAGGACCGGATCAGCCAGTAGCTGATCCGGATGACTATCTCGGGAAGTAGGGAGATAGATTAGAAACGATAGTTCATTTTTATGCCGAATGTACGTAGACGGGCTTGGTAACCGATCTCTTTCATAGCGCCACCGAATAATTCTTTCTCGGCTGGTGAATACTCACCATCATATACTTTGTTCATACAGTTCTTACACCATAGTAACAGTTCAGCATTTTCAGCGATTTCAAAACCAATACTAGCGTTTATAAGGCTAACGTTCTTTTGAACATCTTGTCCATCAAGCCACCAGTTTCTATCACCCATATAGTTATAATCTATACGGGTTGTCAGCGCGCGATCACCAGAAAGTGGTAGTCTGTGCTCTAGACCGATATTAACTGTTTTATGAGCAAACATTGGAAGTTTGCCGCCCTCTAGGCCATTATCAAAAGCAGCCTGAGTTAGTGGACGGAACTTCACAGTATTTGTCATACGTGTGTTTAGCTCGTGTAGCATTTTAGTATGGATGTCATCATCGAAATCAGTGACTTTTGAATCCATGATACCAAATGCTGCATTAAGTAGTAGGTTCTCAGTGATAGCGAAATCGATGCTACCCTCTAGACCTTTGATGTTGCTTTCTGGAATATTATACAAAGACTGTACAAAGATGTTTCCGTCAAACTCAAACTGCTGACTATCGTGCAGTTTTTCATAGAAAGCAGCAAAGCTTGTGCGTATACGTCCATCAAGGAGTGTGTTTTTCGCACCTACCTCAAAACTATCTAATGTCTCTTTATCATAAACATCAGTTAGTAGCGCACCAGAAGCATTGAAACCACCACTACGGAAGCCTTTTGCATATGTTGCATAAATAGTCATATCTTCAGATGCTTTATAGGCTAGTGATACCTTCGGTTGGAAGGCCTTAAATGTATCATCGATCTTAGAACCTGTCGCTGAACAGTTGTCAGGGTCAGCAACGGAATCACAGTTACCAATGCCTGCGCCCATTGTATCAACAGTAGGGCCATCAATACGCGTAACTTGACGTTTATCGATATCGTAACGACCAGCAGCTGTTAAAGTTAGCTTTTCAGAGATGTCATAATCGACACTGAAGAATGCAGCATATGCTTTGTTATCTTGTTTGTTCTGTGTAGAGAAAAGAAGACCATTACAAGCAAAGTTTGTTGCACCATTACCTGGGCAGTTAAATGCATCACCATTTGGTGTTTCCCAAGTAGCACGAATAGTATCTGTGCGATCAGTTTTTAGGAAATAAGCACCAGCAACCCAACGTAGGTCGCCGCTATCATCAGATGTGAAACGGAATTCTTGTGATAATGTTTCAATATCATAATATTGATCACTACCAACAAAATTTCCCCCTAGGTTTGCACCCAAGTTGGCATTGAAGAAATCAATATCAACTTGGTTATCAAGGTTATTCATCATGCCTTGAACGAAAGGTTGTGTGAAGAACCAAACGTTGGCTGTACGGTCATGACCGCGCACTTCGCCGGCTACACCGTAACGCTCAGATGCGTCAGTGTGGTTTGTGATAGATGAAAATGATATATCGTCAAACTGATGATCAATTTTCAGTGCTGTCGTTTGAATAGTACGGAACGCAGTCGGATTACCATTTGAGTTTACAGGAAACTCATATGTTTCCATTGGATCGCTTTCCATACGGTAGATGTTGCGATACCACATTGCACCTGATTCAAGGTCATTTTTGGCATAACGCAGATCAACAGATGTATCTTCTGATGGCTCCCAAAGTAGTTGAGCACGGAAATCTTTGTTATGGACGAAATCCATGTAAGACTTTTCAGCTTTTTCGTTGGATACGTCTTTTTCAACACGATTAAACTGGCGTGTGAGGAAATGGTTTTCAATAGCACCATCCCAAGACTTGTTACTGCCAGCAACGCGGAAGAACAAATTATCGGTAATTGGTCCTGAAACATAACCACCAACTTCATACCAGCCATTGTCACCAATGCCTGCATTTAGTTTGCCCATGAATTCATTGCTAGGCTTTTTGGATGTTACGATCATTGCACCACCGATGGCGTTACGACCATATAAAGCGCCCTGAGGACCCTTTAGTACTTCAATCTGTTCAACATCATAAAATGATTGTGAAACCTCTGATGCACTACCAACCTGCACGCCATCAATGATGACAGCAACTGATGGTTCTGTGTTACGCTGTGAGGCGATGCCACGTACAATCAGATATGTTGATGTTGGGCTAAGTGATTCAACGATAGAAACGTTAGGAATTCGTCCAACAACGTCGCGTGCTTCCGTAATATTTGCACGCTCAACTGTACTGGCTGAAATCGCAACGATTGAATCTGGTACGTCTTGCAAATTCTCCGAACGCTTACGCGCCGTAACTAAAATCTCTTCAAGCGCAAAGCTCTCTTCTTCTTGTGCTTGAACAGAACTTCCTGATAGGGCAGACAAAAGTGCTGTGCCGCCTAATAGTAGATTTCTAATTCTGGTAGAATGTATCATAATTCTTCCCTCCAGTTATATGTTTCCCTTAAACATGTGGGATGGTGAAATACCTTGCTCACTACGACTTCTCTAAGACGGTTAGCGAGTGGCATTCCTACATTTGAAACATCCCATCACAATATTCGTCCTTACATTTCGCGCCTTCCCACAGTCGCTCGACAAATAAACATTAAATTATGTAAACGTTTACACTTGCCGTAACCAACAGATACATGTAAACGTTTACATTAGCAAGGTATTATTAAAAATATCGCTAAATAACTTAAAATAGTAATTATATCATGCTGTTATAGTATGGTTAAGACAGTATTAATTTTATAGGTAGGATGTAAAATAGGTGAAATATTGAAAAATAATACTGTAATATATGCATTACTGCGAATCGAAATATCAATAATTTTGATGTCTTTGATCTTGGTTTTGAGGAAATAGCCATATTCTGAATTATATTATATGCGATGAGCTTACTATGGCAATATTTGATCTAAATATAGCTTGACATTATGTAAACGTTTACATACCGTCACGGCAATTCATAGGTGCAATAGTTGATGAATAATGATTTACTGAATTTCAAGTAATTGCATTCAGACGAAGTAGGCCTAGGGATAAGGACTTGGAATATGGGACTTAAAAAAGTTAAAATGGGTATGGTTGGCGGCGGTCAGGGCGCCTTTATCGGAGAGGTGCACAGGCTAGCAGCTGCGCTTGACGGTCAAGTTGAACTGGTTTGTGGTTCCTTTAGTAGTGATTTTAATAATACGAAGGAAACCGGTAACAAACTGGGGATATCCGAAGATAGATTATATGCTTCTTATAACGATATGATAATCGGGGAAGCCAAATTACCCATTGATGAGCGTATGGACTTTGTCTCAATCGTTACCCCTAATCATATGCATTACCCAATTGCTGTTGCCGCGCTGGAGGCTGGTTTTCATGTAATAAGCGATAAGCCCGCGACGGCTACATCGGATGAGGCGCGCAAGCTTGATCTCCTTGTAGAAAAGACAGGTCTGCTTTTTGGTCTAACACATACTTATTTGGGTTATCCAATGATTTGGCAGGCACGTCATATGGTGGAATCAGGTGCAATTGGTAAAATACGCAAGGTTTATGTGGAGTATCCTCAGGGCTGGCTTTCAAAAGATGAAGAAGGCAGTGGTAGTAAACAGGCTGCATGGCGCACAGACCCAAAAAAATCAGGCATGAGTGGCTGTATGGGGGATATAGGGACTCACGCCCATAACATGGCAGAATTTGTATCTTGTCTGAAGGTGACAGAACTGTGCTCAGAATTATCAACCTTTGTGGAGGGTCGACGCCTAGATGATGATGGTGCTGCCTTATTGCGTTTTGAAAATGGCGCAACAGGCGTACTGATGGCGAGTCAAGTATGTGCTGGCGAAGACAATAATATCAAAATACGTGTTTACGGTGAAAAAGGTGGCCTGGAATGGCAGCAAGAGGATGCAAATTGTCTCACTATGAAATGGCTGGATCAACCCAAGCAAACCTACGTAGCGGGTTCTGGCAATATAGGCCTGTGTGAAGTGGCGGCGAATATGTGCCGCACACCCGCAGGGCACCCTGAAGGCTACCTAGAAGCTTTTGCTAATTTATACCGTGACTTTGCAAGGGCTATACTTGTAGGGGAACAGAAAAAAGCAACAGGTGTTCCCGGCATTAAACATGGGGTCAGAGGCATGGCATTTATTGATGCCATTGTGAAGAGTTCGAATGAAGGCAGTCAGTGGACAAAGATAAAGGTATAAGGGTATGACGATGAAACAGATTAAAGGGCCAGCTCTATTCCTTGCGCAATTTTTGCAAGATAAGGCACCATTCGATAGTTTGGAAAATATCACCAAATGGGCAGCTTCTATTGGTTATAAAGGCGTTCAATTACCTACGGCACCCCATATTTTTGATCTTGATCTCGCAGCGGCCAGTCAAGATTACTGCGATGAACGCAAAGGTATCTGCGCTGAGGCTGGCGTTGAGATTACCGAGCTTTCAACCCATTTGCAGGGACAGTTAGTTGCGGTTCATCCAGCGTATAATGAATCCTTTGACGCATTTGCGCCGGCTTATCTTCACGGTAAGCCAGATGACCGTACTGCGTGGGCTATCGACCAAGTGATTAAGGCTGCGAAGGCCAGTGAGCGTCTAGGCCTAAAGGCGCATGTCACATTTTCAGGCGCTCTTTTATGGCCAACAATGTATCCTTGGCCGCAGCGTCCAGCAGGATTAGTTGAACAAGGTTTTGAGGAGCTAGCAAAGCGTTGGTTGCCCATATTAGATGCCTATAAAGATGCTGGTGTTGATTTATGTTATGAGATCCATCCTGGTGAAGACTTGCATGATGGTATTACTTTTGAGCGCTTCTTAGAGGCTACGGGTAATCACGACGCCTGTCATATTCTCTATGATCCTAGCCATTATATCTTACAGCAGCTTGATTATTTGCAATTCATCGATATTTACCATGAACGCATTAAGATGTTTCACGTCAAAGACGCTGAATTTAATCCAAATGGGCGCTCTGGGGTTTATGGGGGGTATCAGGACTGGATTGACCGCCCTGGACGTTTCCGTTCATTAGGCGATGGTCAAATTGATTTCAAATCAATCTTCAGCAAGTTAACGCAATATGGGTTTGATGGTTGGGCTGTTGTTGAATGGGAATGCTGTATGAAGCACCCAGAAGATGGCGCGCGTGAAGGGGCTAAATTTGTAGCCGATCATATCATTCGTCCATCGGAATATGCTTTTGATGATTTTGCAGGCGGCGGCGCTGATGCAGCCATGAATAGACGGATTTTAGGATTAGAGTAAACCAGTTTTGAGTGGGTGGTAATTTAAGATCAACAGGTGGGAGCAGACAATGTCACAACAAGGGACAGAGATAAATAAAAGTAAGTTATTTTGGATTGGGGTTTTAGCCCTCTTTACGGCGTCTATGGCAAATGCCTTACGGGCGACCGTCGCGGGCGATATTAAAACCACCATATTAGACCCAATAGATATGACGCAGTCGGCCACATTGATAGCTCAGGCACTTGGTGTCTCTTTTTTAGGTTTTGCTATTACATTGTTTGTGGTTAGCCCTTTGTTAGATGTGATTGGAATGAAACGCACGCTTATTGTCGCATCATTAACAACAATAGGCGGCACGCTTTTAATTGTTCTATCACAAGACCTATCAGGCGGGGGAAATGCATTCCCATATATATGGGCAGGAATGTTGTTGTGTGGGGTAAGCTGGGGCTGTATTGAAGGCACTATAAACCCCATGACAACAGCATTATATCCAGAAGATAAAACACACCGTCTGAATGTGTTACACGCTTGGTTCCCTGGCGGCATGATTGCGGGCGGGTTGGCCGGTGTCGCCCTATCTTACTATGGTGTTAGCTGGAAAATAGCTTTAAGTTTGCCGATTATATCAGCGCTGGTCTTTATGTATATGCTTATGAATACTACTTTCCCCAAAACAGAACGCGCAGAGAATGGCATCAGTATGAAAGATATGATGCTAGAGATCGTCCGCCGCCCTAGTTTTCTACTTTGGTTTGGCGCCATGTTCTTAACGGCCGCGGCCGAGTTAGCGCCGGGACAGTGGGTTGATATCGCTCTCACTCAAAAAGTTGGATTTCGCGGCATTCTATTGATGGTTTATGTAAGCGGTTTAATGTTTGTTATGCGCCATTTTGCAGGACCAATTGCACATCGCTTATCCAATCCGGGGCTTCTTTGGGTGTCCAGTTTGCTTGCAGCGGGTGGCTTATATTTGCTTTCAATTGCGGATGGTCCCGTTTTGGCAATGATTGCGGCAACTGCGTGGGGTGCGGGAGTTTGCTTCATGTGGCCAACGATGTTGGCGAGCATTGCAGAGCGCTATCCTAATGGCGGTTCATGGCTGATTGGTCTTATTGGTTCGGCGGGTGCGCTCTCCATCTATTTTGTACTGCCTATGCTTGGTGGTATTTATGATAAAGCAAAAATAGATTTTGCAGGCGGCAAAGATCAATTGCTGGCGCTTAAAGGTGACGCACTAACTGAAATTGAAGGGATGGCTGCGTCTGTGTCTTTTGAAACAGTGGCCTATATACCCTTAGGATTACTTGTGATATTTGGGGCAATTTGGATTTATGATAGTCGCAACAAAGCAAGCTCATCTGAAGCGGTTGTCGAACCTTCAGAGTAATATAGGCTGCTTATAAAAAATACTTAAAGCCCTGTCTCAGTGAGTACTGATACGGGGCTTTTTAGTAAGGCATTTAAGCTTTGCCAACTGAATTGCGGATAATCAATTGATGAGGAATTATTTCTGGCTTAGAGCTGTTTTCTAACTTGCTCGTGATAGCCTTTATCATTCTTAGCGCAGTCCGAACCCCAATTTCCCTACCGGGCTGTGCAACTGTCGTCAGTGGAGGGTCGCTGACTTCTGCGTAGCGTGAATTATCAAATCCCATCACAGAGATGTCGTCTGGCACCTTCAAACCCGCTGCTTTAATTTCATGCAGCGCACCAAGAGCCATTTCGTCATTTGCGCAGAATATAGCAGATGGACGTGTATCATTTGACAGCAATTCCTTTGTAGCTGAACGCGCCCCAGCAATTGTCAGATCACCGCTGATAATCCAATCATCTTCAATGGCTATACGTGCATTTAACATTGCCTCACGGTATCCATTTTCGCGGTCTTTGGTCAGTAGGGATGTTTCCTCCCCAGCCATGAAAGCTATATTTCTATGGCCCTGCGAAATTAAATAGTCTGTTGCTTCACGCGCGGCTGCAATATTGTCAATATGAACTGATGGCAGTTCCTCTAGTGACTTGGTGATGGCTTCGCATCCAATAACGATAGGTAAGCGCCTATCTGTTTGGCTAGAGATAACCTCATTACCAAAAGGGGACATAGAGGCCAGTAATATAATGCCGTCAACTTGGCGTGACATCATCATTGCACCAATTTCACCTGCTGACATGCTGTTGAATTGGCTCTCGTTGATGATCAAGGAATACCCCTTGTCTTTGGCTGTTTGGGTTAGCCCCTTCATGACTTCGGCAAGAAATGGATCACCGATAGTGGGTAGCACCACCATGATCATATTAGTTTTGCCGCGTCTAAAGTTTTGAGCCAGAGTGTTCATGGAATATCCTGTTTCTTGGATGGCTTTTTGAATTTTATCTCGGGTTGCCTCCCGTACTTTATCAGGTGTGTTTATACAGCGTGATACTGTAGCAATGGACACGCCTGCAAGCTTGGCAACTTGTGTGATTGAAATCGAAGACATTAAGATACTTTCCTGATCATTTTGGTATGTTTTCATAAATGAAAACGCTTACATTTATAACAAATTATTCAACAGGATAAGTCAATGAGAAAACATATATATGAATGTTATTTTCCAATTTATACTAACCAGATAAAATAGGGCACTGTTAAAGGAACTTGAGAGAGGCCTCAACATGGCCTTTTGATCATATTATTATCCCATAAGTGAGCGCCACTCAGAAAGTGCTTCTGAACGTAATTCCTTATAAGTTTGTCGGTTATTGAGGTGCCGCTCTCCATTAAAATGATTATAGATTTGACTGTGGATGGACGTGAATTTCTCTAGCGTTTTGAGCTTCCGAAATCGTTGCATCGCATATTCTCGTCGTCGGAAAGGGAGATGGCTATTCTCAGCACGATTATTTTGCCACTTTCTAAAATCTTGTTTGTCTAAGCAACCCAGTTCTCGCATTGCTGCGGTATAGGATGTGAGTTTATCTGTTACGATAGAAGCGGGGCGGCCAAACTGTTTCATCAGTCTTTTTAGCAATTTAACAGCAGTTTTCTTATCTCTTCGTGGGCTGGCGACAGCATCCAACTAATGGTTCATCTCTATATCAGATACTCTTGTTATCTGGGTCGGATTTTTTGTATATTAGCTATCAGGCATGTACCAACTCGCTCGCGAAATTGATCGTAAATTTGGTTCCTACTCCAGGTTCGCTCTCACACTTTACTTTACCTTTTAAGGATTGCGTTATCAGGTTATATAATATGTGCATGCCCAATCCACTACCTCCAGCGCCCCTTTTTGTTGTGAAGAATGGCTCGAATATCTTTTCTAAGACCTCGTCCGTCATGCCAAGACCATCATCACTATAGACAAATTCAATCTCTTTATTATTACAGGCCACTTGAATTTTGATCATCCCGCTTTCCTTGCCTTCAAAGCCATGATGAATAGAGTTCATCACAAGATTGGTCACAATCTGTGCTATTGAGCCCGTACTGGTTGTTATAATTAAATCTTTTGGGCAATCTATCTCTATCTTTGCAGCCGCTTTCTTCGTCTCATGGTGGAGGCTTCCTATCAGCTCTGTTAGATAATCACAGATATTGACTTCCATAAGGGCATCGCTTGAAATATCCACAGCAACGCGTTTGAAACTCCTAATCAATTCCGCGGCGCAATCTAGATTAGTCATCAAAATATTGCTGGACTGTATTGCGACCTGAAGAAACCGTTTAAAGTCGGATTTCGTGACAGTGCCATCCCCAAAACGAGCCTCAATCTGGCGTGTTGTATCACGTAAATAAGATGCAGCAGTTACTGAAACACCAATCGGCGTATTAATTTCATGAGATATACCAGCAACCAAACCGCCAAGTGATGCCATTTTTTCAGATTCAATCAAGACCTCTTGGGTCTCATTCAAAGTACTGAGTGTATTTTCCAATTCAGACTGAGTGCTCGCACGTTCGGCTATTTCTGCATTTAACTGCGACGTCCGTTCAGCAACCTCTTTTTCTAGTTCCTCACTATAATTACGCGCTTTGGCCAATAAATGCTCCACGAGTGCAGCGATAACCGACAAGCTAAGTGTCGCAATAGTGACGATACTGATACCAGTAGCCAAATAGGCGGTATTATCCAAAGAAATGGATAGGCCTTTATCAACCTTGAAAAAGGAGACGCCTACCATAGAAATGAAATGCATAGCAAAAACAGTAACGCCCATGACCAATGATGCATTAATTTTCGCTCGCGCTCTGTTATCGCGGTAATGCGACAAAATCCATATGGAAACGGTAGCTAACAAAACAGCAACAGCCAGAGATAAAGACATGAGAAGTGGATCATAACGCATGACCCCATTCATAATCATACCCTTCATGCCACTATAATGCATGGCTGCGATACCAGCCCCTATCAACGCACCGCCCCATACTACCGTCTTTTTAGATGGTTGGACAAAGCTTGATAAATATAGACTGACCCCAGCGGCTAGCACCGCAGGCAAAGCCGATAAAAGCGTAATCATCATATCATAGTCCACTGCGAGCGGAATTTTCAGAGATAACATCCCAATAAAATGCATCGCCCAGATACCACAACCCATAGAAATCGCGCCCGCTGCCAGCCACAAATAGCGTGCCTTTTGGTTTTTTTGGTCCCTAATGATAAGGGATATTGTAATTGCCGTATAGGCAGCCAGTGAGGAGACCAGTAAAGATAGGATTATAAGTCCTACACTATAATTCTTTTCTACAGGACTCCCTAAATTTTCCAAAGAATTTAGAAAATGGACGCCCATGAAAGATGCATCTACCAAGAAAAAATCAAACATAAAAATAACTGCCCTCTAGTTTCTATTCTAGCCCTGCAATCACCACAAGGAAAACATTACTCTTTTGTGTCCGTATAGCGGTTAATAATTTCAAGAATACCATCCAAATTATCATGCAAGAGCTCTACAAGTTTGGGTTCAAAATGTTTACCGCTCTCTTCTTTGAGTAAAGTCAATATTTTGTCGAGAGGCCATGCTTTTTTGTAGCAACGGTCACTACCCAAGGCATCAAATACATCAGCAATTGCTGAGATGCGGCCATATATGTGGATATCTTCACCTGAATTACCATTAGGATAGCCACTCCCATCCCATTTTTCATGATGCTCTCCTGCAATGATTGCCCCAGCCTTTAGCACTCTGCGCTTACTACTTTTCAGCATATCCACACCAAGCTGCACATGAGTTTGCATGATTTTTCGCTCCTCATCTGTGTGGCGACCCGGCTTGTTCAAAATAGCATCTGGAATACCAATTTTACCCACATCATGCAGTGGAGATGCGAGCTTAACCACGGCAGCCTCTTTTTCACTTAAACCATATTTAAGAGCCAATAATTCGGAAATCTCGGCAACGCGTTTCACATGATTGCCAGTTTCCTTGGAACGGGTTTCAACAGCTTCACCCAGCATATAAACAATTTCATGCTGGGTATCCTTCATCTCCATATTCAATTCAATATTCTCTTGAGCAATTGAAACATTACGGATGAAAAGGTCCAGTAGATATTCATCCGTGCAGTTAGTCTCTTTGAGTCCACTCAATATGAGTAAATTAGAAACCCCGCTACTATTGGAGAAATACCCTACGAAGCGGTCATCATTGAATATATTCTTTTTCTGGATGAGAGCTTGGTTCATATCTTCCAAAATATCTCCATCCAGTAATTCCGCACCATCTTCACCCACCAGTTGATCATATTTTCCTATGCCTGCAAGAATAGGGAAACTGCCCTCTAAGGCAGTAGCCGCGAGTCCGTGACAATAAGCAGCATCTTTATCTAGCTGCATAAGGCTGGTGAGTTGCACAAGAACGCCTTCGGTAAAAGTTTGCAATGACTGATTACTGAATAATTCTGATGAAGAGTGAATGATACGCTCTAATCCTTGCCGGTTTTCTTCTATCGTACTCAGGTCACGATAGGCCCTAATAGCTGTATATACTGTCGAAAAAAGCTTGGTCGCAGTGAGTTCTGTTTTATTTTTATAGGAATTAATGTCATAGTTAGTAATGACCTCCCTCTCTGGTGCCTGTCCAGGCTGTCCCGTGCGTAAAATTATCCTGACCATTTTGTTGTTAAGTTTCTCGCGTATTATTCTAGCAACATCAAGGCCCGCATGATCAGTTTCCATAACTACATCGAGCAATATCACAGCAATATCAGGATGCTCACTCAGTAATTTAATAGCTTCTTCACCCGAATAAGCACTCATAATATCTAAAGAAGCAGCCTCAAAAGAAAAATCGCTCAATGCCATTTTGGTCACATCATGGATAGCAGGCTCATCATCAACAATTAACAATTTCCATGTATTTTCAGATTTTGTCGTTTCAATAAATTCAGAGTCGGACTCATCCTCGTTGGAAAATAACAATTCATCGCCTTCATTCAGGGAAAATAATTTATCATGCATATCTCAACACCATTCATAATTTGTATTTTCGAGTTTCTCGCTCAATTAAAAATTAGCGGCTCTGCATAAATAATACAATAATAGTATTATATTTTAAATTCATATTTTTTAAATTGGATAATATTGACTAATATTTCTTAACAATGACAACAAAACCTCCTCGACAGCATGACACGTCGGCCTACCTTAGAAGTTTATTTTTCAATGGCTTAAGACTGAGGACAGAACCACAGTTCACCTACAAAGTATAAATTTGCATTATGCTAACAAGGATATTCTGCTGGCTAGTATCGGTTGGAGCCATGATCATGAATTACGGTGATAGTTTACTTTTATAATCACCTCACCAGCTTATAGATCATTACCCATTCAAAACCATAGGCGCGTATAACCCTGTATAATGGATCCCCGGGGCAAGCCCGAGGATGACGTGTGTGTTTTGGTGTCTGGGGAGGCCTCTCTCAAGTTCCTTTGACAGTGCCTAGTCGGGCAATTCGTCAATTTAATAGTGCCCCTATGAGACATAATTTAAGTATTGCATAAGGGAGGGTTTTGATTATGTTGAAAACATAAAATTAGGAGAATAACCATGCGTGCTTTTGAACTACATAAATTTGGAATTGATACCCTTCACGACATAGAGATTGATGAACCAGCGTTTAAATCTGAGGCTAACTCGGGTGAAGTTCTTATCAAGTTCAAGGCCGCATCAATAAATTATAGGGACTTTATGATCGCGGAAGGTTTATTCGTTGGCGACGATCATCTGCCTATTATTCCTTTGTCTGATGGGGCTGGCGAAGTTGTCGCGATTGGTGATGGCGTTTCGCGCGTTGCCATAGGGGATCTTGTCTCGCCACTATTTTTCCCACAGTGGATTTCTGGCGATGCCTTGGGGGAGGAACGCGCTGTTTCCACTGGACTTGAGCATTCAGGGTGCCTGCGTGAATTTGGTATTTTTGATGAGCAGGCACTGGTTAAAGTCGCCGACCATTTAACCGCCGAACAGGCAGCCTGTTTTCCTTGCGCTGGCTTGACGGCATGGAACGCACTGGTCACAACATCTTCTATCAAAGCTGGCGATACTGTCTTGGTGATCGGCACTGGCGGCGTTGCCATCTTTGCCCTACAATTTGCCAAAGCCATGGGCGCGACGGTTATCATTATTTCAAGCAGCGATGAAAAACTAACGCGTGCAAAAGCTTTAGGCGCTGATCACATCATCAACTATATAACCACGCCAGAGTGGGGCGAGGCGGCAAAGGCTTTGACTAACGGTCAAGGGGTCGACGCTGTAGTTGAAATCGGCGGCACAGGCACGTTGGTGCAATCCTTAAAGGCTATTCGACGCGGTGGCCATATAGCCATCATTGGTGCGCTAGCTGGGGCGCAGATGGATATTCTAGTATATGATCTTATCATGACCAATGCCAATCTGCATGGTATCTCTGTTGGTAATCGTGATGAGTTTGAGGCCATGATGGCATTCGCCGACGCACATAAAATTATCCCGGTGATCGGAAAGAACTACCCCTTCAAAGAGGCCGCGACAGCGCTGAGCGATATTGATAAGGGCAAGCATTTTGGTAAGCTAACTGTTTCTATCTAATGCGCAAACTGCGAATTTTCTACAAGATCGCACATTCTTAGTCTTTATGTTGAGTAGGGCAAATCACATCTTTTGCCCTACTCAATATCTCATTATTCGGCCCTACCAACTTGGTTGAATAGGTGCTTTAAGCCCAGTTTCGGCTTCGCAGTTAGCGCGAAGCGTATCAATGTCGGGGCCAAAATCAAATATTTCGTCAACAGGCTGAGTCTTAGCCATATCAGCGCGCTTAGCCTCGGTTGCGGCAAGGTCTACTTGACCGTTTACGACCTTAACACCGTAATTATTGTAGGCGCCTTCGGTTGAGACTAATCCTTGGCGCACTTCAAGCGCCACGGTTTCAGCTTCGCGGGTTAGTGGGTTCCCCCAACCGCCGCCGCCCCACGTAATATAGTCAAGCTGATCACCAACCTTAACCTCAATGTTATCACATTTAGACGCGACAACTTCTTCCACGCCATTAGCGCGACGTAGTATTTTCTTAGACCGCGCACCTGGCTTGCCGCCATTAACACCCCAAGGCGGGATGAACCAACGATCATCATGAATAGAAATAACACCATCATTTAGGAACTCATATGTCATCAAGATGCCGTTACCACCACGGAAGAAACCAGCACCACCACTATCCGCGATAGAGGTGTAGTTGGTTATACGCATCGGGAAGTAACGCTCTAGAAACTCGTTCGGTACGTTAGTAAAACCTGGCCACAAGCTGTGACCATCAGGACCATCACCAAATGGACGCCCCGGAATGCCACCAAAACCAATTTGAAATAGCTGGAACCATTCGCCAGAAGCTTTTTCAAAACCTGAGAACATTAAATGCGGGCTTGATGAAAAACCAGCCGCTGATAAAAACTCTGGTTGAGCCTTGCCAAGCATAGCACCCAGCACATCAAAGATACGGCCGAGCGCGTGCGTGCGGCATGATAATGCGGCTGGGAAGTTAGGTTTTAACAGGCTGCCTTGCGGGATGCGCACATCACACAGTTCATAGAAGCCATCATTAAACATAACCTGAGGGTCAAAGACCATCACCATATAAATACCAAAGAACATCTTCAGCATATTTTCATTCAGGTAAAAGTTAATTGAACCCATGGCTTGCGGATCAGTGCCCTCAAAATCTAGAACAACCTTCTCGCCTTCTCGCCACATGGTACATTTAATCTTATAGGGACCATAGCCACGACCATCATCACAAATATAATCTTCAAAGCTAACAGGCTTTTCACCAACGGCCGTGTTGATCAAATGACCCATGGCGCGTTTATTACGGGCTAGCAGTTCGTCCGTAGAGGCAGCATAATAATCATCGCCAAAACGATCACAGATTTCATGGACGCGTTTTTCTGCCACACGACATGACGCCACAATCGCCAACAAATCAGCGCGACACCACTCTGGCATCCGTGTTTGATGGAGCACAAGCTTGAGCAAGTCTTCTTGCAGCTCGTCATTCTTAAATAGCTTCACGGGTGGGATACGCACACCCTCTTCAAAGACACTAATGGCGTCCGTTGGCATGCTGCCCGGTACTTTACCGCCGATGTCTGTCATATGACCAAACATACAAGTCCAACTAATCAAGCGACCACTGCGGAAGATTGGGCGCAGGATTAACCAGTCATTGTTATGTGAAACAGCGCCTTCACAGGAATAGGGGTCCGATAGCCAAATCATATCACCTTCGTTAATGTCGCCGTCATAGCCTTTTAAGAAGCCACCGATAAAGCTACCAAACTGACCAGAAACCATTAGGCCTTCGCGGTCGGCAATAAGCGGGAAAGCATCCCCCTGCTCGCGAATGCCGGGGCTCATGGCTGTACGGGACAGCGTCGCGTCCATCTCATCACGGGCATTTCTTAGCGCATTCTCAATAATATCTAGCGTAATAGTATCAACATCTTCTTTTGCAAAAGGAGCGTTGTTCGTCTCAATAATAGTCGCAGTCATTTCTACTCTCCCTTATGCTGTTGGGTTGATTAAAATATTACCGTACGTATCAACTTCGCCGATATGATCCGGTAAGATCACAGCCGTTGAATCCATCTCACATACAATACAAGGCCCTGGGATTTTATCACCTGCCTTTAGTTTTGATCTATCGTAAATAGCGCCGTCATGGCGCTCGCCGTTTGCCCACATGGTGTGACCATCGGTTCTAGCGGCGCTCGCGTCGCCGTTGCCGCGCTCTAGCGCTAGCGCAGGCATTTCAGCCCCTTGACCAACTGCGATAGCACGTAGGTTTACAATCTCATGCACCACATTCAGGTTAAAGGTAAAGAGACGTTTATGCTCTGCGTCAAATGTCGCCTTTAATTCTTCAATACCATTCCCATTTTCAAAAGCGCTGATAGTGATAGGCATATCAACTTCAAAACCTTGACCCGCGTACCGCACGCCCGCTTCAAACGTAATGGTTTGCGCGTCAACAGGCACGCCGTCTTCAGCAAGGTCTTTAGAGACTGTTGCCTTCATCTCGTTCAACCATTTAGCCACTTCAACGTCCGATGTTTGCTTAACAGTACGGTTAAAACTGCGTGCATGCTCGCCCCGCATCTGTGTGGTCGCGTCACCTGTCGCGCATAACACACCAGGACTAACGGGTACGATAACAGGATAAGACCCCATCAATTTACCAACAGCGTTTGAATGTAAAGAACCAGCACCACCAAAACCCATCAGCGCAAAATCACGTGGATCATATCCCTGCTGAACAGAGACGAGACGCAAGGCGCCGAACATATTCTCGTTAGCGATATCAATGATGCCTTGGGCTGCTTGCTCGATGGTTACGCTAAGCGCGTCAGCCACAACCTGAACAGCAGCGCGCGCCGCATCAATATCTAATTTAAAAGCGCCACCAAGAAGGGCTGTTGGCAAATTACCAAGCACCACATGTGCATCAGTCACGGCAGCAACTGTACCACCTTTACCATATGCAGCAGGACCCGGTACAGCGCCAGCACTTTCAGGACCAACACGCAGCGCGCCCGTTAGTTCTGGCACGTGGGCAATTGAGCCACCACCCGCACCAACTGTTTTAACATCAAGGGAGGAAGCACGCACGGTTAAGTGACCAACGCTTGTATCACGACGCAGGCGTGGTTCGCCATTTTCGATAAGCGCCACATCTGTTGATGTACCACCAACATCCAATGTGAGGATATTTTTATGCGCACAATTTTTTGCAACCCATAAAGCACCCGTTACGCCACCAGCAGGGCCAGACATCAACAGGTTAACTGGATGACCTTCGGCTTTTTCAGACCCCATCAACCCGCCGTCTGAGCGCAGAAGGTTAATATGGCCGTTCATGCCCATTTTACGCAGTTCGTTACGTAGATTAGCCACATACATGGCCATAATCGGGCGCACTAATGAGTTGGCAACGGTTGTTAGCGTCCGCTCATACTCTTGCATCTCAGGCAGAACTTGATGGCTCAATGACACAGGAACATCGGGGAGGATTTCCTGAGCAATTTTAGCAATTTCAAGCTCATGCGCGCCATTAACATAGGAATTAACCGTACAGATAGTGAGCGCCTCAATATCTTGACCTTTTAACTTCAACAGTGCTTTACGCACACTCGCTGCGTCTACTGGCTTAACCACTTCACCATTAGCGCCCATGCGCTCGGTGACTTCGACTGTATTTTCAAGGGCGGCTAGCGGTTCTGGCTTTGGCCATGTAATCCACGCAGCAAGACCACCCGGCACAAGCGAGCGCGCCACTTGTAGAATTTGGTGATAGCCCTCACTCACAACAAGTCCCGTTTTAGCACCCTTGCCTTCTAACACGGCATTGGTAGCAACGGTGGTGCCGTGCAAAAATTGGCTGATGTCAGCGGGCATAATACCACCTTGCGCACAGATAGCCTTCGTACCAGCTATCACTGCCTCTGATGGATCATGTGGTGTACTTGGCACCTTATCGCGCCACGTCTTGCCACTTGCTTCCTCAATCAATAGAAGATCCGTAAAGGTACCTCCTACATCAACACCTAACCTATATGACATTCACTTAATTCCCTCTACTTTAATGCAGTCTATACACAAATTTCGTTATCAGATGACGTCCCAACAGGAAACCCACCTGCTTGACTAACCATGGCTGGTGGCACACGCCCCAATCGCTCCTCAACCCAATGAGCAAGCTTAATCATTTCTTCTAAATCCACCCCAGTAGACACATCAGATTCTTCTAATAGATACAATAAATCTTCTGTACCAATATTACCTGTCGCCTTTGGCGCAAAGGGGCAACCACCAAGACCCGCAACAGACGCGTCTAATGTTGCTACGCCAGCCTCAACCGCCGCCCAAGCATTAGCAAGGCCTGTGTTACGCGTATTATGAAAATGTGCCCGCAGCGGCATATCAGGTAGCGCCTCACGTAAGCGCGTAAATAATTCTGTTGTGCGTAGCGGCGACCCCACACCAATCGTATCAGCAATGGCTATCTCTAGCGGCGCAGCCTCGGCCAGATCTTTCGCCATCTCAATAACTCTGTCATGAGAAATGCGCCCTTCAAAAGGGCAGCCAAAGGCGGCGGAAATTGTTACCTGAGCGCGCAAGCCTTCTGATCGGGCAAGGCGGATAATATCCTTTGATATATCAACTGATTCTTGACTTGTTTGACCCTGATTTTTCTGAGCAAAGGTATCAGAGGCAATGGCCACACAGCCCACCTCATCAATACCACGCTTATTACCCTCACGGGTATCAAGCCCGCGTAAGAGACCGCGCTTATTTAAAACAAGCCCTATATAGGTAGCGTCACTGATATCTGGCAAGCCTGCTATCACAGCCTCAGCGTCGGCCATTTGCGGCACGCGCTTTGGGTGGACAAAGCTTGCCACTTCAAGCCTGCGCACACCAGCGTCTAAGGCGCCATTAATCAGAGCAAGCTTGTGCTCAGTCGAGAAAAGAACCTTCTCGTTTTGCAAGCCATCTCTGGCTCCAACTTCAACAATTTCTACCGTTTTCATCACACAGGATACTCCACAAAAAACCTCCTATAGAAACAAAAGATATCTATAAAAGACTCCAACATAACTTGTATACAATAATATTTAAGATTGCCAGCCCTAAAATGTGATTTATTCACCGAGACATCTGGTTATTTTGCATAAATGTTGATATATTTACAACGAAAGTTCATTATGCCCTTGCACTTATATGGCTTAATTGTATACAAATAGATATTGGTTTTGAATTTATAGACTCATTTTAATTGATATGAGTAGATGGCAGGAGAGAGTTTGTGAGCGATAATAACCCATTTGGCGCTTTAAAAGGCTTGCGTATGATCGAATTAGGTCAATTAATCGCAGGGCCATTTTGCGGGCAATTAATGGCCGACCACGGTGTCGAAGTCATAAAGGTAGAAACGCCAGACAGACCTGATCCTATGCGGGAATGGGGGCAAGGCATCCCTCTGTGGTGGAATGTTGTTGCGCGTAACAAAAAATGCGTAACCCTTAATCTTCGTGAACAAAAAGGACAAGACATCCTCAAAAAGCTCGTGAAGGACACCGATTTCTTGCTAGAAAATTTCCGCGCAGGCACCATGGAAAAATGGGGCCTTGGATATGAAGAGCTTAAAAAAATTAATCCTAAACTTATTATGATCCGCGTATCTGGCTACGGTCAAACTGGCCCCTACTGTAAACGTGCGGGTTATGGATCAATTGGCGAAGCGATGGGCGGCATGCGCAACCTTGCTGGTGATCCATCCAACCCACCAAGCCGTGTAGGCATATCCATTGGTGATAGCCTTGCGGCGACATATGCCTGCCTAGGGGCGCTGATGGCCCTGCGTCACCGCGACCAAACAGGCGAAGGTCAAGTGGTTGATAGCGCTATTTATGAGGCCGTTCTTGCGAATATGGAATCGGTTATTCCGGAATATGTTGTGGCGGGTCACACCCGTGAACGCACTGGATCAGTCCTGCCTAAAATCGCACCGTCCAACGCATATCCAACAACGGATGGTGATATTTTAATCGGCGCAAACCAGGATAGTGTTTTTGGTCGCCTCTGTGAAGCAATGGGCCGTCCTGAAATGGCGACTGATCCACGCTATATTGACCATGTATCACGTGGTGCCCATCAAGTAGAATTAGACGACTTGATCGCCGATTGGACACGCAGTCAAGATCCCGAAGCTGTTCTAGATTTAATGGAAGAGCACGGCGTACCCGCTGGTAAAATATACAAAGCAAAAGACATGCTAGAAGACCCGCATTTTAAAGCGCGTGACGCCATTGTCGATGTACCTCATGAAAAGTACGGCACTATACCTATGCAAAATGTTGCACCTAAATTATCGGCGACACCCGGTGAAATTAAATGGGCTGGCCCATTAGAGTTAGGCCAGCATAACCAAGAGATTTATGGCTCAATGCTTGGTATGGATGATGAGAAGCTGGCGTCTTTAAAAGCTGACGGCATTATCTAATCACTGTTAATTTAATGTCTCTAAAAATCGATGGTGCGCGGCCCTGATATGGGAGCACATTGTCGCCTCGCACCACTCACCATCCCCCACTTTTAATCCTTCTATCAATTCTAAATGATGCGCATTGCTGCGACGGATATCTTCTTTAGTGTAATTATAAGCAGTGCGAGAAACCATAGGAGGGGAAAAAATTCGCTGGGCGGCTTGCATCAAAGGCTCGCTTTGTGTTGCCTCCAATATAACCCGATGAAAAATTCTGTTTGCCTCTAAAAACATATCAATATCTATAGTTGCGTTGGGACCTTCTAATGCAGCGGCGACCTTGTCATATTGCGCTTGTAATATAGCTAACTGCTCCCGAGTAATATTACGTGCCGCCCGATAGCAAGCCATACCTTCAATTGTTGCCCGCAGTGCAAAAATATCAGCAATCTCCTGCACCGACCAATTTGCTACATAGCTACCAGAATTTGGTTTTGTCATAAGGTAGTTTTCAGAAGAAAGCCGTTGAATGGCTTCTCTGATAGGTGTGCGAGACACCCCGCATCTCTCCACTAACTGCTCTTCTTTTAAATGATCCCCAGGCCCAAAAACACCATCAAGAATAGCGCGGCGTATAATGTCATAGGCTTGATCGGCTGCTTTGGTCATTAGATCATGATCCCCAATAGTTATGCTATACTAAAGCTTATTAAAATATAGTATGCGGAGCAAGCTATTATCGCCTGAAGCGCTTAAATACTTGGCTTGCCTGCACCATAGCCCTAACTGGATGTATGGTGAGCCAGAATCTTAGAGAGACCCATTTCATACTATCTATGTTTTTATATGGCACAGTCTCAACATTAATTGTATACAAATTCCAGAAGTTAGGTGCGCGCGACGGCCTGGCGAATGAAAGTAAGGGCTTTTGGGGACAGCCAAGGTCAAGGGCGACGTTTTTCTATGATGCCATCTTCATTGAAGAAATGGTAGGTCTGAGGAAGTTATTCTAGGAATATTATGAGTAAATTGACGCCTCAAGCCATCTTTTTTATCCTTCTTTATGCTTTGTCTTATTCAGGTCTTTGGGCCTGTGTTACGGCCCTCTCGTCCGATATGCATCCCTTGATGATGGTTTTCATGAGAACGCTTGTCGGGCTAGCTCTTGTTCTTCCCATGTTTTTTAAGTCGGGCATTCGTTCCTTAAAGACCCAGCATCTTCCGTTAAATATTTTACGGGGTATATTAAGTATTTCTACGGTGGCTTTGACCTTTTTCGCCTTAACTCAACTGCCTCTGGCAGACACAATTGCCTATAGTTACCTGACACCTATGTTTGCTATCATTCTTGCGGCTTTCTTCTTGAAAGAGCATTTAGGCGCCAAGCAGGTGATTGCCATTTGTATCGCTTTTTTAGGGGCGATGTTGCTTCTACGGCCAGATTTTCAAATGTTTAATATTGGTGTTGTGGCAGCAGTTGGAGCGGCATTATCCTTTGCAGGAACACTTACCTGTATGAAAATTCTGACCCGCCATGACAGCCCAAAGCTGGTTGCTGCTTATGGCTATATTATCCCTTTGCCCCTCAGTTTAGCCATGGCAGCATCTTTTTGGCAGTGGCCTGTTGGCATGGAACAGTGGGGTATGTTGGTGCTGATAGGCTTGCTGTCTGTGATTGCTCAAATAAGTATGAGTCAGGCGTTGTTTCGTGCAGATATGGGTTTGTTGTTGCCTTTCGACTTTGTGCGGTTAGTCTTTGGGGCAGGGCTGGGTGTCGTGCTTTTTCAGGACAGATTGGACTGGCTCAGTTTTCTTGGGGGAACGATTATATTGGCGGCTTCTGTCTTTTCATCGCGCCCGACCATTGAAAAACAAAAAGTCCCCGAAAATAAAAAACGCCGCCCTGTTTAGGGGGCAGCGTTTTCAGACAATCTATTGTTAGGTTAGCGCAGTGTTTTGCTTAACCTTATAAATGGTTTTCGCGGAACCAGTCATTCACTTCGTCACCTGTAGCCATCCAAACGCCCGAATGCTTGGCGATATGCTCAAAAGCTCTTCTTAAGTGAAGGGCTTTGTTGGGTTGACCTACAAGGAAAGTATGGAGACAAATTGGCATAATACGGCCATTGGTGGCACCTTCTTCATAGAGCATGTCAAACTGGTCAATAATCATGTCACCAAAATCAGATGAACTCATGCCAACATTCATGAAGGCAGGGATGTCATTCAATTCAACAGTATAAGGGACTGAGATGAGGTCGTTGGTCTTGGTGTTGAATGGGAACGGGTGGTCGTCTGCCGTGAAATCACAAAGATATTCCACGCCCATATCAGCGAGAATGTTTGGTGTGTTATAAGTGTGTGTCAAGAATGGGCTTAACCATCCTTTCGTCTTGCGACCCAGTGCTTTTTCCATATCATGAAGAACGGTTCCAATGACTTCGCGCTCTTTTTCTTCATCAATGCCGCTGAGGAAATTGGCTGGTGCATTGTTAATGCCGTGGCCAATCCATGCCCAGTTACGCTTTTCACCTTCTTCAATGATCCGTGGATATTCACGAATGATATCTGAGTTCAGACAAACTGTGCCGCGCATGCTGCAATTATCCATAATCTCCATCATGCGCCATAGACCAACGCGGTTACCATAGTCGCGCCAGCCATAGTTTAGTGGGTCTGGATTAAATTGTTGAGTGCCAGGGATGATGGCTGTGCCGGGAACATTTTCAGGGAAATGTTCGATATTGATATAGGGTATTACAGCGACACGTGCGCCATTGGGAAGTTTGAGTGGTGGGCGGTCAATGATTGGAACAAAGTCATAATTACTGGTTTGGGTTAGATCTGACATTATTATATACCTCTCGTTTTATTATGTATCATTTTTGATATTGCTACTCGTGCCATTGGTGGCAATTATCCAGTTAATGTATCCAGATAGTCGAGCACTTCCTGTCGTGAAACTACGTCACCGTATTTGTTGCCAATATCAAATAGATTGGCATTGTGTGGATCTTCGTGGCGATCACCAACACAGTCCTCGATAACGATGGGGCGGAATCCATATTGCACTGTGTCTACAGCTGTTGCACGTATGCAGCCGCTTGTAGTGCAGCCAGCCATCAAGACAGTGTCAACATTCATTGCATTGAGTGTAGCAATCAAGCTTGTGCCAAAAAAGGCAGACGCATATTGTTTGATAATGATTGTCTCGGAATCGAGAGGTAAAACGTCATCATGGAAATTGGCAAGTTCATTACCCTCTATCAGACATTCAAGGACAGGAGCCTTTTTTACCCACATGCCGCCATCATTAAATGTCTTGGCGTTATAGAGAACCCTTGTATGAATAACGGGAATGCCATGCTTTCTTGCTGCGGCAATCAAGGGTACACTCTCGCGAACGGCATCAATAACGCCAGGCGCATAAAGCGGTGAGCCTTCCGTCGTATAGCCCTTTAGGAAATCAATTACTAATAAAGCTGGTTTGCCGCCAAACCCAACCTTATTACCCCATACATTTTTATAATTGTCTTCAGCTGACTGTGTCACAGTGGCCTCCTTGTTTTACTATGTTAAACGCAGGCAAATCTAAGGCTGATAATAGACGAGTTGACGCATGTCTTCTTCCCCAGTTGCCGTACTTCCCGAGTATTTGCTTATAGGAGATTTTTATTTCTGTATACAAAAATTTTATAAAGCAATTCCCTGGCATTGAATATTGAAGGCAAAGATCGAGAAGAGTCTTTGATTGCTTTTATGTATGTGACGTCCGCGAGTATTGCCTTTGTATAGAGTAACTGGCATTAGCGGTGATTTGTGAGGGTGCTGGCAACGTCCATTGAAACGGCATGCCAGTTCGGTGAAAAAATTTCTTGCTTGCGAGCCATGATAAGTTTATGTATACAATATACAGAAATATGGAGACTTTTTGAACTTTGTGTGTTTATTTTTAAGAAATTTGCATGAGACTTCAAAAAAAGTTCTTAAGAGATTTTGTGAGGATTTAAGTAGAGGTGGCATCAGATTGGTGTCACTGGGGAGTAGTTAAGGTACATGCTGGGATTGTTTCAACTCACTTCATGTACCGTTATTAAAGGGAATAACTTATGAAGCGTTCGACTATTTTTAAATTATCAACAGCGATTGGGCTATCAGCTTCGGCTTTAGTTCCGTCCACATCAGCTATGGCTCTTCAAGATGAAGATGCTTTAGTACTTGATGAAATTATTGTAACATCGCGTCGTCGTGAAGAACGATTTCAGGATATACCAGCAAGTGTAACAGTGCTGTCAGCCGCAACCCTCGAAAGCGCAGGTGTCCAGCGAGCGGAAGACTTTATTGCGCTAACGCCAGGTGTTACATTTGTAAACGCAATTGAAGTTGGGGATACACAGGTCAATATTCGCGGTATTAATAGTGCACGTGACGCCGAGGCCAGTTTTGGTTTCATTGTTGATGGTATCTTGATGTCTAACCCATCCGCTCTTAATCGTGAGTTCTCTGATCTACAACAGATTGAAGTCCTGAAAGGACCTCAAGGCGCTATTTATGGACGTAATGCTGCTGCGGGTGCGATCATCGTATCAACACGCCGTCCTGGCAATGAAGTTGAAGGTTCCGTTAAAGGGTCTGTAGCTGAGAATAACAGTTATTATTTTTCAGGCACAGTTGGTGGTCCAATCGTTGAAGATAAAGTGGCATACCGTGTGAATGCAAACTATCGTTCAACAGATGGTTTCTTCCGTAATAGCTTTACAGATAACAGTCCAACTGTTGATGATTTTGAAAACTTCAACCTCAATGGTCGTCTTGCTATCAACGTTGGCGAAGACACGACTATTGACGTGAAAGCTAGATATGGTGAAGTTAAAGCTGCATCTATCACCTTTAACCCTGTTTTCAACTTGCCTGCTTTTGCGGACATGCTTGGTAATCCAGATTTGTTTGAAGATGTAAACGATCACGAATATGTCTTCCAGCCGAACATTGATCCTTTCAATGGTCAGCGTTCCATAGAATTTTCTGTCAAGGTCGAGCAGGATTATGATTGGGGTAGTTTAACCGCTTGGTCACTCTATAGTGACACCAATCAAGACTTCGGTGCTGATGGTACAAGTGGTGCTTTTGGCTTCTTTAACAGCGAGCCAACTTGTCGTGCGTCAACAGCAGAGCTGAGTGCTCAAGGTGTTACGATCCCAAGCCCGCAATGGCTGGGTCAAGTACCTGACAGCGTATTCGCTGTACCAAATGGTTCTTTCCTAGGTCCATACACACCAACGACTTGTGATGGTACTCAGTATCAGGTACGTAATCAGGAAGACATCAGCTTTGAGCTACGTCTGGCCTCATCCGATGATCTACGCCTGCGTTGGCTTGTCGGTGGTTATTACCTAAAGCTAGAGCGTGAAGTTGGTATTAACTTGGGTATTGATACAGGCAACGGTATTACACCAAACCTTTATAACCCAATCGGCTCTACAAACCCAACCGAGCAGCTAGTTCACGATCAGTTTGACAGCGAAGTATTAGCGGCATTTGGTCAAGTGGCTTATGACGTCAATGACGATATCGAATTGTCATTCGCTTTACGTTACGACCATGAAGATCGTAAGGTAAAGAGTCTGGTGCCACTGGATGCTGTTTCACAATATGTTGATTTTGATGGCAACTTCTCTTTTGATGGTGGAGCGCCAATGAATCCTGGTCTTGATCCTTCCATTAACCCATCTGGTACAGTTCCAGAGCAGCAGCAAACTTTCCAGCAGCTTCAGCCTAAAGTTTCACTGACATGGGATGTGGCCAAAGACACAACATTATTCACCAGTTGGGGTGTTGGTTTCAAGAGTGGTGGCTTTAATAACCAAGGTAGTAAAGCAACTGTTGATCTCTTCTTCAATGATGCTCTTGGTGCAAATGTCACTATTAATGATCTTTACCGCAAAGAGAAGTCCAGCTCTTTCGAACTTGGTTTCAAAAGCCGTTTGTTTGATGGTCGTGTGACTTTGGATGGTGCTGGTTATATCACGAAAACCACTGATATGCAGTTCTTTGAATTCTTCGTAGGCAGCTTTGGCCTTCTGCGCGTTGTCTCTAATATCGACGATGTAGAGATCAAAGGTCTTGAATTGGCTGTGACGATTAAAGCAACGGACAGCATTAACCTGTTTGCTGGTGGAAGTGCTATCGACAGTAAGATCAAAGAAAATGGTGCGCGTCCAAATACTGTAGGAAATAAATCACCAAATACGGCTGATTATAACCTAAACTTTGGTGCGGACCTTACATTGCCTGTGTCTGATACCTTGAACTTCTTCGCACGCGCAGACTATGTAGTTGTTGGCCCAATGTGGTTCCACACTGTTCAGGATAACACTGCTCCAACATCCTTTGGTGCTCCTGCGGATCTAAGCAAGACACGCAGAGATTCCTTTGGTACGCTGAACATGCGCGCTGGTATCCAGGGCGACAATTGGTCACTTATGGCTTTTGCTAAGAACTTGACGAACAATATTCACCTTGAAGAGGTTATTAATGCCCCTGAATTTGGTGGTGTATTTGTTCACCCAGGAAAGCCACGTAAGATCGGTGTTGAATTCTCTTACGAATTTTAAGGTCTAGTTTCTAACTGATCTTAAACCAGTCTGAAAAATATATTGGCCGGCAGTTAATCTGCCGGCCAATTTCTATGTTACAAGTCATCATCTCACGCAAATGGCGTGAACTGGTTTAGACCTATTTCAAAGCGATAAGAGTTTTGACTTAGACGGTGTAAGACGTGATAGTTTAATTTACAGATTAAAAGCCCAGTTTATCCTATAGACACCCACTCGCGGGAATGAATTCGGGGGGCATAATACTTAATTGCCTCATGTTTTTCTTATCACCTAAGAATTTACTTTCAACCCTACCCCAGCTTGATGGTGGTGATTTATGCAGTAAAATATTACTATTGCATGTGAAATCATTGACACTTTCTTGCAAAGGGTTAATAAATAGAAAATTGAATTTAGCAACTATGTCTTTGAGGCAGTAGTTTGCGGTTAAACATATATTTATGTCGTTAGACAAAAGCGACAATAGTTAATATTTCTGGGAGGAAATTATGAGTTTATCTATATCTGAAGAAGCGTTGTTGAAGACGCTTGCTGTTATGACGTCAGCTGATACCAACGTTATGGAAATTGAAGTCGAAGAAGTTCAAAAAATTATGCAAGATACGCTCGGCGTGACTGTGACATCTGCTGACGTGCGTGTTGCTGCAAAATCAGAATATATTGAAGATCGTGAAATTGCTAAATATCTAAAATCAATCGTTAAAAAATTGAATTTAGCTGATAAGAAAATGATCGCTCGCACACTAAGGGATGTTATTCTGGCTGATGACCATGCTCACCCAGGTGAGGTGAAAATGTTTAACGCTGTTGTGGGCGTATTGGATTTGACACCAGCTGATCTTGTTCTGCTGTAAATTTTCCGACTAAATCATTGAAAAGCTCACATTGTATGTGGGCTTTTTTTATGCCTTGGGCGCAGTCCTATATATCGTAAGATCAGCTTATGGCTAATTCTTCAATAGATTCTAGCGTCTCTTTTGCTTCGCGGGCTTTTTGCTGGCGTTGCCACATCTCATAATAGGCACCCTTGTTATCAAGAAGAGATGTATGTTTGCCCCGCTCAATGATCTTGCCTTTGTCCATCACCAGAATCTCATCCGCGTGAATGATCGTCGATAATCGGTGGGCAATAACGATTGTTGTGCGGTCCTTGGATATTTGCTCTAAAGCTTCTTGTATGCCTTGTTCTGTATGGCTATCAAGTGCAGAGGTTGCCTCATCAAGCAATAAGATCGATGGGTTTTTTAATATGGTTCGGGCAATGGCGACACGTTGTTTTTCACCACCTGATAGTTTTAGGCCTCGCTCGCCAACTTGGGCGTCATAGCCATCGGGCAAGCTTATGATGAAATCATGAATTTTTGACAATTTTGCGGCCTCGATAATATCATCTTCTGTGGCACTTGTTTTACCGTAAGCTATATTATAGCGAATAGTGTCGTTAAATAGAACTGTATCCTGCGGTACAACGCCGATTTCACTGCGTAGGCTATGTTGTGTCACCTGACGTATGTCTTGGCCGTCGATATTAATACTGCCTTTTGTCACATCATAAAAACGGAACATCAGGCGAGATATAGTAGATTTACCAGCGCCACTGGGTCCGACAATTGCCGTTGTGGTGCCTTCAGCGACAGTAAAGGAAATATCATCTAGTATCTGGCGGTTATTTGCGTAATGGAAGGAAACATTTCTAACCTCTACAGTACCGCCCTTAATCGCCAGTGGCTTTGCCCCAGCAGCGTCTTCTACCTCTGAGCCCACGCTTAAAATATCAAACATATTTTCCATATCAGTGAGTGACTGTTTGATGGAGCGATAAACCATACCCAAGAAACTAAGAGGCATATAAATCTGAATGAGCAATGAATTTACAAGTACAAATTCACCGATTGTCATTTCACCAGCTGCAACGCTTTCACTGGCCATCCACAGAGCAACAATAAGGCCAATAGAAATGATGAAACCTTGCCCAACATTAAGGAAAGTCAGCGATGTTTGACTGCGTACAGCAGCTAATTCGTATGACTTTAGCGATGTGTCATAGCGTGATGCTTCATGAGCTTCGTTGGTGAAATATTTCACAGTCTCAAAATTCAAGAAACTATCAATGGCACTTGTATTGGCTTTGTTATCCTGCTCGTTCATTTCACGCCTGAATTTAAGACGCCACTCCGTCGTGATAAAAGTAAAGGCTATATAGCTGATGAGGCATGCAGATGTGATTGCGGCATATTCTACGCCAAAGGTTACCCAAAACATGCCAGTGATCAGGGCAATTTCTAATAATGTTGGTAATATATTAAATAGCATAAAACGCATGAGAAAATCGATGCCACGCGTGCCGCGCTCAATAACACGGCTAAGGCCACCTGTTTTGCGCTCAAGATGGTAACGTAGTGATAACCCATGTAAATGGCGAAAACTAAACAAGGCCACACTGCGCAAACAATGCTGGCCTACTTTGACAAAAACGGCGTCGCGCAATTCACCAAAAAACAATGTGAGAACACGCGCTAAACCATATCCAAGTATAAGGCCGATAGGCGCGGCAACCACCATAACTTGGGTGGTAGTCGCCGGCGATAGGATATCAATAGCATCTTTTAATAAAAAGGGCGTGTAGACACCAATTAATTTAGCAACCACCATGCAACTTAGTGCTAAGATAACGCGAGATTTCAGGTCTAAGCGGCCATCAACCCACAAATAAGGCAAGAGGGTTTTAATCGTTTGCCATTGATTGACATCGGAGAATTTTTTTGTCTTTGTTTCAAAGCCGCCGTGGCGCATAGATAGTGTCCTAGGTATGAACTATAGATATTCTTAAGTTCTTCTATAGCTAAAAAGGCTCTATGAACAGATATTATCTGTGATGTTGGCAAGTTAGCGCTTTGAATAATGTTTATCTTTATGATAGTTACGGGTGAAACAGTTAATAAGTGGGAAAAACCATGAAGGCACTAGTAAAAAAAGAAGCAAAAATAGGGCTGTGGTTAGAAGATGTACCCATGCCAGACGTTGGTATTAATGATGTGCTCATCAAGGTAAAGCGCACTGCGATTTGCGGTACAGATATGCATATCTATAACTGGGATGAATGGGCGCAAAAGACTATTCCAGTGCCAATGGTTGTTGGTCATGAATTTGTGGGTGAGATCGTAGAAGTTGGCGATAACGTTATTGACTTTCGCAAGGGTCAGATAGTGTCAGGTGAAGGGCATGTTGTTTGCGGGCGATGTCGCAACTGTATGGCGGGGCGACGTCATTTATGCGCCCATACATCTGGTGTTGGTGTTAACCGCCCTGGTGCCTTTGCCGAGTATGTATCGCTGCCCATGTCTAATGTCTGGGAACACCGCGAAGGTATTGATTTAGATATAGCAGCGCTTTTTGACCCTTTTGGCAACGCGACGCATACGGCGCTGCAGTGGGATTTATTAGGTGAAGATGTGCTCATCACTGGCGCTGGCCCTATTGGTGCTATGGCGGCCGCGGTTTGTAGACATGCTGGTGCGCGCCACGTTGTCATCACTGATGTGATTGATAACCGTCTTGACCTTGCGCTTGAGATGGGGGCAACACGCGCTATAAATGTAGCAAATGAGACAATTGAGGATGTGGCGAAAGAGCTAGGCATGAGCGAGGGCTTTGATGTGGGGCTTGAGATGTCAGGTAATCCAACAGCCTTTAATAGCTTGATCAATAATATGTGTCATGGCGGCAAGGTATCAATCCTTGGCATTCCATCATCTGATACGAGCATCGATTGGAATAAAGTGATCTTTAACATGCTGACACTCAAAGGCATTTACGGCCGAGAGATGTATGAGACATGGTATAAGATGTCGGTGATGATTGATAACGGCCTTGATATATCTAAGGTGATTACACACCGCCTTGATTACACTGATTTTCAAACGGGTTTTGACGCGATGAATGATGGGTCGGCTTCTAAAGTGATTTTGAATTGGGAACTATAATATGTATGGCAAGTTACAAGAGCATCTAGCATCTGAGTTAGCGGGTATCCGCGAGGCGGGCCTCTATAAGAATGAGCGCCTGATCACCACGCCGCAAGCAGCCACTGTCGGCGTGAGGGCGGGTAGCCAAGGGACAAGCCAGGTTTTAAATCTTTGCGCTAATAATTATCTTGGCCTAGCGCAGCACCCAGAGGTTAATGCAGCCGCTAAGCAGGGACTAGAAGACTGGGGCTATGGTATGGCGTCTGTGCGCTTTATATGCGGTACACAGACCCTACATAAAGAATTAGAGGATAAGCTGACAGATTTTCTCGGTACAGAGGATACAATCTTGTACCCCAGTTGCTTTGACGCCAATGGTGGTCTCTTCGAGACGATATTGGGCGCAGAAGACGCGGTTATTTCTGATGAGTTAAATCACGCCTCCATTATTGATGGGATACGCTTGTGTAAGGCCAAACGTTACCGGTATAAAAACAGTGATATGAAAGACCTTGAGGCCCAGCTTATTGCGGCTGACGCTGCTGGTGCGCGCTTTAAACTGATTACGACAGACGGCGTTTTCTCAATGGATGGCTATATCGCTAAGCTCGATGAAGTTTGCGATCTGGCGGATAAATACGGTGCCATTGTTCATTTTGATGATGCACACGCCACAGGCTTTATTGGCGAAAATGGTCGGGGCACGCATGAATTTCGTGGCTGTATGGACCGTATTGATATTACAACAGGCACATTAGGCAAAGCACTAGGCGGCGCATCTGGTGGTTATACATCTGGTAAAAAAGAGATCATCGAATTGTTGCGTCAACGCTCTCGCCCTTATCTATTTTCAAATACAGTTGCCCCGCCTGTGGTTGCAGGTGCGATTAAAGCGATTGAACTTGTCAGCCGAGATAATGATCTGCGTGAGAAGTTACAGGAAAATACCGCGTATTTCCGCAAGGGCATGGAAGTGCATGGCTTTGATATGCTCAAGGGCGAGCATGCGATTGTGCCTGTGATGCTTTATGACGCGCCGCTGGCTGCTAAATTTGCTGATGAAATGCTCAAACTCGGCGTTTATGTGGTGGCCTTCTCCTTCCCCGTAGTGCCAAAGGGCAAGGCGCGTATCCGCACGCAAATGTCAGCAGCGCTGACAAAAGCAGAGCTTGATCACGCCATTGATGCTTTTGGTCAAGTGAAAGCCAAACTTGGCATATAAATTGTATAGTTTACCGCATGAAGATTGATTACTATTAATATTCGTCATGGGATAAATAATGGCTAGAAAGACACGTATATATTTTGATGGGGCATTTTATTATGTGACCCAATTTGCCAACGCGCGCGGCCTTATATTTTATGAGAAGGCAGATTATACAAAATTTCTAGACTTGCTGATGAATAAGGTAAACCAACTTGGGCATCAGTTACATGCTTATTGCCTATTAGAAGACCAGTTTCATTTGATCATACAAGTCGGCCGTCATAATATCTCTAAATTAATGCAAGCCGTGTCGTTACAATATTCGCGTTATGTAAATAAAAAATATAGCATGCAGGGTTATGTCTTTAGGGGGCGGTATGGCGCACTACTTTTTGAACCTGAAACCCAATTGCTGGACGCAATGAGCGCGGTTCATAGCTTAGCCGTAAAAAAAGGCATGGCACGTGAATATCTTGATTGGCCGTGGACCTCTTATCATCAATATATTGCTAAAGGCAGTGATATTTGCTCAGATATACCTTGGCCGCAGGCTGATGAAAAACGTCAAGTGATAGGTTCGCCCGCTTTTCGGGATAAAGTTGCTCATCTTGGCAATATAAATATCAAAAAGCAGCGAAACGATTTGCCGGATAGACAGTTGTTAGTTATGGCATCTGGACTTCTTGATACATCTTCCGATGAGCTGACAGGGCCGTCAAGGGTGCGCGCTACGGTACATAAACGCACAATATTTATCCAAGCTATTATTGACAGTTGCGGGATGAATCTTAGTGATGCCGCACGTATATTAAATCGTGATGTATCGAGCGTTAGTCGTAGTATGGAGCGTATGAATGGTAGCCTTAGACAGGATGGTCGCACGAATCGGCTTGTTGAAAAACTAAACAACGCAATAATGCAAACATGACCCTCTGAATCAATGCAAATAATGCAAACATGGAATCTTATCTAGGTAAATATTGCTGTATCTAAGCCAAGTTTATTGTTAAAAATGCCAAATAGTCCTCAAACAGCTTTCAAACACTCATTTTTACTCTTTCCCACTCAATCAAAGTGAAATAATATAAATGATGCCTAGAAAAGGCGTGTGAGCAAAATGCTCATTTAAAGTTATAGAATATAAATGGGGGCCGAAATGGCTTTTAGTGTGAATACAAATGCGGGGGCGTTTTCCGCCCTGCAAAATTTGAATAAGACAAGTAGTGGTCTCACTACCAGTCAACAGCGTATTAATACGGGCATGAAGGTTTCTTCTGCTAAAGATAATTCAGCTGTTTTTTCCATGGCACAAAAAATGAGGGCCGATATATCAGGCTTTAACGCTGTTAATGGATCCATTGATCGTTCTACATCTGAGCTTGACGTCGCTATTGCCGCAGGCGAGGCTGTCTCTGACCTCCTTAATGAGATGAAGGAAAAAGCGGTTGCCGCTAAAGATGATAGTATAGACGATGACAGTCGCAACTCTCTTAATGCAGATTATCTGCAATTATTAAATCAAATCTCCAGTGTTGTTGATACTGCGGAATTTAATGGGCGTAACCTTTTAAAGGGTGATAGCGTTAATACTATAACCAGTGCGTCAGGTGAAGCGGCTAACACAATCACAAAATCCTTTACTCAATTAACAACCTCATCTCTTAGTTTG
Source organism: uncultured Kordiimonas sp. (assembly GCA_965603205.1). Taxonomy (GTDB): domain Bacteria; phylum Pseudomonadota; class Alphaproteobacteria; order Sphingomonadales; family Kordiimonadaceae; genus Temperatibacter. The sequence goes on along the minus strand of CBFDCC010000002.1, from coordinate 223,756 downwards.
GATACTACCGATGTTAGCGGAGAGGGGAGCGTTGTTAATAATACTGTAGTAGCAACAGGATCAGGAAATCCTTTTGATAGTGGAGATGCACTTAATGCATTAAATAATTACATAGAATCTACTAATCCAACCATGTATGCCGATATCGGACGATATGACCCTTCTGACGGCGACTTTACGGAAATAGCCGATATTAATACTATAGGTGTAGCCCTTATGACTGATTTTTCAGGAGCGACACCTGGTATATTAGCGTCTAGTGGGAATTTCTTATATTTATCTAGCGGAGCGCTTTATACTGAAGGCACTGGTGCTAGTGCTACATTCACGACCTCAGCAACATCAACTAGTGGTGGAGGGGATGCCTCAGCAGCAGTGGACGCTATAGAAACGGCGATTGACACAGTGAGCTCAACTTTGTCTAGCTTAGGGGCTGTATCGAACCGTCTTGAGGTTCAAAAGACTTTCACCACATCCTTGTCCGATGGGCTGCAGGCGGGTATCGGTAATCTGGTTGATGCTGATATGGCAAAAGAAGCCGCAGTTTTACAATCACTTCAGACCAAGCAACAGCTCGGGCTGCAAGCGCTATCGCTGGCGAACCAAGCACCCGGAACAGTGATGAGTTTGTTTAGATAGACATAAGGCCAACATCTCTGCTGGCCTTATGATTTTTTTTATTTCCCTGGATTATACTTACGCTCGGTATTTGCTTTGATATCATCCTCGTAGAAATAGACATCGCGTAATTTACCTGCTGAATATAGCGGGGCTTGATCGTTGAAGTGCGGGTTTGCAGGATCACCGCTTTGACCACCTGCTGTGATGGCTTTGGCTTTTACTTTGTCACCAAACTCAACAACCGCGACAAAGCTGTTGCCGCGCGTACCGTAAATCCGCTTAGTGCCATTGAATGTGCGTTGGCCGTATGCCGCTAGGGATCCCCAGCGTGCAGACGTAAACCCAACGGGTATGCTAGGGGCTGCATCATCAAAAGGTTGAACGATGTCACCTGTTAGACGCTGAAACCTGTTGATCTCTCCCCAAGGCGTTAGCGCGCTGCCAAAATCAGCGATTAATTTTGCCTTGGCTTCAGCTAGAGTTTCCACACCAATACGGGCTGTATACTCGGCCACATACTCACTAAAGCTAAGACCGCGAGCAGTAGCATCCGCCCGAGCTTCCTTGTTATCTGCTGCTTTGCGGCGTAGCTCTTGCCCCCAAAATACAGCCAGTGATGTGGCGGTGGAATTAACGCTTGAGCGATGGTCCCATGCTTTGAGGTGGGTAATTTGATCAGCAAGGTCAGCAACAGGCGCAGCGTCATAAGCCTTGTATAAAACAGGCAGTAGCACATCGAATGCTGTGAGGTGATTGTCATAAGCCGCCGCCACCAGACTATCAATGGTAAAACCCTTTTTACCGTCTAAGACCTCAATAGCGTGGATGCCGCGATAATTCTCAGGATAATTCTCCATATAGGCTGGATAATCCGCTGGCTTTGGGCTGTGTGTTGGCCCCGCCATCAACCAAGGCCAGTTGTTGGTGTTGTTCAGATAACCACTTTTTGGATTGTGGCCGCCAACGGTCTCATCTAGTGAATGTAGCCCCTTCCAATCTGTAGCGGGGTTACTGCCATCCACGGGTTTCTTCCAGTTAAACGACGGGTCACGGCGCGGGATAAAATTACTATGAAAATAGGCGATGTTACCTTCTGCGTCGGCAAACAGCGTGTTGTTAGACGAATTGGTATGTAGCTGCATATTGGCTTGGTAATCAGCATAATTTCTAGTTTTAGTGCGGCCATATGACTGCTTGAGCGCGTCGATAGGATTTTGCATCAAGGCAACGCTTACCCATTTGCCATCAAGGGCGCGCACAATAGGGCCGTGGTGACTGTAATAAACGGTGACAGTTTTTGAATTTTGTCCCATTTCAGTTTTATAGGGCAGGGTAATCTGCTTTTCGCGTAGTTTTTTCCATGTATCACCATGTTTGTAATAATGGCCATCTTCACGTTTTTCCACCGTCTCTAGATACTCGTCAATGAAATCAGCACCACTAGATGTATGCATCCAGCCCGTCTTTTCGTTGAAGCCCTGATAGATAAAAAATTGGCCCCATGTGACAGCGCCGTACGCGTTCAATCCCTCATCGCTACGCATATGAACTTCAGCGCGGAAATAAAATGAGGTATGTGGATTGATCAGGAGTAGGGCTTTGCCGTTCTTGGTGTTTTCAGGCGCGATAGCAATACCATTAGACCCTTGTGGTTCTGCGTTGGGGTCTTGGGTAAATTCAGCAACAGCAAGGTCGGTTTTACCAGTGCCATAAAAGCTCTCTAAGCGCTTCATGTTGATACTCTCAATGTCACCGCCAATACTGCCCTCAGTAAAGGTCAGTGCCATCCAAGGCTCAAATGCTTTGATCACTTTTGGGGTAACGTCAGGATGAGTATGAAGGTAATAGTTCAGACCATCCGCCCAAGCCTTCATCAGGTTTTGCAGGTAAGCAGGGCTTTGGTTATATTTTTGCTTCATATCAGCAGGGTCGATATATAGCTTCATACGCAGGTCACGGTATAGCTCGCTCTCACCCTCCGCCTCAGCCAAGCGCCCCATGGCATTAAGGTAATTTAATTCAACACGATTAAAATCATCTTCCGCTTGCGCGTATATCATGCCAAACACAGCGTTAGCATCTGTTTTGCCGTAAATATGAGGGATACCCCATGTGTCACGGGTGATAGTGACTTCTGTCGCTTGTGCTTGCCAACGCGCTAGGTCAGTTTGTGGTGCTTGTTCTGCACAGCTTGTTAGGATTATTGTTACAAAAAATAGGAAATACTTCATCGCGTTCTGCCCCTTAGATTGATTATTCACCTCGCACACTAATAGCCCCATACATCCCTGTAAAGGGCAATAGCGTTAGCTTATTATGGAGATTAGCCTTCTTTCATCGCGCGTCTGAGAATATCAAATATTGGGTCGGTTAGATATTCCATAGCGGTGCGTTCTCCTGCTTTGATTAAAATCTCCACTGGCATGCCCGGAACGACGATCTGATTGCCTACACGCTCAATCTCTGACACAGGGATAGAAATGCGTGCGCTATAATATGTTTCTTCTGTCGCTGGGTCCTTGACGATATCACCTGATACATCAAGCACCACACCCGCTAGCTCGGGTGTTGTGCGCTGCTTGAGGGCGCTCAATCTGATACGCGCAGGCATACCCGCAATAACATTATCCACATCAATAGGCTTTAGTCTGGCTTCGATCACCATCTCAGTATTTGATGGCACGATCTCCATCAAGGGATTGCCTGCGGGCACGACACCGCCAACGGTGAATACATTCAGGCCAATAACCTTACCGCTTTGTGGCGCTAGGATTTTTGTCCTCACCATAATATCCTTAACGGCGGCTAACTGCTCGCGCGTTTCTAGCAAGCGTTCCTGTGTCTCAACTACTGATGTTTCAATCTCTTGCTGGTTCGTATTCTCTATCTGCAATATTTGAAGCCTGGCTTCACCGATGGCAACTTGCAATCCCGCCATCTCGGCTGTGACCTGTCCTTGTTGCCCCTCAGCTTGCGATAATGCAATGCGCTGGGCTAGCACGCGAGGTAGATCGACGAGGTTTTTCTTTTCTAGCCTGACAAGCCTGTTTAGCTCATCCTTTGTATAAGTAATCGTCTCATTGATCGCCTTAGACTGAGATTTCATACCGTTATGTTGCTTTTTCAGCTGATCTATCTTTTGATTTAAGATGTCAATCTGACCCAATAGCTGTGCTCTACGGGCATTAAATAGATTAACCTGAATTGATGTTGTTAGCTCTATATTAGGCTCGGACATTTTTGCCAAAAGTTCGCTGCTAAACGTGATCATATCAGCATTAAGGCGCTCCGCCATTAGGCGACCATACATGGCAAGGCTGGTGTAATAACGCGTTGATAACATCTCAAACTGAGCACGTGACTGGGTGTCATCTAATTCTATAAGAACCTGTCCAGCCTCAACAAGATCGCCTTCTTTCATATAAAGCGCTTTAACAATACCGCCTTCTAGATGCTGCACAGCCTTTTTGTTACCGTCTACAACTAATGAGCCAAAAGCTATAACACCTTCGGATAGTGGTACAAACATGGCCCATAGGAAGAATGACATAAAGCCAAATATGACGACGAAATTACCTGTGCGCGCTAGCTTGAGACTATTAGGGGCGTCACTATCACCCTTAATGGTCATAAGCTTATTAACGGCATCCACGATAAAGCTAGTAATTTTATTTATCATGACCAACCTCCTTTGTCGCGGCTTTCGCGGGCATAGCTGCCTTTGGTGGCGGTTGCTTGCGAGAGAATTGAGCCATAACTTTATCTTTATCATCAAAAGCACCAACTGTGCCTTCTTTTAGGGCTAACATTTTGTCTACTACATTCAGCAGCTGTACATTGTGGGATACGATGACAACGGTGACGCCTTTTTTCTTTAAGTCGATGAGGCAGCGAACGAGCTGTTGTTCGCCATTAGTATCAAGATTTGAGTTAGGCTCATCCAGCACCACAAGCGACGGCGCGCCAAATACGGCGCGGGCAAGTGCTATACGTTGTGATTGTCCGCCTGATAGCATCGTGGCACCAGAACCAATTTTGGTGTCATAGCCATCGGTTAATTCCAATATAAGCTCATGACAGTGGGCAAGCTTTGCTGCTTCAACGATAGCCTCAGGCGGGGCATCAGAAAAGCGTGCAATATTTTGGGCGATAGTGCCGGGAAATAGCTCAACAGTTTGCGGTAGATAGCCAATGGCATCGCCGCGCCCCACGTCATCCCATCCAGATATTTCAATATTACCAAGCCGCGCTGCGCCGCGAAATGGCTTGCGCGCGCCGACAATATGTTTGGCCATATAAGATTTACCAGCACCACTGGGACCAATAACCCCTAGGAGTGTGCCAGACTTAATTTTAAAAGATATTCCTTTTAAGATCGCCGTTTGAGTGCCTGGGATGGCTGCTACCAGACCTTCAACAGTTAAATCGCCGTTAGGTTTAGGTAGCGGCATCACAGGGTCATGAGATAATTTACTAAGCGATTCTTTAAGGCGTTTATAGGCGGCTTTTGCACTAACAATATTGCGCCAAGCACCAATGGCCTGCTCAACAGGCGCAAAAGCTCGCGCGCCGAGGATTGAAGCCGCAACAATAGCGCCAGCTGAAATTTCTTGTTGCAGCGCCAGATAACCACCCGTGCCGAGCATGAAGACTTGTAAGCTCATGCGAAAGGCCTTGGTAATGCCCAGTAGCGTACCAATACGTTCGCTGGCAGCAGCTTGTAGTTCAATGGCAGGGTCGCGTTTCTCTCTCCATTGTTTTTGGATGCCCGCTGATAAATTCATTGTGCTAAGAACGTCAATGTTGCGCAGACTAGAGGATAGGAAATTTTGCGATTGTCCTGACAGACCCGCGGCTTCAGCCATCAATTTTTTGGATAGCAAATCAGTTGACATGGCAAGAATGAAAATAATGATCGCGCCAACAAGCGTGATGGCACCAAGGATGGGATGGATCGCCGTGACCACCAGCATAAAGAGCGGTGCCCAAGGCGCATCAAAGAAAATCAATGGCGCATTGCTGCCAATAAACTGGCGCATGGTCTCAAGGTCGCGCACTGTTTGGCCGTTTGGCTGGCCAGCGATTGCTTGTTCCATGCTTGAGCGGAAAGCATCCTCTTTTATAACGGCATCAACTTCCTTGCCTAGATGGACAAGAATGCGACTACGAATACCTTCCAACGCGCCAAGAATTGACAATAAGAATACAGCTATAATAGTAAGCACAATCAGTGTTGATGTGCTGCCAGACGATAAGATACGATCATAGAGTTGCAGCATGTAAATAGGCGCAACTAACAAAAGTAAATTGATAATAAAAGAAAATAGGCCGATGGAAATGGCGACTTTTTTAATATGTGCTAATATTTCTTTTTGCATTGTATCCCTAAGTAGTTTGCATTCAGAACCGATTTAATGAATCGTTAATTGCATCATAAAGCATATGTTTACCACTAATGCGAGCCTGTGTTTAAAGTTTTATCAATACCTTAACTTTTTATAGTCCCACTTTAGCTCCTTATTATCAGTGAAGCAATCTTTGAGCCACTCTTTGGTTACATTTATGTAACAGCGATATAATTAGAATGAAAAACCTTTTGCTTAATATCAATTAAGATTTGAGAGTTTCTTTTTTGCCTGTTAGTGTATTTTTTGAAATAATTATGTTTCATTAGGATGCAGCCGTCCCACTGCAATATGTAAAATTTAATCTACTAGGACACTATGATGAAAAAACTGCTGATAGCAAATCGCGGCGAAATTGCGATCCGTATTATGCGCGCTGCAACTGAACTTGGCATTAAAACCGTTGCTATTTATTCCCATGAAGACCGTCTGGCCTTGCATCGTTTTAAGGCAGATGAAAGTTATCTAGTTGGTGAAGGTGAGGGGCCAGTTAAGGCTTATTTGTCTGGGGATGACATTATTAGCATTGCAAAAGAAGTCGGTGCTGACGCCATTCATCCTGGTTATGGATTTTTGTCAGAAGATCCTGAATTTGGCGATGCCTGTGCGGCAGCTGACATCATTTTTGTAGGACCATCACCCGATGTGATGCGCAGCTTAGGTAATAAGATATCAGCGCGCGAGTATGCTGTTAAAGCTGATGTGCCGGTGATGCCCGCTACACCGCCACTGCCTGATGATATGGCAGTGGTGCACCGTCTGGCGCTTGAGGTTGGTTATCCTGTGATGCTTAAGGCAAGCTGGGGCGGTGGCGGCCGTGGTATGCGCGTGGTACGTTCTGCGGATGAATTAGAAGATATGGTGAATGAGGGACGTCGCGAGGCTGGTAATGCCTTTGGTAAAGATGAAGTTTATCTGGAGAAGCTTGTTGAGCGGGCGCGCCATGTGGAAGTGCAAATTTTTGGCGACCGCCAAGGCAATGTCGTTCATCTATTTGAGCGTGATTGCTCGGTGCAGCGCCGCAATCAAAAAGTGGTTGAACGTGCACCCGCAGCTTATCTAGATGATGAAACCCGCGAAGAATTATGTCAGAGCGCATTACGTTTGGCAAAATCTGTTGGGTATTATAACGCTGGTACGGTCGAATATTTGATGGATGTAGATACCGGTAAATTTTATTTTATCGAGGTTAATCCACGCATTCAAGTAGAGCATACTGTCACAGAAGCCGTAACAGGCATTGATATCGTAAAAGCGCAGCTCAATATTGCAGCAGGATATGAGATAGGCTCGCCAAAGTCGGGTATGCCACAACAAAAGAATATCAAGCTAAACGGTCACGCGCTGCAATGTCGTATCACCACAGAAAACCCAGAGGATAATTTTGTCCCTGATTATGGTCGCATTACGGCTTATCGTGGCTCTACTGGTTTTGGTATTCGCCTTGACGGTGGGACTGCCTATTCTGGTGCCGTGATAAACCGCTATTATGATAGTATGCTAGAGAAGATAACGGCGTGGGCACGTGAACCTAATGACGCTATTGACCGTATGAGCAGGGCGTTGAAAGAATTTCGTATTCGGGGCTTGTCGACTAATTTGGCTTTTGTTGACAATCTCATTAATCATCCAACATTCCGCGATGGCAGTTATACGACAAAGTTTATTGATACGACGCCAGAGCTGTTTGATCTAAAGCCACGTAAGGACCGCGCGACTAAATTGATGAATTTTCTTGCTGAGGTTTGCGTGAATGGTAATCCTGAAGTTAAGGGTAGGCCGCTGCCAAAGGTCACACATACGCCAAAGGTCCCACTATTATCGGGTGATGATCTAGCGCGTGGCACAAAGAATATCTTTGATGAAAAGGGTGCGAGCGGATTTGCTGATTGGATGAAGAATGAGCAGCGTCTGTTGGTCACTGATACATCCATGCGTGACGCGCATCAGTCATTACTGGCCACACGTATGCGCACGGACGATATGACCCGCATTGCGAGGACATATGCCGATAGAATGCCTGATCTATTGTCGCTTGAATGTTGGGGTGGGGCAACTTTTGATGTGGCTATGCGTTTCCTCAAGGAATGCCCGTGGGAGCGGTTGGAGCGTTTGCGCGTAAAAGTACCAAATATCTTAACGCAGATGTTACTGCGATCATCAAACGGCGTTGGTTATACCAATTACGCCGATAATGTGGTGCGGGACTTTATCTTCCGTACTGCCGACAGTGGTATGGATATATTCCGTGTGTTTGATAGCCTGAATTGGGTTGATAATATGCGTGTTGCCATGGACGCAGTGATCGAGAGCGGTAAGATATGCGAAGGCACTATCTGTTATACAGGTGACATCGAAGACGATAGCAGATCAAAATATAATCTGGCTTATTATGTTGATATGGCCAAGCAGTTAGAGGCTGCTGGCGCACATATATTAGGCCTAAAGGATATGGCAGGGCTGTTAAAGCCTATGGCGGCGCGCCATCTTGTGACGGCGTTAAAAAATGAGGTTGGCTTGCCGATCCATTTCCACACCCATGATACAAGCGGTATTAGTGCGGCTAGTGTATTGGCGGCAGCGGAGGCGGGTGTTGACGCTGTTGATCTAGCGATGGATAGCCTGTCAGGGCTAACATCGCAGCCTAATATGGGATCGGTTGTAGCAGCGCTTAAAGGTACAAACCGTGATACAGGACTAAATGTGGCTGCTATCCGCGATATATCGGATTATTGGGATGGTGTTCGCGCAGAATATGCTGGTTTTGAGAGTGATATACGTTCGGGTGCATCTGAGGTGTATCTGCATGAAATGCCTGGTGGTCAGTTTACAAACTTGAAAGAGCAAGCTCGTAGTGTTGGTCTGTCAGAGCGCTGGCCCGAGGTGGCAAGGGCTTACGCTGACGTCAATATGATGTTCGGTGATGTGGTTAAGGTAACGCCATCGTCTAAAGTAGTTGGTGACATGGCATTGATGATGGTGACACAAGGATTAAGCAAGGAACAAGTGCAAGACCCTAATACAGAGGTATCTTTCCCTGATAGTGTGGTGTCTTTCTTCCGTGGTGATCTGGGGCAACCATACGGTGGTTTCCCAGCCGCGTTACAAAAGAAAATTCTAAAGGGTGAGACGCCGATTACTTGCAGGCCAGGAGAGGTTATCCCCGCGGTCGATTTTGACGCGATGCGCACTGAGGCCGAAGACAAAACAGGCTGGACCATCAGTGATAATGAGTTAGCCTCATATTTGATGTATCCTAAAGTCTTTACCGAATTTGCCATCCACCGCGAAAAATATGGCCCTGTTAGTAGGTTGCCTACAGATGTCTTCTTCTATGGGCTGAAGCCAGGTCATGAAATTATGGTTGATATAGAGCAGGGTAAAACCCTAGTTATTCGCTGTCTTGCTATTGGCGAGCCGCATGACGATGGTCAGGTTGAAGTTTTCTTTGAACTGAATGGTCAACCCCGTGTGATCAAGGTGAATAAGTTTAATTTCACCTCAACTGTTGTTGCTAATGTTAAAGCCGATGCTAACAACAATGATCATGTGGGCGCACCGCTACCAGGTGTAATAGCCAATGTAGCGATCAAAAAAGGCATGAAAGTGCATGCAGGTGATGTGCTGTTTAGTATTGAGGCCATGAAAATGGAAACGGTTCTATATGCTGAAAAAGACGGTGTGGTTGATGAGGTCTTTGTGATCACCACCCAGCAGGTAGATGCTAAGGATTTGCTGGCTGTCATTAAGTAAGATAATTATAAAAGAGCGATAGCGATCTATCGCTCTTTTTGTTGTTCAATTCTCTAAATTAAAAGTAAATTGATAACGCACGCCTTTAACGTCTAAGGCTATACCGTCCTTAACACGTGGCTTATATTTAAACTTTAATGCTGCCTTAACGGCGCTACTATTAAACACGCTAGATGACGACTCTATAACCATTACATTCTCAACGCTGCCCGTGGCTGTAACGGTTAATTCAACGATTGCATATCCTTCAATGCCGGCTTCTGCCGCGCGGCGGGGGTATGTGGGTTGCACGACAACAAGTGGTAAAAAATCACCATCGCTGCCTGCACCTAGATTAGGGCCGAGCGTACCACCGTCGTATATTACAGCAATAGGGCCAGCGGGTAAGGCATAAATTCCGGGGTCGCCAGTGGGTAGGCGGTCAATCGGCGGCTGGTCAGGTTTATCAATATCCACAGGCTTTATAACACGCTCAATTTCACGTGTTGGCTCAGGTGTTAGGTCTTCAATAGTTGGGATGATAATGATGTCACGTGTAGGAAGAAAAGTTGTGTTATCATTGGCAACGAGGCTCGCCATTAAACTAAATAAAGCAACCGTCGTGATTATGCTTAAAATGCTTATTGACGGGATGCGAAGGGAATGTGTCATAGCAGCTCTCCTTATATGTTATAATATAACGTAACATAAAAGGAGAAGCCTGTAAATATTTTTTAAATCACGCCATGCCAGCGACAAAGTGATGTTGCACGCGAATGGGTAGGGGGGTGATTTTGGTCTGCTTCTTTTTACAGCGTGGGCATATGAGGCGCTCCTCTAACTCATCAATATATAGATTGCTGTGCAAGTTTAAGTCTTGGCGCGCCAGCAGATCAGCTGGCATCACATACCAGCTATAGCCGCAACCGCCTTTCAGCTTGTGGCATTCCACCTGAAAGCGGTAACCCTGACTATAGTCACGTAGTTGCAGATCAAATTGTGTGACGAGTTTGCTCATTACCAAAAATCCTCCATATCAGGAATACGGGCAAAAGAAATTTTACCACCAGCATAGCCACCGGGAGGTTGGACCCACATACCTTGGCTAACAAGTGTACGTGCGTATTTCGAATTGATTGAGTCCATAGTCTCGCTCAGTTTTGCCCATCGATCGTCATCAGGTTTACTTGCCGTGAATAACCGCTCTTGCTTTTGGTCATGGCGAATTAGGTCATGAAAGGCAATATGGACATTACGTAGCTTGCTGCGTGGTGGTAGCTCTCGTTGCGCCTTGGACCATAGGCTATCAAGCGCCATAAGGCCGCTGTGATCATCATTAGCCTCATCTAGGTGATAGCAGCCCGACCAACCATAACTACCTTTTGTATGGCTGTGAAAGATGCGTATCCACAGGCTAAAGCATTTAGCGAGAAACCCAGCGCGCCGCATACGCCTTGCTGCCTTAGTGGTCAGTAGGCGTGAGCAGATGATAGCCTTGTCAAAATTGCGCCACTCAGGCGGCAATACGCGGCCATGACCATACATGCGTCGTTCGGTCATCTCTGCCTTGATATCATAGCCATGCAGCGCGTACCAAAATCGCTCACCGTTTACATTGCCCCACAGCGCGCGCAGGCGTTTAGGCTCAGCTTGCCATAGATGCTCCATATTCCAGATGCCGGCGCGGTTGAGGCGCAGTAATATCCCTTTTGAAATACCAGGCAGGTCATCGGGTTCAAGCTCAAACAAGCGGCCCGGTAGATCCGCGGGATTAAGAATGGTGACGCCGTTGGGTTTATCCATGTCAGACGCTATTTTAGCCAGTTGCCTATTGGGACCCATACCAATAGAGGCGGTGATATAAGGACCAATCTTAGCTTTTAAGCGGGCTTTTATTCGTTTAGCTAGGCCATGTGGATCTGCAATGGCTTCATCGTCCAATTTGCAACATAGTTCGTCTATGGAGCAGACCATATCAATGGGAATTTCATGCTCAATCTCTAACATCAGGCGGTTATGAGCGCGTAAGTATAAATCAGGGGACTGGGCAACAAGCTCTATGGAGGGGCAGCGCTCTTTGGCGTCGCGTACACTCATGCCCGTTTTAACACCTGTTTTCTTTGCCTTTGCATTAGCGGCTATAATACAGGTGGCCGTAGCGTGCTCAAACGGGATAACACCAATTGCCTTGCCGCGCAGATGGGGGCGGGCTTGCTCTTCCACGCCCGCAAAGAATCCATCAAAGTCGATATAGGCATGTTTAATAGTAGGTGGCTGTTTCATGGATGTCCTTTGGATAATTACGACTCGGGTATGCAATATACACCATGAGAACAAATCATGAACATAAAGTCTAGTTGTATTATAAAAGAAACCGAACACCGTGAGGCAAGCGTGACTAGGCGTCCGGACCGAAGGAAGGATAAGCCACAAGTGGCGTTTGAACGGATAGATATAAACTAGGTCATAACCCTGCGCAGCTGGATTGCGGCCTTCGCCGCAATGACGGGACTTATTCTAGGCGAAGCCGTACCGACTGACTAGGAGGCCGAGCTTATGCGAGGGTAGCCACAAGTGGCGTTTGAACGGATAGATATATTCCATAAAAAAACGGCGCCCAATTGAGCGCCGTTTTTAAATAGTTATCAAAGCTAGATAGCTGGGATTAAGTGCCCTTAAGCATCTTCTCGCGAGCAATCTCAGAATCTACATAGCGTAACCAAGCGCGTGCTTGACGCTTGTTAGCTTTTGAACCGTCCTTTTGAACGATACGTAGAGCCTTCTTTGCTTCGCTATAACGCTTTAGCTCAGCCAGTGCATTAGCCTTAAGCAGGTTTGCCGTCATGCGCGAAGATTTGTCTCTTTTCTCTTTTTTACTTAAAGTAGATAAAGCTTTATCAAGCGCAGTAACAGCACCGCGATAGTTAGCATTCTGAAGTTCAACCTGACCAACTTGGAACCAAAGCTGACCGTCTTTTGACTTAGCAGCAGAGGCGCGAAGCGGCTTAACTGATTTCTCATATTCAGACGCTAGCATATATGATTGCCCAAGAAGCTTTTGATTGGACGCATTGTGTTCAATACGGTCTTCACTTAAAGCTTTCTCTAATATCCATGCTGACTTGATAGGTGCCTGACGCGCTAACATGATCTGAGCCGTGTTTACAATCTGGTTTGGCTTGTCATCAAGATAACCCATTTTGTAAGCTGCTTCTGATAATGAGTAGAATGTCTCGTCTTTACCCATTTCACTATAGATGCCTGCTAAACGCATCAAGTATGAGGGCTTGCCGAAATTCACAACTAGAATTTCCATCACGTCACGATATTTATCAAGCTGACCTAGCTCATAGTGACCAGATGCGGCCATAAGATACCAGTTTTCTTTTACATCAACCTCAGGATTAGTATTTGCTTCATTAATCGCCGCATATAAATAGCTTAGTGCTGTAGGAAAGTCTTCAAGTGTATAATGTACTTGAGCAATAAACACACGCTGCATAATTGTTGGTTCTGCAAGCAAGTATTTACCTAGCTTTTCCCACTGAGCTACATAGTCCAGAGATTTTTTATAACTCTCTTGGGTGAAATGCAGCTGAGCTAAACTAAACAGAATGCTATGCTCACGTGGTTCGCGAATACTCATGCGAAGGGCAATAACGCCTTCCATTGCTTCAATAGCCTTAGGCATATTGTCGGTCTCAAAGTATACTTGAGCAATGTTTTGCCATGCACTAGCACGCTCATAATCGTTTGTACGGCGACGATCAATGATGGCGTGAAGCTGCTCTAGAGCATTATCAAACTCTTTTAGTTCAATAGATTCTGTTGCTTTTTCTATTAGGCGATAGGTTGCCTGCGTCATAGAAGGTACTTTACGGTTTTTTGGTGGCTTTTTCTTCTTGGCTTGCGCAGAAACTGCAGACAAGTCAAAAGAGCCTATTGTTACCGGTGTAGTTGCAAGAACTGCAGCTACACAAGCGGCTTTCAATATAGATTTAAGCATATTTTTCATCGCTCTTTCTAGCCCTTCTTAATCAGCCAAGTTAAAGCGGAAACGATATTTCACGCCTGTAACTATTTGTGGCTTACCATTAACAACACGAGGCTTGTATTTAAACTTAGCCGCAGCTTTTTGTGATGCGCGGAAGAAATACCCTTTAGGATCTTCTTCAATAAGTACAATTGAATTTGCATCAACTGTACCGTCTGCAAGCACAGTTAGTGACACAGTACATGAACCCTCAACTCCGCGCTCTTGTGCGCGACGTGGGTATTGTGGCTGTACAACAACTAGCGGCAAAAAATCACCATCTGCACCAGCACCTAGGTTAATCTCACCCATACCCCTACCATTACCTGCATTTAACTTAGCAGGTGCAAGGTTAAGCTTGTTAGGACTATCAATCTGTGCAACCGGTGTTTCAATTTCCGGCGGCGGTGTTTCTGGCTCTGGTGGCTTCTCGACCGTACGCTCTCTACGCTGAGGCGGTTGATCATCAATGTCTTGAATTACATCAATAAAACGAAATCTATTTTCGTCTGCTAATTTTACTTCATCATTCATTGCTACCAAGCTTTGCATCAGCATAAACAGGGCAAAGGTAATGAAACCTCCTGCAATAATTGCAGTGGAAATACGTGCAATCATTATTTTCTCTCCGTTGCTATTGCTATAGTCTCAACGCCAGCGTCACGAATGGCGTCATACACCTTCATTACGATGGTCATTTTTGACTTTTTATCCGCCTGAATAGCTACAGTACCACGCGGGTTTTCCGCATGTAGCTTTTCAACGGATGTGCGAACAGCTGTTAGTTCAGTTTTTTGACGATTAACCCAGACTTCGTCATTAGACCTAACCGCAATCAGAATACTAACCTGCTTTTGAAAGCGAGCCGTTTCTGCATCGGGCTTAATGACCGTCGTCCCTGATTCTTTTACAAAGACCGCTGTTACGATAAAGAAAATTAACATAATGAAAACGATGTCAAGCATCGGTGTCATGTTAATTTCGCCTTCATCAGCGTCTTGTTGTGAGTGATTTCGCATGAATACTCTCCAATTTCCCTAATCCCTAGGGCACCCATTTTTACTTTATGGGGCGGGGGTTTAATCCCGCCTCATAAAATTAATTTTTGGGCGTTACAACAATTTTGTCACGAGGGACACCAATAGCCTGTGCTGCATCATATATAGTGATGACAGTACCAGTGTATGCCCCGTCAGCAGCCATAATAACAACTGGTGCCTTTGGACGTTCTACGCTTTCCTTTTTGATGATAGACGACACAGAGCCGATATCAACTGTACGGAAATCATGTCTGATACGGTTATTACCATCAATAATGAAAGCAATAGCGCGAGTCTCCGGATCCGGATTTTCCGGTGGTGGAGGGGTATCATTGTCCTCAGGCTTGTTAATTTCCAGGCCAGATTCCCTGACAAAGGATGCTGTTACAATGAAAAAGATAAGCATGATGAATACGATGTCGAGCATCGGTGTCATATTTACTTCGGCTTCTTCTTCGCCTTTTCCAAATTTACGCATTTGGCTGTGTTCCTTTGATCCTAGTGGTCCATTGTTAACTGGTCTTCGAGCTTCTCAGCCTCACGGGATGCCTTGCGTTCGATGAAGGTGCTCAGGAAAATTCCTGAAAGCGCCGCAACCATACCCGCCATTGTCGGGATAGTGGCTTTAGACACACCTGCCGCCATAGCGCGAGCGTTCGATGAACCCTGCGACGCCATTACGTCAAACACTTCGATCATACCAGTTACCGTACCCAATAGTCCTACAAGAGGACAAAGGGCAACGAGGGTTTTGATCATAGGGATCCCCTCGTTAAGGGCACCTGATGTTTCAGAAATCATGGCAGTGCGAATTTTATGCGCATACCAAGATGTTCTTTCAGACCGGGCTTCCCAAGCGTCAATAACACGACGCTTGGCTTTGTGGTACTCTAATGAAAAGTACCAAAGACGCTCGATGATCAGCACCCACATGATGAATGTCACAAACAGGATCATGTATAGAACGTTACCGCCCTGTTCCATGAAGGCCTGTATGGCATCAAATGCTTCACTGATCATTAACATTAGCTGTTACCCTTCTCAGCGTGAACAGCGATGATGCCAGCAGATTGCTCTTCAAGTACGTGAATTACTGAACGAGAAGAACCTGACACAAAGCTGTGTAGCATTAGAGTAGGGATAGCAACGACTAGACCTTCAACCGTAGTCATAAGGGCAGCTGAAATACCAGAAGCCATCATGGTTGGGTCACCAGTACCAAATAGTGTAATGGCCTGGAATGTTTCGATCATACCTGTAACCGTACCAAGAAGACCAAACAATGGTGCAACAGCTGAGATCAGCTTAACCGTTGTAAGGAAACGCTCTAGGGCTGGAGTTTCTTTCAGAATTGCTTCATCAAGTTTTAGCTCTAGTGTTTCTACGTCAACATTTGGATTGGCAGAATATACAGAAAGAACACGACCGAGTGGATTGTCATCGGATGGCTCAGCACGACGAATTTGCGCTTTAACCTTACCATTAACAATAAACAGATACGCCATCTGAATAAGAGCAAGGGCTACACCAATAACACCAAGAGAAAGTGTTAGGTAACCAATTTCGCCACCTTGATCAAGACGCTCTCTAATAGTTGGCTTTTCAATCTCTAGCGCAAGGATTTGACCACGTGATGGATCAATACCAATATTTGCTAGACCAGATGTTGCCGCCTGAAATGATTCGACCGTATCAACAAAGCGAGATGCTGGTTGACGCGGAAGTTCTTCAACAGAACCATCCTGAGCCATCATGTAAAACTTGCCAGCTCCAACGATACCAAAGTCACCAACACGTGTCAGCTCTACAGTTTCTGCATTACCATCTGTGCGACGAACTTCGTGACTGAATGTAACTACCTTACCTGATTCAATCATCTCAAGCATCATCTGTGCAGGCCATGAACGAATTTCAGTAATAGTTGGTAGAGAGCTTGTATCAGACGCTTTTGATACTAGGTTATCAATCTCAGCCATACGACCAGCATAATCGATAGATACATGCGATGTTGAAATTACAGATTTCGCATCACCAGCAGCCTGCTGAAGAACACCAAAGAGTTCTTGCAATTGGCCAAGACGATTACGGCGTACTTCTAGTACACGTGTAATTTCAGCTTCGTTTTTACGACGCACTTCTTCTAGACGTCCACTTTCACGCTCAAGCTTGGCTTGAGTAGCGCGCTCTGATTTAAGCAGAGCTTGCTGACGTGAACGATCACGACGGAATTCAGATTCGCGCTTTTTATGTTCAGATGTTTCAGTCACGCGACCTTGGCGTACTTTCTTAAGTAGTAGATCAAGGTCGGTTGCTGCTTCTTGAGCAAAGCTAGAGGTTGTGAAACCAATAACCAATGCTGCGGCAGTTGTCAGAATCTTTTTCATTCTTATTTCCCCTCAGGTGCAGCAACTGGCAGAACGAGTGGGTTCACAGGAATCTGATTGCGAGCCATTCTAAGCAGTTGTTTTACTGGTGTTGCATATTCGTCGCCTAGGACATCCCAGCCACCAGATGTTTTGTTCCAAGCAGCTGTTTGCTTGCCGTCTTTTGTTTGGTAATAGAAACCAACACGACCAATGCGAACGAAATTCACGCTGCGACCGTCTTCAAGAAGACCTTCATAGCCATTACGCGTACGTCCATACTGAACTTCGGCTTTATAAGCCTCTAGCACAACACGGAAGCGTTCTGGATCACTGACGTTAGGATTATCCATCGCTTCACGCAGGTCCTCGATACGCTTTACACGCTCTTCGATTTGGAACGGCATATCCGCGTTAACGAATTCAGATAGATCTTCGATCATATCCTTCATCAACGGCGTGATTTGACGTTTAATCTCGTCAATCTGACCGATGGATTTTGTGATTTTGATGATTTCTTCTTCTTGACGCTTAATAACACGACGTTGCTGTGCATTATATGCACGCAGGCCGGCATTCGTCTTAAGAACACCTTTATACTCGAGGAACAGCTTTGCCGTTGCATCGGAGATACTATCAACCTTCTTTTGAGAAGCTTGTGCAATTTGTGTCGACTGGTTTACTTCTTTAACAATATTCTTTAGACGCTCATCATTCTGTGCATTTGCAACAGAAGCGCTTAGAAAGAAAGAAGCGATTGCAGCCGTTGAGACAGCTATACGTTTCACTTTAGCTTTATCCATTTTCTGCCCAACTTGGGTTTTAAAACATGTTACTTCTCGGCCGGAGCCAATCCATAACTGATTAAACTTAAGCAAAAGCCCCATAATTAAATTAATCGTAATTAAAGTAATTATTAGTGCTCTTACCATGACTAAATCAAAAGACTGCAAATGTGTTAGGAAAACCCCTTTTCCTTTTTACCCATTGCGATGAAATAGAATCCTATTTCAAATCTTTTGACGTGCCAACATGGTGCAGAATATTCTGCACCGCGCTGTCATTATATCCATGCCGCTAATATCAAAGAATTATCTCTTTAACGACATACATACCCTTCCCGTTAATTGCCACTTGTTCGACAAGTGTCGCATGACAGGCAAGAAAGACAGTTTGGCTCGGCGCCTATCATCCAATTATTTTGCCCGATTCCAAGTAAAAAATTTTAATTTTCTAATAAAAGGCTATTTGAAAATTTCGAATTAACTAGTTTGGGCGACATATTTTTAAATGATATGTGATAATATAACATATATTGTAATAAAGTAAAGTCCTATAAAATTAATAGATTGTACTTTGTAACTATTTGATTTTTAAAGATTTTGAATTATTTAATTTTATTAGGCTTGAATATTGTTCAAATATTTTGTTGGAATTTTCACCCCATTTCACGTCAACATACCTTGAATATATTTCAAGAATATTCCTGTAAAAAAAATATTTTTTTTGTTATTTTATTCCCCAAATGAAGGCAAAAAAAGATCAAAGGAATCACAAAAAGCGCATTCAGTGGTTATGAAGAGAAAATCAGATGAATTGTTACAGAAGATACTAATAGGGTTTGATGCAGTTTTCTATATGATTCACCAAAAGGATATTAAGGGGTGAAATATAACTATAGATTATATGTGCAATGTTAAATCAGTATAGATGGCCCAAGGCATTATATCTTAAGTCTATAATCAATTATATTTACAGGTGTAAGTCCTCGCAGACTATTTAAGATAAAAACAGCTTCGGACTTTAATACCATTTCTTTGGTGACTGACATCTCTACCACGTCGTTATCTTGGCATAACTTCTGTCGGCCAACACCATTTAACAACCCACAAGAGATTGATGGCGTGATAAGTTGCCCATCTAACTTAATAACAAGGTTGCTAATGGCGCCTTCGGTCACTTCACCCTTTTCATTCATGAAAATTGCATCGATATAACCAGCTTTAGTCGCTGCTTTATGAACGCTATTATATAAATGTCGCCTAGTTGTTTTGTGAAATAAGAAAATGTCATCGCTATTTGTAGCTGCCGCATTAAAACAGATGCTGGGGGTTTCAATAGGGGGAGACGGTGCATCTATACTGCTAATAGATACATTGCCCTTGTTATCCAGTAAAAGCCTAAGTCTTTGATCATGTATTTTCTCAGATAATGCATCCATATGCAGGGATAATTGGGCACTTATTTTGTCGCGGTTATAAGGGAATTGAAAATAAAGAGCACTTTGTTTCAATCTACCCAGATGAAGGTCAAGGAGAGGGATTGCCGCGCTTGATGCTTGCCATAGCATTGTCTCGATTAGTTTAAATGCGGCCGCATCATTGTGAATGAAAGCTCCTTTGAGCATGCATTCATCATATTCTGTGCGGGGATCACTATCGGCCACAACGCCACTACCAAGATGAAGGCGCCCCATGCCACTGTTATCTAGAATCATCGTCCGAATAGGGACATTGAACGCCCAGTCATTGCCGGCAGAGAAGTGCCCAATAGCACCACAATAAACCCCTCTGGGTTCAGTTTCTAATTCTGATATGATCTCCATAGCTCTTATTTTGGGCGCGCCAGTTACAGACCCGCATGGGAACATCGCCCTAAGAATTTTGCTGGGAGTGAGGCCTTCGTCCGCCTTGGCACTGACCGTTGACGTCATCTGCAATACGGTGCGATATGTCTCTACAGCATATAGATGATCAACAGATACAGAGCTAGGCTGTGCTATTTTGCTCATATCGTTGCGGATGAGATCTACAATCATCAAATTCTCAGCTTTAGACTTAGGGTCTGTCTTCAGAAAATTGATATTGGCTTGGTCTTCTAAGATGGTTTTGCCCCGTGCTATGGTACCCTTCATGGGTCGACTTGTTAGCATACCCTCTTTGCGCTCAACAAATAATTCAGGTGAAAAGGAGAGGATGTTATATTCACCCGTATTGATATACGCACCATAGGCAACAGGCTGACTGTTACGCAATTGGTTATAGAGCGCTAAAATATCGCCTGTTACCTTAATCTCATTTGTAAATGTATAGTTGATTTGATAGACGTCACCAGCTTGAATATAGCTCAATATTTTCTCTATGGAAGCAGTGTAGCTTTCTATATCTTTACTAGGCACAGACATATTAATTTGGGCGTGTCGCTCTGTACCGGTATTTGATTCGTGTATTAAGTCTGATACTTGCTGGCTTGATAACTGAAAGGGGGCGTCACAGACCATCATCCAGATGAGGGCTTCATCTGGTAACTTTGTGATAGCAGCACTAACTTTAACTTCAAAAGCTGCGGCAACCTCATAAGCTATATATCCGGCAACATGATGGCCTTGGGCGACAAGCTTGTCTATACGGGAAAGTACACAGTCTACTTCCTCAAAGGTTTTAGCAATTAAAATTTCACTGGGGTTTGTGAATAATAGGGACGTTTTCTCATGACCATCAGTTATGTTTGTTGGACCATTATCATCCAGCAATACAAAAGGTGCTTTCCTTAAGTTGGGTATAGAAGCATTAGAGCCCATAATATCATTAAATCCATTGTCATTTTTACGCGCTAGTTCTTATGAGACAAGTCACAAGGTAGATCAATGATAATAATCCTCTGTTACCCAAAAGATATAACTAGGCCAGTTAGGCAGCAAATGAGGATGCTGAGCCATGTGAACATTGTTCCAATTTGGCGAAATTTATTCACTGCATCATGACGGGTTAGGCCAATAGCATGTAATATTCGACCTGTCACAAGCAGTATACCTGCGCTGAGAACTAAACGAAAATCAGCCTGAGTAGCTTCTATCAAGAAAACTAATATTAAAGCAAGAGGGGTATGCTCTGTGAAATTACCATGCGCACGAATAGCCTTTAGGAGTTCCTCATGGCCACCGTCACCAATGGATGTTTCCCACTTAAAACGCATTTTGATGGTGTAAAATGATAATATAATTAGTAGTAAACCCAATATGGATGCAGAAATAAGTGTGATAGGATATGCGTTCATTATGGTTGCTTTCCTTGCGTATAAGTATTTTACTTGATTGCGATTGCCTGTGAAGGTAGGGGTCTAGTATGTCAAGGTCAAGGTCTGTAACAGTAAAAGAAGAATAAAAAGTATGAAAATTCTACAAGATTACACGCTGTTTCATAAAATAGTTGTCATAACATTTTGGGCAATTGGTTTTGCAGCAATTGTTCGCGCTATTTTAATGTTTACAGGTGGTTCTTTTGAACTAAGAAGTGAACGCATTATCGACACATCCGTTGCTCGTATATGGCCTTATATATATAAGGAGGAAAATAGGCATCGCTGGACGGTCTATTTATACGACATTGCCAGGCTTACATCATCGGCTGATAAAATGGGTAGTACGCGCATGGTGTTTTTCAGAAAAAATAGCAAAAGATGGAGCGGTGCTGAACTTACGGAGCAAGTCGTGCAGGAGCGACTGTATCAAACATTTTATGAGACACAGGTTGCTAAAAAAAGATTGCGCTTTGAACTAACACCCCTTGGAGACTGCTCAACGCGAATCGAATATAAGGAAACCATTTACCCTATCGCCTTTTGGGATAGATATTGGTTTATGTTTGCGCGCGTTGACGAAACTCAACGATTACATCACTCATTAGAATCCTTGGAAAAATGGGCATTACGAGATGGTAAAGCTTTAGGTGATCCCCTATCTGAGTGTAGGCCATAAAAAAGCGCCTCAAAAGGCCATTTGAAGCGCTTAATTCTTTGAATTATGTAAGGTTTAGGTGTCATCAACATTAAAGTCTGAAAATTCCCACTCGCCCATTTTCTCTAATTGGCTTTGAAATAAATTTTCCGCAGCAACAATGGCCTCATCATCACTATCAGCCTCTACATCACAGACCCAATAGAAATGACCTCGGCCTAACTCAGCCTTAAGTGTGACATGTTTATTTGCCATTATCATTGTCTTCCTTGATTGGATTTAATTTGCTTTACGGTAAGCACGAATTGCATTGTTGAGCGCAAGCTGAACATCACGGCGATCATTGTGCAAATTAGTAAGATCCTCATCCCATCGCTCTTTCTGCTCTGTAGTCATGTAGGGCAGTAGGGATTTTGCACGGGTGTCCATGCAGGCCAAGTAAGCATCGATGGAATTTGAGTAAGCCAACACCCCATTTCTTGCATTACGGATATCATCCATAGAAGCGCCAGCCCCGTCGGGTACATTAGGCTTGGTCTGTGGAGCTTCGCCACAGCTTTCAGTCACGGCATTAACAGGCACTGCAATAATTGTAGATAGGCTCAGCATTACTGCGGCGCTAATGGCTAAAAATGATCTTTTTGTCATATTCAAAGTTCCTTAGAGGACTTATATATACTATTTACTGTCTTCAGCTGGTGCTGTGGTTTCGGCCGCGTCATTGGCTGCTTTTTGCGCTGCCTCAGCTGCCTCGGCTTCAGCTTTTGCTTGCTCAGGGAACATTTGACGGTAAACCGCATTAACGCGCGCGCCAACATCAGCCACAGCATTTGCAATTGCTTGTAGGTTATAGCCCACACCACGATAATAATAGACATGTGTTTCTGGGTTATAAACGCGGTAAAAGCTTTCTTCACCCATCGGGCCTTCTTCGCCTTCTAACTGTTCAGGATTACCAACATAGTCAAATACAATTTGTTTGCCTTTGGTTGTGGTGATCCATTCTTCCAACTTCATGTCGGTATGCTCTAATAATTCGCTAAGGCGGCGGTCATCAAGAGGGTGCTTTTGTGGTAATTGTAATACTTTGCGTAGGTTTTCACCACGGCCACGAGCCCGCGCGCGTGATGGCCACAGCAGAGCAGAAATGTTGCTGGCTGGCATTAGGACCATTTGACCAGCAAAAAGGATGGCTGGTCCCGTGCGGTTCTGCATGGCCTGATTAAATAGATCAAAAGACGCTTGCATGTGTAAACACTGGTTGCGTAGTTCGTGAATGTAGATTGATAAAGTGTTATTATCCATTATTGAGTCCGATACCTTATATAACTTTATTTTACTCTCAATTTTACATATCCCTTGTTTAAACGCTAATTTGGGCGATAAAAAGGTATTAGTAAACATACTTGAAAATATTTACAGAGCAGCGATAGCACAAAGCAATAGGGCTTTTCCAGCTATTATCTGAATTACTTGCTCATTTATTTATTTTTGACTATAATACGTGTGGGTAAAATATTGGGTGCTATGAAATGGTTTCTCAGGGTTTAGTTTTAAAACCCCTGACACCGGCAGAGGCGGAGAGGTCTCGGTCTATTTCAGGGACGGCACGGGCAAAGGTTCCGCTAGCCGTATCGGGTGCTAAAGAAACGCAGTTTAACGACGCGGTCTTTACAGCCGAACTTGCACGTTCAAAGCAAAAAAAGGCTAGTAACCGCCCTTCTTTTTCACAGACAAGCACAGGTAAAGCTTCTCCAGGTGCAGGCATGCTATCGTCACAGGTGCAGTTTGTTTTGGCTGAAAACAAAATGGTTCAACAATCTGGCGTTGGTGACGCTGCTGTTGTAGCTGGTATGCCTCAGGCTAGTGCGGGTAGGGCAATCGGTGCTTATATGGCGACGCAAAACAGTGTGAACAAGACGATTCGTCGTAATGCGCCTGTTGATACAATGCCAAAAGAAATTGAAGTTAATGCAACAGTGATGTCTGTTCAATCACCCAAAGAAGAAGAGACGTCTGAGATAGAGGCTAAGTCTGCTAATAGTTTCTTTGGCAGCGAAAGCGACGCAAAACCTGATAGTGATCTATTCGGTGAAGGTCTTAAGCCAGCTGGGAACAGCTTCTTTGGCGATAATTTAACCCCTCAAGCCGCTTAATTTATCATTGACTTAATTGATTAGATAATGGCGCGCAGTTGCCCCAATTAGATAATGGCGCGCAGTTGCGCAGTAATCTCTCTTTGCCATTTGTCGAAACGATCAGCGTCGATGCTTGGCGTAGGATCGCCTATGACAGCACGGCTATAGAAAACCACTAGAGCACCAGTGTCAGAAGGAATGATTTTAATAGTGACTAAATCGGGGAAGCTTTTGCCCTTTGTTTTGACGGTGATATCAAATTGACCATTTGCTAGATCAAGATGGATCACCTTCATAAGCGGACTGTGGTCGGTAATATTACTAACGGCTTTGCGTAATCTGCGCACTTCCACATTATAAACAAGCGCGGGTCTATCAGGTATTGATCCAGTACAGATGCTTGGCAGGCAGGCCAAATACCCCTTGATGCCAGGCTGATGGTTTAGGTTTGTGATATCTGTTTGGCGCAGCTGGCCATCTTTGCTAGAGATACCAATCAACTCACCTGAGCCTGTTTTAATCAGTAATATGACACCTACTAATAAAACAAACAGCAAAAAACTAATACCAAGACTGATATTTCTAAACTTATCTAACATATAACACCTGACTTTATCGACGCTTATCTAATCGCTTATATTACTCTAAAAGTGTACCAAGTTGCATGGCAAGGCTCATGTCGCCTTCAACTTTTAATTTACCCATCATAAAGGCCATTTGTGGATTTTGCTCACCCGATGCTATGGCTTTAAAGTTGTCCATAGAAACTTTAATTGTGCAATCAGCCTCACTATCTTCATTGTCAACAACTGTTGGAGAAACAGAACCATCAACACGTACACAGCCATCATCACCAAAATCAAACTTGATGATTTTCTCGAGTGGTGAATGTGCGCCTACACGCCCTCTAAATTCAGTTGTGATTTTTTCTAATGACATAATTTTTCCCTTGTCGTTGCTTGCCTATATACATACTTTAGTAACTGATATGGACTTATAAAGTCATGAAATCAATGGTAGTATGTAATTATTCCTTATGTTTCTTGTATAAATACGTCACCTTTGTTAATGATTACGTTAATAATAGCGACATCACAGATCAGAGGATATTGGGCTTTATGGTTCAGGTTATGTTATTTATCTCATACGCAATCATTGCTGCTGCCATCATGGTGGTGCCGCCACGTATGATGGGCGTTGGTGTGGACGTCGCTAACTTGGCTTCAATTATTTTCTTTGTTGTGGCCAATCAATTAACACAGGTGATTTTGAACAAAGCAGCAAGCAAAGACGCTGATGTGCGTCTTGATGTTCTTGAAAATATCACCAAAAGTTTTAGAAGTGATCTGGCGCAGTTGAAAGAGAAAATGGGCGAAGGCACCCCAGGGGCTGGTGATAATAAGAAAATTGTCTCAGAACTCAAGATGCTACAAACTCTGCTTGGTCAGGTAATGACTAAAGAAAAAGACATTACCTCAACAGAGCCTAAAACCAATGCGAAACCTCAACCAAGAGTAGCTGCTAAAGTCCCCGCTATGGAGCCGCCCGTAGGCGAAGAAGTTTCACTAAAGTCGCCTGCTAAAAACATACCTGCTGCAAAGGGGGCGGCTATACCTATGGCCAAGGGAGCAAAAGGGGTTAAGCCGCCCGCAGCCCCCGTTGCAAAAGGCGCTAAATCAGAGAGTGCTAAACCAAAGGCTGGCAGATCAGCAGCAGCGATTGTGCGAGACATGCATGCAAAAGATGGTTCCAAAGTTCGACGCATTGGCAGTGAGGATGAGCTATTAAAAGTGATGCGTAGTTCTTTGGCTGAAAACCGCGTTGATTTATATTTGCAGCCTATTGTGGGTTTGCCGTCAAGAAAAGCAATGCATTTTGAATGCTTTTCACGGATGCGCGATGAAAATGGTGATGTTGTATTGCCACGAGATTATATGGATCTGGCCGAAAAAATGGGCCTCATGGGCACGTTGGATAATTTACTTTTATTTAGACTTATTCAGCTGGTGCGCAAGATGGGTCGGCGCCGCCCTAAGACTCGTTTTTTCTGTAATATGTCGCGTTTCTCGCTTAATGATTCTGAATTTTTCCCTCAATTTTCGGACTTTATGTTGAGCAATAATGAATTTAAGGGGCGTTTGGTTTTTGAGCTATCTCAGGCAGATTATAATCAATTAGGTAGTAGTGTTATTAATATGCTGGCAAAAATGGGCCGAGAAGGTTTTTCTTTTTCTATGGATCAAATAGAAGATATGGACTTTGATATTGATACGCTCTCTGCGGATAACTTTAAATACCTTAAGGTCGATATGGCTATCTTGTCGAAGGCATACTCTTCACATAAATTACCAGATTATGTTGCTGAACTGCGTCGTAAAGGCATTACGCTTATTAGCTCGCATATTGAGGAAGAGGCGCATGTGTTACAGGCAGTAGAAGGCCGTATTGAATATGCTCAAGGGTATTTGTTTGGCGAACCAATGTCAGCTCAAGATCTAGATAAAGACTTATAAGAGTAGTTTTTTTTATGCAAAAATTCATTGATTTGCCACAGGGTGCATCCTCCCTTATTCAGGGGATTGATTTTGTCATCTGTGATATTTGGGGCGTCCTGCATAACGGTGAGACTGTTCACAAAGAGGCTGTTCAAGCCTTAGAGAATATGAGAGCAAGTGGTATCCAAACGGTTTTTTTAACCAATGCCCCCAAGCCCCGTCAACATGTGCGCACTATGCTGATTGCTATGGGGGTTCCTAGCGCTTTATGCGATAATATTGTGACATCGGGTGGGTTAGCCCGTGATGAAATTAGGCAGTCATTTAAGGGCGCAAATCTATTCCATATAGGCTGTGCAGACTTTGACCGGGTAACCCTTGAAGGGTTGCCCGTTGCTATTGTTAATGATGTGGCAGCCGCTGATGTGATGTTGGCCACAGGATTAAGCTATGAGACTGTAAAGGCGCATCACGCTGAGCTATCTGGGGCATTGGATAAAGGCATTCCGTTATTATGTGCAAACCCTGACCGCATTGTTCATGTGGGTGAAAATATATGGATTTGTGCAGGGGCTGTGGGCGAGGAATACGAGAAAATGGGCGGCGATGTCCACTGGTTTGGCAAGCCAATGCTGCAGGCCTATGAGGCTTGTATTGACGAGGTTGGGTTAAATATAGAGCAGGTGCCGCCGCACAAAGTGTTGGTTATTGGTGATAGCCTTAAGACTGATATAGCTGGCGCTAAAACGGCGGGATATAAGTCGTTGTTGATTGCTGGGGGTATACACCGGGATGAATTGTTACCGTTAATGGGCGGATGCCATATTACCGAGCAAGAATATAGCAGTGCAATGCAGGTTGATCATGGTATAGTCCCAGATGCAATTATGCCCCAGTTACGATGGTAACTTAGGGCATAAAAATACTATTTAAAAAGCTGTGTTCTAACCAAATAAAGCGTCAATATCATCTTGAGAGACTTCTTTACCTTTATCTTTTAGGTCATCATCTTTTTTAGCGTCAGTTTTTGCTTTCGCTTTTGGATCATTTGCGGGCTTTTCAGCTTTCTTTTTATCAGCCTTAGCCTCTGCCTCCGCTTCTATCTCAGCCATAGGATCGAAGTCTTCTTCAAACATAGCGTCCAGTTTTTTAGGATCCACTGGTTTTGGTGGCGGTGGCGGTGGCGGTGCTGGCTTCGTAGCAGCTTGAGGTGCAGGCGCGGGCTTGGGTTCTGGCTTGGGCTCAGGCTTAGGCTCTGTCTTGGGCTCAGGCTTAGGCTCTGGCTTAGGCTCTGGCGCAGTTTCTGCTTTAGGTGTATTATCTGGGGTGACAATTGCACCCATCAGGGCGTCGACATCATCTTGTTGGATGCCCTCACCTTCAAGAGCAGGGCCAGCTAATAATTTTTCATCTTCTGTTTTCTGGAAATCTTCGTCTTGATGTGCATTAGCAACATCAGCATCAGTAACACCAAGAAGATCGCGTAGCTCTAATACGCGTGTTTCAATATGCGCTAGCGTTGAAACCACCTTAGAGATTCTCTGTCCTGTGATATCCTGAAAAGAGCATGCCTCAAAGATTTTCATGACTTCCTCATTAACCATCGCTCCATATGCCTCAGAATCAGAAGGGTCGCCCCCCATTATCTCTTCAGCAGCATTCATGATGGTATTGGTAGCATCTTCTGTTGATTGGACAATAGCATCAAGCTCTAACCCAGCACGAGGAATATGTGTATCCTCTAAGTTGCCGGGTTGAAGGGCGGCTATTTCACTGCGGGCATCGGATATATAATCAGATAGCGCGCGGCATTCCCGATAGATTGATGTATCTATAGACCCGAAGAAAGAAGACATGGTGCCGATCAGAACCTCCGTCACAGATGCAACGTCAGCAAGAGACATAAGGGATGTGTCTTGCTTGCGAAGATTGTCAACTAGCATCTCTATCTGTTTTGGAAGGTTATCAGTACTCATTTAGAAGTCCCCAAGAACCGCAGCGATTTTTGTTTGTAATGTTGCAGCGTTAAATGGTTTAACGATGTAGTTATTTACGCCAGCTTTTTTCGCAGCAATAACGTTATCGGTTTTAGATTCGGCTGTTACCATAATGAAAGGTGTATCTTTCAGTTGGTTGTCGGCGCGAATTTCTTTTAAAAGCTCGTAACCCGTCATTGGCTCCATATTCCAATCTGAAATGATGAGACCATATTTTCTTGCGCGTGCTTTTTCTAATGCGGCGGCACCATCAGTTGCCTCGTCCACATTATCAAATCCCAGTTGTTTTAGTAGATTACGTACAATACGAAGCATCGTCTTGTAGTCGTCGACGATTAGGACAGGCATTCCCTTATCAACGGCCATAATTTTTATCCCTATTCAAATAGTTACTTAATATAATTAACTTATTACAAGTATTGTCTTAACTACACTCATAATAAACCACACTAATGCAAATTATTACCTCATTAGAGATAATCATGCAATTGTTTCGAGTAGATAATTGAGCTTAATAGTTAATATTTAGTATCCTTTTGGTAAAAAATGCAAATTATTTGCATTAAGATGTGCGTATTGCATATAATAATTAACTATAATGCCATAAATGTCTGGTGCCTTGTCACTGATTTAGGTATGGGAAGACAGGTTTTGCATTCAAGGTGTAATATGAAAGGTGTATCAGTTGCATTTATGTCGTCATATAAATGAGATCCCTGCAGGTGAAAAGGGGTGTGTTGTTGCGCTGGGTAATTTTGACGGCTTCCATCGTGGTCATCAAGTGGTCATTGGCGAGGCTGGTCGTATAGCACGCGATATGGGGGTGCGCCTTGTTGTTATTGTGACAGAGCCTCATCCTGTTAGCTTTTTTGCGCCAGATGCGCCTGCTTTTCGCTTAACGCCTTTTAGAGAGCGATTAAAGCTTCTAGAAAATTTTGGTGTAGATATGCTGATAGTTTTACCTTTTGATAAGGATTTAGCTGGGATGCTTGCACAGGATTTTGTGACGGACGTTCTGGTCGAGGGTGTGGGCGCCATGCATGTTGTGGTTGGTTATGATTACCGATTCGGTAAAATGCGCGGCGGAGGCAATGGTGTGCTGGCTGCCATGGGTGATATGGAAGGTTACGGACTAACCGTGATTGACCCAGTTACTGTAGGGCTAGAAGGATATGCTGGTGAGATATATTCCTCAACATTGGTGCGTATCGCTTTGGAGGCAGGTGAAGCCCGAAAAGCTGCGGCATTGCTTGGTCATTGGTGGACTATCAATGGTAAAATTATCAAAGGGGATGAACGTGGCCGCACCATAGGATTTCCAACAGCCAATATTGAACTAGGTGAAAGCTTAGTGCCCAAAATGGGTGTTTACGCAGTGCGAGTAATACTTGAGAATGAAGAGGCGCTTTACGGCGGGGTTGCTAATATTGGTAAACGGCCTACATTTGACAAACGTGATGTCCTTTTAGAAGTGCATTTATTTGATTTTGATAGTGATATATATGATTCGCATGCACGTGTTGAATTGGTGGCCTTTATCCGCAGCGAACAAAAATTCGATGGTATTGATAGTTTGAAATCGCAAATCGAAAAAGATTGTCGCGTTGCTAGAATCGTTCTTAGCGATCCAGAAAATGCCCGTGATCATATGATCAGCCCATCCCTTTCCCGTTATTTAGGATTGGTACCTAAACCCTTTAGGCACAGGGCAGGTCGCTAGAAGCCGATTGTATTCTTGCGGCCATATTTAATAAAAAAACCCGCTATGGTATTGCTATTGCTATTGAAATTATGTATTAAATGATTTGATTTTAATGGGGGCGTAAATGGGGGCTAATATGTTAGCTAAAACGATCACGGATCTAGAGGTGTTGATTGCCACGCCAAACCCACAGGTGGCGCAAGGCATTCAAAACATGCTGAGCCAGCATAAAGTACTAGGATCAAAATCCGCGGCTAATTCACATGACGCTGTGCTGGCTATGACTAATTTCACTAAATTTAATCTATTTTTTATTTCTCATGATTTGCCAGATCAAGGCGGAATCGATTTTTGCCGTTTTATACGATTGACGAGTACAGGTATGGCAAAGGCTGACTTAATACTCCATGTACCTAATCCTACTAAAGAGATTGTGCTTGAAGCCCGCCGTGCAGGCATAAATAAAATAATGGTAGGCAACCTTTCAGGTAAGGCTGTTTTTGATCAGATCAAAGATGTGATCAGCAATCGTAAGCCGTTTATAGAATCCCATACATATAGTGGCCCTGATAGACGCCGCGCGAAGGCGCCTCCATATACTGGGGTCGACCGCCGTAAGTAATAATAGCCTCTTGCAACATCACTTATCTTTGCACTAAGGTCCCGTTAGGGGTTATAGTTATAGGGAGGCAAAACATGGCCAAAAACACAGTTTCTACTGAGGTGCGCGAGGCCTATTGGCGCGCTAATATTAGCTTGCTTATCAAGCTGTTATCCATTTGGTTCTTAGTTTCATTCGGCGCAGGTATTTTATTTGTAGATGCTTTAAACGCCTTCACAATTGCTGGGTTTCCCGTTGGATTTTGGTTTGCTCAACAGGGCTCCATTTATGTTTTTGTCATTCTTATATTTATCTACTCTCATAAAATGAAGGCCATGGAAAAATCTTTCGGCGTGTCTGATGAAAATGATACAGATGGGGGAGATTTATAATGGATACGCAAACGCTAACCTATATTTTCGTCGGCCTATCTTTCGCGCTTTATATTGGCATTGCCATATGGTCGCGTGCTGCCACTACCAAAGATTTTTACGTGGCTAGTGGTCACGTACCACCTGTATTAAACGGCATGGCAACGGCGGCCGATTGGATGAGTGCCGCTAGTTTTATCTCTATGGCGGGTGTCATCGCCTTTATGGGCTATGACGGTTCTGTGTATTTGATGGGATGGACTGGTGGCTATGTGCTGCTGGCTTTTTTGCTAGCGCCGTATTTGCGCAAGTTTGGTAAATTCACCGTACCAGATTTTGTTGGTGACCGTTATTACAGCCGTACTGCGCGTATCGTTGCTGTTTTGTGTCTGCTTATCGTCAGCTTTACTTATGTGGCGGGGCAAATGCGCGGCGTTGGCATTGTATTTTCTCGTTTCCTAGAAGTGGATATTGAAACGGGCGTTTATTCGGGGATGGCGATTGTGTTTATGTACGCCGTGCTTGGCGGCATGAAGGGCATTACCTATACGCAGGTGGCACAGTACTGTGTGCTTATCTTTGCTTATCTGGTGCCAGCTATTTTCATCGCCATGATGGTAACAGATAACCCTGTGCCCCAGTTTGGCCTAGGGACTGAAATTGCAGATACGGGTGAGACAGTGCTGATGAAGCTTGATCGTGTGATCTCGGATTTAGGCTTTGCAGCCTATACCGAGGGCACAAAATCCACCATTGATGTATTTGCTATTACGGCTGCACTGATGATCGGTACGGCAGGGTTGCCGCATGTGATTGTGCGCTTCTTTACGGTGCCAAAGGTTTCTGACGCTCGCAAATCAGCAGGGTGGGCGCTCGTGTTTATTGCTATTCTTTATACGACCGCACCTGCGGTGGCAGCATTTGCGCGTCTTAACTTTATCGATACGGTACAAAATACGGATTATGAGCAGACCCCTGATTGGTTCCGCAACTGGGAAGATATTGGCCTGATAGCTTGGACTGATAAAAATGGTGACGGTAAAATACAGTATTCAGCGGGTAATGCTTTGGCACCTGCCAAGCCAAATTACACTATTGGGCGCGGCGAGTACGGCGAGCGTTTACTTGCTAATGTCAAGACCGATAGCGCAAATGAGATTTATGTGGACCGTGATATTATGGTGCTAGCTAATCCTGAAATTGCTAATCTGCCAGGATGGGTGATAGCCCTTGTGGCGGCGGGCGGCCTTGCGGCGGCGCTATCGACGGCGGCGGGTTTGCTGCTGGTGATATCCAGTAGTGTGAGTCATGACCTGTTAAAACGTACGATCGCCAAGGACCTAACCGACAAGCAAGAGCTGTTAGCTGCCAGACTAAGTGCTGCTGCTGCGGTTGTCGTGGCGGGGTATTTTGGCCTGCATCCACCTGCCTTTGTAGCGCAAGTGGTCGCTTTTGCCTTTGGTTTAGCGGCGGCGAGCATATTCCCTGCGCTATTCATGGGCATATTCATCCGCAATATGAACCGCGAGGGTGCAGTGTCTGGGATGATAGCGGGGATGGTCTTCACCTTTGGTTATATCGTTTACTTTAAATTTATGGAGCCTACGCTGAATACTGCTGATCATTGGCTGTTTGGTATTTCACCAGAGGGCATTGGTTTCATCGGGATGATCGTTAATTTCGCCGTGGCACTAACCGTGGTGCGTTTCACTGCGCCTGTGCCAGAAGAGATTAAAGCCATCGTCGATGATATCCGCGTCCCAACATAAGGAGGCCATAATGGCTGATACGTCCAAAATTGATTTTAAGAAAATAGCCGTTGAGATGTTTTCTATCATCTTTGCCGTTATGCTGGCGCTGGGTATAGAGGATTGGATGCAGGACCGCGAGCGAGATGATCGAGCGGCGCTGATGATGGAGCGCATCACAGCTGAAGTGCAAAATAATAGAGATGAGCTTAAAAAGGCAATTGCAGACAATAATAAATTTGCCGAGGGCTTAAAGAAAGCCCTCAGAAAAGAAAATACAATCTTTGAAGACGTTTCGCCCTTTATACAGATGTCGGCAGGGTCAATCAATAATTCAGCTTGGTCGTCTGCTCAGATGACAAATGTCATTACCTATATGCCCATTGAGACGGTGGGGCAGCTTGCAAGTCTGTATGACACCCAGTCCTATTACACTAAATTTGCGCAAGGCTTCATTCAGGGCTTTGCAGACTATTCGGTTGGCGTGCAGCAACCTGACCAGATGAAAATGGTGACCAAAAAGTTTATCACTAATCTAATGATCATGAACTCGCTAGCGTCGAATATTGTGGATGGTTACGACACGTTCTTGAGTGAAAGAAAATCGTGAAGTTAGGCTTGCTACAGTGTGTATCCCCTGTTAAATAGGCTCTTATGAATTTGATAATGAACATTATTATTATACGAATTATAGGCCCGGCACTAATTTAGTGTTCCGGGTATTTGCTGTTTTATGCTGATTAGCCTTAAAAACGGCCATTTATAACTTTCTTAAAAATCTGAATTATGTATAAGGGACAGCATGTATTTTATGCGACCCCCAGCTTTGAAGGCGACCTTTAATGAGTGATGAGACTAGTGACGATACCAAGCGCGATTACCGCGATACTGTATTTTTACCGAAAACCGATTTTCCAATGCGTGCAGGCTTGCCTGTGAAAGAGCCTGAATGGCTCAAGCGCTGGGAAGATGAAGACCTATATGGCAAGCTACGCGCTGACGCAAAAGGCCGCGAGAAATTTGTCCTGCATGATGGCCCTCCTTATGCCAACGGTGACATTCATATTGGTCACGCGATGAATAAAATTCTTAAGGATGTGATTGTCCGCACCCAGCAAATGCAGGGCAAGGACGCTCCTTACGTGCCGGGTTGGGATTGCCATGGCCTACCGATCGAGTGGAAGATCGAAGAAAAATACCGCAAGAAAAAGAAAAACAAAGATGACGTTGACCCTATTGAGTTTCGTCAGGAATGTCGCCAGTTCGCTTCGCAGTGGATAGGCACGCAAAAAGAACAGTTTAAACGCCTTGGTATCTTTGGTGATTGGGCAAACCCATATTTAACAATGGATTTCAAGGCGGAAGCCTCCATCGTTGAAGAGCTGCTCAAATTCTCTAAAATTGGTGCGCTTTACCGCGGCAGTAAGCCCGTGATGTGGTCACCTATTGAGAAAACAGCGCTGGCCGAAGCCGAAGTTGAATATCACGATCACACATCGACGCAGATTGATGTGGCTTTTTCTGTTGTATCGACTAATTTCGACGCTATCAAAGACGCCAAAGTCGTGATTTGGACAACAACGCCTTGGACGATCCCTGCCAACCGCGCTGTATGTTACGGCCCTGATGTCGACTACAGCGTGATCACTGTGACAGACGTATCAGAAGAATCTGGTGTTAAGGTGGGTAGTAAATTTGTCATTGGTGATGTCTTGCTCGCTGCTTTTGCTGAACGCGCTGGCATAACGGGTCACAGTGTTGCTGCTACTCTAAAGGGTTCAGCGCTTGACGGTACTATTCTTGTGCACCCATGGAAAGCACACCCTGACAGCGATGGTAAATATGATTTTGATGTGCCGATGTTATCGGGCGATCATGTAACGACAGAGGCTGGTACAGGTTTTGTCCACACCGCCCCTGGTCACGGCGACGACGATTATGTTGTAGCCCACGTTCAAAATGGTATCGAGGTACCGCACACGGTTAACGAATCTGGTGTGTATTTCCCCCATGTTGGTCTGGTGGCGGGCCGTCACGTTTACAAAGTGGCTGACGAAGTATGCGAGTTGCTAACATCTGTTGACGCTCTTTGCTCAAGTGGCAAGCTGACACACAGCTATCCTCACTCTTGGCGTTCAAAGGCTCCACTGATTTTCCGTAATACGCCACAGTGGTTTATCTCTATGTCCAAAACGGGCCTTCGTGATCGCGCTGTTAAGGCGATCAAGGAAGAGGTAAGCTGGTATCCAGCGGCATCTCAGAACCGTATTGAATCAATGGTTTCTGACCGTCCTGATTGGATTATATCACGTCAACGCGCATGGGGTGTGCCGATCACTTTATTTGTGAATAAGGCAACACAGGAAATTCTAGTTGATGAAGCCGTTAACACACGCATTGTTGACGCGGTTAAGGCTGGCGGCGCTGATGCTTGGGTTGCTGTTCCAGCGCAAGAATTACTTGGTGATACCTATAGCGTTGACGACTATGAGCAAATTCACGACATCTTGGATGTGTGGTTTGATAGTGGCTGTACCCATGCCTTTGTGGCAGAGGCACGCCCAGACCTGCAATCGCCTGCGGACCTGTATCTAGAAGGGTCTGATCAGCACCGTGGTTGGTTCCAGTCTAGCCTATTAGAGAGCTGCGGCACCCGTGACCGCGCACCATACAAGGGCGTGTTAACGCATGGTTTTGTACAGGATAAAGATGGTCGCAAGATGTCTAAATCGCTGGGTAACGTGGTTGCGCCGCAAAAAATTATTCAGCAATATGGCGCTGATATCCTACGTCTTTGGGTAATATCTACTAATTATTATGATGATACCCGTATTGGTGATGAGATTATGAAGGGCACGGCTGATGCTTACCGCAAAATCCGTAATACTATGCGTTTCCTTCTTGGTAATCTTGAAGGCTTTGACGAGGCAGAGCGTTTGCCTCAATCAGAGATGCCAGAGTTAGAACGTTTTGTCTTGCACCGCCTATCCGAATTGGACGCGCTCGTTAAAGATCGCACATCGGTTTATGATCTAAACCCAGTGTTCCAAGCCCTGTTCCAATTCTGTATTGTTGATCTGTCGACACTGTTTTTCGACATTCGAAAAGACACGCTTTATTGTGACGCAACGACATCTATTCGCCGTCGTGCAGCCCGTACTGTGCTGGATGAGGTTTTCTCTCGTCTGACAGCCTGGTTCGCGCCGATCCTTGCCTTTACGGCAGAGGAAGTATGGCAAACGCGTTACAACAAGGAAGCTGATTCTGTGCATTTGCGTCAATGGCCAGAAACACCAGCCGAGTGGCGCGACGATGCGCTGGCTACTAAGTGGGACCGTATTCGCGATATCCGCCGTGTGGTCACAGGCGCATTAGAGATCGACCGCCGTGAAAAGCGTATTGGATCAAGCTTGCAAGCAGGCGTTACTGTTTATGTGTCTGATGCTAGTGATATTGATCTATTTAAAGATACCGACCCTATGGAAGCCTTCATTACTTCAGCTGTTGTATTTGAGGTGGCTGATGCCCCTGCCAAAGACTCTGGGGATGCTTTCACCCTTGATGATGTGAAGGGTGTAGCAGCTGTTACAAATATCGCTGAGGGGGAGAAATGCGAACGCTGTTGGATGGTCTTGCCCGAAGTGGCGGAGCACGGCGAGCTATGCAAGCGCTGTGATGAGGCGGTGGCTGATTAATGAACCGTTTTGTAAAAACAGGCCTTATTATTGCCGTCATTGTTCTTATACTAGATCAGGTCAGCAAGTGGTGGATCCTAGAGGTTCTTGATCTTGCTGGAGTGGGTACGATTAATATTCTGCCGATCCTAAATTTCACCATGGTGTGGAATAAGGGAATCTCAATGGGTATTATCAGCCCAGATGGTGAATTTGGTAAGTGGCTTTTGGTGCTTGTCACCAGTGGCATATCGCTTTGGCTAGGGTTTTGGTTAGCGCGCACGACGCG
This sequence comes from uncultured Kordiimonas sp., assembly GCA_965603205.1. GTDB lineage: Bacteria > Pseudomonadota > Alphaproteobacteria > Sphingomonadales > Kordiimonadaceae > Temperatibacter. The sequence continues at coordinate 186,812 of CBFDCC010000002.1, read as the reverse complement.
TAGATTAGAGGCAGTAGCTATTGGCCTTATCATTGGTGGTGCTATTGGCAATATCATTGATAGGTTAATGCACGGGGCTGTGGTGGACTTTGTGCACCTACATTATGGGGCATATAATTTCTATGTATTTAATGTGGCAGACGCTGCTATTACGCTTGGAGTTATCGCTTTGTTATTTGATGGGTTGAAGTCTGATCAGAAAGCCCCTAATACATAAGTTAAGTTTTAAACGATACGAATAACGATGCGCCACGACGCGCTGATGAATGGAGACGAATTCAATGAAGGTTAAGCACCTCTTTTTAATGATTGCAGCAAGCGCTACGCTTAGTGCGTGTGGTATGGGTGGCAATGGTAAGCTTGTCCCTAATGAATTTCAGGTTGTTGACAGTCCGTCTTTGATTGTGCCGCCTGATTCTGAATTAGCGCCACCAGTGCCAGGCAAACATAATCCACAGTCTATTAATCCAGGCCGCCAAGCTTATGAAGCTTTGTTCCCCGGTAAAAAAGTGGTTGCGCCAAAAAAGCCGGAGGGCGGTGAAGCATTGTTTCTTAGCAAGCTTGGCCGTCCAGTTGGACCTGATGTTCGCTCAAACGCGGCTCAGCCAGATCAACCTGTTGTGAAGAAAACCACACTGCTGAATGAAATTTTAGACGCGCCAGAATTTGAAAATGGACCTGATAACGTGTCTGTCCAACGTGTGAGCAGCGGTCAGTAATTTATCTTTAGACTAAGTATAGCAGAAGCCGTTCCAAATTTAATATTGGGCGGCTTTTCTTTTTGGAATATCCTGTTAAAGTCCTGCACATGAGTGATTCAACCTTACCAGATCAAGTTGGCATTATCCGCCGCCTGTCAGAGCGTACCATCAACCGTATCGCGGCTGGTGAGGTTGTCGAGCGCCCAGCGAGTGCGGTCAAAGAATTAGTTGAAAATGCCGTGGACGCGGGCGCAAGCGATATCGCCGTGGTCATGCGCGAGGGCGGTAAGCAGTTAATACAAGTATCCGATAATGGACGTGGGATGTCTATGGGCGAGCTAGAACTAGCTGTAGAGCGCCACGCCACATCAAAATTACCTGAAGAAGATTTAGTTGAGATCAATTCGCTAGGCTTTCGCGGAGAGGCATTAGCCTCTATTGGTTCGGTGTCACGTCTGACTATTGCCAGTAGGCAAGCGGGCGCAGATGAGGCTTGGGCCATCCATGTGGAAGGCGGTAAAAAAGCCAAGCCCGAACCCGCCGCCCATAATGAAGGTACGCGCATTGAGGTGCGTGATTTATTTTACGCAGTGCCAGCCCGTTTAAAATTTCTTAAAACGGACCGTACTGAATATTCACAGGCGGGTGATACCATAAAGCGGCTAGCAATGGCGCACCCCAATATTGCCTTTAGTCTGTCGGATGGTGATCGCACAACATTTCGCGCGCCACCTGTAGGGGAGCTGGCTGGTGATCCACGACTTGAGCGATTAGCAGCTATTTTAGGGCGGGAGTTTCGTGAAAACGCGCTGGAAATTAATGCAGAACGAGAAGGCTTGATCCTGAGGGGTTTTGCAGGGCTGCCGACATATTCACGCGGTAACGCCCAGCATCAATATCTATTTGTTAATGGCAGGCCCGTGAAAGACAAGCTGTTAAACGGCGCTGTGCGTGGGGCTTATCAAGACTATCTGGCGCGGGATCGCCATCCTATTCTGGCTTTGTTTCTAGAGGTTCCATCCGAATTTGTTGATGTGAATGTACATCCTGCAAAGGCTGAGGTGCGTTTCCGCGATGCGGGGTTAGTGCGCGGCCTTATTGTATCGGCACTGCGTCACGCGTTGGCCGCCGCTGGGCACCGTGCGTCAACCACTGTGGCAGGTGCCGCCCTTGGTGCGATGCAGCCCCATAGCGGTAATAATCTGCTTTGGTCACGCGGCAATAATGAGCGCCCAACACTGCCTGAAGGGTTTAATGCCTCATACGAGATGCAAGCGCCAGAGTATGGTGCTATGCGGGAGCCATCCCAACATGCATTTGATGCAGGCCCTAATTATAACGCCCCTACTGCGCGCGGCATTGATGATGGCTCGGTTATGCAGACGGTGCAGAATTACGCCGCCGAACCGACGCCAGAAGACGCAGGTAAATTCCCGTTGGGTGTGGCGCGCGGGCAGGTGCACGCAACCTACATTGTGGCACAAACCGCAGATGGCATTGTGATTGTTGACCAGCATGCCGCCCATGAACGGCTTGTATACGAGCGTATGAAAAAACAAATTGCTGAAAGCGGTGTGGCCCGTCAAACGCTGTTATTGCCCGAGGTGGTGGAACTAGAAGAAGGGCCAGCGAGCAGGCTTGTTTCTCGCGTTGACGAGTTAGAGGCTCTTGGTCTTGTTATAGAGCCTTTTGGTGAAGGTGCTGTTGTTGTGCGCGAAGTGCCAGCCATGCTCGGCAAGCTGGATATTAAGGGATTGGTACGCGATCTAGCTGATGAGCTAACCGAGCTTGATGAAGCGTTATCTCTTAAGGAAAAATTAGAAGATGTTTGTGGCACCATGGCGTGTCATGGCAGTGTGCGGGCAGGGCGCAGATTAACAGTGGATGAAATGAACGCACTATTGCGCGAGATGGAAGAAACCCCACATTCGGGCCAGTGTAATCACGGGCGCCCAACATATGTAGAGCTAAAGCTGCATGATATTGAAAAACTGTTTGGACGGCGTTAAGCGTCAACCTCGTCGGCATTTCCCCTACAGATGCAATTACGGCCATTGTTCTTAGCCTCATAAACATAATCATCGGCACGTTTAAACATACTTTCATGTGTTTTATCCAAGGTTGGATCAAAACTAGAAATACCTATACTGCCAGTGATTAATAGGCAACGTCCCTCAAGAATGCGCTCGCCGTCAAAAAGGTAAGGGTTATCATTTAGGGCGGCGTGTATTGTTTCTGCCAAGACATATGCTTGACCTGTGTCTGATTCTGGGCAAATAATAGCAAACTCTTCACCGCCGATGCGTGAGATTATATCGCTAGAACGCTTAGCGCAGCTCTTTAAGATAGCTGCTACATGTTGCAGGCATCTATCGCCTTCTTTGTGGCCGTGACTATCATTAATGGCCTTAAAATTATCTAGGTCTATCAATATTAATGACAAATTAGATTTGCTACGTTGGGCAATGGCGAAGCAACTTTCAACGGATCTATTGTAACCTCTGCGGTTGCCCAGTCTGGTTAGCTCATCGGTCAAGGTTTGAACCTTTAACTCAGTCTGGCTTTTGATCAGGGCTAACTCGGTTGTTATAAATCGCATATATTCATTGTGGCGTTGGGCAGCACTTATAACCAGATATATAACAAAGGTGCTGGTAGCTAACCCAAATGGAATTTGACCGTGATCAGCAATGAAAATATAAATAACGCTAGGAATGAAATAAAAACTACTGCTTAGCTGACTATGAACTTTAAATATGGATAGTTGATTTGCGCACACAGAAGAGATGGCGAGCGTACACAAGACCATTAACAGCCCTGCGTCGGGATATGCCCCGTCAAAGTAAACATAGACAAAGGCGCAGCCCCATGAAATTGAGCAAGTGTGAATGAAGGTCCAATGTATTTTTACCCATTTAGCTAGTTTATCTTTGTCGCGGGTTATGCCCGTGTCAGTTCTGTTGCGAGGGGGCTTGTGGAAAAACCTTAATGTACCAACGATTAAAAAAATTGAGGCTACGGATATGGAAAAGGCTAATTGGTCAAAAAAGAAATTGTCACCAATTGAGCTGAACAGAAAACAAGTTAAATAAAAGAGAGAGCTAGTGCGACTGCGTGCGTAGAGATTTTCTACATTCTTTGATAGAATATAACTTTTCTTATCAAAGCCCTCTATATTTCCGTGTTCTTGCAATATCTAGCCCTCATTGTTAGATGTTTGTAGTTAATAGATAATAGGCGCCATTGCAAACAGTCTATTTATTAAACAAGTCTCTGAAAACTTATATTCTCTGAAAACTTATATTCTCTAGATTTAAGTAATTTTCTTTAAAGTTCGTTTTGCTAATTTTACGCCAAGCCAAGAAAGTAAAACAACAGCAGGAACAGCAAGGCCAATATATAGCTCCACATCTATTTTAATGCCGAATATCTTGGCAGATTTAAGCATGTAGGCGAGGAGTCCTGTGCCATAATAGCTGATGGCGATAATAGAAAACCCCTCTACCGCCATTTGTAGGGCTACCTGCATGCGTGCGCGTTGTTCCATGGACTTTAAAATTGATTGGTTTTGCTTTTTATTTACTAAGTCGACCATAGTATTGAGTAAGTTTGCTGCGCGAGTAACGCGCACGGCTAGTGCATTAGCGCGGTGTTCTGCGGCTTCACATGTACGCATGGCGGGGTTGATGCGCTTGCTTAAAAATGTTGTAATTCTTTCATGGCCATCCTGAATCTCTTCACGAATTTCTGTGAAACGTTGGTTTGTAATTGCTGCATAGGCCTTGGCCGCAGAGAAGCGATAGGCTGATTTGGTAATTAAATGCTCAATATTTGCTGCAACTCTTGTGATCTCAGCCAACAAAGTTTCCTGTTCTGCTTCGCAGGGGGCATTTGCTAAACGTTCCATAATGTGATCAATCAAAGGTTCTTGCTCGTTTAAATTCTTCATAACGTTATGAGCTTCGGGCAGCGCCATCATGGCCTTCATCCGATAATCTTCGATATCAAGAAGGCGGTGGACTAGTCGTCCTAAACGACCTTCGCCGATGTTATGCCCGACAATAATAAATTTGATAAATCCTTTTTCATCTGGGCGATAAGAAGACCAAACCGTGGCATGCTTGTCCGACATCCAGCCACCAAGGATAGGCCCTTGAGTGAATAGGCTCTTTGCATAGTTAAAAGAAGATGTCTCACCAATATCTGAGTCGCGTAATATAGTAATTTCAACCCCTGTAATTAAGGTTGGAGCACCAAAGTATTGAAGCGTTTCTTGTACATAATCAGAGAGGGTCGTCTGAGTAGGGGTGTTTTCATTAAGCTGCGTTACTATCGTATAGCTATTTGATTCTGTGTGGGCTTCCCACTTAAGTTTTACATCATCCTTTGTTGTTACATGAAAGCGCATATCATCTGAGGGCGCGGCAAGGCCTGATTTTTCACAAAAATCGGTAATCTGTGCATTTTGTGGCACATTTGATTTTAGGCTATGGCTGTGTAAAAAATGATAGCATTGCACAGGAGCGCGCAACCGCATGTCGGGTCGCGCGTGCAGTTCATCATTCACTTTGTGTATCAATTTTTCCATATGCAGCCACCTTCTCTTTAGGTGATGATGCTAGCATGCGTTATAAAAAAATCTACTATTCAAATGAGTTAGACGCATGATGAGCTTGGGCGCATTTATCCCCGTAGATATCGCGCCTTTAATATTTCTATACGAGCCTCTGTCAGGCCAAGCGCCTCAGTCATGTAATTAGAGACGCTGCCGTAATTATTCGCCATCACATTCCAAGCATTATCCAAAAAGTCTGGCGATACACCCGCAAGCGGCATGGTGTCACTAGGGTCAATCTTAACGCCAGATTTAGCCTCAATTCTATCGGCAATCATCTGCATTTTAGCGTCTAAATCTACAGCCTCGTTGGTCAGCATGAAATCACCAAGAATATCATCATCGTGTACACCAAGCGCCCTTAATATCAGGGCGCCGCCAATGCCCGTGCGGTCTTTGCCTGCCGTGCAGTGGAAAACTGTGGCGGTGTCTGCCTTTCCGTCTATTAGCACGTCAAACAATCGCTTAAGGCCGTCTTTGTTATCAATGGGAATAGTACGAAAGGCGATAATGAGCTGATCATGCAGGTCTTGACGCGGGAACTTACCCGAGGCAATGCGTTCAAACAGTTCTTTGATCCAAGCCGCTGCGTTGCCGCCAATGGGTGTGGGGTAATATGTTGGCTGCCATGAGTTTGGCCACTGTGCAGGGCGCACTTCTTTTTCAGCTTCACTGCGAAAATCAACCACTTGATTAATGTTCAGGGCCTCAATTTTTTTACCGCCAGCTTCGCTTAAGTCAAATAAGTGGCCGCATCTATATAGGCGATCATCGCGGGTGATGCCGCCATCGGCCGTTTTATATCCGCCCATGTGACGAAAATTATCGACGCCTTGAATGTTGAAAATACGATTGTTCATTTTGTTAGTACCTCGCGTAAGCTCGGCCTCCCGCTTGGTCGGTACGGCTTCGCCTATATATTTAAGTATCCTCGCATTGGCTCGGCCTCGCAGTCGCTCAGTACGGCTTCGCCTATATATTTAAGTATCCTTGCGTTGGCCCATTCATGTTTCTAAATTAAAGTTATCTATAGACATTAATGGGCTTTAGTGGAAGCCTTATACATGTTATGCAACGTTATTAATTAATGCACTATGAAGAATATTATTTATGTCAGATAACTCGACAGACGGCCTAGGACTTACACCCACTGAATATTATAATCAGATGGCGGCTGAGGGCGAAATTCGCCCTGACGAAGAACAACTTCGCGTGCTGACCCATCTTGATCGTCTTTATCATGACTTCGTCGATTACCCAGAACTGGCAGACCACTCAAAGGGGTTGTCGATCAAAAGCTGGCGGCTATCCAATATATTTGGCAAAAAAAATATCAAGCCGCCTAAGGGTTTGTATCTATATGGCGGCGTGGGGCGCGGTAAATCTATGTTGATGGATTTATTTTATGACTGTGCGCCAGTCAAGGCTAAAAAACGCGTGCATTTCCATGATTTTATGTTGGATATTCATGCGCGATTAAAAGTCTGGCGCGGTATGAGCCAAAAGGAACGCGCGGCAACGGGGGCGCGGGTAACGGGTGATGATCCTATTGTACCTGTTGCACGCATGCTGGCACAGGAAGCAACGTTGCTTTGCTTTGATGAAATGCAAATCACAGACATTGCCGATGCTATGGTGATCGCGCGATTGTTTGGTGAGATGTTAGATCGTGGCGTTGTGGTAATAGCTACCAGTAACCGTATCCCGAACGATCTCTATAAAGATGGCTTAAATCGTCCGCTGTTCATGCCCTTCATTAACCGTATTGAACAAGACTTTGACGTGGTGCCGCTAGATGGCCCTACCGATTACCGCTTAAACCGTATGCAGGGTTTGCAAACATATTATCACCCTGTGGATCAGGTAAGCACAGATGCTTTGTCGGCGGCATTCTTTCGCTTAACGGACCGTAATGTCGAGGATCGTCATAAAGTGCCAACCGATGAGGTTGAGGTGCAGGGGCGTAAAGTATTTGTGCCAAAGGCAGCGCGCGGCGTGGCGGTGTTTTCATTCAAGCGGTTATGTGCGGCGGCGCTGTGGGCGGGTGATTATCTGGCCATCGCCAGACGATATCACACGATCATCATGGTAGCAGTGCCAAAACTTGGCACCCATAACCGTAATGAGGCCAAACGGTTTGTCACGTTCATAGACGCGCTGTATGAACACGGCGTTAAGTTCCTATGTTCAGCAGAAGTTGGTCCGGCCGAGCTATATACTGAAGGCGATGGAGCATTCGAGTTTGAGCGCACAGTGTCGCGGTTGATGGAAATGCAGTCACAGGATTACTTGGCCAGAGGGCATGGCCTAGAAGAATCTAGCGATTAGCCCAACCAAGGAAGCTAGTGCGCGCACTGCCCGCTGATGGGTTGACCATTTGCACGGCGTGTTCTTGCGGGATTAAGAAGGCGTTAAAGGTATTAAACGTGGGTATAAGTCCGTGCGTGATGTTGCCGTAATTATCATAAAATGCTAAATGCCCGCCCCAGTTCATATCCCAATTTTTTGTCATGCCGATTGTATAGGCGATAACGCGATCATTTTTATTATGGGTATCATCGTGGCGCGTTAAAAAATCGCCGGGCCTATATTTGCTGATAAAGGCTTCGACAAAGCTGATATTGTCTTCACCCGTTAAATTTTTTAAAAACGGTGTGAATATATCTCCATTAACGAAATCATGCATCACATGGATAGGGGTGCCAGCATCTTCCCCCTTGTCGATGGCTTGTGTGATATAATATTGGCAAAAGACATATTGAAATTGTTTACAGGCCTTGGCATAAATTTCATTCATAAAGCCTGTTTTTTGCTCTGGGGTGAGGGCATCAAATTCAGCAAGCTCGCTCTCATAATAATTGTCTCCATTATTATAGGCTAGATACCAGGGTTTATGATCCGTGACCATTTGATATAGAGCCTCTGCCGTGTCTTTTGCGAAGAAATCATGTATTTGCACACGCCCATGTTTTTGTAGCTCTGCCGCATATTTTGAGATATCAATTGCAGGGTTGAGGGTGATTTCTGATAATTTTATCATAGGCTCTAAATTCGATTCTTTGTCTACTATTACCTAAATCTATATCATGGCATTCTACTATAATGCAATTTTTCTTTTGCTTGTATATACAAGCTGTAACTAAGGCAGGGTATAGGGTTTCGGTATTATTGCCTTAAAGTGACCTAAAATAAAGTTTGTAAAGGGGTAAAAGCGCGCAGATTGCCTTGCAGTGCAGCATGAAAAACGGTAACAATTTCATGAGATCGTTTTGGTCCCTCAATGAGATGTCGCTTAGTTCGCGACATGTAATAAGTATTTTAAACGCTTGGAGCATTCCCATGGCACGTAATAAAATAGCCCTAATTGGTGCTGGTCAAATTGGTGGCACTCTTGCCCACCTTGCGGCAAGTCAAGAATTAGGCGACGTAGTAATTTTCGACATCATGGAAGGTATGCCTGCTGGTAAAGCACTAGACCTTTCTCAATCAGCACCTGTCGCTGGTTATGATGCTAAACTAAAAGGTACTAGCGATTACAAGGATATCGCTGGCGCTGATGTAATTATCGTAACGGCTGGTGTTCCGCGCAAGCCGGGCATGAGCCGTGATGACTTGATTGGTATTAACCTTTCAGTGATGAAGTCCGTTGGTGAAGGTATCCGTGATAATGCGCCTGACGCATTTGTTATTTGTATCACAAACCCACTAGACGCGATGGTTTGGGCGCTTCAAAAATTCTCTGGTCTGCCAACAAACAAGGTTTGTGGTATGGCGGGTGTTCTTGATAGTGCGCGTTTCCAGCATTTTTTGGCTGATGAGTTTGATGTATCGGTTAAAGATGTAAACGCATTTGTTCTGGGTGGTCATGGTGATACCATGGTGCCACTAACACGCTACTCTACAGTGGCTGGTATTAATGTACCTGACCTTATTAAAATGGGTTGGTCGACACAGGAAAAGATCGATGAGATCGTTCAGCGCACACGCGATGGCGGTGCTGAGATCGTTGGTCTTCTTAAAACAGGTTCTGCCTTTTATGCGCCTGCTACATCAGCGATAGCAATGGCTGAGTCGTACCTAAAGGATCAGAAACGTCTTCTGCCTTGTGCGGCTTTCCTTACAGGTCAGTATGGTGTTGATGATATGTATGTTGGTGTACCAACGGTTATTGGTGCTGGCGGTATCGAGCGTATTGTAGAAGTTGAGCTACAGGGCGAAGAAAAAACAGGTTTCGACCACTCTGTCGGCGCTGTTAAGGGGCTTATTGAAGCCTGCCAAGCTATTGATGAAAGCTTAAAGTAATAAAAAATTAACTAAACTTGCGCAATGATTTGCTCAGGCTTTTGTTAACTATAAGAAATAAACTGTGACACACCCCTATCCAAAAGGAGAAAAGGGAACATGAATATTCATGAGTATCAAGCTAAGGGCTTGTTGAAAGAATACGGTGCACCTGTGCTAAAAAGCGGCGTTGCTTATACGCCTGCTGAAGCAGTAGATGTTGCTAAAAAATTAGGTGGCCCTGTTTGGGTTGTTAAAGCGCAAATCCACGCTGGTGGTCGCGGTAAAGCGGGCGGTGTTAAGGTCGTTAAATCTCTTGATGATGTGGAAGCGTCAGCAAAAGAGCTTATCGGCAAAACACTTGTAACGCACCAAACTGGCCCAGAGGGTAAAGAGGTTCGTCGCATCTTCGTTGAAGATGGTTGCGCTATTAAAAGCGAATTTTATATTTCCCTTCTGGTTGATCGCGCATCAAGCAATGTTGCTATTGTAGCATCTACAGAAGGCGGTATGGATATCGAGGAAGTAGCTGAGGCTACGCCTGAGAAGATATTTACCGTTGAAATTGACAGTGTTATGGGTCTCCAGTCTTTCCATTGCCGTAAGGTTGCTTTCGGTCTTGGCTTAGAGGGTCAGGCTAGTAAAGAATGTCAAAAGGTTGTGGCATCTCTTTATAATGCCTTTATGGATCTTGATGCTGCGATGATCGAGATCAATCCGCTTGTGCTTACACAGGACGATCACATAGTTGTTCTTGATGCAAAGATGTCATTCGATGGCAACGCGTTATTTCGTCACCCACAGGTGCGTGAACTACGTGATGAGTCAGAAGAAGACGCTAAAGAGATCGAAGCATCTAAGTATGAGCTAAACTACATCAGTCTAGATGGTACAATTGGTTGTATGGTCAACGGCGCTGGTCTTGCGATGTCTACCATGGACATCATTAAGCTTAAAGGTGGCTCACCTGCTAACTTCTTAGATGTTGGTGGCGGGGCGACTAAAGAGCGCGTAACAGAAGCGTTCAAAATCATTCTCTCTGACGATAATGTTGAGGGCATCCTCGTTAACATCTTTGGCGGTATCATGCGCTGTGATGTTATTGCAGAAGGCGTTGTTGCAGCTGCACGTGAGCTTGAGCTTGATGTGCCGCTTGTTGTACGCCTAGAGGGTACAAACGTTGAGCTTGGTAAAAAGATCATGGCCGAAAGTGGCCTGACTATTATCTCTGCTGACGATCTGAATGACGCTGCCGAGAAGGTAGTTAAGGCAGTGAAGGAGGCCGCGTAATGTCAGTTCTAGTTAATAAAAATACTAAAGTCCTTTGTCAGGGTTTCACTGGCGCACAAGGTACTTTCCACTCAGAGCAAGCGATTGCATATGGTACAAAAATGGTTGGCGGCGTAACGCCAGGTAAAGGCGGCGGTACGCACCTTAATCTACCTATCTTTGATACTGTAGCTGATGCACGCGAAGCAACGGACGCTAACGCTTCTGTAATTTATGTGCCTCCACCGTTTGCAGCGGACGCTATTTTAGAAGCTATCGACGCTGAGCTAGAGCTTGTTGTTTGTATCACTGAAGGTATTCCAGTGCTTGATATGGTGCGTGTTAAACGCGCTCTTCGCAATTCAGGTACACGCCTTGTTGGTCCTAACTGTCCTGGTGTTATCACGCCTGGCGAATGTAAGATTGGTATTATGCCTGGTCACATTCACCGTCGTGGTAATGTTGGTATCGTTTCACGCTCAGGTACGCTGACCTATGAGGCTGTTGCTCAAACAACGGCTGCTGGTTTAGGTCAATCTACATGTATCGGTATTGGTGGTGATCCTGTCAACGGCACAAACTTCATCGATTGCCTAGAGATGTTCCTTGGTGATGATGAAACTGAAAGCATCATCATGATTGGTGAAATTGGTGGCTCAGCCGAAGAAGAAGCTGCTGAGTTCTTAAAACATAGCAAAGTGAAGAAGCCAGTTGCTGGTTTCATCGCGGGACGTACAGCACCTCCGGGTCGTACAATGGGCCATGCTGGCGCTATTGTTTCTGGTGGTCAAGGTGGCGCGGAAGATAAGATGGAAGCTATGCGTTCAGCTGGCATTATCGTATCAGATAGCCCAGCACGTCTTGGTGAAACTTTGATCCAAGCGATCAAAGGTTAATAAATATATTGTTACGGCCAGTGGCGTTATACCTGCTGGCCGTAATTAACCTTAATATAGAGGACATAGTGCTAATCACTGTGTAATATGGGATGGGTGCAGACCTTGATAATCTAGCAATGCTTGAGGGCGTTAGTCCTGCATTTGTAGAAAGCCTTTATGATCAATACCTTAATGAGCCAGCCTCTGTTGATGAAGGCTGGCGTTCTTATTTTGAGGCTATGGAACATGGTATTTCTGGTACGGCTGACATGCAGCCAAGCTGGGCGCGTAGTGATTGGCCGCTTAGACCTGATGATGATTTAACTACAGGCCTTGATGGTTCAGATATGTTCATCGAAGGTGGTGCTACTTCAGTACCAAAGGGTACAGCCTCCATTGAAGATATTCGCGCAGCTACGCTTGATAGTATTCGCGCCCTCATGATGGTCCGCACATACCGTGTGCGTGGTCACTTAATCGCAAATCTAGATCCGCTTGGTCTTGAGGACCGTCCTGTCCATACAGAATTAGAACCCTCAACATATGGTTTTGGGCCTGATGATATGGATCGCCCGATCTTTATGGATCATGTTCTTGGTCTAGAAACAGCGACCGTTAGTGAGATTGTAACAATTTTAAAACGTACATATTGCGGCAATATGGGCGTTGAATTTATGCATATTAATGATCCTGATGAAAAATCATGGATCCAGCGTAAAATTGAAGGGCGTGATAAGGAAATCCAATTTACCGATCGTGGTAAAGTAGCGATCCTCGCTAAAATCATTGAAGCTGAGCAATTTGAAGCGTTTCTGGGTAAAAAATACACAGGTACAAAGCGTTTTGGTCTAGATGGTGGTGAAAGCCTTGTTCCTGCTATGGAAGCAGTGATGAAAACGGGTGGTCAAAATGGCATGGACGAGATCGTGCTTGGTATGCCGCACCGTGGTCGCCTAAATGTTTTGGCTAATGTGATGAAAAAGCCGTATCGCGCTATGTTCAACGAGTTTGCCGGTGGTTCTTATAAGCCTGATGATGTGCAGGGCTCAGGTGATGTTAAATATCACCTAGGCACCAGTGCGGATCGTGATTTTGACGGAAAAAATATTCACTTGTCGCTGACGGCCAATCCATCTCATCTAGAGGCGGTTAATCCTGTTGTGCTTGGTAAGGTGCGCGCTAAGCAAACCCAAAAGGGTGATCGTGATCGCGCAGGTACATGCCCGCTGTTGATGCATGGTGACGCCGCTTTTGCGGGTCAAGGTATTGTACCTGAAAGTCTCGCAATGTCTGGTCTTAATGGTTATAACGCTGGTGGGTGTATCCACTTTATTGTTAATAACCAAATTGGTTTTACTACAAGCCCACAATTTTCACGCTCAAGCCCTTATCCATCTGATGTGGCCAAAATGGTGCAAGCACCAATCTTCCATATGAACGGTGACGACCCTGAGGCTGTGGTTTTTGCAACAAAGCTGGCAACCGAATTCCGTCAAACCTTTAAGCGTGATGTGGTGTTAGATATGTTCTGTTACCGCCGCTTTGGTCATAATGAATCTGACGAGCCAGCTTTCACACAGCCGCTTATGTATGCTGCTATTAAAAAGCACCCATCTGTGGGTAAAATTTATTCTGATCGCTTGATTGCTGAGGGCGTTATCACTGCTGAACAATATGAGCAGATGGTTAATGAATTTGTCTCTCATCTAGAAGCAGAGTTCATCGCTGGTAATGATTACAAGGTGAATAAGGCTGATTGGTTTGAAGGAAAGTGGGAAGGCCTAGGTCGCGCCGCTGATGACGATGAAAAACGTCGCGCCGATACGGGTGTTGCACATAATGTTCTAAGTGAAGTTGGTGCTGTTCTTACTGAAATTCCTGAGAATTTCAATATCCACCGTACATTAAAACGTGTCCTTGATGCTAAGGACAAAATGTTTGAAAATGGCGAAGGTTTTGATTGGGCAACTGCTGAAGCGCTTGCCTATGGTACATTGCAAAAAGAAAAGTTTGGTGTACGTCTATCGGGCCAAGATTGTGGTCGTGGTACTTTCTCACAGCGCCACGCAGTTTTTGTGGATCAAAAAACAGAGGTCCGCCATATACCGCTAGCGCATGTTGATCCTGAAACCCATTTTGAGGTTCTTGATAGTCCGCTATCAGAGTTTGGCGTTCTTGGTTTTGAATATGGCTATACGTTAGCTGAACCCAATACGCTTACCTTGTGGGAAGGCCAGTTTGGAGATTTCGCCAATGGCGCGCAGATCATGATTGATCAGTTTATCTCTAGCGGCGAAGCAAAATGGTTGCGTATGTCAGGTCTTGTAATGCTATTGCCGCATGGGTATGAGGGCCAAGGTCCAGAACATAGCTCAGCGCGGTTTGAGCGTTATCTGCAGGCAAGTGCGGAAAATAACTGGCAGGTTTGTAATATTACAACGCCCGCTAACTATTTCCACGCGCTACGCCGTCAGATGCACCGCGAGTTCCGTAAGCCGCTAGTGATCATGACGCCTAAGTCTCTTTTACGGCATAAGAAATGCGTGTCTACTATTGCGGATTTCGGTCCTGGATCACAGTTTCACCGCATTTTGTGGGATGATGCTCAGGAGGGAACGGCTTCAAATCTAAAGCTTAAAGCGAATGACAAGATCAAACGTGTCGTGATCTGTACAGGTAAGGTTTACTTTGACCTGCTTGAAGAGCGAGACAGTCGCAAGCTTAGTGATACATATCTACTGCGTCTAGAGCAGGTTTATCCATTTCCATCACGTACAATGTCTGAAGAGTTGTCACGTTTTAAGAATGTTGAATCTATCGTCTGGTGCCAAGAAGAATCAAAAAATATGGGCGCTTGGAGCTTTGTTGAACCCTTCATCGAAGAATCTCTGGCAAATACTAAATTAACGCCGAAACGGGCAACCTATGTAGGACGCGCGGCCAGCGCATCTCCTGCAACGGGTCTTGCTTCTGTGCATGCTAAACAGCAGGCTGCACTCGTTGACGTCGCATTAACACAATAAATATAGGGTAGGAGAATAATCTAATGGCAATCGAAGATATTCATATCCCCCAGCTTGGGGAATCAATCGCAGAAGGTAGCATTGGTTCATGGTTAAAAAATGTTGGGGACGCAGTTGCTGCGGACGAACCCATTGTTGAAATTGAAACTGACAAGGTAGCGATGGAAGTGCCTAGCCCAGTGGCTGGTGTGCTCGTTGAGATTTTAGCAGCTGAAGGCGACACTGTTGAAATTGGCGCTTTGATCGCTAAGGTGGATACAGAGGGCAAAGGCGCAGCGCCGGCTCCTGCAGCGCCGGCGGCTGCTTCTGCGGCACCAGCTGCGGCTGCTTCTGCGGCTCCTGCTCCTGCTGCGGCAGCTGCAACGCCACCTGCTGGCACATCAGGCAACCTAATGCCGATGTCACCTGCTGTGCGCCGCATTGTAGAT
Organism: uncultured Kordiimonas sp.; assembly: GCA_965603205.1. Taxonomy (GTDB): domain Bacteria; phylum Pseudomonadota; class Alphaproteobacteria; order Sphingomonadales; family Kordiimonadaceae; genus Temperatibacter. Next base: position 171,617 of record CBFDCC010000002.1, on the reverse strand, counting down.
GACTATAATCTTGATCCAGGCTCTGTTCAGGGCACAGGCAAGGATGGTCGTCTAACAAAAGGTGATGTGCTAAAGGCTATTGAAAATGGTACAGCAAAATCACTGAGCGCTGGCCCTGTTGTTGCTGGCGGCACGCCTGTTGCTGAGGCTGGTCCACGTGAAGAGCGTGTGAAGATGACACGTCTGCGCAAAGTTATCGCCTCACGTTTAAAAGACGCGCAAAATACAGCTGCGATGCTCACTACCTATAACGAGGTGGATATGACTGCGGTGATGGAAGCCCGCGCTAAGTACAAGGATATGTTTGCTAAAAAGCATAACATCAAACTTGGCTTTATGAGCTTCTTTACCAAGGCTTGTTGTCTTGGACTGCGTGAAGTACCAGCGGTTAATGCTTTTATAGATGGTGAAGAAATTGTCTATCATAATTACGCTAATATCGGTGTGGCGGTTTCATCGCCAAATGGTCTTGTTGTACCAGTGTTAAAAGACGCACAGGATATGTCTTTTGCCGACACCGAGCTAGGTATCGCAGGATACGGTAAGAAGGCCCGCGATGGCAAGTTAACCATTGGTGATATGCAGGGTGGTACATTCACTATTTCTAACGGTGGTATTTTTGGCTCGCTAATGAGTTCACCGATTTTGAATGCACCTCAGTCGGCTATTCTAGGCATGCATAAAATCCAAGACCGTCCGATGGCTATTGACGGTCAGGTGGTTATTCGCCCGATGATGTATCTGGCACTATCATATGATCACCGTATTATTGATGGTCGTGAAGCTGTGACATTCTTAGTCCGCGTTAAAGAAGCGCTTGAAGACCCAACACGTCTTCTACTTGATATGTAAGGAATTGATGATGAGCGAATATGACGTTGTCGTAATTGGTGCGGGCCCTGGTGGTTATGTTGCTGCTATCCGTGCAGCACAGCTTGGTTTAAAAGTGGCCTGTGTTGAAAAACGTGAGACACTTGGTGGAACATGCCTAAATGTAGGCTGTATGCCATCTAAGGCGCTGCTCCACGCTTCACATCTGTATGAAGAGGCCGGTCATGACTTTGAAAAATTTGGCATCACCGTCAAGGGCCTAGATGTAGACATTAAGGCCATGCAGGCATCTAAGGATAAAACCGTGGGTGAGCTGACGGGCGGCATTGAGTTCTTATTCAAGAAAAACAAAATCACTTGGATCAAAGGTGCTGGTAAATTCACGAGCAAGGATACGCTAAAAGTAGCCTTAAATGATGGTAGGTCTGAAACCGTTAAGGCAAAGAATTTCATCATTGCTACTGGCTCTGATGTTGCTAGCCTACCAGGTATTGAAATTGACGAGAAGGTTATAGTCTCTTCAACGGGTGCATTAGCATTGACTAAGGTGCCGAAAAAGCTGGTAGTTATCGGTGGCGGCGTTATTGGTCTTGAGCTTGGTTCTGTTTGGCGTCGTCTTGGCGCTGAGGTTACGGTTGTTGAGTTTATGGATCAGGTGCTACTCGGCATGGACGGTGAAGTACGCAAAACTTTTGGCCGTATGCTGAAAAAGCAAGGCATGACGTTAAATGTGTCAAGTAAGGTTACAGATGTTAAGGCGACTAAAAAGGGCGCAACTGTTACTTTTGAACCTGTTAAAGGCGGCGACGCCAAAACGATTGATTGTGATGTTGTGCTGATGTCGGTTGGACGTAGGCCTTATACAGATGGCTTAGGTCTTGAAACTGCAGGCGTTGAAATGGACGAGCGTGGCCGTATTAAAATTGGTGCTGATTTTAGCAGTAATGTTGCTGGTATCTGGGCAATTGGTGATGTTGTTGAGGGGCCAATGCTTGCGCATAAGGCTGAAGACGAAGGTCTTGCTTGCGCTGAAAATATCGCAGGTGAAACTGGCTATGTGAACCATGATGTTATTCCGGGTGTGGTTTATACCTATCCAGAAGTCGCCGCTGTTGGTAAAACAGAAGAAGAGCTGAAAGAAGCAAAAGTTTCTTATAATGTTGGTAAATTTCCTTTCACTGCAAATAGCCGTGCTAAGGCCAATCAAGCAACAGATGGTTTTGTGAAAATATTAGCTGACAAAGAGACAGACCGTGTTCTTGGTGTGCATATTATCGGCGCTGACGCTGGTAATATGATTGCACAAGCAGCAACAGCGATGGAGTTTGGTGCAAGCGCTGAAGATATCGCGCTAACATGTCATGCACATCCAACTGAGGCTGAGGCAATGAAAGAAGCAGCACTTGCTGTTCATGGACGTCCTATTCATATGTAATTTTGTCTGTTTTACGAAATAATTAAAAGCTGGTCCTTAATGAGGCCAGCTTTTTTTATGAAGCTTCAAGTTCTAACAGTGCTTTCTTGCGATCTAGGCCACCAGCGTAACCAGTTAAACTACCATCTTTGCCGATGACGCGGTGGCAAGGGATGAAAAGGCTGATGGGATTAGCGCCATTAGCCATGCCAACGGCGCGAGGGTGAGAAGCGGTTACAGCGGCTAGTTGCTGATAGCTATATGTTTGGCCGTAAGGGATAGTCGTTAAGCCTGCCCATATTCTACGCTGAAAATCTGTGCCTTTTGGTTTTGCTAGGGTGAAATCTAATGCGCATTCGCCTTTAAAATATATATCTAACATTGATTTTATATAGGCAGGGGTTTGACCGCTCAAAATAGTTTCATTGCTATAGTATTTTGTTAGATGCTTGTTGATACGCTCGCTCTTATCACTAAATTCGCATAGATGAATTTTACTGGCTGATGTAATGAGTGTTATCTCACCAAGCGGGCTGTCATATGTGGATCTATTATATAATATCATTTTCTGCCTTACTGTTTTTTCGCCATTTGCTGGGGCTTATATCTTTTGCTCCCACAAAGGCATCATTAAAGCGTCTTAAGCTGTTAAAGCCTGCGTCTATGGCGATTGTGGCAATAGAGGCGGTTGATTGACTGAGTAGTAGCGCAGCAAGCTCTAATTGACGGTTAAGGGCGTAGCTCTTGGGTGATACACCGAGGTGTTTGTTAAATAGCCGCCTAAGTTGGCGCTCACCGATACCTAATCTATCACACAGGCCTGTGATGCCATGCTCGCTCAGTATATTTTCAGCGATGAGTTTTTTTGCGCGAGCGACGGTCGCGTCAGTGCCTTGCCAAGCAGGTGATCCCTCCCTTGTTTCGGGTCTGCATCGTTTACAAGGACGAAAACCAGCTTCAATGGCTTCATCCGCGCTTAGATAGAAACTGACGTTGCTTTGCTTTGGATCAGGCGACGGGCAAATGGGCCGACAGAATATACCTGTTGTGCTGACACCGTAAAATACATGGCCGTCATAATCAGGGTCTTTAGCCGTGATGGCTTTATATAGGATATGTTCTTGCTTTTTTGTCATGCAAGCATTGTAACAAAGATCACTATAAAATACTCGCCATTTTCGGACTTTAGTTTTTTAAGTTCCTCGCTGAAGCTGCGGCCTCCCGCTTGGTCGGTACGGGCTACGCCCTAATTATATTCGTCATTCCCGTGAAGGCGGGAATCTTTTCGTTCAAGCGCCACTAAGGCTATCCTCGCTAAAGCTGCGGCCTCGCAGTCGCTCGGTACGGAAACATTGTTTCCTAACTTTATAGCGCGTGGGCGCGTACCGCCCAAACGGGAGTCGGCGACCATTCGCCGATTTAGATATAACTTCTTATCTTCTAAACGCTTTGTCATAGACGGCCTTCATGCGGGCGCTATCGACCTCGGTATATATCTGTGTGGCCTTAAGGTCAGCGTGGCCCAGCAATTCTTGGATCGTGCGCAAATCACCACCGCTAGATAGTAGATGTGTGGCAAAGCTGTGGCGCAGCGCGTGAGGGGTGGCTGTGTCGGGTAACCCTAGAACAGCGCGCACCGATTGCATGGCTGATTGGATCGTGCGACTGCCAAGGCGTTTGCCGCGCTTGCCAAGAAATAATGGCCCAGCGTCTTCTATGACGTAGGGGCATAATTTAATATAGGCATCAATCGCCTCTATGACGATAGGCAGTAAGGGTACAATGCGCTCTTTGTTGCGTTTACCGATAATGCGCATACTGTCTGAGGTTGGGATGTCAGCACCGTTTAGAGACAGCGCTTCACCAATACGTAATCCACAGCCATAAAGCAGGGTAACGACGGCACTATCACGTGCTGCTATCCAATCCTCTGTGCTAAAGTCACCAATGGTCTCTAGAACGTTCTGAGCTGACACTTCATTTAAAGGACGAGGGACGCGGTGGGGTAATTTAGGCCCCTGCATGGCGGTGATAGCATCATTTTTGATATGTTCTATACGCGCTAGATATCGATAAAAGTTCCTGAGCGATGATAGGGTTCGTGCCACAGTGCGGGCTGATACACCGTCTTTGCGGCGCTGGGCGAGAAAGGCACGAAAATCCCGCACGGACATCTCAGCCAAATCACGCTCGCCGAGCGTAGAGCCTTTATAGGCCATCATGAAGGCTAAAAAATCCCCCATGTCACGGCCATATGATTTAATCGTGTGGGGTGACATACGTCGCTCACTAGATAGATAGCGGTGCCAACGTTCAATAATATGCATCAGTCCATCTTGGGCAGCATCCGCTGAGGCGGTGGGTATGAATATAGGACCATCTGTCATAAGCGATGCCAAAGTTTATTAAAGTGTGGGATAGCGCAACCGGCCCAGAAAACGACTAATAGACGGCATATGCTTTAATGTGTTTTTAAAATCAAACTTCGTTTTTTCGATTTTCATCACATCTTCTATACGCCGATCAAGGAAATCCCAAGTATCACAAAATTCTTCAGAATCATCATTGAGCCAAAAAATAAGGACAGCACTATAAAGCGCAGATAGGGTCATGCGCTTTGTGTACCAGTTATGATCAGTGGAAGTATCACCTGTTGCGCGCCATATGATGTCACTGGTGGCCCAGATGGCTGATGTGCCGATAGATACATTCTGTGGCAAGGCAAGCAGGCTCATGGCGCGCTTCACTGCTTCACGGTGCTCACTGGCATATTCTAACCTTGTGCGTACGGCAATGGTGGTGCGGTCCCTAATTTTCATGGAGGGCAAATCTAGCTTCTCTAATGCATCCTTTAGAATTTGATCTTCTTTTTGTAGGTGCAATTGTAATGCCTCAATAGCACTACGGGGAAAAGCTAGCTCTGCCATGCCACTGCTGATACCTAAATCGTCTGCCGCTGAGAAAAGCGCTTTTTCGCTCCATCCATCAAAAGGAATATGCGCCATCATTGCTTGCAATAACGGTTCGCGTAATTCCAGTGGCGTTGGTTCGTCTTTAGATTTTGGCGCTGTTTTTGGCATAACTGACTAATTCTTTTAGGTTGCGAGATATTATAATCACCGAGTCGTTTTATCTTATGATTATTTGTACCACGCAAAACTGCGGTTTGCGAGATGGAAAGGGCCACATCTTGCAAATTTAGTGATTTTGAGGTAGAATACTGACTGGGTTCTGGTCTTTGGTGAGCTTATACCATCTACTAAGGTTAGTTATGCTAAGGAACATGGGATTGTTAAGACTGAAAAGCCAAAAGAGGTAACTTTTCTTTTTCTTTAGGGTGCAACTAGAAGAAAAATGGACGGGAGGTTGCCTCTTTTTTCGCGCTTTTCACCCATTATACTTAGGAAACAGCGAAATTACTTGTCTTGATCGTCGATGCTTGCTATACCGCGCGTTCTCGGCACATGGTGTATGCTCCCGACTTGCTGCACCATAAATTTAGCCAATAGAAAGGGGTGAACAACCATGCAGGTTGTCGTTCGGGATAATAATGTGGATCAAGCTTTACGTGCTTTGAAGAAAAAACTTCAGCGCGAAGGCGTATACCGCGAGATGAAACTGCGCCGCTTTTTCGAAAAGCCTTCTGAAAAGAAAGCTCGTGAGCAAGCAGCAGCTGTTCGTCGTGCACGCAAACTAGAGCGTAAGCGTCTAGAGCGTGATGGTTTGGTGAGTCACACTCGTTAAGCTAATTTAGATTTTATGCTCTAGGCGTGAAATCAATATCAAATAGGTAGACCCTCTGATGCTTGTCTTCGGGGGGTCTTTCTTTGTGCGTTTATGGGTTGGAATTAGGCATGAAAAAGCCCCACTGCGCATGGGGGTACACAGTAGGGCTAGAATAAGGTAAGCTAAAAAGCCATATTCCCTACTCATTTACTAATATATAACAGATTAGTGTGTTCTGCTAGCATATTTTCCTTAAAATTTTTAAACTTAATTCTAATTTGCAAAATGAAAAAGTGAAGTGAAATGCATTTTTGCGGTAGTAATACTATATTATTTTACATAAATACAAAACCACTCTTAAACTAATATGACTGTTATCTACTAAAACATTAGCGTGAATAATGCGCCCCCATTTTCGCTTTTTTTCAGTTTAACATTGCCGCCATGGGCGATCATTACTTGGCGTGTGAGCGCTAAACCAACCCCAGATCCATCTCTTTTTGTGGTAAAAAATGGTACAAATATCCGATTTGCAATATCATCAGGCACGCCAGGGCCATTATCCGAGACTTCAATGGTCACATGGCCGCGTTTGTTAAGATAGGCTGATAAATGAATTTCTGGATTTGTTGTCTCGCTTAGGGCTTGCTCTGCGTTTAAAAGTAGATTGAGCAGTAGTTGTTCTATCATATCAGGATCGGCAATTACATCAAGCTCTGACGGTTCTACAGAAGTATTAAACTCTATATTTTTATCTGACCATTCTTGGGCAGCAAGTGTTGACACTTGTTTGAAAAATACGCCTAGTTTTATTTCTTGTTTTTTCGGAGGAGGTAATCGCGTTAGGCGCCTATAACTGCCAACAAATTGCATGAGACCATCGCTGCGGCGTGCAACTGTTGATACGGCGCTGGCCACATGATCTAGCTCTTCTACTACATCAGGGTGATCTAATACTTTGCTCTTTGCATCCTCTACGAGATCAGCGGCAGTTTTTGCAAGGCTTGCCACTGGCGTGATGCTATTCATAATTTCATGTGTGAGCACGCGCACTAAGTCTTGCCAAGCCTGTAACTGTACACCATCCAACTCGCTTCCAATATCCTGCATACTGATTAAGCGCTCTATGGAGCCTGTTCTGATGATTTGGGTGGCCGAGAGTGTTAATTGTTGTTCCATGTCATCAACATTTATGGTTACAAGCCTGCGCTCGCCTGCTTGTATAACGGTGATATGCCGCGCAAAGTCTTCGCCAAATTGTGCCATATCGCTGAGGCGGGTCACATGGTTTGTGCCAAACAGTCGACGAGCGCTATTATTCCATAGGGTAATCAGTCCGTCTTGATGGACGCTGATTAATGGTACAGGCACATGCTCTACCATTGCTTTTAGGTGACGCAACTGCCTTTCTTGGCCTGTGCGGACATCCTGAAAGCGTTTTAAAATATCAGTAAAAGCAAGGCCAAGCTCCCCAAATCCTGCCCCCATGCCTTTAAGTTCGAATCTTTGACTAAAATCCGCATAACGGGCGGCATCAAGGAAACGTGCTAGTTCCGAATTGGTTTTAGATACAAAGCGAAAAACTTCAGATGCTTGAAATACAATCAGGCCAGCGAGTAGAAGTGTCGCCGCATGATAACCTGGTGTACTGATGAGGAGGACAATCGCTGTTAAACTAATCATTAAAAGCGTAGTTCGGATAGCGATCAGAAGAGAGAATTTTTTAAAGCCCATGTTTTTCCATCCTTCTATATAAGGCGGCGCGTGTTAACCCAAGTTCTTTGGCTGCGTGGGATATATTATAGCGGTGCTTTTTAAGCGCTTGTTCGATGACAGTTTTTTCAATGCGTTCGAGATTTAAATCGTTACCTAAATCTTGCGCGCCAATTATTTGAGCTGACGGGGGCGGTACAATGTCACCAGCTTGGTGCGGTGGCTTATCCATTTGAAAATCAAAAGGCTCGAATAGCAAGCCCTCGGATAATATGACAGCGCGTTCAATCGCGTGTTTTAAGGCGCGTACATTACCAGGCCATGCGTAACTAGTGATAGCCGCTAGTGCGTCAGCAGAAAATCCCTTGGTGCCTTTGCTGTATTTTTTGCAAAAGATATCAGCGTAATGTCTGGCAATGCCTTCAATGTCGTCACTGCGTTCCCGTAGCGGTGGCAACTGTATTTCAACTGTATTCAAGCGAAAGAGTAAATCTTGTCGGAAATTTTTCTCCTTGCCGAGGTCTGCCTTGGAGATGTTGGTCGCTGCGATAAGTCTGACATCAATCGGTATGGTTTGGTTAGAACCAAGTGGTGTCACTTCGCGCTGTTCTAATACAGTGAGCAGTTTAGCCTGTAGATGCAGGGGGATATTGCCAATTTCATCAAGAAATAATGTGCCACCACTAGCTGCTTGTAGTCGCCCGATGCGGTCTTCTCTTGCATCTGTGAACGCCCCTTTTTTATGCCCGAATAGCTCGCTTTCGAATAACGTTTCGGAAACTGCGCCTAAATCAACGCTCATAAATACTTGATTTGATCTGTCGCTTTTGACGTGCAGTTCGCGGGCTACTAGCTCTTTACCTGTACCATTTTCGCCTAAGATGAGTACATTAACATCGGTTGGGGCGGACCTGTTGATGAGGGACATGACATGCTTCATCGCGTCTGAGCCACCTAATATTTTTTGCCCGCTAGCAGGCGCAGTGGCTTCGATAAGTATCTTATTGGCATTCTTGAGAGTCTTAGCCTCGGTACGGGATTTACCTAATTGTACCGCCGCAGATAGGGTGGCAACCATCTTTTCATTTTGCCATGGCTTGGCGATAAAATCGGTAGCCCCTAGTTTCATGGCCTCAACTGCTACATTAACGCCGCCATGAGCAGTGATCATAATAACGACGGCCTGAGGTTCTATTTCTAAAATTTTAGCCAGCCATTGATACCCCTGTGAACCGCTGCTCTCGCCGGGGCTAAAATTCATATCGAGTAAAATGGCGTCAAATTGATTGACTTGCAGCATCTCTGGTATGAGTTCAGGCCTATTGCATGTCAGCACTTTGTCAAAATGACGCCGGAGCAACAATTTACCAGCTGTTAAAATGTCCTCATCATCATCGACAATTAATATGGAGCCTTCACTTTTACTCACAAAGTATACCTTTCGTTTAAACCTAAGTATTCAATGTCCGTTATCGTACAGTAACTGTTCATAAACGTACAGTATTTTATGTCCGATAATGTACACTTAGATATAATATCCAGTAAATACATTGACTTAACTATTGGCATGAGCTTTGCTATTATTAAGCTGTTAGTGTGACGCCCGATGTTCGATGCGAGGACATGTTATAATAAAAAGGTGGTACTGACAGCGAGGAAACACTAAAAATGGGTACTATTACAAATATGGATAATTCCAAATCAACAGGACCTAAAAAAGAGGTCAAAATGCCCGGAAGGCCAACAAATAGGCCGTCAGCGGGTGCTAGTGGCGCTATTTCTGGCTCAGGGATGGACCGCAAGGTAACAACTAAAAAGTCGCCGTTGAAAAAATGGGGGCCACTGTTTGCCTTGACATTAGTGGTTATGTATTTCGGATATTCAGCAATTATGGCGCCTGGTGGGCGTTCACTTAATGTTAATCAGGACCGTATCGTTATATCTACGGTGAACTCTGGCACATTTGAAGATTTCATTCCGGTGCGTGGTCGTGTGACACCAGCTAAGACAGTTTATCTTGATGCAATTGAGGGTGGACGCGTTGAGCGCATTCTAGTTGAAGATGGCGCAATGATGAAAGCCGGAGAGCAGATTGTTGTTTTGTCCAATGCTACTTTGCAGCTTAGCGTGCTGGGTAACGAAGCGCGCGTGGCAGAGCAGCTAAATAACATGCGCTCTATGGAGCTTAGTCTAGAGCAGAACCGCTTGCAGCATAAGCGTAATCTGGTGAACATTAATTATCAAATAAAAATGCTAACCCGCAAAGCTGCTCAGCAAAAAGAATTGCTAGGTGGTGGTAATGTGGCAAAGGGCACGTATGACGATACTGTAGATACCCTTGATTGGTATAAAAGCCAGTTAGCAGTTACACTTGAGAGCCAAGCAACTGATACGCGTATGCAGGCCTCTCAGCTTAAGTTTCTAAAAGAAACAGGTGGTCGCCTAGAAGATAATTTAGCGATCTCACGCCAGAATTTAGAAAATATGAATGTACGCGCTCCTGTGGATGGCAAGCTATCAGGCTTTAATGTTGAGATTGGTCAGAATATCCCACGCGGTGAACGTCTTGGTCAGATTGATACGCCTAATGATTATAAGCTAACAGCCAACATCGATGAATTTTATCTAGGCCGTGTGGATATTGGTCAAAGTGCTGTCTTTGAAAAGGGTGGCTCTAATTACGGCCTTAATGTTTCGAAGATTTATCCGCAAGTTCAAAATGGTCAGTTTGAAGTTGATTTCAAATTTGATGGCGAACAGCCTCGCTCTATCAGGCGTGGTCAGACAATCCAAACAAAGTTAACATTAGGGGACGCTACTAAGGCTAAACTAATCCCTAATGGAGCGTTCTTTCAGGATACTGGCGGAAACTGGATATTTGTAGTGGCAGCCGATAATACAGTGGCCGTGAAACGTACAGTACGACTTGGTCGTCGTAACAGTCGTTATATCGAGGTCCTAGACGGCCTTGAAGTTGGGGAGAGAGTGGTCACATCACCCTATACTAGCTACCGTGATATGGACCGCTTAAAATTAGGTAACTAAAACTAACAGCGAGGAATGCCTTTAGGGGCAAATAAAAAGGAAATAAAAAAATGTTAAAATTACATAATTTGTCAAAAGTATATCAAACAGACGAAGTTGAAACCGTAGCGCTCAATAGCGTTAATATTGAAATTGAACATGGTGAATTTGTTGCCATTATGGGGCCGTCAGGTTGTGGTAAATCAACGCTTTTAAATATTATTGGTATGCTAGACATACCATCTGACGGACAGTATATGTTTATGGATGAGGACATCTCAAACTATTCTGAATCTCAGCTTGGTAATATCCGCAAGCATAACATTGGTTTCATCTTCCAGAGTTTTAATCTTATTGACGAGCTTTCAGTTGAAGAAAATATCGAGCTAGCATTGCTGTATCATAATATCCCAGCCAGCGAGCGCAAAGAGCGTGTTGCAAAGGTAATGGATAAAGTTGGCATTGCCCACCGCGCCAAGCATATGCCTAGCCAGTTATCTGGTGGTCAGCAGCAGCGTGTAGCGGTTGCTCGCGCAGTCGTCGGTGATCAAGCAATGATCCTAGCCGATGAGCCAACAGGTAACTTGGATAGTGCGCACGGCCAAGAAGTTATGGAAATGCTGCAAGCATTAAATGACGAAGGCACAACCATCGTGATGGTAACACACAGCCCATCACACGCTGATTACGCACGCCGCACAATCAACTTGTTTGATGGTCACGTGGTTACAGAAAATGTGCGCGCTGCTGAATAGTTAGCAGCTCACTAGTTAAAGGCTGCAATCTTAAATAAAGAAGTATTGAAATACTCAAAGATTGTAGTGCGTCGAATATACAGCGAGGAGGCCTCCAATGTTTAAGAATTATATAAAAATAGCCCTAAGGGCACTGTCTAAAAACAAGCTTTATGCCCTTATCAATGTGGTGGGTTTAGCATTAGGTATGACCGTCTATCTGTTTGGTGGCATCATGGCCGACTATGAGCGTAATCATGACACCATGTTTGCCAATCACGAGCGCACCTACACTATTGGGTCCATACTTTCACCAAATGCAAATATTAGTGTGAAAGAGTTGGATCAAACATATTCTGCAATGGGGCCACTGATTAAGGCTGAGATGTCAGAGGCAGAAGCCGTTGTGAGGACCATTCGCCGTAGTTATTTGGTCACTGTTGGTGAAAATAGTTTTCACGAGAGTATTCGCTTTGCGGACGCTGAATTTACCCATATTTTTGATTTTGACTATATCCAAGGTGACGCGAGTGCGCTCACTGATCCTAAAGGTGTGATCCTCACCGAAAGTTATGCCAATAAGTTCTTTGGACGTACTGATGTGTTAGGTGAGACTTTAATGTTAAATCACGAGCATGCTCTTCGTGTTAAAGCAGTGATTAAGGATTTGCCGCAAAATAGTCATTTCAATTCATCCATGCTTTCTGATGACGGGTTTAATATCATTTCTCCTCTTGTGGCACTTAACCGTATCGCAGAATGGAAGCTAGAAGGTAACTGGAATAATCTTTCATTGGGTAACTATGTCTATGTGATGACCAAGGATATTATGTCACTGGCTGAAGTGGACGCCAAAGTGAATGCCGTTTTTGACCGTAATGTTGAAGCCGAGATGAAAGAAACATTCATGACCTCGCTAAGGGCGCGTCACCTGAAAGATACTAATGCTGCTATATGGGATATGATTGGCATGCCTGTTATCGAGAGCGTTCAATTGCTGGGTATTTTGGTGCTGGTTATTGCTATTGTGAATTATACAAATCTTGCGACAGCGCAGAGCATGGGGCGTACCCGCGAGGTGGGCATGCGTAAAACGCTGGGTGCTGAGCGCGGCCAATTGATGACGCAATTTTTAACCGAAAGCTTAACAATAGCATTCCTTGCGATGGTACTTGCTATTGCCTTCCTTGAAATGTTAGTGCCGTTATTTAATGGTGCCACGGACAAGGTTGTAAGCCTTGATTACATGGGGCTAATCCCGTGGTTGCTACTGACTACTGCGATTGTGGGTTTGGTGGCAGGGGCTTACCCAAGCTATCTTATCACGAAAACCAGCCCCATTGACGCGCTTAAGAATATGAACGCTAAGGGCGCTAAGGGCAGCTTCTTCCGCTCGCTAATGATCGGCACACAATTCATGATTTCTATCTTCATGCTGGCCATTGTGATGATCGTATTCTTCCAAAACGCTAAAGTTAAGGAAAGCAGCAATATCTTCCCAAAGGATGAGGTTTTGGTGTTGAATAAACTAGGCGTTAAATCTATTCGTGACCGTGAAGAAACCTTGCGGACGGAGCTAATGAAATTACCTGCTGTTGAGCATGTATCATTTTCCAGCCAAGTGCCTTTTAACCAGAGTAATAATTCAAATTCTATTAGTCGGGTTAAGGGTGATGAAAACGCTAAATTCCAAATTAACAACCTTTCTATGGATACTGAGTTTCTTAAAACCTTTAATATCCCATTGCTCGCAGGGCGTAATTTCTCAATGGAGATTGGTGGCGATTACCGCGAGAGTGAAGAGGTTCGCAATGCCAATGTGATCGTCAATGAAATGCTAACGCGTAAATTAGGTTTTGCTTCAGCAGGGGAGGCTGTTGGTGAAATATTTTGGGGCATGAACCGCGATGATGGTAAGGATAATTTCCAATATAATATCATTGGTGTGGTGCCAGACCAAAATATCCTAGGATTGCACAATAAGATCAAGCCATGGATATTCGGTGTGGATTGGGGTGTTCATTATTATGGTGCTATTCGCTTGAAAAAAGGTGCATCAGCTTCTGTTATTACGGATATTGAGCAAGTGTGGAAGAAGGTAATTCCTGATTATCCAATTGAGCATGAGTTTCTGAATGGTCTGTTTAACGGTGTTTATAAAATCTATAAGACCATGAATATGGTACTCGCTGGATTTTCGGGTCTTGCCTTAGCTCTAGCATTAATTGGTCTGTTTGGTCTCGCTGCCTTTATGGCACGTGGCCGCACCAAGGAAATCGGAATCAGAAAAGTGTTGGGCGCGACGATGCCACAGCTAGTAAAACTCCTCATTTGGCAGTTTTCACGGCCTGTGATGTGGGCAATCCTTGTAGCGATGCCTCTATCGTATTTTGCATCGGGCATGTACCTGCAGTTCTTTGCTGAGCGTATTGATATGCAAATTCCTATTATCATTCTCTCAGGGGTTGCGGCTGTTGGCCTTGCTTGGGGTGTGATTGCTATGCACGCTATCAAGGTTGCACGTTCTAATCCAATTACGGCTCTTAGATACGAGTAGGTTTTTTATATAAGCTCCTCCCTTTGGTCCGGGCACGTAGCCATGCTTGCCTCACTGCGTGCGGATTGGAGTTTCTATCCACATAGGAAACATCGTTTCCGTACCGAGCGACCGCGATGCGATGCCCCTGCATCGTATCAAAGAAATAATAGGAAACGTTTCCTTACTGACTAAACAGGGGGCGATGCTTATGCATCGTTCTTAATTAGAAAAGGTTTTTACAATGTTCAAAAATTATCTGACCACCGCGTGGCGTAACATTATTAAAAACGGTATGTTTTCAGCCATTACTATCTTTGGTCTCGCCATAGGCCTGATGAGCTGTATCCTCATTCTGCTTTTTGTGCGTGAAGAGGTTGGTTATGACACATGGGTGCCAGATAATGACCGCATTGTACGTATGCATACAGGCTATATTGAGACAACGCGACCTTCCTTTCTAACAGTGAGATCAGCCGGGCGTATGATGCCTGCGGTGCGCGATTATGCCACCAACGAAATCGAAGCTGGTGTGCGCCTGTTTCAGTGGGGGTTAACTATACGCAAGGACGGTGATGCCCTGCCAGAACGCTTGACTTTTGTCGATGATAGTTTCTTTAAGGTCTTTGATTTACCCTTCTTGCATGGTGAGCAACTAACGTCATTTGCCAACCATAACGATATGCTAGTAACGGAAAGTATGGCCATAAAGCATTTTGGTCGCACCGATGTTGTTGGTGAGACCATGACAGTTTGTTGCATGATGACGCGCGAGCCTAATGTTTTTAAAATTACAGGCGTTATTAAGGATATACCGAGCAATTCCCATATGACGTTAGATATCCTTGTTAATATGGACCCTGAAATGTTCGCTGATGATACAAGCCTGTTGCAGACGTGGACCAGTGTGAATCTGTATACATATTTTAAACTACGTGAAGGCGTAACTGTAGCGCAAGCCCAAGAGCGTCTTACCTATTGGGTGGATAATGAAAGCGCCTTTGTTGAGATGTTCAAGGAACGTGCAGAAAATCGCGGCGATGACCCAACCAAAGGCAAAGTCAGTGATAAGATGAAGCATAATCTGATGGCCCTTACAGATCTGCATCTAAAGGCGCGTCCAGCAGCTGGTACCATGGGTGATCTAACGCCGATGGGTGATATCAATATGATTTATACCTTTATGGGTGTAGCGGGACTTGTATTAGTCATTGCCTGCATCAATTTTATGAATCTCGCAACCGCGCGGGCGTCATCACGCGCACGCGAAGTCGCAATGCGTAAGGTCATGGGCGCAACACGCGCACAGGTTTCAATACAGTTTTTAGGAGAGGCTGTCGCGGTTGCTTTTATAGCTCTTGTATTTGCCTTGGCAGGGGTAGAGGCCACATTGCCGTTTTATAATGAAGCCCTTGGTCGTGAATTAGAATTAAACCTATTCAATGATTTTGATCTGTTGCTAACCTTTATCGGGGTAGCGGCTTTTGTTGGTCTTGGTGCTGGTTTCTATCCTGCGTTAGTTTTATCTAGGTTTTTGCCAGCTGTAACGCTTAAATCAAATAAAAGCGCTGAGGCAAGTGGCACAATGAGTTTGCGCTCAATTCTTGTTATATTTCAGTTTGCAATCTCCATCACACTGACCGTCAGCACGGCGGTCGTATACGGCCAGACGCTGTTCGCTAATTCCATGGATATGGGGTATGAAAGTGGTGGAAAGCTTGTGCTAAGCACCAGAAGTGCTGGCGACAATGTGGACGCGATGAAGCAGCAAATATCATCACTGTCTGGTGTTAGCTCTGTGGTGCTGTCATCGGAAGCGCCCTCTCAGGATTATGAAAATAACACATATTTTGAACGCCTAGATCGCGATGAGGGCGATAGTGATAGCGAGGGTAAGGTCATCAATTATCACAACATGGGTTTTGGTTTCTTTGAAGCCTATGACGTTAAACCTATAGCGGGTCGTCTGTTTGACGAGGCCTATGGCAGTGATGAAATTGCCCCCATCGTTGAAGGCGTCGAGCGCGTGGGGACAGCCTCTTTAATATTAAACGAATCTGCCGTGCGCACTTTAGGCTATGCAACACCAGATGAGGCTATTGGGAAGCATATAGCGGTATATTTAACACGGTCTGACAAGCAAAATCTACAGATCATTGGTGTAATCCCTGATCTATATTTTCGCTCTATAAAATTTGGTGTGCGCCCCAGTGCTTATATGATGCGTCCTGACCGTTTTCGCGTGGCAACGATCAGTTACACAACAAATGATATTCAGGGCTTAATGGATGATGTTGAGCGTATTTGGAAAACCAATGTGCCGATGCAGCCGATCAATCTGCAACATCTAGATGAGATGATGGCAGCCCAATATGCAGAAGAAACAGCGCAAGCTAAATTGTTTGCCGCCTTTTCAGCTCTGGCTATTCTTGTTGCTTGTCTGGGGCTCTACGGTCTGGCTGCCTTCACGGCTGAGCGTCGCACCAAGGAAATAGGTGTGCGCAAGGTGTTGGGCGCAAAGGTCATGGATATTGTGCGCTTGCTCGTGTGGCAATTTTCAAAGCCTGTGATGATTGCCAATGTAATCTCTTGGCCTGTCGCCTTTTATTTCATGAGTGAGTGGCTACAAGGGTTCGAGTACCGGCTTGGCGGTGAATATATCATCATGATGTCACTGGTTGCGGGCGGCATTGCGCTTGTTATCGCATGGGCGACCGTGGCATCTCGGGCTTATCGTGTTGCGACGACTAATCCCATCAAAGCACTTAGATATGAATAGGGTTTAAATAAATTAGGGCAATAGCCCGTACTGAGCGACCGCGAGGCGACGCTGATGCGTCGAACTAAAAATAAGAAAGTATTAAACAATGTTTCAAAGTTACATCAAAATAGCACTGCGTAGTTTGTCTAAGAACAAGCTCTATGCAGTTATAAATATTGTCGGCCTTGCCATTGGTATGACCATGTATTTACTGAGTGGCTTGATCACGGATTACGAGCGCAATCACGATCATATGTTTGCCGAGCGGGACAGTATTTACACGATTTCAAGTGTTCACAACCCGCTGCGAAATCATAGTTCTATTGAAAGTCGTGGTACATATCTCGCACTTCAGCCACTTCTTAAGGCGCAGATACCTGAGCTGGTTGCTGCCTCACGAGGTCTGAATATGGAGGCACTACTTAAATCGGGTGAAAATGCCTTTTATCAAGATATGAAATTCGTTGATCCTGACTTTACCAAGATGTTTGACTTTGAATATATTCATGGCAGTAGTAGCAGCCTGACAGCGCCAAGCCAGTTGGTTATGACGGATAAAATCGCTGTCAAATTTTTTGGAAAAGTGAACGCTGTTGGCGAGACTTTAATGCTCAGCGGTCCCGAGGGCGAATACCCAATGCAAGTAGTCGCAATCATCAAGGAAATAGCTGCGGACAGCCATTTTAATTCTCGTTTTGGTGAGGATGAAGAGTTGAGTATTTTGGCGCTTGTTGACACGGTAGATGTCTTTTTCAAGCCGCTAAAGGCCAATGAAAACTGGGGCTGGTTATCATCAGACTATATGACGTATGTCATGACGGATGGTGTGATGTCTGCAAGTGAAATAAACCGTAAGGTCAATGATGTATTTTTAAATAATGCCCCAAAGGGTGAGTTTGAAGCCGTATCAGAGCTTAGAACACGGCCATTAGTTAACGCTAATATTGCCAACTGGCGCACGGCGGATATGCCTGTGATAAAGATTGTCGAATATTTGGGTATATTAGTGCTGGTGATTGCTATCATTAACTATGCAAATTTAGCTACAGCTCAAAACATGGGTCGTTTCCGCGAAGTTGGACTGCGTAAAACATTGGGTGCAGGGCGCAAACAGCTTCTCACTCAGTTTATGATGGAATGTCAATCTATCGTATTTATCTCACTGATTTTGGCGGTTGCCATGGTAGAAATTGCTGTGCCCGCTTACAATAACGCACTGGGTAAAGTGTTGGTCATTGATTATACGGCTATGTTACCTTGGCTATTGGCTACTACAATTCTCGTGGGTATATTTGCAGGGTCTTATCCCGCCTTTATGATCACTAAGACTACGCCATCAGAAGCTATTAAAAATACAATGGCAAAAGGCCGTGGCGGCACCATCTTTCGCAATATGATGATTGGTACACAGTTCATTATCTCTATCGTAATGACTGCCCTTGTCTTGGTGGTTTTTGCACAAAATCAAAAGGTTCTTAGAGGCAGTGAGGTATTCCCAAAATCACAGATTATGGATATCCAACGTATTGGAAATGATAAAATTCAGTCTCGTAAGGATGTACTGCACCGTGAAATTACAGCGCTGCCAGATGTCGAAAATGCAGCCTATTCATCACAAGTGCCCTATAATAACCAGAATTGGCATTGGGAAATAACCAAGGTGAAGGGTGATTTTACCAACAAAATTGACGTTAATAATATGCTCGGCTCTGCTGATTTCCTAAAAACCTATAATATCCCTATTGTTGCAGGGCGCGATTTCTCTAACGATATTAGCGCCGATGAAGCCAAGATAGGTATTCGCTTAGCTAATGTAATCATTAATGAGATGGCGGTTGAGGCCTTAGGGTATGAAAGCCCAGAAGCCGCTGTTGGAGGTGTCTTTTATGTGGGCGAGAGTGACCCGTATCAATTGAACATTATTGGTGTAATGGCTGACCGAAATATTCTTGGTCTGCAAAACAGCATTAAGCCATTTGTATTACGTTGGCGCAGTGGTAATTATCGCAGCCTATCGGTGAAATTAAAAGCGGGTGCTTCGGCTGATACTATCACTAAAATTGAGAATATTTGGAAGAAGGTTAATCCAGAGTTTCCAATGGACTGGGCATTTTTAGACGCAGGTTTTGAAGAGCAGTTTAAGATTATGCGATCAGTGAACCTTATTTTTGCTGGTTTCTCAGCGCTTGCCTTGGCATTAGCACTCTTTGGGTTGTTTGGCTTAGCTGCCTTTATGGCCGAGCAACGCACCCGCGAGATTGGTGTGCGTAAAGTGCATGGCGCTGGTACATTAAGCCTTGTGCGGATGATGATCTTTCAATTTTCAAAACCCGTTGCCTTTGCCATCGTAATCGCTGTGCCTCTTGCTTATCTGGCGTCGGATAAATATCTGAATTATTTTGCCGATAAGATTGACTTTGCTGCACCGTTAATAGTGGTGGCTAGTATTTTTGCCGTCTTCTTGTCATGGGGTACCATTGCGGTGCACGCCATTAAAGTGGCGCGAGAAAACCCCATAAAAGCACTACGAGCTGAATAATAAACTAGGGCGGCGCCCATTGTAGCGGCGTCCTTTTTCGGGTGTTTGTTAAAATGATTAAAATTTTAATGAAACTTAACTTCTTGTTAATAATAACTAAATTAGAATCAATTTTATCTATCAATTGATGATTGTTCTAAAATTCATTATGATTCGTTTAAGAGTGATAGTTGAGTAAAGACTCTTTTATAAGAGTTTAAGTAACAAGTGATAGCAGTATAAGTAATGAATTTGATAGATACAAAAAAATTAGAGAAAATGGCCTTGGCGAAGCGTATTGGCCAGTTCTTGAATGCTGAGCAAAGTCCAACAGAACGTGAGGAAGTCGAGCGTGTTGCATGCATGCTCGCTAGTGATGTTAGCGAACAAGTGCGCAGCATTCTAGCTTTTGAATTGCGTTTTTGTATGACGATGCCAATGGATCTAGCTGAAAAAATTGCTCGTGACGTTGAGGATGTGTCAGTACCGTTTTTAAGTGAGACCGAAATATTTGATGACGCTGCTTTATCTAAGCTTGTGCCAACCTTGCAAGAATTTGCTCGTATGACACTAGCCAAGCGGTCAAATTTAGGCGTTAAAACACAGCAAGCCATCGTCACCACCGCTCAAGACAAGGCCGTGGGTTATCTTATGCGTAATGACCGCGCCTCTGTTTGTGAGCCTGCGATGGATATTACAGTTAAGCGCTTTAGCGATAATGTGACCCTGATGAATCAGATGAGCTCACGCGATGATCTGCCGCTGTCGATTGTTGAGAAAATAATTGATCTTGTATCTGATTGCGCCCGAGAAGCGATGATAGGGCAGTATGCGGTTGAGGGTAGTGTGGCTGAAAAATTGGCTGATACATCTAAGCTAGATACTCTGTGGGAACGTGTTAGCTCCTCTAATAACAGCCAGATACATGGTTTTGTTAGTGACTTACGCCGTGATAAGCGTTTAAACGCGTTGTTAGCCCTTGAAATGGGTGAGCGCGGCTCTCGCCAATTTATTTATAGTTTCTTTGCATTAGGGGCGGGCATTTCCATTGGAGAGCTTAAAGATATTTTCACACTTTATTCCCCAGAAAAATTTGTTGATACGATGCGCTTGGCGGGTGTAAGTGACCGTATGGGGCCACGTTTCCTTAGCCTAGCAAAACGCTGGAAGATTGAAGATGATGCCAGCAATCAAGCCGATAAAAGCGGTGACGTGGTCATTTTGTCGCGCTAGTATACCTTCTATCTATCCCTATATTTTATCAATTACCTGCAAGAGGGCGTCTAGGCATCCTCGTGCTAGATGGCGGCTGCGCTCTGGCGACCAACCATAATCTTCACAAGGCAGGTCTGCATTGTCCTTAAAAGGCATTTCTAGCGTCATAGCAACGCAGTCAAAGGCCGCAGCGACAGCATTAGTGCCAACAGTCATGTTAGCCGTGCCAGGGGCCGCTATATCGTAACCCTTGCTCATCTGGAAATCAGGACAAAGCGCGGTGAGCGTTTTTTGGTATTCCTCAAAAAGTGCAACTTTCTCAGCATTTACATCTGGGTTACCTTCAAACCCTGCTAGGAAGTTATAAGCTAGTGCCTCATCACCATGTACATCCATATGAAAATCAACGCCAGTCTCGGCCATCTTCTTTAAGGTCAGAAAGACTTCTGGGCTACGATCCATACTGGGGTTTTGCCATTCACGGTTTAGGTTAGCCCCGCAAGCATTGGTGCGCAAATGGCCGCGCTTTGATCCATCGGGATTCATATTGGGGATGATATAGAAATGCGCCTTGTCCAATAGGGCGCGTGACACGGGGTCATCCTCGTCTAGTAAGCGCTCTAAAGCGCCTTCCATCCACCACTCAGCCATGGTCTCGCCGGGGTGCTGTCTTGCAACCATCCAAACGATCTTGCGGCCTTCTGCGCCATAGCCAATTTCAAGTAGGTCCATATCTTGGCCATCTAACGTATGGCCCAGTACATGGCTGCTCACCAGTGGGTTGCTTGCACAGTCTGCGATCAAATCAGCGTGGCGTTCCATAGAGTAGGGTGCGAAGTAAGCAAAGTAGATACTATCTTGATCTATGTCGCATGACCATGTGAGTGATTCGCCGTCATAGTCAGTTTTTATACGAAACCATGTCTCGCGGTCATAGGATGCGCACACTTTATAATCATCCCATCCTTCTGGGTAGGCGGCACCACCAGCATTAGCAATGGAGAATCTACATACCGAGTCTCTGACACCAGAGACGCGAAAATGGAACCATTGATAGAAATCAGATTGATTATCTGCTTTGATTTTTAATTTAATATTGCTGGGGTCTATTGCCTCTATTACCTCGATATTACCACTATCAAAACTGTTTGAAATCAACATCTTATATTCCTTGGAGCTATTTAAAAAGTTGAACGTAGCATAGACAAATGATGGCTTAGGTCAACGATCGTCTGCCTTTAAGGGATAAAATATTTTGGTATATTAGTACAGATGTGGTACTATAGTGGTTCTAATGGTAATACATTAGTATATTCCCACCAATAAATATTGGTGGTTAGTGGGGCGACCTTTTCGGAGGCCGCCTCCATTTTTTTGAGACTTTCCTATTACGTCTATTGACAGGTCCGAGGTCCCCCTATATGTTCCGCCGCCAATGGATAAGAGTCATTAGTCATTGCAATTGTTTGGGAAACCATTTGATGAATTGGGTGATGATCACGCTTTAAGCAGTGTTTTGTTTAGGGTGGAATATAAACAGTTAGTGTAGAGAGACGTCCGATGAAAGTTCGTAATAGCCTTAAGTCACTTAAGAACCGTCACCGCGATTGCCGCGTAATTCGCCGCAAAGGCCGCACATATGTGATCAATAAAACTCAGCGCCGCTTTAAAGCGCGCCAAGGTTAATCTTGGCCTCAAGCACATTTGTGCTTGAATGTTTGTGTGAGCAGGTTTTAAAAGTCGCCCGACGTGATATAGTCTGGCGGCTTTTTGACGTTTATAGTTTACTGAAAGATATAGAATATGCCAAAAACTGAATCTGAGATTAAAGCTGTTATTTTTGATGTGGGTAACGTGCTGGTGCATTGGGATGTGCGGGCTTTGTATAGCCAGCTTATCGCCGACAAAGATGATCTTGAATATTTTCTTAATGAAATTATCACCATGGAATGGCACACCGAGCATGATCGAGGGCGCTCTTTTAGTGAGGGTGTGAAAATATTGTCAGCTGAATATCCAGATCATGCTGAATTAATCGCCGCCTATGATACGCGCTGGAACGACACTATATGCGGGGCTATTGATGGCACAGTTGATCTGTTAGGGCAGTTAAAACAGGCTAAGATGCCAGTATACGGCCTGACAAATTTCAATCAGGATAAATGGGCCGAGTTTAAAGATGCCTATGATTTTGTTAGTTTGCTAGACGGTGTTGTTGTGTCGGGTGAGGAGCGTCTTGTTAAGCCTGATCCTGCGATATTTGATCTAACCTTAAGTCGTTTTGACCTAATAGCAGATAGAACCCTATTTATTGATGATAACTACGCGAATGTGAGGGCAGCAGAAAAAATGGGGATTAAAACTCATCACTTTAAAGGCCCAGAGGGATTAGCTCTGGACCTCAAAGAGTATGGATTAATAGAATAATTATAGATCGTCGTTTTTCTCGTTAAGCTCTTTACCGTTCACCCATGCTATATGCAGTACGTTGGTAGCACCTGGAGTACCAAAGGGTACACCAGCCGTAATTACAATACGGTCGTTGGCTTTAACGAGTCCCGAACGTAATGCCATACGCTTTGATTTGCTGATCATATTTTCAAATGTATCCACATCACGCGTTTTAACCGTGTGAAGCCCCCATACCATGGAAAGGCGACGTGCTACCTTCCAGCTAGGTGTTAGCACCAAGATAGGTGCTGCTGGGCGCTCTCTGGCTGCGCGTAGGGCGGTGGCACCTGATGTAGTAAAGGTTACAATGGCAGCTGCGTTAATTGTACCGCCAACTTGGCGTGCAGCAGCTGAGATGGCATCTTCTGTTGTGCTATTAGGCAATAGGCGATCATCAGCCCGTGTTACCCGTGTTGGTATTGAAATATCACTTTCCGTGCGCTTGGCAACGCGGACCATCACATTCACAGCCTCGATAGGATAGTCACCAACAGCTGATTCAGCGGATAGCATAACAGCGTCAGCACCATCGGTAACTGCCGTGGCAACATCAGATACTTCTGCGCGTGTTGGCACCGCAGATGTGATCATGCTTTCTAACATCTGGGTGGCAACGATCACAGGCTTACCCGCACTGCGCGCCATACGGATGATTTTCTTTTGGATACTTGGTACATTTTCTGGAGGAATTTCAACGCCTAAGTCACCGCGCGCAACCATTACGCCATCGGATAACTCTATAATGGCGTCAAGATCATCAACGGCGGCTGGTTTTTCAATCTTCGCCATCACAGCGCATTTACCACCAGATAGTTTTTTTGCCTCGGCGACATCTGATGCACGCTGCACAAATGAAAGTGCTAGCCAGTCAACATTAGCGTCTACAGCAAAGGCGAGGTCTTTACGGTCTTTTTCTGTGAGCGCTGCCAGTGGTAAGACAACGTCAGGGATGTTAACACCTTTACGATCCGATAGCTCGCCGCCGACCATGGTTTCACACACGGCGTGCGCTTTACCAAGCTCTTTGACTTGCAAGCGTACTTTTCCATCGTTCAGTAGAATGTTGCTACCAACTTCTAAGGCCTCAAAAATTTCTTTGTGCGGCATGCTGACACGGTTTTGATCTCCACCTTCACCTGTCATGTCGATAGTATAGATATCCCCAACGCTAAGAGTAATAGGGCCATTAGCATATGTTCCAATGCGCAGTTTGGGGCCTTGTAAATCAGCAAGAATACAAATCGGGCGATTTACCTCTTCTTCTATTTCGCGGATATGTTTAATAAGATCTTTTTTATCTTTATGGTCGCCGTGGCTCATGTTGAGACGGAAAACATCAACACCAGCCAGAAAAAGCTCTTTGATCATTTCCTTGCTGCTGCTGGCAGGGCCAAGCGTTGCAACTATTCGGGTTTTACGGTGCCGAGTTATAGGGGTTGTTTCATCTAGCATCAAATGCACTCCACAGTAGCCTCGGGACCTAGGCTTTATTATAAATTATTTGCTTTTGTTTTCATATGCTGCTTCAAGGTCAGCATAAGTTCCGCATAGTAGCATAATGCTGGAATGTTACAATTTTAATATTAAGGGTGTGATATGGCTAGTGTTAATTTAGCTAAGAATGAAAATAATATTGAAACCTTGCGCCCGGCCGCCAGAGGCGGCGTGATAATTATGTGCGACCATGCCACAAATTATGTACCGGATAGTTATGATAATTTGGGCATTGATCCTGCTCATATGGATGATCATATAGCTTGGGACCCCGGCGCTGCTGACGTAGCGCGGGCTATGAGCGAGATGATGGATGTGCCTGTAATATTTGGCGCTGTGTCGCGATTGCTGATCGATGTGAATCGCGAGCCTGATCACCCCACACTTATTCCTGTTATCAGTGATGGTGTGCGTATCAAGGGTAACTGTGATCTGGATGGCGATGCCTGTGCTGCGCGGATGGATGCGTATTATCACCCTTTTCATAAGGCATGCGCAGAGATTGTTCAGGCGCATTTAGGAGCGGGGATTACCCCAATTGTTATTGCTATGCATAGCTTTACACCCATTATGCATGGTGTGGAGCGCCCGTGGGAAATAGGATTTTTGTGGAATAATGATCCGCGTCTAGCGCAGGCGATGATTGGTCTCCTAGAGCGGGAAACTGATTTAACGGTTGGTGATAACGAGCCATATTCGGGCAAGGATTTATATTATACCATGCAGCGTCATGGTGAAGATTTAGGCCTGCCGTCAACGACCATTGAGATCAGGCAAGACCTGCTTAAAACACCCCAAATGATACAGGAATGGGCTGCGCTACTGTGTGATGTGCTGGATGAGCTATTAGACCGTGATGATGTGCGCGAGATAAAGCATTTTTAAAATAGTCAAGCGCAGTAAGGCGTAGAGGGGATTTCCTTGCTGCGCTTGACTAAGGCGCTTAAAACTATGCGGCCTTTAATTTTTTCGTATTTAACAATGTAACCTCAAGGCGGGCAGAGCGTACGCAAAAGATACTACGCAGTTTGCGGAGCAAAATATCACCTTGGGCAAGGTCGAGATCATTATAGATTAGTTCAATACGTTGTGTCCCGTCTTGGCTGTTTCGGGCGCTCACACTCTCGCATGTTAAATCTCGGATTGAAAACAGCTCGAGCACACGCGGCAATGTGTTGGGGCTATTGTCCGCCTGTACTATAAATTGTGAGCGTGATTTGCTATCTAAAACCATTATTCTACTTCCCGTTTACGGCTTTTAAAAAGCTGCATTGTTTCAATGTCTCATGGATAATAGCCCGCCATTTGAGGAAAAGGCTTCCTAAGATCATTTTATTTTGCTATTATTTGAGAAATATTCTCATATTATAGCGTTATGGTGAAATAATGTCCGATCTAATAGACGATCTTGATGCACGCATCTTAAATTTACTGCAAGAAGACGCGCGGCTTCCCTTGAACGACATCGCCGATAGGGTGTCATCGTCACGATCAGCAGTTTGGCGGCGCATTCAGCGCATGGAAGAGGCTGGTATCATCAAAAATCATACGGTCACACTGGACCCTGCAAAGGTTGGTCTGGGCGTGATGGTTTTTGCCCAAGTCAAGATGCAGGCCCATAGTCGTGACTGTCTGCCTAATTTTATCGAGAAAGTGCGTAACTTCCCCGAAGTTATCGAATGCCATACCTTGATGGGTGATATTGATTTTATTGTAAAAGTACGGGTTAAAGACGTACAACATTATGAAAAATTCTTTTGGGACAAGCTCTCTCCTATTGACGGTGTGCGCGAGATTAGCTCGTCTATCGCGCTGACGGCGGTTAAAGATACAACAAAACTGAAAGTTCTGTCGCATTCTGGCGATTAAAGTTTGAATGCTCTCTCTCATACGGATAAGGTCGAGCCAATTGATTCTTATTTTATAGTTTGGGAGTGACAATAATGACAACTAACACTGGTGGTATCGCAGGCGAGCAGCTTCGTGCATTTATCGAGCGTATCGAGCGCCTTGAAGAAGATAGAAAAGGCATCGCAGAAGATATTAAAGAGATTTATGCAGGTGCCAAAGCAACGGGGTTCGATCCTAAGATTATGCGTAAGGTGATTAGCTTGCGTAAAATGGACCAAGCTGACCGTCAAGAGCAAGAAGCGCTGCTTGATGTTTACATGCACGCCATCGAAGGCGGCGAGCGTGTCATGGCGTCATCAGGCCTAGCGGCTACACCAGTAGATTCTGCCGATGATAACGTGGTTGCTATCAACGAATAATATAGAGTTTTGATGGGGGCTATTATGGATTTCGGTGAGTAGTCATCGGTCTGAAGCATCTAAAAAGGCGACCTAGTACCATGCTAGGTCGCCTTTAATTTTTTAAACTTAAAATGCTTTAGTGAGAGCTGCACCAAATACTTTCGCTGTGTGACCACCAACCCTATCAAGGTTAAAAGATGGGGCTATGCCAAGTTTACCAACATGAAAATCATAGGCAGCACCTAAGCGCCAGACATTTTCGCTATGAGCGCCTTCCTGGAGTATATCTTCTTTACCATAGCCGATTGAAAGTCTGAGTTCTTTCCATGGATGTAGGTGTAGTTGCCCCATATATATATTAGTACCATCGCCGTGGTGAGCATTTGGTGTTTTCTCAAAGACCAGCCCAAGACCAACAAATTCATTGATACGGCGCTCGTATTCTATTCCATAAGTGCTTTTAGTTTCACCGCTAACACTTGTAAATCCACCAAAAACACCGACAATATTTTTTTTCATTTCATGATCGCCATCTTCAGATGCCGATGTTGTCATGGATGAAAGTGTCAGGGTTGTAAGGATTGTTAACAACGATACTAATTTTCTAATACTAACCATAAGATCCTCCTAATTCAGTTTTTTGCGCATGTTATATAGTGCGAATTTCGGTCATGAAACCACTGACCTCGCTGCGCATGCGGGCCATTTGCGCAGAAAGCTCTTGCGATGCAGTAGACACTTGTGAAGAGCCCGCACTGGTTTCACCCATGGCGGCTGTTGTTGTATTAATTGCCCGAGAAATATCATTGGCCGCTGTTGCTACCTCGCTAACATTTTGGGATATCTCGCCAGTGGCTGCGGATTGTTCCTCTATTGCGCCGGCGATGGATACAGATATATCATTAATATTAGTAACGATCTTTTGAATATTGCCCATCGCGCTAGATGCTGATGTGCTGTGTTTCTGGATATGGGTAATTTGTTTTGTTACTTCTTCTGTCGCATTAGCTGTTTGGGCGGCTAAATTTTTAACTTCGCTAGCGACGACTGCAAAACCCCGTCCCGCATCACCAGCTCTTGCTGCTTCGATAGTGGCGTTGAGAGCCAACAGGTTGGTTTGTTCTGCAATATCATTAATAAGGACGACGATATTCCCAATTGAGGCTGCACTAGAGGCAAGATCATTCAATGTAGTATTGGTCACGTCCATTTCAATGGAAGCTTGAGTGGATATATCGCTAGAATTTTGCGCCTGACGGCTAAGCTCTGTAATCGAGCTGTTAAGCTCTTCTGCGGATGCGGCAACGGTCTGTATGTTGGCTGTAACTTCGGCCGTGCTGGATGCGGCGCTATTGACTTGTACGAGTGTCTCGCCGGCAGTGCTATTTAAAGAACCAGCTGTTGCGCTTAGTTCATCGGTGCCACTGGCAACGGAGCTAAGAATTTCCTCAAGAACGCCATCAAAGGCCTCAATTTTTTCATCAAGAGTTTGTGCGCGAAGAGCGGCGTCTTGCGCTTGTTTTTGCGCTTCCTCAGTACGCTCATTTATAAGCTGCAACTCGGCGGCTTCTTTTTCTGCTTCTAGGCGCCTTTGTTCTTCTTCTGCCTTTGTGGCCGCCGCGCGTAACTTTTCGGCTTCAAGCAAAGAGTTCCGTAGGCTATCAGTGGAATTTGCAATCTTGCCAAGCTCAGTATTTAGAGGGTATTTATTAACTGTTATTCCAAGCTCATTGTTGGCTAAACTGCCAAGGTTTTTGGTAAGCCCCATAATCGGCCTTACAAGAGATCTTGATACATAATAAGCCGTAGTGGCACCAATTAAGAAGGAGGCTATGCCTAATACCCACATCATGGTTATGGTAGAATTTTCATGCTCTTCGACCTTAAGAATAGCACGCTCTGTAAAAAGCTCAATTTCTACTACAGAGGCCTCTAGTTCGTGATCTATCTTATCGCTCAGTTTTTCAAGAGAGACGATTGACGATTCGGCAGGCATATGGCCGCTGTTTTCGATGGTATCTAGGATAGCCTCTGACGTTTGGGAAAAATCATTATGTTCTTTTTCAATTTTTTTAAACAGGATTAATAGCGACCTAAATTCGGCGATAGCCTCTGGGTTATGACTTTCTTGGATAAGTTTTTTTTAATAAGGCCTGCGTTTCGGCCAAATCTTTTTCCATTGTGTGAGAAGCTTCACCTTCTTTTTTTCGGATTTGTTTAAATGCATCTAGCTGCTCTGGTTGGGTTTCCAGTTCAGCGCCTACTCTGAGGGCACGTTCAAAAAAAATAGCGAGTTCTAGCTGATCTATGGCGAGTTTGGTTATAGATTTTGTCAGAGGGATATCTTCACTTGATACACCATGAAGCTCATCCTTGATATTGCCGAGCTGCGTAACACTAATCGAAGATACAGCGATGAGCATGGTCAGGAGAATTGCGGCCATCGCCTGAATTTTAAAATTAACGGTGAATTTCTCTAATAGTGAAGCCATGGGGGTACTCCCAGTTGAGGAAACTTATTGCAATTATACTATATTACTAAACTGTTAAGTATTAGTTAATACCGCTTAGGTTGAACTGTTGTTGTATAGCACAATATATTACTGACTCTGTAAAGATGATGACTAGCGTCAGGCAAGGGCTTTGCAATATGCGAATAGGCTATAACTTGTCATGGTATTATTCTTTGCTTGTGGTCTGGGGAAATTGCTTTCATAAAGATTAATAGACAATGATTGGAAGCAGGGGGCTATTATGGATTTTGGTGAATTAGTACGCGCGCGTCGCACTATTCGAGGCTACACAGATAAACCTGTGCCGCGGGCGGTGATCGAAGAAATTATTGACGTTGCAAAGGGTGCGCCCTCATCAATGAATACTCAGCCATGGCATATCCATGTTGTTGCGGGTGAACCACTCGATCGTATCCGCAAGGGCAATACCGAAAAGATGATGGCGGGCGTAACACCAAAGCGTGATTTCCCCATGAAAGAATCTTATGAAGGCATACACCGTCAGCGTCAGATTGATGTGGCGGTCCAGCTTTTTGAGGCAATGGGCATAGAGCGTGATGACAAGGCCCGCAGGATGGATTGGGTCATGCGCGGCTTCAGGCAGTTTGACGCGCCTGTATCGCTGGTGCTGACCTATGATAAATATCTAGAACCCGCTGCTATTAGCCAGTTTGATCTCGGCGCCGTTAGTTACGGTATCGTGCTAGCCGCGTGGGAGCGCGGCCTGGGCACCGTGATCAACGGCCAAGGTATTATGCAGTCTGATGTGGTGCGCGAACATGCAAATATTCCCGACGATCAAAATATCATGATCTGCATCGCCATGGGATATCCAGATGAAGACTTTGTCGCCAATGATGTTAAATCAACCCGCGAAGACAGTAGTAATTTCGTCCATTATGTAGGATTTGACGAGGAATAATTGCTCTATTTAGTCCTATTAAGCGGCCTAAGTTTCAGCGTCCAATCAGCATGGTCAGCGGGTCCAGAGGGGCCAATCTTACCTTCTGCGGAGCGCAGTAAGTCCTCAGCATTATGCGCCACACCTTCCTTGATAACAATCTGAACGTTGCGGGCTGTTTTAATATCCTTTAGCGGATTGCCCTTCACAATGATAATATCAGCAAGTTTCCCAGCTTCCACAGAGCCTAGCTTGTCACCAAGACCAAGTGCAGTCGCGCCGTTGATAGTCGCTGCTTTTAAGATCGCAACAGGCGGCAGATCAGCGTCGGTGAGCGCTAGTAATTCCCTGTGATAAGCAAAGCCTGGTAGTAGGTTTGTATAAACGGGCTCGTCCGTGCCAACGATAATCAGGTTTTCACCGCCAGCCTCATATAAGGCCTTTAGCTCTAACACACGTTGTTGATATTCTGCGTCTTGCGATTCTGGCCCCGGCTCGCCGCGTTCCTCTAGTAATTTTTGTGCGTAGGGCGTGAAATATTTTGCTTCATTGGTCCAAATCATACCCGCTAGGTTTTTCTTGCGTTGAATGATGCCGCCATACATCTGCAGGTTAGCGCCGTAATAGACCTGATGCTTGATCATCAGATCCACCATTTCAGGGTACTCAGCTGCGCGCGGGTCGGTGGTGCTAGTGGCGGGCGTTAGCTGATGTTCGATACGGCCCATACCCATAAGGATAGCCTCGCGAGTCGTAACGTCATATTCAACATGATAGTTCACCAGATGACCAGCCGTTGTCATGCCGTGCTTGCTTGCCTGATCAATGATGATTTTTGCCTCAGCTGGTGTTGCTTGTTTTATCTTTAAGCTGATAACGCCTTGCGCCGCCCAATGGTCAACCTCGGCTCGTATCTCTTTTTCGGTAATATCATTAGGCCAGCCAATGCAATCATCAGCGGATACTTTTATGGTATATTCACAGCGGAAGGCACCAAAATACGGGCCAGAGGCGAACAGGCGCGGGCCTATGGCCTTGCCAGCGTCAATTAGATCACGCTGAGCAATAACACGCTCGGGGTAATATTCACCAGCCGACCAAGTTGAGGTGATACCATTTGCAAGGAATATAGTGCCGTTATAGACGACTTCCTCTACGCGCCCTTTGTCGACCAAGTCTAGGTTATAGTGGGCATGCAAATCAATAAGGCCCGGTAATATGGTCATAGAATCTGATAATTCAATCAGCTCTGCCCCTGCGGGGGGCATTTGGGAGGCATCCACATCTACATCTGTAATTTTGCCGTCACGTATAATAATACCAGTGTTGCGCCTTCGCTCATTGCTAACGCCATCAAATAACCAACCGCCGCGTATAACTATTTCCTCTGACGCGCTAGCAGCAGTTGCCTGCGATGTCAGCGCTATAAGAAGAGCGGTAAATACAAAAAAGATTTTTTTGAATGAATGTCCCATATTATTAAGCTTTCCAATGTTAGTATCTAAACTTAAAAACTACTCTTACGTCCACATCCTCATAAAACCAGATATCTAATTATATTAACATACCTCATTTTAGTCAAAATAGCATATTTCAAAGCGACTAAAAAAGAAGATTTTTTGCATATCAGTGAATTGCTAGTTAGGCGAATTACTGTGACAGTCAACACTTCACCTATCTACTCGTCACACGACGACTTGATCGGCGTGTCCATGCTAAAGGTATTTTCCAGACTAACCATGGATAGGCCGATCAAGTCGGCCTATGACGAAAAAAGGGTATCTGGGGGTGCATTACGCTATGTCACCGTAATCCTAATAAAAGTAAACAGTCGCCGTAATTCACCACCGTAATTCACGTCCTCTACTAGGTGATCTCTTTTTAAAGCCCACCATAATCCCATAGGGGATAATGTAGCAAAGAAGAAAATACGCGGCCCATAACACTAATGGAACAGTATATTCTGGATAGGGGAACCCAGCATCTCCATTTTTAAAAATGACCATAAAGACTATCGTGAACCATGAGCCAATTAGAAAAAAGCATGAGGTAGCGAGAAAAATCCAACCCTTTTTATAGGGTTGGCGGGCTCTGTTAGTCGTATAGATAACGAATATAGTACCAAATACAAAATGAAACATTAATTCCATCTCAATCCTCCACAACTTTAAACATGCATACCGCACCCTGAATGATCTTGTAGATCAACTCAAGGAAAAACTGCGGGTAGCGTCTGCGGTGGATTATGTTGTTTAACCCCCGCCATTCACCTGATCCAATAGCCATTTGCGCATGGCGGCGATGGGTGTGTGGTTGGATGTGTGGGATGGGGCGATGAAATAATATCCCTCTTCACTTTGTAGCGGCGTGTCCATAATGATTTTTAGATCGCCCCTGTCAAGCTCGGTTTGAATTAAAAACCGTGGCAGCAATGCAATGCCTAGGCCCGCGACTGCGGCCTGTGTAGCGATGGCGAATTGCTCGAACACCATGCCGCCGTTGCCGATCTCACCAAGGCTGTTTTGATGGAACCATTTTCGCCAAGCATTAGGGCGAGTTTCCAAATGAATGAGCGGTAGCGAGGGCAGGTTGCCGCCCGTAGTGTCATGACTGGCAATAAAACCAATTGAGGCTACAGGCACTAAATCCTCGCCCATTAAGAAGGTGCTATCTGTACCTGCCCAGTTTGGCAGCCCAAAATGGATGGCGGCGTGCAAATTCTCTGCGCTGAAATCAAAGGGCGATAACATGCTGGTAAAATTTACCGTGATTTTGGGGTGGTTCTCAAGGAAATTAGGAAAGCGCGGCATTAACCAGCGCATACCAAATGTTGGCAAAATAGCCAGATTTAATATGCCGCCCTGTGGGTCACTGATCACCTTTAGGGATGCGTTTCTTAACGATACTAAAATGCCGCGGATCTCGCCCGCGTAAACTTCGCCCACCTCTGTTAGCTCTATGGATTTCCTTATGCGCCTAAACAGACTAACGCCTAGTTGTTCCTCCAATGCGCTGACTTGTCTGCTGATGGCGCCTTGGGTCAGGTTTAATTCCTTGGCCGCCGTCGTGAAGCTGCCGCATCTGGCTGCTGCCTCAAATGCCATAAGCATGGATGTGCTGGGTATTAAGCGTCTTTGTTTTAGCATAATCTATTACTTTTTATCATGAAGTTAATGATATTTAGTCTCTTGCAAATCGGGGTTATAAAGAGCAAAATACCTAAGATATTGCCGAAATACAACATTAAATCATTTTGATGATGCATGAGGTAAAGACATTAACTTAATATTATAGTGTAACGCATCACAAAGAGGCCAGATCATGGATACCCCAGTAAAAGCCAAGAAACCTGTTTATGAACCTTCTGAAAAAGAAGCTACTTTTTTAGCGTCTATTGAGAATGCTAAATATGACCGCCAAATCATTGCGGGTCTAAAGAAATTTTATGATGGTAAGGTGCCAGAAGATATGCAGGGTTTCTATTCTGCTGACGAGCTTGATACTATCAAAAAGCTAAAAGAAGAAGGCAATGATCTAGAGGCGCGTATGCCCGTCAAGATCACACGTCACTATTTTGAACAGGCTAAAAAGAGTAAGCCCATTCAGGTGCTTGTGAAAGCTAGTCCGCGTGAAATGGAAAACCTTGAAGGCTCAGAAGACCCCGGCAAGCAAATGAGCTATAGCCCTGTTGAAGGCCTTATTCACAAGTATGAGCTTGGTCTTATTTATGTGGTTGGCACATGTTCGGCCCACTGTCGTTTTTGTTACCGCGAAGAATTAATCGCCAAGAAAGAAGTTGAACGTCCAGACGGTACTGTTGCTGCCAAGGGCATGGCTTCAATCCTCGATATCACCAACTATGTGAAGGCGCATAACAAGATTGTTGCGGATAATGGCGGTCGTCACCCTGATACAGGTCGTGAGAAACTACGTGAAATTCTAATGTCTGGCGGCGATCCAATGGTTCTCGCCAACAAGAATATCGGCGCGTGGTTCGCGGCATTAGCTGAGGCTGGTGTTGAGAGCATTCGTATAGGTACGAAAGAGCTTGCCTTCTATCCTGATCGTTTTGACGCGACTTTCTTTGATATGCTGGATAAGTTCCATGCTGCATATCCGGGGACTAAGCTGCGTTTCATGATTCACTTTAACCACCCTGATGAGTTCCTAGAGAAGAAGGATGACGGCAGTTATATTGAACTAGCCGAAGGTGGCCTGCAGTGGATTGCCAGCACAAAGCGCGCGATCACAGAATTTGGTAATCGTGGTTTCTTAACAGTCGATAACCAAGCGCCAATCATTAAGGATATCAACAACGATCCTGACGCACTGCGTATCATGCAGCGTGAATTGCGCCGCAACAAAGTTGAAAACCACTATTTCTTCTGTGGTCGTGATATTGTTGGTTATAAAGCCTTTAACGTACCAATCGAGGAAGTATGGCACATCCTAAACGAGTCACAAAAAGGCTTGTCAGGCGTAGAAGGCCACGCGCGTCTGTCCATCACGCACTATTACGGTAAAACAGAAGTTGTGGGTGTAACCAACGAGCCTATGCCAGGTGTTAAAGGTGGTGAAAAAGGCGTTATCATCATGAAATTGATGCGCAGTGCAGAAGACGCACCGAAAAAAGGTCAGTTTACAATTATGGGCCGTAACCCAGAGGCCGTTTGGTTCAGTGATTACAAAGACCGCGTCATTCACGACGAGGCAGGCTTGTTTGAAGTTAGAGCCTAACATCTGGGCATAATAATAGAAAAAGGCGCTAACTGAAAGGTTAGCGCTTTTACTTTATCTCTACCCACGTTCGTCATTCGACGACTTGATCGGCGAATCTATTTATCAATCCTCATTCCATTTATGAATTAGCGCACATAATTTCTCAAGTTTGTCGGGCATATCTAAATGCTCGGTGATATGTGTTTTAGTGAGATACTTTTCAACCTTTTTTGCAAGTGCAACTTTGCGCCCATTGTAGGTTTTCATACCCTTTATTTCAAAAAAATTATGCGTAGATGCTCTAGTCTTTTAACTGTACTTTATCCTATGCTTCATAGGATCACTTCTTTGGTGTAAAAAATGAATTAGATTGAGATGCTGCAAGCGCTCCTAACAGTCCAATTCCGAGCAAGATACCCGCTCCATACATAACATATGTACCAGCAGAGGTTTGCTCTTCACCATCACCAGCTAGTTGCCAGACGGTTTGATGGTCGTTACTCGCCAAAAGCGGCAGCCCCGCCATGTTGAACTTTTCAAAACCCCGATCGCTCATATCTAGTTCAACCATATTCAGGCGAACAGTGTTATGGGACGCATTAGTAAAGCTATTAAACGAAGCGCTGCGCATTTGCTTATTCATTCCCATAGCAAAACCATATTTCAATTTGCGAGACTGTTTGCGGCTATCGCGTTGCAATGGCATTTTAAAATAAACGCCAGCGTATGAACTATTTTGTTGTTGCTGGGCAAATCCCATATGATAATCATTGGCGAGTATTGGTTGCGTCGATAGCATACCGATTACGCAAGCGGATAATAATTTTTTCATAAAATATTCCATCATTGTAACTTTCGTTATGATTGTTATTTACCCCCCCCCTCATAAGGGTGTCAATGTATAAATTATATCTATGAGTGTTAATCTTGTATGTAGATACAAGGCATCAAAAATGGATACGCCGATCAAGTCGTCGTATGACGATGGGTGTTTGGGGTGTAAATTATAAGAAAACTGTCATCCTGAACTTGTTTCAGGATCCATTTTTCACCTAGCTAGATTGCATCAGGAATGGACCCTGAAACAAGTTCAGGGTGACGGGCTTATTGGGGGTAATAACTCTAACTAAGCATAGATGCTTTTAACGGCGCGGAGTCCTTTTAGGATTGCATCCGTTAGTCGGTCAATCTCATCTCGGCCCATGGGGGTGGATAGGGCGGCCGCGCAAGTGTGGATCATCATGATGCCGTCATCGTAGAGATGATTAATCAGGGCTGTTAACGCCTTTTTCTCATCTGCTGTTAGCTGTGACTCACGGTAATTGGTCGGTGCTGTCTGCTTTAGATGCACGCGAAACAACGATCCTGTCCCTGTTACGCAGGCAGGTACGCCAGCGACAAAAATTGCCTCTGCGATATTACCGCGCGCATAATCACCCAGCGCATTGAGTTTCGCCACGGCGTCAGTGTCAAAATGCTGCATAGCCGTTAGACCCGCCGTCATCGTGATAGGGTTGGCGGAGAAAGTACCAGAGTGCGGCAGGCGAAGCCCCTTGTCGCCGCTAGTAAATACGCCCATAACCTCATCGCTACCAGCAAGCGCACCAACGGGGAAGCCACCACCAATCATCTTGCCCATCGTGGTCAGATCAGGCTTAACGCCGTAGCGCGAATGCATGCCGCCAACCTCGCTGCGGAAGGTGATAACCTCGTCAAACATCAATAGCGCACCATTATCAGTGGTCCATTTACGCATGGCTTCACAAAAGGGCAGGCTGACCGGCACCATACCGACGCGGTGCGGGATTGGGTCCATCAGCACACAAGCGATTTCATGCTTATGCTCGTCCAGAATGGCGATGGCCTTTTCTGGATCATTAAACGGGATAATCACCATTTCATCTAACACGCTGGCTGGTGTGCCCTGTGCCAGCGGGACGGCGTTCGGGCGGTCTGCGTCACCCCAATTGGCGGCGGTAGATTCTTGGCTGACCTCGGCAAAATCATATGCGCCGTGATAGCTACCCTCGACCTTGGCGATTTTAGAACGGCCCGTATAAGCGCGCGCTGCCTTCATGCCCGCCATAACGGCCTCGGTGCCAGAATTAACAAAGCGTATCTTGTCGAAAGCATCGCTGCGGCTACATAAATGCTCGGCGTACTCAACTTCTTGCTCAGTCGCCATGGTGAATGCCATGCCGCGTGATAGCTGATTACTAACCGCCTCAACGATAGGCGCGTATCCATGGCCGTGGATGTGAGACGCCATATTGTTGGCGAAATCTAAGCGCTCGACACCATCAATATCAGTAACAACACATCCCTTGGCGTGGCTTACATACAGTGGATGTGCGCCGCGTAATAATGTATTTCGGCTAACACCACCCGGTAGTACATGTTGGGCGCGCTCAAATAATGCTGCGGATTTAGGGCTATCACTCATGGGTATTTCCTTAGCTCTTTTTTATCGGTAATACAGGTGCACCAGTTTTGTCTATGACCTCTTGCATTGTCACATTTGGCGCTAGCTCAACAAGCCTGAAACCTTCATCTGTTACATCAATAACGGCGAGGTCTGAGAATATGCGGCTCACCACATTTTTACCCGTTAGCGGATATGTGCAAGCGTCTACTAGTTTAGCGTCACCGTTTTTTGTCTGGTGCTGGGTGATGACAAATATGGTTTTAACGCCCGCTACTAAATCCATCGCACCGCCAATAGCGGGGATGGCGTCAGGTGCGCCCGTTGACCAATTTGCCAAGTCGCCGTTGCTGGAAATTTGCATAGCACCAAGCACGCATACATCAATATGGCCGCCACGTATCATGGTGAAGCTATCAGCGTGATGAAAATAGCTGGCACCGTCTATGGCAGTGATAGACTTTTTCCCTGCATTAATAAGCTCATGGTCCTCGAACCCCGGCTCTGCCGCTGGCCCCATACCAAGCAAGCCATTTTCCGTATGATAGATAAACTCGCGGCCCTGTGGCACATATTTGGCTACAAGTTCGGGGATGCCAATGCCTAGGTTAACATATGAACCATCAGGAATATCCATGGCGCAACGCTCTGCTAGTTGTTCGCGGGACCATCTGCTTGTTTTATTTACATCACTCATGGGTATGATACTCCCTCTGCCATCAGCTGGGATTCAATGACGGGATTAGCAACCTTAACAATGCGGTCCACATAAACATTGGGTGTGACCACAGTCTCTGGGTCGATATCACCGGCCTCTACAATATTGCGCGCCTGTACAATTGTTGTCTCGGCTGCGGTGCACATAATAGGGTTAAAATTACGAGCCGTTTTATTGTAAAGCAAGTTGCCCTTACGGTCGGCAGTTTCGCATTTGATGAGCGCGTAATCGGCCTTTAATCCAAACTCTAGCACATATTCACGACCATCAATGACGCGTGTTTCTTTGCCCTCAGCTAGGATAGTGCCAACGGTTGTCGCGGTGTAAAACGCTGGTATGCCCGCGCCGCCCGCACGAATACGCTCAGCCAATGTGCCTTGCGGGACAATTTCTAGTGCGATCTTGCCCGCGCGGTATAATTCGGGGAATACTGTAGAGTGGCTAGAACGTGGATAAGAGCAGATCATCTTAGCAACTTGGCCGTTGCCGATTAAAGCCGCTAATCCAATTTCACCGTTGCCAGTGTTGTTGTTGATGATTGTTAAATCTTTTGCGCCTTGATCGATCAGCGCGTGGATTAGCTCTGTAGGGCTGCCAGCCTCGCCAAAGCCACCAATCATAATGCTGGCACCATCTGGTATATCTGCGACCGCAGCACTAATGGAATTTATGCATTTATCAATCATATAATTGGCAACCTTCTTTGTTTATTTATCTTTCACGCTACTCTAATCAATCGTTAAGACAAACTATAAATTATCAAAAAGTCATTACAATTTGTAATCGATGGTCTGCACTCAAAATATAGAGTGGATAGACCATAAAAAAACAGGGCCTCATCTAATCACGAAGCCCTGTTTTTATAATCATTACTGTAGAAGGCGCAGCATCTTAATCAAGATCGAACTTGATGCCCTGTGCTAGTGGTAATTCACGGCTGTAGTTAACGGTGCTTGTCTGACGACGCATATAAGCACGCCAAGCATCAGAGCCACTTTCGCGGCCGCCACCTGTTTCTTTTTCGCCGCCGAATGCGCCGCCGATTTCAGCGCCACTTGTACCGATATTAACATTGGCGATACCACAATCTGAACCCCAAGCGGAGATGAACATCTCAGCTTCGCGCACATCTGTAGTGAAGATAGAAGATGACAGACCTTGTGGTACGCCGTTTTGCATGTTCATTGCCTCATCAATATCATCATATTTCATGATGTATAGTATTGGTGCAAATGTTTCTTCGCATACTGAATTTGACTGAGCTGGCATCTCAACGATTGCTGGGATAGCGTAGAAACCACCATCACAACCATCAACCATGTGACGACCACCACCTGTAACGGTGCCGCCCTCTGATTTAGCCGCAGCAAGTGCTGCTTCCATGGCGTTAAAGCTCTGCTCGTCAACTAGTGGGCCAACAAGAGTGCCTTCTTTTAACGGATCGCCAATGCGAATGCCTGTATAGGCCTTCTTTAGACGCGGTACTAGATTGTCATAAACGCTTGAGTGAACGATCAGGCGACGTGTTGATGTACAGCGCTGTCCTGCGGTTCCAACGGCACCAAATACGATGCCAGGGATTGCCATGTCTAGATCGGCTGATGGTGCAACGATGATTGCGTTATTACCGCCAAGCTCAAGAAGGCTTTTACCAAAACGAGCTGCAACACGAGGACCAACTTCGCGGCCCATACGGGTTGAGCCTGTCGCTGAAACCAGTGCAACACGTGCGTCGTCAACCATTGCTTCACCGACATCGCGACCACCGATAAGAAGTTGGATAAGGCCTTTTGGTGCATCATCACCAAATTTAGCGATTGCACGCTCTAAGATTTTTGTACAAGCGATACCTGTCATTGGTGTTTTCTCTGATGGCTTCCAAACAACACTATCACCGCAAACAAGAGCAAGGGCCGTATTCCACGCCCAAACTGCAACAGGGAAGTTGAAGGCAGAGATAACACCAATAACGCCTAGTGGCTGCCAATATTCACGCATATGGTGGCCCGGGCGTTCTGATACAATTGTCAGGCCGTGCAGCATACGGCTTTGGCCAACGGCATAGTCACAGATGTCGATCATCTCTTGAACTTCGCCTTTGCCTTCTTCAAATATTTTACCGCATTCAGCAGTAACAAGTGCGCTAAGTGCATCTTTGTAAGTGCGCAGCTCTTCACCTAACAGACGAACAAGTTCACCACGGCGTGGTGCTGGTACTTGGCGCCAAGCTTTAAAGGCATCATCAGCAGCTTTAATCTTAGCAGATGTTGTCTCTGCGGTGTCTTCGATAACCTTACCAATAACAGCGCCGTCAATAGGGCTGTTCACTGCCATAGTACCGCCAGTGAAATCGGCGATATCCATGTCTAGGTCTTTAATAATGGCGTTAATACGGCTCATTTATATTTCCTTAAATTCTTTGTAGGGTCTAATTATTCAGCAGTAGTGGTAACACACACTGCTTACTGGTCATAGGCATAAGCTTTGCCGAAACGGTTTGCAATGAAGATATCAAAATCAGTATCTTCTTGGCGTACAAATCCTTTTTGTGGCAGATCGCCGTTCACAAGCATATCAAGCATCGTACAGATGCCAGCCGCTGTTGTGATCTGAATAGCTGTGTGCCACTCGCCATTGATCTCACGCGCGTAAACTTTGTTCACATATGTTTCTTGGCAGAACTTTCCGCCCTTCATGCCTGTTACTGTTGCGTATATTACAACAACGTCATCAGTCGTAATAGGTAAGGCATTTTCAAAGATTTGACGCATGAGGTCTTGGTTCTCATTAAGGCGGAGATCTTGAAGAAGTAGCTTTAAAATATCGCGGTGACCAGGGTAACGCATTGTGCGATAGCTCATGTTGTGCACTTTGCCATCTAGTGTCTCACACAGGGTGCCAAGGCCGCCAGATGTGTTAAACGCTTCGTATTCTGTACCGTTAATAGAGATTGTCTCTAGCTGCTCTAATGGTGGCACTGTTGTGAAAACGCCGTCATTAATAGCTTCGCATGGCTGACAATATTCATTGATTAGGCCATCAGACGACCATGTAAGGTTATACTTCAATGCGTTTGATGGATTCTTTGGCAGTGCACCAACACGCATGTTAACATCATGCAATGTGTCAAAAGTTTTTGTAAGGTGATAACCAACAATACCGATAAAGCCAGGCGCTAGACCACACTGAGGAATGAAAGCTGTTTCGCTGCCTTTTGCTAAATCTTTAACGAGCTGCGTAGATTTCACGTCTTCTGTTAGATCAAAATAATGTGCGCCCGCTTTTTTCGCCGCTGGTGCAATCACGTGAGTCATAACGTGGCCACAAGCCATAAGCACAGCATATTTACCAGCCATTACTTCGTCCAT
Source organism: uncultured Kordiimonas sp. (assembly GCA_965603205.1). GTDB lineage: Bacteria > Pseudomonadota > Alphaproteobacteria > Sphingomonadales > Kordiimonadaceae > Temperatibacter. Next base: position 130,307 of record CBFDCC010000002.1, on the reverse strand, counting down.
CTGTGCTTCGTTAAGCGCGTCAACCTGTTTAGTATCTACGGCTGGATGCTTTGGCATACGCGCCAAGGCCGCCTCGTCACGGTCAGCAACCGTTACATGATAGTCGCCAGATGATGCTAGCATAATTGAAATCATTTCACCGATCTTACCGGCGCCCATTAACAAGATTTTTTTCACGATATATTCTCCGTTGATGCTCTGTATGTTTTTACAATTTTGTATGTTTTAAGTCTTACCCATATTCAGCAACTATTGTGGCAAGTGTATCCGTCATAAAAAAGGTTCATTATGTATAAAATTATGATAAAGTACCGTCATAATGACGCATTGAACGGTAAAGTGATTAAATATGGATGATACAGATAAAAAACTATTGGCATTGCTACGCGAAAATGCCCGCCAAAGTACCAGCGAGTTGGCACGGCAACTTAAGCTATCAAGAACAACAGTGCAGGACCGTATAAATCGTCTTGAAAATCATAAGATTGTGATTGGCTATACGGCAAAGTTAAACCCAGAACATACGGGCAAACAGCTAACAGCCCATGTGATGGTAAAAATTTCACCGATGTCACAAAATGATATAGTGACACAGTGTCATAAGATACTAGAGCTAACGGCGCTTTATACCATATCGGGTGAGTTTGATTTACTAGCGATTGTGCGCGCAGCTACGCCGCAATCGCTTGATGAGGCGCTGGATAAGATTAGAAATTTACAGGGTGTAGAGCGCACAACAACAAGCATTGTGCTGACGACCAAGATTGAGCGCTAAAAGTTAGCTGGCTTTTTTATCGTTACCAGTTGTTTTCGCCTGTGCCTCTGCCTTGTCTAGGCGTTTGCGCAGGGCTGCAATTTCTTTGCGCATACAGTCCATCAGCTTTGCAGGATCAGATGCCACTTCGTCACAAGGTGTGCCATAAGCGATAAAGCCTTCACGCTTGCTTTGCATAGTCTTGATTTCTTTGGCGGGAATGCCAACAACAGTTACATTTGGTTTCACATCGCGTGTAACAACCGAGTTGCCGCCAACACGTGAGTTTTCGCCGATGGTGATGGGGCCAAGAATTTGTGCGCCCGCACCAATAACCACATTATCAAGCAGAGTAGGGTGACGCTTAACGCGGCCTTCTTTGTCAGGGGCGACGCCGCCCAGCGTTACGCCGTGATACAGCATGACATTATCACCAATCTCAGCCGTTTCTCCGATAACCACACCAACGCCGTGATCAATGAAAAATTTGGCGCCGATGGTCGCGCCGGGGTGAATTTCAATACCAGTAAGGAAACGTGCAATCTGCGAAATGAAGCGAGAAAACCAAATAAAACCCCAGCCATAAAGACGGTGGGCAATGCGGTGTAGGGCTACCGCGTGCACAGATGGGTATAATAGAATAATCTCCAGCGTTGATCGTGCTGCAGGGTCTCTATCCCTGATCGCATCCATATGCGCTTTTAATGCCTTTAACCCAAACATCTGACAGTCCTCTTTTTCTTTTTCAATCCTCGCATTAGCTCGGCCTCCCGCTTGGTCGGTACGGCTGCGCCTAGGATTTTCTTTTCAATCCTCGCATTAGCTCGGCCTCCTGCTTAGTCGGTACGGCTTTGCCTAGGATTTATGTATCCTCGCACTCGTAATAGATAGGGTATTTTAATCCCATTACCAGACACAGGATATCAAATTTTAGTGATATTTACTGCTAATTTTTCTAATCTTAGGATTAAGAGATTATTTAAGTGTGAATTTACACCGCATTGCCATAGTCGCGTGTGACGGTGGCGACGCGGGTTTTATATGTTTTATAAAACTTTGTCTGCCCTGCTTTTTGTGCTGCCACGTGATCGCCTTGCTGTTTCCAGCGTTTGATATCTTCCTCACTACGCCAATAGGACACAGTGATACCCAAATCATTTTCGCGGGCGCTCTCAACACCTAGATAGCCATCCATTGACGCCGCTAGTTCCATCATATGCTCGGCCGTTTGCGCGTAAGCCTCAGCCTCTGCGTCAGTGCGGATGCTGGTGAATATAACGGCCACATAGGGTGGTTTGACTGTGTCAGCAATCATGTACATTCCTCATTCATTTTTTTTACCGTAACCGCCGCCGCCGGGGGTTTCAATATGTAATATATCACCCGTGTTTAACAAGGCGCTATCCGCTGCGGCCATATTGGTGATGGTGCCATCAGTGCGTATAACGTGTGTGATACCTGTTTTGCCGCCCTTGCCGCCATTTAATCCTGGCGGGGTAATGGTGCGGTGACCTGATAAAATACTGGCTTGCATGGGTTTTATAAATTCAATCTCGCGAATGAGGCCGTTGCCGCCACTGTATTTTCCTGCGCCGCCGCTATTATCCCTAACGGCAAATTTGCGCAGGTAAACTGGGTAACGCCATTCTAAAATTTCAGGATCTGTCAGGCGGCTGTTGGTCATATGGCTTTGAATAGCATCAGTCCCGTCAAAGCCATCACCAGCCCCTGTGCCGCCAGCAATTGTCTCATAATATTGATGGGTGTCATCACCGAATGTCAGATTGTTCATGGTGCCTTGGGCGCTCGCCATCGTATTTGTTGCGATAAACAGCGCATTAGTCACGGCCTGTGATGTCTCAACATTACCCGCCACGACTGCCGCTGGATAGGTGGGGTTTAACATGCAGCCTTCTGGCACAATTAGCTTTAGCGGTGCTAGGCAACCTGCATTTAGCGGAATGTCACTACCTGCAAGGCAACGGAAGACATATAAAACGGCGGCTTTTGTTACCGACAGTGGCGCGTTGAAATTACCGTCATGAATAGGGCTGGTACCAGTGAAATCTATAATGGCCTCACCCGCATTTTTATCTACTTTGATCTTAACTGCGATGGTGGCCCCGCAGTCCATGGGGTAAGTGGCACTACCGTCTTTTAACTTAGTGATGGCAGCGCGTACTGCCATTTCTGCGTTGTCGCGTACAAATCCCATATAGGCAGAGACCACACTTGGGGTGAAATCATGCACAAGGCGGATTACTTGCTCGGACCCGCGCTTGTTCGCGGCAATCTGTGCCTTTAGATCGGCAATATTTTGATCGACATTACGGCTAGGATAATCGCCGCTATTTAGCGCATCCCGCACTGTTTCTTCTTGGAATGTGCCATCCTTCACCAGATGGAAATTGGTGAAACGGATACCTTCCTCGTTTATATGTGTGGACTGTGGTGGCATGGACCCTGGTGTTATACCGCCAATGTCTGCGTGATGCCCGCGTGAGGCTACATAATAGCTGGGCTTGTCTTTAACGCCGATAAACACGGGTGAGACAACCGTTATATCGGGTAGGTGTGTGCCGCCTGCATAGGGATCATTGACCATAAAGACATCAGTCGCTGTGATGCGTTTATTGGCGTCTATAATAGCGATTACACTATCGCCCATACTACCCAAGTGTACGGGCATATGGGGGGCGTTGGCGACTAAATTACCGCCAGTATCAAATACGGCACATGAAAAATCGAGCCGCTCCTTTACGTTAACGCTTTGGGCCGTATTAGCCAGTACCGCGCCCATTTCCTCTGCCACAGACATGAAGAGGTTATTAAACACTTCTAGCATCACAGGATCAGCTTTATTTGATGATAACCCATCATGCGTCAAGGCTGATATGCGGGCTAAACGTAAATTGTCACAATCGTCGCGCGTGGCTGACCACCCCGGATCAATCACCGTTGTTGCGTTGCCTTCTAATATCACTGCTGGACCGTTGATAGCTTCACCAATTTTTAATGTTTCTTTGGTTCTAAATAGGGTTGTATGAGGCGCTCCCTGATAATAATACTCATGGGATATAGGCGCTGTATCTGCGGCTACGATCTCTGGTGTGATGGTAAGCGCTGCCGCATTGCCGCCGCCAAAAGATTCTACCTCTATGCTCTCTATGATAAGATCACGGTCTGGCTCTGTAAAGCCAAAGGCCTGTTGGTGCGCGGCTTCAAACTTACTGCGCAGATTATTATCTGGTGCATCTGCAATCGCCAGCGTGGTATCTGATCCACTGTATTTAACATGCAGGGCGATGCTCGTTTTAATCTGATCAGTCTGCACGCCTTGGCTTATAAGCTTGGTTCTACCCGTGGCGGTCAGTGCTGTGATGATGCCGTCCAAATCGTCTGACTGGTTGGTGACGGATTTCTGCTCGATAGTGCGTAGATCAGCAAGCCCCATACCCAGCGCTGATAGCACACCAGAAAAAGGCGGCACAACGGCGCGTGTGATGCCTAGTGCGTCAGCTACCCCGCATGTATGCTGACCACCCGCCCCGCCAAATGTAAGCAGCGCGTGACGTTTGATGTCATGACCACGCTCCACCGACACCTTGCGTATAGCCCGCGCCATATGTTCGTTGGCGATGGCGATAAAACCTTCTGCAAGGCTAGGTACAGTATAAACAACGCTTGATTCGGATGCGATTTGATCGACGATGACTTGCGCTGCCTTCTTGGCGGCAAGGATATCCAGCGGGCTTTTGCCGTCACGGCCAAAGACTGATGGAAACAAGGCTGGCTGTAATTTACCTAGCAGGGTGTTACAGTCAGTAACGGTTAAGGGGCCACCTTTTGCGTAGGCCGCGGGGCCTGGGTGAGCGCCAGCGCTGGCGGGTCCGACTTGTAATCTACCATCCTTAAAGGAACAGATAGAGCCACCACCAGCCGCAACCGTGTGGATATCCATCATGGGCACAGCGACCTTTACACCCGCGACCACGCTATTTGATGTGCGCTCAAATGTGCCTGCATAATGGGATACATCCGTTGAGGTGCCGCCCATGTCAAAACCGATAATTTCTGTCTCACCCGCCATTTTTGCCGTAGCCGCCGCGCCGACGATACCGCCCGCAGGGCCAGATAATATTGCGTCTTTACCGTCGAAATGATCAGCGTTAGCAAGACCACCGTGGCTTTGCATGAAATACAGCGGGGTATCACCAACGGCCGCTTGGATTTGGCGCGCATAACGATGCAGGATGGGCGATAAATAAGCGTCGGCAATGGTGGTGTCGCCGCGTGGTATGATCTTAATCAGCGGGGAGGCTTGATGGCTCATGCTGATCTGGGTAAAGCCGATTTCACTAGCAATCGCGGCTGCTTTAATCTCGTGATCAGGTGCGCGGTAGCCATGCATGAAAACAATGGCGATGGCGCGTAATCCAGTGTCATAGACGCCTTGTAATTTACGCTCGCATTCATCCACGTCAAAGGCTTGGATCTCTTGGCCGTCAGCGTCCATGCGTCCAGTGACTTCGCAGACTGCGTCATACAGTGGCTGTGGCCTGCGTGGCTTTAGATCAAATAATCCTTCGCGGTGTTGCTGCCCGATCAGCAACGCGTCTTTAAAACCGCGATTTATAAGCAGTAACGTTGGCTCGCCCTCGCGCTCCAGCAGCGCATTCGTGGCAACGGTTGTCCCCATTTTAATGCTGTCTACTTGCTCGTAGGGGAAAGCTGTATCTTCAGCCACGCCCATAATCTCACGCATGGCAAACACCGCCGCGTCTTTATAGCGCTCTGGATTTTCAGACAGATATTTACTCGCTGTAAAGCTACCGTCAGGACGTCGTGCAATCACATCGGTAAAAGTACCACCCCTATCAATCCAAAATTCCCACTGCTTACTATCCATTTCACCGCCTTAAGCCGCAGTATTTAGCGGTTTTATATATTTTTACACGAGCTGTTTTGAGGCCAATAATATCAGTGGTTTAGATTGTCTCTTTGGCCCACTTTTTGACAAGCTGCCCTCACGTGATAGCAAATTTTTGCTGAGTTGAATAGTGATAGTATTATAAATTGCATAGGTGAGTTGCTGATAGAAATTCACCTGTAAATTTAATCTCATTTTATCCACTTTTCATATAGGTGGACTATCAGGGGTAACATTTCTAGGCGCCATGAGTTCTGGGTCATTACTAGTAAGACTTACTTGATGATACATAGATACATAGGACTGCTATTGCGCTTTTGCTAGGGCTGAACGTGTGGCCTTGACAGATGGTATTTATTTGCAGTTTCTGTATGAAATGTATAATGCTATACTTGTATAAAATGTATAATACTACAATCAGGTGTGCAGGTGGGTTGACAGGATGCGTGCAAAAAGGAGCAATGGTTTAAATATTTACCTAGAAGTATGGCTCGTGCCCTTGCTTCTTGCTTTGTTATTATATCCAATTTCGTTGATTGATTTTTTAACTTTTCATCTGTTGGCTGAGTTATTTGCGATCATCATTTCATTTATAATGTGCGCCTTAGCCTGGACAACGATAAAATTCAAAAGAAATTATTTGCTATTATTTTTAGCAAATGGTTATTTTTGGATTGCTATTATAGATTTGTTTCATGTCATGGCTTGGCCAGGTATGAACCTTGCTTTTACTGGCTCGACAAATCTGGCCGTGCAATTCTGGATTTCTGCTCGTTTTATGCAGGCAATATTATTATTGTTCAGCGTCGTGTTGTTCCATAAAGTAAAAAACCTATATTATATTTTTGGGATATGTGGTGGACTGACAGTGATCCTGTTGACAACAATATTTCAGGGACACTTCCCAGATGGTTATATCGATGGTCAAGGCCTGACGGCCTTTAAAATTCAGGGCGAATATATCATAATAGCCTTGCTTTTTCTGACTATATCCCTGCTTGTCAAAAACAAGGCTATGGGCAATGAAGATGTGAAGAAATATATGATTGCATCGATTGTTTTGTTAATCCTCTCTGAATTTTCCTTCACGAAATATCTGCTCTTCTTTGATTTCTCCAATTGGCTTGGACATATGCTGAAAATAGCTTCATTCTGGCTGCTCTATCAGGGGCTTGTCGCGACGACGCTGATTTCTCCTCTTGTTAGAATAAATTCATTATTAGAAGCTATTAAGCAAAGCCCTGCCGGGATGTTGTTACTTGATAAAACGGGGAAAAAGATATCGGAAAACCCTTCTTACACGCAGATGCTGCAAGCAGAATCATACAATGTGCTTCAGAATGAACAAGTCATAAAAATAGAGAAGGCACCAGACTTGCTGTGGCTGGATATACCGCAAGTGATGGAGAAAGTATCAGCCGGTAACATATGGCATGGGAAAATTGAACGCAAGGGGGAGAGAAGTGAGACATTGGTTTATGAAGCCACTGTAACGCCTGTATTTAATATTGATAACGAATTGGATTCCATTTCCATCATTGCCTCTGATATTACTGAATTGCTTCAGGTTAATGGCATTATCACTGATAGTGATAGTGCCATAAAAGATATCTTGGTGGGCTCTATTGGTGCGGTTGCCGAACTGCTGGAAAGTAGAGATAGTTATACTTCTGGGCATAGTAAGGCGGTCGCTGTTTTGTCAGTAGAAATAGCGAAAGAGTTGGGACTGTTGCCACACGAGATTGAAGGGGTGCGCATTGCCGGTTTAATTCATGATATTGGGAAGTTGAAAGTCCCTATGGAAATTTTGAATAAACCAGGACGGTTATCAGATGCAGAATTTGAAATCATTAAAGAGCACCCTCAGACGGGATACAGTGTTATTAAGCAGATTCCCTTCCCATGGGATGTGCCAAAAATTGTCTTGCACCATCATGAGAGGTGGGATGGTCAGGGATATCCAAATGGATTGAAAGGGGAGGAAATTCCACTAGGGGCTCGTATTCTGGCCGTTGCGGACATGATCAATGCTGTATCTGTTCACCGACCGTATCGGTCATCTCTTGGTATGGAGAAAGCTTTCGATATATTACATGAGGAACGCGGGAAAGCGTATGACCCTGAAATCGTCGATATTGCTTTAAAGATTAAAGATAAGCTCATTCAGGCTGGATAAACTAAAGTCCAGTAACTTGCTTAACCCAAAACTGCCATTTAGCGTCCATAATATGACGTTCCGCTACGCTCACGCCTACTGCATAATCAATGGGCTACAAAGCCCTTAACGGATGTCATCAGTTGGCTAAGGTACGGGGCCGTGATTATGAGACGTAATAGGCTATAATTTTATAGGGACTATTTTTTTGCTTTGGCTTCTGCTTTTTCTTTTTCAGCAGCCAATCTCAACGCTTTTAACTCTTGGAGTTTTGACATTTCAAGTGTTTGTTTTGCTTTTCTCGCTTTAAGCATTTTCTTATCCGGGTTTTTAGGCGGCTTACGGTCCTGAAACTCGGATTGATCACCGCGCTCAATAGCCGCTATCATTTTTTCATCGGCATTATTTGGTCGATTTGCTCCGCCCATTACGCTACTTTCTCTGCTATATGTTGCTTACTAAGTTTAAAAGCATTTTTTACCCTAGGCAACTCACCCGCTTATTAGGCGGATTTTGTTGGTAAATTCAACACTTATTATTAACTTGTTGGTATGCAAGTATAATTTAGGCACCTGCTGACAACTAGAAAGAGCACCAATAATAGGACGTTCCGCTACGCTCACGCCTAGTGCATCATCAATGGGTTAGATTATCTCTTTGGCCCACTTTTTGGCAAGCCATCCTCACGCGATAGTAAAATTTTACTGAGTTGAATAGTGCATAGTATTAGAAATTACACTGGGGAGAAGTTGGTAGAAATTACCATGTAAATACTATGAAGTCGTATAGCTTCACTTCATAGTATGAACTAAAGGGCGCATGGCTGTCACTTCAGGCAGTGACATTAAGGTAATTGTGCCAAAGGGAAGGGGTTTTAAAAGGTCCGCTATCGGCCAAAAACGGTTCCTTTTCTTCCCCAGCAGGATGATTTATAATTAAGACAAAACATTTCTTTACTGGAAAGGCATAAAATGTAATTCTTGTGGTCCGAGGTGAAGCATATACCGAGGATGTTTTGTGAATGCCCAGACTTAAAAAAGTAGCAAGTAAAATCATCTCTTCTCCGTTAGGTCATTGGGTTGCAAGACCTTGGCTTGACAAATGCGTCCTTTATTTCCTTAAAAACTGGTATTTCCCTTTGTCTCGTCTTTGGGCGGCAGCTCGGGCAGCAGAAGGTGATGTTGACCGTTTTATCAAACAAGTTCCTCTCCACGAACCCAGCAGAAGACAACGCCTGAAAATAGCCCTTCTTCTTCACAATTTTGAGGTAGCACGGCTTAAAGCTCATTCAATGGAACAGCTTTGGCGGCATTATTTTTTTGGGTCAGAAACCGTTGCCGCAGAACGTCTCCCTATTGCGGAAGAAATGCGCTTGGATTTTAGGTCGGCCTTTAATTTATATCGAAAAAAATTCTGGCCCCTCAGGCGTTTGGTTAAAACTTCCGTTGCTATGGCTCCTCCGACTCCGCAGGAAGTCGAACAACGCTTTGGAGAAATGGGGGAACTTGTAAAGGATCTGTTTTTACCGCCTGAAACCTTTCCAGAGGTGGAAGTTTCAAAATCAATCCCCACAAGTTATGGCAAAGATTACTGGCTTAGATTTAAATCCCCTCACGCCCAAATGAATGATGAGGTTTATGCCAGAGTTTATGAACCAACCGGCATTGAAAATCCGCCGACCTTAATATTTGGCCATGGCATTTGCGTTGAATTTGATCAATATCACCAACTGCTAAGTGAAGTGGACCAACTAACCAAATTTGGCATCAGGGTTATTAAGCCTGAAGCTCCTTGGCATGGTAGAAGAGTGTTGCCTGGGCATTATGGCGGAGAACAGTTTTTATCAAAAATACCCATAAGCATGTTTGATTTTATTGGAGCCCAGCATAAGGAATGGGCCACGCTTATTAACTGGTGTAGAGAAAATAGTTCTGGCCCCTTAGGTGTTGGGGGATCAAGCCTTGGCGCTCAAACTGCAAAAACCATTGCCATGAATGCAAGTGACTGGCCACAGCATTTAAAGCCCGATGCCCTATTTGCCATTACCCATAGCCAGAATATTTCTGAAGCGGCCACAAAAGGAGCCCTGTCTGATATCTGGAACCTTGGGGAATCGATGAGGGCGGCGGGATGGCATTCAGAAACTGAAGTAGAATGGTTGAAGCGTTTAGATCCCCCAAAAAGCCCTTGTATGGAGGGCGCGCAAATTGTCTCAGTTTATGGGCGCAAGGATAGCGTAACACCTGTTAAATCAGCTATAGAACAGATGAACAGCTGGAATGTGCCAGCGCAAAATCGGTTTTTATATAATCGGGGTCATTTTTCAACACCTTTAGGCTTGCTTTTTGATAATGAACCTATTGAAAGGTTCGCAGAAATTTTATTGGCAACGAGAAAACATGAATAAAGGTCAAGCTAATTTAAGTAGCGCTTAATTTTATCTTGCTGACCCAAGGGAGGTTAAAACTGTATGGAAAGTTCCGTAAGTTTGGCAAATTGGCAGTTTTATGGCTTGGTTATTCTGGCTATTTACGGTTTATGGCAACTAGTTTTCATGCCTCAATTACAACGTTATTTCTACCACCGCTCGCAAACGACAGAAAACAGGCTTGATGAAGAACTGCAGTTTGGCCTCTCCTCTTATGCCATGGCAAATCGCCCTTTATGGATCGACCGTGTTTTATCTGACCCAGAAGTTAAAAATGCCATTGACGTTGAGTCCAAAGCTACCACCCTAAGTAAGGCCAACGCAAACGCCCAAAATTACGCTGATGAAATTGTACCAGCCTTCAAGGTTTTGCTTTATTTCCGTATTGGCTATTGGATTGCTCGTAGGCTACTGCGGTTTTTTTACTGGATCCAGGTTGGTTCTTCCACTGAAGAAAAATACCGGAATATAAAAAAAGACAGCTGCGTTATTATGGTTTCAAACCATCGCTCAAACTTTGATCCCCTATTGCTTATATATCTGACCTCAAAGACTGCACCTGTTTCTTATTCTGCTGGGGAGTGGGCTTTAATCAGCCCCTTCAAACAACTCTTTCACGCCCTTGGTTTTTTTATAGTTAGAAGAGATTCTGGGGATAATCCGCTTTATAGAAAAATTTTAGAACGGTATGTTTATTTGGCGACCAGCCATTGTGTCCCCCAAGGTGTCTTTTTAGAGGGTGGCCTCACAAGAGATGGACGCATGTTGCCGCCAAAACTTGGTCTTCTTAATTATCAAATTAAGGCGCTTGGTAAACAAGAATGTAAAGACATCGTCTTTATTCCTTGCGCCTTAAATTATGATAAAATCCCTGAAGAAAAAACATTAATTGCCAATAGAGAAAATGGTTTTGAAGAAAAAGGCAGGATATATACGATTTTTGCCTTTCTTAAATTTCTGTTATCCCTAATCGCTTATATTGCACCCCGCCGTCATAAGCCCTTTGGCTATGCCTGTGTTAATTTTGGAAATCCCATTTCCCTAAATGATTGGCAATCGACCAGAAATATTAATTTGAATGAATTGGCAGAGAAAGACCGAAGGGAATACATTAATAAATTGGGGGCGGAGCTGGCTTTCAAAATAAATGAGTTGTTACCCATTTTGCCGACCTGTTTATTGGCCAAAGTGATTGCCGATTGTGACAGTTTACCCATTACAGAACTGGAACTAAAATACCGAGCCACCCAGCTAATTGAAAAGTTGACGGTCCAAAAAGCGCCAATATTTTTACCTAAAAATGATGGAGATTATGCTTTGAGCCAGGGTATTTATATTTTAATAAGACGAAAAATCATTAAACCTTTAGGGGATGGGCGCTTTGAATTGGTTGAGCAAAACCGTAAAAGTTTGGAGTTTTATTGCAACACTATTGCTGACTTTGTAAAATAAAAAATTCATAAGTTTGTTTTGAAGCACAAACAAAAGATTGCGCGGCAGCGACCTTTTTAAATTCGATGCCCTCTAAGTAGACAGCCCAAAATTTATTTGCGGTTTGGCTCTCTTTTTGGCAAGCCATCCTCACGCAATAGTAAAGTTTTTGAGTGATTGGGTAGGTTATGATTCAACAATCTCACCTAAGCTAGATACGTTATAAGATAAGTGTTTTTTATAATACTATATGTCAATGATACTTAAGGAGTTTTTATTTACTAAATAGTAACCTATTTATAATAGAAACTCCTTTGCAATATGCCATTTTGAGAAGATTAAGGTTGAAGTGTCTTAGGAGATTAAATTAACCTTGATAAAGATTTAACAAAGGAAACTATTATGACATTACTGAAAAGAATTTTACTAACATTTTCTGTGCTTGCTTTTTCTACAAGTGCAATTGCGGAAACATCCCCTCTAACAGTAGAAGGTGCAATTACAGTAAATTCAGAACAAGCAAAGAAAATGTTTGATGATGGGGCTTTGTTTGTTGATGTGAGAAAGCAGACAGATTGGGATGCTGGCCGTATTCCAGATGCTATGCATTTAGATCTTAAATCAGCTTTTACTAAAGAGGCGCTACTGGAAGAAGCTTCACTAGAAGATACTATTGTCTTTTATTGTAATGGTCACTCTTGCTTACGCTCTTCTGCAGCAACTAAATTGGCCTTATCTTGGGGCTTTAAAAGCGTTTATTATTTCCGTGACGGCATACCGAGTTGGAAAAAATCTGGCTACCCAATGGAATAATAGTTTTCCTGCTAAACGGATAGACTTACTCTTGCTTTTTTTGAAAAGATTTTAATATGTTGCTGCGTAACAAACTAACCATAATTTCAATTGGTTTGATGCTTGCTATTGTTTTAACAAGTGTCATCGGTATGAAAGTTACTGTAAGTAATTTTCAAGACAGATATCAGTCAGATATGCTAACTGCCAATCAATCGTATATTGATGCGGCAGCAACGAATATTTTTTCTGCTCTGGAGGAGTCGACAAAGCCTTTGCTGCGCAGCAGGTCTTTTAAAAAGGCACTTAAAAACTCCGACGCTTTAGCGTTGAAGGAAGAGGTCATTACTGTTGAGCGTCGTCTTTTGGCTATCGGTTCTATATCGGCTATTCAGGTGATCAATATGGCTAATAAGTCCATATATGCGACTTCTAATGATCAGGCGCTGAATGTATCAAATATATTGATCACAAAGGCTGTTGGCAGCAGTGCGCCGATTAGTGGTTATGCTTATACAAAAAGTGGTGAGCCTGTTCTTGCTTATGTCTATCCAATTAGTCAAAGAGGTAAGAAAATTGGTGTGATTGTTATGAGTTATAATTGGCAGAACTTGCTCGCAACCCTTGGTGAGAAACTTCAAGCCAATATAGCCTTGATTATGGGAGAGGTAAAATCGACATCTGGAAATCAAGCGCTCATACAGCAATTTGATATTAAAGAGCTCTCAGATGGAGGTGAACACCTCGTATCTATCGCGTCAGGAGACAGTAAATATATTGGACTATCGCAGCCTTTGAAAAATGCAGAAGGTGAACTTTATGCCAATATATTAACGATATTTGACAGAACCGAAGAATTAAATAACGAGAGTGTTAGTCAGTTATTAACATATCTTATTCTTATTCTTGTTTCGCTTTTATCGGCCTTTTTTATATGGTGGATATTACGGGTTTCCTTGAAACCTCTATCAACCATTATTGATGCCTTGAAAAAGTTATCGGACGGGGATTTGTCCTATACTATTGAAGAAATGAACCGGACCGATGAGATTGGCTCATTGGTAACGGCGTATTCTGATTTTAGGAAGGCTTTTATTGGGGCGCAACAACGAGAAGAAGAAGGCCGAATTGAAAAAGAAAAGCAGCAGGCATTACTTCTTGAAGAAACAGAGCGTCAGGCTGCGGCCGAAAGAATTAAGCATGAGCAGGAAGCGCTGGAAAGTGAAGAGCAGCTAAAGCGTAGCCAGTCTCTTGATGTTATGATTACTGATTTTGAAAATATAATAGACGAGGCATTAACAAAGGTTAATGGTGCTTCTACAGAGCTACAGGATATCGCTCAGGATATGTCAAATATTGCTGAAACAACTGAGAGACAATCAGGTTCAGTTTCAATAGCGTCTTCACAAGCGTCGACTAATGTGCAGGCTGTGGCAAGCGCGACAGAAGAACTGGGTGCATCTATTTCTGAAATTGGAAATCAGATGATAAAGTCAAGTGAAGTTAATCAAATGGCTGCTAAACAAGCTGGCGATGCAAATGGCCTAATGACTGAACTTGAGCAATCTTCAGCAGCAATTAGTGATGTTGTAAGTCTGATTAATGATATAGCAGAGCAAACCAACTTACTTGCGTTAAATGCAACGATTGAGGCGGCTAGAGCAGGGGAAGCTGGTAGGGGATTTGCTGTTGTTGCCAGTGAAGTGAAATCTCTCGCAACTCAAACAGCTAATGCGACAGATAAAATCACTGTGCAGATTGCAGAAGTTCAGGATAAATCTAGGAAAGCTAGTGCCGCAATGTCATCTATTCGAACAATAATCGACGATTCTGCTGAAATGGCCTCTAATGTGTCGGGTGCTATTGATGAACAGCGTTCCGCAACGCAAGAGATATCCAGTAACATTCAGGCTGCTTCTGCTAACACGGCTGAAGTGAACCTAAATATTAATGATGTATCCGCTAATGCTAAAGAAACAAAATCAGCGTCCGTTAAGGTTTTATCAGCCTCCAGTGAGGTCAGTGATAATATGGTTCACCTGAAAAGTTTTATTGATAAATTTTTGGCAAATGTTAGCTCTATCTCAAAAAACTAGAACTATTAGCATCTACCTCAAGGCGGATGAATTTTCTAAGTATCACAATATAGAATAAATTCCATATTGTGATACTACATACTACAGCGCCTTATCTATGAGGGTAAATAGTATTGCTGAGAATATTAGAAATGGGAGATTTCATTGAAGCAGGCCACTTTTAAAAGTATGATTGAAGGCACGGAAGAAGACTTCAAAGCCATTGATGCGTGGGAAACCGCATACGGCAAAAAAATCATTATAGAAAACATCGTTGCAGAATTGAAGAAGCTGGACGTGGATAGCCCTTTCCCCATTTCCCGTTATCAACATAGTCTGCAAAGCGCAACACGGGCTTATCGTGATGATGCTGACGAAGAATTGATTGTCGCAGCGCTTTTACATGATGTGGGTGATACTCTTGCTATGAACAACCACGCAGAAATGGCTGCCTCTATATTGCGTCCTTATGTTTCAAAAAAGACGGCCTGGATTGTCGAACATCATGGAACTTTTCAAGGGTTTTACTTCTGGCACCATATCGGCGAAGACAGAAATGCCCGTGATAAATACAAAGACCATCCATGGTATGATGATTGTGTTTATTTCTGCGAGCATTATGATCAGGCTGCATTTGATCGGGAATATGATACGCTTGAGTTGGACTTCTTTATGCCGATGGTGGAAAAAATATTTTCCCGTGAACCATACGCAGTTTAAGGGCATGTTACTTAATGTATTTCTCGATCAAAAGTGGACGTCAGAAGCCACTTCTACCCTATTATATAGTTATAAGTATAAGAAAGATTCGTGACAGATAAACATATCAATTGAGTCATCGGCTCCAGTTCTTAAGGGTAAATTTATAGCTAGGCTCGTCTTGTGGTCTTTCTTGGAATATTCAAGAGTATAATTCTCAAATATTGGCATATGCTGCTCAGTAATTAACTGAATGCTCTCCATCCAATAGTTTAAAGTATTTTCATCTGCATATTCATCAATATATTTATTAGACAATTCAAGGTTTGATTCTTGGACAATGTTGTCCCCGCAAAATGTGGTGAACCACCTGCCTTCTTCGGTAAGTTTGTAAATTACTAAATTTTTTCCAAATTTTACTAGGCTGCGAAAATCAAAGTCCCGACGGAGGGATACACCATTTGCAATCTTGGATTTTTCTCTCCATAGATCAGTAAATTCTTTGGTTTCGAGATTCTCAATTTTATTTCTAAAGTCTAACCACTCCTCATCGCTCGGTACTCCCTCGAGATAGGCAGGGCCTTTAGTAATGAGAAAGTTGTCTGAAGGGCTGATAATGGCCGATCCATGATACTTTTCATTTTTTGAACTATCGTTCACAAAAGTCCCCTCCTATGGCCGCCTGCCATTGCTTTTAGCAAGGTAAGCTAATGCATTCATCGTTTCACCAGTGCGGTGATATATAGGGTCTCAATATATCTATTTCAATATCAGACAACACTAGTCTAATTTATATTTTTGTCAAATGAAACTCAGTTTTGGTATAGTATTGGCTATGGATATTCGGTAAAGAGTATACTAATTATTGTTGTGTTGATAGTGCCTGCATTGGGTATTAATAATAGGGAAGAAAATATGAGCCAAAGTGATAAAATTGCAAAAGGTGGTTGCCTGTGTGGGGCAGTAAAATTTGAAACGCATGGAGAGCCTTTTGGCGCCAACCACTGTCATTGTCTAACCTGCCGCAAGCATACAGGCGCTCCTGTGGTTACCCTTTCAGGCTGGAAGGCTGATCAAGTGGTCTTTAGCGGTGCACCCCGTAAAATTTATAATTCGTCCGAAGGTGTGGGCCGTTCCTTTTGCGGTGAATGCGGTTCGGT
Organism: uncultured Kordiimonas sp.; assembly: GCA_965603205.1. GTDB lineage: Bacteria > Pseudomonadota > Alphaproteobacteria > Sphingomonadales > Kordiimonadaceae > Temperatibacter. Next base: position 113,883 of record CBFDCC010000002.1, on the reverse strand, counting down.
GCTTACATGGGAAGGTATCAGCGGTTCTGGTATTGGCGCTATTGTGGAAATTCATATTTCAGCCTTTGATGATCAAACATTATTCCCGCCGACAAGCCATATGAATGAAGGCGAGCGCATTGCGTGGTTTGATATTGCCGATAATTTGCCGCGATTTACCGAGTGGGATGAAGGCAATGGACCAGACTCCATAGGGCCTAAGGTCTAGAAGTCTGACAACTATTGGATAGTGCCACAGGGAAGTATTAAATATTAAAGGGAAGCATATTATGCCAGAGGAAATCACCAGTCACTTTAGGTCGTGTCACTTGTGCGAGGCTATATGCGGCGTAGAAATCAAGACGCAAGGGGATGAAATCATCTCTATTCGTGGTGATAAAGCTGACCCTTTTAGTCGCGGCCATATCTGCCCCAAGGCGACTGCCCTGCAAGATTTACACGAAGACAGTGACCGTCTTAAGTTCCCTGTGAAGCGTATCGGTGATGATTGGCAGCAAATCAGTTGGGAAGAAGCCTATGAGACAATTGCTGATAAGTTAGTCGGTCTGCAAGACCTGTATGGCACCAATGCGGTTGCTTTTTTTGCGGGTAATCCAGGGGTGCATAATTACGGCACAATGACACATGGAGGTTTGTTGCGCAAAGCCGTTGGCACTAAGATGAATTTTTCGGCTACATCACTTGATCAATTGCCGCATATGCTGGTGTCGCATGCAATGTATGGTCATCAATTTATGGTGCCTGTGGCTGATATTGATCACAGCAATTACATGTTAATCATTGGCGGTAATCCGCTGGCATCTAATGGCAGTATGATGACGGTGCCCGATGTTAAAAAACGGTTGAAGTCTATACAGACACGTGGTGGTAAATTTGTTGTTATTGATCCGCGCAGGACAGAAACCGCAGCAATTGCTGACGAGCATCATTTCATAAGGCCAAGCAGTGACGCGTTCCTGCTTTTGGCGATGATCCATACGTTATTTGATGAGGGACTGGTTAAAACTGGTCATATAAGTGACTTGCTAGAAGGACTGGACGATGTAGAATCCGCCGTGCGGGACTTCTCGCCAGAGATGGCAGCAAAACACACAGGAATTTCAGCAGAGAATACCCGCAAGTTAGTCCGCGATTTAGCTAACACCGAAGGGGCTGTTTGTTATGGGCGCATGGGTGTGTCTACGCAGACGTTTGGTACGCTGTGTCAGTGGGCAATTCAGGTGCTTAATATCCTTGCGGGTAATTTTGATGTAAAGGGCGGGGCTATTCTGCCAACGCCAGCCTTTGGCGATGTGACAAATGCATCGAAGAGTCAGGGGTATTTTGCCTCATGGCATAGTCGCGTTAGTGGCTTGCCAGTGTTTAGCGGCGAGTTACCAGTAGTAGCTTTCGCAGAGGAAATTTTAACGCCGGGCGAAGGGCAAGTAAAAGGTCTGATTACGATTGCGGCTAACCCAGCCCTGTCTGCGCCTAATGGCGGCCAAATTGAAAAGGCATTAAAGAGCTTAGATTTTATGGTATCTATTGATTTTTATATCAATGAAACGACGTGTCACGCTGATATCATCCTGCCGCCAACAGGTGCCCTAGAACATGACAATTACGATATTTCTTTTAATCGTTTAGCCGTGCGCAATATCACGCGTTTTAATGAGCCTGTCTTTGATAAGCATGAAGGCGCGCGTCATGACTGGGAAATCATGAATGGACTGTCTCAGGCCATTGCAGCGCGAAAGGGTGTGGATTTCAAGCCAATGCCCGCCCCAGAGCAGATGCTAGATATGGGTCTTAAATACGGGCCATACGGCAAAGAGGTGGGCGCAGCACTGGCGCTGGACCTCGCTGAGTTGAAGAAGCACCCTCATGGACTAGATTTAGGACCTTTGAAGCCAGATTTTGCAAGGCGATTAGGGGAGCACCACCCTAAAATCCTTCTGAATGTTGATTATCTATTAAAAGATATTAAACGCCTAGAGCAGCAGGATATGCGCTTGGGTAACGGTGAGTTTATTTTAATAGGGCGCCGTCATGTGCGCAGTAATAATTCATGGATGCATAACAGTCCGCGCTTAGTAAAAGGTCCGCCGCGTTGGCATCTTTTGATGCACCCAGATGATCTGTTGAAATTAAAGCTTCAAGATAAAGGGCCTGTTAAAATCACGTCACGTGTTGGTGAGGTTGAAACTACCGTATCAGCTAGTGATGAGCTTATGCCTGGTGTTGTTAGCTTGCCGCATGGGTGGGGACATAAAAAAAAGGGCGTGAAGATGGGTGTGGCTGAACAACAAGAAGGCGTAAATTGTAACGACCTAACCGATGACAAGGTTTTTGACCAAGTCAGCGGTAATGCGGCGCTAAACGGTATCAAGGTATCCATATGTTAAAATTAATATAATTCACCAATTGCTCTATGGGCTGCGTCTAATGCTCCTTGTATATAGGCGTAGGCAGATGAGTCAGAATTGGCGATTGCGATATTGCCAATTTTTTGCCTGCCCTGCACATGTGGGCCTTTGTCTGCATGGGCAGCAGCGCCGTGATAAGCACCAAAGCTTGGGTCGTCATACAGTTCATTATACCCTTGGGCATAGCCGTGTGGCCAGCGGTTCACAGTGATCGCGGCAACGTCTTTATCGAAATCAAATCCATATCTGTCTAATGCGCCGCTCATAACCCGTCTGGTCTCGCGCTCATAATCGGCAAAACTCATTGAATACATGCGATGCCTGCCCTGTCTTGCTTGCTCATGCGGGTGCAGGCCATGGGTATTAGGTTGGTGATATAGCAAAATAACAGTGGGTTCATCAGGATTTGCCGTGTAGGTATAGTCACCAATAGATACGGGGTAATCAATGGCTATCTTGCCAATTTCCATATCAGGGGCAAGGAATCTTCTAACGCCAGCTTTTTTCCATGGGCGCCAATTTCTAACAGCAACATTCACATAAGCTAACGGCACTTTCTCCACAGATTGCAGCGCGTCCTTTTGATTATCTTTCATTTCAGGCATGATGAAAGGAAGAATATGATTATAACAAGCCATCACTGCTTTTTTGCCGATAACGCGCTCGACCTTGCCATCACGCACATAGCGCACTTCGACGCCGCCCTTAACATTTTCAGCCCTAACCGCAGTTGAGTTTAATCTAATGCGCGTGGCATTTTTGGGTCTATCTAGGCGCTTGTAATCAAACATGGCTGTGACAATGTCTTCCATGCCAGAAGCACGCGTTACATTTGGGATAAGGCGTTTTACAAGCAGGCGCGCTATACTAGCATTGCCGTCAGGGAAATGATAAATATAAGGCTCTTCATCATGGGCACCCTCAAGGCTTGCGGGATCAATGCCAAGGCCGTATGTGCCTGGGTGATATAGGCGCAGCGCATCTAAGCCTGACCATGTATCCCACGCTGATCCCATGAGAGTTTTGGTGTCATCAATGAAAATACCCACAGCTGCAGCCGAGAGCCCGCCATGTTTTTTTAGTAAATTCACATAGGATGTGGATTTTAAGAGCGCTAATTTTTCATCCATAGAATAGTCTGGCATCCAGTCATTGCGGTCTATAAATATACTGTGCATGGTTGCTTTGTCTTTGTCGGGTAGTGGTAAATCCACAATCATTTCAGCTATATTTTCTTTGCCTTCATCATCAGTAAAGTCAAAAACATGCCATTCATTTTGTGCAAAGAACTGGTCGCTCTTGTTGAGGTAAAGCCCATTGCCGAGGTCGTGGTTTTTGTTAAAATCATGGTGATAGTATTTATTGAATTTTTCAACATCAATACCGATATCTTTGAGTAAGCCCATGGCCTCTGCGCTATAGGTCTTTGGGGAATCTATGGATTGACTGCCGCCGTGGCCGAGCAGTTTTGTGCCGTCCACATCAAATTCGTTGCGTTTAGCGTGGCCGCCAAAATCATCATGATTGTCCAAAATGAGGATACGCGCCTCTTCGCCTAGCTTTTTCCGCGCGTAATGCGCTGTACCAAGACCGCTTATGCCGCCGCCCACGATAATGAGATCATAAACCTCATCAGTCTGCTTGGATGGTCTAGCATACTCTTTGCCTTGCCATGATACAGCGTGGGCTACTTCAAAACTGCCTTTGTGATTGCCGCGCATCCCTGTCAGCGCTGGCGGATAGTCTCCTTTAAGGGATGGAACATTAAAACCCTTCGCTAGGGCCTCAAGTGGGGATAGGCCAAAAGCTGCACCCGTGAGCGCCAAGCCAGAAATAAAATCTCGACGGTCAATGGTGTGCTTTTTAGACATATAAGTTCCTGATTTTTGTATGGTATTCTATGAATTTTCCCTAGTTCTTAGCTATCATAACCAAAGCACTGACACAATAGAGGCATGATTTCGGTATTTGGTGGCGTTATCTATTCGTGGCTATGTGATGTTATGGGGTTTAGCTTTTAGGCATTGTTTAGCGCGCAGGCTAGCTATGCTTGTGTTGATAATTAGAATTTATTTTCAATAAATAGGCATTAAGGCCTTTAACTAAGTAAATAATTGCACTATATGCCTAGAAAGTAAATTATTTTTCTAGAAAGTTCATGTCGTGTCAAAAAACTCTATTGTATCTATAATCGGCTCAGGCTTGGTCCTGACAACGGTTCTATCGCAAGCATCATTAGCCACTGAAGGTTATTTCCAAACCGCATTTGGTGCTAGGCATAGCAGTATGGCGGGTGCAGGGCTGGCACATATCACAGATTCAACAGGATTAGGTTTAAATCCATCTGGAATCGTCGGTATTGATAGCCATGCTAATTTTGGCATTAAGCTTTTTGCGCCGAAGCGTAAAACCATTGGTTCAGGTCAGCCGGGTTTCACGCCGCTTGGTGAAGTTAAGAGCGGTAATAAGATATTTGCTATCCCTAATTTTTCTTATATCAAGCCCCTAAATGACAAAAGTGCCATTGGTATAGGCCTTTTCGCCAATGGAGGCATGAACACATCTTATCCTGATGTTGAGCGCGACGTGATGGAATGTGGCGGTGGCAGTGGTGTATTTTGCTCAGGTAAAGCTGGTGTAAATCTTCATCAGGTATTTATCACGGCAGGTTACGCTTATCAGCTAACGGACAATCTTAAAATTGGTATTTCGCCTATTCTAGCTATTCATAATTTCAAGGCGAAGGGTATTACTGCATTATCGGCTAATTCATCTGACCCAGAAAACTTTAGTGATAGAGGTAGCGATAGATCTATAGGGCTGGGCTATAAGTTAGGTACTACCTACACAATTGAGAATTTTACACTAGCTGCTACTTATCAGGGCCATGTAGATATGAGCCACCTTGATAAATATGCTGGGTTGTTTGCAGAAGGCGGAGACTTTGATATTCCTTCAAGTTATTCTGTTGGCCTCGCTTATGCAGTGACCAGTAATATACATGTGGCGGCTGATTATAGGCATGTGAATTATAACTCAATTGAGTCTGTTGGTAACGCTTCTACCATACAAAGTCCCTTTGGTTTAGACGGAGGCCCTGGCTTTGGGTGGTCTGACGTGAATAGTTATAAATTTGGCCTTGAAATTGAGCATTCTGACAAACTGACTTATAGACTTGGTGTTGGCTTTAATAGTAATCCAATCTCAGGCAGGGATGTAACGCTAAATGTGTTAGCGCCTGGGGTGGTGACACGCCATTACTCAGCTGGATTTACCTATAATTTAGGGGGGGGAAGTTCTCTTTTAGCCTCAGCAACATATGTGCCCTATAATAGCGTCACGGGTGCAGGCTTTGCTAACCCCAATCACACGATCGAGATTGGTATGAAACAATCACATCTCCTCATTGAGTGGCAGAAGAAATTTTAAAATTAGCGAATGGTGGATGCCAGCGATGCCGGCACCGCCACCTATCTACAGCAAGACCCAAAGAATAACACGTAGTCGCCGTATCTGACGGCGCGGCTGATGTGTATGGATATGAGTGTCAGGTTTTAAGAAAATCAATCATAGCGCTTAATATAGCTTGTTTGCGACCATCGCCTAACAGTGTGTGTCGATCAGTATTCAAATGGGTAACTTCTATTGAATTTATTCTTAAAATATGCAATTATTTTGACAGTAAATTGTTAATAGTTTTTTAAGGGTACCTGTGTATATATACGTAGCGTAGAGATTATTGGAAAACATGTATTGGAATTTCAATTGTGAAAGCTTTTGTGTGGGGTCTAATGTTATTACTTATATTGGCAGGTATTCAACTTTGGCCATCGCAAAACACTACATGGCTGATAGTATTCCCTACATCTGAAATTCAAGACAACGCCTTTAGGCGAGCAGCATTAATCAATGTATCAGTGGTCGAAGTTATTGATAATGATTCCATTATTATAAAGCCGCGATTAAATATGCTTGCAAGGGAATTATACAGTCACGGGGCACTTATTGTCTTAAGCGTAACTGGTGTTTATGGGTGCTCGCCAAGACAAAAGAGAGCTTGGCGAAACACAAATAAAATAGAAACGAAGTAAAGGAAGATAGTATGGAGATGATCGCAGAAATTAGGAATACTTTTTCAAAAGTAATGGGGTATGTATTAATAGCCCATATCCTTGTAATTGCTGTTGCGGGTATGTTTACGGGAAATGGCGTTGTTGTACCCGTGTTATTTTCTATTGTGATAGCAGGCGTGCCTGTGTTCTTGTTTAAAACGCAGGGCGCAACGGACTTGCAACGTCAGATTTCTGGGGTGTCGCTGGTATTGTTTGCGGCTCTTTTGGTATATCAATTCCGTGATCATGCATGGCAGATTGATATACATATGTATTTCTTTGCTGTTCTTGCTGTGCTTGCAGCTTATTGTGATTTTCGCGTTATTTTAATCTCATCTGCTGTGGTTGCTGTCCATCACATAGGTTTTAATTTTATTGTGCCTTCATGGCTATTTCCCGATGGCGCTGATTTCGGACGTGTTGTCTTACACGCTGTTGTTGTTGTGCTAGAGGTGCCTAGCCTTATGTGGCTTGCTCTTAAGCTAAATGAAGCATTTAAAAGCACATCAATTGCTCAAGCTAATGCAGCAAATGAAGCAGAAAACGCAAGAAAAGCTGCATCCGAAGCTGAAGAGCTTAAAAGTCAAGCAGAGGCAGCGCTCGCTACTATTCAAGATAAAGAAGCTGAGAATACTAGATTACAAACTATAGCTGAGCAGGATAAAGAAAATGCCGCTAAGCAAGCGCATGATGCAAGGCTTGCAGTTGCTGCAGAGTATGAGCAAACAGTATTGAGCCTATTAAATGAAATGTCATCAACGATTCATACTGTAGGAGAAAATACATCTACACTGATTTCTACTACTGACCTTGCTAATAGTAAGGTTGATGCTGTTTCTGTCGCTGCTAATAACATGAGCACTAATGTTGACACTGTAGCATCTAGTATTGATGAGATGTCAGCGTCTGCGCAAGAAATAGCTGAGCAGGTTGGGCGCACGACCCAAGTTACAGAACAGGCTGTGGAAGTTTCTCGTGAAGGAGAAGAGGCGTTAGCTGAGCTTGGTAAAAGGTCTACTGAGATTAGGACGGTGATCCAGATGATTAATGATATAGCCGATCAGACAAACCTGTTAGCTCTTAATGCTACTATTGAGGCCGCGCGAGCGGGCGAAGCGGGTAAAGGCTTCGCTGTTGTTGCTAGTGAGGTGAAAAACTTGGCTAATCAATCAGCCTCTGCAACAGACGAGATTGAAGCATTGATTAACACGATCACTAAAGCTAGCGAGGACGCAGCCAATGTGAATGATAAAATTGTGGAAATTATTAATGAAGTTAAAGAAAATTCTATTAGTATTTCTGCTGCGGTCGAAGAGCAATCAGCATCAACCTCTGAAACATCGCGTGCTGCTCAGACAACATCGCATGAAACGTCAGAGGTCAATCGTAACACCCAAGAGCTGAGTGAGGTTATAGCTGAGGTTAGGGAAATTTCAGGTCGTACGTCTGAGGTGGTACAGAGTATGATACAGTATAATGAAGACTTGAAAGAGAAATCTCTCAATTTTATTAAGCGCTTGCAAGAGGGCTGATAACGTCAAGATATGCCTTAATAATAGGAGGTTCGCTATATGCAGCCTCCTATTTATTTTATATAAGCTTGATAAGCCTTTAATACTAAAGGCTATATAGCGAAAATAGAGGCCATCAAATTTATATTATGTTAACGCTTTGGCAGATATAAGATATAAGACTATATACTCAAAGGCGTATTTTATGACTTAATGCCTTTCGGGTTGTTATTGCACACTTGATAGTTGAGAATTTTATGCATGTAGCTATGATGTTAAATGATATTAAAACATACAAGAGCAGACTGCTGTTTGTTTTAATTGCTGTTGTTGCACTGTCTGTAATTGGGCGTGCTGAGGGTGATGAAAATTTATCATCTTTAGAACGTGCTAAAGCCACTTTATTTACCACACCTGATGTCGCATTTGATCACGCAGAAAAAGCCTTAATTAATGCTGTGCGGCAGGGGAATGAAGTCAATGAAGCTTTGGCTGAGCGTTTGATGGGGCAAGCTAAGCTTTATCTGAATGATTATCCAGGGGCTGCTAAATATTTATCACAGGCATTATTGCACGCACAAAAAATTGATGATCCACTCTCACTATCTATTACTAATAGAGCATTGGGTGTTCTATATGAGTTTTCATTAGATTTTGATGGAGCTTTAGAACAATATTTTCAAGCCAAATACTACGCTGAACTCAGTGGGGATAAAGGCGTTTATGCTTTAGCCTTAAATAATATTGGCTATGTACTAACCACTATGGAAGCACCAGATAGGGCGCTGCCATATTTTTTAGAAGCTTATGATATTTTCCTCAGCCAGAAAGATGCCTCTAACCAAGCTAATATTATGGCGGGCTATGGCAGAGCGTTGCGGCTTTTAGAGAGGCACGCCGAGGCTACAGCGTCTCTTGATAGAGGGCTAATGCTTGCCAGCGAGAGCGAAGATTGGATCGCTCATTCGGATGTTATGGTTGAATTGGGACTTGTTTATCTAGCGCAAAATAATGTTGAGAAAGCTAAGGCTGCTTTTGAGGAAATCATTAACTCGTCTCGTTCTGTCAATTATTTTCAAGCTTTGGCGATTGCCTATATTGAACTAGGTAAAATTATTTTAAACGAAGGCGATAAGGACAGGGCGCAAAGAATTTATGAGGCGGGTCTAAAACGCGTGAGCCACGGCACCACGGTAGAGCACGAGCTCATTTTATTGCGAGGGCTGTTGAATATGGCCCCAGATGACAGATCAACTATTACATTATTTAAGACATACAGTCAGCGCCTAGAACAGGCTTTTGAATTTACACAAAAGGGCGCGATTCAACGATTTGAAACACTTAAAACACTAGAAGGGCAGCGCAAAGAAATTATAGAGCAAAATCAAGAAATTTCTGAGATGAAGCAGCTGGTCGTTGTCGGTAGTATCATTGTTTTAATTCTAGTGATTTTATTGTTTGTCGTCAGGCACATTATTCAGTTGCGTCAAAAGGTATTTGAGACATTGGCTGATAAAAACCGTCTACTGAAACTCAGCCAAGAAGAGTTGTTAAAGGTCAGTCGAACCGATGATCAGACAGGATTAAATAACAGGCCGTTTTGGGTTGTATGCTTAGACCAAGAGTTTGAGCGTCTAAAACGAAATGCAGATATTCAAAGCTGTCTGGTATTTTTGGATATTGATCACTTTAAGCAGGTGAATGATACATATGGCCACATGGCTGGAGATCGGGTTCTTGTCAAGGTTGCTGATGTTTTAAAGGCGCAATTACGCAAATCAGATATAGCAGGCCGTTACGGCGGCGAGGAATTTGTAGTCCTACTGCCTGACACTGATATGGATAATGCTATTAAGTTTGCAGAGCGACTGCGCGAGGCTGTAAAGTTTTCAACAGTAACATATGATAAACTGGATATAAATGTGACCATCAGCCTAGGTGTCGCCCCATATTTGGATGGTTTTACTAGCTATGCAGATTGGATAGAAAAGGCTGATATAGCTCTTTACATGGCCAAAGATAAAGGTCGCGATATGACCATTGCAGAGCCTCTATAAAATAAGCCAACCTTATTAATTTGACGCTCTTTGGTTTAGCTAGGCCCTTTAAGCTGGACTTTTTAGCATTATGTTGCGTATTTAATATAATATGAAAATTAATTTTATTATCTTGTCTTGTCTCCTGTGTCTTGCGGCCTGTTCGCCAAGCCCACCGCGAAGCATCACCAATAGTTGTGAGATGCTTGACCATAAAAGTAATTGGTATAAGGCGCTGAAGAAAACTGAGAAAAAATATGGCACGCCTAAGCATGTAATCTTAGGCATGATGCGTCAAGAATCCTCTTTTAAATATGATGCCAAAACACCGCGTAGGTTTATTCTCGGCTTTATTCCATGGGGGCGGCAATCATCGGCCTATGGTTACGCGCAGGTCAAGGATGGCACATGGGATTGGTATAAGCAAAAGACGGGCAATAGAGGTGCGGACCGCGATGACTTTAGCGACGCTGTAGATTTTATGGGTTGGTATACTGATGTTAGCCAACGCACGCTCGGCATATCCAAATGGGATGCCTATAATCAATATCTAGCCTATCATGAAGGTCATGGTGGTTGGAAACGTCGCTCGTTCTACAAGAAAAAATGGTTGATGAAGGTGGCGCGTAAAGTTGAGGGATATGCCAAGGCATATGGCGCACAGTTAAAAAAATGCGAAGATGATCTTGGTGGATTTTCTATCTGGCCATTTTAAAAAAAATGTGGTCACCTGATAAAAGATAAGGAACGCGTTTATGCATAAATTAATTACCACAATTCTATTAGCCGCAGTCTGCTTAACACCAGTGCAAGCTCAAGATGCCGATGATGTCTATGGCGAGACCACCCGCACAGTAGAGCAAGTTGATTTTGATGGCATGGCAGCCGCCTATCACAAGGATGCTGTATTGGTGAGTGCTACTGGCACTAAGCCAATAGGCGACGTTATGGCGCGTTGGCGACGTGAGGGTGAAGCCGACGCAGCAGCAGGCGGCACGGCGAGTGTGTCCTTTCGTTTCTCCTCTCATCAACACAGTGAAACCACAGCCTTTGATAAAGGTATTTTTAGATACTGGGCGCAGGATAAAGACGGCACACGTAAAATAGCCATGCTTCATTTTGAGGGATTGCTGATAAAGCGTGATGGTAAGTGGCTCTGGCTGATGGAACGTCAAATGCATGCTGCAACACAGGCGCAGTGGGACGCGCTTAAATAAAGCGTTGCGCGGTGTTTACCTTAGATGATTTAGCTTTTCCAGTTGGTCCCGGTACCTACGGCTGAGGGGTAATGTCATACCGCCCTTTGTGGTGAGCGTATAATCACCATTGTTGGTGGGTTTAACGGCAATTATTTGGTCTAAATTAACAATATAGCTGCGGTGCACGCGCGTAAAACGCGGGCTATCAATTTCTTTTAACAAACCAGCCATGGTATTGCGCACGCGGTATGTAGTGGCTGTGGTAACAATGTCCACATAGTTTTTAGCGCCCTTAACCCATATGATATCAGCCCTATCAAGGTTAAAATCATCCTTGCGGGTCGTGACTGTTAGATAAGATATGTCCCTGACGTCAGTATCAGAGCCAGATTCAGAACCACCCAGCATGGCTTTTAGACGTCCCCACTTGCTAACACTTTGTTTGTTTGATTTTTCGCTCATTGATGGCTCTACTATTATTTCACTCGTTACATAACGCGCCTAATTTAAATAGCCTAGGCTATAAAGGCAACCTATCTTTGAAGAGTAGCTATAATGCCTTTGACCACCCAACCGTGATCAAAATGCGGGGCCGCTCAATAATATACAAGGAAATAATATAGAGTGGATTGAAAGCACCTAAAACCCATGCTAAAAGTCGTATAGTTTAGTTTGACAGGGTTGGAATTGATGTAAGGACAGGTGGTATTAGTGGATTTTCAATGGATCGCAATTGCCCTAGGGGACGTCGCCTGGATTTCCGTCGCATTTGTACTGGGTCTAATATCAAGATCAGTAGGGCTTCCCCCTATGGTTGGCTTTCTCGTAACGGGATTTCTGCTAAACGCATATGGTATTGCCAGCGGGGAAATACTTGAGAAGTTATCGGATCTAGGCATAACACTGTTGTTATTCACAGTTGGCCTGAAGCTTAATCTTCGCACGCTTATAAAACCGCAGGTGTGGGCCGTAACCAGTCTGCATACAGTAATTGTTGTTGTTGTCTTCGGTTTTGCAATCTATGGGCTGGCGCTGACTGGCGTGCCTTTTCTCTCCGATCTTGATATGCCACGTGCAATGTTGATTGCATTTGCGCTGAGCTTCTCAAGCACCGTGTTTGTGGTGAAGGAGCTTGAAGAAAAAGGGGAGATGTCCTCGGTGCACGGCCGTATTGCGGTTGGTATTCTGATCATGCAGGACATAGCGGCTGTCGCCTTTCTCGCGATTTCTACTGGAAAATTGCCCACTGCTTGGGCATTTTTGGTTGTGCTACTTTTCCCATTGCGGCCGATCTTGCACCGATTGCTACAGCGTGTTGGGCACGGTGAACTGTTGGTGCTTTATGGATTTCTTCTCGCCATGGGGGGAGCGGAACTATTCGAACTAGTCGGGTTAAAAGGCGACCTAGGTGCGCTTGTCTTAGGCGTGCTGATTGCTAGTCATGCCAAGGCCGATGAGATGGCTAAGACTATGTTGGGCTTTAAAGATCTATTCCTGCTCGGCTTCTTTATTTCTATAGGAATGTCTGGTCAACTGACTCAGGAGGTGCTCGTGGTTGCCGCTCTGATAACACCGTTTATTCTCTTTAAATCGGGCCTATTTTTTGGCCTTCTGACTGGATTTAAATTGCGGGCTCGTACTGCTTTGCTCGCATCGCTGAACTTGACCAACTTCAGCGAATTTGGTCTCATCGTCGCCGCTATAGGTGTCTCTAATGGGTGGATAGGCGGTGAATGGCTCATTGTCATCGCGGTTGCCCTGTCCTTGTCCTTCATCATGGCAGCAGGCCTTAATAAGATATCAGATCAGCTCTACACACGACATCGGGGGATATGGAAACGCTTGCAAAGAGATGAACTAACGCCCGATGGCCAGGTGCTGGACATTAAAGGCTCTACAATTGCAATTATAGGCATGGGCGGGGTGGGCACTGGTGCCTATGATGCAATGCGTGAAATACATGGCGAAACTGTCATCGGTGTGGACATCGACCCGATAACGGCCAAAACCCAAATGTCAACGGGTCGTAACGTACTACACGGCGACCCCAGTGACGCGGATTTTTGGGATCGCGTTCAGGCGATTCACTCTATTGAGACGATTATGTTGGCCCTGCCGAAACTTTCGACTAATTTGGCTGTTCTTAATCACCTTAAAGGGGCTTCATATAACGGGCATGTGGCGGTGACAGCAAAGTTCCCAGACGAGGTTGACGCGTTAAAGCAAGCGGGGGCACATACTGTTTTCAATATTTACACCGAAGCTGGAGCAGGATTCGCCGGGCACGTTATGGCACAGGCAAAAAAAGACTGAAGTCCAACAGCTATATCTGAAATTTATGCGGCTTTTAAATAGGCATAAATTTCGTCTTTTAGGCGCATGCGTTTTTTGCGGATATCGTCTTCTTCCAATTGCGAGACATGTTCCTCGCCAACCTCAATACGATGGATTTGGCGATTTAATATGTGATACTCATCATGCAGTTTGGTAAAATGTTTATCACTGATTTTCAATGTATGAATTTTATCAGAAAATTCAGGGAAGTCTTCACGTAGCTCATGGGGTGTATGACTCAAAATATCCTCCTATGTTTTTATATAAGAACATTATAAGGCATTACCGTGAGGTCGTATTTGACCATAATCAAACTGACGAGGTTATTATACCTGTGTGAAAGAAAAATTATTCTGCTAATTGAAGATAATAAAAAGCCATGCTACAAGGCTGCATCGTTTGGCAAGGTCCTATAGCTCAGCTGGATAGAGCACAACATTCCTAATGTTGGGGCCGGTGGTTCGAATCCACCTAGGATCACCAAATGAAAAGCCACCCTTTATGGGTGGTTTTTTATTTGTGCTTCTATAGTTGGGTGTGGGCCATGTTCGATTATGGAGCGTAGCGTAATAGACGAGGCAGCTTTGCTGACCGTCAATCCACCTAGGATCACCAAATGATATTGGGTCTGTGATACACAGACACGCGCTTAAAGTTAATGCCTGTTCTGCGCGACAGACTACAAACCCACCTAATCCTCTATTTCTACACGGGGCGATAAAAAGACAATGGAGCGGCTGGTAATGCTGATGATGAGCAGGGTTTTGAGCTCATGTTTTAATCGGATGTCTAAATAAGTAATAAACAAGTGTAGTTAAAAATAAGATAGCACTCAAATAATACGCCATTGGTTCACCATTGGCTATTGTGCCCTCTTTAACAATTAAAAACATAGGAACACACACTAAAATTCCGATAAAATTACTTATGACGGGGGCGCGAAATATGGCCTCTTCACGTTTTCCGATTTTAGCTACAAATTTTTTGCGCTGATCTGTCCATTCGCCAGATTTTTTGAATCTCTGATATATTAATCCTATGCGAATATTAGCAAATAATAATAAAAATGCAGTATTCAATACTAGAGCGGTATCAGACTTACATAAATATTCTTCACCTACATAACAATAAGGTGTTTGCTCTAAAGAGCTAATTATTTTTGTTACTATAAGGGTAAACCACATCCCTAGAATTAAATCTTGAAATAAATCCGAGTTTCTATAGGTGATTTTCAAACCCAAGAAAGAAGTGTTAAATACAACAAAGAATTCAATAAACATAAAAATTGCTGATAATAACCAAAATGTTCTATAACGAGGAGCTCCCAATTCTAAGTTCAAAACTTCAGGTATACTAACTAAAAGAACCCCTAAAATTACTGAAAAAGCCATCCCAATTAGCAAGATATTATATCTTCCCATCTTCTTCCTCCATAAGTTTATTGTTTTTACTTATTACTTATTACTTATTACTTATTACTTATTTGGTAGAATAGTACAACCAATTATAAATGGTATGAAATGATACTAAAATCCTAGTGTAACTTCTCTGACTTGTAAATTGGATTTTTAAGCGATTGCAAAATATTAGCTTATGATCTAAGTGACTAAAAATATGGCCATATTCACACTCATTTCAAAAAGAGCGGCGTGTAACTTTTCGTGTAACTTTTATTTTGATATGTTGTAACATTTTGTAACTTATTGAAAATATTAGATTGTTTTAAATTATTCAAAAAATGGCTGCTATTCCTAATGTTGGGGCCGGTGGGTTCGAATCCACCTAGGATCACCAAATGATATTGGGTCTGTGATACACAGACACGCGCTTAAAGTTAATCCCAGTCCTGCGTGACCGACTGCAACAGCACCTACTCCTCTATTTCAAGGAGGCCCATAAAATGTACCCCGTTCCAACATCCGACCTTAAAAGCCTATCCCAGCAAGACATCATCATCTTTGTCGTCGGCGACCAAAACACCCTCCAAAAAACAAAATGGGATATCCAAGTAAACACCTTCATCCAAATGCTCGCCACGCTGTATTTCTATACTGGTGATAAGAAGACATTAGAGCAGTTGGTTATGTTGATGATGACTATCGTATGTAAATGATGGATCAAATTACTTAACAGCAACACTAAATTTAGCATTACACGTCAGTCAGCATGAAAAATGAAGCGAATGCGATTGATTGGATGGATTAAACTCGCTATGCGATAAATTGACCTTGCATTTCTTTTTGTCTTGAATAGTCTAAGTTATTATAATTCATTTATTAATAATGTACGTACTAATTTAGAAGGCATTAAATTATGACAAGCGATTACTTGGAAGGGTTGGGTATTATCTCTCGAGAGAAATTACTTCATCAAGATAGAAAAGAGACTGTTAGAATCAAACCTAAAATTGACTATAATCAGATCAAAATACTCCTCGAAAAATCCCAAATTTCTCCAAGTTTAGAGCATCAAAGTTTACTGCGCACTGGCAAGATTAGTTTATTTGAAGCTTGTCATACGTTTGGGCTATATTTAATCAGCGGGGAACCGCCTAATAACCAATTTGATAAAACACAGTATATTTATTTTTTCGGGTCGAATATTAATGAAATCAGTGAATTTGCAAAAGAATTAAGAGAAATCGACCCTGATTCCTTCGAAGAAGTAATTTCTGACAATTTCTTAATATTGATGATAAAGTTATGTGCAAAACTTAGTTACTTTAGAAAGGTTTCGTCCATTAACAGTACTAATTGGCTTCCAATATGTGCTTTTTATTGCCCCCCACTCGAAGGGGTGAATTATACATTTAAAGTATCTCAGTCAGATACTGTTTCAGCAGCATTCAAATTGAATGTCAAAGGAGTTGCTGGAGGAAAAAACTTTGAAAATATCATTGAGGTTTCAGATACACAGAATATTTCAGGGGTTTCAAAGTATTTGATGAAGACCTTATTAGTTAATTGCGAATGTGTCTCTGATACTTGGAGCTCTACTCAAACAAATAAAATAATAACAACTTTACATATTCAAGAAATAAAGAATGAAAGAAGATGGCGTTCGCATCACCCTGATGTCCCAATTGCTTCATTTGATGACATTACAAATATGGAGCTGCCTAAGGATTTAGAGACCTTACACTTGGATAGTAGAAACTCCAGTGGGAAAAAGTCAGTCACTACTTTAAAAATAACAAAATGCAGAGAGCATATTTTTTCATGTGATTTTAAGGGTGCTCCAGATTTCCTCAGCGCAGTTAGGCTTTTTTCAGTTGAAATAAAGTCAAAAAATGAAACAGCATTAACATTAGATAGAGAGCTCGAAGAGGGATATTCTTATGCATTTTATCCCGTTAAGGATAGCTCACATGTTTACTTTACTGCTTTTACTACAAATACCTTAGAATAATAAGGTTTATTAGATAGCTAATGGTTGAATATAATTTATAATATATCACATACTTTTTTGTATGATTATTTTCGACCCTATCGAGCCATTAAGAAACTAGCACCCTAAAACACCCATTTCAAAAAGTGCGGCGTGTAACTTTTCGTGTAAATTTTGAATTGATATATTGTAACATTTTGTAACTTATTGAAAATATTACATTATTTTAAATTACTTAAAAAATGGCTGCTATTCCTAATGTTGGGGCCAGTGGTTCGTTTACGCAGTAGACGTCCGCGTCAATCCACCTAGGATCACCCAATGAAAAGCCACCCTTTATGGGTGGTTTTTTATTGGGTGTGTTAGGTCGAATGTCACTTGGAATTCACGGCCTGGGCGGGACAGGCGGTATGATAATTGCTGCTTTGGTACTAAGGAGATCGTCCACACATTAGTTATGGATGCGCTTAGTCCTTCTTTTAGGAAAAGGGCCTTTGAAAAATCATCTACAGGAAAGTCTTGGCTCAAGGCTGTGCCGCTCGTCACCGTATGACCCCCATACAGGCTTACCGCGTCGGGCGTGCCATCGCTGTGACGGTGGTCATGTTTTAAGCTTAGGCCTTTATTGTCCTTGGTAATAACCCATGTACGCGATTGGTCCTGCCCCACATGCAAAGGGATTTTTATTTGGACGGCCATATCCGTGGTGCAAGCAGGGGCATGAATGATTAATTTAGACTGGCGCCATTTATCATCACTGGCGTTAGAAGCAACAACCTTACCCAGATAAGAGTGCCCGCATATCTTTTTCAACTGATTAAAAAAGTCACCATGACTATCCGTTGCTGCGGCTGTCGTTGATAGCGCTCCAACTGTCAAAGTGAAACCAAGTATACAAAGCATCGCACTCTTATGTGATAAAACCATCTGCACTCTCCTGTTATGTAACGCCCGTTATTGAATGTAAGGCATCATACATAAACTGGACCGCCTATTAAGCCCTCTGATAGCGCGTTAAGAAAGTTGATAGCACCAAATGATACATGGGGCAAGAAGGCCAGTATATCCCATAAAACGATATAATGTAATATCGGTTAATTACGGAGTTTTGGACAAAACCTCCATTCTTTTCATTGTTTAGTTCCTTATGCATTCAATTAAAGCCTTTGAAAATCACCTCAAGAAAAGTGCATTTTGCATTTTACTCAACCAAATATAATGCGAAGTATGGTTATGTCATACCAAAATTATTATAGTTTATTCTTCTACTAAAACTATGGATTAAAGGATCTGCAATGTTAAAAAAAATAGGTATTTTATTAATGCTAACTTTTGCTACTAACGCACATGCCGATGATCCACTACCAACGGTTAAAAAAGTGGAGCTTGAGCGTTATTTAGGAAAATGGTTTGAGATTGCTCGCATTGACCACAGTTTCCAAAAAGGCTGCATAAATTCAAGTGCTGACTATAGCCTGCGAAAAGACGGGGATATTAAAGTAACCAACAGCTGTTATTACCCCGCTAAAAATAAGCAAAAAACTGCTGTTGGGCGGGCTTGGGTTATAGATAAGCAGACTAACTCTAAATTGCGGGTGCAGTTTTTCCTCTCAAGTTTCAAAATTTCCTTCTTGTCAGGAAAATATTGGATTATCGATCTTGATGAAGATTACAATTATGTGATGGTTGGCTCGCCTGATCGTAAATATCTATGGATATTATCTCGCACGCCAATCATGGACGAGGATACCCAAAAAAGTCTTGTTGAAAGGGCTGAAGAACTAGGGTTTGATACCAGTATATTCCTATTCAATCCTATACCCATTGAGCAACGCTCATCGAAGTCTTAGTATTAACTGCCTGATGCCTTGCTTTTAAGTGTGACATTTCGTGTAAATTTTTGTTTGGTACACTATAACATTTACTAACTAATTGAAAATATTACATTATTTTAAATTACTCAAAAAATGGCTGCTATTCCTAATGTTGGGGTCGGTGGTTCGTTTACGCAGTAGACGTCCGCGTCAATCCAGCTAGGATCACCAAATGATTTTGAGGATTTTGCTTGGCTAAAGGGCAAGGTTTGTTACTTTTTAAAGCCAGAAAAACAGTATATCACAAAAAAGTATCATCCGTAATGACGGTTGATTACGGGGTTTTGACCCTAGAATCTCCGCCGCGGGGAGACTTTTAGCTATCATTAGCCAACATTAAAATAGTGACTGTTTACGGCGGTGGCGGACATTGGGCGTTCCTCAATTTGTGTTTATTCAAACTTCTGTTATACTTCAATTAAAGGAGCGTAAATTATGATTACTATTTCACAATTAACTGAATTATTAGGGTGGGCATCAGTAATAAACATTGCTTATCTTCTTTTAGCTACTTTTATTCTTGTTTTTATGAAAGGAACAATATCTTCAATTCATGGAAGACTGTTTGATATAGAGGAAAAAAAGTTAAGTTCGAAGTATTTTGATTTTCTAAGTACTTATAAAATAGTGACATTAGTTTTTATAGTTGCGCCATATATTGCTTTAAAAATTATGGGGCAGTAAGTGTTCAACAAGAAAATAAAAATGGTCGCTCTAAAAGCGGTGCTTACAGGCTAGTAGATAAAGCCTGCTTCGCAACAGGTAACTGTTGACATCCCTAATGATGGGGTCGGTGGTTCGTTCACGCAGTAGGCGTTAACGTCAAATCCACCTAGGATCACCAAATGATATTCAAAAATTTGCTTGGCTAAAGACAAGGTTTGACAGTTTGTCTTTGTGTAACTAGTGTGAAAGTAGATTTACACATGGGGAGTGCCTCTTGCTCGAAACACAGCTATTGATGAAACGATCTTGTGCTGATGACGCAGAGGCCTATCCCAAGACAGTATATTAACTAAGCGCAGCCCATGCAGTGAGAATAGGCGGGGGGCGATAATCTATCAAGTTGGGGCAAACGTCATGAAAAAATCTGCACTAGCGACAATGTTCGCTGTAACCACTCGTATAAGAATGTGTTTGTATATTTCACTAGTTCTTCTTTCTATCCCTGCCGTAGAGGCAAAAGACAGCCAACCGAATATATTGTTTATTGTGTCCGACAATCAGCCTGCCTCGATTTTGGGCGCTTACGGCAACCCTGATGTCAAGACGCCTAATATTGATCAGCTCGCCAATGAAGGAACGCGTTTTACCCACGCTTTTTCTGTGCATGGTATGTGTTCACCAACACGCGCCACCTTGTTAACGGGGCTTTTACCGTCTCAGCACGGCGTCCAGGACTGGCTTGATGATGAAGAAATGAAAAACTGGCCCGATGACTGGAACGCGATCAGAGAATATAGAACGCTACCCTATACACTTAAAAACCGAGGCTATGAGACATCACTCATTGGCAAATGGCATCTGGGTCAGCCAAAGCTACCTGACGATTGGTTCGATTATTGGGTGACATTCAACTTGGGCCATACCTTAGATTTTTGGGATAATGATATTAATGACAACTCCAAAAAATACAAAATAAAAGACCAGCATAGCGTCGAGTTTTTTACAGATAAAGCCGTTGATTACCTGCAATCCTACGACAGAGAAAAGCCCTTTTTCATGATGGTTACCTATAACGGGCCATATCTGAACCCGCCAACAAACATGGGCCCGGCTAGGAATAAACGCTATAAGGATTATCAGGATACAGAATTCAAATCTTTCCCTAGAACCGGTGTTAACGAGAATATCCTTCAAGGGGCAATGGAACCCGACCCAGAAGAATGGTATCTTAATCTGGCGCGTATGCATAACGACCAAGAGAGCATGGCCAATGTAGCATCCCAAAACACGTTGGTTGACGATGGTGTTGGCCGCTTGCTCGATGTGCTTAAAGACAAAGGACTGGCTGAGAATACAATCGTGATATATATCAGCGATCAGGGTAATTTTTTCGGCCAGCATGGTTACTGGGGACATACGGATAATACATTCCCCGCGAGCACCTATGATACGGCGATGAATATACCGTTTATCATTCGCTATCCGGGTGTGGTTGCAAAAGGCAAGGTAAGTGATTTAGCTGTCGGGCAATATGACTTTATGCCGACCATTTTGGATATGGCTGGCGTAGATGTGGAAATAGCCAATTCCCCAGGCCGCAGTTTTGCTACCCATCTTAAAGGGGGCAAAATGGCATCATGGGGCGACGCTGTGTTTATGGATCAAGAGGCAACGCGCGTTATTAGAACCCACCAATATTCGTTTTGGAAGCGGATGAAAGGCGTGGGCGAGCACGAGCTGTACGATATACAAAAAGATCCCGGGCAACATAACAATCTCTATGGAAACCCTGACTATGCTGATGTGGTTTCCTCATTAGATAAAAGAGTGACAAAATTCTTCGCTACCTATTCCAATGCTGACTATGATCTTTGGAAAGGCGGTACAGTGAAGGGTTTCACAGAATCTGCTGCTGTTTACAAGTCTCTTTATGGGGAACAATGGACACCGGATTCAAAGATAAAGCCCCCCTTCAACGAGGCCAGCCGATAAACGCAGATATGGGCTTTTCGACGATCAGTTATAATGAGAAACATCAAAGGAGGCCGTTATGCCTATAACCATTCTTGGTGCAAGATTTGTCGCATGCCTGTTAATGCCCATCGTGATGGCGCCTTTGGCCTTGGCTGCTCCTGATAGTGGGAGCAAACCCAATATTGTCTTAGTCCTGATGGATAACTTTGGCTACGGGGAACCTGGCGTTTATGGCGGCGGCGAAATTCGTGGTGCGCCTACGCCGAATATCGATAGCATTGCGCATGAAGGCTACCAGTTGACAAACTATAACGTGGACGCAGAGTGCACACCGTCTCGCGCAGCCTTGATGACTGGCCGCTACTCGATACGCACACGGCTACGCCGTGATGCGCCTCCACAGGATCCATGGTACGGGTTAAACCTGTCGGAATACACACTGCCTGAACTTCTGTCGGATGCTGGTTACGCGACGGGATTAATGGGAAAATGGCATTTGGGCGACACCGAAGGCCGCTTTCCCACCGATCAAGGTTTTGATGAATGGTGGGGAATTCCTAGATCATCGGATAGGTCATACTGGCCGGACAGTGCCTCGTATCAAAAAGACGCAGGCGCGCGGTTCATGCATGTCATGTCTTCCAAGCGTGGTGAGAAGCCTAAAGAACATGAAGTCTTTGGCCGCAAAAAGCGTGCGACCATGGACCGAGAAATTACCGATCATGCGCTCGATTTCATCCAACGCAAGGCGAAAGAAGACAAGCCATTCTTCCTTTTCATACCTTATACGCAGACACATACACCTCACGACCCTCATCCCGACGCCAAAGGCAAAACAGGTAACGGCGATTTCGCCGACATCCTCGCCCAGACAGATGGCTATATAGGTGAGTTGCTGAAGTCCATCGACACGATGGGTATCAAGGATGACACCATTTTCATCTTTACATCCGACAACGGCGGTTACGGCGGCGTGGAGAGAGAAGGCTTTAACGGTCCTTGGCGCGGCAGCCTTTTTACCAGCTACGAAGGCTCGTTTCGCGTACCCTTTCTGATCCGCTGGCCCGGAAAAATACCGGCGCGTCAAAAATCCAATGAAATTGTCCATGCGATGGATGTCTATGCCACATTGGCGGCCTTGATTGGTGTTGATATGCCAACTGATCGCGTCATGGACAGTGCGGACCATGCAGATTTCCTCATGGGAAAATCAAAGAAATCCGCCCGGGAGTCGATCGTCTATTATATTGGCAACGAGATTGTCGCTGTGAAATGGCGGAACTGGAAAATGATCTTCAAGGAAATTGAGCGCATTGGTCAGCCTGTCGTCACAAGCCTCGATCCTGCAATCTATAATCTGCTGAAAGACCCGCAAGAGCGAGAGCGTCTTCGCCATTACATCCAAGATACGTGGATAGAGAAGCCTTTGTACAGGGTGCTGGAGGAACACAAGGCGTCGATCGAGAAGGATACTGGTACACCAGACCGTTAACGCCATAATTCCTTTTTATATATGCCACCTTTGTCGACTTAGTATGGCGCCGTAGTGCGTCACTTGACTCATGTCTTTCTATTCGGTATATCGGCGATTATCGAAATATATAACTGCAACATTATACTAAATTTGAAAAGAGGTAGAAGATGGCTGTTCGCATTGCAATAAACGGATTTGGTCGAATGGGGCGCTTGTTTCTGCGCTCAATGTGGGCAGACCCAACCTTAAAACTCGTTGCGATTAATGAACCTAATGCCTCCGTTAAAACATCGGCGCATCTGTTAGAATTTGACAGCGTCCACGGGCGCTGGGAACAGGATATTCAATGTCAGACAGACGAAATACTCATAGATGGTCAACGCATTTCATACAGCCAAGAGAGCAGCCCCGCAGCAATAGACTGGAGCGGTGAGGATGTTGATCTGGTCATTGAATGCTCAGGCAAGTTTAAAACACGCGAGAGCCTAACCCCCTATTACGCAGCTGGTATTAAGAAGATACTGGTTTCGGCACCTGTGAAAGAAGACAGTGCGCTTAATTTAGTGATGGGTGTCAACGATCACCTTTATAATCCTGAACTACATGACCTTATAACGGCGGCATCTTGCACGACCAATTGCCTCGCGCCTGTGGTTAAGGTAATTCATGAAAAATTGGGTATCAAGCACGGCTCCATTACGACAATTCATGACATTACCAATACGCAGGTGATTGTCGACGGCCCGCATGAAGACCTGCGCCGTGCGCGGTCATGCGTTAATTCGCTAATTCCAACAACAACAGGATCAGCAACCGCAATTGCCCTGATTTATCCAGAGCTAAAAGGGCGATTAAATGGTCACGCAGTCAGAGTGCCGCTTTTAAATGCATCCTTGACGGACTGTGTGTTTGAATTGGAAAAAGAGACATCAGCCGAAGAGGTTAATCAATATTTCAAACAAGCGTCAGAGAGTTATTTAAAAGGTATCTTGGGGTATGAAACCCGACCGCTGGTATCCGTTGATTATCTCAATGACGAACGCTCCTGCATCATAGATGCGCCGTCAACCATGGTTGTTAATGGCACGCAGCTCAAGGTGTATGCTTGGTATGATAACGAGTGGGGATATGTGAACCGGATGGCAGAGCTTGCTGCCAAGATCGCTGCGACAATGTAAGGACTGCTATGACTGACATGAAAAACTACGCTGTAGTCACGGCGTCATATTGGGGCTTCACCATAACAGATGGCGCCCTGCGTATGCTGGTTTTGCTCCATTTTCATTCATTAGGCTATAAGCCGTTGGATTTGGCCTTTCTGTTCTTGTTTTACGAGGTTATGGGGATTGTCACCAACCTGCTGGGGGGCTGGATTGGATTACGCTATGGATTACGTGTCACCCTGTTTTTAGGGATATCTATTCAAATAGTCGCATTGTCTATGTTAGCCGCTCTTCCCGCCGATTTGACGCTGACACTATCAGTGATTTATGTGATGGCCTCTCAAGCCTTGTCAGGCATCGCCAAAGACTTAACAAAGATGAGCTCTAAGTCAGCAGTAAGGCTTGTGGTGCCGCAGGACAGCCATAACACACTGTTTAAATGGGTCTCTATTCTAACGGGTTCGAAAAACGCCCTCAAAGGTTTAGGTTTCTTTGTTGGCGGATTTTTGTTGCAAAATCTTGGGTTTGAAGGCTCTCTTCTTTCCATGGCGGCCGGGCTTGGTATCGTCTTAATCCTTTGCACACGGTATCTAAGTAGTGACCTTGGCAAGGCAGTTAAAAAAGTAAAATTCACTGAAATTTTCTCCAATGCTGCTGAGATTAATTACCTTTCCGCAGCGCGCGTATTTTTGTTCGCCAGTCGTGATGTTTGGTTTGTTGTGGGCGTACCAGTTTTCCTCGCCTCCCAACAAGGGTGGAGCTTTAATCAGGTAGGCGGTTTTATGGCTGTCTGGATAATTGGCTATGGCATTACGCAGTCCTTTGTTCCCAATATACTGCGTAATAAAGCTGGCGTAAAAAGCGCCGCGTCTTCGGCGAAGCTTTGGGGCACTATTTTGGCCATTAGCCCTGTGATTATTGCGCTGGGATTAAGTCAGGCAGGGAGCCAGTGGTTGCTAGGCTGGGGCGTGCAGTCGGTTCATTGGTTGATCGGTGGATTGATTGTATTTGGTGTTATATTCGCTATAAATTCTGCCCTGCATTCATACCTTATCGTTGGGTATGCAGACAGCGACACAGTCTCGCTCAAAATCGGTTTTTATTATATGGCTAACGCTTTTGGTCGGTTGGTTGGTACGCTATTGTCGGGCTTTGTCTATCAATATTGGGGCTTGCAAGCGTGCTTGTTTGTGTCTGGCATAATGATTGGATTGGCCGTGCTCTTTACTTTGCCTCTCGGCGGAAATGATAGGAGACCTGAAAATGGATAATGATCTCGCTGTAAAAACTCTAAGTGCTTTGGCACAGTCAACACGGTTCGATGTTTTTCGCTTATTAATGAAATCCTACCCAGACGGCATAGCGGCTGGTGCGATAGCAGAGAAGCTAAAGGTGCAGCAAAACACGCTGTCATCTCATTTAAACATTCTATCAAATGCGGGCATCATTAAATCACAAAGGAAGGGTCGTAGTTTGGTGTATAAAACCAATATTGAGGCGACCAAATGTTTCATGGACTATCTAGTGACGGATTGTTGCGAAGGCCATCCTGAGATATGCGCCTTACCCGCTAAGCGCTTAGATTAAGACAAAGGAGTATCAGGGCAATTACGAGGCATTTTGGGTGATACTGGCATCCTGCCTAAAGGCTTATGGGCTGATTTACGCAATATGTAGCTTGGTCGGAAAATCAGGTGAGTAATCATGGAAACTCCGCAGCCTCACTTGCTTTGGTGGGGCAGGTAATCAAAATTTAATCTTGATTTTTAAAATGTGTATATCATTGCTCATTTGAATGGGTGAGCTTCTCAAGAAGAATAGGATTAAGATGAGCAGGTGCTGCCAAATAAGATTGCATAGTTTCGACGTAGAATAGTTGTGTGATGTCATCTATACTTAGGTCTAAATCAATCATTTCACGTTTCAGTTCAATTTTGTCCCCTAATATGAAGTCCCCGCGTTCCCGTAATAACATCCTGACATGTTCGCCTGCTGTTACCTGTGAGGTTAAAATTAACCGGCTTTTTGGAAACCCGAATTTCACGAGAGCAGCACATGTCGCAGAATCCCTTGTGCATATAGCACTAAAATCACCGGCTAAAATTTGCTCTTTGGTGAGTAGATTCATGTCTGGGGTGTTGCGCGTTATCAAATATTGCTTATATTCACCCAATAACGCCAACCAGTGAAATTTTTCTTCTCTTTTAGGGATTCTTGTTAAGCCGAAAACTACTGTGTCGTTCCTAATATTTAATTGGCGAGACGCGCGCGGCCAAGACAGCAATTCAATGTTATAGCTAAGACCACTCGCATCCAAATAATTGCGAACCGAGTTCATATATACCCCTACGACTTCGCCGTTTGGTTTTTCATGAATATACGGATTTTCATAACCAGAAATAACATGTAAAATAGGCATGTTATCATCAGCTGCCATCAATTTCTCATGGATGCCAAATATAAAAAACATAATAGGCAGGCTCAAAACTGAACACAGCGTTAACCGTCTATACCTACTATTTAGGGTCCAAATGCTTTTCATAGATGGTAGAATGTCTCATCGACACACAAATGTAAATGAAAAGCCGCTCACTTTTGTATAGAGGCTTCTATCACTAGCCGCTTCCCCCTGCCTACGGGGCCCTACGGCAAAGCACGCCAACAAGGGCAGCATCAGTAATTTTACTGTGATTGTTGTTTAGCTGCGTAGAATTCTAACCGAGGCCCCCAGTTAGAATATAATGTTTAGTGCAATGCTTATTCAGACATCATATGCATAGCACAAATTTTATTACCCGATGGATCACGCAAATAAGCAAGATACATCTTCATCGGAACTTCGCCGCGTATGCCAGGCGGGTCTTCTAGTGTCGTGCCACCATGCGCTAGTCCAGCAGCATGCCACGCATCTATCGCTTCGGGGCTATCCGCTGAGAAACCAAGCGTGCTACCATTGCCACAAGATGATGGCTCGCCATCAATAGGTTTGCTTAGGCAGAAAATACCCGATTTTTCTATATAAAAGCAACGGCCTTTAGGATCAATAAAGCCGGGTTTATGGCCTAAGACGCCTAATATTGCATCATAAAATTTCTGTGACTCGGCTATATCATTAGCACCAAGCATAACATGACTGAACATAAGTAATTTCCTTTAACGGTGAGATTAATCAACGGGAGGCTAATCAATTTTAATTCAATAGGCAAGCGCCATATACTTGAACACACATATAGGGTATGATCATGGCTGTTGCAGCTATCCTGCTGTATGAAATACTTTAGTTTCAATTATGCCCGGCGTGTTAATCTTGACAGGGCTTTGTTGTCATGATGGTCAACAAAGTTAGTGTAGATATATGCCTTCCAATGAAAATAACCTCGCGAACAGTCGTGAGGATCAGTCTGTGTTGTTTGGGGCAATCTGTGATGATTTACATGCTAAATCATATAGTGTGCAACATCAGGCTCTTCCAAAAATATTGATCGATCTGTTGTATGATAGGGTCACAGGCCAAGACGGCCCTTCATATAAAACAGCCGGTATCGGTAGATCAACTGAACACCATCTAAATCAAAATATACGTCGCGACGAAATTTCATGGATTGGTGGTGAAATAGGTGTTGATAATGAGTGGCTTAAATGGACAGAGGCCCTGCGGACAGATTTAAACCGTCAGCTACTCTTAGGCCTTGTCCCTATTGAAAGTCATTATGCACGTTACCCAAAGGGTGGTTTTTACAAGAGGCATGTTGATGCCTTTACAGGGCCTAATAACCGTAAGGTTTCGCTAGTGCTTTTCTTAAATGCCTTTTGGAAAAATGCTGATAAAGGTGAGTTAAGGTTATTTGTTGGTGAAGATCATAAGGATAAGATTCTCATCACGCCTCAGCTAGGTACATTGGTGACATTTCTTAGTGACGAAATACCGCATGAAGTTCTGTCCACATCCTGTATTCGTCACTCTATCGCGGGCTGGTACAGATAGAAAAATAACATTGACTAGCTACTGGACTATTAGCATGGATTACGCCGCCGTTGTTTTGGGTGGCATATCATTGTCGTTTATGGGTGTAGCTATATTTTGTCTGATTGTAGGGTTAATAGGGTATGCGAGTGTACGTTGTCTTTTCCGACATTTTCTACCGCGCTTTGAGCGGATATACGACGAAGTTTGTATCTTTGTAATAAACATTTTTAATTCCTTTCATTTGTTTACAAGCAGAAAGATACAGTGCGCCTGTTACTCTTTGATGACGGCTATATGATTTAATTGTGACATGGGGTGGCTATTGCTACACTGCTATTGCGCATGAGTAGAGATTACAGTTTTGTGATTTAGGTCTTTAAAAGCCCAGTGATAAATTTTAACGGCTTATTTCAACATTGAGTTTCTCTAGTAGAAAATAATAGGAGAGAATGATTATTGTGAACAGAGCAATCACTGCAATTATTTTCCAAATAAACCCATGCTGGTGATATTTGGCCCTGTCGCGGTGACGCAATACATCCAGTAGTTCATCGCCAAAATATATGGATAGGAAAGTGCCTATACCACTTAATAGAATAATCAGCCAATATGGAGAAGGGGTCGTAATAATTTTCTTCAGCAGTTGGGTGAGGAAGGTTGCGTCATATGCCTGCTGCTGCGCTGTTAGTGCGTATATATTGGCTGAAATGGCTATCACCCAGACCATAACTTCGGATATTACCATCCTTAAGCCGAATATAATTCTAATGGGTAAGTCTAGCAACATACCAGCATCTGCAACTGGAGTGCATAGAACAAAAAAGCTCCATGTCAAACCTGCGACGATGCCGCTTGTCATTAAATCATATTCTAGTGCCAGATAACCAACATAGGCGACTAAAATACCTAGCAGTAATAAGAACTTTACTAAAACTTCTCTGTGGGTCCTTGTTTTATGGAGATCCGTAAACTTCAAATTCATAAATAATAGGCCCTTCAATGTAAGTTAAGGCTTAAAGCTATTTGTTTCAAGACGATTTTAATCATCGACGCCAGTCGTTAGCATAGACGTTAAAGCTCTGCCTTGCGCCTTCATATCACCGCGCATGACGGGATACCCTAAATTCATCCAGCCAAAAATGCCCTCCCACAGAACAGCAGTGCGTGTGTATCCGCGGCGGCGTAGTTTGTTGATCACATGGTCTGCGGCAGCGCGCGGGCAGGAACAATAGGCGATGATTTGAACGTCTTTAGGCAAGTCTTTGATAATGGTGTCGAAATCTGAGTAATAGGGAATGGGGATGGAGCCTTCTAGGTGGACCCGTTGCCAAACGGATGTGACACGGGTGTCTAACATCACCATGCGCTTTTTAGCTTTCATGGCCGCTAGTAAATCTGTTGAGCTGACATAGCGCCCATCGGTCAGTGTGAAATTAGGGTCGTCGCCATCCTTGTTGATGATATATTGATCTGGTGTGGGTAGGGCGTGGAGCTCTGGGCTGTCCATAGTCCAACCGCTGGCACGACTACGTAAAAAGGCGGTCACATTATCAATATCTGCTGGTGACAGTATATCCTTAAAAGCCACCATGGGTGTGTCTTGCCTGCCATGGGTGATGGCGTAGCGAATAAATTCATCTGTGTTGTGGGCAAGCGCTGATTGGTTGCCAAGGGCAGGGGCCGTTATACCTTCACCTTTTTTGCCGTGACAGGTGGCGCAATTTTCTTGATACACTGTTTCACCGCGCGTGATATCACCGACCACTGGATTGGTGCTTAATTTTACACGCTCTACGTCCGCTTGCCAGAATAGCCAATAGGTTAGGTCCCAAGTCTCATCGAGCGTCATAGGCCCGCCAACCTCGTCTAAGTAACCACCCATGGCTGTGCCATCACGACCGTAAGACATTGGGCGTAATATGGCGTGAGGCACACCGGATTCAAACAGGCTGCGGCTTCTGAGCGACGGCGCGTGATCATTGACATGTCCCTGACGATCGGCGCCATGGCAAAGCGAACAATATTTCTGATAATTAGATGCGGCAACAGTCGCCTGTGATTTGGTTAGCTTGCGCGGGTTTGGCAATGTCTCATGCTCGCTAGTATCTGCGGCAAAACCCATTGGCGTTACGGCGAACATTAGGCCAAACAAAACGGCCTTCACTAAGGTAGTATTCATCATGACGCACCTCCTACTCATCAAACTATATTCATTAAAGGGTAATTTATCATGAGAAAATATAAATACCAGTAGACTTTGGTGTATCTACATTTTTGTTTACATGGTTATATGGTTTCAAAGGGGAAATTTATGTCAGGTGATACTAAACGCAATGCTAGCGACCCGAAAGGTTTCGCCCCGAATGGCTGTCCTTTAACCGCTCTTGGCAAGGAGTTTGACCCTTTTCAAGGGCCGTACCAACAGGACCCCGTACAAGCTTTGGCAGGTGCGCGCGCAGAGGAGCCTGTCTTTTTTAGTGAAAAGTTGGGCTATTATGTCGTCTCTCGCTACGACGATGTGAAAGATGTATTTCGCGATAATATTACTTTCTCTCCCTCTATAGCATTAGAGCGAATAACCCCTACATCAGATGAAGCTATTAAGGTTCTTGAGGGGTATGATTATGCCATGAACCGCACGCTGGTGAATGAGGATGAACCTGCCCATATGGCAAGGCGGCGTGCCCTTATGCATTCCTTTGAATTGTCTGAACTAAAGCATCACGAAGCGATGGTCCAAAAGCTAACAAGTGAATGTATAGACCGTTTTATTGACCGCGGCCAAGCTGACCTTATGGGGGAAATGTTTTATGAAATCACTTTAACAGTGGCCTTGCATTTTCTCGGGGTTCCAGAAGAAGATATGGCAACGCTCAGGGATTATTCGGTTGCACATACGCTCAATACATGGGGGCGTCCCTCTAAAGAAGAGCAAATTGCAGTCGCTGAGGGCGTTGGTAAGTTTTGGCAATATTCGGGCAAGGTTTTAGATAAAATGCGCGAAGACCCAACAGGCCCAGGTTGGATGCAATATTCGCTACGCGCCCAAGCGGCTCAGCCTGATGTGGTTACGGATAGTTATTTGCATTCCATGATGATGGCAGGGCTAGTCGCGGCTCATGAGACGACAGCATACGCAAGTGCTAATGCGATGCTTAAATTGTTATCAAATAGATCTGTCTGGCAGGAAATTGTTGAAAATCCAGCTTTGATCCCTAGCGCAATAGAAGAATGTCTTCGCATGTCAGGTAGCATCATTGCGTGGCGACGATTGGCAACTAAAGACACTGTTGTTGGTGGTATGTCTATCCCTGAAGGGTCAAAACTGTTGATTGTGATGACGTCAGCTAATCACGACCCTCGTCATTTTGAAAACCCTGACGAGATTGACCTATACCGCGATAATAAGACCGAGCATCTTAGTTTTGGGTATGGCAGCCATCAATGCCTCGGTAAAAACCTAGCCCGTATGGAAATGCGTATTTTCCTTGAAGAGTTTATCCGTCGCTTGCCCCATATGCAGCTTATGGCCGAGCAGAAATTTGACTATTTACCCAACACTTCTTTTCGAGGTCCGAAAAAATTATTGGTTGAATGGGACCCAAGTAAAAATCCAGAAGGCCCTGATCCTGCAATTAAACAGCAGCGCCGACATTTTGAAGCCGGCGCACCTTCTAAGAAGGATGTAGAGCGATTAGTAAAAGTAGCAGATGTAAATCGTGAAGCTGATGGTGTTATTAGCCTAACCATTGCTGATGTGAACGGTCGTGTCTTGCCCCGTTGGAGTGCAGGTTCACACATTGATTTGATTGTCGGCGATGAACAATCTGGCCTCTATGAACGAAAATACTCATTGTGTGGAAAAGCTGATGACGCTAGCGCTTATGAGATAGCTATATTGCGGGAAGACGAAGCTCGAGGCGGGTCATGCTATATCCATGATCAAGTGACAGTTGGCAGTAGGTTTAAAATTCGCGGCCCTAAAAACCATTTTAAACTTAATGAAGAGAGTAATCATTATATCCTCATTGCAGGCGGTATAGGCATTACCCCCATCATGGCAATGGCCGATAGATTAAAGAAGCTGGGCAAAGATTATATCATCCATTACGCAGGTCATAGCCGATCAACTATGAGCTATATTGACCGTTTGCAATTAGACCATAAGGGCAAGCTTGCTCTTCATATATCAGACGAGGGAACGCGCATCTTTTTACCTGAGATCACAAAAGAAGCAGGAACAGATAAACAGGTTTATGCTTGTGGCCCTGAAAGGCTACTCTCTGATCTTGAGGCGCTATCTGCGGACTGGCCTGAAAATACGCTTCATATAGAATATTTTACAGCAACAACCAGTGTGCTGGATCCTGATAAAGAGCATGCTTTTGATGTTCACTTAACTGACTCTGATCTTATTCTGCGTGTTGAATCTGATGAGACAGTGATGGATGCCATGGAGAAAATAGGCATTGATGTGCCAAGTGATTGCCGTGAAGGGCTGTGTGGATCATGTGAGGTTGAGGTCACAGATGGCGCGATTGATCACCGTGATAAAGTTCTAAACCCATCAGAACGCAATCAGAATGACCGCATGATGACATGTTGTTCGCGCGCGAAGGGGGCTAAGATTTCCATTCGGTTATAAGAGAGCATATCTAACTCACTGCATCGTGCATGTTTTTTAGCGCCAGATATTTTAAAGGCTCGCCGTAGAGTGTGGGTGGTGGTATTTGGCAAAAGCTGTACTACGGTATTTATCAGCTATATAGACCTTTTCCATATCATAATCTAATTGCTTGGCCAATAGAGGGTCTACTACGCGGAACCATAGCGGTGGTGTCCATGCGAGAAGATACATAGTAAAATAACCATACGGTAATTGGGGGCTGCTATCAAAATGCCTAAGACACTGATAAGGACGCTCAGCGTGGGCATGGTGATCGCTGTGCCGCTGTAGGTGCAGCAAGAATATATTAGACAGAATATGATTGGCGTTCCAGCTGTGATGCGGTTGGACACGCTCATATTTACCATCATCGCGCCTTTGCCTGATTAGGCCGTAATGCTCTATATAATTTGCGCTCGATAACATTAGATTTGCAAAGAGGGCAGCGCCTAATAAATAGGGTAGAAGATACCAGCCAAATGCATAGAGTATTACGCCGTACATCACTAGGGTTAAGGACCAATTTTGAAGAAGTTCATTCTGTAAACTAAAGGCAGATTTGCCATGCCTTTTCAGGCGTTTGCTCTCTATCTGCCAAGCGCGCTTATAACCACCAGGTAATTCACGTAATGTGAAGTCGTAGAAATTCTGTCCCATCTTGCTGGTTGCTGTGTCCTCTGCTGTGGCAACTTGAACATGATGGCCCAAATTATGCTCGACACGAAAATGCCCCATGAAGCTAATGGATAAAAATAGACGAGAGAAGAAAAGTGAAGCCGCGTCACGACGGTGACCTGTTTCATGGCCCGCATTCAAGCTACCGCCCAGCATCATGCCCGACCCTAGTGTAACAGCTAAATATCCAACAGGGCTGATCGGTGTAGTTGATAGAAACCAAGCTGAATAGACCCAAGAAAAATAAATGATAGGCACGGTTGAAAAAATAATGAGGCTATAGATTTTATCATCCCTTAACCCCCCTATAGCTTCGCGCGGAGGGTTATGTGTATCTAGACCGAATAGATTTTCAAACACAGGAATTACAACATAAAAAAATACAAACCCAAGCCATAAAACCAATTCATTGCCTGTTTGGCCGTATAGCCAAATGGCCAGCACAGGGATAAACCCTGCCACGGTGGAACATGCCCATAATGCCTTTTTGGGGTCGTGATAGAGTTGTTGCGCTTGTTCTGACATTATGTGGTCCCTGCACTACGGTTGATCATATTCTAGCAAAAGAAGTGAATGGCATATATTTCACAATGATGTTTACAGCTGAAATTGTCAATAATGATGCTTTGCCGTTGTATCCTAGGTATTTTAATTGCGCGTTTGTTGCCAAGCAAGGCAAGGACTGTGTACGGCTAGACAACTAAAGCATAATAATGCAGTATGTAATGAAATTAAGAGGAGAATTGATTATGCGTTTGTATGGGGTTCATTTCGTTAAGCTGAAGATAATATGCTGTTTGACCTATGCTAGTTTTTTGTTTGTTTTTACATCGCATAACGCCTTAGCTGAGGTTTATAATTACTGTACAACAACTGAAACAAATAAATCTGGATATAGACGGGATTTATTAGAGGCCCTGGTTTCGCCAGAACATGAATTAAAGGTCCATATTATTACAGATATACCCCGTTTAAGGCTGATAAGGTCTATGGAACTGGACAGTATTGATTGTGATATAGTAATTACAGGTCCCAAATTCCATGATTATAGTACCTTAAAACGCATGAATGTACCCATAATGAAAGGGCTGCTTGGCACACGGGCCTTGATAATCAATAAAGAAAATCAAATTTTTTTCGACACAATTAAAACCGTTGAAGATTTTAAACAAAAAACGATCATTGGATCGGGTGAGTGGTGGAGTGATACACAAATACTGCAAAATAATGGCGTAACTGTCCTGCCTGTACCAGACGGTAAATTTGATCTTATGTTAGATGGCGACAGATATCATGCCTATCACTATTCTGTTCTCGATATCCTTGATAATCACCCTCAAATCAAGAGCAAAAACCATGTTTTAGAAGAGGGAATATTGATCAGCTACAAAATAGGTAATTTCATATATTTAAATCCAAACAACCCTGAAAAGATAAAATTTATGACAGGGAAACTATCTGACTTTATAAAAACAGGTCAGTTTGATAGTTTTTTCTATTCTCACCGTGATGTCTTGAAGGTATTTGAAATGCTGAATATATCGTCTCGTCGTACTTTCAAGCTTACAAATCCAATTAATGCATATGATTTAAATGAAGTAGATGACGATCTATGGTTAAAAGAAATTACATTAAAACCAATAAAAGATGGCGTAAGTTAATGTATAAAAACAATATTGTTTAGGGTTCCTATAGTTTTAGCAAACCCGCTGTGCGTCCGGTGATCTTTCCTTAAAGGGCTTTAGTAATACACAAGCCTCTTTTGTTTTTACCCTATTGTTTTCATTAAGGGCCATAGATAGCATCATTTGCAACATATTGAAATAATAGGGGTGTTTTTTTACGCTGCGTTTTAATACATACCAAGCTTTCCCAGACTTCCCACTAGAGTTTAACGCAACGGCATAAACATACGCATAGCGCGGGTTGTCAGGATTAAGACGGGCGCTTTTTTCAAGATCAACAATCCCATTTTTATAATCTTTGGCACGAATAAACCCAAGGCCACGCGCATGGAGCAAGTCAGGTTGATCATTTTGCACGGCTAATCCTTTGGTGAGAATATTCTGTGCTGCGCCGTCGCGGTTTCCTCGTCTATAAAAATCAGCGAGATTGAGATAGTTTCCCATAAAAGAAGGATCAATTTCAATGCCTTTTAAATATTGAGTTTCAGCCATTTTATGATCATTAATATCTATGTAAAACCCTGCCAGATTACTGCGTCCTTCGCCACGCCATGACGATATTTCATACGCTGTTTTCAACTCTTCTTTGTTTGCACTGAAATTAGGTATTTTCTCGTCAGGTAGAGATAACAGGCTAATGGTTGCTTCATGTCGTACAGCAGCTACAGGATCTAGCAAAGCGCCTTCAATAAGGCCTTTACGCTCATGAGGGGAAAGGACATTTAGCGCCCGAATAGCCCCAATCCTTATTAAAGGCTCATGGTGATTAACCAGCGAAGCGATGGCTTTTAAATTGTCTGGGTTTGCGATCTGTGGCCACAAGGTTAGTAATGTTGCGCGCTGAATAGCTGGTACAGCATCATCTTGGGCAAACTTGATTAATTTGGCTTCAATTGCGGGATTGCCTTTGCGGGCTTCAAAATTTATCTCAGTATATAAATCACTAGGCCGTGTAGGGCCAAACCATTTTGTAATCGCATTCTTAGCCCAAGTATTTGTTTGGTCGCTGTGGCAGGTGGTGCAAGAATTTTTAACATTGAATTTAATAGAATGGTCAGGCCGCGGGATTTTAAAGCTGTGATCACGTCTTTTATCTACGCCCATGTATGTGGTCTCGGGCATATGGCAATTGACGCAGGCAGCCCCCGCGCTTTCGCTAGGGTGCTTAGAGTGGTTTTCTGGCGAATATGTCTCTACCGAATGGCAGCTTTGGCAAAGACTATTGTCTTCGCCTGTTGGGGCTTTTACTTTTTCACTGTGGGGCGTGTGGCAGTCTTTGCACTGTACACCTGCTTGATACATTTTACTTTGCTGAAATGAACCATAAACAAAAACTTCATCTTCAATTTGACCATCAACCTGATAAGCACCTTCATCTAGGAGTGAGGGGACAAAATTATCCAGAAATGCTCCCTCTTTAACAGGATTGTCAGTTAAGGGAGAACGTCTGGAATGACAGCCAAAACAGGTGTCCATATTTTCTTTATTACGTGCTGGCCCATCCCAGTGGGCTATGTCCTCTCCCTCAGATAAAACAAACTGGCCTTCATCTAGGGCATAGGATGAAAAACTTGCATTAAGGGGTTTGTTGTTTTCCATATTTTCAACATGAGCCTTGGCAGGGCCATGGCAGCTTTCGCAGCCGACATTCACATCGGTATATTCTGTTTTAAATTGATTTTGGTGGGGGTCATAATTTTTCACAAGGCCGGTTGAATGGCAATCGGAACACATCCCATTCCAATTTTGCAGAGGCGATTTCCAATGAAGACGACTTCCTTCTTGTGAAGCTTGTTCAGCATTAAAAGAAAACCACCTTTGACCGCCTTCTTTTTTTGGTCGCTCATCCCAACTATAAGGAGCGACTTGTTTTTTACCTTCGCCAATGTCGACGAGATATTGCTGAAGGGGATAGTGTCCAAAGCTGTGAGTGATATTTAAATTTATTTGCTCGTTAGTTGGATATGGCATTGAAAATTGTGGGTGGGTATTTATATC
This sequence comes from uncultured Kordiimonas sp., assembly GCA_965603205.1. GTDB lineage: Bacteria > Pseudomonadota > Alphaproteobacteria > Sphingomonadales > Kordiimonadaceae > Temperatibacter. Next base: position 76,757 of record CBFDCC010000002.1, on the reverse strand, counting down.
GCTGATGGCAGCCATGGAGTTAGCATGGTCTGAAGTAAGCCAGTTTCCAGTAATGTCATTGTGGCAGTTAATACAGGCGGCAGATCCTGCATATAATGTGCTTTTTTGTTGATTTGACTCGGCTGGGGATTGACTAGAAAATTCAAAAAATAGCCAAAATATAAGGCCTAATAACGCTACACTTAGGCCACCCCAAAATATTGCCTTGTTTTTTATCATCTTTTACCCAGCGATTTGTACCCAGTGAATTTCTAGGCAGAATTTTTTAAAGCTCATTACTACTTATGTTTAGCAGAGTCTTAATAAGCTTTAAAAGATTTATAGTAGATTTTATTCAGGCAATCCTGCGGGATGATAAATCACGTAAAACTTTGTATAACCGTCTGTTTCCCAGATGCCAGTCCATTCTTTGGGGATGCTGACAGCATCACCAGCGTTAATGGTCTGAACGGAGCCATCGCTTGAGGTCAGTTTAACGCTGCCCTTGATGAAATACATAAATTCATCGACGCCATAAGGCTCTTTAATGTCAAAGCGATTAGCACCCGCTTTATACATGCCAGATTCAAACTTTCTATCTGAACCCAAAAGTATAGGGGCTTCTAATTGTGTACCGCCATGGTTATGGGTTGTGACAACATTGCTGCGCTCAAAGACTTTACCCATAACTTCGTCTTTGCTGACTTTTGAAGGCTTGATAACATCACCAGCGAATGTCACTGTTGAAATTGCAATCACGGCGAATAGGCTAGTTGCGATAGATGACTTCATAATAAATCCCTGTGATTTTGTTCATTGATATTAGATTACTAAATTTACCCTAAGCTAGATATTACACTACTGTCAAATGCCTGATTACTTCATAGATGACGTCATGTATTATTAGCCTAATACTGAATGTAATATATCTGACCAAGCCTGCGTAGGCCCTACTACAAAGACTGTTAAATATCGTATGGCAATCATTATTAACGCCAATTTGGTTGCTTTGTGAATATATCCCATGACTCTTTTGTCATAAACTATTACAGCGGCAACAAGACCAAAGTGGAATAATATCCCAATGGGAGGCACGCCAAGTGTCATAGCAATGCGTGCGGTGGCAGGGTCAATCATAGCTATACCAGCTAGTAATATATAATGTTTATGATTTTCCCCAGTTTTCCTATTTTTAATACCCAATGAATAAAATAATGTGAACAAGGCCACATCCCACATGGGCAGCAAAATAAACTGTTCAGGGGGGAAGGGTGTTGCGCTGCTACTGGCAGTTTCATGGCTGAGCTTTATGAGCATTATGCCTGTTATGACCATCGCAATGGCTAACGCAGCGCTATATTTCCCTAGCTTCATATGGCGTTTGATATTTTTGACGCCTATCAGGGAAGCTTGATAAGTATAAAGCACGTACCAGAGGAAATATAATATAGCATGAGACATTAATAACGGGCTAAGCGATCCGCCATCAGTATACCGTGCATTAACAAAAGGAATAAAACCTAGAAATAACAGAGCCGTTAAAACCAAGCCCATGCGCACATAGAAAACACCACCCGTTTTTTGATTAATCATAATAACCTCCCTGAGTAGAAGGTGCATATTTATGGTTAACGAGTCAAGTTGCTGTAGATGGTATAATGAGATATGGTCGTTAAAACAATATATAGAGGTATAATAATGTCACACACAACACCCCATGAAGGTGGCTGTAGCTGCGGCCATATACGATATAAGATCATATCTAAGCCATTCATTGTCCATTGTTGTCATTGTCGGTGCTGTCAGCGACAAACAGGAACTGCCTTTGCATTGAATGCTATTTTTGACGCTGCGCATGTTGAGCTTCTATCAGGCGAGGTTGATGCTATAATAGTTGAATCCCCCAGTGGTAAGGGTCAAACAATCGCACGCTGCCCAAAATGCAGGGTCGCTGTTTGGAGCAATTATTTCATGGGCGGTATTAAAGAGGGTATCCGCTTTATCCGTGTGGGCACATTAGACAACCCTGATCTATTACCACCAGATATTCATATCTACACTTCGACTAAGCAGCCTTGGGTTATTCTGCCAGAAGGCGCCCCTGCTGTGGACGAGCTTTATGATTTTAATGCGGTTTGGTCACCAGAAAATGTGGAACGCCGCAATATATTGTTTAAGCAAATGGCGGGTTAATCTATCAAAGCAGACGCAACCATATTATCGTGCTGCATCTGAAGCCCGCTTGTTCAGGCTATCATCATAAAATTTATATTTAGGGTCTTTGTTACGTTTAGCTATGTACATAGCAATGTCAGCGAAGGATACAATCTCAGTTGCATCATTACTGTTATCTGGTGCTATAGCTGCGCCGATACTGAGTGAAATTTTAGTTTCCTTGCCCTGTATGATAAGGGGCAGCTGTGTTGCTCCTAGCATTTTGGTGATCACTTGTTCAGCTTCTTTCTTTGAATTTATATTGTTTAGCAGCACAACAAATTCATCACCCCCCACACGATATACACTATCATCTGACCGGATAGAGTTTTTAAGAAGTGTGGCTGTTTCCTTTAGCATGACATCACCCGCGTCGTGGCCCAAGGTATCGTTTAATATCTTAAAGTCATTTAAATCGATAAAAAATATGGCAGTTTTAGAATGCAAGGTACTGGCCTTGTTAATGGCATCCTCAATATCAGAAAATAGTAATACACGGTTTTTAAGGCCCGTTAGCTCATCATGATGTGCCTTGTAATCCAATTCCCCCGTACGTTTTTGTATTTTCTGACTCATCTTGTAAAAGCTAGAAAGCAGATAGCCCATTTCATCTTTTTGTACGATGTCGCTAATGGTAATTTTTTGCCCTTTTCCTGCCTTTTTAGTGCTGGAAAGCAATAAATCCATAGGTTGGAAAAGGTTCCTTTGCAGAAAGGTGAACGTGATGATGCCGAGGAAAACAAACAAGACTAATTCCACGGACATTAATGTTGTTATTATTGATTTGGAGGCCTTGAAATCACCCTTGCGTTGCTCTAATAAAAGCGTCTCTGCATTATTAAAATCAGATAGTTGCCTTCTAATACTATCCATATATTGCTTGCCCTTGTTGCTTGTAACCAGCTTAAGGGCAGCAATGTTATTGTCATTGGTTTGGGTTAAATTAATTGTCTCGTCTAGCTCAGCAAATTTTAAGTCCATCTGCTCTTTGATAGAGTCCAAGCGTTTCTGCTGTTCAAGGTTATCTGTGGTCAGCCTTTTTAATTGATTAAAATGAATTTCAACATTTTCAAGGCCTGTATAATAAGGTTGCAGATAGGCGGCGACTTTTGTCAGCAAAAACCCTCGCTGTCCTGTCTCTGCATCTTTTAGGTTACTCAGTAAAAGGTTGCTCTCATCCAAGATGCTATTGGTGTGATTTACCCAATCAAGCTTTTCTTGGGAGTATGACTCTAATTGCAAAGTAAAGACCGCATTGCTGATGGCAGCTACAAACAAACTACACATCAGTAACAATAATTTTATACGTAGGGTCATTTTTCACCTGTAAAATCTAAAGGTTAATGCATATTGTGTAAAACATTAAACTAATAGATGCTTTTTTCAAATAAATATTACACTTTTAGTATTGTTTTGCGAATGTAGGCCGATTTTTATGAATATTTATTCGCCGTTGGGAGGGGATGGACAGGAGCTGTTCATGGGGCTAGTCTTTACCTCAATATATTTAATGAATGGCTTTAGGCAGGGTTTAAAATGATTGTCACCTTTGATCAAAATGCAGATGCAGATGAAATTGTCGTAGCGCTATTGCGCGATGGCGGTGTTATTGTAACAGGGCAAGCGCCAATTGATGTTGTTGATAGCATCAGCGGTGAGTTGCGCGCACCCTTTGATGAGCAGGGCCATAAATTCTCTAATGATTTTAACGGCTACACGACTTTGCGCTTAAGCGGTATACTGGGGCTATCTCGGACATCGGCTGAACTCATCGGCCATCCATTGGTGATTGCAGTCTGTGACAAAGTGTTAAAACGTCATTGCATCAACTATAGAATTGGTAGCAGCACCGCCATTGAAATCCACCCTGGCGAGGCTGATCAAGTATTACATCGCGACGATGATTTTTATCCCATGCGCATAGAGGGTGTTGAATTTCAGATGAGCGCCATGTGGGCATTAGATGATTTTACATTGAAAAATGGCGCTACACGGGTAGTGGCGGGTAGTCAGGATTTACGCGATATATCTACTATTAAAGAAAGCGATATAGAGCAGGCTGTAATGCCGAAAGGGTCCGTATTATTTTATCTAGGTGGGGCTGTGCATGGTGGCGGTGCCAACAGATCATCAAAACCACGTTCGGGCCTTATTACCACATACAGCCTTGGTTGGTTACGCCAAGAAGAGAACCAATATCTAACAGTGCCACGCGATGTGGCCGACAGCTACCCCGAGCATATTAGGCGGTTAATGGGTTATCAGGCGCATGGCGAATACCTAGGGGTCTATCCTGATGATCCTGACGGCTATTGGTTTGATGCTTAATAGGTGCTAGCCATGTAAGGTGGCGTTATTTTCATTGCTGGTTTGATACAATCTTTTGCTCGCTCTCATTAACATTCAGTGAAAATACATCAGGTCGCGCGTAATGGCCAACAACATCAAGGTCGTATTTGCCGCGAATAATATCATCCTTATCTAGCGCAGCTGTTAGGATTGTCTCTTCACCAAATATGGGGCCAGCGAGTATCTTTCCCATGGGGGAGATGATGCAACTGCCGCCTCTGATCAACACTGTTTCAGGGTCGTCACCTTGAATGGGGTGGAAATCTTCTGGCCCATCACTGCGTTTCATGAACTGGTTAGCAGATAGCACAAAACAGCGACCTTCCAGTGCTGTTGTTTGCATTAAGGGCAGCCATACATCACGGTCGTCAACCGTAGGGGCACAATAGAACTCTACGCCTTTTGAATACATCGTTAGGCGTACTTGCGGCATGAAGTTTTCCCAGCATATAGCACCGCCGAGTGTGCCAATATCAGTTTTTGGTGCAACCAGTGTTGATCCATCACCAAACCCCCAAACCACGCGTTCTAATGCGGTGGGCATTAGTTTTCTATGTTTGCCTATTAGATGACCTTTTGGATCAAAATAGACCGTTGAGCAATATAGTGTTTTGCCGTCACGTTCCACAATTCCTACGACAAGATAAATACCTAATTTGGCAGCAATTTCACCGATAGCATCACTATCAAGGCTGGGTACAGTGATGGCTTCACCAAAGTAACGCGTGAACATCTCGCGACCTTCATCAGACCGCATGCCAAGTTTTACACCAAAATCTAAACCCTTAGGGTATCCACCAATGAAGGCCTCTGGGAAAACAACAAGATCAGCCCCTTTGTTTGCTGCTGTCTGCGCTAAATCACCGAGTTTCTCATACGTGCGTTTTTTGTCAAATAAGGCTGTGCCTGCTTGAACAACGGCACCAGTAATAATTGTCATAATGTATCCCTTAAATCATTTTGGTGAATAGAATATACCATAGGCGATTTTACTTTATCAAAGCAAGGTAGCAAGAGTCACGGATTTAGACATATTCCAATATTAGTAAGTGCTTTAAAGTAATGTTGACCATTATTGTCACACTATGATAGAAAATACTGGTCGCTTTTATTCAGAAGGGGCTGTTCTGCAAATGGCATCTTGCCACTACTTAAGGTGAATATTTCATGTGGGGTATGGATTTAAATTATTATAATTTAGATAAGGCTATGGCCTTGCAGGGTAGCTATGACCCTGCTCTTGTGGTCATGTCTGTTTTGCTTGCTTTAATTGGTTCCTATTCTGGCTTGGCTGCAATAGGTCGATTAAAAAGCCTTCCAACTAAATCCATTGATTTTTTTGCCTTATTATTTCTAGCGGCTTTCTCGATGGCGGCAGGCGTTTTTTCCATGCATTTTATCGGCATGATCGCCTTTAAACTGCCTGTAGGTGTTTCCTATAATATTTATACGACTTTATGGTCCTTTCTACCAATGTTTGTCGCTGTTCTCATTGCGTTGACTATTTTAATGCAGGATGAGTTGGCTATCTATAAACGCGTAATGGCTGGTAGTCTTGTCGGTCTTGGCGTTGGTTTGATGCATTATATTGGCATGATGGCTATGAGTATGGATGCCTTGATGGTTTTTGATGGCGCCAGCGCTATATTTTCTATCATTATTTCCATGGCTTTGGCTGTTGTGGCCCTAAATTCCCGTAATATTTTAGACAAATATGTACCCGAAAAAAGAAAATGGATTTTAAAGTTTGTTAGCCCTGTTGTTATGGCTGCGGCAATGGCATCGATGCATTATATAGGCATGACCGCAACTTATTATTATCCAGCTGAAATAGATATGGAAGATGCGGGTCTATTGATAGGGGCAGGCTCATTAAATATACTTACTGCATTGTTGTTTTTGATCGTGAGTGTATTTGCTGTGATCGCGGCCTATTATGACCAACGATTTTATCAAGATGAATCTAAAGGGAGTATAGGGTTTTTGCCATCTCGCGGCGTGAGGATTAAATTTTGTATTTATCTTATTCCCGGTGCATTACTAACGGTATCGTCTTTGGTGGCTACATATTACTTGCATCAACAAGCTAACATATCTGAAATGGATCAAAGGGCCCGCCTCGATGCCAGCTTTGTCGTAGAAGCCATGAATATTAAACTTAGAGAAGCAAAAGTAATTCTGCGGGCTACATCCCTTTCAAGCGATTTAAGTCGAGTGCTTCATCATGAAAATGCACAAGCTAAAAAAAATCTTCAAGGTCGCTTTTTAGAGCTTATATTAGCGAGTGAATCATTTGACCAAATACGCCTGCTCAATGCGAAAGGTTTTGAATATATACGCGTTAATTATAATGATGGAAAAGCTGAAGTTGTCTCAGAGGAGATGCTGCAAGATAAGTCAGGCCAAGCTTATTTCAAAGAGGTGTTTGATGAATTAAAAAGGGGCGAAATATATGTTTCAGCCCTCACTTTAAATGAAGAGTTTGGTCAGGTCGAGCAGCCCCTCAAGCCTGTTATTAGGCTTTCAACATCAATATATAATGATTCAGGCCAAAAAACAGGTGTGTTGGTATTCAATTATCTCGGTTCGGCATTGATGGATAAAATTGATGAGATAAAACAAGCCGATGATTATTCCGTAATGCTACTTGATGAGCAGGGGCATTATTTAAAAGGGCCGACAGAAGAGGAAAACTGGTCTGAGCAGCTGGGAATAAGTGGTGGTTTTCGTAATGAATTTGCTAGCATTTGGAGTATGATATATCAGTTAAAAAAAGGCCAAGTAACTGATAAAAGGGGAATATTTACATTTGACGAGATATCAACTGAATTCAAGTCTAAGGATAAGGTTGGTTTTAGATATTGGAAAGTTGTGCTGCATGTACAACCGATCAAGTGGACGGTGCAGGATTTAAAAGACCATCCCATATTTGTAACATCAGTCATTCTGGCTATTTTAATCTATATAATTGCGGCTCGTTTTGTCGCTATTGCGGTTGTTGCCACATATAAAGATAGGCGAAGAATTGATGACCTGTTGCATGAGGTGGAATTTCAAAAGTTTGCGCTTGATGAACATGCGATTGTTAGCATCACCGATGTGAAGGGTGATATTACCTATGTGAATGACAAATTCTGTAAAATATCGGGTTATGAACGCGAAGAGATTATTGGAAAAAATCACCGAATTTTAAAATCCGATGAGCATTCAGACGAATTTTATAAAAACCTTTGGAAGACGATAGCAAACGGTAATGTTTGGAATGGTGAGTTAAAGAATTTTACCAAAAATGGCGGTTACTACTGGGTGAATGCTTCTATCGTTCCTTTCTTGAATGATAAGGGCAAACCATTCAGATATATTGCTATTCGTACCGACATTACTGCTCAGTCAGAGGTGTCAGAACAGCTTGAGTATGCGCTTGATAAGTCATTTGAAGCAACCCAAGCAAAGACCGATTTCCTCGCTAATATGAGCCATGAGATTAGAACGCCGATGAATGCTATCATTGGCCTGACTGATTTATGCCTTCAAACAGAGTTGAGTTCCAGGCAGCGTGACTATGTCTGGAAAACTAATGCGGCGGGCAAGTCTCTTCTTGGCATTATAAATGATATTCTCGATGTTTCTAAAATTGAAGCCGGTAAGATGGATATTGAGGCTATTCCATTCAATTTAGATAAGCTGTTCGATAATGTCTGGACCATTATGTCCGATAGGGCCTGTGATAAAGGACTAGAATTACTGTTTTCACGCACAAAGGACGTACCATTTAATCTTATCGGCGATCCATTGCGCCTTGGGCAAATTTTAATCAACTTGGTCAGTAACGCGATTAAATTCACTGAAAGTGGCGAAGTGGTTCTCTATGTTACATCAGAGAAAAATACTGATGGTAAGATAAATTTGACCTTCTCTGTTAAGGATACAGGTATTGGGATGACGGGAGAGCAAGTGGAGGGCTTGTTTAAATCATTCAGCCAAGCAGATACATCCACCAGCCGTAATTACGGCGGCACTGGTCTTGGTCTGTCTATTAGCAAGCAGCTCATTAATTTAATGGGTGGTGAAATTTGGGCCCAAAGCGAATATGGTTCGGGGTCATCTTTCCATTTTTCCCTTGAGTTAGATGTTGATGATAATATGGCGTTTGATGACGTATTTATCTCAACTGAATTGCAGGGCAAGAGTGCTCTTGTTGTTGATGATAATGATACTGCCCGCGATATCCTTACTCAGTATTTGGATGATTTTGGATTTAATGTGACCTTGGCAAAGTCGGGGCAAGAGGCCCTTAATATACTAGAAAATGCAAATCCCCCTATTGACCTCGTGATGATGGACTGGAGCATGCCAATGATGGACGGTATGGAGTCAGCTAGACGGATTAAGAATGATCCCAGAATTGCCGTATCACCACATATTATTATGGTTTCGGCATTTGTGCGGGAAGATATTTTATCGGAGGATGGCTCTGAAAATCTATCTGGGTTTATAACGAAGCCGGTCTCACCATCAAGTTTATATGATGGGATAATGGAGGCCTTTGGTAAAAATGCTCACGCTTCTATGATGGTCCGAGGGGCTAATAAGATCTCTTTGGAGCATTTAATACCTATTCAAGGCGCTAGAATATTGCTGGTTGAGGATAATGAAATAAATCAACAGGTTGCTAGCGAAAATCTAATGAATGCTAAGTTAGTAGTTGATATTGCAGAGAATGGACAAATTGCTCTCGATATGCTTGAAGCCAATGACTATGATCTCGTGCTTATGGATATTCAAATGCCTGTCATGGATGGGTATGAGGCCACCCGCCTAATTAGGTCTCAGGAAAAATATAAGTCGCTGCCAGTGCTCGCGATGACCGCTAATGCAACGGTTGAAGATAAGAAGAAGACAGCTCGCGCTGGAATGAATGGTCATATATCTAAGCCAATTGATCCTGTAGATATGTTTAATCAGCTTTTAGAGCATATTGAACCCGGCGACAGAGAGATACCTGCAGTAACCTTAAATCAAGCCAGTGATGATGAAGAACGTGACCTTTCTTCAATTAAGGGCTTAGATAGTGCAGCTGGTATTATACGGATCGGTGGTAGTGAGGCCTCCTATAGAAAAATATTAACCAAATTTGTGAATAGTCAAATGGATGCGGTCGATAAAATTAGTCAGGCTCTGGACGCCAATGAGCAAGATGAAGCGCAGTCCTTGCTTCACACTTTAAAAGGTGTTTCTGGTAATATAGCTGCCGTAACATTGGAACAAGCCACAAAAGAATTAGAAAAGGCCATGAAAGTTGGCGCTGTATCTAGCAGCGATAGTTTGTTTGAGGATGTTGAGGCTGCCTTTAACCAATTAGTAGCTGATATCAAGGTACATATGGATGGTAATGTTAAAAAAGAATTTGCGGTCTCGCAGGCGCTGTCGCACGATGAACTATTGGTCAATCTAGAGAAATTAAAAATTATCATAGATGGATTTGATGTTGAAGCTGAAAATGCATTGGAAGATATCATCGGCAAAGTTAGTGATAAAAACCTATTGAAGGTGTTGAGGGAAATAAATGAACAACTCTCCAATTATGACTTTGAGGCAGCAGGGCTGAAACTTGAAAAATTAATTGGGGGATTATAGGTGTGCATGGGATGAAGTGTTGAGGTTTCTATAATGAATAGGCAAGAACATAAGCCGTCTATCTTAGCTGTTGATGATCAGCCTGCTAATATAGATTTAATTAAAGGTGTACTCGGGGAGGAGTACACAGTTAAGGCTGCGATTAACGGTCAATTAGCCCTGAAAATAGCTAAATCCCAGCCAATCTCTTTGATTTTACTGGATATTGTTATGCCGGGCATGAATGGCTATGAGGTATGTAAGCTTCTCAAGGCTAGTCCCCAAACTAAGAATATTCCTGTTATATTTGTTTCAGCAAATAATGAGGAAACAGACGAGACCTTAGGACTGGCTGTCGGGGGCGTGGATTATATTACTAAACCTGTTCGGCCTGGGATTTTAAAGGCACGTGTTGCCACTCATGTTGCATTATTTGATCAAAGTAAGTCACTGGAGCTAAAGGTTAAAGAACGTACAGCAGAGCTGTTTGAAACACGGCTAGAGATTGTGCAGCGCTTAGGTCGTGCCGCAGAATTTAGAGATAATGAAACGGGCATGCATGTTATCCGTGTGGGGAAATATTGTCAGGCGCTGGCGTTAGCGCATGGCATGCCAGCTAATTACGCCGAACAGATCATGCAGGCCGCCCCTATGCATGATATTGGTAAAATTGGCATACCTGATGGCATTTTATTAAAACCCGGCAGGCTAGAACCTGATGAATTTGATATTATCAAAACCCATGCTGAAATTGGTGCGAAAATATTAGATGGTAGTACATCTGAATTGATGCAAATGGCACATGTAATTGCTCTGCGTCATCACGAGAAATGGAATGGTTCTGGTTACCCAGGCGGTCTCGCAGGCGAAGACATCCCCATTGAGGGACGTATTGTTGCTATTTGTGATGTGTTCGATGCTTTGCTGACAGAACGCCCCTATAAAAAGGCATGGCCAATTGAGAAAGTTTTAGATTTTTTTAATGAGCAATCGGGCGAGCATTTTGACCCTAGCCTCATTGAGACATTCAATAAAATTTTACCAGAGTTCTTAGATGTCTTAGAAACGCATAAAGATTAATCTTTGAAACTTAATGGCTCTTTTTCTAGATGCCTTAATAAGGCTACAGCAGGTTTCTGAACGATAGTTATATAATCATTGTCAGGAAAAGATTTAGCCCGATGCGATGATAGTGATATGCTTTGAACCATCCGCATGGCAATAAGGTTCGGTAATATATCTAGCTCGATGTCTTCTAGTTCAAACTCTTCTCTATACCCTTTTACTACTTCATGGGCAGCCATTTGGATGTCTGGCTCATCTAAAAGAGAATAGGCAGTGGTTATCGCGATTTCATTAACCTGACTGGCATATTGTATTTCACCAAAATCAATAACACCCGCTACGATGTTAGGGTTGCTAGTGCTAATCAGTAGGTTTTGCTCATTGGCATCATTATGCAAAATGGCATTGCGTAGAGATGGAAGCTTGGGCAGCGTCTCTTGCTCATAAATATCATAGAAGCTTGCTAATAATCGACGTACATCAGGATCTATCACATCGCCTAAAAGCTCTTTGCAACCCATCATGTTATCCATATTCCACAAGTCACCCTCTATATGACCAGCAGGGTTATTATAGTCCTGCATAGCGCGCGAGTAGCGGCCCATAAAATTACCAATGTTGTGATATAGGGTGGGCGTACGCTTGGCGTTGGTTAACAAGTCGCCCTCAAGGTATGTGAGCATACGCACGCTATGGCCATCTATTTCTGTGATAGTGTTGCCGTCCTTTGTTACCAACACTTGGGGCACAGCAATGTCAGGGGCGGTTTTATGAATATGCTTTAAAATATCCGTCTGCATATCCAGCACAGATTTCTTAATACGTGCGTTAGCAACTTTCATGACATAACTGCCATTAGGGGTTTTGATCCGTGCATTTTGATCTTCAAATGAGACCAGCTGGGTGATTTCCCCTTTAATGTCATAGAGGGTGAGCGCTATCTCAGCGATTTGATCATTATCAAAATGAGGAACTTGTGCAGACATAATAGTCTTTCTTAAATACTAGTAATTAATTTGTAACCGTTTGACCCGTTTCTATGCCCTGTTCGATCACATATCTATGATGTCCATGAATTATGCTCTCTTTCCCATGTTTCTCTTCTATTATCAACAAACGCCTTAAAAGCATCTAAGGCTTTTGGCATGGTTGATCGGCTAAAGCCAATGCGTATATAATCAGGCAGACTGTCCTGACAATCAAAAATAGAAGGTCCGAAGACTAAAATACCAGCATCCAGTAATTCTTTGGCTAATGTATCGCCACTTAATGGGCCTTTGAATTTGACAAAACCTGTGCCGCTGGCTTTTGGTCTCACCCACTCGAATAGGTCTGAATACTCATCAAAAAACACATCAAGCAGTTTTAGGTTGTCCTTGATGATTTTCATATTGCGACCAACGATAGTTGCGGATGAACGCAGTATCATCATGGCCTGAATTTCGCCAGGACGGGAAAAACACACAGCATAGATATGTTGGGCCTTGAGTATTTTTTCTATAACGGCCTTATCCTGACAGGCAACCCAACCAATGCCAGTGCCACCAGCACCCCATGGTTTTGACATAGTAGCGAGCGCTAGGCCATTTTTTGTGAGGTCTGCAATTGATGGCGATCTGTCAGCAGGGTCGATCTCCAATAACCGATAAACCTCGTCAGAAAATAACAAGATATCATGTTTTTCAGCAAGGGAGACTAGGCCAAATTTTATTGCCTCACTCATTAACGAGCCAGAGGGGTTATGGGGGTCGTTAAAGACAATATGCTTGGTGTTAGGTTTAATGGCAGCTTCAATAGCGTCCAAATCAGGCAACCAATCATTCTCAGCCGTTAAAGCAATGCGCGTTACCTCTGCGCCAGCGAGTTTAGTCCCTTCTTCTAGTGACTGATAGCTGGGCGTGATGATGATGCAGTGATCACCTTTATGTAATAAGGCTTGGTTGGCCAGTGTCATGCCCGTTTGCGCCCCCGGGAAGACGACGATGTTTTCAGCGCTGATGTCGGGACCATATTGTTTGGCGATTTCTTGGCGCAGGTCTAGGCTGCCACCACTTTCAGCGTAGCCTAGTGAGTGATCATTATAAGCTGCTATTAAATCATGATCACCGTTACGTTTGGCCAATTCTATCAGATCACTGTGTCGCAGTGGCTCAGATGATGAAGCATAAAAACGATGCTTAATATCAATGGTCTTTGAGAGCATTTCCTCTGACCTGATTGGGCTGTCTAATAGATGCATAATTATCCTCGTGAATAGTCTTTGTGTATGATCGCCATCCTTTAGAAAAAACCTTACGCTGTCTAGCCTAATATTCAGTATAATCCATTGCATAATATTATGCTTTCTGTATATACGGGTGTCATGAGTCAAAATAAGAAAGCCAGAAATATGCCGAAAAGGCTGTTATCAAGCTTACTACTTGCAGTCACAATGATTATGCAATTAATGACTCATGCGCAGATGGCGGTGGCTCATGATCAAGCACAGTTGAAAGTGCGTGAGATATATATAGCTTTCCCAGAACTACGCAGTCAGGCCCTTACGCAGATATTGTGTAACTCTGATGGCGAAGTGATTGACTCTAGCCGGGCTAAATCATCAAAATGTGATGATTGCTCAACGGCTAATGATCATATGGCTAACCATGAGTTTCAACTTGATTTCAGGGGCGTGGAGACACAGGCCCGACGGATAAACTCACCTAAGTCTTATCACCGCTACTTTGCGAAATGGTTGCGCCCGCAAACCCAAGCCCCACCTAAGTCCTAAATTTACTTCAAAATTGAAGCCTCCACTCTCGCTTATGGGAGCGCTGGCTTATGACATTTCAAATAAATATATAGGACTAAATCGATGAAACTATTATCAACTATCAGCATGCTCGCTGTATTAAGTATACCTGCGATCGCTGAAACTACAAATACATCAGCAGACAGTAACGACACCATTGAAGAAATTCAGGTTATTTCATACCCAAGCGCGCCTCGGGACCAACCATCGCCAGTATCGGCCCCACCAGCGGCTGATAGCGCAGATTTCTTGCGTCAAATCCCTGGTGTTTCATCAGGGCGTTTTGGGGGGCACTCGCTAGAGCCAATTATCAGAGGGCAGCAGCAGGGCCAATTATCTATCCTCAATAACGGTAGTTTTCAGATGGGGTCAGGCCCCAACCGTATGGATACGCCCAGCACATACGCAGCGGTCGATTTGATTGATACGGTTATTGTGGTTAAGGGCTATCAGTCCGTATTAAATGGTCCGGGTGCTTCTGGTGGTTTCATTCAGTATGATCGTGATATTCCTGCGTATGAGGATGGGCTTTGGAACAAAAATATCCTTGGTGTGGGCTATGAGGGCAACGCTAATACAAAACGTAGCTTTGGCCGTAGCAGCATTGGCAAAGATGGTATGTCCATCGAATTTTGGGGCAGCCTACAAGAAGCAGATAACTATACAGATGGTCATGATAATGAGCTTCATACTGCTTTTAATGATTATGCAGTTGGCGGTGCTATTACATTCACTAACCCACAAGGCGACTATATCCAGTTTGGTTATGACTGGAATAAAATGAGTGACGCGCTATTCCCAGGTGCGGGTATGGATAGTACGCTATCCGGTGGCGATACTTACCGTTTGCGAGGCGAAATGAATATAGATTCAGACCTTGTTGAGGCGGTTAGGCTTCAATCTTCTTACGCTAAAACTGATCACTATATGGATAATTTCTCTTTGCGCCAAAACATGGGCATGAAGCTAGTGTCTCATACATCATCAGAGGTCGTGTTCGGCGAGGTTGAGGCTGATATCAATCTTGGCGATGCTATGTGGACCCTTGTGGCTGATCTGCGTGACAGCAAAAATGATGGTTCACGTTATATGGGGATGGTGGTTGATAATCCAGACGCAATTTCTGGTGCTATATGGCCCGAAATAAATACTAAAATTATTGGTTTAGCAGCAGAGCGTAGACATGATGTTAGTGACGCTATAACGCTGACATATGGCATTAGAAGCGATTGGACGAAAGTAGACTTTGGTCGTACAACTGAGGCACCAACCTTTGTGATGATGGGTATGATGCCCATGACGCCCAATATGACCTATATGAAATATTACCATACGATGGAAACAGACGCCAGCGAGCATCAAATGTCAGGTCTTGCACGTATTGAATGGCAAACAGATGATAATTGGTCTTTTTCTGCCTCGGCTAGCAAATCTGCCCGCACAGCCAACGCGACTGAGCGCGGCATGGTAAATGTTATGATGATGGGTGGCATGAATAAAAGCTGGATTGGTAATCCATCGCTTCTGCCTGAAAAGCATTATCAGATGGATCTTGGCGCTCATTATACGGACAAGTATATTCAGCTATCACTAACGGCTTTTGCTGACCATGTTGATGATTTCATCTTGCGTGATAGTGCGCGCGGCGAAATGATGGGCCAGATGGGTGTATTTGTAAATGCGCCGATGGCCGATGTATACCGTAATATTGACGCAAAACTCATGGGTTTTGAATTTACGGGCGATGTGGCACTTAGTGACAATATGTCTGTGAATTTTGACGCTGCTTATGTGCGTGGTCGTGACAGTGATCGCGGTGGATATTTACCGCAGATTCCACCACTGCAGGGTGCTGTGTCAGCGCATTATCAGCAGGGCGATCTAACCTTGTCTGCGACTGTACGGTATGGAGTACGTCAGACAAATGTTGATATGAACCCGATGATGGCAACAGGGCGTGATCCACGTAAAACACCAGGGTATGGTGTGGTGAATTTGGCGTCAAAATATCGCTTGAATGATATGGTTGATATTCATCTGGGTGTAAAAAATCTATTTGATAAATATTATGCTAATCACCTGTCGCGTTCAAACCTACTCGATGCAACAGAAACGCAAGTGAATGAGCCGGGCCGTAACGCTTACTTTAAGCTTGTGGCGCGTTTCTAAAGTATAAAATAGTCTAAAAACCAATGAAATGGGCTATTGCTATCTCAAGCAGTAGCCCATTTTTATCACCAGCTTAAATTGTTGGTTAAAATATGCTATAGTGAGCCTAATTCTACTGGGAGGTCGGGTTATGACACTATTAGACCAATTGAATGAGGCTATATTCCTAACCGACGGTGGCGCTGAGACGTCGATGATTTTTCATCAGGGAATAGACCTGCCGCATTTCGCGTTGTTTGATCAATTAAAAGATGAAGCAGGTACAGAGCGTATTCGTTCATATTACGATAATTATATGACTGTAGCGCGGAATCATGACTATGGATTTATCCTAGAATCCCCCACATGGCGGGCGAGTGGGGATTGGGGTAAGCTACTGGGACATGACGCTGATGCAATGAAGGCATTTAATGTTAAAGCAATAGATCTGCTCCATAGCATCAGAGATGAAAATGATGACTTAAATATGGTGATCAGTGGCTGCGTAGGGCCGCGCGGTGATGGTTATACTATTGGTGATGTCATGACGGCAGCAGAAGCAACAGATTTTCATGGTGCCCAAGTAAATTCCCTCTTTAGCGCAGGCGTTGAGATGGTTTGTGGTCAGACCATGACATACGCAGATGAGGCGATAGGGGTAGTTGAGGCCGCCAAAGCCGCGGGAGTGCCTGTAGCCATAGCTTTTACAGTTGAGACGGATGGACGTTTGCCGTCAGGTCAGAGCCTAGAATCAGCGATCAATCAAGTGGATATTCAAACCGATATTGGCCCGCTTTATTATATGATCAATTGTGCCCATCCTGAACATTTTGATCATGTGCTTGCCGCGGACAGTGATTGGGGCACACGCATTAAGGGGCTGCGCTGTAACGCATCCAAGTGTAGCCACGCTGAACTTGATAATGCCACCGAGCTCGATGATGGTAATCCACAAGAATGGGGCGCTTATATCGCTGATATAGTGAACCGTCATCCGCATATATCAGTCTTGGGCGGCTGTTGCGGCACCGACCACCGTCATGTGGCAGCAGCCGCTGCTGCGGTCGATGCTAAATGAACAAAACTATTCTTGTGTTTATAGCTAATATCAGTTAGATGTGCTGCCAGATGGTTCCCCGCACTGACCTGTGGGGTGAAAAGGGAAAACGGTTAGGTAGATACCTATCAAATCCGTTGCTATGCCCGTAACTGTATGCAGAGAGTAGCCTCAAATGCCACTGGGATTTATCCCGGGAAGGTGAGGGTTATACGATTGATCTGCGAGCCAGGAGACCTGCCATTTAGTCGCCCATCTGGAGGTCGGAGCAACCATTCAGTACGGATACACCCCGTGTAGGCGATAACCCCGTTTGCACGGAGGTTGTCAGACAGTTCAAAGACAAACTCCCTGTATTTTATTAATTGCCCTTTATTAAAAGGGCGTATAGTTGGACTTTGTTATGAGATATATAAACTACGCAGGCCTGATGCCTGCACTTTTGCTGACTAGCATATCAGCGACTTCTGAAGATAATACTATTGATGAGATAGAAATTACCGCAACGCGCACGGCTATTAGTGCGCAAAGTGCGCCCACATCCGTAACAGTTATTAGCGCTGAGGACATCAAAGCGCGACAAATTACCCATGTGGCAGATTATTTAAAAACTGTGCCGGGCCTTGGGCTAGCTTCTAGTGGTTCTATTGGTGGCACTGTGCAGCTACGTTTGCGTGGCAGTGAAGCTAATCAGACATTAGTATTAATTGATGGGGTTGAAGTGAATGATCCCGCTGCTGGTGATGAGTTCCAATTTGAGCATTTAATGGCGACCAGTATTGAGCGTATCGAGGTGATCCGCAGCCCTATGTCAGCGGCGTGGGGCAGTGACGCTTTGTCAGGTGTGATCAATATTATCACCAAAAAAGCAACTGAGCCATTTAATGCCAGTGTTTATGGTGAATATGGAGCTTTTGATACAAAACGCTTTGGTGGCAATATGGGTGCTAGTGGTAATGGTTGGCGTTTAAACGCAGGACTAGGCCACAGCAAAAGTGATGGCGTCAATGTATCGAGATCAGGCGAAGAGGCCGATGGGTATAAAAACACCACAGTTAATATTAGTGGTGCCGTGGATTTAGCGGAAAATGTTAAACTGTCAATGAGTGCGCGCCATAATGATGCGACAGCTAATTTTGACAGCACAGACTGGATGACGGGATTGCCGTCAGATAGTGATAACTATACTGATACCAAAAAAACATACCTGTCTTCAGCCATTACAGCAAAGTTATTTGATGGTCGCTTAAATGAGCGACTGCGCGTTACCTATTTAGATACTGAAATTGCTAACTTTGCTTTTGGCGCGTCTAGTGGCACAACGGCAGCAGAGCGTGTGGGTCTGTATTGGGATAACCAGATTGAAATAACAGATGGCCATGACCTAACACTGGCTATCGATCATGAATCTACTGATTTTTCTCAGCGCGGTGTTGCCTCTCCTTGGGGTAATCCAAATCATGATCAAAGCACGAAAGTTACTGGCTATCTTGCTGATTATGTAGGTGACCTGACGGACGGCTTTACGCTGTCAGCAAGTTTACGTCGTGATGATAATAGCGATTTTGAGGATGTAACAAGTTGGCGTCTTGGTGGTGCCTATAAGCTTAGTGATAAGACACGCATTTTTGCCAATATGTCTAAGGGCCAAAAAGCACCAACATTCATCGAGCGTTTTGGTTTCTTTGCAGATCAGTTCCTTGGTAATCCTGATGTTAAACCAGAACACGCAAAAGCCTATGAGATTGGCGTAGAATATCGCTGGGATCAAATCACGGCTAGTGCGGTCTATTTCAATACGCGCTTAACAGACGAGATTAACGGCTTTGCCTTTGATCCTGCTACATTCATGTTCACAGCGCAAAACAAGGCTGAGAAAAGCAAACGTAGTGGTGTTGAACTGTCTGTTGATGGTCAGATAAGTGATAGTGTGTATTTCGGTGCCAGCTATAGCTATATTAACGCTACAGAGGGTGACGGCATGGGCGGAGATATTCGTGAACTGCGCCGTCCAGAGCATAATGGTGCCATCAGTATTAATTGGCTCGTTAGCGAAGCGTTAAGTGTGAACTTGTCAGCCAGTTACACAGGTAAGGCTTTGGATGTGTTTTATCCGCCTTGGCCCATGCAGTCCAAGCGCATGGTGATGGATAATTACACCCTTGTCCGTATCGCCGCTGATTATAAAATCAGTGACATGATTAGTCTATATGGCCGTGTTGAAAATGCACTGGATGAGACTTATGAGGATGTATATGGTTATAGCACAGCAGGTGCTGGTGCCTATGCAGGCCTAAGAGTTACTTTTTAAAGAGTAAAGTTACGGGGTGGGTACTATGGTGCCCACCTTCAAAGGGAATATAAAATGAGATTGATATCACTTTTACCAAGTGCAACTGAAATGATAGATGCGATGGGGCTTTCAGCTCAACTCGTCGGTATTTCTCATGCATGTGATTATCCACCTCATTTGATGCACCTGCCCCGCGTAACCAGCTGTATCGTTCCCAAGGATGCTACATCAAAAGAGATTGATACAGTGGTGCGCACAGAGTTAGAGCAGAGTAGCGCACTTTATGATCTAGATATTGCCCTGCTAGAAGAGTTGAAACCTGATTTAATTTTAACGCAGGCATTGTGTGATGTCTGCGCTGTTAATGGTGAGGATGTGGACAAGGCAATCTGTTCACTATCTTCAACGCCGACAGTTGTTAACTTAGAACCTTTTACGCTGGGAGAAGTGTTAGATACTGTAACTGCAATAGGGGGCGCTACAGGTTTTGATGCACTAGCCGCCACGCTACGCCAATCGTATGAAGACCGTATTGAGACTGTTTTTAAGCGTAGTTCTCGTTTGACTGATAAGCCCAAAACGGTCGTGCTTGACTGGGTTGACCCTGCTTTTGTTTCGGGCCACTGGATGCATGATTTAATCACCTTAGCTGGCGGTGTCGATAGTATGGGTACGCCCAAAACACCATCTTGGACAGCCAGTTGGGAAGAAGTGATCGCTATGAATCCAGATGTGTTGGTCATTGCCTGCTGTGGTTTTGATGTTGACCGCACCATGACTGAGATATTAGGCTGTGAAGCTGCAATAGGGCTAACAAGATTGAAAGAGCAAGGATGTGTAATTCATATATTTGATGGCAATGCTTTGTTTTCCAGGCCAAGCCTGCGACTTGTCGATAGCTTAGAATTGCTAGCGCATCACCTGCATCCAAACATACACCCTTTGATGCCTGTAGAGGGCGTTGAAAAGCCAGTTGCGGTGCATCAATGGCAGTAAGATTTATACTAGCATTTTTGACCTTTGTGTTTGTGCTGCCTCAAGCCAGTCAGGTCATAGCAAAACCTAAGCGCATTATCTCACTGGATTATTGCGCTGATCAATTTGTGCTGGGGTTAGCCAACAGAGATCAAATTGTGGGCGTGTCTGTTGAGGCAACAGATAGCCATTCTTATTACCGCGATCGCGCAGTGGGGATTAAACAGGTTCGGGCATCTAGTGATTTGATTCTAGCGCTAAAACCAGATTTGGTCATTAGAACATGGGCAGGTGGGCCGCATCTATCCGTCTTGCTAGACCGATTGAAGGTACCAGTTTTAAACATCAATTATGTTGAAGGACTTAAAGCTAGTGATGGAAGTGAAGCTATCATGCAAGCCTCTTTCTTAAAGATAAAAAGGGTAGCACAAGCCATAGGGCAGGCGCGGCGCGGTGAAGTTATCATTGAAGACCTTCAGGCGCGTTATACGGCATTAAAATCCCTTCCTCCACTTGAGCAGCAAGCCATATATTTAACCCCTGGTGCCTATTCGACAGGGGCTGGCACATCCATGGATGCTCTTATAAATTTGGCGGGGTTGCAGAATTATATGTCTAATATAGGCTATAAGGGGTGGGCACCTATACCGTTGGAGCATTTAGTGAGTAAAAAACCTGATTTGTTTATCACGGGGTTTTATGATTCTAAATCTGCGACGCAACATCATTGGGGCGTCCATAATCATAAATTTGCTCGTGATATGCTGGCAAGCACTAGGCGCATTGATGTGCCGGGTAGCTATCTAGCCTGTGATGGGCTTTTTGTCGTAGATGCCGCAGAGACTATTCGCGAGCAGTTTGAACGTAAAAGTGAGGCGCAATGATGAAGTACCCGATATATATTTCACTGATTTTACTCTTGCTACTGATATCATTTGCCGCATTGATGAGCGGGGCTGTGACTCTGTCCGTATCGCAGGTATGGGGTGGCCTGATGGGAACTGCTGATGAGACGACAGTGATCATTGTGCGGGAACTGCGTCTGCCGCGTATCTTGCTTGCCTTGCTCATTGGCAGCAGCTTAGGCTTGTCAGGCGCAGCGCTGCAAGGTTTGCTCAGAAATCCACTGGCTGATCCTGGTATTCTTGGTGTATCGGCGGCGAGTAGTCTTGGGGCCATTCTTGCTATTTATTATGGCTTTGCCAGTGTATTTATATACGCACTGCCCATAGCAGCTATGAGCTTTGCCTTGGCTGCTACTTTTATTCTTTTGGTGCTATCGCGACGTGATGCCAGTGTGTTGACACTAATTTTAGCAGGGGTGGCAATCTCTAGCCTAGCGGGTGCGCTGGCCTCGCTTGCTATGAGTTTTGCGCCCACGCCGCTTAGTCTGCAAGATATGGTTATGTGGATGCTCGGCTCATTAGAAAATAGATCGATGAACGATGTCACGCTGGTACTGCCTTTTATGGTTGGTGGTTTTTTACTGATTTTACCCACGGGGCGCGGCCTTAGTGCCTTGGCGCTGGGCAGTGACGTGGCGACCTCGCTGGGTATTAATTTAAAAGCTCTGCGTATGAGGATCGTTATCGGCACTGCCATGATGGTGGGCGCAGGTGTGGCGGTGGCGGGGATGATTGGTTTCATCGGGTTGATTGTGCCGCATATGGTCAGGCCTTTTGTTGGTTACGATCCACGCCAGAGCCTTTTACCTAGCGCATTAACGGGGGCTGGTGTTTTACTGATCGCTGATATGATTGCGCGCATGCCACAATTGATGTCGGAACTACGGTTGGGTGTGCTCACTGCGATGATTGGTGCGCCTGTCTTTTTATACATTGTCTTTAAAACACGTGAGAATATGCGATGAGCAAATTAGAGATAAATAATATTAGCCTGAACATTGGTCACGCTGAAATCTTACGGGGTGTGTCGGCTCATGTAGCAAAGGGTGAAATGATTGGCCTGATTGGCCCTAATGGTGCGGGTAAAAGTAGTTTACTAAAAAGCATATTAGGCTTGGTGGAAACCCATGATGGTTCAGTTGTGTTAGATGGTGTTGATATCGGTGCGATGAAACCCAGTGAGCGGGCAAAGAAGATCGCCTATGCAGCACAGGGTGCGCCCGTGCATTGGCCGCTTACTGTCGAGCATATTGTTGGGCTTGGGCGTGTGCCGCATTTAAATCCTTGGCAACAATTAAGCATACAGGATAAGGCCGCGGTTGAGACGGCTATAGCCTTAACGGATTGTACGCATTTAAAGGATCGCACCGTGACAACGCTTTCGGGCGGGGAGCGTGCGCGGGTGCTATTGGCGCGGGTGCTCGCTACTGACACAGATTATATTCTTGCTGATGAGCCTGTGGCATCGCTTGATCCATCGCACCAATTAGAGGTGATGGATATTTTAAAAACGCAATCAAAATTGGATAAAGGCGTGCTGGTGGTCTTGCATGACCTAAATCTTGCGCTCAGATATTGTGATCGCTTGATATTAATAGATAAGGGAAATCTGATTGGACAGGGTGCTGCGGCTGATATCTTAAGTGACAAAAATTTACGTGATGTCTTTGGTGTAAGGGCCGTTCGCTATAGCGATAACGGTGAAGACTTTATAATCATTCGCCAATTGGATAAATTATAAGATTTTAATGTTTTTGGGCTTGGACGATATAGGCTTCAATTTCAGTGTCGCCAACATTTTTACATGCTTCAAGACGGTTTATGCCTTCAGTTAGCACATAACGGTCTTTGCCTTCTCTTACCTTGGCGGGGCGTTGTTTATTACCTTCCATCATATCTTCTACAATGGCATCAACCTTTTCAGGGTCGTGCTGAGCTTTTCGCGCCGCTGGGATATATATATCTTCAATTTTAATCATGATGGCTTTTAGCATTTTATTCCCTTTTCTAAGATAATGGGGGAACTTAACAATAATAAGTGATTATGGGGACTCCTTATTTTTAAATATATTTCTTTGAGTTGTTAAGCATGAGTTTAATAGCTCACTAACAAGCGCGTGATTAGGATATTTTTCCTTTGTTATTAGGGGGCGTAGGGCTTATACATTGCGCAATTATATAAAGGATTAGCCATGAGCGAATTACCAGCCTGCCCAAAATGTTCGTCTATCTATACGTATGAAGACGGTACAATGCTTGTTTGCCCTGAATGCGCCCATGAATGGGTGGTCGGTGCTGAAGCCGCAGGCGAAGAGGTAAAAGTGTTTAAAGATTCAGTCGGCAATATTTTATCTGACGGCGATACGATTACAGTGATCAAGGACCTAAAGGTCAAAGGATCATCCTTCGTGGTTAAAGTAGGCACTAAGGTGAAAAATATCCGCCTTGTAGATAGTGATCACGATATCGACTGTAAAGTCCCGGGCGTTGGCCAGATGGGGCTAAAGACTGAGTTCGTGAAAAAAGTATAAAATATGTCTGAGTGTAGAGTTGGGAAGCGCCGCATGAAATTTCAAAGCTGTAGTAACGCGGCATTAATAATAGTCTTGTCCACCGTGGTTTTGTCCTCGTCAGTTTATGGACAAGTTGATGAACCATTACCTATGGATGACCCTGGCTGTAACGACTCTACAATTCCTTACGTGGCAGAATTTTTTACTGAGTATCAGCCTGTAACCTTATCGGATATGATCCGCTATATCCCTGGTGGTGTAACCATACTTAACGGTCTTCGCCAAAACCGTCAAAGCCGTGGCATGGGGTCAA
Source organism: uncultured Kordiimonas sp. (assembly GCA_965603205.1). Taxonomy (GTDB): domain Bacteria; phylum Pseudomonadota; class Alphaproteobacteria; order Sphingomonadales; family Kordiimonadaceae; genus Temperatibacter. The sequence goes on along the minus strand of CBFDCC010000002.1, from coordinate 52,539 downwards.
ATGGCGCTCAAATCCTTATCGACGGCAAACGTATGTCAGGCAAGGCCAATGATATTTCTGGTCAGTTAACCCGCATTCAAGCAGGGCAGGTTGCTCGTATTGACCTCATTCGCGGCACTGCTGAGGGTCTGGATATTCGTAATGAGGGTATTTTGATCAATGTCATTTTGAAAGATGGCGGTAAGAACAGTAGCTCTACCTATGTTGAATTAGCTGGCCAGTATAACAGTATGCAAGATGCAGTGCCCGAGCTATTGCTATCGCATAGTGGTTCACGCGGTAAATTAAATTATGGGATCAGCTATAATTTAGATCGTTTTTTACGCGCCTATGATAATCTTGAACACCGTATGACTCCAGCCCGTGAGCCTGATGAATTGCGTGATCAAGATGCATGGAAAAATAATAAGAAACATGTTTTTACTGGCAATGTAAAATATGACTTTGGTGGTGCCGGTGTTGTGCGTTTAAACGGCCTTTATGAAGATGAAACTTTTAAGGATAATAATACCGAGCAGCAATATGATATTGCCTCATCAGCTGGAGAGAAACTGTTTTTTGCCCAAGAAGATAATATCATGATCTTCATGGAAAAAAAGTGGGAAGTCGGTGGTGATTATGAAAACCAGATGGGCGCACTGGGTAATTTGAAAGCGCTGTTTGTCTCAACACATACCGATAACACTGACAGCATCCTTCAAAATGAAATTGTTGGGGGCGATAAGAGCAGATCATTCACCTATGCAAGTGACAGCATTGAGGCCGAGCAGGTGCTGCGCGTAAGTTTAAGTAAAAACTTATTTAAAAAGCATACGATTGAATACGGCGTTGAAGCAGCGTTCAACAGCCTAACGGCCGATCAAGAGTTTGATCATGCGGGTATTGAACATTCAAAGGTGACAGAAGATCGTTATGAAGTATTTGCCACGCATTCTTACAAGATTTCAGATAAGATTAATCTACAGTCGGCCCTGAATGGCGAGTTCTCGACTATCGGGCAGAGCAGCTTTGGGGTTGATAGCAATCGTAGTTTTAAATTTTGGAAACCACGATTTGAAATGCGCTATGACGTGAGCAAACAAGATCAGCTTCGTTTGCTTGTGGAGCGTAGTGCTAGTCAACTAAATTTACGCAATTTTATTGCAAAACGTAATACCGATGACGACACAATTGATTTTGGCAATCCTAATTTAAAGCCAGAAACGACATGGAAATTATCAGCAAGCTTTGAACACCGTTTCAAGGATGATGCAGGGTCAGTAGAGGCAGAGCTATTTGTTGATAAGATCAGTGATCATATCGATAAAATTGCCATTGATGAGGATTCGTCGGGCGTGGGAAATATAGGCAAGGCAACAAGACGCGGCCTGAATTTAGAAGCTAGTATCCGCCTTGGATTTATTGGTGTGCCAAACGCAGTGCTGACAACGACTTATAAATATAGAGATACCAACACGGTTGATCCATTCCTTGGCGTGGAGCGCACACTGTTTGATGTGCCAAAACATGCTTACACGGTCGATTTTCGCCATAATTTAACTGATCTTGGCATGGTCTATGGGTTTAGTATGCACCGCCGTAGCGATATGTATCGTACGGATATTTACATTCAGCAGCTACGCACGAATAGGCATCATGTTAGTAATTTTTACGCTGAGTATAAATTATCCGCCGGTATGAAACTACGGGCAGAAATCCGTAATCCGTTGAAGGATAAAAAGCGGTATGACAAGACCTATTATGAGGGCAATATTGCAGATGGCATCATTGACCGCGTAGAGTTTAAGCGTAGCGATGTGCGCACATCAATGCGCCTACTGCTGCAAGCAACCTTTTAAAAACCTTACAGTGACAGGCTATCGCTTGTCGCGTGGACCAGATGGTTTAGATTCAGATGCCCGTTGCTCTTTTGTCTTAGAACGCCAAGGCGTACGGTCCTTACCCTTTGGTTTTTTAGGGCTGCTTGGGCCATTTTTCTGACCTTGCTTTGGGCCGCGCTTGGGTGTGCTTGCGCTGTTGCCATCAGAATCTAAACCTGTACTAGAACTGCTTTTACGTGGTTTGTTACTAGGGCGTTTTTTACTTGGGCTTTGACCTGGGCGTTTGCTGCCTTCTCTTGGGGTGCTTCTATTGCCGCCTCTGTTGCCGCCTCTATTACCACCACGACTTGGACGATCTTGATCGTCATCATCGTCGCTTTCAACCCTCACACCAGATCCTTCGGCGTGGAATGGATGATCGCGCATTACAGGGATGCTTTGACGGATTGTTTTCTCGATATCACGTAAATAGGCACGCTCGTCATGATCAACAAATGATAGTGACACGCCGTCGCTACCGGCACGTGCGGTACGACCAATGCGGTGAACGTAACTTTCAGGTTCATTAGGAATTTCAAAGTTAATCACGTGGGTCACGCCTTCTACATCGATACCGCGCGCGGCTACATCAGTGGCGACCAGTGCACGGATGTCACCGTTCTTGAAATCGTTTAGAGCATTTTGACGTGCATTTTGTGACTTGTTACCGTGAATAGCCGCGGAAGCAACACCCATCTGATCTAGGTGTTTTGATACCCGATTAGCACCGTGTTTTGTGCGGGTGAAGATAATAACCCGTTTAATGGCTTCGTCTTTAAGCAGATGCTTTAACAGCTCGCGTTTACGTGGCTTGGCTACATATAAAATATGCTGCTCGATACGTTCAACGGTGGTTGCCGCAGGTGATACCTCAACGCGTTTTGGGTTTTGTAAAATACCGTTGGCAAATCGTTCAACGGATTTTGGCATCGTGGCCGAAAATAGCAGCGTCTGACGTTTTGTTGGTAACAAGGCGATAATTTTTTGAATGTCGCGGATGAAACCCATGTCTAGCATGCGGTCAGCTTCATCAAGGATTAAAAACTCAACTTCATTAAGCTTAATATGACCTTGGCCCACAAGATCGATCAATCGGCCCGGTGTCGCGATTAGAATATCAACGCCTGGCGCCATCGCCTTGACCTGAGGGTTTTGATTTGCGCCGCCATAGACCATGGTCGTACGTAGATGTAGGTATTTAGAATAAATCTGAACATTTTCAGCAATTTGTATAGCTAGCTCGCGGGTAGGAGCAAGGATAAGGGCGCGCGTCGTTTTACCATTACGCTTGCCTTCGCCTTTTAATAAAAGCTGAACAAGAGGCAGTGAAAAAGCAGCTGTTTTACCCGTGCCTGTCTGGGCAACGCCGATCAGATCACTGCCTTTTAGCACGATCGGTATTGCCTTGCTTTGAATAGGGGTCATTGTCTCGTAACCAGCCTCTTCAATAGCGCGAAGAATAGGGGCGCGAAGCTCAAGCTCTGCAAATTTAGTCATCTGTTTATTGTCCATATAGGGGCGGCTATCTATGAGGCTGAAAATCCAGCCACTGCCGTTTATCGCGTCTACCTAACGCCCATCGCTCGTAAAGTCAAATAACTAGCGACTTAGGGCGATTTATATTAGTCTTTGATTAAAGGTATAAAGAATAGGAATAACCATGAAGACTATAATTGAGACACAAGAGGGTGAACGTAGCTTATTTAGTCCGGTGATTGACTTCCTCGGCCTGGGTGGGGGCTTCTTAATTATTCTCTTGCCAGTATTATTATTAATTGACCCAACGGATGATGAAGCGATTGCCCGGGTAATGATCAGTTTTTTGATATTGGCTAATTTTATAAATCATCCGCATTTCGCTCATTCTTATCATATTTTTTACCGTGATTTTAAAGCTAAAGCTTATGATAAGGATTTCCCACTTAGGCAGAAATACATCTTTGCTGGCATTGGTGTGCCCGTGTTGCTGCTTTCATTTTTTCTCTATTGCTTCACCGCCCAAAATTATCAAATTTTAGGCGCGGTGGGTAATGTAATGGCATTTTTTGTTGGCTGGCATTACGTCAAGCAGGGTTATGGTATATTGATGGTGTCGTCAGTATTAAAACGACGTTTCTTTAATGAGAAAGAAAAAAGTCTTTTGCTGTTTAATGCATATTTTGTCTGGATATTCGCATGGGTGTTGACCAATAAAACCCTAGCAGAACGCAGTAGTTGGGGTATTGATTATTATGTGTTGAATATGCCTGATTGGGCCCTGTGGTTGACCGCAGTGCCGATGGTGATATCTAGCCTGCTTGTAGTGATAATGCTCTTTAAAAAGGGCATTGACGGTCTGCCTATTAATGGTGTGGTTGCTTATATTACCTCGCTCTATATTTGGTTGATTGTTGTGCGTATTCATCCTGCCTTGTTGTTGATTGTACCTGCTTTCCATTCCTTGCAATATCTGGTTGTTGTTTGGCGGTATGAGATCAACCGAACCCAAGAGGGTTGCGCACAAGGCAATGGCACGACCGTCAGTGTGAGGCGTCGCTTGATTGGCTTTTGGTTGGCGGGTCTGGTCTTTGGCGGGCTAGGGTTTTGGTTCTTGCCTATCATGATGGATATGGCAGTGTCGGCCCATATTCCTGACCTAGTCAATACAGGCTTTCTTTTCATTTTTTGGGTTTTTATCAATATCCATCATTATTTCATTGATAATGTAATCTGGAAAAAAGAGAATGTGGATGTGGGGAAGTATCTATTCTATTGAGCTTAGTTGAATAACAATCATGTTTTGGCCTGTGATCGTTGATAGAGTAGGTGCTGTTACTTTCAACAGATGCCCCGCAGAGATGCGTTGATCATCCATATGAGTGTCGCTGTCTAAGCTGTAGACAAAACATATACCACAGGGCGTAATAGTAACCGTCTGCATGTTCGTATATGTATCGAGTTTTAGATCGTATTTTGACGCTTTTGCCATCACATTGAAATCTTTGATGGGGCCGTTAATCAAGGTGCCTTTAGTCATGCTCCCGCCATTAAATCTGGCTACGCTAAGAAGGGCCGTTAGTGTATCTGTGACCTTGCCATTATCATGATCAAGAATAATACCTGCGCCTTCTATTAGTATAAGATTGCGTGTTATGCCCGAGAAGTTTGAAAAAGGCCCATCCTGAGCGACTGTGGCAATGCTTAACCGCCAATCAAAATCATCGAGAGTGCCGCCGTCATTAATAGCAAGCTCTAAAGTGGTGCCTTTGCCATTCTTCCATGGAATTTCATTAAAGTCACTTGGGTGTATAGTCTCTATTATCATGATGAGCCTTTGTTAGTAGTTGCCGCCTAGTAGCTTAAAGCCTTAACTTATAGACGTATATATATAAAGGAATACCCATTGACAAAACTTGTCTCATTTCCTTACTATCAGCGTTAATAAAACGTGCCAGATCATTATCCAATAAGGATGCGATACTAGGCGTAATTCGTTTCTTTGGGAGTTATATATGTTCTTTAAAAAATCATCACTACTCATCGGTGCCGCAACGGTCGCCCTGATGACAACAACCGCTATTGCTGCACCAAAATCTATAGGCGACGCTGATCTATATTCTGGTCTATCAGCGCGCTCTATCGGCCCTGCGACCATGTCGGGTCGTGTGGCGGCCATTGATGTGGTGGCGGGCGATAGTAATCATATCTATGTGGGGTCCGCCTCTGGTGGTGTTTGGCACTCTATTGACGGCGGTATGAGCTGGCAAAGCTTGTTTGACAAGCAACCTGTGGCCTCTATTGGCGCGCTGGCGATTAACCAAAGCAATCCTGACATCATTTGGGTCGGTAGTGGTGAAGGCAATGTCCGTAACTCTGTTTCTGTTGGTAATGGTATGTATCGCTCGGTCGATGGTGGTAAAACATGGGCGCATCTTGGTCTTCCAGATAGCGAACATATCAACCGTATAGCACTTGATCCAACAAACCCAGATGTGGCCTATGTGGCGGCTATGGGACATTTATGGTCTGATGGCGGCGAGCGCGGCGTTTATAAAACTACAGACGGCGGTAAAAGCTGGAAACTTGTGCTAAAAGGCGAAAACGCGCAAAGCGGGGCAACGGATGTAAAGATTGATCCTAATAATCCCAATAACCTATATGCCAGCATGTGGCAGTTCCGTCGTTATACGGATTATTTTAAATCTGGTGGTACGGGGTCAGGCCTACATGTAAGCCATGACGGCGGCGAAACATGGCGTGAGCTGAGCGAAGAAGACGGTCTGCCAAAGGGTGAACTTGGTCGTAGTGTCTTTACCGTATCTCCAAGCGATAGCAATACGGTTTATGCCCTTGTTGAAGCTAAGAAAAGTGCGATTATTCGCACCGACGATGGTGGTCGCACTTGGCGTCAGGTTAACAAGGATAAGGGTATCGCTAATCGCCCATTTTATTATATGGAGCTGATGGTTGACCCTAATGATAAAGAAACAATCTATAATATCGCGACGACGCTAAAAGTATCGAATAATGGCGGTAAAAACTTTGAAACCTTAGATAAGATTAATTGTTGTGGTAATCCACGTGCGCTGCATATTGATTTGCATAGCCTGTGGATTAATCCTGCCGACAGTAATCATATGATCCTTGGTAATGATGGCGGTCTTGGTATCACGCGTGACAAGGGTAAGACTTGGCGCTTTGTTTCTAACCTACCACTGGCGCAATTTTATCATATCAATGTAGATAACGATCTGCCGTATAATATTTATGGTGGCTTGCAAGATAATGGCTCTTTCCGCGGCCCATCGTCCGTATGGGAAAATGGTGGTATCCGTAATTTCCACTGGCAAGAAATTGGTTTTGGTGATGGTTTTGATGCTGCGGCTGATCCTGATGATAGCATGCAAGGCTATTCTATGAGCCAAGGTGGTTCACTGAGCCGTTGGAATCTACATACGGGCGAGCGTCGTAATATTCGCCCCAATGCGCCTGACGTGAATACAGAGCTACGCTTTAACTGGAACTCGGGTTTTGCCCAAGACCCCTTTAATAAATCTACTATCTATTATGGTTCACAGTTCCTGCACAAATCAATGGATAAGGGCGCGAGCTGGGAGACGGTCTCAGATGACCTGACCCGCAATGATAAAGAGCTAATGCGCTTTAAAAAGTCGGGTGGCATTACGGCGGATGTAACGGCTGCTGAAAACTGGCAATCTATTACAGCTATTGCGCCAAGCGCGATGCAGAAAGATTTAATCTGGATTGGTACAGATGATGGCCGTGTTCACATCACACTAGATGGCGGCAAGACATATACAGCCATCGCCGACAAGGTGCGCGGTGTAGTTAAGGGTAGCTGGGTACCGCATATTGAACCTAGCCCGCATGATCCATCTGTTGCTTTTGTGGTATTTGATGATCACCGCCGTGGCAGTGTTGCACCTCATGCTTATCGCGTGGAAAAATACGGTAAAAAATGGACCAGCATTACCACTAAAGACGTGACGGGGTACGCGCTGTCTATTCAACAGGATCATGTTGATCCAAATCTATTATTCCTTGGTACTGAGTTTGGCCTACATGTATCGCATAACGCTGGTAAAAGCTGGATGAAATGGACAGCTGGTGTGCCAACTGTATCTGTGATGGATATGGCAATACAGGAACGAGACAATGATCTGGTGCTGGGTACGCACGGTCGCGCTCTTTATGTGATTGATGATTATTCTGCCCTGCGCGGCCTTAAAGACGCCGACTTTAAAGAACGCTTAAAACTACTGTCAGCGACCGATGGTATTGCCTATGAGACACGTCAAACGCCGGGTACGCGCTTTGTCGCTGATACGGCCTTTATAGGTAAAAACAAGGCCTATGGTTCAATGATTACCTTTATCGCATCGGGTGATGATCTACCCCATCCTGACGCTGAGACTGAGAAGACGCGCAAGATGGCAGAGCGTGATGCTGATGCTAAAAAGGCTAAGAAGGCAAAGAAAGACGATAAGAAGGACGATAAAGATGAAAAGCCAACTAAGCCTGTAAAAGTTAAGGTGGAAGTGTCTGACGCTAGCGGCAAGGTTATCCGCACCTTCACACGTAAAGTGCATCAGGGTATTAATCGCCTTAGCTGGGACATGCGTGAAGATGGCGGCATGAGCCTGCGTAAATCTAAACCAGATGCTGATAAACGTGCTGGCTTTGATGTTGTGCCGGGTGATTACACTATTACTATGACGCTAGGTGAAACAAAGGCAAGTGATGTGGTGACAGTAAAAGCCGATCCACGTATGCGCTATACACAGGAAAATTATCAAGCGCGCATTGATTATGTCCATGAAATTCAGGCATTAAATGATCAGGCTGTGATGGTTGTTAAAAAACTACGCGCGTCCAAAAAAGACGCAGAGACCATTAAAGCAATGGCTGATGCCGCGGCTAAGAAGGCTAAAGATGATGAGGATAAGGTTAAGTCCTTAAAGGCACTGTCTAAGCAAGCTGGTGATCTATCTAAAGCACTAAAGACGTTAGAAGAGCGTTTTGTACCGCAAGATCGCTCGGAAGGCATTCACTATAGCGCTGACAAGGTCATGCGCATTATCGGTAACGCCATGTGGCACGCTGGTAGCTATTACGGTGAAGTCGGCGACGCGTCTAAGGCATTCCGCGCTAAGGCAGAGGCTGAACTTGCTAAGGCAGTCGCTGAGGTTGACGCAGCCTACGCGGGTGATGTTAAGACCCTGCGTGAGGCTTTCGTTAAGTCAGGCTTAGGATTGTTGTCTGAATAGATACATATAGCCCGTGTCATGCAAGGGCGTACCGAGCGACTGCAGGCCGAACTAATGTGAGGTTTATAAGACGTCGTTCAAATAAATAAAAAAAGGGCTAGCGTTTTCGCTGGCCCTTTTTGTCAGGTTTAATCTATCTACTCATTCAACAGGCGATAAAGGAAAACAGCAGCGCGTCTTGTTGCGGTTTTGATGCTGGGCAGGTCAGACCATTCCTGTGGTGTGTGACCTGCGCCGCCTGAGCCGCCAAGTGCGTCCATTGATGTTACATGGGGTGCGACAAAGGAAATATCAGCTGCACCACGTTTAGTTGGGTCGTAAGCCTTAAGTGGTTCCATGCCGAGCGCTACACTGACATCACTCAGCTTAACCAGCAGGGTGCGGTTGGCATCTGTTTCTGTCATGGCGGGATAGCTGTCTTGGAATGTGATTTTTGCGTCTGTCACAGGCAGATGGCGTGTGATTACATCGCGCATTTTAGCGCGGGCAGTTTGCAATTGCTCATCCGAGAGAAAGCGCAAGCCACCCTTTACAACAACCTTTTGCGCGACAACATTGGTTTTGCCGTAAGCTGAAAAGCTCGCGCCGTCGCCGCCTTCTTCAACAAAGGTGCCGCCAGCAATAACGCCAGGATTAAAGGTTAGGCCGTGCGGGCCTTTCACTTCTTTATAAAATTCATTTAAAATGCGACTTGTCTCAAAGATGGCACCTGCACCAACTTTTTCACTAAAGACACCCGCCGAATGCGCGCGGTTTCCGCTTACGTCTAGGCGCCATCCGCTAGAGCCACGTCGGCCAATAACCGCAAAGCCTTTCGATCCGCTTTCAAAATTAAGTGCTATATCGCTGGCCTTGGCAATTTCAATCATTTTGCTGCGGCTAACACTAATGGGTTTACCCGTGCTTTCCTCGTCTCCTGTTAAGAATACGCTAACGCTGCCCTTGTTTATATGGCCGCCCTTTATGAGGGCCCTTAGAGCATAGAGAATAACCGTGTCGCCGTCTTTCATATCTGTGATGCCAGGGCCTTTGGCTTTGTCACCATCACGCTCAAATTTTTGGAAGGGGCTGTCGTGCGGAAATACTGTGTCTAAATGGCCGATCAGTAAAAGGTTTTTACCGCCTGCGCCAAAAGATTTGCTCGATAACATATGCCCAGCGCGGTCCATTGCCGCTGGCATTTCAACCCATGTGTTTTCAAAGCCAATTTTAGCGAATTCACCCATGAAGGCCTCACCCACCGCACGCACGCCTTTTAAATTGCGGGTGCCGCTATTGATGTTGACTACATGCTCTAGAAACCCGAGTTGCGTGTCAAATGCGGCATCTACATCTGCAACAATTGATTTCTCGATATCTGATAATGTGTCAGTTGCAGCTGCTGTAGTGGTTATGAGTAAAATAGCAGATGCCGCAGTGGATTTTAAAAAGCGCGTGAACATGTTTTTCCCCTAGTGAATGAATAATCTTATTCACCACGGTACAGTTATGAAGAAAAATTGAAACCCTTATTTATTAGAAAGGGCTGCATTAATATCTGTTAATATACCATTTAGCATCTGAACCTGCTGAAATACTTGTGACGGGGTATAGTCATTGGGGCGTACTTGTAGGATCGTTGGCGCTTTTACACCTAATGACTGTTTGATCGCGCCAATGTCTGCGATGGTCACATTTAAAAGACTTAAGACATCGGCTGGAACAATAGTGTTTTCTTTTAGTTCGTCAAATAGAACGCCACCATTAATAGGCTGATCTAATTTACTATTAATATTTTGTAATATTGGCGTTATTGCCCGCAAGGCCATATATACATCTTGTGGAATTTTATCCATCTGGATTGCAGGCATGCCTTTTTGGCAGTTGATTGACAGTGTTTCACAAATAAGCTGTGTTTCTCTCACTGCGGTATGGGCGATCTGATAGGCATCACTTGGGGTATGCGGTTTAGCGCCCAGAATATCTAGATACTGTGAAATCACATCCAAATTCATATAAACATCAGATGGTTGTTTACCACTGTAATGTACAGCAGTTTTTACTATAGGCACTGTTAAATAATGTTTTCCCATCTCAATGACTTCATTAGAGAGTAGCGAGACAAGTACCATAACATTGCTGGGATCAACGCGACGAACAGGGAATGTAGGGTAAGTAACTTTTTTCAGGCCAATAGATTGCTTGAAGCGGTCTAAGCGCTGTAAAATTTCGCGGCTTTTTTGCATAACATGGCGAGACTGACGATTTGTGATGTGCTTCTTTTTGACATGTTCATAATTTATTCCTTTTGCCTCAGCAAAAAGTTGTAAATTGGTTTTAATAAGCTCAGTGCGCGTGTAAACTGCAGACGGGGTGACTTCGCGCTGGATAAAGATAGAAAATACTAACCAACCCAATCCAATAAAAATAAATGTTAAAAATAAATATACTCGACCCACGCACACCCCCTATTAAATAAGAATAAGAATTAAGACTAATTATGTATGAGTAGCAATGTAAATTTATTTAAAGTATGTAATTTCCCTAAAATGCGAAATTAAAAGTTTAATATAGATTGGTCCTTTAATCAGTGAACGGGGTTCTTTTTAATTTTATGTTGGATTTTTGACATTGCTTAGGCTTGCATCTAGGGTAAGGTCTTCTTTAAATATATAGTGGATTACTTATGCCTTCCTCTTCATCAAGAGCCCTTTCCATTGATAGGAAATATTATGATTAAATCTTTTTTAATTGCGTCTTTAATGCTGACAGCAGCTACCTTGCCTGCAATTTCTAAGGACCGTGCCCGTGATCTAGGTGTTGCTTTTAAAGGCACGCCTGGGCCGCTAAATGCTATTACGGATGTGGCTGGTGTTGAGGTTGGTCATGTGACCCTGATTAAAGGCGAGGGCGCACTTATTAAAGGTGAAGGACCCGTTCGCACTGGTGTGACTGCGGTCATGCCTCGGGGTAAAAATTCTACAGTGCCAGTGTTTGGCGCGTGGTTCACCTTAAATGCCTCTGGCGAGATGACGGGAACAACGTGGTTAGAAGAGCGTGGTCTTGTTGACGGCCCTATTATGATCACTAATACGCACAGCGTCGGTGTGGTAAGGGACGCCTCTGTTTCTTGGATGGTAGACAAGGGTTGGGCCGCTGATTGGCACGCGCCCGTGGTGGCTGAGACCTATGATGGTGCCTTAAATGACATCAATGGTTTTCACGTGACGAAGGAACACGCTCTAAAGGCTATGGCGAGTGCTAAATCTGGTCCCGTTGGCGAGGGTGCTGTTGGCGGCGGTACTGGCATGATCTGTAATGGATTTAAGGGTGGTATTGGCACGGCTTCCCGTAAATATAATGTGGCGGGTAAAACATACACGATGGGTGTGTTGGTACAGTGTAACTATAATTGGACACGCACCGACCTACGTATCACAGGCAAGCCAGTGGCTAAGTTGATGAAGGCTGATCCCAACTGCTATACCGATAGCTCTATTAAAGGGTTGGATGATTTTTTCCCCTATTGTGATCAACCGGGTAAAGTCGCCAGCGTGCCAGACTATAGCCGTGATGGATCAATCATCATTGTTGTTGCGACAGACGCACCGCTATTACCGCATCAATTGAAGCGCGTTGCCAAGCGGCCATCATTGGCGCTGGGGCGTCTTGGTACTGTCAGTAATGCAGGCTCTGGCGATATATTCATTGCCTTTTCAACGGCAGGTGATGGTGTGCTAACCGAGGGAAAACAAGTAGATGTATCCATGTTCCCTAATAATCATTTATCTGTGGTCTTTAAGGCAGTAGTTCAAGCGACAGAAGAAGCAATCGTTAATGCCCTCGTCGGAGCCGATACTACCACTGGCGTCAACGGTCTAAAGGTTGTTGAACTGCCTGAGAGTGAGTTGAGGCGTGTGATGGCTAATTAGGCAATGGTTTGATATTCATCAATGACAAGGTCAAAGTTATCTGGTCTTGTTATGTCACTTAATATTGAATTTTATTAGACTATTGGGTAAAGATTATCTTTGAGAAAAGATGTATAGTAATTGGAGTATTAATATGCCAGCAACGGACAAGTTAATAGCAGGATATAAGAAGTTTCGTGATACCTATTATAAAGAACATAAAGATGTCTTGCTCAAGCTGGCAAAAGACGGGCAGTCTCCTAAAATAGCTATTATTTCCTGCTGTGATTCAAGGGTTGATCCTACGGTTATTCTTAGTTGTGATCCTGGGGATTTGTTTGTTATTCGTAACGTTGCTAATCTTGTCCCTCCCTGTGAAGAGAGTATTAATTTTCACGGCACAAGTGCAGCGCTGGAGTTTGCAGTGACCGGCCTTGGGGTTGAGAGTATCATTGTTTTAGGCCATGCTAATTGTGGGGGTATTAGGGCATTAATAGATAATCCTGATCACTCGAAACCTAAATCCTTTATCGCTGCATGGATGCGGCAATTGGAAAATGTTCGAAATGCTATATTTAAGGATACTAGTCTAACGTCTCAGGAGCAGCGCTACCATGCGTGCGAAAAACAGGCTATTTCTCAATCATTAAAGAACCTGATGACTTTTCCTTGGATAGCTTCTCGGGTAAAAGACAAGGCATTGTTTTTGCACGGATGGTATTATGATCTGAATACGGCTGAGTTGTTATCCTTGCAAACTGACAATGAGACATTCCAGAAAATAAGCTAATTATTTGATGTTGCGAACACAAATAAGGATGAGTGAAAATGCGTATTGTTATAATGATTTTAACGTCGCTATTTATGGCGACTACAGTTCTAGCTGAAAATTATGTGAATCAATCAGGGTCAACAATGACCCTTGATATTGCAGAAAATGGTGCCATTAGCGGTACCTACACAACAGCACTGGGATGTGGTGTCGGTATTGCACGGCCGTTGGTGGGGTGGATGAACGGCAAGGCAGTATCCTTTACAGTGCATTTTGGGGCATGTGACTCAGTGACAAGCTGGGTTGGTCATATTGATGATAATAAAGAAATTAAAACTATTTGGACCCTCGCCAAAGGGGGTAATTCGAAATGGAATACTAAATTAACTGGATTTAGCGTGTTTAAAGTTTTAAAGTAAGCCAGTTTTAAAGAGAAGGAAATGATAAATGAGAGCCGCTAATATTCTAGAGACTATAGGTAACACGCCGCACGTTAGGTTATCTCGTTTATTTCCTGATCATCAGGTTTGGATCAAGCAAGAACGCACAAATCCTGGCGGCTCGATCAAGGATCGTGTCGCCCTTGCTATGGTCGAGGCGGCTGAGCAAGATGGTAGCTTAAAAGAAGGTGGTGTCATCATTGAGCCGACTAGCGGTAATACAGGTGTTGGTCTTGCCATCGTTGCCGCGGTGAAAGGGTACCGCCTAATCCTAGTGATGCCAGAGAGTATGTCTATTGAACGCCGTCGTTTGATGTTGGCTTATGGGGCTGAATTTGTTCTGACGCCTAAAGAAAAGGGTATGATGGGCGCGCTAGCAAAGGCGCAGGAATTAATAGCAGCAACAGATAATAGCTGGATGCCAAGTCAGTTTGATAATCCTGTGAATATCGATGCACACCGCCGTACTACAGCCCGTGAAATTATAGCTGATTTTCCAGAAGGTGTGGACGTGATGGTGACAGGTGTTGGCACTGGCGGCCATTTTTCAGGTGTGAGTGAAACCTTAAAGGCTGAATGGCCTAATATGAAAGCCTTTGCCGTGGAACCATCATTGTCGCCTGTGTTATCTGGTGGTGAGCCTGGTCCGCACACCATTCAAGGTATCGGTGCAGGGTTTATTCCTGAAAATATGCATATGGCTGCTGCGGACGGTATTATTCAAGTAGATCCAGAGGACGCAAAACACTGGGCGCGTGAAGTAGCAGCTAAAGAAGGAATTTTGGTTGGTATTTCATCAGGCGCTACGCTTGCGGCCATTGCCTCAAAGCTATCAGAGTTTGATAAAGATAAACTGATCATTGGATTTAATTATGATACGGGTGAGCGCTATTTCTCAGTCCCCGACTTTTTGCCAGTTGAACGTTAGGCATAAAAGATAAAAGACAGCTTATTAGCTGTCTTTTTTTTATCTAGGCCTGAATATCTATTTTAATGCCTTTGCCTTCTGTTTTGATAGGCTGAACCGGCTCTTTGAGTTTGGTAGGCTCAATGGCGACGCCACTATTTTTTTTGTTTGACATTTTTGTGATTTTTTCTTGAATTTGCGCATGCGGTGATGGTTTTGCATTTGCAATAGATGCTGTGATAGAACTCATAAATAATTACCCATTTTACTAATACTCAATTTACCTACCTTCTATGTAACAAAGCTTTTCCAAAAAGAAAATAGTTCTGTAAAACTTTAACTAAAAATCTCACTCACCATTCTGTTTATTAAATTGGGTATGCTTCTCAAAATAGGGTTTCCAAAGGCGGATGGATAAAGGTACCGCCATATTGAGGAAAAAGGCTGTGACCATCAACGTATAAAAGGCTTCCTCCGATAGAATATTATGTTGAACGTAACCGATATCAATCACTACAAAAGCAAGCTCTGCACGGCCTAACATACCAAGACCGATCATCACGCTCTCATATCCATTAAATCCACCTGTGTAACGTGCTGCCAATCCAGCAGACATGATCTGCGCTGTTATGAGGGCGAGCGTTAGCATAATGACATGTGGCATCACGGACACTAACAGGTCTAAATCAAAGATGATCTTGGTGCCAAGCGTGATGAAAAAGACAGGGCCAATCCAAACAAAGGCTGTGTTGTCGATAACATCTTTAACAAATTTAAAGCCGCTTGTTTTATTATCCTCTGCTTTGGGGAAATATTCTTCGCGCAGGATTAGTCCTGCCATATAGGCACCGACAGCTGGGTGTAGCCCAAGCAGATGCGACATGATGGCAACAGTCATCACAAAGATTAATATGACCAGTGTATGCTGACTACTGGCAAAGGCAAATATGTGGGCAATGCCAAAACGACCTAGCCCTGGAATAAAGTGGAAGGGTCCCTTAGGCTCTGTTGGTAAAATCCAACTGGCTAGAACTGCAATGACAGCAAAGAAACCAGCAGCCTTTAAAAGGATCAAACCAATGCTAGCAACGCTGAGTGTAGCTTCGCCAGTGGCAATGGGGATTAATATGGCGATAAGGGCTAGTGAGGCGATATCATCGAGCACGGCAGAGGTCATGATGCCTGTAGCTGCTGGTGTGCGGTGCAGTCCCTCAGCCTTTAAGCTTATGAGCGTTAAAGAAACAGCCGTGGCGGTCATGGTTAAACCGACCATAAGCGAGATATTAGCATCATCCCAGAAATAATCAGCAAGAAAATAGGCAGTTAAAAATGGCGCAAGCCCTCCAAAGAAGGCTATGCCCCAACTACGTTTCATGCCTGCAATGAAATTTGCCGTATTTTCTTCAAAACCAAGTGCAAACATAATCAGAATAATGCCAATTTCTGCAAAGCCTTGGATAAAAGGGTCTGGCTGTACAGGTAGTAAACCCAAGTTGACAAAAAGCGCCCCCATGAATAGATAGAATAAAACAGGTGTTAGGCGGGTCATTCGTGCGAATATAAAAGCCAGTAGAGCGCCGATCCAAATGATTGTTAGATGCTCTAAAATGTCCATAATTCTACCCTTAAAACTTTGATAATATACTGTTCATAAACCTATAGACTGAGTTAACTAGTCTTGTCAATCAAGCCAAAAGGGCGCCGCAAATACATGCAGCGCCCAATGTGTTAGATTCATTAAATTAACCTTAGTAGTCTTTGTATTCGTCTAATGCTTTTTCTATTTTGTGACCTTCATGATCAGAGGAAATGTTAGCTTCTGCTGATCTCTCAACGGCTCTTAGCAGGTTGTTGTCTTTTGGCATTTTTTCTAGAATACCAATGAGCGCAAGAGCTGTTTCATAATCGCTGCTGATATTGTCGATAGATTTAATGAGTGCTTTCCAGCCTTTAGTATCCAGATCAGCAAATTCTATTATCATCATTGCGGCCATGCGTTGCTCGTAATCAGATCCAATATCTTCGATACTCTCTATGGCTATAGTAGAAGCCTCTTTAGATTTGCCTAGCTGGTCAGCTACAACACTGATGAGTGTACGTAGTTCATAATCACTATCGATACGATCACGGGCTATTTTCATTACTTTCACTAAATGTTCAGGTGACATATCACGGCGTGAAATAGCGACGGTTAATAGTTCACGCATTTCATAATCAGAATCCATGGTTGATGATAGATCAAGTAGGGTGCTGAACAGTTTGTCGTCTAGTGGATGTTTATCCAGCAAGGGTGTGATCACTTGACGCATTTCATAATCGCTCTCGATGGATTTAGCTGCAGCTAAGATATCCTTCATCGCGCCCTTAGGCAGGTCATGTGAATTTAGCAGTGCCGTATAGGCCATACGCATTTCATAGTCGCTGTCTAGCTTGGCAAGGATTTTAATCAGCCTTAGAACTTCATTTTCTTTTAACTTTCTGCTGTCCACCAAGGCTTTGGTATATGTGTGTAATGCATGGCCATCGATATGATCCATCTCATTTAGAACTGTTTTGACACCGCCATTTTTAAGGAGGCGTTTCACACGTTCATCAGCATATATACCAGTGCGGTTAAAGGTCAGGAGTGTGTCCTTTAACCATTTTTTGTCAGCAGCAGTCATCTGCTTTTCTGAGCCGTCAAATTTATATGTGGCTTTAATCTTACCTTTGACCATCTTAAAGGCGATGCTGCGATCTTTATCATCAATTTCTTCTGTGATTTTGAAGTAACCATCTTTGTCAATTTTTGTGATGGTGCTCTCGTCATCTGACTGAAAAAATGCTCCATCCCATTTAGCGCGGATCAAATGGTCATCATCTTGATACATCATATTGCCATTTTTGCGGCCGTTATTCTCGCCCTCACTGCTGTTAATGTTAACATTCCGACCCCTGTCATTATCAGCGCTGACACTCGTCAGCTCAAAAGACGGCAGGGCGAAGGTTGTGGTTATAAGGGCCGCGGCGATTGCTGCCTTTGCCCATGTGGCCGTGGTTTCAAAGTTGGTATCAGTTGCGTTTAAAAGACGTTCGACGCGTGCTTTTAATTTGGATTTATCTCTAGCCATTGCTAATCCCCAATGCTGTTGTTGATGTTGGTTTATTGTTATTTTTTTGGCGCAAGTAAAAAGGGCTTCGGCCACGGACTTTGGGTTGTCACTATGGCCTGCTGCCCACTCGTCGGCTGCTAACTCGGCGAGGTCTGCAAGACGCTTCTGCGCCAATGATAGAAGCGGTTGCAGAAAAAATAGACGTGCAAATGCATGTAATATTAATAAAATGATAGGGTCAAAACGACGCAAATGAGCAACTTCGTGGGCAATAAGGCCGCGAAGCTCATGATCAGGCAAGCCTGTTAGCGCCCATTTAGGTAATACTATTTCTGATGTCGGCAGGCACAAGGGGCTGTCCACAGTCTCAGAATATGTAAGATAAGGTGTGGCCTTGATATCAGCCTTATGACAGATATCAAACAGTAAGCGAAACGCCTGATGGTCAGGTGAAATACGCTCACGTTTTCCTAGTGATTTCATCGCCGCAATATACGTAAAAACTAAGCTTAAGAGTGCCAGTAGCGCGATAATGAATGGTATAATCAAAAAAGCAGGCATGTGCCATTTTTGTGCATCTATGAATGCTTCTTCTGATGGCGCGGAAAGATAAATAGGAGCCTCGCTGTTTAGACTCAGGTTTTGATTTTGAGTATTTGCATTACTGCGGGGAATAGCGATTGTTGATGCTGGCCTAGGTCGTACCTTAGTTGCGTCACTTAGTCTTTCTTGGGGAATTATATCGCTCAACACGCTATTGGGTGCGGTAGAAATATTTATGTTGGGGGCAAAATTAGCAGTTGCTGGAATGAGCAACAGAATTGAGCCAGCGATAGCTGCCTTCCATGCAGTATCGGTCATGTCTCGGTTCTTGAGGACGTTATATCGCTCCATTAGCCATACAAAGCCAAGCAAGATGCTACTGCCAATAAAAAAGCGGAGAGCAAAAAGGACAATATCTAGGCTATCCATTTCAAACGCGCTGAAGGAGATCATGATTTATTCTCTTTCTCTTCAAGCATAGCCCCAATATCATGTAGATCATCAGCGCCAATTTCGCCTTCTTGTAGTAGATGGGCGAGAAGAGCCTTTGGATCACCTTTGAACAGGGAGGACACAAGGCCTGTTACCATAGAGCGTTTCACATCAGATTCTTGAATAAGGGGTTTGTAGAAACGCTCCCTGCCGCGAGTTTCAGACCCTAGGATGTTTTTCTTTTCAAGTCGGCTGAGTACAGTGCCAACTGTGGTGTGAGCTAAACTCTTTGCCTTTAAACTTTGCTGCACTTCACGTGTGCTGGCCTCACCCTGCGTCCACAAGACTTGCATAATGGCATATTGTTGATCACTTAATTTTACAGTGCCTGACATGACGGACCTTTCTATATCTACTACATGTGTAGGAGTTATACTTACTACATATGTAGTAGAAGTCAACAAAAGAATCTAAATGCGTTCAGGTATAATTTAATTGTTAAATATCAGTAAGTTAAGATCTAAACTTTCTCAACAACCATGCAGCCAATGGAATAGCTGGCGCCAAATGAACATATAAGACCCAGCTCGCCAGATTTTATATCATCATGATATTTGTGGAAGGCGATCATGCAACCAGCCCCAGCCGTATTGGCAAATTCATCCAGAATGATGGGTGCTGCATCCTGTGTTGGGTCTGTGCCTAATAATTTTTTGGTGGCGAATTGGTTCATGTTGATGTTGGCTTGGTGCAGCCACATGCGCCGCATGTCCGCGACAGTATATTCATGCTTGTCTAAATGGCCGCGCACTAAATTAATTACCATAGGCAGTAGCTCTTTAAATACTTGCCGCCCATTTTGCTTAAAGCGGATATCTTCATCATTAATAGTGTCACGCTCTAATAATACGCGTGATCCAAACCCCGCGCGGATATTTGTAGATATAGTCGTAAATAACTCTCTCGTTTTAATGCGGAACATATCGTTTGATGTGGATTCTTCCTCGCGCTCGAGCACCATTGCAACGGCTGCATCACCAAATATAAAGTGACTGTCACGGTCCGTGTAATTCATCAAGGGTGATAGATATTCTGCAGTGATAACCAGCGCCTTGTTTGCCATACCAGATAGAATGGAATCCATCGCCGTTGAAATGCCAAAGGTAGCAGAAGAACAAGCCATAGCCATATCAAAGGCATGACCCTTTGCACCAAGCATCTCTTGAAGCTCCACGGCCATTGACGGCAAAAAACGTTCCCATACAGATGCTGATATTATAACTAAATCAATATCTTCACCCGTTAAGCCAGCTTTACTCAGTGCTTCTTTAGCTGCTTCATATGCCATTTTTGTTTGTACGGGTATGCCTGTGCTGCAGTCATCATCCATCATTTCAGGTTTGCCAGGGGCCATCTTGTTGGTATCTAAAATACCAGCGCTTTCCATGAAATAACGATTTTTAACGCCAGATGCTTTTTCAATGAAAGCTGCTGTGGATTGCGCCTTGGCTTCTAATTCACCAGCCTCAATGGCTGCGGCATTGTCAGCATTATATTTTTCAGCGTATGCATTGTAGCTGTCTACAAGGTCATCATTAGAAACAGCATTTGGGGGTGTGTAGACACCTGTTCCACTTATAACAATATTGCTCATAGTCTTAGTCCTAGTCCTATTATATTTTTTCTACGATTAAACTGCCTATTGAATAGCCTGCACCAAATGAACAGATCAAGCCCTTTTCACCAGAGACAAAATCATCATGGTATTTATGAAAGGCGATTATCGAGCCAGCACCGGCTGTATTACCAAATTCATCGAGCACAGTGGGCGCTTCTAGAAATTCAGGTTCACGACCCAATAGTTTTTTGGCAGCGAACATATTCATATTGATATTGGCTTGGTGTAGCCACATGCGTTTTAACGCAGTGACGTCTATACCAATATCACTCATTTGCTCTCGTAGGAAGCTTGTCACTAATGGGAGTAGTTCTTTAAAGACTTTACGGCCTTCCTGCATGAAGAACTGGTCACGACGGTTTGTCTGATCCCCTTCTTCTAGGCGGGTTAGCGGTCCAAAGTGTGTACGAATATTATTGGAATATTGCGTCATTGATTTTGTATCGAGAATTTTCCACTGTGATGGGGCTTTGCATATATCAGCAGCCTCAACAATAACTGCTACAGCTGTGTCACCAAAGATGAAGTGACTATCACGGTCTTTTGGATTGACCAGTGTGGAGAAAATTTCTGGATTGATCATCATGGCACGCTTGGCGCGGCCGCTTTGCACCGCCTCAATACAGCCAATGATACCAAATGTAGCGCTGGAACAGGCCATCATCATGTCGATAGCAGTGCCTTTGGCGCCAAGGTGATGCTGGACTTCTATGCCGATTGCTGGGAACTGTCGCTGCAATGTAGAGGCCGAGCATACGATATAATCAATATCCTCACCTTTTAACCCTGCATTATCGAGCGCCATTTTAGCAGCGCCAAGGGCTAGCTGTGCTTGTAGACACGGCGTGTCATCGTCGCCGTGAACATCGCTAGGCATCTGTTGGGACATCAAGTCTTTGTTTGTGATACCTGCTTTATCCATGACGTAGCGATGCTTAATACCTGATGCTTTTTCAATAAAGGCAGCGCTGGATGGCTGTAATGCGGTGATGGCGCCAATGTTAATGGCGTCTGCATTAGCGGTATTGTAATCTTCTACATAGCCATTAAAAGCTTCAACGAGTTCATCGTTTGTCACACCATCAGGTGGTGAGTAAATTCCTGTACCAGAAATAACCACATCAACCATTCACTCGTTCCTTTTTATCAGTGCACTATGATCGGTGCTCATATTATCACGATATTAAATATAAGGCACGTATATAGGCTTTTAATTGCGCTTTCAAACATTGTTTCAAAAATATGGCATTAGTTATAGTTCTCAATAAAATCATAGTGATGACATATATTTTATTGGGCCTTTTATCTCTGCTGTGTTAGGTGTGGCGCATGTCTATCTGGGGTAAAATTATTGGCGGTACAGCTGGCATGGCTATTGGCGGTCCTATTGGGGCACTCATTGGGCTAGGGGTTGGTGCGGCACTTGATGCTGGCATTGCCAGTGCTGAAGATCGTGATCCATCTGCCACAAGGCGCATTACATTTACCATTGGAGTGATTGCATTAGCGGCTAAAATGGCGAAAGCAGATGGACGTGTTACCCGCGAAGAGGTTGAAGCCTTTAAAACGGTTTTCCATTTTGAGCCCGCTGAGATGAAAAATGTAGGCCGTGTTTTTGATCTGGCCCGTCAAGCCACCGCAGGGTATGAAGCTTACGCGTCTCAAATAGCAGGTTTGATGCGGGGGCAACCAAAAGTATTAGAAGATTTGCTTGAGTCGTTATTTTATATTGCCCAAGCCGATGGTAAAGTTCATCCAAAAGAAGCCGATTTTTTACGCAATGTAGGTCGTATCTTTGGTTTTTCTGACGCTGCTTATGAGGGAATAGCCGCCCGTCATATTGGTCCAGATCCATCTAGCCCTTATGTAGTGCTGGGCGTGGCACCTGATGTTGATGATAAAATGCTTAAAAAACATTATCACAAGCTGATGCGTGATAACCACCCAGACAAGCTAATGGCCGAAGGTGTGCCCCATGAATTTATTGCTGTGGCGACTGAGCGTGTGGCCGCTATTAATGCGGCTTATGATGTTATAACGAGTAATCGCGGGATAAAGTAGGGAGCCTTATGGCACTTCGAGATTTAATATTTATCATTACCATCAATATTATATGGGGCATGAATTTTGTCGCGCTTGTGTGGGCATTGGACGATTTTACACCACTCTTGGCTAATTCTTTACGCTTTGCCATCGTTGCTATTTTACTATCGCCCTTTTTGAAGGGATATAAGGACAAACTGCGCCAAGTTATTCAAATAGGTTTGCTATTGGGTGTCTTGCATTTTGGTCTGGTAATCATTGGAATGTCCATGGCTGACGGCGTTAGCTCGGTTGCTATCGTTGCCCAACTCACCGTACCTTTTTCAACAATACTTGCCGTTGTTTTGCTTAAAGAGACCGTTGGGTGGAAACGTGTACTTGGAATAGCGCTTAGTTTCTCTGGTATCATGGTCGTTGGCTTTGACCCATCTATTTTCGATCAAATCCCAGCGTTACTGGTTATTCTGCTTGCAACTTTTATAAGTGCTCTAGCAATTGTAAATATGCGCCAGCTAAAAGATATTCCTGCAATGACGGTTCAGGCTTGGGTTGGTTTAATGGCTGTTATAGGGTCGATTATATTGTCCTTTATTTTTGAAGAGGGGCAAGTAACTAGTCTTCAGGCAGCCAGTTTGGCTGGCTGGGGCTCAGTTTTATATGCTGGTATTTTAGCCACTGTCATCGGTCACGTAGGGATAAATTACCTATTAAGAAAATATGAAGTTAGTGTGGTGGCTCCCTATATGCTTCTAATGCCTATATTTGGTATTTTAAGTGGCGTCGTTGTGCTGGGTGAAGTGCT
This sequence comes from uncultured Kordiimonas sp., assembly GCA_965603205.1. Lineage (GTDB taxonomy): Bacteria > Pseudomonadota > Alphaproteobacteria > Sphingomonadales > Kordiimonadaceae > Temperatibacter. Next base: position 29,314 of record CBFDCC010000002.1, on the reverse strand, counting down.
GACAACGCGAGAAATTATTGGTGGTTCGATCACGCTTTTAGGTGTTGTCATTATTACCATGCGCAATAATGTAAAACTTAAGGTGCCTTTATTGCCCGTAGAAGAAGTGTAGGTGTAGCGATGGCCCCATTTGAGATTATACCACAGCCGTCCCCTAATTTTAATGAACGCCCTAATGGTCGTACGCCTGATTTATTAGTCATGCATTATACGGGCATGCAGACGGGGGCTGAGGCATTAACGCGTCTATGTGATCCCAGTGTTGAAGTGTCATCTCATTATCTTGTCGAGATTGATGGTCGTATTTATCAGTTGGTTGATGAGGATAAGCGTGCTTGGCATGCGGGTGTATCACACTGGCAGGGCGAGGATAATATCAATGACTGCTCTATCGGTATTGAGATCGTGAACAAGGGCCATGAATTTGGCTATGAAGATTTTCCAGAGGTGCAAATGGCTGCTGTTGTAGCACTGGCTAATGATATTATTGCGCGCCATGATATTTGCCCCACGCGTGTTATTGGCCATAGCGATATAGCCCCACCCCGCAAACAAGACCCTGGGGAGAAATTTGATTGGTCTAGGCTAGCAAGTCAGGGTGTTGGCATTTGGCCACATGTAAGTGGCGAGGATACAACTGAGAATAAAGACATAACTCGGTTCGTCGCACATAAGGAACAGTTCATCGCAGTTGGTTACGATATCACAGAATCTGATAGTAATGATGCTGAATTCAAGGCTGTGGTTGCCGCCTTTCAACGCCACTGGCGACAATCAGCGGTCACAGGCAGACTAGATAATGGCACTATAGTAGTGCTGAACGATATAGTAGCGCAGTTTGCAGCGCTTAAAAATGACAGAGTATAGATTATGCTTTTAAAATCAGCAGCCTTTCTTGTAATGGTGTCTGCTCAAGATGTATCTGCTCCAAACCCTCTGGATCAAACTTTGGATGAGGGCCATGGACAACTGTCTGTAACAGAGGGGCATAAGCCTAGCGCTGAAATGCAAGAATGCCTATTGGCGCCCACACGTGCATGCGCCATTGCAACCTCATTAGGCACTGTTATTAAAGAAGAAATGGGTATTGAACGCGCTAAGGTGTTATCAGCACTTGCCGAAGCTTTCATCGATATGAAGGATATGGTGCAGGCCAGAGGCGTTCTAGACATGGCGCTAGAGGAGGCGCGGTCGGTTGGTATATCGATTGCACTGCAAATAGCGCTTAAGGATATTGCACCACTTTATGCTCGTCTGGGTGAGGCGGATATGGCTTTTGATCTAGCCTTAGAGATGCAGTTTGAGGTAACCCGCGATGTGGTGCTTAGGGAAATGGCTTCAATATTTGCGGCTAAAGGTGATTTTAAGGCCATGCAACGAGCATTAAATGGCATTCATAATAAAGACAAATCATTTTGGTTTCAGGTTGATGTCCTCAAGAAAACAAATCAGCCTATCCCCCTTGATCAACTGACAACTATTACCGCAACTGTTGAGACGCTTAACAGGTATGATCTACAATATCGTGGGAAATCGGCATTAGCTGCGCTGAAAACTAAATTTAATGACCCTCAAGGCGCAACAATTCTTTGGGACGAACTTGATGCTGATTTTGTGAAAATATCAGGCAATAGTGCAAAGGCTCAATTGGCTGCTGTTAAAGTAGCCGATATGACATTTGCTAGGCTTGACGATGCGCTCATTGATGATCAACTTGGTTTTGCGCAAGCATTAGCCTTACGTATAAGGTCAAACGGTGAATTGCAAATGCTCGCTGGTTATTTAGGACCCGTAGAAATGATGCGGGGCCACGAAGATACAGCAGTAGGTAGAGCTATATTCTTTGATGAAGTGAGTGAACGACTTAAGTATTATATAAAATTGGCAGAAGTTAAACACACACAGTCACTTTCTCTTATAAAAGCAATAAATAAAGACTTAATTAAGATTCTTGCTGTAGACGGTGCCTATGAGCGTGACGGCCTTCGATATCACGCACTACGCGCAGCATATGAGATGAAAGATGTGGCTTTAATAAAGAGGATCATTGAGGCTACTGAAGATGATGACAATCAAGCGCGTGGGGTTGCATTATTGTCGGCATTATTGCCCGTGAGCTAAATGCAGAGAAGTAAATACTGAGAACTAAATAATTTAAAGTTCATGTAAATGAACATGGTATGAGATATGGGGTATTGAAGTTAATGTTAAAGAGTATTCACCTGTTTTTGGGTATTTTATTCCTAGTTTTTGGGCAACTATCAGTCCATGCAATTGATGACCTAGAGGCATCTAGTGAGACATATGATTTCCGCAAAAAATTTGCAGTCGGTAAATTGTCGCAAGCGCCAACCATTGATGGTGTTTTAAGCCCTGGAGAATGGGATGGTGCAACTATGGTTGATGATATGCATCAGGTGCGCCCCATCGATCATGGCAAGGTGTCCTTAGAGACCAAAGTCTACGTCGCCTATGACGCTGATTTTTTATATATCAGTGCTTACATGTATGATGACCGTCCTGATTTGATGAATGCTCGCATTATGAATCAGGGTAGTAGCGTTCGATCCGACGATGCCTTTAAAATGACGCTCAGTCCTTATAATAATGGCCAATCAGGTTATTTTTTCAAAACCAATCTTAATGGCGTACGCGATGATGGTTTGTTTGAAGGTTCTACAGGCCTTAATTTTAATTGGGATACTATCTGGTACACCAAAAGCTCAAAAGTCGCTGATGGATGGACAACAGAAATTGCTATACCTTTTAAATCAATTAGTTTCGACCCCGATATAACAGACTGGGGTATTTCTTTTGGTCGGGAGATACCGCGCCTGAAAGAATATCATGCTTGGTCATCCTATAACCGTCGGATGATGCCTGACGCGGTTGGTGATATGAGTGGTATGATAGGCGCACAGCAGGGCAAGGGCTTAGATATTGTTACTGGTTTGTCGGTACGCCGTAAGAAAGATTATGAAGCAGGAGAAGAAGGGTTTTCCGTTGATCCATCAGCTGATATATTTTATAAAATCACACCGTCATTAACGGCCGTGGCTACAATAAATACTGATTTTTCGGCTACAGAGGTTGATGATCAGGTGGTTAGTCTGTCGCGGTTTTCTATTTTCTTGCCTGAGAAGCGCGATTTCTTCCTGCAAGACGCTGATATATTCACTTTTGGCCGTATTCATGGAAACAGCAAGCCATTCTTTTCGCGTACTATTGGTTTAAGTAGCGAGTCTGAGCAGTTAGATTTGCGCTTTGGCGGTAAGTTAACAGGGCGCGTAGGTGAATGGGATATTGGTGTGCTGGATGTTGTTCAAGAGCAGGAAGGCGGTGGTAACGCCAATTTATTGGTAAGCCGTGTCCAAAGGCATATTAACGAAGACTCTAGAGCAGGCATGATACTCACCTATGGTGACCCAATAACAGGTGAAGGTAATTACACCGCGGGTATGGATTATAATTACCGCAGTAAGTCACTGATTAAAGATCGTTTGGTGGACTATAGTGTATGGGCAATGAAAACCTCTACTGCTGGTTTAGAAGGCAAGGATAAATCCTTTGGATATAATTTTGATATGCCATCCAGCAATGGTTATTATTTAAGCTCGTATGGTAGCAGCGTACAAGAAAATTTTGACCCAGCACTTGGTTTTGTTAATCGTCCTGGCATCAATGTGCTCTGGAATATGGTGGGCTATGCATGGCGACCTGACAACATACCTTATGTGCGTCAAATAACACCAGAAGTGCGCTATGTTAGACATTGGAAAATTGGAGCAGGCCTAGAAGATATAGGACTGCATCTGCGCCCGATATCAATTACTTTTGACACCAGTGACCGTTTTGAAGTCCTATATAAATCTCAAAAGGAAAACCTGAGAGAAACATTTGAAATTTTTGATGGCATCATTATCCCTGTTGGTGAATATTCCTTTGATTCAATAGGGGTTACTCTTGATACCTCATCGGATCGTCCTTACGGTATTCGAACAACCTTTGAGACGGGTGACTATTATGGCGGAAGCAAAAGACATATGGACGCGGGGATACGCTATCAGCCCAATAAACACTTTAAGCTGATCGCCTTTTATGGACAGAATGATATTAAGCTGCCCGAGGGTGATTTTAAGACCAAGCAATATAAGCTTATTGTTAACTTGGCATTCAATGGTGAATTATCATGGAAAACGCAGCTGCAATATAACAATATTGACCGTGAAGCCACTATCAATAGTCGTTTGCGCTATAATGCAGAGCCAGGCCGTGATTATTTCTTTATCATTAATCATGGTGCCATTCGCGATGATGTAACTGATCGATTTGAGGCCGTTGAAAGTACCATCGGCTTTAAAATCGGTCACACGATGAGGTTTTAAAATTGGGGGTTAGTTGGTTTTCCAATTCCCCGATAGTGGTTTTATTTAAAATGGTTCTACCATCAACAAGGATTAGTTCTACATAATCCCTTGCGCCTTTACACGCGGCTTTTAATCACATCACCAATTTTAGTAAAGTCTTTTGCGCGAGGGTCGCTCTCGCGCCATACGAGCCCTATTTGACGATGAGGGGCTGGGGCCTTAAACGGGATCATCTTTATGTCTGTATGAGCCGTTATGCCACTTTCAATAGCCATAGAGGGCAGTAAGGACATGCCAAAACCACTGGCAACCATCTGAGCGATGGTATGCAGGCTCGTTCCAGCTAATGCCTTACCGATTTGGCCCGTGGGTAGGCGGCATGCTGAAAGCGCGTGATCACGTAGACAGTGTCCCTCCTCTAGCAGGAGAATGGTTTCACCTTCTAGGTCTTTGGGTGTTATAGGCGCCTTAACATTTGTATCACTTGGATAGATGGCGACAAAATCATCATTGAAGAGCGGCATCTCGCACACAGCTGCACAGCTATAAGGTAGGGCATATAATAATATATCCAGATCACCACTTTTAAGCATAGCGCATAACTCACCTGATTTAGCCTCTATTAAGGAAAGTTCAAGATCAGGAAAAGCTGTACGCAGTGCTGGCATAATCTTGGGCAATAGGAAAGGTGCAATGGTTGGTATAATCCCCATGCGCATGGGGCCAGATAGTGGCGCTTTTGTTCTGGCCGCAATATTAGTCAAGTCGGTTACAGCATTTAATATTTCTGTGGCGCGGCCAACAATGTCATTCCCTAGGGGCGTGAATTTTACGCTGCGTTTAGTGCGTTCTACTAATTGCACGCCTAATAAGGCCTCTAATTCTTGAATGCCTGCGCTGAGTGTGGACTGTGATACAGCGCAAGCTTCAGCAGCTTTGCCAAAATGAAGATGTTTACTGAGCGCTGCAAGATATTTTAATTGTTTAAATGTAGGGGGGTAATTCATCGTTTAATCCGATTAATATATTCATCTAAAGCATATTTATAGATATATCATCAAAAGGATATATTGCAAGATCGATAGCAAAATAGATCACTTGATAGGATGCTTGGTCTTTGGACAAAAAAGTGGCCGGGTAAATACCCGGCCCGAGTCACGACAGCGAGGATAGATCGGTCGCCTAAGCAACCGTCTATGAGCGCGCAACGTCGAATCGCGCAGCTCACCTACTAAAAAAGCATTTATTGCTGCCTAGGTCAATGGTTCTCTGTGCATTTAATCTAATTTAATAGGGAAAATTACCCAAACTAATGGAAAATCTTTCTTTTTATTCTAAATTAACGACTTATTAACTATGATTTATTTTCCAATGAACCCATCAGTAAGCTTGCAGGCCGCAGGGCCAAGCAATACTACGAACAGTGCTGGTAATATAAATAGGATGAGCGGCACAGTCATTGTAGCGGGTAATTTGGCTGCTTTTTCTTCTGCTTGCAGAAGGCGTTCATTTCTAAATTCAGCCGATAATACACGTAGACTAGCAGCGAGCGGTGTACCGTATTTTTCGGATTGAACGAGGGTGGTTACAACGCCCCGTAGCGCAGGCAAGTCCACCCTTTCTGACAAATTCATCAGTGCTTGACGGCGATCTGGTAAAAACCCCAGTTCTATTGATGTTAATGCAAGTTCTTCTGATAGTTCAGGTGTGGCTTTAACGAGTTCCTTGGCTACACGGTTTAAGGCTGCATCAAGGGTTAGTCCAGCTTCGGCGCATACCACGAGCAGATCAATGCCATCAGGCAAACCCTTACGCAGTGCATCTGTACGCTTTTGCTTGGTGTTATAGATATAGATGTCGGGTGTCTTAAAACCTAGCAGTACCAAGCCAATACTCATTAGAGGATAGTATGTTTCATATTCAGGCATCATATGCAGGCCAAAGAAAGCAATGACACCACCAAGACCAAATAGAGCAGGTAATACTAATCTGGAAAATTGATAGATAACTATGGCGTCTTTGCTGCGGAAACCAGCTTGTTGGAGCTGCACACTGATTTTTTGTATTTGCTCGTGCTGCAGTAATTTTAATTTGTCAGTTATTTTCCGCATAAAGCCAAAGTTGTCGACTTTTTTGACAGTGCTACTGCGTTGTTTTGTTGTGATAAGGCCGCTGCGTAGGGCATCACGGCGATTGTCTAAAGCCTTTAATCTATTATTGATTGGGGTTTTAATAATGCCACTATTCCATATGAGCATAACGACAATGAGCGTTGTGCCTGCTATCACAAAGGATAGTATGTCGGTAATGGATATCCCAAGCATTTCTTCAATGGCTGTCATAGTTACACCTCGAAATTCATCATGCTATTCATGATGAAGATACCAATAGAAATAGATACAAGTCCGCCAAGGCCCGCCATAATAGCCTTAGGGTGGGTGAATAAAACGACCCCGTAATCATAGTTGATCGTCATAATGATCCCAAGCATAATAAATGGTAGTGAGCCAATGATCCAGGCACTAGCTTTAGCTTCGGATGACATAGCCTTAATCTTCATTTTCATGGCCTGTCGCTGGCGTAAAATTGTGCCTAGGTTACCAAGTGTTTCACCTAAGTTGCCGCCCGTTTCACGCTGGACGACTAGTGATATAACAAAGAATTTAAAATCAGCAGTATCAAGACGGTCCGCAGTTTCCCATAAAGCGGTTTCTAACTGCTTTCCCAGTTTCATTTCATCTGCAATTCGTCTGAATTCAGGGCCTGTGGGGGCTGAAATTTCCGTACCAACATTGATAATACACTCGTTAACTGGCAATCCAGATTTTAGACCGCGCACGATGAGATCTAACGCCTCGGGAAATTGTTTTGTAAAGGCAGTTACGCGACTGTTAATCATGCGAGAGACCATCATATGCGGCAAACCAGCACCGCCGATGACGCCTACCATAAGAGCCGTTGATATGGCCATGCCTGTGACAATGCAAAAGCCAGCAATGCCGATGCTAAGTCCTGCGCATATTACCCCATAGCGTCCAAGAGGAATATCCAGATCGGCGCTTTCTAGGCGTGCTTGCAGTAGTTCGGGTCGCGGAATAAATTGTAGAAGTGTTTTGGCTAGGCCGGTTTCAGTAGAATGCAGCTTAAAAGCTTTCACTTGTGCATTGCCGATTTTTGCCTTGGTACCAAAGCGAGATTTTAATTTATCAAGGCGACTTTTAGCTTCTCGGCGTGAGTGTCCAAAAACATTAATCATCACGACTAGAGAAATAAGCAGCAGAATGAGCACTAGCCCACCAGCGAATATCAGAATATTTTCTGTACCTGTACCCATTTAACTGCTCATAGCCTCCATTAATGCGCGATCTAGACCAAAATACTGAGCGCGTGTTAGGAAGTGCGGCCTAACACCAGTAGATTTAAATTCACCAACTAATTTGCCGCTTTCATCCTCACCCGTAAATTCAAATTTAAACAGGTCTTGCGTGGTGACAACGTCGCCTTCCATACCCACGACCTCTGTCACATATGTGGTGCGACGACCACCGTCTCTCATGCGTTGGACCTGAATGATCAGGTCAACAGAGGAGGAAATTTGTTCGCGTATCGCCTTTTGCGGTAAGTTCAGGCCCGCCATATTGACCATATTTTCCATACGGGTCAGCGCCTCTCGCGGGCGGTTGGCGTGCACGGTGCCCATTGATCCATCATGGCCTGTATTCATGGCCTGTAGCATGTCAATAGCTTCACCACCGCGAATCTCACCCAAGATAATACGGTCTGGGCGCATACGTAGGGCATTTTTAACAAGGTCACGCATAGTTACCTCACCTTGTCCCTCTAGATTGGGGGGGCGTGTTTCCAGTCTAACCACATGGGGCTGTTGAAGTTGCAGTTCGGCGGCGTCCTCAATAGTCACTACGCGTTCAGTTTTATCGATCATGCGCGATAGGGCATTTAGCATAGTGGTCTTGCCCGATCCCGTACCGCCAGAGATAAGAGTGTTTAAGCGGCAAGCGCCAGCGATTTTCAATACCTTTGCAAGCGGGGCTGAAATACTGCCAAACTCTAGCATTTTATCAAGGGTAATCTTGTCTTCACTAAATTTTCGAATGGACAGTGAGGCCCCATCAATAGCCAGTGGTGGAATAATGGCGTTAACACGACTACCATCAGCCAGACGGGCGTCACAAATAGGCGAGCTTTCATCAACACGTCTGCCGACTGCTGATACAATACGCTGGGCAATATTCATCAGATGTTGATTGTCACGGAAATGTACATCGGTGAGTACCAGCTTGCCTTTGCGTTCAATGTAGACCTGATTGGGTCCATTGACCATAATGTCAGAAATATCCTCATCAGCTAGTAATGGTTCTAATGGGCCAAGTCCGAGCATGTCATCAAGCAAGATTGACACGAGGTCGCGTTGTTCTTTTAAGTTGAGGTTGATCTTTTCTTGCACGAGTAGCTCGCCAACAACCTCACCGACTTGTTCAGCAAGTTCAGGACGTGGTAGCTCAGCGGCTGCAGAAGGATCAATATGCTCCATTAATAGGGGCTGAATAGTAGCTTTAGCACTAAATAATGCATTTTTGCGCTCATCTATTTCTGATTTGGACGCGACTTCAAGACCTAGATGTCCATTTTTTTCCTCAAGGGTCGTGATTAATGTAGCGAGCAGAGTTTGATATTCATCATCGCCTAATCCTGCTTCGTGTTTTTGAATCAACGTACCTAAATTTTCCTCCAAGCAAAGGATGATTTCTGGGCGCGATGACATACGCAAGATGTCTTTTGGTACTAGCTTATCAAGCAGGGCTAGGGCTATGTCTGTAAAAGACATTTGAGGTGCAGCAGCACTGTCGCCACCAGATTCGTTATTAGATTCTGGGTTGCTAGATACAATAACCTCTTCTATAGCCCTATTGGATTCTTCTATTTCATCTGTTGGGTTTGTATCAGGCGCAGTTCGACTAGCTGCGCGGCCAAACCCGCTACCACTTTTGCGTAGTCCTGATCGTTTTTTACCAAAGGATGCTGCTGTTTTCATACTTTACCTTAGCCTTTAGCCATTAGCTTGGCAAACCACGATGTATTTGTTTTTTCTTTAACCTTACTACCCATGACGCGCGCAAATAATGTCTTAATGCCAATAGATAATTTAGACGACGGATCAGTATCCGTTATTAACTGACCACGCTGGGCGGCAGCGATGACAGGCTTGCGGTCATCAAGGATAATTAAATCAATTTTTTCTTCGATTGAATTTTCAAAATCACGCTGTTGTACTTCATCTACAGGGCCTATGCGATTGGCAACGATATGTATCTCTGCCTCTGGCGCCACATTTTTAACTTGGGCAAGAATGCGGATGCAGTCGCGGGCTGAAACTAGTGATAGGTCGGTCACTAATACAACATCAGTTGCGGCCTCTAAAGCACTGATGTGATCAGCGAGAAAGCCGCGTGGTGCATCAACAACAACGGCGTCATAATTTTCACCCAGCGTGTTGATAAGATGTGAGACAGCGCCTTTTGGTGGTGTAGGCATCATGCCGAAGGGCGATTCAGATGCCATAATCGATAATAATGGATTTGGCTTTACCACAGCGCGCTCTAGGAATAGCCCGTCCACACGAGTAGGGTTTTCCAGCGCGTCGGCGAGGCCGCGTCCCGGTTCTAAATCAAACGTCATGGCGGCTGTGCCAAAATAGACATCTAAATCTAATAGGGCGGTATTAATCTTATCGCCAGCAGCCAGTGCAGCAATGTTGGCTGAAATAGTACTGGTTCCAATACCACCTCGAGCGCCTATGAAGACGATTTGGCGTGTGTCGATAATACGGGGGCCTGTTTCTTCTTCAGCCACTTCATTCATAATCTCTTGGGCTGTAGCAAGGCACTCTTTAAACATGTCTGTTGTGACAGGTTTAACCAGATAGTCTTGAACCCCAGCAGCCATTAACGCGCGGTAAAGAGTGACATCATTAATTGTGCCTAACGCAATGACAATTGTGTCCTCGGCGCAAACCTCTGCCAGTGCCTCCATATCCGTAGTTGGTTCCGCTGATTCAGATATATCGACTATAAGAATATTAGGACATTTCATGGCACCCAGCGACCGCGCGGCGGCGGCGATACCACCCTTGAAAATCATCGCAGGATTAAAGCCACTAGAGCCTGTTGCTGTCTCTAGGCAGCTTCTTGTGCGCTCATCACAGAGATAGGCTGCAAAAACTTCTCTGCTATCTGTAGTTTGACCATCGCTCATTTTTAAATCCTACCTACTTGCTCTTGCTAAGGGCTTGAATGGCTTTAACGGCTATCATCGCATTGCCCTTATCAGAAGTTTGACCTGCAACCAAATCCCGAGGATTGGCAACCATCGCTGCTAGTGCTGCATTATTAGAACATCCAAAATTTGGTGTCATGCTATTGCGCCTATGGGAATTCTGTGATGACTGCGCCCAGTTTTTACAAGGGGGCACTTCAGCGCGATAACGCTCAATATATAGCGTGATGTTACCGTCTCTGGGCTTGGTGCCATATATGCCTGCTTTGCCAACCTTTAGACCTACAGCGCGTAATCTGCCTGTGATATCATTAATGCGGTTCCCCGATACACCGTCCCCAGCATCTAAGAGTAGTGTGTCAGCATATCCTGCAGCAGAGTCTAATAGAAACTCTTGCATAGCACTAATGGTATGAGCCGAGGCGCTATCTGTTTGATCGTCTTCTGCCTTGATAGTGTGTTTGAGGCGCACCATAGTCACTTCAGCGCGTTTAATAGTGTCACCCTCTGCCATATGGGGGGCAGAGCCAGTACCTGCTTGACAAGCGCTGAGCAATAAGGCCGCACATGTGAGGGAAACAGGGAAAAGACTTATTTTAGAATTTATCATCATATATCTCCTGTTTAATTCACTTTGAAACCAGCACGCTTTTTAAGAGATGGACCCTTGGCAGGTTCCGTTTTCACACTCTTTTTATTGGGCACTGTTTTCCACGATTTTTGATTCATATACTGGTCCATATCACTTGGCGCGATAAAGCCATCAGTAGGGAGTGTGAGTTGATTGTCATTCACGGGCCGTACAAGATAAGGCGTGACCACAACAAGAAGCTCTGTTTCGCTATTTTTGAATTTATTAGAGCGGAATAATGCGCCAAGAATTGGAATGTCTCCAAGCCCTGGTATTTTGTCAGCGTCCCGCAGTGTCTCGTTTTGGAGTAGTCCTGCAATAGCAAAAGATTGACCACTACCTAGCTCCACCGTTGTGCTGATCTTACGCGTGCTAATAGATGGTACACTGATGCCGTTAATACGAATAGCACCAGCATCAGATAAGCTGCTGACCTCTGGGGCAACATGCATACTTATTCTGCCACTATCTAGAACAGTTGGCGTGAAATCTAGTCCAACACCAAATTCCTTGAAGATGATAGAAATGCCGTCTCTACCTGGTACAGGCACAGGGAATTCGCCACCCGCTAAGAAATTCGCCGTTTCACCAGACTGTGCCGTTAGATTAGGTTCGGCCAACACATTTAAAAAGCCTTCAACGTCCAGTGCATCAATTAAGATGTTAAGATCAAGGTCGGAGAAGCTTAAATTACCCAAAAATGATGTGGCGCCAGCTGTGTTTATACCAGCAGAGGCAGAAGCTATGCCAAAGGAGGCATTAGTACCGCTGAATATTCCAGACCAGTCTACGCCGATTTGCTTTAATGTTGAGCGCTGTACCTCGGCGATGCGAACACGTAGGTTCACTTGTGTGGGCTGCATAATGCTAAGTCTGTTCATCACAGACTTAGTGCCAGCAAGGGCTGCGGCCATCTGCTCGGCCGTTGCTGAATCATTAGGGCCGTCGACCTTGCCTTGCAATACAATCATGTCGCCGATGTTAGTCGCGGTAATTTGAGCGTCTGGGAACATGGTTAACAGGTTTTTACGCAAGGAAGTCAGGTTTCGCTCAACGCTAATCTCGCTGCTGTAGATGGTATTGTCGTCTTTATCAAGCGCGTAAAAGCTTGTCTCGCCTTGGGTCTTGCCAAATATATAAACAACATTGGGAGATTTCACCTGAATATCAGCAATTTCTGGATTGGCGATGAATACGGCTGTTGCTGGGCGAGAAAGACGGATCAACTTGCCTTTGTTCACTTCGATAGCGAGCTTGCTCTCAGTCGGGTTAACAACATGGTTAGTCGTTGTCTTTAGCCCGTCGTCAGCTTGTGTCACCCATGACATCAATCCGATTGATAGAATCAGCACAATTGGGGAGAGGCGTTTCAACATTATTTATCTCCCTTTGAATCGTCAATTTTTTTAATAATTGATGCGGCACCACGATCAATACGTACGCTGCCTTCACCTTGACCGTTAACAATGCCGCCGTTAGGTTTGGCCATGCTTTTGGCATTAGCGTTTTGTTTTTTAAAGAGCGATGGTGTGAAACGGCTAACCTCGTCACCGAATGTGTGGGTCAGTGTTTCTCCAATAGGATCATCGGATGGTTTGCCATCATCAGCAGGCAAGCTGCGTAGCGCCAGTGATAATGTGCCCATACGCGGCAATAGAGCAAGTTTTTCAACCACTTTAGGTGTGACTTCTAGTGTTGCTGTTGCGCCTTTTGATCCTTTGCCTATCAAGCTATCAATGCTGAGTACGCGTACATTTTGTAATACGGTCTCGCTGAGAGGATATTTAATTGGTTTTTTACCAGATGATTCGCCCGTTAGGGTATGGGTTAGAATTAAATCAACGCGGTCATTAACCACAATAAATCCAGATACACCGCTGACCTTGTTGATGGTGATAGAGGCGGCGCGCATGCCAGGTGTTAAAATCGCTGCCATAAATCCTTTTTCACCCTGAGACACGAGCGCCCCCTTAGTGACGGGGCTGCCAGCGGGTAATTCTATCTTTACGACTTTGTCATTTAAACTAGCCATTTTACCTGTGGAATAATAGGCGTTGTTCATGGCCTCATTAGGCCATAACTGCCAGCGCAAATCTTTATCCTTAAGGATTGTGCCGCGAGGCAAAGATCTGGCCGCCACAAGAATTTTTGTCTCAATAACTTGGACTGGAGCAGAATTTTGCACATTGCTGAGGAAGCTATTACTCAGCATGAAAATCAAAATCACACCAACGCCAGCTAAGGCGATAAGAATAAGACTGCGTGCATTCATAACCTGTCTCCTTTTAGCGCTAATTCAATATGATGAGTATTTTCATCAACATTAAACCAGCAACCGCAATTGCCACCCCATATGGGACTTTATTCATCAGTTCACTGTCGCTCATAAATCGCCTTGATAATATTAGACCTAGTGCGACAACGCCACCGATAATAGCAACATTAAATAATAGCGGAAGAATATAAGATTTTCCAGCCCATAGGGCGAGCGCGGATAATGCCTTTACGTCTCCCCCACCCATAACATTATAAGCAAACATCAGAGCGGTAACAAAAAAGATGATAACAGCACATCCAATAGACCAGCCAATATCGGTGATGGTCATTTGCCCAGATATATAACTCAAAGTAGCGTAGAGCCCATATAATCCAGTGAGTGCAAGCGGTAGAGTATTTGGTATTTTTCGTGTCTTTAAATCACTATAGGCAATCAGGAGTAGCGTGATCGCTGCACCTATAATGCTAGCTGTGATAGTTAAGGACATAAGCGATACCTATCTGTCTGCCGCCGTTTATCAATCTAAGTCAAAATAAAGGCCGCCGGGGCATGATCTGCGGGCGGCCCTTATAGAAGCTTATGGTACTAGGATATTATGGTGTTGGATCATCACCAGCAGTATCAACGGCTGTACCAATTTCTGTGAATTTTGTACTTAGGTCGCCACCTAGTGTGTTTAGAGCTGTAATAAGAGCGACTGCGATGAGTGCTGCGATTAGACCATATTCAATTGCAGTAGCACCGTCTTCATTAGTTTTTAACTTGCGAAATAGTTTTAGCATTACTTTTCTCCAGCTGCCTGTTTCCGATTTATTGAGTATGAGCGGCAATTCATTAACAAAAGGTTAATTTTTTCAAGCGACCTTCTTAAAATGATAAGTTAATTTCCTCAATAACTAGTTGATAAAATAGATAAAATTTTATGTACATCCTGCATGTGTGAATAGAGCGCTGATTTTGTATCATAAATCAGGCTGTTTAAAATTTTAATGAAATTGCTAACATATTGTTTGTGCTGCAAATATGATCTTTGTTTTTTGTTAAATAATTTTTCTAAAATGCTAAAAAAGTCGATTTGAGTTGATTTAAGGAGAAAGACTCGGGAAAATTAAGGGTGCTTATTCGATAATACCATGAATTTTTGCCTAGTTTTACGAATCATAGGTATAATAGTGATGAAATTTGTTTGATTTTTATAGGTAGTTTTAAAATTTTATCTATTCATTAGCAGTATGGAAATATAAATGAGCTGAATTTTACTAGGTATTGCTGTGTTTGATTAAAATTGACAGCATCTCTTTCCTTTAGCGAAGAGAATCGGCATACTCTCTTTTAATATATATGGCAGTATAGGAAGTGAATTTTGAGCATATTTAAAAAGTTGTTAGAAAATGAGGCGGGTGGCGTGATGACAATCACGGCTATTTTATTGCCTGTTGTTATCGGTTTTGCGGGTCTTGGCTTGGATATGACTCATATTATGATGGAACGCCGTGCGCTGCAAAGTCTTGCCGATAGCGCAGCACTCATGAGCGTCCATACGGTTGCCGATGATATGACGGACCCTGCTTTATTTACACGCGTTGTTGATCATTTGAGTGAGCAAGGGTTTGACGCCACCACTGATACACTAACCATCACCGATCCACCGAGCAGTGGTGTCGCAGTTGGTCTTAGTAATTATATGGAAATAACAATCAGTAGGCAGGTACAGATGGCCTTTGCCTCAATAATTTGGGATAGCGCTACCACGGTAGCGACACGCGCTGTCGCTGGTAAAGTGATAGTTGGCGAAGGGTGTATAGTAGCGTTGGAGGAAACGGCTGATCGCGCGCTTTATTTTACGGGCACAGCAGATGTGAACGCCGACTGCGGTGTGGCAACTAATAGTAGTAGCGCGGAAGCTATTTATGTAGGGGGGCGTGCTGAGCTAACGGCTGATCTGGTAATGGCTTTTGGCGGTGTTGAAGTTGCTGGCGCTGCGACGCTGACAACAGAAAGTCCTGTGCAAGAATTTTCGAGCAAAGCTGTCGACCCATATGGCGCTGAGGGTGACGACTTACAAATTCCACCAGT
This sequence comes from uncultured Kordiimonas sp., assembly GCA_965603205.1. GTDB lineage: Bacteria > Pseudomonadota > Alphaproteobacteria > Sphingomonadales > Kordiimonadaceae > Temperatibacter. The sequence goes on along the minus strand of CBFDCC010000002.1, from coordinate 13,668 downwards.
AGGGGCTTGTGATTACGGTGCAGTTACCGCTGGTGATGATGCTGTGATGCTGCCGGGGCGCTACTGTGGCGATTTGACAGTACAGGGTAGTAACGTTAGCTTTAGCCCAGGTGTCTACATAATTGATGGTGGTGATTTTGTCTCTAATGCCAATAGTGATATGTATGGCGATGGCGTAACATTCATCTTAACGGCCAGTGATCCTGCAAATGTGGGTAATATACGTATGAACGGTAGTACAACAGCTGATTTTACTGCGCCTGCACTCGGTGAAGAATATGCTGGTATCTTGTTTTTCCAAGACCCTGCTGCCACAGAATATGGTGCTAGTAATGTTTTTAACGGCGGGTCTAATTTGTTATTTGATGGTGTGTTATATTTCCCCAATCAAGAAGTGACTTTTACGGGCGGGGCTAATTTTTCACCAGCCTGCATGCAAATTATTGGAAAGTCTGTTAAGTTCACGGGTAGTTCAGTGATAAAAAATGACGAGGCTGTTTGCGCTTCACTCGGTCTAAAATCAGTGATGCAAATTCGTGTGCAATTGGTGGAATGATATGAGAATATTTATCAGAAAATGTCTAGGCTTAAAAGGTAACGCGCGCGGTAGTGTGGCCGTTGAAACCGCACTGATAATGGCCATGCTTAGCACCTTTGGTGTCGGTGTTGCTGACTATGGTATGGTGTATCTGCGCTCTATGGAACTATCAAATGCTGTGCGTGCTGGGGTGCAATATGCCATTGTGCGCCATCCAGAGGACGGCGGTGATTATAGTAATATTATCTCAGCGGTATCAGGGGCACTGGCAACGTCAACGGCGAGTTCAAACCAAGCTGTATCTGTTGATTTATATTGCGTCTGTCCTGATGGAACCGCTAGTGATTGTCAAAGTGCGGGCGGCGTGGATATCATATGTGATGATGGCAGCACGAGAGAGTCTTATGTTAGTGTTACAGTAGCTGAGGATCATACATTGATGTTTGGTTATCCTGCGGTTGCTGATGTTTTACGTCTGAGCCAAAGCGCTATCGTGAGGTTAAATTGATCGGCAAAATCGCACATATTTTAAGTAAGTTAAAAGCCAGCGACGAAGGTGTTACTGCTGTTGAGTTTGCGTTAGTGCTGCCCATATACTTGGCATCGCTGTTATCGGTGATGGAAATATCACGCATGGTTTATACTAAGGCAGCGGTGATGCACGCAGCAGAAGAAGCCACCCGTTACGCCATGGTCAATTATGGTGCCACAACTACCGAGTTGGAAACAAAAGCAACCGCAGGCCTTGTTGGGTTAAGCGCTGATAATTTGCTGGCGGTTGTCATCACCAATCCTGTTGATCCAACCGATCAGACAAGGCTTGTCTCTATTCAGATCAATTACCAATATGTACCGATCTTGCCCATTGGGTACTTTTTAGGCGGTGATGAAACTGGTTTTGAAATCACGGGTGAATCAAAAGGCTTTCTTACTGAGGAAATACCTGCATTATAAGGTCTTTATACATAAGGATTTGATGAATAATGGATTTGATGGAAGCCAAGGCGCAAAGATTAAACGAACCCACTGATGTTAGTTATGATTATTTTACCTCTCATGATGGGGCAAAAATACGTTATATGCTATGGCCTAAAGAGGGCGCAAAAGGCACGGTGATTATTCTGGGTGGGCGCACAGAGTTCATCGAGAAATTTTATGAAGATATGTATCTGTGGCAAGCGCGGGGCTACGCTGTCGCGGCGATGGATTGGCGTGGTCAGGGCTTGTCCCACCGCGAACATAAAGACCGCGAGCGTCATTTTGTTTTAAACTTTGATGATCATATTGCCGATTTAAAATGCTTTTTTGATCAGATATTAAATAGCCAGATGCCCGCTCCCTATACTTTGATGGGCCATTCAGCGGGTAGCCATAATATCCTGCGTTTTTTGCATGATCATGGTGATCTAGTGGAGCGCGCGATCTTGGTTGCGCCGATGGTAAAAATTGACACAGGGGGGGTGCCTGTTTTCCTCAATACTATGCTGCTGAAATTAATGACAGCTATTGGCCAAGATCACCGTTATGTGCCGGGACATACTAGTTTTAAAGAGGGGCGTTGGGGCTGGCGCGACCAGCTAACATCCGATGATGAACGATTTGAGGATGAGGATTACTTCATCAAGCATAAGGACCGTGGCTTGGCCGTTGGCGGTGTGACCTATCGCTGGTTTTCTAGCGCACTGCGCTCTATCGGTATATTAAACAGCGCAGGATACGCAGAGGCCATTGATACACCGATTTTAATGCTGCAAGCGGGCGGTGATACGATCGTCGATAATGATGCCATGATAGATTTCGCAAAGCGCCTGCCGCAGGTAGGCCTAGTGCGTATCGAGGGCGCTATGCATGAAATTCTCAAGGAAAGCGACGATAAACGCGAAAAGGTATGGCAAGCCATCGACCATTTTATTGAGGGGTAAGAACAGTCGTCACTCCCGCGTAGGCGGGAGTCTCGTTCCAATGATAGAAAGATGCCCGTTTACACGGGTATGACGGCTTTTGAGCTAAGTGATCCTACTTAACAACCGCAGCCTTCGCCATGCACATGCTCGTTACGGTCGATGTTGCGTTTGAATTTTTGCATTTTCTTCATCACCAATTGGCGTTTCATCGGCTTTAGGAAATCCAGATAAACTTTGCCTTCTAGATAATCAACCTCATGCTGGATCACTTGTGATAACCAGCCCTCAGCCGATAATTTCTGCTCTTTGCCGTTTATATCCAGAAAGGTAACCTCAATGGATTTTGGGCGTGTGATATCGGCGCCAATACCGGGGTAGCAAAGCGATGCTTCCTCGAATGTCTGTGTGTCATCGCTGTAAGATGTGATCACGGGATTGATCATGGTTATCGGCGCTTTTATTTCATCATCTTGCAGGTCGATAACAACAATCTGTTTTAAGATGCCTACCATAGTAGCGGCTAGGCCAAGTCCGCGCTGCTCATATAATGTTTCATATAGATCGGCGACCAATGACTTAACCTCAGCGTCTATCGTTTCAACGAGAGCTGATTTTTGCTTAAAAATTGGGTTTGGGGCGTAAACAAGATCAAGAACAGGCATTTTATATTTCCTTGGTTTTAACGAGCAGGGCGCTGTGTAAGGCGGGGGATGAGGCGGCGAGTAAGCTGTGACAATTACCGTCTTTGTCAACGGGTGGGTTGCCGTGCCAATCGGTGACCGTGCCGCCCGCCCCGCGTATCACGGGGATCAGCGCCATCATATCATATATTTTAAGGCCAGCCTCGATAACGCCATCTATAAATCCAGCCGATAGAACAGCGTAGGCATAACAGTCTAGGCCGTATCGGGTTAACTTTGCCTCAGCGATAATATCGTTCCAGATTTCTAGTTCGCTTGCGTTAAATAATGCTGGGTCAGTGGTGGCAACGGTGGCTGTCTTCATCGACGGGCAATCGCGCGTGCTAATAGGCTTGCCATTTAATGTGCTGCCAAGGCGGGAGCCGATATAACGTTCTTTAAGATAAGGCTGATCAATGACGCCAAGCACAGGCTCGCCTTTATATTGTAGGCCGATGAGCGTACCCCATGATGCCACACCGCAGATAAAGGCGCGGGTGCCGTCAACAGGATCAAGGACCCAAATAAAATCAGCACCGCCGCGGATAGTGCCGTGCTCTTCACCAATGATGCCATGATCTGGATACTGTGCCTCGATGAGGTTGCGGATAGCAGTTTCGGCGTCGCGGTCTGCAATGGTTACAGGGTCAAAATCATCACCCGCTAATTTATTATCAACACCGATGTCTTGCTTGAAATATTTAAGCGTGATTTCAGACGCTGCGTCAGCAAGCGTGGCGGCAAAGGTTGTTAATTCTTTGAGGTGTGCGGTGCTAGGCATGTTATTGACCATTTCCAATTGGGACATGAATATTTTTTAATGGTCTACTTGTTTATTGAGGTGTTATCCACCTTTTTTGTTAAAAACGGCGAATTATCGCCGCCTCATGCTTGTTCGGTACGCGCTATCGCGCTACTTAGGTAGTTTAGAGATAAAAGAACATAGGCGCAGCCGTACCGAGTGACTACGAGGCCGAGCCTATGCGAGGGTACTAATGATAATAGGCGCAGCCGTACCGAGTGACTACGAGGCCGGAACGAAGTGAGGATCTTTAATAAAATGCACACAGATTATTTAATCATCGGCGGTGGTATCGCGGGGGCGTCTATTGGCTATCGCTTGGCGGGGCATGGCAGTGTGATCATTGCCGAGATGGAATCTCAGGCTGGATACCATACGACTGGGCGCTCTGCTGCTTTTTACGCGGCTTCTTATGGGGGTAAGTCGATTAGGCCCCTGACTGTGCATTCAAAATCTTTTCTGATGACACCGCCCGATGGTTTTTCTGATGTGGCGTTAATGCATGATCGTGGAGCGCTTTATATCTACGGCAAAAATGAGCAAGCAAAAGCTGACGCGAAATACAAAGCCATGAAGGCAGATGTACCCGATGTCTATAAGATTGGCGTTGAGGAGATTAAGGAAATTCAGCCATTTCTAAATTTTGATGATGTGGCCGGCGCGATTATCGACACAGGTAGTGTTGATCTGGATGTATCGGCAATCCATCAAGGGTATTTGAAAGGCTTCTCCAGTCAAGGAGGCAAGATTGTAACGGACTGCGAAATCTTATCGGCTACTTTTAGCGATGGTTTATGGCAGGTTCAAACGAGCCAAGGACTTATCACGGCTAAAACAATTATCAATAGCGCAGGGGCTTGGTCAGATGTTGCTGCTGTACGGTTTGGCGCAAAGCCAATTGGTGTGCAGCCACTGCGCCGTACGGTTATCACAATTCCTGCGTATGATCAGTATGACGCGGCGGCCCCGCTGACGCTTTCCTTAAAAGAGGATATCTATTTTAAGCCTGAATCTGGTGGGTATCTAGTTTGTCCTTGTAATGAAGATATATCATCCCCTTGCGACGCGCAGCCTGAGGATTTGGATGTGGCGCTGGCAGTAGACAGATTTGAGAAATTCACAGGGGCCAAGGTATCTAAAATAAACAGCAAATGGGCGGGGCTGAGAACCTTCGCACCTGATCGCTCACCGGTGATAGGGTATGATGAACAGGTGCCTAATTTCTTTTGGTCAGTGGGTCAGGGTGGTTACGGTATTCAAACAAGCCCTGCATGGTCCGAGGTTGCTGTTAGCTTGATACTCGGGCGTGGTATGCCACCGCACATCAACGTTGATGAGAAATTATATAGCCCAAAAAGATTTAAGGACTAATATGACAATACGTATAAGAGAACTTAGGCTTTATCCTATTAAATCAACGGGTGGATATAACGTCGATGAAATTGCCTGCGGCCCAAACGGCCTTGACGGGGATCGCAGATTTTTAATCATAAATGCTAAAGGCAAATTCATCACGGCGCGAGAGCGACCACAGCTAGTTAATCTTGCGTCCCGCTGGACTGGTGATGAGACGATTGAGCTAAGTGCATATGGTAAAAACCTGTCGCTTAAGGTGCCAAATAACGAACAGCCATTAACAGAGGTTGGCGTGTGGGCAGACCATGTAGAAAGTGCTGATATGGGCGAGACTGCGGCGGATTGGATATCTGACTATCTAGGGGAGGCTGCGCGTGTTGTTGCCGTATCTAAGCTGAGCCAGCGATTGAGCCAGCAAAATAAACACGCACCCAGCAGCTACGCTGATGCCTATCCTATTTTAACGCTATCAGACGCGTCTGTTACAGAGATTAACAGCCATCTAGATGCTGCTACTTTTGGCCCAGTCACCGCAGTAAATTTCCGACCGAATATTATACTAGAGGGCGTGGAGAATGGTTTTGATGAGGATCTGTGGCAGACCATTAAAATTGGCGATGTGATCATAGATCAGATCATGGGCTGTAGCCGTTGTGTCTTAACCACTGTTGATCCTGATACGGGTATCAAGCGTAAGGACGGCCAGCCGATGAAAGCGCTGTCGAAATTTAGACGCGGTGATGACAAACAGATTTATGTGGGTCAAAACGGCGTGCCACGCGGATCAGGGGTTATCCGCGTGGGGGATGCTGTTGAAATTATCCAGCACCGTGGCAGAAATGTTTTTGCTAATGACGCCAAATTTACTTAGTCGTCTTGGCCGCTACAGCCATGGCGTCTAGTGCGGGCTCTTTTTTCTTGGGCAAATACGGTGATAAGGATCACAGCGCCAATGGTGGCGGCGATAATATTACCGATTAAACCTGTGGGGCCAAGGCCGAGAAAGCCAAAGAGTAGCTTGCCGACAACGCCACCCAATATGCCAACAATGATGTTAACCAGCAGACCGTAGCTTTCGCCGTTGATCATGCGGCTGGCTAGAAAACCAGCGAGGCCGCCAATGATGATTGAACCTATCATAATCTATCTCCATAATAATAGTTGCGGCCAGTCATGTCATGGCGCAGCTCTTCATTGCGGTACTGGCTAAGGCTATACACGGCCCAAATGGCGGCAACGGGCCAGCCAATGATGGTGAGCCATAGAAAGGCGCAAACTAAACCCTGTAGGGGTCGATTAATGGTAAAAAAGACTAGTGGCGGTATAAGTATTGCTAATAGGAGACGCATTTGTCCCTCCGTTTTCCTCGCGTTGTCAAAATCCATGTCTAATTTTTCAGATCACGGGTGCCCTCTAATGGGGCGAGCCTTATGGCTTATTCAATATGTAGGAACGCAGAAAACAGATTTCAAGGGTTACATCACGCCTAATTCTTCTAAACGCTCCATTAAATAGGTATGGGCTGTGTATTTATCCGATAAAACCACGTCAGGGCGTGGATGAAGAAATAGTGGCAAAGATATGCGTGATTTGTCTGAACTTTTGCCTGTGGGGTTGATCACACGGTGTATGGTGCTGGGGTAATATCCAGCCGATGCCTCTTGTAGCATGTCGCCAATATTAACGATGAGATTGCCAAAATCACAAGGCACATCCATCCAGCTGCCATCCTTACGCTTAACCTGTAAGCCCGGCTCGTTCGCGGCAGGTAGCAGCGTTAATAAATTGATGTCGCCGTGCGCCGCCGCGCGAATAGCACCCGGTTCCTCATTACCCGTCATCGGTGGATAATGCAGAATACGCAGCAGGGTTTTATGGCTTTCAATAATCATCTCTGGCAGGGTGGTGCTGTATTTTGCCGCCACATCTGCGGGGGTATATTCCTCTACCCATGACAGCAGCTTTTCCGCCAACATATTTGCGTCTTTGTAATAGGCTAATATATCTTCGCGTAGGCCATCAGGTATCTGACCCCATGGGTAGACATGATAATACTCTTTGATGTCTTTTTGGCTAAAACCCTTGGCAATCTCAGATATTTCGCTGGGGAAAAAGCCATCCTGAGTTGCCACATTATACATATAGTCACGCTTTTCATCGCTATTAAAGAAATCCTGCCACTGTGTGTATATACGCTCCACCAGTGATTTTTGAATAGGGTGGTTTTTTAAAACACCAAAGCCTGTTTCATGCAGTGAGCGGGTAAAATCTGCGGGTGCATTTTTAGCAAAATAATCAATAGCAACTAATTCAGTCATTTAAAATCCTTTAACGTGGTGCCTCTACAATGGACTTTTGCCATAAAATATATCGAGAGTCTGCAAATAATATGATGACTCAACTAATGATGTAAAAATTTAACATTGATAATTTTCTGCTCTTAGATTTAATTCGTGAATATGCTGAATGATTAATTGAAATGCATGGCGGTAGACTTTTCTAAAGCTCTGCACAAAATAGATCATTAACTTCGTCATAGGCCTACTTGATAGGCCTATCCATGTGTCTAGGGTGTGTGAAGTTATAGAGTCATTTCCATCATCCCATGCAGGTGCACAGCACCGGTACGACACGGAATCCAGTCTTCTAAAACGATGTTTTTAAATAAACACTATATACTTGTTTGCATACCCCTTAAGGTTTTGTTATTCTGTGTAATATTTTATTAGGAGGAATAGATTATGAAGAAGTTACTTTTAGCGGGTGTTGCTGCTGCAATGCTATCAGGCGTAGCTACTGCCAGTGATATCGGTGTTGGTGCTGTACTTAGCTTCAATACACAAGGCGATGTTAGTTTTGGCCCTCGTGTCTTTACTAGTAAGAAGGCTAAGAAGTGGGTTGCTAGTGGCGGCCTTAACTATAACTTTATGACCAAAGGCTTTGAGCCAGTTGTAGGCGTTGGTTATACGTTTAAAGACGGTTTTGTAGGCGGTGAAATAGCCTTTAGCTTTTCTGACGGGGCGCCTAACTTTGCTGCTGCTGCTGGTTGGTCAAATGCTAAGAAACAAGTTGCATGTCCAGCGGGCCAAACAAGAGATAGCTTAGGAATTTGCGGTTAAGGTTTGTAATACACTTTCTTCAACTGCATTGATCGTTTGAGGCTTTAAAATACAGTGAAAATGTCACCCTGAATTTAGTTCAGGGTCCATTCTTGCTTCACGACGACTGCTAGACAAATGGATTCTGAATGCGTAGCAAACGTATACGTCAAGCAAGTTCAGAATGATAATTCAATCTTGTTAAGTATAAACTAGCCCTACCTGTTGACGTATTTAAATATAGAAAAGGCCCCGCGATGCAGAGCCTTGGTAGTGGTGATTTAAATCCCGCCTACGCGGGAATATGGTTAGACCTAAAACAGTTGCTGGATAGCCTCAGGGTTAGCGTTAGCAAGGCTTAGGTTTTGAGAGGCGAGCAAATTTTTGATCTGACGCGCTTCCTCATCGGCAGATTTTGTGTCTAAATCTTCCTTCACCATGCCTGAAACATTTTGATCCACTGCAATTTCTTGCGGGCTTTTAGCGGCTACAGTATCTTGAGGCTCTTTGCTTGCAGACACATTTTCATCTGCCTTGTCCGTAGACTTTGGCTGCTTAGTCGCCTGCTTTGCCGCTGTGCTTGTTAACGCAGGATCATTTGTAATAGCATTCATCGCTAATTCCATTCATTTCAATAGTGACCCCTCACTATTTCACTCTACACTTAATATAATGCTTTTTTCTTAAATTGCAATAAATGTAGAAAATTTGAACTATAAAAAAAGACCCCGAATAAACGGAGCCTTTTTTAAATTTATTATCGTGTAATGCTACTGCTTCATGTCGCGGCTATGGCGTTTACGCTCATTTGCGTTTAGGTAACGCTTACGCAGACGAATAGTCTGAGGTGTTACTTCTACTAGCTCGTCATCATTGATGTAAGCAATCGCTTCTTCAAGCGGTAAGATGCGCGGTGTTGTAATCTTAACAGCCTCATCCTTACCAGCAGCGCGAATGTTGTTTAGCTGCTTAGAGCGCTGAACGTTAACATCAAGGTCATTGTCACGAGCGTTTTCGCCGATGATCATACCTTCGTATGTGTCCCCGCCTGGCTCAACCATGATGATGCCGCGCTCTTCTAGGTTAAACAGCGCGTATGTTACGATCTTACCCGGAGCATTCGCCACAAGCACACCGCGTTGACGACCTTGGATAGGGCCTTTGTAGGCGTCATAACGATCGTATGAACGGTTCATGATTCCTGTACCGCGTGTATCGGTTAGGAACTCGCCGTGGTAACCAATAAGACCGCGTGACGGTGCGTCAAATGTTAGACGTACTTTGCCAACACCTGATGGCTCCATGCCTTTAAGTTCACATTTACGGCGTGTTAGTTTTTCAACAACTGTACCTTGATACTCTGCGTCTACATCAACAAATACTGTCTCGAACGGCTCTAGGCGTTTGCAGTTTTCGTCTTGTTTGAATAATACACGTGGGCGGCTAATGGCTAGCTCGAAACCTTCACGGCGCATTTGCTCGATCAGAACGCCAAGCTGTAGCTCGCCGCGACCAGCAACTTCAAATGTATCAGCATTATCAGTTTCTTTAACTTTAATGGCAACGTTACCCTCTGCTTCTGTCAGCAGGCGGTCACGGATTAGGCGACTTGTTACTTTTTTGCCTTCACGACCAGCAAGCGGGCTGTTGTTTACTGAAAATTCCATGGCAAGAGTCGGCGGATCAACAGGTAAACTTGTTAATGGCTCAGTAACCGCTGGTACACAGATCGTGTCAGCAACAGTAGCGTTGGCAAGGCCCGCAATTGCGATAATATCGCCTGCTTGCGCCTCAGTCACTGGCACACGGTCAAGACCGCGGAATGATAGAAGTTTAGAAATACGGCCAGTTTCAACAACTTCACCAACTGAATTTAGTGCCTTGATAGTGTCGTTAACTTTAACGATACCGCTTTCAACACGGCCCGTTAGGATGCGACCAAGGAAGTTATCACGGTCAAGCAGTGTCGTCAGCATAGTGAAAGGCTCGTCCACTTTATTAACAACAGATGGCTGTGGTACATGCTCCATAATTTTTTCAAATAATGGGTGCAGGTTCTCGCGTGGGCCATCAAGCTCAACATCACACCAGCCATCACGACCAGAAGCATAAAGAACAGGGAAATCTAATTGGTCATCGTCAGCGCCTAGATTTGAAAATAGATCAAAACAAAGATCAACCGCATTATCAGGGTCAGCGTCTGACTTATCAACCTTGTTTACAACAACGATTGGGCGAAGGCCAAGAGCCAGTGCCTTTGTTGTCACAAATTTAGTCTGAGGCATTGGGCCTTCGGCAGCATCAACAAGTAGAACAACGCCGTCAACCATAGACAAGATGCGCTCAACCTCACCGCCGAAATCAGCGTGACCTGGTGTATCTACGATATTGATACGGTCGCCTTTCCACTCAACAGATGTACATTTCGCTAGAATCGTAATACCGCGTTCTTTTTCAAGATCGCCGCTATCCATTGCACGTTCATCAGTGCGCTGGTTTTCGCGGAAGGTACCCGACTGTTTAAATAGGTTATCAACGAGTGTGGTTTTCCCGTGATCAACGTGTGCGATAATCGCAATATTACGACGTTCCATGATGGCGCCTGCTTTCTTTAAAACTAAAAAGGGCTCCAACACTTTGAGGAGCCTAGATTACTGAATTTGAGCGCCTTATAGACTTATAAAGTGATTAGGGCAAGCGCTGATTTGAGAGTAAGCTAACCCATAGATATTTAATATTCGTTAATCTAAGTGGAAAAAGCAGAATTAAAAGAATACCCTCTTTTATTCTTTAGCGTAGGTGAGTCTGATTACGGCCTGATTTTTTAGCGCTGAAGCGTGCTGCATCAGCGGATTTAACTAAGGTTTCAACTGTACCCGAATAGAGAGTAAAATATTTTATCAAGCAATATGGATTTTCAATTTCAACTCTCGGGAGGTTATAAACAGCCTTGGGTTTTGGAGTCGTTTTTGAAACGGCAGACATGTTTTGTGCTAATACGCAGAATTGAAAAATTTATTTTCACTGAACTGTTATATAATCAATCTATTTAGTGTAATTAAATCAAGTACTTAAAAAATTAAATGCAGATTTCAGTATTTTGTGATGTCAGGTTAACTTGAATTTAACTGTTTAAGGCCTATCTTAGTTGTGTTGGGGCTTTCCCGCCCTGACAATGCCCTCCGTGGGCGTTTCCTCCCTGAGCCTGGGCCACGTTTTTTAACGTGGCTCTTTTTTTTGTCAAAGAGCACGCCACGCCTTCTCTTAGACCTTGGGCCTCTTTTTTATTATTCTGCTGCCTCGGCCATATCAGGTGATAATATCTCAATGGTGCGTTCGGCTACACTGTTAAGGATATTTTGTAGGTTTTTGAAATTATCATTACGTTCAATTGTTTCTTCATTCATATAAAGATCGCGACATATTTCTATTTGTAGTGCGTGTACTCCTTTGATCGGATGACCGTATCGCTTGGTAATGTTGCCACCTGCATAGGGCACATTGCGGGCCACGCTTAATCCTTGCTTACGTAATAATTCTTCTATTAAGTGACTAAGGTTGCCGTCACAAGAGCCACCCCATCTATCACCCAATACAATATCAGCCAGTTTTGGTGTTTTGCCGAATTTGCGTGATTGTCGCTCGGGTATTGATGGCATACTGTGGCAATCTATCACATAGCAGGTGCCGTGCGTGCGCCACAGCGTGTCTATCTCGTCTGATAATGCCTTGTGATAGGGAAAATAAACCGTAGATAGTCGTCTGTCTGCCTCTGCGGCCTCTAGGCGCTTGCTGTATATGGGAATCATATTTGATACATTGCGCGGAATGACACCCAGACCAGCCTTTACCATTGATGTTCGTGATACCATACGCTCCAGTGGCGCGTCGAACATTGTGCTATCCAGCTCTTCTGGGCGTCTGTTTAGATCAAGGTAAGCGCGGGCGTAATTTGCTTTGATCGTCGTCGCGCCATATTGCCCAACATCTTTAAAGAGCTCATGCACATAGGCGTCTTCACTGCTGCGCAACTGCGCCTCAGACATATTGCTCAAGGCCTTTATACAATCAGGGTAATAGTCGCCACTATGGGGAAAGGAGAAAACAAAGGGTAGGGCTGCTCCCCGCGGGCGGGAAAGGTCTAGGGCTGGAATAGGCGGGTTTATGTCTTTGTTATCTTCACTCATTATCTCAGTTTAGCTAAAATTACCTCTCAGGCCAAGCCTGTTGTTCAATAGAGCGTTAAAAAGATTGAATTTAGCGCATTTTAATCTTGCGTGATCGTAGCGGTCGTTGTATCCACATCTCAGTTCAGATCTTGAACGCATATGGTATGGTCGGTTAGCTCAGTTGGTAGAGCGTTCCGTTGACATCGGAGAGGTCGCTGGTTCGAGCCCAGTACCGACCACCATTTGAAACTTACCAAAAATTATTCAAAGCGTGTAACCAATTTAGGGTTCCCATTTGTGCAGGTTCTATTGGCCTATCTCACACAATTTTCCTAAATGGGTGATGTTATAAAGTTGCAGTTCATCTCTTAACGGGAACGGTTAATCGCAATTCCTTTGTGAATACGGTTTTATATTGCTTGTACTACTTGCAATAAAGACATGATTGTCAAGTTGGCTCAGGAAATCGCCGAAGGTAAGCACGGTAAATTCGACAGTCTGCTCATCGCCCACAAGGGCAAGCTTTTGTCGAGTAAAGTCCAGTAAGGAAAAATTATGAACATCAGCTATACATTTAAAAAATTAATCATTGCAACGGCCGTTGTCGTAATGGTCGTCGCCGCTTTTCTCGTCCATGCATTGGCTGGATTGAGTGCGCGTCCAGTGGTTTTCGCCGACCCACCAGCGTTTGTCGAACGGTACGCAGCTGAAATGGACCATTCAGATCCGTCGTCCCTACCGAAGGAATTTGAAACAGACGGTGGACATGTTGACGAATATGAATCTACGAAAGTGACGACGGACTTCTCCAACGAAGAAGCGTTGGTGCTCGACTTGGTTTTGGATGGTGAATCGTCCGACGTGCTTCTGCGATTGTTTACCCATCCTGAGAAAGCACAACGGGTGAAAGTGGCGATGGCTTTTGCCGCTTTGAATGTTAGGTTGAATCATGATGAAGAGAGTGACTTCTCAGAAAAAAAAGACCAGTTTTTTGTAGACGTAGAGGAACACTTTCCCCAAATTCAAAACGCGTTTTTTGAAGCATTGATTATGTCCGCTGAAGAAGGAACAACGACTTATATTCCGTACACATTGGCTTGGTGGATGCCGGGGCAGGAACA
>CBFDCC010000001.1:0-360480 GCA_965603205.1 uncultured Kordiimonas sp. | reverse complement strand
ATTTTGTTACGCCAGCTGAAAAGCTAAATGAAAGTGTTGCAATGAACCATTGATTAAGCAAGCTTGGCTTGAGAGTGGCTGTGTTTATGGATATCGCAAACTTCATGATGACCTACGCTCGAGCGGTGAGACCTACTGCCAGAACCGTGTGGCACGATTAGCGGGGATTGAGGGGGTAAAGGCGCAGATTGGCTACAAACGCAAAGCAGGCTTTTATGGTGGAAAGCCTTCGATCATAATTGTCAATAGATTACAACAAGACTTTAAGGTGGCACTGCCAGATCATGCCTGGGTGACAGATATAACGTATATTCGCACGCATCAAGGCTGGCTGTATCTGGCGGTGGTGATTGACCTTTATTCTCGTCGTGTGGTGGGCTGGTCAATGCAATCACGCATGCAGATGGACTTGGTGCTCAGCGCTTTACTTATGGCTGTCTGGCGACGCAAGCCAAAGCAGAAGGTTATCATTCATTCTGACCAAGGTAGTCAGTTTACTAGCCATGAGTGGCGTAAGTCCCTCAAGGCGCATAATTTGGAAGCCAGCATGAGCAGACGCGGTAACTGCCATGACAATGCGGTTGCTGAGAGCTTTTTCCATCTGTTAAAGCGAGAGCGTATCAGACGCAGAACCTACGCAACCCGCAAGGATGCTCGGGATGACATATTTGATTATATCGAGTTTTTCGACAACCCAAAGAGAAAGCATGGTAACAACGGATTGTTGTCACCAATAGATTTTGAACAACAAACAATACTGAAGTCGCAAGGTGTCTAACAAACTAGGGTCATCTCACTTCGCCTCATATGAGGCGGGTCATGATCATTCCCTGTGTAATTTCTATAATAAAATTACAGGTAACTTCACTAGGCAAATTTGTCGGTCATAATTGCCTAATGGGTTATATCTGCCTGTGGTAATTTTCGCGGTAAATTCCTCATAGTTCACCTTTTGATTTTTATATATCTCCGCAACATATTGAAAAATATAGGCTGCTAAACTTTGTCTGTAATAGCCCATCAAGTTGGCATGACCGTTGCTAGTAAGTAGGCAACAGTAACATTTAATTTTTAGGAGCCATGACCATGCAAACAGAAGCACTTGATTTCGACCCAAATATTTATTTCGGTGTTGTGGCAGATAATCTTCTTAAAAATCTTGGTGAGCGCGCGCTGTATTACGCCGATGAGGCTCTCAAGAAAATGAAGCTGCTGGACGATGACGAAGGCTTTGATATGTGGCTTGGTATCCACCGCCACCTAACAATGAAAGCTGATCTTTCATTCTATGAAGAGAGCGTCACCATTCACTAATAGGAACATTAAAGAATTCACAGTTATCGAGCAGGAACTCTCAGCACCCGGCCACCCAGCCATTTTCCTGTTCGATTTATCCGGAATTACCCATTCCGGAACCCAAGGCCCGCCTGACACCCATCAGGCGGGCCTAATAGGTTTTTAGGCCTTAAGTATAAATACCGTGCCAATCCCCCTTGTGTAACGATCAAGTAATCGGCATATTGGCACCATGAGCAAGAACAATCATATACATACATTAGATGCCACAGGACTGCGCTGTCCGATGCCTGTGCTGCGCACACGGCGCAAGCTGGATGAAATACCTATTGGTGATCATCTAATCGTTCATGCCACAGACAAGGCCTCGTGGAATGACATGGCTGCCTTTTGCGCGTCCACAGGTCACAGCTTAGTGCGCCGTGAGAGATGCAGCGATTATCTTCTGTATGAAATTATTAAAAAGTAGCGTTATTTCTTAACGCCTACCATGCCCGCAACCCAACCAGCGGCGAGGGCAATGAATACTGCAACGATGCCATACCAAAAAGGTCGCTCGTTGGCAAAACCATATACAGCGCGCTCGAAGCCTTCCTTACCCACGCTCATGGCGATTTTATTATGGGCTTTAAGCACGCCTTTTTGAATGATAAAGGCCTCCACAGCAAAGGCCCCTACAGGCACATTAGCTGGCAAATGAATATCCGTGCGAAATAGCCCTTCGCCGACAATGGTTACCTCGTCAATACCTTGTCGGTATAGACCATTACCTACCTTGCCACTGAACAACGCCTGCTTGAAAGACATCATGACATCACCAGATACATCCCCGCTCTCTGCTTTAAGGTTTATATTCTCAAAGCCAACACCATAATGACCAAAAACACTTTCCGCTGCTATTGCAGCCAGTGGCCTAGTAGAGGCGACAGCGTAATACCCAGGGGCAGTCGGAAATGTAACCGCATCTGTGTTCATCCAAATCCCAAGAACCTTTTCTTTGCGCCTAACTTTAGCGGCATTTTTTGGTCCCTTGACCATGATCACCACATCAAAATCATCGTGAAATAGGTCATGACCTATCGCGCCAAATAAAATCAAATCCGCGCCTTCAAAACTGTAGCGAATTTCAATCTTTTTATCTGACAAATCTGTCACCAGTGCCTGCGCTATATTCAGCGATGACCCGATGAGCATTAAACATAGGATGAGGAAGCGTTTCATTTAATGCGCCACCTCCTGAATAGTGAATAAATCATCAGGTTCTAACACCAAACCAAAGGCCATTTTTACGCATACACCTAGCACCATTAAGGCGAGCAAAGCCCGCAGTTGCTCACCCTTAAGCTTGACCCCAACACGCACACCTATTTGTGCACCAACAACAGCACCCAGTAGCAGCAGCAATGCCAGAACAATGTCAACGGTTTGCGTATTAACTGAATGAAACACAGTGGTCAAAGCCGTCACAAAAATAATCTGAAACAGCGATGTGCCAATCACCACGTTGGTCGGCATACCCAGTATATAAATCATCGCGGGTACCATAATGAATCCACCCCCGACCCCCATAATGGCGGCCAGAATACCCACAAGCACGCCAATGGCGATAGGCAGTATCGCAGAGATATATAAACGGCTTTTACGGAACCGCATTTTAAAGGGAAGTTTATAGATCCAACCTGCGTGGCGCTCATCACGGTTGTAGGGTACTTTATAGCCCTTTTTGGCGCGGATTATCGCCCGCACACTTTCCCAAAACATCAAACCACCAACGGACCCTAAAAACAGAACATAAGCAAGCGAGATCATCAAATCTACTTGACCCAACAAGCGCAACCAGGCAAAAACTTGAGCGCCAAAATAAGAGCCAATGGCACCACCAATAATCAGCATGCCGCCCATCTTAAAATCAACGCCAGCACGGCGCCAATGTGCCAGCGCACCCGATACGGACGCTGCTGTAATTTGATTTGCCTCTGTCGCCACAGCAACCGCTGGCGGCACACCAGCAAATATCAAAAGAGGTGTCATCAAAAAACCACCGCCAACACCAAACATACCTGACAAAAACCCAACAATACCGCCCATGCCAATGACGAGGAATGCGTTCATCGATAATTCAGCAATGGGTAGGTAAATAGGCATAAGTTAAACAGCTTTTCTTGATAGACTTTCATGAACACTATTAGGTGTAAAGAGTATGATAATCCGTAACCTATCCTAGGGTAAAAAGCAATCTCGACGATTTACTATCAAGAAACCTTAGCAATATAGACAAAAATGCGACTGAGTCGCTCGTCCTACTGGAAAATTCAACTATGTTTCATCAAAATGCTAATCAAGGTTCAGTATTAAATATAATAATTTCAGATGCTTATGCCTTTTAAAAATTTACATTGACGTTTACGTTAACGTAAACTATACCAATTTAGCTAAATCGGTTATGGTATGGATAGGAGTATAGGAATGCCTACAAGCAAAGAGAATCAGACCTACACAATCAAATACCTCGCCCGTGAATTTGACATCACGGCACGCACGCTTAGATATTATGAAGATCAAGGCCTACTTTCCCCTAAACGCGAAGGCCAAACCCGTATCTATAATAATACTGACAAAGCGCGTCTTGCTTGGGTGTTGCGCGGTAAACGTGTTGGTTTTTCTCTGAATGACATTACCGAAATGCTTGACCTATATGACCTAAGCGACGGCCGCGAAAAGCAGCGCGAGGTTACGCTTGAAAAATGCAAAGAGCAGATCAAGTCATTAAAGACACAGCGCGATGATATCGACGCAACCATTACTGAGCTATCTGGTTTCATTGATGAAATTTCTACTTTGATACACGATCCAAGCACTGGAAAGCTCACCCCCACAAATAAAAAGGCCGCTCAATCGGCCGCTGTATCTCAATAATATAATAGCGATATAAGGATTTATTATGCCTAGTTACAAAGCCCCCGTTAAAGATCAATTATTCACACTATATGATGTCTTAAATATTGAGCAATATGACTATCTACCTGGTTATAGCGAGGCCACGAGGGACCTCGGCTCTGCGATTTTAGAAGAGTCAGCTAAGTTTGTTGAAAATGAAACAAGCCCTCTTAACCTTAGTGGTGATCAAGAAGGTTGCTCGCGCGATAGTGATGGTAACGTAACTGTACCTAAAGGATTTAAAGAAGCCTTTGATCTTCACAGCCAAGGCGGCTGGGCAGGTCTAACATGGGGCGAGGAATATGGCGGCCAAGGCATGCCAAATATCCTAGGCATGGCCAAGGCAGAGCAGATGTCGGCGGCTAATAAAGCTTTTACAATGTATGACGGCCTATCACAGGGTGCGATGGCCGCTATCCATCAGGTCGGTACGGATGAGCAAAAACAAAAATATATTCCAAATATGGTTTTAGGTAAATGGACAGGCACCATGAACCTAACCGAGGCCCATTGCGGTACTGATCTAGGCATGATCCGCACCAAAGCTGAGCCACAGACCGACGGTTCATACAGCATCACAGGATCAAAGATTTTCATCTCAGCTGGCGACCATAACATGTCTGAAAATATCATTCATCTTGTGCTGGCTAAAACACCAGGTGCGCCTAATACATCAAAAGGTATCAGCCTGTTTGTTGTGCCAAAGATTAACATCAATGATGATGGCAGTCTTGGCGACCGCAACGGCGTTGTCTGTGGCTCCTTAGAAGAAAAAATGGGTATCCACGGCAACTCAACCTGTGTGATGAATTACGATAATGCCAAAGGCTTTATGCTTGGTGATGAGTTTAAAGGCCTAGCCGCCATGTTCATCATGATGAACCACGCGCGTGTTGGTGTTGGACTTGAAGGTCTATCAGCCTCTGAGATCGCCTATCAAAATGCTGTTATTTATGCCAATGATCGTATCCAAGGACGCTCGCTCACTGGCCCTAAAAACCCAGACGCGGCAGCTGATCCTATCATCGTTCACCCAGATGTACGTCGCAATCTAATGAATGCGCGTTCATTCAACGAGCCTGCCCGTGTGATGGCGCTGTGGTGTGCTAACATGATTGACCGCTCTCATTTTGGTAAAACGACGCAAGAAAAACAGTGGGCTGATGATATTGTTGGCCTAATGACGCCTGTGATGAAGGGTGTCTTTACTGACCGTGGCTTTGAAAATGCCGTGGCGTGTCAGCAAGTATTTGGTGGCCATGGCTATATCAGTGAGTGGGGCATGGAACAATTTGTTCGAGATGCACGTATCGCTCAAATCTATGAAGGCACAAACGGCATTCAAGCCCTTGACCTTGTTGGACGTAAGCTAGGCGCAAATGGCGGTCGCGCCACACAGACCTACTTTACATATCTTGGCGAAGAACTTGCTAAATATGGCACTGATGAGAAACTAAATGATTTCACTGGGCCGTTAGGTGCTGCGGTTAAAGACATGCAAACTGCTGTGATGTGGTTCATGCAAAACGGTATGAAAAACCCTGATAATGCGGGTGCTGGCTCTGTTGCCTTTATGCATCTTGTTGGTCATGTGGCGCTAGGCCATATGTGGGTTTGGATCGCAGATACTTGCGAGAAGAAACTAGCCGAAGGCACAACAGACCAAGATTACTATAAGGCAAAACTCATTGCGGGACGTTACTATATGAACCGCCGCATCATCGAGACAAAAGGACTGCTAGCTGAAATTGAAGCGGGCTGTGAAGATGTAATGGCACTAGACGCCGCACTATTTTAAGCCATTCTATATACAAAAAGGATTAAACAATGACTGATGCATATATATACGACACAGTACGCACACCGCGTGGCAGGGGTCGCAGTGGTGGCTCTTTAAACGAAATCACGCCGATCCAACTGGCAACACAGGTTCTAGAATCCCTGCGTGATCGCAACAACCTTGATACCTCTCTTGTTGAAGATGTGATCTTGGGTTGTGTAACCCCCGTGGGCGAGCAAGGCGGCGACATCGCCCGCGTTGCAGCCATTAATGCGGGTTACGCTGAGACCACCGCAGGTTTTCAGATCAACCGTTTTTGTGCCAGCGGGCTAGAGGCTAGCAATATCGCAGCTGCCAAGGTTATGGCGGGCGAATGTGATATGGCCATCGGCGGCGGCGTTGAGGGCATGAGCCGCGTACCAATGGGCGCTGACGGTGCTGCTTGGGCCACTGACCCAGCTGTCGCGCATAAATCATATTTTGTACCACAAGGTATATCTGCTGATATTATCGCCACGAAATACGGTTTTAGCCGTGATGATGTTGACGCCTATTCGGTTGAAAGCCAACGTCGCGCCTCTCAGTCTTGGGCGGAGAAACGTTTTAATGGTTCTATTGTGGCCGTTAAAGACGTTGTTGGCTTTCCTGTTCTTGACCATGACGAGTTCATGCGCCCAGAGACAACCATGCAAAGCCTAGGCGCACTAAAGCCTGCCTTCGTTGATATGGGTGCCTTTGGTTTTGATGCTGTTGGCTTGCAGAAATACCCCGAGCTTGAGACAATCAACCACGTTCACCATGCTGGTAACAGCTCTGGTATCGTTGATGGAGCAGCTGGCGTATTAATCGGTAACAAGGCTATTGGTAAAAAGCTGGGCCTAAAACCCCGCGCCCGCATCCGCGCTATGGGTTCGATAGGCAGTGAGCCAACCATCATGCTGACAGGACCAGAATTTGCCGCTGAAAAAGTACTCAAACGGGCTGGCATGTCCAAATCAGACATTGATATCTGGGAATTAAATGAAGCATTCGCAGCGGTTGTGTTGCGTTTCATGCAGGCATTAGACATTGATCACGCTAACATCAACCCTTGTGGTGGTGCCATTGCCATGGGTCACCCACTGGGTGCCACTGGCGCAATGATTCTAGGCACTGTTCTAGACGAGTTAGAGCGCACAGGAAAAGAAACAGCGCTTGCCACACTTTGTATCGGTGCCGGTATGGGTACTGCAACAATCATTGAGCGCGTTTAAGGGATTAACATTATGACTGATACAATTAAATTTGACGTAGATAGCGACGGCATTGCCCTTTTGACTATCGATTTACCAAATGCATCAATGAATGTATTTAACCAGCAAGTGATCACCGATCTTGAGACTTGCATTGATAAAGTGCTAGGCGATGACGCTATCAAGGGTGCTGTTATCACCTCTGGCAAGCCAACATTCCTAGCGGGTGCTGATCTGTCAATGATGGGCGACTTTGATTTTAAAAATGTTGATCCAAAAGGCGCTTTTGATACGGCCTTTAATCTAAACCGCATCCTGCGTAAGGTTGAAACAGGCGGCAAGGCACCTAAGGTTCTTGCAAAAGAAGGTACGAAACCTTTTGCTTGCGCCATTAACGGCCTCGCCCTTGGTGGTGGATTTGAGCTAGCGCTTTGCACGCACTACCGCGTATGCGCCAACGATCCAAAGCTGGTTCTTGGCTTCCCAGAAGTGCAAGTTGGATTGCTACCGGGTGCTGGTGGCACACAGCGTCTGCCACGTATTATCGGCATTCAAAATGCGGCACAACCGCTAATGACAGGTAAAAACTTTAACCCAATGACCGCACAAGGTTTTGGCATTGTTAACGAGGTTGTTGACGTTGCTGACGTGGTGACAAAGGCAAAAGAGTGGGTCGCTAAAACGCCGTCTGCTCTTGCGCCTTGGGATAAAAAGGGTTTCAAATATCCAGGCGGCGGCGGGGCAATGGACCCACGCTCTGCGCAGGTATTCATGGGCGGTAACGCCATGGCACAAGCCCAAACCAATCACAATTACCCTGCGGTTGAGTCTATATTATCGTGTGTTTACGAGGGCAGTATCGTTGATTTTGATACGGCCATCCGTATTGAGACTAAATATTTCATGAAGCTGTTAATGGGCCCTGTTTCACAAAATATGATCCGCACCTTGTTCATCAATAAACAAGCCGTAGAAAAAGGCGCGCTACGCCCCAAAGGCATTGAGCGCAAAAAAGTAAAACGTCTTGGTATGGTCGGTGCTGGTCTTATGGGCGCAGGTATTGCTTATGTTTCAGCCAAGGCCCACATGGAAGTGGTGTTATTTGATATTTCAAAGGATAGCGCTGAAAAAGGCAAAGACTATAGCCGTAATCTTGTGAAAAAAGGCGTGAGCCGTGGTAAAGTATCACAGGAAAAGGGTGACGCGCTATTGGCTAATATCACCGCAACCGACAGCTATGGCGATCTTGCGGGCTGTGACCTGATCATCGAGGCCGTTTTTGAGGACCCTAAGGTTAAAAAAGAAGTAACCGAAAAGGTTGAGGCGGTTATTGGCAAGGATATCGTCTTTGGCTCTAACACATCAACAATGCCAATCTCTGGTCTTGCTGAAAACTTCAGCCGCCCTAACCAGTTTATCGGTATTCACTTCTTCTCTCCTGTTGATAAAATGCCTTTGGTTGAGATTATCATGGGCGCGAAAACTGATGACGCAACACTGGCACTCGCACTTGATTACGTTAGCCAGATTAAAAAGACACCGATGGTGGTTAATGACAGCCGTGGTTTCTTTACCAGCCGTACTTTTGGTACCTATGTGCAAGAAGGTTACTGCATGGTGCAAGAAGGCATCAAACCAGCGCTTATTGATAATGCTGGCAAACATGCTGGTATGCCTGTTGGGCCGCTGGCTGTGGGTGATGAAGTGGCGATTGATCTATCGGCAAAAGTTGGCAAGGCGACACGCGACGCGTTGGGTGATGCATATGTACCAACACCAGCCGACGGCTTTGTTGAGACAATGATGAAGCTAGAGCGTTATGGCCGCAAAAACGGTAAAGGCGCTTACGTCTATCCAGAAGATGGCGGCAAGAAATACTTGTGGCCAGAGCTGGGCGATCATTTCCCCGTAGCCGCCGCGCAACCAGATGTGGAAGAAGTTAAGGCACGTCTGATCGTGCGCCAAGCTGTGGAAGCAGCCAGATGTTTTGAAGAAAAAGTGCTGATCAACGCCTCATCAGGTGACGTTGGCGCGATCTTCGGCATTGGTTTCCCTCCATACACTGGTGGTCCTTTCAGCTTTATCGACACGATGGGGCTTAAGGCCTTTGTTGCTGAAGCTGATCGTTTGGCGCAGGCTTATGGCCCTCGCTTTACGCCACCACAAATGTTGCGTGATATGGCGGACAAAGGCGAGACCTTCTACACAAAAGGCGACCCATCTGGCCGCAGCGCTTAGGTTAAACCCAACACAAAAAGCAAAAGGCTCTTCCATCGGGAAGGGCCTTTTTTTTATCACACAATAGGATGCGCCCAGCATCCGTACCGAGTGACTACGAGGCCGAGCTGATGCGAGGATAGCCACCAGTGGCGCTTGAACGGATAGATATTAATCAAGATCACAAAGTCCCCCGTCACCCAGACTTGATCTGGCATCCATGTATAGCTTAGATAAAATTATCGGACGGATAAATGGACTCCAGATCAAGTCTGGAGTGACGACTGTGGTGTGGTGGGAACGAACCACTAGATTCCCGCCTTCGCGGGAATGACAGGGTGGAATGGTGGGAAATGACGAATGATAATAGGATGCGCCCAGCATCCGTACCGAGTGACTACGAGGTCGAGCTGATGCGAGGATAGCCACAAGTGGCGCTTGAACGGTTAGATATTAATCAGATCATAAACCCAATCTTTAGTACCGATTGTTCACCAGCTAAGGAATAATAGCTGGTAACAGCCATATCTAAGTTTATAATCAGCTACTCAAAAAGATAAGATGGAAACATAGACCTTGAATATAGACGTTAAAATATGCGGCATCACTGACGCTGAAACTGCACGCGTTGCAGCAGATGCTGGCGCGCGCTATTTAGGTTTTGTCTTCTTTGATAAGTCACCGCGTAATCTAACCATTGAGGCCGCGACAGCTCTTGGCCCCAAACTACCGACAGGCCCAGCGCGTAGGCCAGAGAGAGTAGGCGTGTTTGTTAACGCTAATTTTGACCTTATTAAAGAAGCCGCCAAGGCCTTATCACTTGACTGGATACAGGTGCACGGCGCTGAAACGCGTGAAGACATCGCACAGATCAAAGGCGTTACAGGTTGTCGGATTATAAAGGCTTTTGGCATAGCCTCGGCTGAGGATTTTAAGGCTGTTGATATGTTTAAAGACCATGTCGATGCCTATTTGTTTGACGCGAAGCCACCAAAGGGCGCAGACCTACCAGGCGGCAATGCGATTAGTTTTCCTTGGGCGCTTCTTAAGGGGCAAAAATTTGACAAACCTTGGCTGCTTGCTGGCGGCCTAAAGGCCGAGACTATAGAAGCCGCCATAGATGCATCAGGCGCGACAATGCTTGATGTTTCATCGGGTGTTGAAAGTACAGCTGGTGTGAAAGATCATCAAAAAATTCAAGCTTTCCTTGACGCGGCGGCAAAGATTTAACAGAAGTAGACACAAGAGTATTTAAGTGATGACAAGCTATGTCATCATATAGTGATAGGTAGATAAATGAGTGATACGCCAAATAGTTTTAGAAACGGCCCTGATGAACACGGGCATTTCGGTATTTACGGGGGCCGGTACGCAT
The DNA here is from genome assembly GCA_965603205.1 of uncultured Kordiimonas sp. Lineage (GTDB taxonomy): Bacteria > Pseudomonadota > Alphaproteobacteria > Sphingomonadales > Kordiimonadaceae > Temperatibacter. The sequence goes on along the minus strand of CBFDCC010000001.1, from coordinate 349,643 downwards.
CCGAAACATTAATGCCGCTACTGTTAGACCTTGAAAAACAATTTGATGAAGCGTGGCGTGACCCTGAATTTCAGGCAGAACTGGCTGATCTGAATCGCAATTATATCGGCAGGCCTAGCCCGCTATATCACGCAAAGCGCATGAGCGAAGAGCTTGGCGGTGCAAAAGTCTATTTGAAGCGTGAAGAATTAAATCATACGGGCGCCCATAAAATTAATCATGCTATTGGTCAGGTTTTACTGGCTAAACGCATGGGCAAAACACGTATAATCGCTGAAACAGGCGCTGGGCAACACGGCGTGGCAACGGCCACCGTTGCGGCATTATTTGGTATGGAATGCACTGTGTTTATGGGCGCGGTTGATATTAAGCGCCAACAACCCAATGTATTCCGCATGAAAATTCTGGGTGCTAAGGTAACGCCTGTGCATTCGGGTTCTGCCACATTAAAAGATGCCATGAACGAAGCTATGCGTGACTGGGTCACCAATGTGGATGATACATTCTATATTATCGGCACGGCTGCGGGTCCACACCCCTATCCTAAAATGGTGCGTGATTTTCAATGTATCATCGGTGATGAAACCCGCGAGCAGATGATGGCCGCAGAAGGCAAATTGCCAGATACATTAGTCGCTTGTATCGGTGGTGGGTCTAATGCCCTTGGTCTGATCCATCCATTTTTAGATGATCCATCGGTTGAGGCTTACTGCGTTGAGGCCGCTGGCCTAGGCGTTGACACTGACAAACACGCTTGCTCCATACTTGGTGGCTCGCCGGGCGTATTGCACGGTAACCGCACCTATCTACTCCAAGATGACGACGGCCAAATCATTGAGGCTCATTCGATCTCCGCAGGGTTAGATTACCCCGGCATTGGCCCAGAGCATGTATGGCTGCATGAGCACGGCCGTGTGAAATATGTACAAGCAACCGATGATGAAGCCGTTGAGGCTTTTCATTTTTGCTGCCGTACCGAAGGCATTATCCCAGCCTTAGAGAGCAGCCACGCGCTAGCCCATGTTATGCGTATTGCACCAAACCTGCCAAAAGATCATATCATTGTGATGAATTTATCAGGTCGCGGTGACAAAGACGTAGGCACTATTGCTGATAAAATGGGGGTGGAACTGTAATGTCTAGATTATCCACTAAATTTAATGCGCTACAAGCTGAAAACCGCGCTGCCTTTGTCACCTTTATCACAGCGGGTGATCCTACCTATGATACATCGCTAGAACTGCTAAAGGGGATGCCTAAAGCTGGCGCTGATATTGTCGAGCTTGGTATGCCATTCACTGACCCTTCGGCTGATGGGCCGTCAATTGACAAGGCGGCACAGCGCGCACTTGGCAATGGTGCGACGACCATCCGCACCCTAGAAATGGTACGTGAATTTCGCAAAGATAATGATACGACCCCTATTGTCCTCATGGGGTATTTCAACCCTATCTATCATTACGGTGTTGAACGTTTTAGTCATGACGCTGCCGCCGCTGGTGTTGACGGTCTGATCATCGTTGATTTACCACCAGAGGAAGACGCTGAATTACGTATCCCAGCAACAAAGGCTGGTATTGATCTTGTGCGTCTAGCCACGCCTACATCTGATGATACGCGGTTAAAAACCATCGTATCAGGCGCATCGGGTTTTATCTATTATGTGGCTGTTGCAGGAGTTACGGGCGGCAAATCCGCCTCAGAAGATATGATCGTAAATGCAATGACGCGCTTAAAATCACAAACTAGCTTGCCTATCGCAGTGGGGTTTGGCATAAGGACGCCCAGCCAAGCAGCAGTGATTGCACGCCATGCTGACGGGGCTGTTGTTGGCTCTGCTATTATCGATGAAATAGCAAATAGGTTAGATGAAAGCGGTAATCCTCTTGAGGGATTGGTGCCAGAAGTGTTAGAGTTCGTGACAGCGCTTGCTGACGGTGTTAAAATGGGTCGTCTGTAAAGACATATTGTCCTTGAAATATAAAGAAAGGGTGCGTCCATGAATTGGCTCACCAGCTATGTAAAACCAAAATTAAATGCTGTCCTTAACCGTAAGGACACGCCTGACAATCTATGGCACAAATGTAAAAACTGTAGCCAAATGATTTTTCAAAAAGATTTTATAGCGAACCAATATGTCTGTGGGCACTGTGATCATCATGACCGCGTACCACCTAGCGACCGTTTTGACGCTCTATTTGATCGCAGCACGTACGAGCTGCTTGATCTGCCAGAGGTCAATATAGACCCGTTAAAATTCAGAGATACAAAAAAATATACTGACCGTCTAAAGCAGGCCCGCGCCAAAACTGGTGATGTGGACGCTATTAAAGTCGCCGTTGGTAAAATAGACGGCAACGACTGTGTTGTCGCTATTCAGAATTTCTTCTTCATGGGTGGCTCTATGGGTATGGCCGTTGGTGAAGGTATTATCACTGGTGCTAAAAAAGCTGTTGAGCTTGGCGTTCCTTTCCTTATGTTCACAGCCTCTGGCGGTGCGCGTATGCAAGAAGGTATCTTATCGCTTATGCAGATGCCGCGCACGACCATTGCCATCAAAATGCTACGCGAGGCAGCTGTACCGTATATTGTGGTACTAACCGATCCTACATCAGGTGGTGTATCGGCTTCATACGCCATGTTGGGTGATATTCATATTGCTGAACCTAATGCGATGATTGCCTTTTCAGGCCCACGTGTCATCGAGCAAACAATCCGCGAAAAATTACCAGAGGGTTTCCAACGCAGCGAATATCTACGCGAGCATGGTATGGTTGATATCGTGTCACACCGCCATCAACTGCCAGAGGAATTAGGCCGTGTCATCGGATTATTGATGGGTGGCAGATCCAATCACAAGCAAGCAGCAGAATAATCAAGCGTGTCTAAAATGGTGCCTGATCTAGAAAAAACGAGCGACAAGGTTCTTGAACGCCTCATGAAGCTACACCCCAAGGTTATTGATTTATCCTTGGAGCGCCTGCAAAGCCTGCTTGATAAGCTTGGTAATCCAGAGCGTAAGCTACCCCCCGTTATTCATGTTGCTGGCACCAACGGCAAGGGATCAACCGTTGCCACACTGCGCGCTATTGTAGAGGCTGCGGGTCACCGCGTCCATGTATACACCAGCCCCCATCTCGTCAAGTTTAACGAGCGCATCCGTATTGCAGGCCAACTCATAGATGAAGATGATTTAATCACGTTACTGGAAGAATGCGAGCGTGAGAACGGCTCAGACCCCATCACATTCTTTGAGGTGACAACGGCCGCCGCCTTACTCGCCTTTTCGCGTACGCCTGCTGATCTATGCATTTTAGAGGTTGGCCTAGGCGGTAGATTAGATGCCACAAATGTCATAGGCACGCCTGCTGCTACTATCATTACGCCTGTTAGCCTGGACCACCAGCAGTTTTTGGGTGAAACACTGGGGGAAATTGCAGCAGAAAAAGCTGGCATCCTAAAAGAAGGTAGCCCCGCTATCATTGGGCCACAACAAAAAGATGGCGAACAGGCTATCGCTGACAAGTTAAAAAGCCTAAAGATGCGCGGTCTAAGATTTGGCAAAGAGTGGTTCGTAGAAATAGCCGAAGACGGGACGCATATTCTGTACGAAGATGCCAAGGGGCCATTAAGCTTGCCACTACCAACCTTACTTGGTGATCACCAAATTATGAACGCAGGCATGGCCATCGCCGCCATCCGCACGCAAAAAGCTGTGAAAATACCTGACGCTGCTATAAAGGCAGGGCTTGGCTGGGTGCGCTGGCCCGCAAGACTACAGGATATATCAAGTTCATCACTGGCTGTGCATTTACCAGACAATAGTGACCTATGGTTAGATGGTGGCCATAACCCCGCAGCGGCGACTGCCATTGCGAAATTTTTAAAAGAAACAGATATAGATAGACCAATCACTTTAATACTTGGGATGATGGGCACTAAGGATGTGGAGGGCTATTTAAAGCCACTTATTGGCTTAGTTAGCCAAGTGATAACAGTCGCTATTCCTGGCGAAGACGGGGCGGCAGCGCCTGCGTACCTTGCGGCCGCGGCCACAGACGCAGGCATAAAAGGTACAATCGCAAAAGATGTTACATCAGCGCTTCAAATAATAGCAGACCAGACATCAGCCGATAAACCACCCTTTGTACTGATAGGCGGGTCACTTTATTTAGCAGGTGATGTGTTACGTACCGCAGGCATTCAGCCGCGTTAAACCGTCGTATCTGGTACGCCAAAACCTATATCTAACCACGCGTGCGACATACCTGAAAAACTATGGAATTCATCAAAAGCGGCAAAAGTTTCGCTCTTCATAATAGATGCATCATAGAGCGTTAGCATATAACTAACACGACCATCATCATCGCACATCGGCAAAACAATAGATTGAACACAGAGCTGTGTACCGTTTGAATCTGTAATATTTCGCGTTAACACCCCACCTACAGGATGGGTTACTATTTTATCATAAAAAGAATTGTATAAGGGTTTTTCATCCTCTTTGAAGAATGAATAAATATTTTTATTGGTTATATTCTTTCCCAGAATATTATCCAAATTAGTACCCACAACACGCGCAATTAATACTTCTGGACCTTGATATTCCATAAGTGCTGTATTAGGCAACAAAGATGTCATTGCCATTGGTTTGAATACAGATTTCAAAGGAACACCCACACGCTCATGCTTCCCCAAAGCATTCCAATGTGCAAAAAATTGCTCAAATTCCTTCGATAAATCTGGTGCCGATAAAACTGCCATTTTATGCCCCTGATATAATATGAGGCACCTAATATCAGCAGAGCTTATTAAATACAACTTATATTTTATATGTGAACACTAAGAGAAAAAAAGGCCCCTCAAAAAGGAGCCTTTTAATTATTCATTACTAGGTGTATTTAGGCAATAGCGCCGTCAATCCACTGCTCTAATTGTGATTTTTGCTTTGCGCCCATTGTGGTCGCTACAACTTCACCATCTTTGAAAATCAACATAGTTGGGATAGAACGCACCCCAAAATTTGTAGGCGCTTCTGGATTTTCATCAATATCCATCTTCGCAATAATGATATCATCACGCTCTTCAGAGATTTGCTCTAATACTGGGCCGATCATTTTACACGGTCCGCACCAAGGCGCCCAAAAGTCGAGTAGAACAGGTTTAGATGCATTTTTTACGTCCGCTTCAAACGAATCATCAGTTACAGTAATAGTCGCCATGGTATTTTCCTTTAATAAATTGGGCGCAAAACCCAGAATTCCTATGTGCTTTATCCTCAACAAACCTGTGAGAAATACACTATGAGTATAACCTAGGTATTCACTAGCCAATCGTCAAGATATAGCGGCTTAAATTTTCCGAATACCATAATCGGTATTTTCGATTACATACCAGACAAACTCGATTGCATCATATCGGCTGGCACCATCATTAATTTAGCTATATCTGTCCACAGCAACCCTGCCCGTATTTCCTTATCAGGATAAATCTGCTTTAGAGCAGCAGCGTATAACGCCATTTGCTTCACATAAATCTGTGGCGTTAAACTAACATCCTTCGGTGGTGGACGGTTGGTTTTATAATCAACAATCAATATGTGGTCATCGGCGACCACCAATCGATCAACTTGCCCTGATATGACACGTCCCATCACCATGCCCGCAACAGGCACCTCTGCGCGACTATTAGGGCCAAACACGCCAGCAAAGTTGGCGTCATTTAACAGAGCTTCAACTTCTGACCAGGTTTGATCTACTTGGCTACCACTCAATCCATTTGATGGCTCTGAGAGGAATGTCTTAGCGGCAGTCTCCCGCGCGGTAATCTTAACATCTGGCAGCCACTCTAATAACGTGTGAATGATACGACCACGCTTAAAGGGGTGACTAGCCACACGGCTAAGCGGACTAGTGCAAGCTGGCTCCACATCATCAGGGCGTGAGGGTGCCAGTGGTCGGGGCGGTGTTGGTTCATCCGGCGCTTCACCATATACCCATGCAGGTAAAGGCTCGATTAAGTGTCCCTGCTTTTTCTGCTCGGACTGCTTGGATGGCGAGATCTCAGGGCCTTGTGCTACATTAAATCGCCTAACATCTCTATCGGCAATCGTAATAGTTTCTACATCGTCTAACCTATCAAAACCTGCCTGCATGAGGCCGTACCAACTATCGCCTTTATTGCGCTTTTTAACGTTCCAACCCACTATATATAGCCTGTCTTCCGCCCGTGTCATCGCCACATAAAGCAGACGCTTATATTCAGCGAGCATCTTCTCGGTGCGGATAGATTTCTCTGTCTCAAGCCGTTCCATATTCTTAACGCCAGCACTCCATACTAACAGCTTAGGCGCCTTGGCGTCTGGCGCTGCTATCTCCATCAACCTTGTGTCCTTGGTCGCTGTAGGTGGATTATCACCATCGGCGATAAATACGATAGGCGCTTGCAGACCCTTTGACCCATGCGCTGTCATGATACGCACTGCGTTGCTAGCCTGTTCCATATCGCGTTTAATGGTCGTGTTAGACATTAATATAACCTGTAAAAAGGCTTGCAGACTCACATGGTGTTGGCGTTCAAATTTTAACGCTTCACCCAGCAATTCATCAATGGGGTCATTAACCTCATCCCCTAAACGAGCAGCAAGTTTCTTGCGCCCGCCTAGCGCATTTAGAATATGGGATAAAAATTCAAACGGTGTCCCACGATCGGCAATAGATAATATGTCATTTAAAAATGTATATGCGCGTGGGTATTTATCTTTTTTTGCGACAACCTGCGGCCATAATGCCTTGTCAGATCGGCCGTAAGCCAAATCAAAAACATCATCCTCTGACGCGCCAACAAACGGCCCTTTTAATAATTCTGCACAGGTCAGATCATCATCAGGCTGCAAAGCAAATTTCATCACTGCAATCAAATCCTGCACAGCAAGCTCAGACGTTAGTGTCATGCGATCACGACCTGTTACAGGCACGCCAAGGATCTTTAATGCCCGCGTTAAATGCTCAACAAAATCAGTGCGTTTACGGACTAACACCAAAATATCACCTGGTTTAATTGGGCGACCTTGGGCCTCTAGCAGTTCACCCGTTTCCAGCATAGTCTTGATACGTTTTGCGATGCGCCAAGCGGTTCTTTGCTCTGCGTTATCTTCATGAATTTGCTCAGTAGGTGGTATCCAACCTTCTTGTTCTTGTGTCTTCGTGCTTGGTTCTTCTAGGGGCCATATCTCCGCAAGGCCTGCGTGGCCTTTGCGGGTAAACGCATGCTCGACGGGGTCTTCATCAATAACGGCATCACCGCTCTCGTGGAACACGCTATCCACCAGCGACAGCACGGCTTCGCCAGAACGGAAAGATTGATTAAGCGGCACAAGATCTGTCTCCGCCTGTCCAGTCTCGGCTCTTTCAAACACGCGCGTGCGTGCATTAACAAACTCTTGTGGGTCAGCCTTTTGAAAGGAAAAAATTGATTGTTTTATGTCGCCAACAGCAAAAACTGTGCGCGCTTTATCCACCGCCCCATCACCATCATAAAAAGCACTAGCCAGCGTTTCTACCACATGCCACTGGGCGCGGTTTGTATCTTGGGCTTCATCCACCAAAATATGATGAATACCGCCATCTAGTTTAAACTGAACCCACGACGCAATACCGTCGCTGGACAATAGCTTGACCGTGCTTTCAATCATATCATCAAAATCAACGAGACCGCGATGGCCTTTAAGACCACTATAGTGATCCATCTGGGCAATACCAAGTGTTAGCAAGGCCGAGGTTGCTACACTAATTTCCAAAGATTTTAGTTTCTGCATGACGTGAACAAGGCGTTCTTGCTCTGCGCGTAAAAGCGTTTCAACATCTGGGTTTTTATCTAATGTTTTTTTGCCGCCTATATTCTTTTGAGGTGTGGCCGTCAACGTCAAAAGGGCTGACACATAGCCACCAAAATACTGGCCTCTGCCGCCTTCATCATTAATAACCATCGGCCTGATAGCCTCGGCTATTTTATCCTCAGTTTTTGAGCCGCCACTATAGATTTCAACTACATCCCTCAGGGCCGTGGTATTCATGACGCGATCACTAACGGCGCTTGCAATAATACTGTCACGGGTATCATCAGGGGATATATCAAGCGCACGACAGAGCGCAGGCCGCAGGCCTAAACGCCCATAATGCTCTTCTGCATTTCGGATTGATGACGTTTTGAACATCAAACTATTCATCACCTCATCAAAGGTCAGTTCTGTTACACGCTGCGCCACTGTCTCTAATGCTTTGCGTTCAGCGCCGCCCGTAACCAAACGTGTCGACGCCAGCATTTTATCGCGCGCCTCGCGTAGCACTTCACCGCTTAGCGTGTCATCAATACCCTCGAACCCTGGCGTTAGCCCTGCCTCTAACGGGAACCGCCCAAGCAAGGACTGGCAAAAACTATGGAAAGTTTGAATCTGAAGGCCGCCCGCTACGTCAAGCACCTCAGCAAAAAGCATCCGCGCCCGTGATAGTTTTTCGGCGTCCACCTCTTCTTCTGTACGTCTTTTTATTTCTTTTTTTAGCGCTGCATCATCCATTACTGTCCATTTACCAAGTTCTTCAAAAAGGCGTGTTTTCATCTCCGCCGCCGCTGCCTTGGTAAAGGTCAGGCATAATATTTTATTAGGCTCTGTACCCGTCAGCATTAAACGTAATACCCGCGCCGTTAAGACATGGGTTTTGCCCGTACCCGCCGACGCGCCCACCCAAGCCGTTAGCTCAGGCTCTGTAGCGCGCGCTTGCTCTTTGGTCATGCTGTGTTTAGTCATCAACCGCTCCCTCTGGTGCTAGCGGATCATGTCCAGAGCGCCACTCTTTCACCCGCGCCAGTAGATCATAATCATCATACAGCGCATATTGTGGCCGTGGCTTAGACAGATAGGGCGTCTCAACTTTATTAAATGTAGAGATAAGCCGCTTAAGTCCTTCTTCAGCTTCATCAATGGCTGTGCGCACATCCTTTATCGGTGATTTAACATCAACAGGTGTCGACCCACCCTTCACCAGCCAAAAATCAAGATTTTCCACCTCGGCAGATGCAAGGCCCTCGAATGCGCCGCGCTCTGCTAGCCAGCCCTCTAGCGGCATTTGTGGTGCGAAACCTGCCTCCACCTGCTTGGAGCTTGGTGCTGATCCCGTTTTATAATCAATAATTTCAAGCCTGCCCGTTTCTTTAACACGGTCTATACGGTCGGCCTTGGCAATCAGTTTAAAGCCTGTGCCGTCAACAGTAGCTTCGGCAAATTTCTCTATCAACGCCACATCATATTCACTACGGCGCAACGCTTGATTTTCAACAAACCATTCGGCTACATGGATAAATCGCGGCCACCAAAAGGCGTAAACCGTTGGCAAAGCAATGACAGATTTAAAGACTTGTTTGCCAATATCCAACATACGCTCAAGACCTGAGCCGCCGTATAGCGCGCCCTCTTCACCAAGGAACCGCTCCAACGCTTCATGGATGATATTACCTTTTTGGGCTGCATTGGGGGCTGCGTCGATTGGGTCAAATTTACGCAACCTCAATACCTTTGCCGCATAAAGCGCATAGGGGTCACGCATCCATGTCTCTACCTGCGTTACCGATAGCGATTTTGGTCGTGCGTCAAGTGGTGGACGGGGTTCAGGTGCCATTACGGGTGTGAAACTATCGGGTTTATCAATCGCTTCTGCCCATAAGGCGTGCGGCAGATGACACTCAGGCAGACCGCCGACTAACGCTTCTAATCTTAGCAACCATCTGCTGGGTACTGCGGGGCTACCATCGCTTTTATCTGCGCGGGTGATAATTACCTTAGGCGCTGAGGCTGCTTGGACAAAATCATGCGCAGACTGCCCTATACGGCGCTCTAAACTTGGCAGGCCAAATTCCTTGCGCATGGGTCTGCTCATCCACGGATCAGCCCGCGTCTCCATGGGCCAGACGCCCTCGTTAAGGCCGCCAAGTATCATCACATCAGCGCGTAATAGTCGTGCCTCTAATGGCCCCCAAATATAAAGCCTTGGGTGCCTGCGCCATACGGGACGCACCACCAAATCCCCAACCATCTCATCATAAAGCGGCGCGTAATGCTCGACCGATAAGGGCGGCAAGGCCTCGGCCTCATCCAGCAAGCTTTCTAATTCAGTGGCAAGGGCTGTCCCTGCTTCGCCGCGCCATAACACAGCTTCACCCGCCTCTTGGTCGGTGGCACATAAATTTTCAGCAACGGCAATATGCGCTGTTAAAATAACAACACCACCGCCGCCATCCTTAAAGGCATCTTCTAATGGTTTCATCAGGTCTAGAACAGCTGTGAGCGTCGCCATATCAACAGCGCTAAAATCATTTTTAACCTCGGCCACAGCCTCCGCCGCTAACAGTAACAAACCGTCTATACCTGCCGCAGGGCGTGGTCCGCGTAAAACATATCTGTCTAAGCGCCGCACAAAACGGCGAAATGCATTGCGTGACATGCCAGCTGACACCAATGGATGCTGAAGCAATGACAATATGGGGACGGGTGAAAATTCTTTGGCGACGACTAACGCCACAAGTGACATGACGCTACCGGGCTGGCTTTCAATCACGCGCTCGCCCGCACTGTCATCCACATTCAGGCCCCAACGACCAAGGGCGGCCCGCACAAAACTAGCCAGCGCGCGGTCAGGTGTAATCAATGCTACGGTTTGCCCGTCTACATTCAAGCTATCACGCATAAGCATGGCAATTGTCGCTGCTTCCTCACGTCTGCCTGGGGCTGTGATGACATCAAAATCCTTAAACAGCTCAGCCTTATCATCCTGTGCATATGACAATGTTCGCCACAGATGCGTTGTCTTAGAGGGCAGTAGCGTGTCACTCAATAACGCAGAACGCTTGGTTAAATGTGCAGCAACAGGCTCTTCATGCCATATCTCCACATGCTTTCGGTCAACATCCATATGGTGCAGCAATTGTTTCAGCGCATATTGTGGGTGGGTTTCTGGTAGGATGTCCCAACTATCCTCATCAAGGCCTTTATCAAGACCCGGCAATATAACCATGCCATTGGGCAGCCTAGATACCACCGACAACAGGTCGGCTGTGGCGCGAATTGTACCCGTCGACCCTGCGGCTATGACCACGCCCTTAGGCGGTGACGCCGCCCAAGTATCGCATAATATCTTCATCATGGCATCACGGCGCTGCGCAGGATTCATCAAGCCCATTGAGTCTAAGATAGTAGGCCATGTGGCAGATATAATCTTTAGAAACTCTAGGGTGGTTTGCCAGTGAGACGCAAATTCTTCTGCAACAAGATCAGGCAGTTTATCAAAGCTTAGACGCTCAGTCTCGATTTGATCCATCAATCGTGCTAGTTCACCCGACAGTCGCCAAGCCTGAGCAGGCGCAATCTCGCCTTGGCCCGACAATTGTAACCAACGCGAAACTTGGCGCATCAATAACATCTGGCGACATTTTGCATTGATAGCAGGTTTTAACGATGTAGGGTCTGGCATTAATCCTGCGCTGAGGAATGTAGTCTCGTCCTCATCCACATCACCGATGGGCCGCATATCAGGCAGTAACATGGTACCACCGTCAGAGCCTGCACGTAAAAAGGCATCGCGCAAACCAATCACCGCGCGTCTGTTAGGCAATAAGATGGTTACATTAGATAGGGCCAGTGCGTCATGGCCGTAATCTTTTAAAATACCCGCCGCCAAACTATCGGCAAAGGACACAAGCGGGTCTATAGTATAGACCTTAGCGCTGTGACGTGTTGGTATTTCAGCCTTGGTCATTAACCCACGTCCCCAAGTGATTTCAACTTACCTTCAGCTGAGGCTAGCGCCTGTATATCCCCCACATGCATCCAGTGACCATTATAAACTGTTGCATGTAATCTGCCATTAGCTGCTGCCTTGCGGAACAAACGCCGCATGGACCATGCCCCGAGCGTCTCACCGTCAAAAACACACGGTTTCATGATGCGCACACCACCAAACATATAGGGCGCACTCTCGCGGTCGCCGCGCAGGCTAACCACGCCGTCATCATTCATATAAAAATCACCAACGCCGTCATAACCCATGGCATTTTCTGTTGGGATAGCAATCAGCAGAATATCCATGGCGCCAGCATCCCATTTTGCCGCTAATTGCTGTAATAACCTTGTATCCTCATCATGCCAAAGCGCGTCGCTATTGATCACATAAAAGGGATTGCCACCAATAAGCGGCAGAGCCTTCATCACACCGCCACCCGTTTCTAGAAGCTCAGACCGTTCATCAGAAATAATCACCTCTGGCCCAATTTTACGGGTACTTAAATGATCCTCAACCTGATCGGCTAAATGATGAACATTAACCACAGCCTTGCCCACGCCTTCTTGAAAGCAATGATCCATTATACGTGTTAGTAATGGCGTACCATTAACAGACACCAAAGGTTTAGGTAGCTGGTCGGATAATGCGCCCATACGTGTTCCCTTGCCCGCCGCCATGATCATGGCCACATGCGGCACGGGAAATCTATCCCGCATAAAGGCGCCGTCAGGCACAGCATTCCTAATCTCTGCATTGAAATGGGCCTCAACCCAAGTCTTAAAGTCTGCCAGCTCTGACACATGCAGGTTTCGCATCAACAGGCCCCATACCCGTGGCATCAGATCAAGATAAGCTGCCTTGTCATCCCTAATCCAAAGACGAGAAAATATACCAATAATTTTTGCGTTACGCTGCGCCCCTAATATAGCATATGATTTTTTAAATTGTTCACCGTCAGCAGCCATACCTTCAGCCCTGCGGCGTGCCAGATAATAATCAATCATCTCAATCTCTAATGCTGGTGGTACATCGCGTCTGGCATCTTGTAAAAGAGATACAAGGTCATACGCTGGGTGACCACTAACCGCGTCTTGATAATCTAATAGCCCAACCTGCGCATCGCCTGAGAGCCACATAAGGTTTTCAGCGTGATAATCCCTAAGCACAAGAACATTAGGTGTAGGGTCATTAAGCAGCGCATCAAAAGATTCCTGCCACAAAGCTGCATAATCACCAGGCGGCAAATAGCCCCCCGTCATCGCGGGATAAAACCAGTCTTGCAGCAAATCTACTTCACGGGTAAGCAAAGCGTGATCATAATTTGGCAGGTTATGTGCGCCCTCACTATGTGGCATAGATTTGGGCGGCGTGATTTTATGCACATTAACCAGCACATCAATAGCGGCCTTATATAAGGTCACTTCATCAACGGGATGAACCTCTATCCAGTCTTTAAAGCGATCATCGCCCAGATCATCAATGAGCAACAATCCCTCTTGATAATTTTCTGCGAGCAGTGTGGGAACTATAAACCCATGCTCCGTTAAAAAACGCGTCACCGCAGCAAAGGGTCTAACATCCTCCATTGGTGGGGGTGCGTCCATCAGCACCACAGATTCACCCTTAAGATTCAGGCGCTCGTAACGTCTAAATGATGCGTCCCCTGCTAGTGGCCCTCGCGTAAAGTTACCCCACTTTGTGGCTTTTAAAAAATCAGCTATTACCCTAGCGCGGTCACTCATTACTCAGTTCCTTTGGGCATAAATCTTTTAGGCGCGCTTGCCACAGATCGTCACCCATAAATTCTACTATCCGACTGCCTATAGTATCGGGATCAATCGTAATTCTAATAATAAGGCATCCATCCAGCCACTCTGCTGGTAATTTGTCTGGCCACTCGACAAGCATTGTTGCGGTGTCCATAGCCTCATCAAAGCCTAGCTCATGCACATCTTCTTCGTCCTCTAGGCGGTATAGATCAGCGTGCCAAATTGGTACCTTACCTGATGCTTCATATGTTTGAATCAGCGTAAATGTTGGGCTGGGCACATCGGCGTCCAAATCACCTAACCTTGCGTGAACAACCGCGCGCGCTATCACAGATTTACCCGCGCCAAGATCACCGACAAGCGCCACCAGATCACCAGCGCCAAGCACCGCCTCAAGCCTTGTCGCTAGCGCCTGTGTCTCTTCTTCACTAAACGTCTTATATGTTATTAAAACCTGCTGCGGCATGAATTATAAATTCCTGAATTGATTATTTATCTGATGAAGGTTGAACCCAAGGCAATTTCATAATGATAGATAGACTATTATCATGTTCCGCGCGCAGTTCAACATCACCATGATGTAATTTAGCAATATTACGGACTAAAGCTAAGTCAAAGCTAGAAGACCCCCCAACAGAGACTGCGCGACCATTTGCAAAAGCTGTGATTAAATCATGTAGCGCGTCGCCTTCTAATTCACTACCCATTGCTGTCACACAAATATTTAAATAATCCTCTGTCTCAGAAAATTTCAAAGCAATGCCAATACTACTGCGATCGACCCTAGCCGCTGTCATTAGCATGTTAATGAGGGCTTGTTTAAAGCGCCTAACATCAGCTTGCAATGGCCTAACCTTTTGCGATGTATCCATCACAAGCTCTGTTTGTTCACGAATAAGCGTTTCTGCTGTTATAACGCTAACCTCGCTGGCCGCACTTTGCACATCGATCGTATCAATTTCCAGCTCCATCTCGCCAGCCTCAATAACGGCGAGGTCTAGCACATCAGAAATCATATTTTTAAGTGTATTGGCAGCGATCAAAATATCACCAATGCTCTCAAATTGTTTTGCATTCATGCTACCGTAAATGCCAGTTTCAAGCATCTCGCCAAAGCCTATAATCGTATTAAGGGGTGTCCGCAGTTCATAAGAAATATTAGCGACAAATTCAGACTTTAATCTATCAGCCTCTTCTAACGCCTGACTGCGTTCACGTAGAGCCTTCTCAATACCAAAGCTGTCTGTTACATCTATTTGCGATAATAGCATGGCGCCATCTGGTAGAGGCACCAGAGCATAGTCAATAACGCGGCCATCCTTGCGCTGCCAACGCCCATCCCGCGACCGCCTTTTTGCAATCCAGCCGCCCAAATTATCATCAAAAGATTTTTGGTCAGGATCAGCCTTGGCTATCAACCGAACGCATGAGATACAATCAGATAAATGCATACCCTCAACTGGCGCAAAATCAGGGCCCCATACCTCATTCAAACTTGAATTAAATAACTGTAATTTTCCATCGAGGCCAAAAACAGCAATCGCTTCATGTAAATGCTCCAGCGATTCACGCTGCACGGCAATCAAGGTATTATAAGAACCCTCAAGCGCTAAGCGATCGGTCATGTCTTCAAATAACAATAACACACCCCCCAAAGGATGCGGCTGTGTCAGTACTCTAAAGCTCGTCCCCTCGGGCATATGCCACATTTCTTCCAGCGGCTCTAAAAGTGCTGTATAATGTTTTAAGACTTCGGTTTTCCAGCCCTGAAAGTCAGCCTGCTCGGGCAGTCGTCTTGTTGCCCGCATTTCATCCAATAATTCGCCATGATCTATTTGGCCGCCTAATTTTTCCTCCGTTATCCCTGTCAACTTTTGAAAGGCTTGGTTCCAAAACCTCAAAGCTTTATCTGGTCCAAATATTGCCACGGGGCTTTGCAATCTGTTGAGCGTTTCAGTTTGTGATTCTAGCACACGCGATAGTTCTGATAGCGCTTCCTCTTCACCTGTTACATCAATGGCAACCGACATCACAGCATTCAAAGGCTCCAATGGTACATACGTAACTGAAAAGGCGCGGCGTTGACCATTAACAATGGTGTAAAGCCTCTCTCGTTTTGATTTACCCATCTCAATGATTTTTTGTGTTTGATCTTTAAAACTAAGTCTCTTTGACGGTTCAAAAAGATCAATATTTTTCTCTAAAACATCCGTTACATGTTTTTGCCCCACATAGTGGGTATATGTTTGATTAACTTGAATAAGTTTGCCATCTAAATCACGCAGCCACACAGGAAAAGGTATATTTTCCATCGCTACAGCTGACTGAGCGAAATATTGGTCTAAGCCTCGCGCTTTATTTTCAAGCTTTTTAATGAATAACTTTTCATCACTCACGACTTTTACACGCAAAATTTTATTAGGCCAATCACCTGCTTCATGATCAATTGGTGTAATTTCTACCATGAGATTAAGAGGCGTATCACCTAACAATGATATAGGTAACAACTGCCCGCCATGGGGTAAGGATTGATCTTTCATAATAGACATTATCTCGGGCGGGAATATACCTTCTAAGTCAGATAAATCATGGGCATTCTTGCTAATGTTAATAACATCATTAAAGGAAGAATCAGCCTCTATCCGACCATCCTTCCAAATCCACATTGATGCCCGAGGGTCAGCGTTAAGTACGGCCGTAAAAAATTTATTAAAATTTTGATGGTCGCTCATCATGACAGCCATCATCTTCATGCGTCGAAGTCCAAACGCAATCAACACGCCTAAACCAATAACGATCAAAGCAACACTACCCATCACAACATTAGACGATATCCCTAGAAGCTGATCCACCTATTCACCCATAATATCCTATATTTACCCAACTCATACTTTAGCGAGCCTCCACCGACTCTACAACGAAAAAGGGCGCTACCATCTGGTAACGCCCTTATCGATAATCTGTTAAACAGCTTTTAGCTGAATGTGCTCTTCAGTGCGTCAACTAAATCCGTACGCTCCCACGAGAAACCACCGTCGGCTTCAGGTGCACGACCAAAGTGGCCGTAAGCAGCTGTACGCGCGTATATTGGCTTATTAAGACCTAAGTGAGTACGAATGCCGCGTGGGCTTAGATCAACAAGTTCTTGCAGCTTATGTGACACCGCGTCAGCGTCAGCTTTCACATTGCCCCAAAGGTCAACATAAACAGACAGTGGCTTTGATACACCAATGGCATAAGCTAGCTGGATAGTGCAATTATCCGCAATACCCGCAGCAACAACATTCTTGGCTAGATAGCGCGCTATATAGGCAGCTGAGCGATCAACCTTGGTTGGGTCTTTTCCTGAGAAAGCACCGCCACCGTGAGGCGCAGCACCGCCGTATGTATCAACAATAATTTTACGACCCGTTAGGCCGCAATCACCATCAGGACCACCGATAACAAAGTTACCCGTTGGATTCACGTAAAACTCTTCCTCTGGGCATTGCCATTCAGCAGGCAGAACTTCGCTTACTACACCACGTACAAGCTCACGCAGTTCATCCTGTGAAGCGCCTTCTGCGTGCTGCGTAGAGACGACAACACTTGTCACACCCACAGGGCGACCATCTTTATACTGTAATGTCACTTGGCTCTTGCTATCTGGCTCTAGAATAGTGCCGCCTTCATGACGTGCAGCCGCTAATTTGCGTAATATTGCATGGCTATAAGCAATAGGGGCTGGCATTAAGCTTTCAGTTTCATTGCTGGCATAACCAAACATGATACCCTGATCACCCGCGCCTTCATCCTTGTCAGAACCACTATCTACGCCCATGGCAATGTCCGCAGATTGTTCATGCAGATGGTTTTCAAAAATAGCTGTTTCCCAGTGGAAACCATCCTGCTCATATCCTATATCTTTAACAGCCGCACGCACAACGCGCTCGATGTCTTCAGATGATATTTCCTTAGCACAGCGCACCTCACCCGCTAAGATAATACGGTTAGTGGTTACCATCGTCTCACAGGCAACGCGCGATTCGGGATCAGCTGCAAAAAATAGATCTACCACTTCATCAGAGATACGATCAGCAACTTTATCAGGATGACCTTCTGATACAGATTCACTTGTGAATAAATATTCGCTCATCTTATAATTCCTTTAATAACGGTATGTATCTGGCTTGAATGGTCCCTCAACAGGTACATTGATATATTTTGCTTGCTCTGCGCTCAACTTTGTGAGTTTTACGCCAAGCTTTTCAAGGTGCAGCGCCGCCACTTTTTCGTCCAAATGCTTAGGTAATACGTAAACTTGCTTGCCATAATTATCTGAATTTTCCCAAAGCTCGATCTGCGCTAGAACCTGATTAGTGAAAGAGGCTGACATCACAAAAGATGGATGACCCGTTGCACAACCAAGGTTAACAAGACGGCCTTTAGCCAGAATAATAAGACGCTTTCCATCAGGGAAAACAACTTCGTCAACCTGTGGCTTAACCTCTTCCCATGCAAAATTACTAAGTGAAGCAATTTGAATTTCGCTATCAAAGTGACCAATGTTACAAACAATAGCGCGGTCTTTCATGGCATGCATATGATCAATAGTAATAATGTCAACGTTACCTGTTGTTGTAACAAAGATATCAGCTATAGGTGCAGCTTGTTCCATGGTATGAACTTCATAACCCTGCATTGCCGCTTGAAGCGCACAGATTGGATCAATTTCAGTTACGATAACGCGAGCACCTTGGCTGCGTAGACTTTCCGCAGAACCTTTACCAACATCACCAAAACCAGCGACAACACATAACTTACCAGCAATCATCACGTCAGTTGCACGCTTAATACCGTCAACCAAGCTTTCACGACAACCATATAAATTATCAAACTTAGACTTGGTTACACTGTCATTCACATTAATCGCAGGTACGAGCAATTTGCCGTCGCGCGCCATTTCAATAAGACGCAACACACCTGTTGTTGTTTCTTCAGAAATACCCTTACAGGCTGCCATGATCTCTGGGTAATCTTTATGCAAGATACCTGTTAGATCACCACCATCATCAAGAACGATGTTAGTTACCCAACCATCTGGGCCTTTAATTGTTTGGTGAATACACCACTCTGATTCTTCTTCTGTCTGGCCTTTCCAAGCAAACACAGGAATGCCGCTCTGCGCCATCGCAGCTGCCGCCTGATCCTGTGTAGAAAAGATATTACATGATGACCAACGCACCTCAGCGCCCAGCGCCGTTAGTGTTTCAATCAGTACAGCCGTTTGAATTGTCATGTGAAGACAACCAGAAATACGCGCACCCTTAAGAGGTTGGCTAGGGCCAAACTCAGAACGCAGCGACATTAGGCCGGGCATTTCAGTTTCAGCAATTCTAATTTCTTTGCGACCCCATTCAGCAAGGGACATATCAGCTACTTTATAATCAGTCATTTTAAGCTCCTACACGATAAATTTATTGATTAGATACAGGTGTATTCCTGCTTCACTATTATTATTTGCAGCGCTTATAACAGAGAAATAGCTAAAAAGAAATTAAAATATAAAGATATCCTTATATTGTTATGCATTAAGCAAACTGTGTAATGACTATGAAAATTAGTAATGGGTTTTGTAAGCTTATTCAGCTTCGCCAAATTTATCATTTACAAGTGCTTTTAAATCTTCAAAAACGCTTGCCGCCTCTTCGCCAAAGACCTCTATATGGATAGTATCGCCCTTTGCTGCGCCCAACATCATTAGGCCCATAATAGACGCACCACCAACAGACGAGCCTCCCTTGGTTACCATCACGTTTGCGGCGCGATCACCCAGCGTTTTAACAAATTTAGCCGATGCACGCGCATGCAGACCTTTGCGGTTAAGTATTTCTAAATCTACTGATAGGACTTCACCCATGCCTAAAGTCCTATTTAACCACCAAGTACATTACTAGCTACATTGATATATTTATGGCCTGCGTCTTCAGCTGCGGCCACAGCCTCTCCCAGCGTAGCATCACGGCGCACACTAGCAAGCTTGATCAACATAGGTAAATTGATGCCGGCAATAACTTCGACATTGTCCTTATCTAGCAGAGAAATAGCAAGGTTTGACGGCGTACCACCGAACATATCAGTCAGCAACACAACACCTGAGCCAGAATTAGTATCAGCAATAGCTTCTACTATTTCTTGGCGGCGCACTTCCATATCGTCATCAGGACCAATGCATACGGCGCGAATATCTTCTTGTGGACCCACCACATGTTCGGTTGCAGCAACAAATTCATTTGCCAGATGCCCATGGGTTACCAAAATCATACCTATCATATTGTCACTCCTGAATTATTGCTTCACTCATCAGCTTTTCTCATTGACCCTATAAAGCCCAGAGCTTTGCTTCAATGATTATTTTTATAATAATTTTAATTTATACCTCAAACAGGCATATCACGGTGGTGAATTTGCACCGTCATACCCGCGGTTTTGAACAAAACTGCAATTTGCTCAGCTACCATAACCGACCTATGTTTACCACCTGTACAGCCAAAGGCAATAGTCAGATAAGATTTACCCTCAGCCTGATAACGCGGCATTAAAAAAGCGAGCATTTCACTGACATGATTCATAAAGGGGGCAAAGCCTTCATCTTGTTTTATGTAATTTGCCACAGCTTCTGTCTGGCCCGTAGAATCACGCAGATCAAGCACATAATGCGGGTTTTTTAAAAAGCGTACATCAAAAACCAAATCAGCACTGCGCGGCAGCCCTTTTGAAAAACCAAAAGAGGTCACACTAATGATCAATCCTTGCGCACTTGCATCGTCATAGCGATCTTTAATGGCTTTGCGGGCATCGGCTAATTTAAACTGACTGGTATCAATGATGTTATCCGCCAGTAACCTAACCCCCTTTAAATGATCCTGCTCAATTTTTATACCTTGCTCGATAGGGCCGCCTTCGGCAAGCGGGTGACGGCGACGTGTCTCGCTATAGCGTTGCTGCAGAACATCATCGGACGCGTCGAGAAATAATACTTCTGTAATCCAACCTTGATTTAATGACAGCTCAGCCAGCAATGTCTCAACGGCAGCCGCACTAAAGCCTCGGGTGCGGGCATCAATACCAATGGCTAAATTGTTGTCAGGACAAGCATATTCAACGGCCTCGCTCACCAGCGGCAAAGGCAAATTATCGATTGTATCAAAATTACAATCCTCTAGGGCGTTAAGGACTGTACTTTTACCAGCACCACTTAGGCCTGTGACAATGATTAACCGCCGTTTATTTTCCATGACCCCTCAATATATTCATCTAAATTTAAAGAAACTCAACTCTGCCCAATAAGGCTACTCTGACTTTAGCAGGAGTGGAAGCATGAAATGCATAAAGCTCTATCCTTGGCAAAGATAAGCCCAACATTTCTACATGATTATGCTCATCTGGCATACGTGGCTCATCTGCCTGCGCAACCAAATCAACCACAAGCGCAATTTTAGTTTCAACCACTATGGATACAACGTTCACCACACCAACACCACGCACTTCCATCATGCCTTTTATATTTTCAGGTGCAGTGGCATATAAATCACCATCTCGCATCGCTAGGTCAATATAATCATCACTGACGAGACTGGCTCCACGTTCAATAAGGCGTAGAGCTAAGTCTGATTTACCCATGCCGCTATCACCGCGCAGCATAACGCCTAATCCATCAATATCGACCACGGTGGCATGGTATTGCATATCACTATATTCCTAGCCCTGATATTTAGGCAGTGTCACGCAAAAGCATGCGCCGCCTTTTATCTTCATTTTTTTAGACGTCGTCGCATCTATATTTTCAGCCGTAATGTTCCCGCCATGCGCTTCAATCACCTGTTTTGAGATAGCAAGTCCAAGACCTGAATGATTGCCAAATTCTTCCTCTTCTGGGCGCTCGGAATAAAATCGCTCAAAAATCTTGTCTTCCACGCCTTCACTCAAGCCCGGACCCTCATCACAAACCTTGATCGTTATTATTTTACCACTCATGCGCAGATTAATATGGATTGCTTTATCTTTTGGCGTAAAGGTGATGGCATTATCGATTAAGTTGCGCCACACTTGGCCAAGTCGTGCCTCAATACCCTGCACGAGATAACTATTTTTCTTTAATTTTTTACCGCCATTAATGATTAAAGTAGGCCCCCCAGCACAAGAGGTTGATTGATAGGCGTCTAGAAGTGTCTCAAATATCTTTGCTAAATCAACAAGTCCCATCTGACCACGGGTAAGCTCAGCGTCAAGCCTAGATGCATCCGAAATATCAGTGATCAACCTATCCAAGCGCCGCACATCGTCTTTTAATATAGCAAGCAATCTTGCCTGAACATCTGCGTCCTTAGTCATCTGTATGGTCTCCAACGCACTTCGCATCGACGACAAAGGATTTTTAAGTTCATGAGACACATCAGCGGCAAAGCGTTCAATGCCGTCAATCTGATTATAGAGAGCGCGCGTCATATCTGATAACGCTCTGGATAAATCACCTATTTCATCATTTCGGTTTGAAAATTCAGGTAAATGTTCTTCACGTCCAATGCCGCGCCTCACACGGTCAGCTGCCCGCGCTAGAATGCGTATGGGCTTAGCTATTGTACTACCTAGATACAGCGAAAGCAGCATCGTACCTGTAATCGCGATGAAAAATACTTGTAAGATTACAAATTGCTCCTCGCGAACAATAGCCTCGATATCATCGGTTTGTGCGGTAATCAACAAAGCACCTAACACACGCCTAAATCGCTGGATGGGCACTGCCACATTGATAACCAATGTACCATCGTCGCGCTTGCGCAGCTGCACCTTACGCTTACCCTCTAGGGCCTGCTCCACCTCTATAAAATCTACAGCCCTCATCCCTTGACGGTCGACATGACGCGGCACATCAGGGTTGGTAGCAAACCAGTCTAGCATCCAATAAACTGCGCTTAACCATCGCTCTTTCCATCTGCGATCATTTTTAAGATGGGGCAATTGCTCGACAACCACCTTTGGATTACCCGCCAAATAGCGACTATCGGCTATTAATGTACCTTCAGGTCTAAAGAGCAGCGCATATTGTTCTGTGGGGCCGATGAGGCGTTCAATAATTTGTCTAGCAGGCACAACGTCTACAACGGTGGCTTCACTGTCTGGCACTGCGGCCTCACCCAACGCTCCTGCTATAATTTCGGCTTGAATAGATATATTGCTAATCTGGCGTACAATCAGGTTATCACGAAATTGATTAAGGTATAAAACACCAAACGCAAGCGTTACAAGGGCCAGCATATTCACAAGCAGGATACGCACCATCAAAGGCGAAAGACCATAGGTATAGCGGCCATACCTAGTGCGGCTACCGCTAGCAATAATCCTAGAGCCTGTCTTATCTTTTTCTTGCTTTGGTGTGTCACTCACTCAAGAATGCCCCTTAACTGGGCCCTAAAAACCTATTCTTCAACGCCCGTATAACGATATCCAACGCCATATAGTGTTTCAATACCAGAAAAATCTTGATCATGTTGTCTGAATTTTTTACGTAAACGTTTAATGTGGCTATCTATTGTGCGGTCATCAACATAAACATCATCACTATAAGCAGCGTCCATCAGTTGATCACGGCTTTTCACATGACCAGGTCTAAACACCAATGCCTGCAATATTAAAAACTCTGTTACGGTCAAGGTTACTTGATCGCCTTTCCAAACCACAGAGTGACGTAAAGGATCAAGGGTTAAATCACCGCGCTCCACTATTTGATCAGCTTCAGCCACTTCACCATCAGGGTTCTCGGCCTTAGCCTTCATCATCTCAACCCGACGTAAAAGCACACGAATACGCTCGATAAGCAACCGCTGAGAAAAGGGTTTTGCAATATAATCATCAGCGCCCATACGCAAGCCGAGCAGCTGATCTATTTCCTCGTCCTTAGACGTGAGAAAAATAACAGGCATGGCGCTGACTTCACGAACCTTCCGCAATAATTCCATTCCATCCATGCGCGGCATTTTAATATCAAACACACCAAGATCAGCTGGTGATTTGGATAAAGCATCCCAAGCTTTTTGACCATCCGGATAGGTGCGAACGTGAAAGCCTTCGGACTCTAAAGCTATGGTTACAGATGTAAGGATATTTCTATCGTCATCTACCAGTGCAATTGTGGCTGTCATTTGATCCCCTTACTATATATTTTTGATTTTTTTTTATAATCTAGCAAATTTAATTGTTCCTAAGGAAACTATATCTTATGTTAAGTAGTATCTCCAGTAAAATCAATATGTTGCTACCATAGAATTGTCTCAAACTTAAGTCGAATTTTGGTCTAAACAATGACCAAAACAAGGCAAATAGAAAAAGATTGCCCAAAATAACAGCGCTGGCATAAGATTGGCCTTGATTTATGAATGGTTTTCCGCAATTTTAGCGCCACTTCTTAAGACTGATTCACAAGTTGGTTTTAAAACTTAACGATGACTGGTCCCAAAAGTCATCACATATTATGAACACGATAGGTCGCACTTAGCGGTGTGACTGTTTTCCCGCGGAGGATAACGCCTTGTCTATTCATGGAAATAAGCGCAGCAGCACTGATCTGAGTGCGCACGGCTTAACTGGCATTGCCAATGAATATTGGAACCTAAACCCAGCACAACTTACCGAAGAAGCGATTCGCCGCAATGAAGGCGAACTAGCTAAACACGGTCCTCTAGTTGTTAAAACTGGTAAACACACTGGCCGCTCAGCAAATGCTAAGTTTACTGTTCGCGACGTAACAACTGAGGAAACTGTTTGGTGGGGTCCCGTTAATAGACCAATGACACCTGAGCATTTTGATGTCGTTCACGCTGCAATGATAGAACATGCCAAAGGTCAAGACCTCTTCATTCAAGACGTATGGGGTGGCTCTGATGTAAACAACCGCCTAGCTGTTCGCACCATTGGTAACCTTGCGTGGCACAGCCTATTTTGTAAAACAATGTTGATCGAACCAACCGCGGCAGAAGCGGCTGCGTTTGATCCAGAGTTTACAATTATTAATCTACCAAGTTTCCGCGCCGATCCTGCGACTATGGGTACAAATAGCGAGACTGTAGTCGCCGTGAACTTCACCAAAAAAATGGTGCTGATTGGCGGTACTGAGTATGCTGGCGAAAACAAGAAATCAGTATTCTCTATATTAAACTATATTCTACCAGCTAAGGGCGTCATGCCAATGCACTGTTCAGCCAATATTGGTGACGACGGCGAAGTGGCAATCTTCTTTGGTCTATCTGGAACAGGTAAAACAACTTTATCAGCCGACAGCAGCCGCACCCTTATCGGTGACGATGAGCATGGTTGGTCAGACGATAGCGTCTTTAACTTCGAGGGCGGCTGTTACGCCAAGCTTATTAATCTAAGCGCCGAAGCTGAGCCAGAGATTTACGCAACAACACAGATGTTTGGTACTGTTGTAGAAAATGTGGTGATGGATCCAGAAACACGTGAGCTTGATTTGTTTGATAACACGCTTGCTGAAAATACACGTGCGGCTTATCCGCTTACCTCTATTCCAAATACATCAGCGGAAAATAAAGGCGGCAAGCCAACCAATATCATCATGCTAACGGCTGATGCTTTTGGTGTTCTGCCTCCTATTTCTCGTCTAACACCTGAGCAAGCCATGTATCACTTCTTATCAGGTTATACTGCTAAGGTAGCTGGTACAGAGATCGGCGTTAAAGAACCTCAGGCTACTTTCTCTGCATGTTTCGGCGGTCCTTTCATGCCGCGTCACCCTGCAGTATACGGCGATCTACTGCGCAAGAAAATTGCTGAAGGCAATGTACGTTGTTGGTTAGTGAATACTGGCTGGACTGGTGGCGAATATGGTACAGGTAACCGTATGCCAATCAAACAGACCCGCGCCATGCTGCATGCCGCACTTGATGGCAAGCTAGACGGCACTGAGATGCGCACTGACGAGCGTTTTGGCTTTAAAGTACCAACTTCGATCGATGGTGTAGACACTAAAATCCTAACACCACGTGACACTTGGTCTGATACAGCTGCTTATGATGCCAAAGCTGATCATCTTGCAGGTTTATTTATAGATAACTTTGCTAAGTTTGAAAGCCATGTAGATGATAGCGTTAAAGCAACAGCCCCTAAAAAGCTGTCTTAATCAACTTTACCGCAATCTGCTCTATACGAATTTTCTAGTCAAAGGCCTTCCACATAGTATGTGGAGGGCCTTTTTTTATTTTAGGCAAATGATTAGTAACACTTTATAAAATAACTTGTTATATACTGCTCTTATGAAAACAGAACGCATGAAAAATTGGGGTTTTCCCCGCTGGGGTGATTATGGCGCGGAAACCGAAGCCGAGCCTGTGCAGATGTGCGACTATTCTGACTGTAATGAGCGCGGTGAGCACCCGGCGCCTAAATCTCCAAGTTCACCAGAACGCTGGTATTTTTGTCAAGATCACGCTGCTGAATATAACCGTAATTGGGATTTCTTCTCTGGCATGTCAGACGAAGAAGCGCTTAAATTTATGCGTAATTCTAACGCGGAAAGCGCAAAAGCATTTGCTGGGGGCCGCACCTTTGGCTGGGGCGGCGCTAAGGATGAAAGCGGGTTTACCAGTACTGAACAGCGCGCCTTTGATACCTTAGAGCTAGAAAGCGACGCAGATAATGCAGCGGTTAAGACACAGTACCGCAAGCTTGCTAAGGTGTATCACCCCGATGCCAATCCAGGCGACCCAGCTGCAGCAGAGAAATTCCATGCCGTGCAAACAGCCTACGATCTTCTCAAAGATAAAAAACCAACGAAGAAAAAATAATATTAGCCGAGGGGTAAACGCAGGCTTTGCTTTGTAGTCCGCATTGAAACCGTCGTTGTATAGCGGTCGACAGCCTCGTCCCCGGTGAATATTCTACCCATAACCCCTTGGTAATCATCCATATCACGCGCAACAACAATTAAAATAAAATCATATTCGCCTGTCACATAAAAGCACTGCTGTACCTCTGGTATCTGATTCATCCGCTTTATAAAGGCATCAGTATTCGATGGCCCATGGCAACATAATACTACCTGCACAACAAAGGTCATAAAACCTCCTGCGGCCTTTGATGAGACAATGGCAATTTCTTTGTCAATAAAACCATCATCACGTAGTTTTTTCAAACGGCGCTGACAAGCAGGGGCTGACAAGCCAACATGCTCACTCAATGCCTCTGCCGTTTGCCTGCTATTATCCTGTACAGCATCCATAATCTTGACGTCAAAATCATCTAACATACAATTTTCCATATAATTTATACTTAAAAATACATAATTGAGATTAATTTATCACAATATTCATAAATATCAAATTATTTTCTACACAGCTCGCCATTATAATATCTCACAGAAAAAGGAGATAAAAAATGAAAACACCACATCATCATACACAGCCAACAACAAAACCAGCTGAAGTCAGCGCTTTTGTTCGGTTTATACATAAATTATCACATGCTGGCTCTAGGGCTATACCCTATCCAGAATATGGCCATACCATCGTGAAATAACCATAACTTATAGGGTAAGAGCCATGATTTTGTGACACTATTAGCATGTGAAAGACTGGGGTCTGAAAAGAGACTGGGGTCTGAAAATGGCGAGACATTCACAGTCACTTGCGATAGGGTCCCCTTAAATCAAGAATGAGTAAACTTTATGCAAAACCACAATAATGTCATGCCTCTTCAAGGATGGATTCTTTTAGTGATCTTGTCCATTATTTGGGGCAGTGCCTTTATGTCCAATGCTGTGGCTATCACTGCATTACCTTTTTTTACCATTGTTGCAGTACGCGTGGGGCTTGGCGCCCTAACGCTGTATATAATGCTAAAAATCATGAAAATTGAGATACCCACAGGCTTGGATAAATGGAAAGGTCTAATTTTTCTCGGCATATTCAATTGCGCCCTGCCTTGGTGCTTATTTGTTTGGGGTCAAAATTATATCTCAACAAGCTTAGCCGCCGTGTTGAATGCCACCACGCCTATGTTTACAGTAATGCTTGCTCATTTTTATACGGACGATGAAAAACTTACGCCTGCAAAATCGCTGGGAATTTTGATGGGGATGCTAGGCATTTTTGTTATATTTAAACCCGATAGTATTTCACTAGAGACCGATCAACTATTTGGTCAGATCTCCATACTTATCGCTACATTTTGTTATGGCATCGCTATTATGATCGGCAAGAAATTCACCCGACATAAGTTAAAGCCCATGCAAACAGCTTTCGGCCAATTGTTGGTGGCGACCATAATCATGGTGCCCTTATCACTCGTCGTTGATAAAAGCTACAGCTTTGCCTTACCTGATACGAATGTCATAGCCGCTCTTGTAATGCTCGGCGTGGTATGCGCTGCATTCGCCTTCCCGCTCATGTTTAAAATCCTAGATATCGGCGGTGCGACCAATGCTTCGCTCGTCACCTTTGGTATTCCTATTGTCGCCGTAACCCTTGGCATTAATTTTTTAGGGGAGACATTCCTCATAAATCACGGGATCGGTATGGGACTTATTGCACTAAGCCTGTTCATTCTTGATGGTCGCATTTTTAGAATTGCAAAAAAGGCTATGGCTTAATAATACGCGTGGGCCGTCGTTGAAACTCGCCACCGCAATTAGGGCATGTATTTTTAAGAGGACCGTTGACGCAAGGCGCACAGAAAGTACATTCAAAGCTACAGATCATCGCTTGGTCACTGTCTTGTGGTAATGGGTTTTCACAGCGCTCGCATTTATTCTTTAATTCAAGCATGTATCATATCCTTATAAAACTTAAGACATTACCCATACCACAAATTATAAAGTTTCCATATGGCCCAAAATCTGCATAAACAAATCTGTTAAACATTGTTCCATCTAGGCAATAAATCAGATAAGCTGCCTTAGATTATGAAATATATGAATTTTTTGAGGCATATGGAGAGACCTTATGAACATGAGCTTGGTGAAATCAGTAACAGTTTCAGCATTAATTGGTTTATTAGTGACAGCGCCGCTAAAAGCGGCTGAATGGGGATATGCAGGCAAAAATGGCCCAAACTACTGGGGCGGAAAATGCAAATCAGGCAAAAGCCAGTCCCCTATTGATATCAATAATACCGATCCTGCCATTACACACGGCCTAAAGATGGATTATAACGTCGCGCCCATTGCTATGCTCAATAATGGTCATACATTGCAGCAAAATTATAATAGTGGCAGCTTTTTAAAAATTGGCAATAAATCTTATGAGCTGAAACAATTCCATATACATACACCATCAGAGCATACTGTTATGGGCAAGTCTTTCCCCATGGAAATCCATTTTGTACACGCATCTACTAGCGGCAATATAGCCGTGGTTGGTGTTCTCGTTGAAGAAGGTGATGAAAATAAAGCTTTTAATGAGATTATGTCTTTTTTACCAACCAAGAAAAATGGCACCCGCAGTGACGCGGGCGTGCTTATTAACGCACGCGACCTGATGCCTCATGATAAATCATATTTTCGCTATCAAGGTTCGCTAACAACCCCACCCTGTAGCGAGGGCGTGAATTGGTATCTCTTAAAGGGCACGGTGTCTTTTTCAAAAACACAGCTGAATGCGCTACACCGTATAGTGAAAACCAATAATCGCCCTGTGCAGAAACGTAATAACCGTATTGTGCTTGATACTGTTGCCAATTAAGATTTTAGGGAATCAGTTATGAAAAATCGCCTTGCTAAAATTGGCACTGCAGTAACACTAGCTCTATCATTAAATGCTTGCATTTCTATGCCAGACTTTGGCGGTGGTAGTGACGTAAAAACATCATCCGCCACCGATGCTAAAGCACCAACTGGATCATCCTCTGTTTCTGGGGCCGTTATATCAGCTCTTTGCGGCGGCCGTAATCAAGAAGCCCTCGACCGCCTCAACACGCAGCCAAGTAGCATCAGCAATCTTTTATTAAAGGCTGTTGCGCTTGAAAAATCAGGCCTGCCTGTGAAAGCGCGCAACGCATACGCAACTGTAGCACGCTCGGGTAACAGGCAAAAAATGAATGTCAAATGTAAGGCTGTGCCACTACGCGGCCCGCTGGTCGAAGTTGCCAGCAAGCGGCTTATTGCCCTGCAGAGAAAGCTAGTAGCGCTTGATATGGATTTCATGGCAAACACTACAAAACTGCATGATAGCCTAGGCACGCCAACCCCACCTAAGCCCGTCCGTAAAAACAGCGCTAAGACTAAGGCTAAAAACCGCGACACCAAAGGGCTTAAATTAATAGCCCTAGACGTAACACGTCCGCGCAGTCATCACCCGCAAGGTAGCTGGTACGCGCATTTAGCATCCTATTCCTCTTATGAAAATGCGATTGAATATACAAGCACATTAGAAAAATCATACCCTGCGCTCAAAGGTGCCATCAGCATTTGGCAGATATCTACAGCTAATGGTCAAGCCTTCCGTCTTGGGGTGCCCGTTGAGCAATGGTCGGAGGCTGACCGCCTGTGCGTTACCATACGCTCCACTGGCGAATATTGCCGTGTTCTTGACCGTATGAAATAGGCTTAAATTCAGACTGGTACAATTGAAACTAAATAGATATAGTCCAAATCTTAGTCATTTGGGCTAAAGACTAAATATACAATAAATATAAACATTCTGAGGGGAGTGGGATTATGGCTGGAGCCAGTCGAGTACAGTGGTCATCTAAAATGGCTTTTATTTTTGCTGCAGTAGGCAGCGCAGTTGGATTAGGTAATATATGGCGTTTCCCATATATGGCAGGCGAAAATGGCGGTAGCGCCTTCGTGCTAGTCTATATTGGTTTTGTCTTTTTGATTGGCCTACCTGTCCTTATAGCAGAGCTAACTATTGGTCGACGCGGTGGCAAAAGCCCAATTGGCTCACTAGCAGCTATCGCAAAAGAATCAAACCTATCACACCATTGGGCAAAGCTCGGTAATTTGGGGACTTTTGGCGGCGGACTTGGTCTTCTTAGTTTCTATAGCGTTATTGCTGGTTGGGTTATGGCCTATATCATCGAAGCCGCGACAGGTACCTTCCAAGGCATTACTAAAGCTGGTGCCGTAGATGCCATGACAGCGTATGAAGCCAGTGCAGGTACCATGACCATATGGCATTTCCTCTTCACAGCGATCACTGTCATCATCGTCGGTAAAGGCATTAAAGGCGGATTAGAAAAAGCCGTGACATATTTAATGCCACTCTTGTTTTTGATCCTTTTACTGCTCGTTGGTTTTGCCATGGCAACGGGTGATTTTAACCGCGCTGTTGAATTTTTATTCACGCCTGATTTCTCAAAAATCAATGCAGATGTTGTACTTAGCGCACTAGGTCAAGCCTTCTTCTCGCTTAGCGTTACAGTAGGTACCATGCTTGCTTATGGCGCATATTTGCCTAAGGATATTAGCCTGCCCAAATCTGCGGCCCTTATCGCAACGGCTGATACAGGCGTTGCTCTTGTGGCGGGTCTTGCGATCTTCCCACTTGTATTTGCTTATGGCCTTGATCCAGCGGGTGGCCCAAGCTTAATCTTCATCACGTTGCCTATTGCTTTTGGTCAAATGCCAGGCGGCGACATTGTTGGCACAGCTTTCTTTGTGCTACTGACAATCGCAGCGATCACATCATCAATCTCGCTTTTAGAACCAACGGTTGCCTATTTCGAAGAGAAATACAATATGACACGCTGGCGCTCTTCGGTCATTGGTGGCGGCATCGCCTTCCTTGTTGGCATGCTAACGCTTTATTCTAGTAATGACTGGGCTACATCAACACCACTTGCCTTCCTTGGCATAGATACTATCGGTGGATCCATTGCTCATCCGGGTAAGATCATCGATTATACGGTATCGAGCATTGTGATGCCTGTTGGTGGTCTACTGCTGGCTATTTTCGTTGGTTGGTTTGTTAGCCGCGAAAGCATGCGTAAAGAGATGGACCTACCAGAAGGTGGTATATTTGAATTGTGGCATGTATTGATTAAATACCTATGTCCACTTGCGCTGATCATTGTATTGGTGGCTGGGTTAACTTAACTTAGAAGATTTTTAAAAAAGGCCTGACAGTTTGTCGGGCCTTTTTTATGTCCGTTCAGGTGCCACTCGTGGCTATCCCCGCATAAGCGTGAGCGTCGGCGATTGAGGCTAAAAATTATTTACTAGCGCCCGCAATGGTTAAAATCTTTTCAACCATCGAATAAAGGCCATTGGCACGCAATGGTGATAGATGTTGTTTTAGGCCTAACTGCTCTAGGATACCCTGAACGTCTACGGCCAAAATCTCAGCCGCCGTTTTACCGTTAAAGATAATAAGAATCAAACTCACGAGGCCGCGTGTGATAACAGCGTCACTATCGGCGCGAAAAGATAAGATGCCATCATCGCTAACATCAGGGATGAGCCACACTTTACTCTGGCAGCCGCGCACCAAAAACTGATCTAATTTTAGGGTGTCGGGTAGCGTATCTACGCTTTTGCCAAGATCGATAATATAGCCATAACGATCTTCCCAATCGTCTAAAAACTCGAATGTTTCCAGCACATCATCTAATGTTGTAACCTGCGCCATCACCATCTTCCTTTACGATCAATTTGGCTAATGATCTTGCTGTATCATGTATATTAGTTTATTTGCCAACTATAAATTAAAAATAGGACAAATTTATGCGTGAGCAAGACAAGCCAGATACATATCCAACGCCAACTTATGCTTGGTATACTGTTGGCCTGTTGGTGATCGTTTATACTTTCTCTTATATTGACCGGCAAATCCTTGGGCTACTCGGCCCTGCCATCAAGGCAGATTTTAGCATATCCGACACGCAATTTGGCCTATTAACTGGTATTGCCTTTGCTATTTTCTACGGTATTTTTGGTCTATTTTGCGCGCGCATTGCCGACACAGGCAGTAGGCGCGGCCTTATTGCTGTTGGTCTGTTCCTGTGGAGCCTAATGACAACCGCATCCGCCTTTGCTAGATCATTCACGCATTTATTTTTGCTGCGCGTCGGCGTTGGCGTAGGTGAGGCAACGCTTGCCCCATCCGCCAATAGCTTGATCGCTGATAGTTTCCCAAAGGAAAAGCTATCCACTGCTATGTCCGTCTATTCCATGGGCATCCCCATTGGTTCAGGACTTGCCTTCATTGTCGGTGGGGCGGTTATCAGTTGGGCTGGCACATTACCTGACATCTCATTCTTGGGGTTTGAGGTTATCCGTAGCTGGCAAAAAACATTCATCCTAGTGGGACTGCCAGGCTTGTTACTGACCCTGATGATCATCACCATCCGCGAACCTAGCAGGAAGGGTTTGGCAGGCCCAAAACCAGAGCCTGTACCGCTGGCGAAAGTATGGGCGCAGTTTAAACAGCAACCAAGGGCATATGGTGCGATCTTCTTTGGCTTGTCTGCCATCGCGACGCTCAGCTACGGTACGCTAACATTTTTAGCGTTTTTCATGCAGCGTATCCATGGTATCGACAGCAGTACGCTTGGGTATAACTTTGGTTTTATCAGTTTAATTGGTGGCGTATTAGGTCTGATCCTTGGTGGTCGCATTGCCGACATCTTATACCGCAAGGGGCGCAATGACGCTCATATTCTTGCGCTACTCGCCTCGCCTATCGGGTATTTTATTCCTGCGCTTATCTACCCTCAGGCCACTGATTTGTCGCTTATGTGGGGTATGCTCTTCATCCAGTTTTTATTCATTAACTTACCAACGGGGGCTGCTTACGCCGCCATTAGCATGATCACACCCAATCAAATGCGCGGGCAATTTACAGCCGCCTTTATCATGGTTGTTAGCTTGCTGGGCTATAGCTTGGGACCATTGCTAGTGGGTGTATTTAATGATTATGTCTTTGCTGATGAGATGGCGATTGATAAATCCCTCATGCTGCTAGCGCTGATTACAACACCCATATCTATTTTCTTTATGCTGTTTGGGCGTAAACAGTTTGCGACTGCGGTTTTAAAACATCGAAATTAGATAGTCACAGACTTGTTATTTGTTAAAATAGTGCAAGCTGTTATCGTGGCCTCGTCCAATTTTGGACAGGGAATATACTGGAGGGAATCCCCATGGAATTAACACAGTTTGCATATCCACTAACGGCACTCGTTACATTACTTGCCACATTCATCGTATTTATATTTTCATTCCGCGTTGGCTTGATGCGCGGTAAATTGAACGTACCCGCACCTAGTCTTGACGGACCAGAAGAATTTCAGCGTGCTAACCGTATACATTTAAATTCGCTTGAACTTATCGTGACATTTTTGCCTGTTTTATGGTTATTTTCCATATTGGTAAGTGATCTATATGCAGGTGTTGCAGGTACAGTTTGGATTATTGGACGCATCCTATATTCAAAAGGCTATATGGCTGATCCAGCCAAACGCAGCATGGGTTTCATGATTAGCTTTTTGCCCTTTATCGTTATGCTCGTATGGAGCTTTATAGAGGTTATCAAGATAGCTATGTAAAAGGCCATAAACCTTTTTAAACAACAAAAAGCCCCAACTTATGTAGGGGCTTTTTTAGTGCGCATCTCGTGATTAACAGGGGAATTATCCTTTTTGGGGGATTAATCCTTTAATGCGTTCAGTTCACGATCAAGGCGGAAACGCTTGCTGGTCATATAGGCTTCCATATCAGCGGTCCTGCGATCAATGTCACGGAAACGTTTGCGCATCTCTGCTGTTGTGTAATCTGGGGCCTTGCGCGTTTGTTTCCAAAACTCTTCTTCTTTTTTATCTTCGTATAAATCCTTTGGTTTTGGCTCTAAAACAAAACCTAAAATTACATATCCAATTACTAAGGGCCATATGCCAGTTAGGATAGCGCCGATAACAACCAATATTCGTACGGCCTTTACCTTGATGCTGGTATAATCTGCGATACCTGCGCATACACCCATAAGCTTAGCATTGCGTGGGTCCTTATAAAGTCTGGTGGGGCTATTATTAATAGTCATCACGACGGCTCCTCCAATCTGGTACTTCACTGTCTAATATGCGTTCTAAAGTCCGTAGACGGTCTTCTAGGCGATCCGCTGATGAACGCATCTCAGTGAGGCTTGTCTCATCTTCGGCAGAGAATGTTTTCATTGACTTCCACTTGGTGACATAATGGAAAATAATCCAAAGCGGTATCACGATAGTGAATAGTAAAATAGGTATAACTTCTTCCATAATCTTGACCTCCGTGTCGGCTTATCTGACTATCCGTCTTATCTGATAGCCAGATTGCCGAGCTTATTATATATTATTTTTTGGCTGCTGTCTTTTTAGCACCTGTGCCAGATGTGTCAGGCTTACCAGTAACCTTGGCCTTTAACGCGGCCAGTTCCTGATCTACTGAATCATCAGATTCTAATGTGTTAATCTCGTCAACTAGGCTTTTACCACGGCCCAACTCATAAGATTCAGCTTCACCCTCGATACGGTCAAGACGGTGCTCGACTTTTTCAAAGCGCTCAAAAGCATCAGTGATACGCGTATCATAGATATTACGCTTAACACGCAACTGATTGGACGCTGTTTGATGGCGAGTGTTTAGGCTGGCTTTTTTTGCTTTTGCTTCACGCAGTTTGCTGTCTAGCTTAACCACATCTTCTTCATGACGAGATAGAGCCTCATTAATATGATCAACCTCAGCTGCTAGAAGCTCTGACATCTCGCCTAATTTAGCTTTTTCAATGAGAGCGCCCTTAGCTAGATCATCGCGACCTTTGCTAATAGCTAACGCAGCTTTTTTATCCCATTCACCTTTGGCATCTTCAATACGCTTTAATTTGCGCTCTATATCTTTTTGGTCCGCAATTGCCTTCGCCGCGCTAGTGCGCACCTCAACAAGCGTATCTTCCATTTCCTGAATGACCATACGAATGATTTTAGCTGGATCTTCTGCCCTGTCTAAAATCGAGTTAATGTTAGAGTTGATAATGTCACTCAGTCTTGAAAAAATACCCATAGTTCGTTCCTTTTTTATTGTTATCACTTGATTGGCTTTTACCTTTTTATCAAGTGTGTTTTCTCGCTGTCGTGGCTCGGACCTTTATTTGCTATTCTCGCTGCATAGTCTCGGGCCGTTTATTGTCGTTTCCGTGCTGTCTCCCCCTTTGCCTGGTTTTAAAGACCTTTTTTGCATTCATCTTGTGGCCCTTATGGGCTTCTTAAGATCGGGGCATAACGCTGTTTCTTTGTTTTATTCTTCGTTATGAGAACTATATTGCAGCCCTCGTGCCAGTTTTTTGAAAAATCGTAACACATTGATAATACTCAATAAATATTTTATTTTAGAGATGCGCACTTGACTATATATGTGCAAACTACTATATTTTAGTAAATTACACTAACTAATGGTATTCATATGGTAGATATAAAAATCATTGGCGAAAGCCCCGCCTTTTTAGACGTTATGGACCAGATCAGCCATGCTGCGCCCATGGAGCGGTCCGTGCTGGTGATCGGCGAGC
The DNA here is from genome assembly GCA_965603205.1 of uncultured Kordiimonas sp. GTDB lineage: Bacteria > Pseudomonadota > Alphaproteobacteria > Sphingomonadales > Kordiimonadaceae > Temperatibacter. The sequence goes on along the minus strand of CBFDCC010000001.1, from coordinate 313,511 downwards.
GCGGCACGGGAAAAGAGCTGATTGCCGCACGCCTGCATTACTTGTCTCAGCGCTGGGACAAGGGCTATCAAAAAATGAATTGCGCTGCCTTGCCTGAAAATTTATTAGACAGCGAACTGTTTGGGTATGAGGCTGGTGCCTTCACAGGCGCAAGCAAGCGCCGTATTGGTCGTTTTGAAGCCGCTGATGGTGGCACCTTATTTCTTGATGAGATCGGCACCTTAACCCCCGCCGCGCAAGAGAAACTACTGCGCATCATCGAATATGGTGAATTTGAGCGTATTGGCGGTAACGAGACCGTCAAGGTAGATGTGCGTGTTTTAGGCGCCACTAATATCGACCTGCCTGCTGCTGCTGACCGCGGCGCGTTTCGCCATGACCTACTCGATAGATTAGCCTTTGATGTTATCACCGTACCGCCTTTAAGAGAACGCCAAGAGGATATAGAAATACTGGCTGAGTTTTTTGGACGGCAAATGGCTACAGAGCAAGAATGGCTGCAATTTCCAGGCTTTACTGAAGACGCCGTAACCAGATTACTAAACCATCAATGGCCCGGCAACATTCGTGAACTTAAAAATGTGATAGAGCGCGCCGTCTATCGTGCATGGGACGGCGAGGCCCCTCTTAATGACATTGTCTTTGATCCTTTTGACAGTCCCTTTAGGCCACCAGTTTTGACAGCTACCGCCGATCAACCTTCTACGCAAACTGACAAAGCAGTGGCAGAAATAGTGGCAGAAACAGTCTTGCCTTCTGGTCCTTTTGATCTACGTGCAAAATTAAACACCCATGAAAAAACTCTAATCACACACGCCCTTGGCCTACATAAGTTTAATCAGCGCAGCACAGCCCGCCATCTACACCTTAGCTACGATCAATTACGCCATGCCATGAAAAAACATACGTTATTATAACAAACCAGCTTGCGCCCATTCGCGCAGCGGTCCATAATACCCACATGAATACTCACCCTAAAAAATCCATCTATGCCTCCGTCCGACCAGTACTGGGGCTTATGCTATTGTCGCTTGTTGTTTACGCGGCTTTTCGATTTTTTATCTGCGATGATAATGCACTCACCTGTCGGAGCGCTTATGATATTGGCCCCATGGCAATTGGCGCTGCTATAATGCTGCTGAGTATTATTGGTGTCGCTTTGATTGTGATACTCGGCCTGAAATTCCTAAGGCGCAGACGCGGCCCACAAAATCTACAGTTCATGCAAAAAAATGACGATGACGCAGACAATCAATAAACTAATAGGGCGAAAAGCCTTTTGCTATATCTTGACGCGCCGCTAGCATCCGGTCACTTACTACACTAATGACCACAATCAGCGCCATAACATGAAAATAAAAGTCAAATGTTGCGATGTTAACGGTTAATCCCCCAACCGCGTACCCAACAATGCTGATCTGAAGCGCCCCCGACAAATCACCAAGCCAGTGTAGATCTGGATAGGGCCTCAGCTCCTTCGCCGTAGAACCTGCAGCGTAATACCCTGTAAACATTACGGTCAAAAACAGTAACAAGCCCACATAACCATGCTCGCCCAAAACCTCAAAATAGATTGAGTGGAATGCCCGTCCTTTATAACCAGCTGGCATAAATATTTGCCGTGCCTCTTCATCAAAATTCACCAGAAACCCGCCACCTGTTACAGGGTATTCACCTGCCACATTCATACCAAATTTCCACATAGCTACCCGCCCTAGAAAGGATTGATCTTCTACCGCATTTTCTGTCGTTGCCATGCGGTTTTTCCATGTGTCGGGCAACAAGGTAAAGCCAATGATCACTATTGGCACCGCCACAGCCATGATCTTAAATTTGCTCTTTAATTTTAAAAAGCCCATCCCCATGACCGCCACAAGGGCGACGAGGCCACCACGCGACTGGGTCCCCACTGTCGCAGCTAGGGTTAAAATACTCATGCCCAACATTGGATAGCGTAATTTATCAATGGGCGGATGTTTATAGAAATAGAATGCTATGGGTAAAAACATCGCCAACGCCATCGCAAGTTGGTTATTATCCTCCATCATGCCGCCCGCACCCTGCACACGCGCACCACCACCTGTCGCCAGCGTGAAAAGCCCGCCTTTAATCGCGGTATAGGCAAGCGAGAGCGACATCACCCAAACAAAGGCACGTAGCCTGTTAGGGGTCTGCATAACAATCATAATCATCAAACAAAATAACATCACCTTCATCAGGGCAATATATTTAGGTAGAGCAAGCTCGGTATTCATCGCAAAAAATGTTGTTATAGCGACCCATAAAAAATACAAAACTAACGCCACAAGCAATGGGTGACTTGGTAATCGTCTAGGCTCTTTTGATACAAACAAACCAATGATGGTCACACCCGCCACAGCGTCCAATAGCGGAAATGTTTCAACAAAATTACCCACACCCACATGAGGGTTCATATGGGAAATCCAGTTCCATACCAAAATGCCTACGTGCGGTTTAAACAGTGCAATTGGCACCCAAACCATAACCGTTAGCAGTACAAAATAACCACGCATATGACTCTATCGCCTATATTTAAAAAACGGTAACTACGTCTCTTCTTCTGGATATCATATCACCTCACAGATAGCCATAGGCCAATAATCATCAGGCGAAAGCTTGACATTGGCTACCGCTTTCCTGATACCTATGACCAGATACCTATAAGATGACTATTTCAGGAGAGAATGATGAAGCGCCTCAACTTACTGACTAAACTTTTAATGGCTATAGGCCTATTCACAACAGCAACGGCTGCACAGGACGCGATTGCGGGGCCGGCCGACATGATTATCTGGGAAGGCAATATCTATACTGCCGATGACAATAATCCTAATGTAGAGGCTGTGGCCGTTAAAGACGGTATCATTGTTTACGCTGGTAATAAACTAGGTGCTGGTGCCTATATGGATACGTCAACCACAGTCATCTCTCTGTCTGGTGCTTCTCTATACCCTGGATTTACTGATGGTCACTCGCATATCGCGGGCGTTGGCGAGCGCGAGCTTACCTTAAATTTAGAAGGCACTCTCTCCATCAAGGCGCTAAAACAAACAATCGTTGAATGGCATAAAACCTATAAAGAGGATATTGTATTCGGGCGTGGTTGGATTGAAACACATTGGCCTGAAAAGCGCTTCCCTAGTCGCTGGGATCTTGATGAGATTATTAGTGATATCCCTGTTATATTAGAGCGTTCTGACGGTCACGCCATGGTTGCCAACTCTGCTGCTTTAAAAGCAGCTGGCATAACAAGTGACACCAAAGCCCCTTTTGGTGGCGACATCCTTAAAAATGCACTTGGTGAGCCTACTGGCATGCTGATTGATGCTGCGATGAGCCTTATTACACCGCTTCTACCCGCGATGACAGATGAGCGTAGGGCCCAAGCATTAGCAAAAGGCAGTGAAGTTTACGCAAAGTATGGATGGACGGGCACACATTCTATGTCGACGCCTTGGGCTGAGGTGCCTATTATGGAACGCCTAGCCGATGAAGGCATCATGAAAATACGCGTCTATAACTCTGTTGATATGGGTGACGCTGGCAAGCTATTTGATAGTGGTCCTCGCGGCAGCAATAATGGTCGCATTGTCACACGTGCTATTAAAATGTATATGGATGGCGCACTGGGTTCACGTGGTGCAGCGCTCATCGAGCCATATTCTGACGCTGATACGCACGGCCTAATCATGATGAAAGAAGATGATGCCCTGCCTATTATGCGCCGCGCGCTAATGGACGGCCTTCAGATTAATACCCATGCCATTGGTGATATGGGTAACCGTTTAGTGCTCGACTGGTATCAGAAAATATTTGCTGAGGTTCCATCTGAGGCCCGCAAAATAGCCGAGCCACGCTGGCGCATTGAACATGCACAGATTATAAACCCAGAGGATATCCCACGCTTTAATCAAATGGGTGTTATCCCATCCATGCAGCCATCCCACGCCATTGGTGATATGCATTTCGCCCCTGCGCGTCTCAGCGATAACCGCTTATATGGTGCCTACGCGTGGAAAAGCCTGATCAATTCAGGTGTGATTGTTGTTGGCGGCTCTGACGCCCCTGTTGAACGCGGCGATCCTCGCATCGAGTTTTACGCTGCTGTTTCCCGCAAAGACATGACAGGTTTCAGCGCAGATAACTGGCACCTAGAAGAAGCTGTAACACGAGAAGAGGCCTTGAAAATGTTCACAATCTGGCCTGCCGAAGCTGCCTTCCAAGAAGATAAGCTTGGCTCTATCACTGTGGGTAAGCGCGCTGATTTCACCGCCTTTTCTGGTGATATTATGACCATGCCCGAGGCGAACATCTTAACCACCAATGTGGTGCTAACCATTGTTGACGGCGAGATTATATACGTCCAAGAGTAAAAGATACGGTCTTAATTAATAGCTGACCGTTCAAGCGCCACTCGTGGCTATCCTCGCATAAGCTCGGCCTCACGGTCGTTCGGTACGATCGCTAATCGCTCTCTATATAATAGCGAGCATTTGTGAGCGTGTACCGAGCGAGCGCGAGGCGCAACCTATGTTGCAAAAGCCTGCGCGGCGCTGTGAGCGCTTATAACAATAACTTACTTCTTATACTTCTCGAACCACGCCATGATATTACCTATCTTTTGTATAAGGTTACTTGGGCGGCTTGCAATGCCGTGATTAGCCTTGGCTATACGCACCATCGCTGTATCGACCTTTTGTAATTTCAAGGCTTGGTAATATTGCTCAGTCTCGCTAATCGGTGTGCGGTAATCCACCTCACCCGTCAGCAGCATTGTTGGTGTTTTTACATTACCAACCAACGATAGTGGTGAGCGTTTCCAGTAATGATCAAAATGATCCCAAGGCTTACCTGGGAACCAATATTTAGCCGCATAGGCCGTCATGTCAGCTGTCAGCGTAAAGCTGATCCAATTGATCACTGGTTTAGCCACAACAGCAGCGCGGAAACGATCGGTTTTACCAACGATCCAAGCCGTCAGCACGCCGCCACCAGACCCACCCGTGACATAAAGCTGATCCTTGTCCACATATCCCTGGCCAATAACGCCATCAACCATATCCATCAAATCGTTATAATCCTGACTTGGATAGTTATTTTGAATGAGATTAGCAAATTCTTCGCCGTAGGAGGTACTACCGCGTGGATTACCCCAAACAACGACATAACCCTTAGCCGCCATCAATTGAATCTCAGCAGTGAAATTAGGGCCATACGCCGTATGAGGGCCACCATGAATCTCAAGAATAAGCGGGTATTTTTTACTAGCATCAAATCCCGGAGGCACTGCCACCCACGCATGAAGATCACGCCCATCAACCGATGACTTAACCGTCATCTCTTTCACCGCAGCCAGTGTCTTATGAGCAAGTAGGTCTTCATTCAAATGGGTTAATTGGGTGATGCGACCAATGCGGTCAACAATGGCCAGATCAGCTGGACGATCTGTTTTACTCAGAGTGAAAACAACACGACCATCACTCAGGGCGCGGAACTCGCCAGACGTATAAGGACGCCCCAATGACTGGCCACCAAGCTTGCCTGTGATAACACGGCGCTTACCTGATAGATTCACATAGGCAGCTTGCCCCTGACCGTTATTAGCATATTGAAAATACAAACCTTTGCCGTCCGCAGCCCATTGAATGCCGCTAACATTACGGTCCAGATCAGGCGTTAGATCAACAAGACCAGTGCTATCCAAATTCATCACAATTAAATGGCCATTTTGGCTCGGCATCAGGCGTTCTTCAACGCGTACATATGCGATCTTTGAACCGTCAGGACTAATAACAGCGCCGCCATCACGACCCTCACGGCTTGTAAGATTTTCAGTCGCACCCGTTGTTACATTCACGCTATAGAGATCACTCTCACCTGGGCGATTTTCCCAATCCTTATGACGGTCGGCCGCAATGATCACGCTGGCACTGTCAGCCGTCCAGTTGATCGCGCCGCGATGATGAAAATCACCACTGGTTATCTGTCGCGGTGAGCCGCCATCAGCAGGTACGACAAATATATGACTAAATCCACGCGGCAAGAAACCAGCGCCGTTTGATCGATAAGACGTGCGATCAATATATTTTGCTGTTCCTGCCCATTTCGCGCCTTTTGGCTTGGCAGGCATATCCTTAAATATGGTTTTATCCTTGGCTTTTACAAACATAGAAAATGCCAACCATTTACCATCAGGCGACCATGATACGGAACTTGGTGCATAGTGCAAATCGGTCACGCGCGCGGTTTGCGCGGTGTCTAACCAACGCACATAAAGCTGGTTTTTACCTTCAATCGACGAAATATAGGCTAGGCGTTTGCCGTCCTTTGAATAGCGCGGCATACGGTAATTTGCTTTGCCCGACAACAGGGGACGATGATCGGTTCCATCTAGCGCCACCTGCCAAATATTTGTGCGGGTACTATCGCTCATAACATCTTGGCTACGACGCTCATAGATCACATGTTTGCCATCAGGGCTAATGCGGGGATTTGCTGCATATTCAAGGCCGAAAATATCGCTATAATCCATAAGTGCTGAGGATGTATCCAAAGCAGACACACTAGGTGAAAGTGCAATTAAACTTGCTGCGATTAATCCTGTGATACCTGATAATAGTTTTGTTGATTTTATCATTATAAATGTCCCTAATGCCCAATGTGTCCCAAACGTGCCTGCACGCTATCAAAGCTTGAAGCTTTTTCATAGTCACAAAAAATTTAACTAAATATGCTGTTCAACGGCTGGCTAAACATTTATACACCCTAAACTGCTGTTATTTAACCTACGCTATGAAGATAATAATAGATGACTAATGTTGAAAATATACTTTATCTAATCATCGCGCTCGCCGTTGCTGGCTGGGGCTTTTGGAAAGAACGTAATTATACCCCCGGCAATCCGCCGCTGGTACCCTATATGTATATACAGATTACAGCCATGTTTTTTGTCATAGCACTTTGCGCACATCTTTTCTCAACAACAACGGGCATTACATGGGATCCTCCGGGGTCTAAATAACAAAAAGTGACCTACTCTTGGGATTCTCCCTCTTCCACAAAACGATTAAGAGCAGCACTGCTGGTTAGCTCTCTAAACTTAAAGCCCATATGATTGTATATCCAAGCAGTAAATTTACTTGGGAAAACGCGCCTTTTCCCCCTTGGCCCAACGGCAATATACAGCCCAATAGGGTGTCTATAAACGCCTTCTGATACCTCATCACTATCATGAATCATGTCTGTTTTTAGCTCGCTTTCAATCTCAATGAATTGGCGGCTATTACGCCCTACTCTGTTCCAAATACGCAGCCAGAGCAGCGCAAAACCTATAATCACAAGAACAACGAAGCCGATGCTGAGAATCATATAGAATATATCTTCATCACTGGCTATATTTTCATCAACATATTGCTTTAATTCAGGTGCCTTATAAGGTTCTAGTGTACCATCAGGCAGGAAACTATATATGCGCTCATCAGCAGCTTCCAGCCCTGAGACCATGCCATTGCCCCCATAAACTGATAGATAGCCATTTGACGCCACCGTTAATCCATAAATAGGCAGACCTACACATTTTACCTTCATATGAATGATGTTGGGGCTTTTGCGATAGATTTGATATTCTCTTAGGCGTTCACAGTCATAGCGAAATATAGTAATGGCGCGATGCATCCACACCGCCAGCGATTCAGGTTGATCTTGTTGACGAATTGCATGGTATAAATCAAAGGCCGTTTGTTGCGCAGCGCTTCTATCCTGCTGCGCTTGCAACGGCGTTGTGCCAGTCATTATTAAACCAATAACCAGTAGAAAAAGACCCTGTTTAAACTTCATTACCTAAGCCCCTTACGCGCCCGAAACACGCTACTATATAAAATAATAACACATGATAACCAATATTAGCTGAAATAAAAAGCGGAACCGACATAAGGGGGGAGTGACGGTTCCGCTGGACGCAGTATTTAAAGGGAGAAGGGAAATCTGCATCTGTGACTTAATCATACTGTGGTTTATCTTTTATTTATACTAAACAAAGAAAATAACAGAAAAATAGTATCAAAATGCTATTTTATTAAGAAAAATGGTGCCGCGATGTGAGAAAACAAAGCTTTTAAAGAAATGGATCAACGCGCATTTTTTTAACGGCAATCCACTTAATACCCTCTTCAACAGGTATAGTTTCATGCATTGATTGCTCGTCTATATCACCATCAGCTATTATATTATCATAGATAACTGCTGTTCCAACTTCTGGTTCAACCTCATGATCAGCATAACAAAAACGCAACTCACCACCCTTGAAATCATCATTAAGGGCCACCACAACCGTGCGGGCACGTTGGCCACTACGATTTAATTCCTCAGCCGCCGTAGGTTCGTCTACTGTGATACAATCAAAATGCGGTAGATACTGTTCGCCCGACTGATAAGCCACAACACAAAGCATCTCACTATTTTCTACAGACCACTCTGCAGCCCGCGCCATGCGTACGCCTGTAGCGTATAAACATAAGTCTAAACTCTCAGGCCAAAATTCAGCGATAGATGCCGTGCGGTTGGGGTGTTTTATCCACTGCTGACTATAAGGGTCCATCATCATGCTCTGTTGCATGGCAGGTGCAGCTTGGCCGATTAAATAATCACAAATAACAGTAGGTAATAGCTTAGATGCACTGCGCACCTTTGGCCTGTCTAACAGGGTTTTACGTATTGGCAAATCACCGCCGAACTCATTTGACAAACTGCCGAGTAACGCACCGTGATCAAGCTTTGGAATAGCGGCCTCTGCTGGCGCTTTCGTTAAGATAGCTGCGCCTAGTTTGGAGGTTAACATATGCGCAACCGGGTAGCCTGCTTGTCCGGCTGCGTCACACCAGAAACGAGCTTCTTCGCCAGAGATACCAGAGATGCCTTCTATATGGAGTCGCACCAGTGCCATACCCGCAAATAGATCACCGCGTGTCGCCGCGCAGTGTAGCAGGTCCTTGATCATTGTATGAGCATCACTATCAGATAGTATGAGCAGTAGGGCTAGATTACGCAGTGCCGATACATCGCCACCCTCACCCGCTGCAATTAATCGCTTAATGGCCGCTGCCCAGTCACCCACCGTCTGACCACTACCCATAGCCGTTAGCACTGTCGCCACTTGCAAGGATGGGCTGTGGCCTGCCTCTGCGGCTGCGTCTAATATCTGCCAAGCATGATCGGGGTTTTGGTCAACAAATTGACCCTTCATTAAAAAGAGCGCCAATGTATAGCGCGCATCATTTTGTCCAGCCGCCGCTGCCTTTTTTAACCAGTCAACACCTTCACCCTCACGACCAGCACTAATCATAATACCGGCAAGACGGTACTGTGCATTTTTGTCGCCCTGCTCGGCGTTTTTTAAAATAGCTTCAGGAGTTAAAGGGCCTGATGATACAGGAGGTGGCATTTTTACGTGTCTTTCATCTTCAAGGCTTCGATAAAGGCGCTATGCGGTATTTCTACCTTGCCGTATGTACGCATCTTAGCTTTACCTTTTTTCTGTTTCTCTAGCAGCTTTTTCTTACGGGTAATATCACCGCCGTAGCATTTTGCAGTTACGTCCTTACGCATGGCCGAAATAGTCTCTCTGGCTATAACCTTGCCGCCGATCGCCGCCTGAATAGGAATTTTAAACAGAGCGCGTGGGATCAAATCTTTTAATCTGTCACATAAAGCGCGGCCACGATTATCGGCCTGACTGCGGTGGACAAGCATTGCCAGCGCGTCCACACTTTCAGCATTCACAAGAATCGACAGCTTCACAAGGTCAGATTCTTCATAATCAGCGATTTCATAGTCTAAACTAGCGTAACCTCTTGAGATAGATTTCAGGCGATCATAAAAATCATAAACAACCTCGTTAAGCGGCAGACGATATTTAAGCATCGCACGAGAGCCGACATAGGTAAGGTCATTTTGAATGCCGCGCTTGTCTTGGCATAATTTGAGCACTGCCCCCAGATAATCATCCGGCACCAAAATAGTTGCATCAATCCATGGTTCTTCGATATGCTTAATGCGTGTTACATCGGGCATATCAGCAGGGTTATGCATCTCAAGCATGGTGCCATCATTCATATACATTTTATAAATAACACTTGGGCTTGTGGTGATCAGCTCTAGATCAAACTCACGCCAAAGCCTCTCTTGAATAATCTCAAGGTGCAACATACCAAGGAAACCACAGCGATAGCCAAAACCAAGAGCGGCTGAACTTTCAGCCTCAAATTCAAAACTTGCGTCATTAAGGCGCAACTTCGCCAGCGCGTCACGCAAACGCTCAAATTCAGACGCGTCCGCTGGGAACAGTCCACAGAAAACTACAGACTGGCTAGGCTTAAAACCTGGTAGTGCCTCAGCGCAGTGACGCTTAGCCTCTGTCACCGTGTCACCTACATTGGTATCAGCCACTTCTTTGATTGAGGCAGTGATAAAACCAACCTCACCGGGGCCAAGTTCCTTAACCATGGTGCTTTCAGGTGTAAACACACCTACACGGTCAATTTTATGCTGCGTACCTTTGGCCATCATCTCAACCGTCATGCCCTTTTTAATAACGCCGTCAATCACACGCACGAGCACCATCACGCCTAAATAAGCATCATACCAACTATCAACCAACATCGCCTTTAGCGGTGCGTCACGGTCGCCCACAGGGGCTGGTAGGTCGGTCACAATCTTTTCTAAAACATCTTCGATACCAATACCTGACTTTGCAGAGCATTCAACGGCATCAGACGCATCAATACCAATAACATCTTCGATCTGCTGACGCACACGCGCAGGCTCGGCGGCTGGTAAATCAATTTTGTTGAGCACTGGCACGATGTCATGGTTATTATCAATAGCCTGATAAACGTTAGCCAGCGTTTGAGCCTCAACACCTTGGCTTGCGTCAACTACAAGGATTGATCCTTCGCAGGCAGCAAGACAACGACTAACCTCATAGGCAAAATCCACGTGACCTGGTGTATCCATCAAGTTTAGGATATATGTTTCGCCGTCTCTCGCCTTATATTCCAACCGCACAGTTTGTGCTTTAATGGTAATACCGCGCTCTCGCTCGATATCCATATTATCCAGCACCTGCTGTTTCATATCACGCTCAGCCAAACCACCTGTTGTTTGGATCATCCGATCCGCAAGGGTTGATTTACCATGGTCAATATGTGCAACAATAGAGAAGTTACGAATATGTTTTAAATCAGTCATTTTAAACTCAGCACTCTGTTTAATACAGGCGGCTTTTCTTTGGTTTTACGTGTTAATATTATCGAAATTTATAACAAAACTCTATCAGGAGGGCGATGCCCATCCACATAAGTTTGAATATTGATCAGTACCTTGTCACCCATACCAACGCGGCCTTCTTGCGTACCGCTACCCATATGGGGAACAAGTACAACATTATCAAGCTTTAGCAGTTTAGGGTTTATCGTTGGCTCGCCCTCAAAAACATCTAGACCAGCCCCAGCCAATTTTCCAGCCTCTAGCAGATCAGCCAGCGCACCCTCGTCAATGATTTCACCGCGTGCAGTATTGATTATAATCGTGTGGGATTGCATCTTGGACATACGGGCATGATCCAATAGGTGGTATGTATCATCTGTCAACGGGCAATTGACCGATACGAAATCCATATCCATCAGCATTTCATCTAGATCAGGGCAGTAAACAACATTAAGCTCTGCCTCAATATCGGCAGGCAAGCGCGTGCGGTTATGGTAATAGACCGTGATATCAAAAGCAGCGGCCCGTTTTGCCACAGCGCGACCAATACGACCCATACCGATGATACCCAGTTTTTTACCCGTAACGCGGTGGCCAAGTAAAAATGTTGGTGCCCAACCAGTCCAAGCGCCGTCACGCAGGATCTTCTCACCCTCAAAAATACGTCGCGGCACAGATAGTAGCAGTGACATAGCCAGATCAGCCGTATCGTTGGTGAGCACACCGGGTGTGTTTGTAACATTAAGTTTGCGCGCAGCGGCAGCATTTAAATCAATGTGATTAACCCCAGCGCCAAAATTAGCAATGAGCTGCAACCTATCACCCGCCGCATTAATCACATCAGCGTCAATCACATCTGTAACCGTGGGTACCAGCACATCCGCCGCGCCCACAGCCGCAATAAGTTGATCCTTGGTAAAAGGCGTGTCGTCGGCGTTTAGCCGCACATCAAACAGCGCCGCCATCCGTGTCTCAATAGACTGGGGCAGCTTGCGCGTGACAATCACTAATGGTTTATTTTTATTACGCTCAGTCATTGGTAATCTTTTCTAAACTCACCCTAATTATTTTATAGCCTAGATAATTCCTTTAGGACTTGAATTACACTAGCATATAAAGTTAGTTTGGTTATCTAACAGACAAGGCTAGTTTAGGCAAACTCTGTTACACTTAATTGCGTTATAAAGTGACGCTACATCACGATGAGGGATACTATTGATGCGGATGAGACAATATCTTAAAGCTTTTGCCGTGGTTTGCATGTTTTTGCCTAGCACAGTATCACATGCAGCCGGCAAAGTAGGCGCCTCTGGTAACCCACTACCGCGATTCGTCTCTATCGCCGCGACAAAGGCCTATATGCGTACTGGCCCCGGCAGACAATACCCCATCGATTGGGTTTTCTCTCGCAAGACTCTACCCCTTGAAGTGATCGACGAAAATGGCCCTTGGCGCAAGGTCAAGGATCACGAGGGCGCAGAGGGATGGATGCTAGTCTCGCTACTATCTGGCAAACGCACAGGTATGGTCAAGGGTGGCACGCATCCGTTATTCACAGCCAAGAACAAGCTTGCCCCTGCTAGCATCATCGCCGACGAAGGTGTGGTTGGTAAATTGATTGAATGCGAAAAAAATTGGTGCGTCCTAGAGATTAAAGGCACAAAAGGCTGGATTACAAAAAAGAATCTTTGGGGCGTTTATAATCACGAAGTTTTTGATTAAACGCACCGCCACCACCTATAGCGATATCATCTACACCATCCTATTTGGGAAGAATTAGCCATGAGTGAATCAGTTCAACAAAACAATCAGCCCTTTGAAATTTGCAGCTATGCCCCGCGCTATAAACAGGCCTTTTATGACCTTAACTATGCTTGGGTCGCTAAGTATTTTGTCGTTGAGCCTATTGATGAGCTTTATCTGAGCAACCCTGAAGACAAAATTCTCAAAACAGGTGGTGAAATATACTTTGCAATTATCGACGGTAAGGCTGTTGGGGCTGTGGCGCTCAAGCATGACGGCGATGGCGTCTTTGAGCTAACAAAGCTTGGTGTTGATCCATCGGTGCAAAAATGCGGCATGGGGCGTGCGCTCTGTGTCAAAGTGATTGAGCGCTTTCAGGCGCTGAAGGGTAAAAAACTTTATCTCGATACAAATTCAATCTTACCCGATGCCATCCGCATCTATGAGCGACTGAATTTTAAGCATATGGACCGACCTGAGCCTGCGCTATACGACCGCGCTGATGTCTATATGGAATGGCAAGCATGATGAGCCTGACGATTGAGGTTGCAACATCACCAGAAGACATTGAAACCGTAAAGGTGCTCTTTAGAGAATATGCAGAGGGCCTACCTATCCCGCTAGATTTTCAGGGCTTTGACGATGAAATGGCTACATTCCCGACGGGCTATGATTTTCTGCTGCTCGCCAAGCTTGAGGGCAACCCTATAGGTGCTGTTGCATGCAAGCCCCATAGCGAGGGCTGCTGCGAGATGAAGCGTCTGTTTGTACGACCTTTGGGCCTAGGCAAAGGAATTGGGCGCGCACTCAGCCTTGACCTGATGAAGCGCGCTAAGGGTTTTGGCTATGCTTCAATGGTGCTTGATAGCCTGCGCCGCCTAGAGCCGGCGGTAAAATTATATAAGAGCCTCGGCTTCACCGAAATTGAACCATACAACTTCAACCCCGAAGACGATGTGGTCTATATGGCGCGGGATCTGTAAGTTTTACACATGACAAAAAAGGGCCACACGATTGTGCAGCCCTTTAAAATTCTTAATCAGTACGCGGCGATTTAATCGCCTTCCATAATCCGATCAACAAGCTGTTTTACCGTTGGGATAAAACCATTTGAATAAAATGGATCGGACCCGAAACGATAGGCGTTATGCCCAGCAAACATCAGATTGTTATCTAGGCTGCCACCATGTGCGATAGAATCAAGCGTGTTTTGAATACAAAAACTGCGAGGGTCAGCAAGACGGCCCGTTGAGTTCTTTTCATTATCGGCCCAGCTAGAGAAACGACACTGGCTAAGGCAACCAACACAATCAGATTGGATCTGGCGAATTTCAGCACATTTTTCCACATCTGTGAAGATCAGCGTATCATCAGGCGTTTTCATGGCCTTAACAAAACCCGCTGCTATCCAGTTATCAGCCTTAGTTTTTGCTGCTGAATCAACCCAATATTTCTTACGGTCAACCTCTAACAGTACATTACTGTCTTCAGTTTGCTTTGGTGAGAATGGAATTTGACGGGCATTACGGCCCACAAGTTCTTTGATATAATCATTTTCAACAGCACTAGAATAAAAACCAGTTGGAGAAAAGTTCTGTAATAGGACGTCACCATCTTTGAGACCCATTAAGCGGCGTTTCCACTCGTCAGAAATTTCGCTTTCCTTGGTGACAAGCGGGCGCGTACCAAACTGGAACATGATAGGGCCAAGTTCTGGGTTATCGATCCAGTCTTTCCACTCTTTGAGGTTCCAAACACCACCAGCCATAATGATCGGCACATGGCCTAGGCCAAGTTTCGTCATGATTTGGCGTAGCTCTAGCACGCGTGGATAGGGATCACCTGGCTGATTTGGATCTTCTGCGTTCGATAAACCGTTATGACCACCCGCCAACCACGGATCTTCATAAACAACGCCGCCAAGCATATCAGCAAACTTTTTAAAGGCCCGCATCCAAAGCAGCTTGAACGCACGACCTGAAGAGATAATAGGATAGTAATGCACACCGTACTGCGCCGTTAGCTCGGCCAGTTTAAAGGGCATACCCGCGCCACATGTGACGCCGTGAACCATGCCTTTAGTCTTTTCTAAAATACCGTGGAGTGACTGTTGTGCGCCGCCCAGTTCCCAAAGCATATTCAGGTTAATCAACCCTTCGCCTTTTGAGATTTCCCAAGCCTTTTTAACCTGAGCTATTGTACCATTGATACAATAGTCGATCATTTCATTGTGACGATCACGACGGGTTTTACCCTTATAATCATGCCCAACAATACTACCATCAGCGTGATATTCATCTGCAATCACAGCCGAGATAGTACCAACACCGCCCGCCGCAGCCCAAGGGCCAGAGCTAGCGCCCGTTGATAATGCAACACCTTTACCACCTTCAACAAGCGGCAATATTTCTTTGCCACCCAATTTTATGGGATTAATAATGGCCATAGTTAACTCCGAAACAAGGAATAAGTAACAATAATAGAAACTGGCAAATGTATTAAACACATGCCAGTTTCTTATTTTCAGATAGATCTAGTTGCGGCGTGGACCACGACCCTTTGGCGGACCAGAAGGCTTAGGTGGCGCTGCATTTGGATCTTCTTCGCCAGTGGCTTGATCAACAACACGCATGCTTAGGCGAACCTTACCACGACCATCAATCTCTAGACACTTCACATATACTTCGTCACCTTCGTTAACAACGTCGGTTACTTTTTCTACGCGATCTTCTTTAAGCTCAGAGATATGCACAAGGCCATCTTTTGAACCCATGAAGTTAACGAATGCACCAAATTCCATAATGCGAACAACTTTACCTTTATAGATAGTACCCACTTCTGCTTCGGCAACGATACCTGTAATCCAAGCTTTAGCTGCGTCAATTTGAGCAGAGTCGCTTGAAGCGATATTAATTGTGCCATCGTCCTCGATGCTAACTTTAGCACCAGTTTTTTCAACGATTTCACGGATCACTTTACCGCCAGTACCAATCACTTCACGGATTTTGTCCGTGTTGATCTTCATTGTTTCAATGCGCGGCGCATGCTCGCTCATTTCAGTACGTGCACCTGTTAGAGACTTGTTCATCTCGTCTAGGATAAAGGCACGACCACCAGAGGCTTGCTCTAATGCAATCTGCATGATCTCTTTAGTGATACCCGTAATCTTAATATCCATCTGCAATGCAGTTAGACCCTCAGATGTACCAGCAACCTTAAAGTCCATGTCGCCAAGATGATCTTCGTCACCAAGGATATCAGAAAGAACAGCGAAATCATCGCCCTCTTTGATCAGACCCATAGCAATACCAGATACTGGGCGTGTTAGTGGCACACCAGCGTCCATCATTGAAAGAGAGGCACCACAAACTGACGCCATTGATGATGAACCGTTTGATTCAGTGATCTCTGACACAATACGGATTGTGTATGGGAAATCTGCAGCAGCAGGTAATACTGCGCGAACCGCACGCCATGCTAGCTTACCATGACCAATTTCACGACGTGATGTGAAACCTGTACGGCCACACTCGCCAACAGAATATGGAGGGAAGTTATAATGCAACATGAAGTTAGACTTATACGTACCTGATAGCGCGTCAATCATTTGCTCGTCATCAGATGTACCAAGTGTTGTCACAGCAATTGCCTGTGTCTCACCGCGCGTGAACACAGCAGAACCGTGTGTACGTGGCAGACGGCCAACCATTGCATCAACAGCGCGAACATCAGCTAGACCACGGCCATCAATACGGCTCTTAGTCTTAATGATGTCACCGCGAACGATCTCTTTTTCAAGCTTCTTTAGAAGATCGCCAACAACGTTTGATGTAACTGCACTTGCTTCATCGCCAAGACGCGCTTCAAATGCTGCAGCAACTTTCGCCTTAGCAGCATTAATAGCCACAACGCGGTCTTGCTTAACCTTGATGCCATATGCAGCACGAAGATCATCACCAGCGATGCCAGCGATTTCAGCTTTCTCAGCTGACCAATCAGCAACTTCAGGAAGAACCCAAGGCTCTTTAGCAGCTTTTTCAGCAAGCTTGATGATCATATCGATCACAGGCTGTGATTGCTCGTGACCGAACATAACAGCACCAAGCATAACATCTTCAGAAAGCTCTTTAGCTTCTGATTCAACCATAAGAACAGCTTCAGATGTACCAGCAACCATAAGATCAAGATCGCTCTCTTTTAGACCTTCAACAGTTGGGTTCAGCAGATATTCGCCGTCTTTGTAACCAACACGCGCACAAGCAATTGGGCCCATGAAAGGCATGCCAGAGATTACAAGAGCAGCAGAAGCTGCGATCATTGCAACAACGTCGCCTTCGTTTTCGCCGTCATAGCTCATCACAGTACAAGTAACCTGTACTTCGTTTTTAAAATCTGCTGGGAATAGAGGACGTACTGGACGATCGATCAAACGGCTCGTCAGTGTCTCTTTTTCAGATGGGCGTGCTTCACGCTTAAAGAAACCGCCAGGAATTTTACCCGCAGCATAATATTTTTCTTGATAGTTTACAGTTAGTGGGAAGAAGTCTTGACCCGGCTTAATTGATTTAGAGCCAACAACAGCACAAAGGACAGATGTCTCGCCCATAGTAGCGATTATGCTACCGCCGGCTTGGCGTGCAATATGTCCAGTTTCTAGTGTTAGGGTCGTGCCGCCCCAATTTATTTCTTCGCGATGTATTTCAAACATTTCCTAGCCTTCCGAGATATCACTCTAATAATTTCTAATGTTATCTCTGGCATATACCCCTATGGCACATGCCCCGCTTCAAATAACCAATAGCCGCTCATTCGGATATTGGGCTGCCTATTTTACCCATATTTTTCAGGGTCATAAATAGACGAAAAGCCAGCTTAATCGCTGGCGTCCTATAAGGGAATATTTATTCCCTAAATTCTTAAAGAACCCCAAATCTTACAGAAAGAAGTTCTTAGTAAAACAGGGCTGACGATCCGCCAACCCTGTTCAAATTCTTACTTACGTAGACCTAGGCTTTTAATCAAAGCTTGGTAACGTGTTTCGTCTTTTTTCTTTAGGTAATCCAAAAGAGAACGACGCGTGTTAACCATCTTTAAAAGACCACGACGTGAGTGGTTGTCTTTTTTGTGCTCTTTAAAGTGATCTGTTAGCGTTACAATACGGTCAGTCAGTATAGAAACCTGTACTTCTGGTGAACCAGTATCGCCTTCATTAACGGCGTGTTTTTTGATTAGCTCAGCTTTACGCTCTGCAGTAATCGACATCGATCTTCTCCTTAATTTAAAGTTACATATTGAAGACCCGCAGGGACCGGATGATATCATCCGATGCTTCAGCTATGGCAATGGGGATATCCCCGTGCAATAAAATCAGCACTCCTTGCTTGGCTGTTGGATGAGTTAGCGTCCGACCTTGTTTGATCAGAGCCGCCTCTGTTTCACTAATGGCAAGCACCGGGATGTCGTCTAGTGCCGTCATGAGTGAACCAATATAGTCCACAGCGGGCGCACTATGGCTCAAGTCCTCAAGTTTTTCCAGTGAAATCGCATTATTTTCATCAAAAGGTCCAACACGTGTACGCCGCAGGTAAATAACATAGGCAACAGACCCCAATTTTAGGGCAATATCACGGGCCAATGAGCGGATATATGTGCCCTTACCACAGTCAACTTTTAGTGTAGTTTGAGCAGTGTTTTCGTCATGTGAAACAATGCTAAGTGATTGAATATTAACAATTCTTGACTTTAACTCTACGTCTACACCTTGACGGGCCAAATCGTAAGATCGCTTGCCGTCCACCTTGATGGCAGAGTATATAGGGGGGGTTTGTTCTATAGCACCTGTGAAGGCATGTAAAATTGCTTCTATTTGGTCTTTTGTTGGCAAAACATCCGATGTTGCGACAAATTCACCTTCCGAATCATCTGTGGTCGTTGATTTACCCCACTGCATGGTAAATTCATACGTCTTAGAGGCGTCAACAATAAAGGGCATTGTCTTGGTGGCTTCACCTAGCCCAATGGGTAAAATACCCGAGGCTAAAGGATCAAGCGTGCCAGCGTGACCCGCCTTTTGCGCTTTAAGGAGCCACTTTACTTTTCCAACAACAGCCGAACTGCTCATACCCAGTGGTTTATCAATAACTAACCAGCCATCGATCTTGTCGCCTTTTTTCTTACGTGCCATTTAGATGTTCCATCACTTATTTTACTATCTCGTCATTCGACGACTTGATCGGCGAACCTATTTTTCGTTATACTCGAATCTATGAATTATTATGTATATATGACATCGAGCAAACCATATGGCACTATTTATACTGGCATGACCAATAATCTATCGCGCCGAATTTGGGAACATAAAAATCACGTCGCCAAAGGCTTTACTGATGAATATCAGGTCCACCGCCTTGTTTGGTTTGAGCAACATTCAACAGCAGAAAATGCCATAAAACGTGAAAAGCGACTTAAACGATTTAAGCGGGATTGGAAAATAGAATTAATCGAAGCTGATAATCCAAACTGGGATGATATGTTTAATGCCGTGGCTAGTGGATAAATAGGTTCGCCGATCAAGTCGTCGAATGACGAATGGGGGTGTATTTTAACGACTCAAACGATGACTACGATATATTATTCCTCGCCTTTAGCGGCGACGTCCTTCATGACCCTTGGGTCACGCAAGAGATGGTCAATATGAGTTGCCTCATCAAAGCTATCATCGATCTTGAACTTCAACTCTGGGAGAAATTTCATCTTTACCTTATTCGACAATTGACCACGCAGGAATGGAGCCACTTCATTAAGGGCCTTGGTAACCGCATCTTGATCCTCGCCACCAAGCGGCATGATAAAGATAGTAGCACTTCGTAAATCACGACCACAACGCACCTCTGATATTGTCACAGACACATTATTTAAAACATCATGCTGAAAGTCACCGCGCGCAAGCACAGATGACAGGGCGTGGCGAATATTTTCACCAACACGAAGAAGGCGAAGTCCTCCGCCCCCTTTTCGATTTTCTTTAGTACCAGCTTGAACCATTATATCCTCTATGCAAGCTTGCGCTCTACTTCAAATAGTTCGTATATCTCAAGAATATCATTAGCCTTAAAATCTTGATAATTATCAAAAGTTAGACCACATTCTTGACCTGATTCTACACGTTTCACATCATCCTTAAAGCGACGTAGATTATCAATGCCACCCTCATAGATGATCACATCATCACGTAGGATACGTGCTTTCGCGTCACTACGGATATGACCTTCAATAACCAAACAACCCGCAGCGCGACCGTGCTTACCAGCTGAGAAGACATCCTTAATAGTAGCAGCACCAATGATGTTCTCGTTAAATTCAGGGCCAAGTTCGCCAATCATCGCTGCTCTCACATCGTCGATCAGGTTATAGATAATGGAATAGAATTTAAACGGCACACCTTCTTGCTCGGCTAATTCGCGTGCTTGACGGTTTGGACGTACGTTAAAGCCCATAATCATCGCACCCGAAGCATGGGCAAGGGTAATATCTGATTCAGTGATACCACCAACACCGCCGTGCAACACGCGACATCTAATGTCGTCGTTACCAATTTTCTCTAGCGCTGTCGTAATGGCCTCAACTGAACCCTGTACGTCTGCCTTAAGAATAACTTGGAACTCGTGAATTTCATTTGCTTTAAGCTGTGTGAACATGCCTTCAAGTGTTTTCGGCGCCGCTGTTGCCACAGCACGTTTCTTCTTCACTTGACCTTGACGATACTCAACAATCTCACGGGCTTTAGCTTCACTATCAACCACAGCAAAATCATCGCCAGCAGCTGGCGCGGCGCCGGCACCTAAAATTTCCACTGGTAGCGATGGGCCTGCTTCACTGATCTGTTGACCTTGATCGTTCATAAGTGCACGCACCTTACCCCACTGGGCACCAGCAACAAAAATATCACCGATTTTCAAGCTACCACGTTGAACCAGAACCGTAGCAACTGGGCCACGACCTTTATCAAGCTTAGCTTCAATCACAACGCCCTCAGCGGAGCGATTAGGATTAGCCGTTAGCTCAGCAAGCTCAGCCTGCATATGAATAGCGTCTTTAAGCTTATCAAGACCTGTACGCTTTAGCGCGGACACTTCAACTTCTTGAACGTCACCAGAGAAATGCTCTGTAACCACTTCATGCTGTAGTAATTCTTGACGCACACGATCAGGATCAGCACCCTCACGGTCCATCTTGTTAATGGCAACAATTATTGGAACACCTGCCGCTTTCGCGTGGTTAATCGCCTCAATCGTTTGTGGCATAACGCCGTCATCAGCAGCAACCACAAGCACAACAATATCCGTACATGAGGCACCGCGTGCGCGCATTTCCGTAAAGGCAGCGTGGCCTGGTGTATCAAGGAAAGTGATTTTATCGCCGCCAGGCATCGTTACCTGATAGGCACCAATATGCTGCGTGATACCACCCGCTTCGCCGTCGACTACATTTTGCTCACGTAGCGCGTCAAGCAAGGATGTTTTACCATGATCAACGTGACCCATAACCGTCACAACTGGTGCACGTTGGATTAGATCAGCATCTGCGTCATCCGCGCCAAACATACCAATTTCAACATCAGCTTCTGATACACGCTTCACTGTATGACCGAACTCTTCAATCACCAATTCCGCTGTATCCAGCTCAAGGTTTTCGTTGATAGTAGCCATAACGCCCATACCCATCAATACCTTGATCACAGCATTAGCTTTTTCGCCCATACGCTTAGCCAGTTCTTGAACGTTAATTACTTCAGGCAGGATAACCTCACGGCTCACCTTCACCTTTTCGCCGCCATCAGCTTGACGTCTGTTTTTCGCTTGTTTACGCTTGTATGAAGCCAGCGATCGTTGACGACGCCCTTCTTCTCCAGCTAGTGCGCGTGATATAGTTAATTTACCACGGTTTTTATCATTGCCGCGCACATTGGCATTGCGTTTAGCGTCAGCTTCACTCGTTGATTTTTTATCTTTACCGCGCTTAGGCTTGCCTTTTTTGCGTGCAGCGTCATCATCACTTACAACACTAGCGTCTGCCTTGGCGGCCTCAAATGCCTTGCGCAACTGTACAGCACGCGCCTCTAGGTCAGTTTTCTTGCGTGCAGCTTCTTCAGCTTCTTCACGCGCCACCATATCGTTAGCCACTTTTTTATCAGCGTCTTGTGATAATTTTTCTTGAGCCGCTTCTTCAGACTTTTTCTTGGCCTCAGTCGCCGCTAGTGTCGCTGCGTCATCATCAGCTACTTGTTCATCAGTGCGGGCAGCATCTAGTGCAGCTTTTTCAGCCGCATCTTTTCTCTTGCGCTCGTCATCAACTTTTCTCTGCACTTCATCAGCTTTAGCTCGCTCAGCAGCCAGAACGGCCTCTGCTTCAGCGCGTTTTTTCGCTTCACCCAGCACCTTGGCACGATTTTGCACCTCAATGCTACTCAGACCACCAGGCTTAGCCATAGGAGATTTTTTGGGTTTGAATGCAGGTTGAGGCTTCTTAACCTCAATCTTTGTATCAGCAGAAACAGGCGCCTCAACAGCGCCCTTGCTCAATACACGTTTCTTTTTACGCTCAACTACCACGGACTTTGTACGTCCATGAGAGAAGCTCTGGCGAACTTGGCCAGTTTCAACACCCTTGGTAACTCCAAGTGTGCCGCGTGGTGACAGTGTCAACTTCTTCTCGTCGCTCATAACCTGCTCTAATCCTCTTAACCCTTTTGGGTCTTAAAATTTACAGCATGACGTTAGCTCCATTTGGATTAAACATCATCACTGTTTTGGGGCATAACCCCTCTAAGTCCAATCAAGCGGGTAACATCCGCTTGTAGTTTATCAAGTCCAGCGCTTTTTAGCAAAAGTGCATGGACTGCATTATCTTTGCCAAGCGCTAAGCTCAGCTGCTCTCTGTCAAACAGAGATATTTCTAACACCTCGTGGCCAACCGCATTACGCATTTTACGCTTGCCGTCTTCGCCACCATCAAACGCAGTAAACAGCATAGCTGGTGCTGCGTTTTTACCCAGTGCCGCCTTAATCTTATCAAAGCCTGACACCAGCTTGCCTGAACGTTGTATGATGCCCAATCGGTCCATACATCTTCTAGTTAGCAAGCGGTTCAAAAGCTCCAACAGGCCATCTGGCACCATATCTTCGTTCGCCTTTGCTTTCAACGATCTTGCCAGTCCTTTGACAAACTGACCATTTTCTAGCGCCGACTTGATAAGTACACCATCAGCGCTTACCCATATACCACGACCTGGTAACTTCGCCGCCAAATCTGGCGTTAATATACCATCAGGTGATGGCACAAAGCGAATCATAGTCTCGCGTGGTTTAATCTCTCCACTCAGGATACAGCGCTTATTAGCTTTATCATCATCCGATTTAGCCATCTGCTCAATCTTCTGGGGCACCCTGAATTAATCCTTTATTCTGCGTCTACTGTTTTAGTTTTAGCTTCAGCTTCAGCTTCAGCTTCTACTTCAGCTTCTACTTCAGTACCTGCTTCAGCTTCTGTTGGTTCTAAAGCCGCGGCTTCTGCTTCTGCCTTAGCTGCATCAGCAGCTAAATCTTCAGCTGTAATCCAACCAAGAGCTAAACGCGCTGACATAATCATCTGGCTTGCTTCTTCTTCTAAAAGAGGGAAAGCCTTCAAAATACCGTCGTCATCACTTGTAAGCTCATCAGCAGCACAGCCAGCAAAGTCTTCTAGCGTTTTCACTTCGCTTTCACCAAGCGTTACTAGCATATGAGTTGTTAAGCCTTCAACTTCTGCAAGCGCATCCTCAACACCAAGCTCAATACGCTTTTCATTAGCCGCATTAGCTTCACGCTCAAGATATTCACCCGCACGGCGCTGTAACTCACCAACAAGCTCTTCTTCAAAGCCTTCTACAGCCATTAATTCTTCTGGTGCCACATAGGCGATTTCTTCAAGATTACTAAATCCTTCAGCAAAAAGAAGGTGAGCTAGCGTATCATCAACGTCCAACGCTTCCATAAACAACTTACTCTGTGCCATAAACTCTTCTTGGCGACGCTCGCTCTCTTCAGCTTCGGTTAGGATATCAATTGTCCAACCTGTAAGCTGTGATGCTAGACGCACGTTTTGGCCGCGACGACCAATAGCCAGTGATAGTTGATCATCAGGCACAACTACCTCAACACGATCACGCTCTTCATCAAGAACAACCTTAGCCACCTCAGCGGGCGCTAGCGCGTTCACAATGAAAGTCGCCACATCTGGTGACCACTGAATAATATCAATTTTCTCGCCCTGCAGCTCGTTAACAACAGCCTGTACGCGTGAACCACGCATACCAACACAAGCGCCAACAGGATCAATAGAGCTATCATTTGATTGAACAGCGATCTTAGCACGAGATCCTGGATCACGGGCAACAGATTTTAGCTCAATAACACCGTCATAAATCTCTGGTACTTCTTGCGCGAATAATGCTGCCATCAATTCAGGCTTTGTACGCGACATAAAGATTTGCGGGCCACGGTTTTCACGACGTACGTCGTAAATGTAACCACGGATACGCTCATTGTTACGGATATGCTCACGTGGGATCACTTGGTCACGACGCATAATCGCTTCAGCACGGCCCAGATCAACAATCACGTTACCATATTCAACGCGCTTAACAACGCCTGTCATCACTTCGCCGTTTTTGCTCTCATATTCTTCAAATTGGCGTTGACGCTCTGCGTCTCTTACCTTTTGTACAATAACCTGCTTAGCCGTTTGAGCGGCAATACGACCAAAATCCATTGGCGGCAGAGCGTCAGCAAGGAAGTCGCCAATCTCAGCGTCTTCTTTAGTGCGACGTGCATCATGCAGGGCAATTTCAACGGCAGGGTTTTCTACTTCTTCCACCACTTCGATAACGCGGAACAAACGAATATCGCCTGTCTTTTTATCGATCTGTGCGCGAATTTCATTTTCAGCGCCATAGCGTGAACGAGCAGCTTTTTGAATAGCTTCTTCCATTGCCTCGATAACAATCTCTTTGTCGATTGATTTTTCACGCGCTACAAGTTCAACGATTTGTAGTAGCTCAAGACGATTTGCACTAATAGCGGCCATCATCCACACTCCATTCATTATCAGGACTTTATTGTCCTTATTTACCAACCAAATTAACGCCTATTCATTAGGCATCAAATTTATTCTTTTTTATCTTTAGCTTCTTTAGCTTCTTTAGCATCTTTAGATTTTTTCATCACCGCTGCGATCAACTCCTCAGTTAGCAATAGTTTTGCTTTTGAGATTTCACCCATAGGGATTGCAATTTCTTCTTTTTCTTCCTGCAGAAAAATAAACAGAGACTCACCTTCGACTCTGGTCATCTTACCACGGAAACGACGACGCCCATCACGGGTTTCATCCAATTCTATTTTTGCTTCAAAACCGCACCAACGCTCAAAATCTTTTTTGCGGGTTAGGGGCCTATCAATACCAGGAGAACTCACCTCAAGCAAAAACTCGCCCGGCAGCGGATCTTCCACATCAAGAAGCGCAGATACCTCACGTGACACAAGCGCACAATCATCAACAGACATGGTCCCATCAGGACGCTCTGCCATAATTTGCAAGGTCGGCTTTCGCCCACCACCATAAGAAACACGGATAAGCTCAAAGCCAAGCGCTTCGATGGTCGACGTGATAATATCACTTACATTTTGGGCCGGTTCGCTCACCGCAATTCCTTTCAAATAGCAATACACCTCGTAGAAAGTGCCTTTATAAAGACTCGGTGATACTTTAAATTAAACCAACACAAAAAAGCGGGCCTCCAAAGCTTTGCGGGGACCCACTCCTAAATTATTATCACTTTTTCTAGGAGAAGTGGCTTCTATATACAGACACATCCACCCAAGAGCAAGAAAATTATGACTCCACAAAGCTTGAAAAGATTTAAACCCTAAACCCGCTTAAATATAAAGTATGTGGCCACGCCTTCTAGCGCCTTTTGAACGTAGCGTGTTTCAGGCCAATCATCAGGCCTAATACGCCAATCATCTGGGCCTTCAGCTTGCCATTCAAAGTCATCGCGCGAGGCCATCATCATACTAACCCACTCACGGTAAACGGGGTGATCTGTGCTAATGCGAAACTCTGCGCCGGGTTTTAAAAGTCGTGCAATTTCATCTAAATTAAACGGATTTACAAAACGGCGTCTTGCATGGCGTTTTTTTGGCCAAGGATCGGGCTGTAACAAGAACAGCTTGTCCACGCTACCATCTGGCATAACTTCCATCACGTGGCGTGCGTCATCACCGTAAATGCGAATATTATCAACATCACCATCAACAATGTCTTTTAACAATCCAGCAACGCCATTCAAGAAGGGTTCACAGCCAATAAAACCAATATTAGGGTTATGGTCGGCCTGCCATATCATATGCTCGCCGCGACCAAAACCTATCTCAAACCATATTTCACTTGGATCATGATCAAACTGCGCCTTAGGGTCCATAGCCGTTGGCGCATACTCTTTTGGCCTTACAGAAATTTTCGGCAGAATATCGTCCATAAAGCCGCGCTGACGCGTAGACAAGCGATTACCCTTACGGCGACCAAAGAATCGCTGCTCTGGTAACTTGAAATTCCCTTTTGGGGGTTTGTCGATAGTATCTGTTTTTGAGTCTGTTTTTGAATCTGGCATAAGCGCCTTTTAACGCAAAAAAAACATAAGGAAAAGAGGGAAATTCACTCTTTTAAGATCAGCTTAAAAATTACTTTCACTGACAGCGTCCATCATATCACGTAATTTTTGACGTAAATTAGGACCGTCTATTTTATAATAGGCTCTAACCAGCTCTAGGGTTTCACGCTTTAAGATGGTTCTATCTACCTCATAAGGCACGCCTTCTTCGGACATGCCCTTACGGCCAAAACCAGTAATTTCCTCGGGCATATCACCAAAGAAATAGGCAATGTCAGCGTCTAAAAGTTGACTAAGTTGAAATAAACGACTTGAGCCAATACGATTGGAGCCACGTTCATATTTTTGAATTTGCTGAAAAGTCAGGCCAACTGCACTACCTAACTGATGTTGAGTCATGCCCATTAGTGTGCGCCGCATGCGCACTCTGGATCCTACATGCACGTCAATCGGGTCAGCCATTTTTTTTCCTTACTCAAAAGATAATTATACTAAACAAAGAGTTAATTTTACTAAAAAAATAGTAAATGGCTTTCTCAAGGCTTTCAACCTTGAAAATCCTATTTTTACAGAGATTTAGTAAAATGATTACTTTTGGGAATTTCTATTTTTTATTAAACGCGCAATAGGTGTGTAGACGCAAATAGACAATAACAAAAACAGGCATAAGCGAATCTTTAGCTGTGATGACAGCATGGGTTTGGCCAGCGCATAAGGTAGTGGACTTTCTAAAGTTCCTTTAATACCTACATCAAGTGACGAGATAATACGCCCTACAGGATCAATCACAGCACTAATACCTGTACTGGCTGATCTAACCACAGCTAGGCCCTCTTCAATAGCGCGCATACGCACCAACGCTAAATGCTGATAAGGCCCCTTGCTATCACCAAACCAAGCATCATTGGTTATATTGAGTAGCCAATCAGGCCTTCTGGCCCCCTTGCGGTGGCTAATAGCAGCACCTGGGAATATGGCCTCATAACAGATAAGTGGCGAGAAGGCTGGAATGCCGGGTAGCGGTATCACCACACGGCCCTGACCGCTGGAAAAAGAACCTCCCGTCATCGAGCTTAGGCCTATAGCGTCAAAGACAGACTTGAAAGGAAGATACTCACCAAATGGCACCAAATGGCTTTTATCATAGCTCGCATATAAAGTGCCGCGACTATTAACCGCCATCAAACTATTATACATGCGCGGTGTCTCACCTTCATAACTAACGCGCGGCACACCCGTGATGGCGTAAGCTCCAAACTTAAGAGACCGTGACAAGCGCCAGCGCTCAATTGATCCTTTGCGGTCATATGTCTGACGCTGCACAGCTGTTTCGGGCCAAATCAACAGATCAATCCCATCGGCTGTGCCATTAACGCTGCCTTTTCTCGATAATGCCATATGATTATCAAAATGGTCATCGATAAGATAACTGACCCATTTAGTATATTGGGGAATATTAGCCTGCACCAGACGCATATTCATACCAAGATGCATACGGGTTGGGTTTTCAGATAGACGCAGGTAGCCACCGCCAATAATAACAACACTAAGCAGTATTAATGCCGTGCCAAACTGATAGTGTTTGTGATTAACCGCTTCACTTAAAAACACAGCAGGTATTAGCGCGACTAAGATAGTGATAAAACCTAGGCCATAAACCGATATATAATAAAGACTTTGCGCCACAGGTAACCAATTGGCCCATATGCTGGCTACAAGATGCCAAGGCAAACCTGTAAATAGGCTTGACCGAAGTGCCTCTATAAGTATCCACACTGCCGCAAAAATAAAATACCGCAATAGGCCCGCGCGTTTCAAATAGCCATAGATAACCATAGTAAGGCCATAATAAATCGCCAGAACAGCAGACAATCCCGCAATAGCAAAGGGTGCGAGGACAGCCGGAACCTCATCTTGTTGTGTGAAACTATTACCAATCCAATTGATCCCCGCCACAAAAAGGCCAAAACCAAACCACCAGCCAAAGCTAAAGGCTTGCTTGCGGCTAATGGCTGCATCACCAAAAGCAAACATAATAGGAAAGATAAGAAACATAACAGGAAAGATATTTGTGGGCGCGAATGCCAGTGAATACGTAGCACCCGTTAAAAAGAGAAGACCCTTAAGCGTCCAACTGCCCTGCGCAATTGCCCACGCGCTAAAACCACCCAACAGACTAGTCGGATTTGTTAAATCAACCATTTCAGGTGCCTTAAACATCTTATTGGCTTACCGTAACTAAATCGTCTTGAAACGGATGAATACGGATTTGTTTTATACGCCGTGGATCGGCGTCCACAACCTCAAATACAATGCCTGTTTTATGAGAAATTAGCTCGCCGATTTCAGGTACTTTACCCGCCATATCAAAAACAAGCCCCGCCAATGTATCAATCTCTTCCATATCTTCATCATCAACAAAATTAATGCCCAAGGCATCTTGCAGATCATCCAATTCTATGCGCGCATCTACCAGATAAGCACCGCCTTCTAACGCGCGTATTTGATTAGCCTGGTCTTCGTCATGCTCGTCTTCAATCTCACCAACAATTTCTTCCACCAAATCCTCAATAGTTACCAGCCCGTCCGTGCCGCCATATTCATCAACAACAACCGCCATATGAGTTCGCACTGCTCTCATTTTCGCCAGAAGATCGATCACCTTCATAGAGGCAGGCACATATAATACAGGGCGCAGAATATTGATCATCGTTGTGTTATCTAATGTAACATTATCATCGCGGTTAACAAGCACACGCAACACGTCCTTCACATGGATCATACCCTGCACTTCATCAAGAGTATCACGGTAAAGCGGCATACGGCTGTGAGCAGCTTCAGCAAACTGAGTCAACATCTCTTTGAATTCTGTCGCCATATCAAGCGCGATAATATCGGCGCGTGGTACCATCACATCATTGACCCGCAATTCACCATATTGCAGGACATTATAAAGCATTTCCTTTTCACCATCACCAAGCGCAGAACCTTGCGCATCTTCTTCATGCTCTGCGATTGCTTCTTTAACGGTGTCTTCTAAACTTTGTTCTGTGTGACCAAAGATAGATTTAATAAAGCCGATAAAACCACCTTGGCTCACGCTTTGTTGCTGATTATCATTCATGATCAATCTCATCCAAATAAGGATCTTTTATATCTAATGTTTCTAATATTTCGCGCTCAAAGTCTTCCATAACCTCAGCGTCATCATCACTTTCATGATCATACCCTAACAGATGCAACATACCATGCACTAACAGATGACTAAGATGATCCTCCACACTTTTACCCTGCTCAGCCGACTCAGCCTTTAGCACGCTATAGGATAAAGCAAGGTCGCCAAGTGGTATGGCTTGACCGCCCCTCAGCGCAAAAGCAATAGCGTCCTCTATCTCGTCAGGTTCAACGCCCGCAAAGGATAGGATGTTGGTAGGTTTTTCTTTTGATCGATAGTCATTATTAAGCTTTTGAAGCGTGTCATTATCAGCCAGTAATATTGATAATTCAGCGGCGGGGTTTTCTGGAAGTTCTGCTGCAAAGGCCGCTATCAGTGCACGGGTCATTACGGCATCTAAATTTGGTATATCCGACCAATCCCCAGCCCTGACATCACTATCAATGGTTAATCCCATCGATGGAGGCTCTATTGAAGTTCCTGCATTCACATCAGTCATGACTCGGCGTTAATCCCTTGACGTCTGTTATTGCTTGGCCATCTGATTTTTTCTCATACCGTTTAGCAATAGCTTTTTTAGCCGCCCTATCGTTTTCATCCTTGGTTTTTTCTTCTTTTTCATAAGCATCAACGATGCGGCCTACCAGCGGATGTCGCACCACGTCAGCTGATGTAAATCTAGTAACACCAATACCCTTTACCTTACCTAACAAACCAAGTGCGTGAGCAAGGCCTGACGGCGCACCACCTGGCAAATCAACTTGAGAAGGATCGCCGCAAATCACCATACGAGCATTTTCTCCAAAACGCGTCAGAATCATTTTCATCTGCATAACAGTAGTATTTTGAGCTTCATCCAAGATGATACAGGCATTGGACAGGGTGCGACCACGCATATAAGCAAGCGGTGCAATCTCAATTTCGCCACTGGCCATTTTCTTCTCTACCTGTTCAGCCGGCAACATATCATAAAGCGCGTCATAAAGCGGGCGTAAATAAGGATCAACTTTTTCTTTTAAATCACCGGGTAGAAAGCCAAGGTTTTCGCCAGCCTCAACAGCAGGACGCGAAAGAATAATCCGATCCACCTCGCCAGACAGCATACGCGCCACAGCAATAGCCACAGCCAGATAGGTTTTACCTGTACCCGCTGGCCCAACACCGAACACCATATCCTCATCAATCATATTATGTATATAATCTGCCTGCACTTTAGAGCGCGGCGTAATCACCCTATTACGTGTAATAATTTTCAGGCCGTGATCATTGTCACCACTGGCCGCAGATAGGTCATGAGGGGAGCGGGGGTCAATTGGACTAGCTGCGCCTCTGCCTTTTGATAGAGGTTCAATCTGTTCGCCATCAGGTCCACTTGACTCTGACATACGCACAACCCCATCCACATCAGCTATATCAATATCATGTCCATCTTTGGCCATTTGATATAGATCTAACAATACGGTTTTAGCAACCTGTGAGGCATTAAAATTGCCCTCGATAGCCACTCTGTTCCCACGGTTTATTAAAATAACACCAAGACGCTGTTCAATGCGGGCTAAATTTCTATCATGTTGGCCAAAGACATTCGTCAGTAAACGGTTGTCTTCAAACTCTACAACTTGTGTTTTACCCTTCTGAGTTTTTGAAGGTTTACCCTGCATATTCAAACAGTTAATGTCCTTTTCATCTTAGATATTCATCGGTGCCTAAGCAATCACACCCTTTACGCTATTAGGGCCTGCTTCGACAATATCCACATCCATCAATTTACCTATATGATCAGTGTAACTTCCATTGCCGCCCTCGTCTACTCCCTTATTCAAAGAAGTAACGTCAACATGCACAGATTGTAAATAAGGGCTGCGACCAATAAGCTGGCCCTCTTGCTTGCCCGGGCGTTCAAGAAGCACACCAAGACGACGCCCAACAGTTGTCTCGTTAAAGGCCTGTTGCTGTTCATTAATTAGATCTTGCAAGCGGGCTAATCGCTCTACCTTAACATCTTCTGGGACTTGATCTTCATTTCCAGCTGCTGGCGTGCCAGGGCGTGGACTGTATTTAAAGCTATAGGCGCTGGCATATTTAACCTTGCGCACTAGCTCTAAAGTATCTTCAAAATCCTGATCCGTCTCACCGGGGAAACCCACAATGAAATCAGATGAAAGTGAAATGTCAGGACGAGCAGACCGCAAGCGATCAACTGTTTCTAGATACTGAGCGACGGTGTGACGGCGGTTCATCGCCTTAAGAACAGGATCAGCACCTGACTGAATAGGTAAATGCAAATAGGGCATACAGGCATCAATATCACGGTGAACAGCAAATAAGTCATCATCCATTTCTGTAGGATGAGATGTTGTATATCTAATACGCTTAAGCCCGTCGATTTCCGCAAGGTGCCTAATAAGCTGGGCTAGCGTTTCCTCGCCTCCAGCAAGACCAGCGCCGTGGAAGGCACTGACATTTTGACCAAGCAGCGTGATCTCTAACACGCCGTTATCAACCATAGTGCGGGCATCAGTAATGATTGCCTCAACAGGGCGTGAAAATTCACTGCCGCGTGTATAGGGTACGACACAAAAGGCACAAAATTTATCGCAGCCTTCTTGTACCGTTAAAAAGGCGGATGGTCCCTTGGTTTTCATCACTTTGGGCAGATGATCAAATTTGGCTTCTACAGGAAAGTCCGTATCAAGAACGCGCGCATTATTTTTATGCTTGCGCTGCTTCTCGGCTTGTTTCATCAATTCAGGCAAGCGGTGATATGTCTGCGGGCCAATAACCATATCAACGGAGGGTGCGCGGCGCATCATCTCTGCGCCTTCGGCCTGTCCAACACAACCAGCGACGGCGATGAAAGTGGTTTTGCCCGCGGCCCTATGCTCATCTTTGAACTTACGCATGCGCCCAATATCTGAATAAACTTTCTCAGCTGCTTTTTCGCGAATATGACATGTATTTAAGATAATTAAATCAGCGTCATCAGGTTGCTCTACCGATACATAACCTTCGGGCGCAAGCACATCCTGCATACGCTCTGTATCATAGACATTCATCTGACAACCATATGTCTTAATGAAAAGCTTCTTCGTCATTATTTTATTCCGCATATTTTAGAGGCCACTAACGCTGCCTTTTTCATATCATTTTGCCGGAAAATACCATTATAAAGTCCAGAGTCAAGTTCTGTGAGCTTGAGGCTGTTTTTCGTTTAAATATAAGACTATATTAACGTCCAACTATTATCGTCTAGGGCCATAAGAATGCTCGCCGCGATTGGCACGCTCAAGCCCATCACTAATGATGTTTTCACATAATTTTGCCAGCGCCTTGCGGCCTGTCTCACTGTCCGGCAGTTCGTCCAGTGACACAGTCTCATGCATCTCGACAAATACGTTTGTACTGACCCGAGACAGGGCCATTATTATATGCGGCAACAGCTCAACATCACCAGCCCACCCAATTTGGCTTTTGCGGGCGCGTGACACTGGCATGCCATTAATCGCTGTATAACTGATAGTTACGGGCTGAATAGTCAGATGTCCATCCGAAACATCTGCTACAATTTCCGCCACCGAAAACAAGGCGCTTTTAAAGGGATGCACCTTAATGCCTAAGGTCGAAGTGCCCTCTGGAAATAGGATCAAGCTATCGCCGCTCGTCACACGCGCGGCCATTTCATCGCGTTGTTTTGCACTATCATGACGACGGGCACGGTTTACAAATACGGTCTTTTGAAATTTAGATAAAAACCCAAATAATGCCCATGTTTTCACTTCGGCCTTGGCGACGAAGCTGGCTTTATCTAACAGGCTGCCTAGGATAAAAATGTCTTTCCAGCTGATATGGTTGGACACATATAAGGCTGATTCGCCCTTTTTTTGGTTATGGCCGCCGACAACAGTTATTTTCATACCCAGCAACCAGCATATAACTTGATGCCAAGCCTTGGGGATACGCCACCAATTTTTAGGCGAAATTTGTAGTAAAACTAACTGCATGGGTACAAAGATTACAATTGTTGAGGCTAGACAAATAAGACGCACAATACCCAGTAAACCAAGTGAAGGTCGCTTTGACTTAATCGGCAGGTCTTTTATGGCTTTCATGCATATTGTTCTTTATTAGTTACCAACTACTTTTTTTTGATAGGAACGCCGTATAATTCCATACGATGATCAACTAGCTTAAAACCTAATTCATCAGCAATAAGCTCTTGTAGTTTTTCAATTTCATCGCTGTGAAACTCTAACACTTCGCCTGTTTCAATATTAATCAAATGGTCATGATGCTCATCATTGACCGATTCATAGCGTGAGCGGCCATCACGGAAATCATGGCGTTCTAGAATACCAGCCTCTTCAAACAAGCGAACGGTGCGATAAACTGTTGCAATAGAAATACCACTATCAACAGTAACAGAGCGGCGATGAACCTCGTCAACATCTGGGTGATCATTAGCATCGCTTAAAACCCTGGCAATTACACGGCGTTGATCCGTCATACGCATGCCCTTGTCTAGGCACAATTTTTCAATAGCACTTAATATCGCGTCACTCATTCTTAGATCTCCTACCCAAATACTACACAGATGGTATTATTATACTCTATCTAATGGTTATTACCCACAGGTCAATATATTCTTAAACCTCGCTAAATACCAAACCTTAGGTTATTGCATAATGAGTATATAGCAGAAGATTAAATTCTTATCTAACGAAGAGATTTAAATGACTCATCATAACCAAAACCAGCAGGCTGCAATAAACCTCATCGGACTGAAGTGTCCTATGGCCTTTGTTAAATGTCGCATGTTTTTAGATTCATTGACGCCAAAATCTATGTGTATAATCATTTATGAGGCAAATTCTTCAAATGAGCCGCTTGAACGGTCCATAGTCTCTTTAGGTCATACGATCACTGCAACAAAAAACAGTAGTGAGGATATGCCAAACTCCATTAACCTAGACGCAACTATAATCACCCTAACCGTAAAAATTAAATAGCAACATTGCTCCTATTGAATAGCACAATCATATGTCATTAATATTGCATCAATTTTGGATTTGTCTTGTAAGCTATAATAGTCAGGGCGTCGGCCAATGGTCTTAAAACCACTTGTTCTATAAAGCTGAAGTGCGGCTACATTGTCAGCCCGAACCTCTATATGTATATTAGATACGTCTGAAGCAGCAGCATGGGTTAACAGCGCGTCAATGATAGAATGCCCAAGGCCTTGTTGGCGCTTTGCGGGGATAATCCCGACTGTAATAATCTCCATCTCACCACATATATTACTGATCAGTGACAGGCCAAATGGCTCACCCTCTATATGGTATAAATAACATTCATAGACGGGGTTTTTTAAAAGCGACGTAAACTCATCTTTTGTCCAGCCCTCTTCGCCCTGCAATTGGAATATAGATTTATGTAATGTAGAGACAAGTTCAAGAGCCGCATCATTACCTTCATATACTTGGGATATTGTCATCATCGCCCTAAGGCCTTGGGTTTAACAGATGGGCGATGGGTAAAAGAGCTGCTTTTTTAACAGCGTCAGCCGACCGTAGATAATGGGGCGCAGCTGGATTGGAGCTCGGGTCCTTATATTGCCCCCTTGCGCCAAGAGATACTGGATCAATATACCCCAAAGAATTATCATCAGGCACCAGATCAGCGCTACCAACCACAACACCGCCTTCTCTGGCTATAATGGCTTTGACCGCTTCGATCTCTATATTACAGGCATCCTTTATAGCCATTATTTCTTGGGCGTCGCTGACAACAAACATCTGATAAAACACTTGGCTGCCGCGGCCTTTTATAACGCTGTGGATATGGTCACCCGCCTTAAAAACATGGTCATTCATTGATTGTTGGGCATACGACATAAGACCGCTTATACCCACACATGGAATATTTAAGGTAAGTGCCAGCCCCCGTGCCACCGATAGGCCAACACGAAGCCCTGTAAAAGAACCAGGGCCAACGCCAACAACAATACGGTCTAGATCATCATAAGTGACCCCCGCGTCAACAAGAAGACCATCCAACATGGGAAGAAGATGCTCGGCGTGACCACGGCCAATATCATCACAGCGTTTAGCCATCATCCGCTCAGCAAATAATGCAGCCGAACAATGGTTTTCGCTAGTATCTATAGCTAAAGTTAGCGGTGGTTTTTGTGGTGCGCTCATAAAGGACGGCATACTAGATTTATACTAATCGAGCAACAGTTGTTTAAACCTGAGCAACACCCACAACTTCTGGCACATAATATTTAAGTAAGTTTTCAACACCGTTTTTCAGTGTCATTGTCGCAGAAGGACATCCAGCACAGGCACCCTGCATTTGCAGATATACAATACCGTCTTTAAATCCTTGATATACGATGTCGCCGCCATCTTGGGCAACAGCAGGACGAATTTTTTCTTCAAGCAGCGCTTTAATCTGCTCCACTATTTCTGGATCAACATTTTCGTCATTAGGTGCATCACTAACACTCAGGCTAATTCCTTCAGATAAAACTGG
Source organism: uncultured Kordiimonas sp. (assembly GCA_965603205.1). Lineage (GTDB taxonomy): Bacteria > Pseudomonadota > Alphaproteobacteria > Sphingomonadales > Kordiimonadaceae > Temperatibacter. The sequence goes on along the minus strand of CBFDCC010000001.1, from coordinate 277,074 downwards.
TTGGCCCGTTGTATAGAATTGCATGATGGTCGACAACACTAATGGTTTTAAATCGATCCAGTCCATAGGTTCGTGTTTCGTCAGCGTAATAAAATCAGCACCTAAATAAACCCTTATAACGCCATCCACCTCAAATAACATTGTAGCAAGCGGTGAGACACTAGCACTAGCAGCGTCATCAAATTGCGCGGACTGCGTTGGCAGCACTGCAATACCCGGTAGGAATTTCAGTGTTTCAGGGTTTGGTGTTATTTCGGTTTCAATAAACATACTATTTTTCTCTGATTTAGATTATATTTCCACTTATATGGACCTTTTTGGTCAAATATCAAGTAGTAATCATCAGACAATCTATATTTAATGCATTAATTAAGCATATAAATGGATCAAACCGTCAATCGCTTGCTCAAATGGCACCCGATCCGCCTGAACCCGCGCTAATATCAAACTCCCTTGGATAGTTTGCATGATATCTTTGGCACCCTCAAGTGAGTCTGCCCTACTAATGCCCTGATCCATGAGTGATTGCTCCAGCAAACCTTGCCACAGCACAACCACCTTGGCGATGTTACCACCAAAAAGGACGCGCCCTTCACCCATGAGCAAACTATTCATCAAACAAACAGGGATATCACCCTTGTAATACTGTTTAACGCCTTCAAGACTGTGTCGCAGACGGTCTGCACCTTCATCAGCTTTAGATAGCGGCGCTAAAACCATTTCTTGTAGTTGGCGTCCAGCGAGCCCAAGAACTTGCTGTGCCATATCAGCTTTGCCTTTTGGAAAATGGTGATACAGACTAGCTTTTGAGAGGTCACAAGCCTCGCCCAGCGCCTTAATGGATGCACCGTCGTACCCCTTATGCTGAAATTCAAGATAGAGCCGTTCAAGAATTTCTCGCTTATTCAGTCTGGCAATCCGTCCCATCGTCATCTCCTTAAATAGCTATTGATATATATTAACGAACGATCGTTAGATTTAAAAGTTTATTTTCTGTTTTTCTCTATATCTATAATATTAGCTAAAAATTGAGATAGTCCTTCTAATTATTGCCGTAATTCCCCATAAGACTGTATATATAGCGAGCCGACTTTAAAATGAGCGTATTTAAAAGTCATAAGGCGAACCGTAATAAGTACCATATAGCGATAAGGCTTATCCTAAAGATACGTCGCGATGCTATAAAGGGTTTTAAGGTTAATTGAGTAGGTGAAGCATGGTTAAAAAACCAGCGGCAACAGATGGCACGAAAAAAACAGCTTCTAGCAAGGCCGCTGAGGCTAAAGGCGTGAAGTATGTTAAACCTGCTACTAGGCAAGTCAACAAACGCAAAGCCGTTAAAAAAACCATCCTGCCCAAGCCTGAAAAACCATTCCTACGCCGTCTATTTTATGCCTTTATGGTGTTAGGTGTATGGACTGCGATGGCACTGATAATCATCTTCGCCTTTTTAGCGCGAAGTCTGCCAAGTCTGGACGATCCAGCACCGCCTGGCGCAAGTGAACCTGCGATCATCGTCAAGGCTAACAACGGCGCCACAGTCGCAAGGACAGGTCCTGTTTATGGTGACTGGTTGCGCGTGAAGGATTTACCAGACAGTATGATGCGGGCTTTACTGTCTGTGGAGGATAAAAACTTTTACACCCACCCCGGCTTTGACGGCATGGGGCTGATGCGGGCTGTTGTTGTTAACTTGCGGGCAGGACGTGTACGCGCTGGCGGTAGCACAATCACCCAGCAGTTGGCTAAAAATATGTTTTTAACCTCACAGCGTTCCCTTACCCGCAAGGCACAAGAATTACTCCTGACCTTTTGGATTGAGCAAAAATTCACCAAGGATCAAATATTATCGCTGTATCTTAACCGCGTGTATTTTGGTGGTGGGGCTTATGGCGTTGACGCGGCCAGTCATAAATATTTTGGCCATAGCGCGCGCACTCTCTCGGTACCCGAGGCAGCCATGTTGGCTGGCCTTGTTAAGTCACCCTCCTCTCTTGCGCCACACATCAACCCCGATGGCGCGTGGAAACGTGCAAAGCTTGTCATGTCAACCATGGTGCGTACAGGCGCAATTAGTCAGCAAACATATAATGAGCTCTTGGTAACGCCACCCGATATTATTCGTGATACACTGGGTGTTGATGTGCGCTATTTCACCGATTGGATTGCCACAGAGGCACGCCGTCTTGCTGATATCAAAGGCCGCTCTATTCTTATTCACACGACGCTTGACCCTATCAGTCAACGCGCAGCAACCAAGGCACTGCATAAAGGCCTATCGGATGAAGGTGTGAAATTCAACGCGGGTCAAGGTGCCATTGTTTCTTTAGACCATGACGGCGCTGTCCGTGCGATGGTTGGGGGGTCTAGCTATTTTAAGACCCAATATAACCGCGCCACACAAGCATTAAGACAACCTGGGTCCACCTTTAAATTAATTTCATATATTGCGGCGCTAGAGCATGGCGCTAGCATCAATGACACAGAAATTGATGAGCCTATAAATATTGATGGCTACGCACCCAAAAACTATAATGGCAAAAACACTGGCGCTATGACGCTGCGCGAAGCCTTTGCTAGGTCCATTAATACTGTCGCCGTTAAAGTTGCTGAAAAGGCTGGCCGTGAAAATGTGGCAGAAGTTGCGAGACGTTTAGGTATCACGACAAATGTTATGCCGATCACTAGCTTACCGCTTGGCACAGAGGAAGTGCGCATGATTGATCTTGCAGGTGTATACGCGGCCGTGGCCAATGGTGGTTTTAGGGTAAACCCCTATAGCATTGTTGAAATCGCAGCATTGGACGGCGAAGTTTTATATCGCCACCACGCCACACCGCCTAAACAAGTGTTAGACCCATCAGTAACCAAAGATATGGTCAATATGCTCACAGCTGTTGTCGAATGGGGAACAGGCAGGCGCGCCCAACTTGATCGTCCTGCTGCTGGTAAATCTGGCACAACACAAGATAGTCGCGACGCTGTATTTGCTGGTTTCACATCCGAAATGACTACCGTTGTTTGGGTCGGCAATGATGACTTTGCGCCCATGAAAAAAGTCACAGGCGGAGGGTTACCTGCGCGCATTTGGAAAGAGTATATGATGGCAGCTCACGCTGGCATGCCTGTACGCCCACTACTTGCGGATGCTGGGCTTTATCTTGAAAGCGCTGGCGACGATGTGATCATCAGTGATAAGGCCCTTAAAAAAACTAAAGAAAAGAAGAAGAAAGGTTTTTTCCAAAGACTTTTTGGTAAAAAAGATAAGAAAAAGGAACAAAAGAGATGATTAATAACCCTTAAAATCATAGCTCTGTAAAATATTGCCCTCAGTCTTCAGCCATTTTCGGTGACGTTTCCACTCACTATCTAATCGCTCAACCTGCGCCCAAAACCTTGGGCTGTGGTTCATTTCTAGAATATGGGCCATTTCATGAGCAACCACATAATCAAAAATATGGGCTGGTGCCATAATCAGCCGCCAACTCAGCCTGATCATACCGTTGGATGAGCAACTACCCCAGCGGGTTTTAGTATCTCCGATCGATAGTTTAGGTATCGTCACCCCCAAAATATCGGCGGAATATGCCATGGTCATTAATGCGCGCTCTCGCGCTAAGCCCCTGAACTGCCGCTCAATGCGGGACCCAATAAGCCCTTCATCGCCACCCACAGTGATAAGGTTGTCTGATATTTCAATCCCGCGTCTCATGTTTTTATCAAAATATACGGCATATTCACCGCCCAGATAAGAAATTTTAGCGCCTGATTTGACGGCAATAACTGCGGTCGCTTTAGAAGACTCTGTGCGAATCCACGCTTCATTCTGCTCTATAAAATTAGTGATCATACTGCGTTTAATATGGCTAGGTGCGGTCACCGTCACCACGCCACCCACTTGTGTAACCCGCAACTTCAACCGTGTAGCGCGCGGATGCCGTTTAAGCTCAACTTCAAAATGATCGCCGCCCATTTCAATTTGTAACAGCTCGTTTTTCATTTCTATTCATTCGCCCATTCAACTAGATGGTCTTCAAAATCACCGGCTTCGCGCTCGTCAACAACCCGCCCAACAACAGATATTCCAGCATCAAGAACTGACTCCTTAGTCCCGCTAACCAGTGGATGCCAATCGGCGAGGCCTCGTCCCTCTGACACGCGTCTATAAGCACAGCTTTTTGGTAGCCAATGAAAATCCGCAACTTTATCAAGGGTTAAGACAGCACAGTTCGCCACAAAACGGCGACGCTCGGCGTATTTTTTACAGTGACCCGTATCCAGATCAAGCATCCGGCACCCCACATCCGTGATGACAACCTCGCCAGTGTCTTCATCTTCTAATTTGTGCAGACAGCATTTACCACAACCATCACAAAGCGATTCCCACTCTGCCTGAGACATGTCAGCTAATTTCTTATCAAGCCAGAATGCCATCGCTTATGGATTACCTGCTATTTGTTTTCCCTTAAGGATATTAATACGTGCCGCTAACGCTTTCACCAAATCTTCAGGTCCATCTTTTGATGAAAATATCCGATCATACGTACCATCTGGCTTCATCAAAATTAACACATTGAGATGATCCATTAAATAATCATCGCCATCAGGGTCCTCGACATTATCTACTTTTTTAAAATAAATACGGAAAAGCTTAGCCACTTTTTTAATTTCCAGAGCGCTACCAGTTAAGCCAATGATGCTGCTATGAAATGATTCTACGTAGTTTTTCATGGCTTCCACCGTATCACGTGTGGGATCTACGCTAATGAACAGAGGCTGTATAAGCGAAATATCACTACCTAATTTCTCTAACGCGTCTAGTGTCTCTGTTATTTTTAAAAGCTCCATAGGGCAAACATCAGGACAATAAGTATAGCCAAAATATATCAGCTGATATTTTCCTTTGAGCTGATCCGTATTGAAAATCTCGCCCGTATGCGCCGTTAGGGTGAATGGACCACCAATGCCAGCACCCGACGTTTCAACAACTTTTGTTGATGGCGTAGAAAATTTTAATGCTGCCACAGCCCCTAAGGTTATAATTAATAACCATAAAATAATACGAACAGACTTCATTTCAAACCCCTAAAAGTAACACGCAAAACTCTTTAGCGTGAACATTATCACAATGTAACCTCAATAAACTTGCACCACAGTGGATGAAAGTCATATACTAGATTCACTTTATAAAAGCTTCCTGACAATCTGTATATGGATTAATAGCTTTTATCGTATAATTTTAAGGTAACTTCAGCCCATGGCTTTTAAAAACTATATTATTCTATTTTGCTTATCCTTTATCACAACAGCAGCTATCGCAGGTCCTAGCCCCCAATATGACCTGATAGATGCCATTGAAAAACAAGATCTTCTAGAAATAAAAGAACTACTAGGTAAAGGCGTATCACCAAATACGCGTCGTAAAAGCAATGGCATCCCAGCCATGGTTTTCGCCAGTGACACTGGTAATATAGCTATTATGAAGTTAATGTTAGAAGCAGGAGGGCGCGTCGATATAGCTACCAAGGATCGTGGCGAAACCCCCCTAATGCGCGCCGCAATTAAAAGAGACCTCGCCTTCATACAACTATTATTAGAGTATAACCCTGATATTAATAAAGCCGATATTGGTCAAGAAACAGCATTGATGAAAGCTGTCCGCGCCCGTAATTACCGCGTAGCGCAAATACTGCTTGAGAAGGGTGCTAACGCCAATGTTCAAGATTTAACAGGCAAGTCAGCACTTGATTATGCTCAGCTACGCCGTTCTAAACGAATGATTAAGCTCTTAGAAGAACATGGAGCGCGCTAACACGCTGCTGGTCCCAATTTTAAGAAGCAGTAACCTTGCCTTGAAATAGATAGATGCCAGCGGCAGATGCTTTTGTGACTACAGCTTTATCATCAACGCCTTCTAGTATGATTTGCACGCCGTCAAGTCTAGCAAAGGCTGTTTTAAGTGAGAGTTTAAAATCCGTAGAATCCCATAGTGCTGCCCTATGGACAGGATTAATAAGTTTCACAAACTCCACGTCAATCACAGACATGTCCATCCATAAAAATGCACGTGGGTCGATACCACGAAGACAAGCCTTATAGCCCAGATCCTTTATCTTATTGAGTGCTGACGCAAAACGGGTTGGGAATTGCATACCCTCACCCACATCAAATTCAAGCACAATATGCGAGCGGGAAGTCCCCACTATTGATTTATTAAATTTATCAAACTCAGGCTTAAACACCGTATCTAGTGGCATTTGTAAACTAGATAACATTGCCTCTTTGCTATCCATATTTGGTTTGCTCGCAACGACGCGGTCGCAAACAAAATTCATTAAATACCCATAGAGCCATTTATCAGGGTGCGCCTCAATATCAGGCACTAAAACATGGAGGAGGTCATTAAAGGCAATGTATCGGTGGGCAAGTATCGGCGTTGGAGGCGCATCACCTGTTATCGCGGCTACAGTTTCAGTTCTGATAAGGGCGCCTATGTCAGTCGTTTTAACAGCCTGATATATCTGCAGCATAATTTCAGGGGTTAAGGCCTTTTCATCTACCACGTCTTTTGGATGCTGGATGGCGATCTTGCGCACATATTTTTTATTCTTTAACTGAACCGCCCCATCATCATTGCCTGCTGAAGAAAACCTCTTAGCACCAACTGAAGCCTTTTTTGAAATAGCGGTTGTTGATCTTTCTACCGCTATTGTTGGGTCATCCACACCATCAGCCAATGATTGTACACGCGTTACAAGCGCGGGGTAATCCTTTTCAACATCAAACCAGGTTATGAAGGCATCACTAACGCCCGCTTCGGCTTGAATGCCTGACACAAATCCGCTCTCAGCAAAAGTGGTGTGTAATTTCTCAACAGATTTTTGAATATCCGCAGCTGTCGCGTCAAGGGTAAATGCAATCATATCAGAGGGTAAGGCGTACATCTCACCCTTATACTTAGAGACCAGCGCCTTTAAGATCGTTGCCATGCTCTTTTTATAGGTGCTTTGGTGAAACTCGCGCTCCAAGCCTGATAACTTAATATGGATCGCCCGACGTCCACTAGTATGGCGACGTAGCTGATGCACATAATCAGTCATCAATTCATCGACAGCTACCATATAATTTATACCCTTAAGTTACACTTGCCATACTTACTATTCACCAACAAGTACCTCGAATCACTATAATTAAATTTAACATACTATAAAATAGTCAATAAAGTATTTACACTTAAAATTCTCTTTTTGCTATTATCTTCTTAATAAAGTTTAGTATTATTTCTGTTTACGGTGTAGCCACCAAGCCTGCTCATTTATAGAGTATACTGGTCTGTAATGGTGGATACGTTTCTGTTCCATAACTGCATCGACCTGATTATCAAGTATCATAAGTTTATCACCCATTTTCACAGATAAAACCGCGTGAGCAATACGTAAATTTTCATCCTGAACGATAACGAGGCGCATTGAATTTTTCGGCACCCCCATGCGCTTTAAGGTGATATATTTACTGATGGCATAATCTTCACAGTCACCGTCCTTCATGAAAAATTCAGTGGGTGTTGCCCAATAATCTGGCACCCCCCAATTAACCGGATCAATAATATAGGTCGATCTATTCATAAAGGCATTCACCTCAGAAAGGAGATCATGGTCTAATTTAAAGACTTTTGAATCTTTGCGTGCCCCATTTTTGCCAGTGCTGGCTTTGTCAGTGCTGGCTTTATTAGCGCTACCTTGTTTTTCTTTGACAAAGTCATTCCATTTCTTTTGCTTGCATTTCATGCTGTTGCTAAAACGACATGGATCATCTTGCGCTGCTGAGTTTTTCTCAGCCTCAACTTCCTTTGGCGGCAATCCTGCCCGTGCACGACGTGCTGCGTCTCGTTTCGCCCTAAAATTTTTAGGAATCACAATTTGCGAAGCCGTTGGCGATCCGCCCCCCATACTAGGCCTAGCTCTTTTCACCTTGATCTCTTGCTCTCGCAAAGGCAAATTGTGACGGCGCCACATTTCCGTCCAACGTGAAAATGCCCGCATATTGGTTGATTTGGTCTCTGTACTGTTAAAAACTCCAGCCTTTGCTACTTTATCTGTATTGTTTTGGCTCATTGCGCCAGTGGTCGCGACCGGCGTGATGCAACAAATCAAGATCAGCTTAAGCATAAATTTAAGCCACATATTTTTATAAATTTTCATAACAGTTAGATAGTGCATTTTTCTAAAATTTAACCTAGTTAACGACAAAATGTTTGTAACAAACAGTAAGTTCCAACATACTGGCTTTATAAAAGCTTACAAGACAGTTTATACTCTTGTCATATGTGCGTTATGCTCGCAATATATATGCCACTTTAAAATTGAGTGTTTAGGGAAATTAATTCATGGCCGAAGAGCAAAAAAGCAATAAAAACCTTCTTATGGGCTTAGGGCTCGTCAGCCTGATGGTTGTTCTCGGCTTCTTTTTCATCTTCCGCATTGCCGACAACCAACGTGACCAAGATTTAAATGCATGGAAAGATAGATTAAACATCGTCGCCGATAGTCGCGCGAGCGCGGTATCAGCTTGGTTGAACCGCCACTTAAAATCCATTGAAGATTTGGCAATGGACGCCACTATTCAATTTTATGTCACTGATCTTATTTATAACGGTGAAAATAATGATCAACGCGGTTATGTTTTCTCGCTTTTGTCGGCTGAGGCTGAACGCCAAGGCTTTCATGAACGCAGGCCGCTAGATACGGTGGCAGCTAATGTTAACAGGCCACGTCAAGCTGGCATTGCTATTGTCGCCAATAATGGACGCGCACTTGTCGCCTCTACAGGCATGCCCGCTATTGAGCCTTCTAGCTGGGCTGGTAAGAAACGTAGCTTTATCAACCTGACCTTCATCGATAAAATACCGTTTCTCGTTTTTGGTACACCCATCAAAGCTGCGGATGGCATGGATATGCAGGATCAACTGGTATGGTTGATGGGGGCTAAATCCTTAAATGAGGAATTATTTAGCGTACTTGAACAGCCTGGCGCTATGAGTAAAACAGGTGAGACTTATCTAGTTACAGCAGGTGACAGTGATGGCCTAATCCGCACATTATCGCCCCTTGCTGGTGGCGGTCGTATCGGTAGTAACCGCCATGATGGGGCTGCCTCTTTTGTGCTGAGTCAGCCTGGTGCCTATACAATGACAACAAATTATCAAGATGAGCTTGTTCTCGTGACGGGCCGCGAATTAACCGCCCCTGTACCTTGGTCACTGGTGCGCAGCGTTACATCGGCTGAGGCACTATCTGTGATCAATGATCGCCGTAATAGTTTGATCATTAGCCTGTCGCTGGCTATTCTTATCACCCTTGCATTGATGATTCTTGTTTGGCGCCACGGTATCAACCGTCGCCTAGAATCAGCCTATTCAGAGCAAAGTGCTCTTAGTAACCAAAATGAAGCCCTAAGCGAATTTTTGCAGTCGGTTAGTGATAGTCAACCAACAGCCATTGCCGCCATTGATAAAGACTTTAGGATCCGTTTTGCCAATCAGGAAATGGGTAAGCTGTCGGATGTACCTGCTGCTGATCTGATGAACAGACGTTTCGAGACAGCCTTTAACGCAGAGGACGCCAAAATTGTTAAAGCAGCCGTTAAAAATGCACTCGGTGGCCGCAAAACACAAGTCGTGCTCGATTTAAAAGTTAAAGACTCACTTCATTATATGAAGTTTCAGGGTATTCCTCTGGGCTATGAAAAGACAAGTGACCAAGGCCAAGCGCTGATTGTGTTGCAAGATATCACCGATCTGGTGAGTGCGCGCGAGACCGCCGAAGCCAACCTAAAGCAGCTTGTTGGTACATTAACCCAAATCATTGATGCCCGTGATCCATGGAGTACATTCCACTCACAGCGTGTATCTGATGTCTCCGCCGCTATTGCCGAAGAAATGGAATGTTCACTACGCGATATAGAAACCGTTAAAACCGCAGGCCAGTTGATGAATCTTGGTAAAATATTTGTACCAAGTGAAATTCTCACCAAAACAACGCCGCTCGATGATGCAGAATTAGAACTAGTACACGGCAGCATGAAAAAAGGCGCAGCGCTATTAGAAGGCGTTGTCTTTGGTGGCCCTGTGGCTGAAACACTCATGCAGGTGACAGAGCATTGGGACGGCAACGGCGGCCCTGAGGGCTTGTCTGGCCAAGACATACTACAAGAAGCGCGTATCCTCGCCGTAGCCAACGCCTTTGTTGGCATGGTCTCGTCGCGTGCCCACCGCAGTGGTTTTGATTTCGATAAGGCCAGCAAATTCTTGAATGAAGATGTGGGCACCAAGTTTGACCGTAGAGTGGTCACAGCCCTACTGAGTGTGATTGAAATTAAAGGCGGCAGAGAAACCTGGGCCCATTATGGTGAAGCTGTAGAAGAAAAATAACACAAGATACAAAAGCAGGCTTGAAATTATCGTCCCAACACGTGATAAGGGGCAAAGAAATTATAGGGGCTCATATAACAATGACCCCAAAGTGAGATGCAATAGGAGTGAACGATGGATTCAACTGATGTTAAACGTTTAGAAGCTTATTTAAAAATGACACTGGGTAATGAAAGCGTTACCGTGATGAAACGCCCACAAGCCAAAGACTCACTAGAAGTAATGATCAATGGTGATTTTGTTGGTATCATCTACAAGGATGAGGACGAGGGCGAGGTTTCATACCCATTCCACATGACGATCCTAGATGAGGATTTGTCAGAGGCTTAATAGCACTTACTGATTTATTAGAAATATAGAACCACCGCAGATGCCATGACAGATACTTGGCACTTGCGGTGGTTTTCTTATGCACTTACCCAAAGATAAAATCACCTTCTGTGATCAGTGCAAGCTTTGTATCTTCAATGGTAATGCTGTTACCATTACCATCCTCAATCAAGACATCGCGGCCGTCCTTGGTGATGGTCAAATCATCAAAACTAAAGTCTGTGGCAGACAGATCAATCATATCCTTGCCATCTTTAAAATCCTTGATGGTATCATCGCCCCAAGTGCCCTTAAAGACAAATTCATCACTGCCCTTGCCGCCAAATAATTTATCATTACCTTCACCACCGATTAACCGGTCACCTTTGTCGCCGCCATATAATTTGTCAGCGCCCTTGCCGCCCTTCAGCGTATCAGCACCAGCACCGCCATAAAGCTTGTCCTTACCAGATCCGCCATCAAGTGTATCACTGCCTTTGCCGCCCTTTAAGACATCTGCGCCCTTACGACCCAGCAATTTATCAGCTCCGTTGCCGCCAGATAGTTTATTATCGCCATCGCTGCCATAGAGCTTATCTTTGCCTGCTGACCCCACAAGGTTTTCAATGGATTTTAACGTATCGCCATTAGCGTCACCACCTGAGGCCGTTCCATTCTTCAGGTCAATGACCACACGGGAATCTGATGCCTTATAGCTAGCTGTGTCGGTACCTTTGCCGCCTTTGAGCATGTCGCCGCCCTTGCCACCAATGAGCATATCTTTGCCGCTACCGCCAAGCAAGGTATCTGCACCAGTGCCGCCGTCTAATCTGTCCCCACCTTTGCCACCATCCAGCGTATCAGCGCCTTCACCGCCTGTCATCTCATCGCCGCCTGTGGTACCGCTTTGTTCCTGAGAACCGTCGGCGTTAGTGATGATGGTCACTTCATTCACATCATCAATAGTGATGGTAAAAGTCTCAGCGTAGCCTAAATCACCTGAATCAGTCGCGATGACTTCAACATCTACTGACGCACCATCAGTCTCATAATCTAGGCTCTGACCATCTTTGAGTTTCAATAGGCCTTCTACAACTTCAAAACGCTCATCATCTAGGGTGAATGTGTGGCTGGTATCATCCACATCCACAACAGACAAGGTTCCGTATGAGGCACCATCATCATTTTCATCAATTGATGTGACGGTGCTGGCTGTAATATCTGTGGGAACGACATTTAAAGTGCGCACCGATAAAGTATCTAGCTGAGGATCAAACCATTTACCCGCAATGCCACCAAATGGCGTGCCATGATCAGTATCATCGCTATCCCAAGCAACAAATACATTACCATCAGCATTAACGATTACAGCAGGGAAACGCTGATAGCTTTCAATCTCGTCATTCAGGGTGAACTCCTCGCCAAGATAGTTACCCTCACTATTAAATATCTGCGCTGCAACACCAGCTAAGTCCCCATCAACATCAGAATCGCTAGAATGCCATGTTACGATAAAGCCACCATCATCAAAAGCCGCAACTGAGGTATGCCCTTCGCTACCTCCGTTTTTTGTATTGATTAGAAGAGTATCACCGACAGCATTTCCACTAGAATCATAAATTTGGCCTGCTAACCCGTCTGCACCTTCTGTAGTATAATCATATGTCGAGCTATCATAATCTCTAAATACAACAACATAGCCACCACCTGATAGGCCTGTTATACTCAAATCAGAACCATAGCGACTAATCTCAGTTTCATCTGTTATTGCCGTGCCACTACTATCAAATTGCTTTACCATAGCACTACCATTGGTATCATAGAGATGACCAGACCATGCGACAGCAAACCCTCCGCCTTCAAGCGAAGCAACGTTATGATTATCAGCATAAGCTACTTTATTGTCACTAACCGTAAATTCGTCCCCAACGGCCGTGTCTGTCGAATCATATATTTGACTAGCTAAAACATACCCACCATCACCATCATCTGTATTCCAAACAACAACATATCCACCGTCAGCAAGTCCTGACACCTTAGCCATATCTTGATTACCCGTTACAGTGCTATTGACGCCAAATGTTGTACCAACCTCGTTACCGTCAGAGTCAAATTTTTGCGCGAATATACCATATCCATCACCATCAACATCGTTCAAGGCCGTCCATGTAACAATGAATCCTCCATCTGATAGTGCTGCAACATCTGGCGTCCAGACTTGCCCTGATGTAGATGTTGAGACATCGAATGCATCAACTAACACATTGCCATTACCATCATATATCTTGGCCTGAACTTCAGACCCGCCAGTCCAGACAACAACAGCGCCACCACCTGTAAGCGCCGTCGTTTCAAGTCCGTCTGCACCCGACTCGCCAGTCGCAATGGAAAACTCAACATCATCACCATATATAACATCAAGAATGATACTATTACTACTAACTGTAACTTCACTATTACTGTCAGTAATCGTATAATCAAAAGTAGCGTAATCATTACCGACCTCACCCTCTGTCGGTGAATATATCAAATTTCCTGCTATTATATCCGCCGAGGGAATACTATCACCCGCAGTAATTACGGTCCCATTTAGCTTAATGGTTCCTGTGCCATCGACAGGGAGCGTAATTATCTCAATACTTGCCAGCGTATCGCCGTCAGTATCCGTGAAATCAAAATCACTCAACTGGAAAATATAATCCGTGTTTTTAGTTGCTGTGATTTGGCCGTCAGTGGACGTTGGTGCAGTCATAAAATATCCCCGTAAAAATGCATATAAATAATAGTAATTACAGCTTACAGTTATCTATAAGTACGTCAACCTATATACGAGTTTTTAACTATTAAGGTTGATATTTTCGCCCCCCTAAAAGCTGTGTATTTCTTATATCTATAGACATTCAAGCTGCAGCAACTTAGATTTAAAATCTGATGAAATATTGGGATTTGATATGACAGCGACCACATCTATTTTAGTCACTGGCGGCGCGGGGTATATCGGCGGGCAAGCTGTGTTGGCCCTGCTGGACGCTGGGCGTGATGTGGTGATACTGGATGATCTATCGCGCAATAACGCCGATACCATAGCAAAAGAGGCTATTTTTTATCAAGGCCGTGTGCACGATACGGCGCTGGTGAGTGAGATCATTAAGCGTCACAATATTACCGACATCATGCATTTTGCCGCCTTTATTCAGGTGGGTGAATCGGTTGCTGATCCGCTGTTATATTACGCTAATAATGTGGATGGCACGCGCGCGCTGTTAGAGGCTGCCGTCCAGACTAATATTAACAATTTCATCTTTTCCTCTACGGCGGCGGTTTACGGCGATGTGTCTGGTGATCCCGTGGATGAAACTGCGCCTATTTCCCCGATCAATCCTTATGGCCAATCAAAGGCCATCTGCGAAGCAATGATTATGGATACTTGCAATGCTAGCAACATGAAATACGGGATTTTACGGTATTTCAATGTGGCGGGCGCCGACGTTAATAGCAGGCATGGGCCGCGCGGTAAAAATGTTACCCATCTGATTGGGCGCAGCATTGAAGTAGCGTTGGGCAAAGCAGAAGGCCTGACAATATTTGGTGATGATTTTCCCACCCGCGACGGCACGGGCGTGCGCGATTATATCCATGTGGTCGATCTGGTTGATGCCCATCTATTGCTTTTGGACAAATTACAGCATGGATTAGACAGTTCACTTTATAATCTAGGTTACGGCACGGGCGCCACGGTCCAAGAAGTGGTCACGGGCTTAAGTGGTATTCTGGGGCGTGATATTGCGCATACTGTGGGGCCACGGCGCGTGGGTGATCCAGCACAAGTCATCGCCGATCCCACCAAAATTAAAAATGCATTAGGCTGGCAGGCCAACTATAATAATTTAGATGTTATTTTGCGTCATGCGCTAGCTTGGGCAGAAACTATTTCTTAATCGTCTCTTGAGACTCGCCCACGCGTTTTCTTTAATTTGCTGTTATGGGTTTTACCCGTTAAACGCTTTGTGACCGACCCTTTTGTTGGGCGGGTTTTACGGCGGTATTTTGGCGGCACCGACGCTGTGCGTATCATAGCCAGCAATCGCTCTTGCACGGTTGCTTTATTACGGTGCTGACTGCGCTCGCCGCTTTCGTGCAAGACAATCACACCCTCCCTCGTCATGCGACTACCCGCAATATTCCTTAGGCGATTTAGCAGCGAAGGCGAGAGCGCGTCACAAGAGACCGCATCAAATTTGAGCTGTACAGCACTGCTTGTGGCGTTCACATGCTGACCACCTGGCCCACCTGCCTTAACGGCGGTGAACTGTAGGGCGCTTTCCTCTAGCTGAATATTGGTTGTCACATAAATCATCTATAGGGCTATAAACCATTAGTGAGCGATTAGCGAGCGTACCGACCAAGAGGGAGGCCGAGCTAATCCGAGGATAGCCACTAGTGGCGCTTGAACGGATAGATTTAAACAAAAACATAATACTATGCAGCCAGATTCCCGCCTTCGCGGGAATGACGAAACTCCTAGTGAGTTTACGAGCGTACCGACCAAGCGGGAGGCACGCCTCATGGCGTGGACATGCTTAGAGCTAGAGACTAGCCACCGATTAAAGATAGGTTTCGCGTGCGGCCTGATTTGCCCTCATGCAATTCATGTGTTGGCGGTTTCATACCCAACAGCATACAAATCCTGTCTTGCATATCGGTGATGTTGCTATCTGGGCCATTAGGGCTGAGATACTCACGTAGGTCATATGTACCGCTATCAAACAAACATAACTGCAGGCCGCCTGTGGCAGAAACCCGCAAGCGATTACAGCCATTGCAAAAATCTTTGGCGTAGGGTGCAATAAATCCAACACGGCCCGCATAGTCTTTATTAGAAAAACTACGCGCAGGGCCGTCCGTATAACCACGTTCATCCTCAACCCAATCAAAGAGTTTGAGGTTATCAATTATCTGTGTTGGGTCGAGATGGTGCTTATTGAAATAAGGATCATTATCGCCCGTGCGCATCAGCTCGATAAAACGAACATCCATCTGTTTATATTTGATCAAATTTAGATATTTGGTCATTTCGTCATCATTAAGCCCCGCCATTAAAACCGCGTTTACTTTAACAGCATCCAAACCAAGTGACATGGCCTTATTAATGCCCGCTAGAACTTCGTCCAAACGGTCATGACCTGTGATATTTTTGAAACGCTTGCTGCTGACAGAATCAAGACTTACATTCAGCGCGTTCAAGCCCGCATCCACATAATCCTCTATCTTTTCAGGCAACTTATAACCATTGGTGGTCATAGCCACTGTCTCAATACCAGGGGTATTTGCAATGGCATCTATGATCTGAGGCAAATCTTTGCGCAGCGTTGGTTCGCCGCCTGTTAAGCGTATTTTCTTAACGCCTAGGCCTGCGAAACCTGCGACTAATTTTTTGATTTCTTGCAGACTCATAAAAGAAGGTCCAGTCTTCTTTTTATAGCCATTAGGCAAGCAATAAGAGCAGCTAAAATTACAAGCTTCTGTCACAGATAATCTAAGGTATGGGAAACGCCTGTCAAAGCGATCACTTAATATAGTCATTTAGGCTTCCTCCTATCCATCAGGGCTTTCATTTTATGGATAGGGCGGTCGCCTCTCCTTGACACTTATCAAGCCAAAGCCAATAACTTACATAGCGCAGACGACGATTAAGAAAAGTCACTGGCGGCAAATTCCGGAATGGAACAATCTGTTGTTTTTGCACGCGGACAGGTAGCCGCTAACACGCCATCACAATACCCACACAGCGACGCGGCGTCTGGTGCCTCAACACTATCATTTAAAACTGTAAATCCATCATCACGCAAACGCTTTAACGAGCGTGAAAAGGTCTCAGGTCGCATGTTTAAATAGGACGCAATGATGGCCTTGTCATATGGCAGGTGAATGACCTTTTTATCGCCGCCCTGTGTGAGCTTGAGGCGCAGTAAAAACCATCCCACGCGTTCTTTTGCCGATTTTAAGCGACTTTGTTCAATCTGATAAATAAGCATCTGAGACCGCAGCGACACATTATTAAGCATGCTGACGGCGAGACGGTTATTATGCTGAATACGCTGCCTGATCACTGGGGCGGGAATACTAAGGATCACTGAGTCTTCAACAATTTGAGCGTTCACCTGCGTTGGTGTATCTAAAAATATTGCAGATTCTAATAGCGTGTCGCCAGCGCTTAGCATCTGCAAAATAGTTTCTTCGCCGCTATCTAGGCCATTATATATTTTCACCCAACCGCTGATAATTATATAAAGGCGCGAAGCTGGTTCATTTTGCAAGAACAGCAGCTTACCTTTATTATAGTTCCTAATCTGGGCGAAACCTAACAGCTCGTTAATCTCAGCATCAGATAACCCTGCAAAAACTGATAAATTACGCAAATAGGGCTGCATATCAATATTTTTTGAGCTGGCTGTAACAACAGGCAATGATTCTGGGGTTGCCGCCATCTTGCCGCTTAATCCATCAATTAGCAGTTTTTCTTTTTCAAATAACGCATCAATTAAATTGGTCATCATCTCAAACCAAGCACTGCTGGTATATTTTTCCAGCTGATCTAGCTTGTCTCCCGACTCAATTAACCTGTGCAGGTTTTTGATTGCAGCCATCTCTGGGCCACTCAAAATATCTTTAATCAATTCAATCTGCGTAGGCGAAGCTATATTAATAAAGGACTTTAAATAGCTTTCTTCCTCGCTCATCAAGGCAAGCATATGATCACAAAATTCTTCGTTCAGGAAAGCGCTACTATAAAAGCCACGAGAGCCGAGTGCGCGCTCCCGTCCTACACGTTCTTTCCACTGCAAAAATTTTGAAAAAGCACTCACCAATACACTATTATGATTAGGGTCATCATGAGCGATAGCAACAATCACATTAAGTACGGGCAAATTAAGCTCGAATGTATAGGTATTAATCACCGGCGTATGACGCTTATTAAAACTTAGAACATCTTTTTGAATGGCAGGGAGTGTATCAAGTAAGCGATGTTTTAAATCCGCAAATAAAGAAGCTATATACCCTGTTCTGGCGTTATTATTTTCATAATGCTCCATAGCGCGCATAGCGTCAGTAATAGCGTCAATGGTGATCTGCTGCTGACGAAATAGGTCTTTTGCAAAGGTCTTACCTTCGCTACCTAAATACAGGCTGACACAGCCGCGCTCTTTTTGCAGCGCATGCAAAACTGCGCCCAAGGACAATAATAGACCCGATGAATTACTCTCAGGTTTTTCTTTAGGCATCTCTATAGACTTCTCAATAGTATCCTGTGACATGACAATCTGCTCCCTTGATGGTCATTATGATTAATTTTATAATGGAATGAATCTTCGAAGTGATTGACTTATGTCAAATCCATAGACGCCCATCTCCGTCATCTTCACCCTAGAAAAACACCTAGGAGAATGAAATGGACTATCCTGCAACAACAAAAGCAGACCAAAACAGGGCGTTAAGTGCCAGCACCATAGCTTTCACTGCCTGTTTTGCCGTTTGGACAATATTTTCAATCATCGGCATCAAGATCAAAGCAGAGCTTGGTTTATCTGATACCCAGTTTGGTATTTTAGTCGCGACTCCAGTTCTAACTGGATCGCTTAGTCGTTTATTTTTAGGTATTTGGACTGACCAATATGGGGGTCGTATAATCTTACCTGTGCAAATGCTGCTCACAGCCGTTGCCACATTCCTGCTCACAAAGGTTACAACATATAATATGTTCCTTGTGGCTGCACTGGGTGTTGGTCTCGCTGGTGGTAGCTTCGCCGTTGGTGTTGCTTATGTATCCAAATGGTTCCCAAAAGAAAAGCAAGGCACTGCCCTTGGTATTTTTGGCATGGGTAACGTGGGTGCAGCGATGACTAACTTTGGCGCACCTATCCTTCTTGTTGCCATGGGAGGACAATGGCAAGGAGTAGCCGAAGTTTACGCCATCATACTCGCCGTTTGCGCTGTGCTATTTTATATCTTTGCTAAAGAAAGCCCAGATATCATCGCCCGCAGAAAAACAGGCAGTGAGCATCGTTCATTCACCGCCCAATTAGAGCCGCTTAAAAATCTTCAGGTTTGGCGCTTCTCGCTTTATTATTTCTTTGTGTTTGGTGCTTATGTGGCGCTAGCTCTTTGGTTGCCGCGCTACTATGTTGGTGCTTACGGCCTAGAACTAGCCACTGCTGGTATGCTGGCTGCTGTTTACGCGCTACCCGGATCAATCTTCCGTGCGCTTGGTGGTTGGATGTCAGATAAATACGGCGCACGCTCAGTCATGTATTGGACATTCATTGTATCTGTGATTTGCACATTCATCATGTCTTACCCTTCTACTGACTATACAGTAGCAGGCATCCAAGGCCCTATTGAATTTAATATCTCAATTCCTCTTTGGGCTTTTGTTTCGCTTACCATTGTTCTTGGTTTCTTCATGAGTCTTGGTAAAGCAGCCGTTTATAAGCATATCCCGGTTTACTATCCAGAGCATGTTGGCTCTGTAGGCGGTATTGTTGGTCTTATTGGCGGTCTTGGTGGCTTCTTCTTGCCCATCGCATTTGGTGTCATGAATGACGCTATCGGCGTATGGACAAGCTGCTTTATGCTGCTGACTGTGTTGATCGCCATTGCGCTTGCATGGATGCACTTTGCGATCCTACGCCAAGAAAAGCGTGACAATCCAAAAATGCGCGGACCTCACAACCTTCCAGAACTGGAAGCGACCGCAAAGTAAAAGAAAAACATGGGCGCGGGGGACTACCTCATGCGCCCATCATCATTAAACAAAAACTTAAACCGAGACGATCGGAGACTATTATGACTATTGAGAAACAAGGCAATGACCTACGCGGCTGGGACCCAGATAATGAGGAACAGTGGCAAAACGGCGGCGAGGCAATCGCCACACGCAATCTATGGATTTCAATTCCTTCGCTATTATGCGGTTTCGCAGTATGGCTTTATTGGGGCATTATCACAGTTCAAATGATGAACCTAGGCTTTGATTTTGCGCCTAGTGAACTATTCACACTCGCTGCGATCGCGGGCCTGTCAGGTGCTACACTACGTATCCCAAGTAGCTTTTTCATTCGCATCGCAGGGGGGCGGTATACACTGTTCCTAACAACGGCCTTGCTTATCATTCCAGCCGTTATGGCGGGTCAGTTACTGCAAGATAAAAGCAGCCCACTGTGGATGTTCCAAATTGCAGCCCTATTATCTGGCTTCGGTGGTGGTAACTTTGCATCATCAATGTCAAACATCAGCTTCTTTTACCCAAAGAAAATGTCTGGCTACGCGCTAGGCATGAATGCGGGTCTTGGTAACTTTGGTGTGACAACTATGCAAATCCTTATCCCGCTTGTGATGACTTTTGGTCTATTCGGCGGCGAGCCAATGGCGCTTCAAAACACTTCAGGTACTTTAATTGGTAAGATTGCTGCTGGCACTGATACGTATATCTTCAATGCTGGTTGGGTATGGGTAATATTCCTTGTACCACTAGCAATTGCTTGTTGGTTCGGTACAAACAACATCCGTGACGAACACGTGTCACCAGACGCTGATAGCGCCCTTGCTGCTTTCGGCAAAATCCTTGGTATGCTTTTCCTTGGCCTTGTTGCTGCAGTATTTGGTCTTTGGTTGCTATTACCTGCTGTACCTGAAGGCTCAACAGCACTTGGTGGTTCTGGCTTAATGCTTTCAAAATGGTTGGTTCTGCCAATCGTTATCGTACTAACACTTTTCCTTATGAAGCTTATCCCTGGCAAGGTTCAAACCAACCTAAAGCGTCAGTTCAAAATCTTTGACAATAAGCACACATGGGCAATGACTATTATCTACACAATGACCTTTGGTAGCTTCATTGGTTTCTCAGCTGGCCTTGCGCTTGCGATTAAAGTTATCTTTGGCTTCCAGCACGTGATGGTAGACGGTGTGATGGTACATAACCTTGCAAATGCGAATGGCCCTAGTGCGCTAATGTATGCTTGGATGGGACCTTTCATCGGTGCGCTTATTCGTCCATTCGGCGGTAAGCTGGCTGATAAATGGGGTGGTGCTTTTGTAACGCAAATCGTCTCTGTTGCCATGGTAGCATCAGCGCTTGGTGTGGCTTACTATATGAAGGCTGCTTACGCCTCTGCAACACCAGAAATTTACTTCTTCCAGTTCCTAGGGTTATTCATCATCCTATTTGCTGCAACTGGTATTGGTAATGGTTCTACTTTCCGCACAATCGCAACTGTTTTCAACAAAGAGCAGGCTGGTCCTGTGCTGGGTTGGACATCCGCTGTCGCGGCATATGGTGCCTTCATCATCCCTAAAGTGTTTGGTGAGCAGATTAAAGCAACAACTCCTGAGTATGCCTTATATGGTTTCGCTATCTTTTACGCCGTCTGCATCCTCATCAATTGGTGGTTCTACCTGCGCAAAAACGCTTATGTGAAAAACCCATAAGCCAACGCTTAACCAGACCATCCGTAACCAAAATACGATATATCGGAGAGATATCATGAGTAACTTTTTAGAACGTCTGCATTATTTCACTTCCTCACCAGAAACTTTTTCTGATGGGCATGGGATCACGACAGACGAAAGCAGATCTTGGGAAAAGGTTTACCGAGGACGCTGGGCGCACGATAAGGTCGTGCGTTCCACCCACGGCGTTAACTGCACAGGCTCATGTTCATGGAAAATTTATGTAAAGAACGGTCTAGTGACATGGGAGACTCAGCAAACTGATTATCCCCGTACACGCCCTGACCTGCCTGATCATGAACCCCGTGGTTGTGCGCGCGGCGCTAGCTATAGCTGGTATTTATATAGCGCCTCACGCCTTAAATTTCCGATGGTTCGTGGCCGCCTGCTAAGGTTATGGCGTGCGGCAAAGGAACAGTTCCCCGATCCAGTTGATGCATGGGGTAGTATTATTTCAGACCCTAAAAAGGCAAAGGAATATAAGCAAGTTCGCGGCCTTGGCGGATTTGTCCGTGCTCACTGGGACGAGGTAAACGAGATTATCGCAGCCTCTAACGTCTATACTGCTAAGGAATTTGGTCCTGATCGCATCATCGGTTTCTCGCCAATTCCTGCCATGTCTATGGTGTCATATGCGGCTGGATCACGTTATCTATCGCTTATTGGCGGCGTGAGCATGAGCTTTTATGACTGGTACTGCGATCTACCACCAGCTTCACCTCAAACTTGGGGCGAGCAAACTGATGTACCAGAATCTGCCGATTGGTTTAATTCTGGCTATATTATTGCTTGGGGCTCTAACGTGCCGCAAACACGTACACCTGACGCACACTTCTTAACAGAGGTTCGCTATAAGGGTACAAAAACAGTCTCTGTAACACCTGATTATTCAGAAGTTGCGAAACTAACAGATCTGTGGCTGAACCCACGTCAAGGTACTGATAGTGCGATGGCGATGGCGATGGGTCATGTGATCCTAAAAGAGTTCCACTGCGCAGGAAAATCAGAATATTTCGATGATTATAACCGCATGTATACTGACATGCCTTTCCTTGTGATTCTAGAAGAGCGTGATGGTTATTATGTATCGGGCCGCACCATGCGCGCCAGCGACATCGACGGCACTCTGGGTGAAACTGATAACACCGAGTGGAAGCCCGTGGTGATGGATGCCAATACCAATAGCGTCAAGGTGCCAAATGGCACCATCGGGTCACGCTGGGATGGTTCACAGAAATGGAACCTAGAGCTTAAAAATGCTACTGACGGGTCTGAAATTTGGCCTGACATGACTATGGTCGAAAAGAGCGATGACGTGGTTAGTGTCGGCTTCCCTTATTTTGGTAATATAGAACATGACCAAGAAATCTTTAAGCATACATCACATGAAGGCATTCTAGAGCGTAATGTGCCTGTGCGCAAAGTTCAAACAAAGGACGGCGAGGTTCTTGTTGCCACAGTCTTTGATTTGATGGCTGCAAACTACGGCGTTGACCGTGGCTTAGGCGGCGGCAATGTGGCGGCTGAGCTAACAGACGATATTCCATATACACCAGCGTGGCAGGAAGCCATCACAGGTGTTCCTGCTGAAAAGGTGATTAAGGTAGCGCGTGAATTTGCTGAGAATGCAGATACAACACGTGGTCGCTCTATGGTGATCCTAGGCGCTGCTATTAACCACTGGTACCATATGGATATGATCTATCGCGGCATTATGAACTTACTCATTATGTGTGGCTGTATTGGTAAATCTGGCGGTGGCTGGGCGCACTATGTGGGCCAAGAAAAGCTACGGCCTCAAACTGGATGGCTGCCGCTTGCCTTTGGTCTAGATTGGAACAAGCCACCACGTCAAATGAACAGCACTAGCTTCTTTTATGCCCACTCTGACCAGTGGCGGTATGAGAAACTTAGCCTTGACGAGATTTTATCGCCTACTGCTGACAAGAGCAAATGGGAAGGCCAAAGCCTTATTGACTGTAACGTGCGCTCAGAGCGTATGGGTTGGCTGCCATCAGCACCGCAATTAGACCGCAACCCACTTGACCTTGGCCGCGAGGCTGAAGGGGCTGGCACGGCTGCGGGCGATTATGTAGTTAACGAGTTAACAGCAGGGAAATTAAACTTCTCTTGTGAAGACCCTGATGATCCCAAGAACTTCCCGCGCAATATGTTTATTTGGCGCTCTAATATTCTAGGGTCATCTGGCAAGGGCCATGAATATATGCTCAAGCATCTACTCGGCACTCAAAATGGTTTGCTTGGTAAAGATCTAGGTAGCTTTGATGGCCAAAAACCGGCTGAGATTAAATGGCATGATGAGGCCCCTGAAGGTAAACTTGATCTGGTTGTCACTCTTGATTTCCGTATGTCGACAACATGTGTCTATTCTGACATCGTGCTACCCAGTGCCACATGGTACGAGAAGAACGATCTCAACACTTCAGATATGCATCCCTTTATTCACCCATTATCTAAGGCCGTTGACCCCGCGTGGGAAAGCCGTAGTGATTGGGATATCTACAAGGGTATTGCCAAGAAGTTCTCTGAAATTTGCGTAGGCCACTTAGGCGTTGAAACTGATCTGGTCACTGTGCCGATCCTGCATGATACACCGGGTGAAATGGCGCAACCGCTCGGCGTTAAAGACTGGAAGAAAGGCGAATGCGAGCCTATTCCAGGCAAGACAATGCCAAACATTGTAGCTGTTAAGCGTGATTATCCTGCCACATATGAGCGTTTCACAGCGCTTGGCCCTAATCTAGAAGCACAGGGTAATGGCGGCAAAGGTATCTCATGGGATACGAAGACTGAGGTAAATTTCCTAGGTCAGCTAAATGGTACGCACTATGATGGCGACAATGCGGGACGTCCAAAGATTGAGACCGACATTGATGCTACTGAAGTGATCTTGTCGCTAGCACCAGAGACTAACGGCCATGTGGCTGTGAAGGCTTGGGAAGCGCTGGGCAAGCAAACTGGTCGCGATCACACCCACCTAGCTAAACCAAAAGAAGACGAGAAAATCAGGTTCCGTGACGTAAAAGCACAGCCGCGCAAGATTATCTCTTCGCCGACTTGGTCAGGTCTTGAGGATGAGCATGTTAGCTATAACGCTGGTTACACCAACGTGCATGAATATATCCCGTGGCGTACCCTAACTGGTCGTCAGCATTTCTATCAAGATCACGAATGGATGCGTGACTTTGGTGAGCCACTGTGTGTCTACAAAGGCCCAGTGAATACCAAAACTACAAAATCTGTAGCTTCACACGGTAAAGGCAAAAAAGAAATTGCCCTTAACTGGATCACACCGCACCAAAAGTGGGGTATCCACTCCACCTACAGTGACAACTTGTTAATGTTGACACTTAACCGTGGCGGTCCTGTGGTTTGGATCAGTGAAGGTGACGCTAAACGTATCGATGTTGAAGATAACGATTGGCTAGAACTATATAACGCCAACGGTGCCATCGTTGCCCGTGCTGTCGTCAGCCAGCGTGTACCAGATGGTATGACCATGATGTATCACGCCCAAGAAAAAATGGTTAACACACCAAAGGCTGAGACCACTGGCCATCGCGGCGGTATCCATAACTCGGTCACAAGGGCGGTTGTTAAACCTACCCACATGATTGGTGGATACGCGCAACTCTCATACGGTTTCAACTATTATGGAACTGTAGGGTCAAACCGTGATGAGTTTGTGATGGTACATAAGCTTGAAAATGTGGACTTCGGGGAAGAAAACCCTGGAAACCCTCTTAATCCTTTAACAGCAGCCGAATAGGAGATTAGCATGAAAGTACGTGCACAAATCGGCATGGTATTAAACCTAGATAAATGTATCGGGTGCCATACATGTTCCGTGACTTGTAAGAATGTTTGGACCAGTCGCGCTGGTGTTGAATATGCTTGGTTTAATAATGTAGAGAGTAAGCCGGGTGTTGGTTATCCTAAAAACTGGGAAGATCAAAACCAGTGGAACGGTGGCTGGACTCGTAAAAACAACGGTAAAATCCAACCTAAAATGGGTGGTAAGTTCCGTGTTCTTGCTAATATATTCGCTAATCCAGACTTGCCAGAGATTGACGATTATTATGAGCCTTTCACTATTGATTACGCTCATATCCAAAACTCAGCAGAGAGCAAGGACGTGCCAACAGCGCGCGCCCACTCTGTGCTCACTGGCGAAAAGATGGAAAAGCCTATCTGGGGTCCAAACTGGGAAGAAATCCTAGGCGGCGAATTTGAAAAACGCTCAAAGGATTATAACTTCAACGGCATTCAAAAAGAGATTTACGGTGAGTTTGAAAATACATTCATGATGTATTTACCGCGTCTTTGCGAGCATTGCCTTAACCCAACTTGCGCGGCGGCCTGTCCATCAGGTGCTATCTACAAGCGCGAAGAAGACGGCGTTGTTCTAATCGATCAAGACAAATGTCGTGGATGGCGCATGTGTGTATCTGGTTGCCCTTACAAGAAGATTTATTTCAACTGGAATAGCGGCAAATCTGAAAAATGTACAATGTGTTACCCTCGCCTTGAAAATGGTGAGCCAACAGTTTGTTCTGAGACTTGTGTGGGCCGTATTCGCTATCTTGGTGTTATGCTATATGACGCTGATCGTATCGAGGAAGCTGCAAGCACAGAGAACGAAGAAGATCTATATGAAGCTCAGTGTGATATCTTCCTTAATCCTCATGATCCAGAGGTTATTGCGGCAGCTGAGAGAGACGGCGTGCCACATAGCTGGATTAAATCTGCGCAGGAATCACCCATTTACAAGATGGCAATGGAATGGAAAGTAGCCTTCCCGCTACACCCAGAATATCGCACGATGCCGATGGTTTGGTATATTCCGCCACTCAGCCCAATTCAAAGCAAATGGGAAAAAGGCCAACTAGAGACTGATGGTGTTATCCCTGACGTTAGCAAGCTACGTATTCCAGTGAAATACCTAGCCAACATGCTAACAGCGGGTAAGGAACAGCCTGTTACCCATGCACTAGAGCGTATGCTGGCCATGCGTGCTTATATGCGCGGTAAATTTGTTGACGGCAATCCTGATCCAGCCGTGCTGGAGCAAGTGGGCCTAGATGTTCCTACAGTCGAAGACATGTATAAAATCATGGCGCTTGCGGCGTATGAAGATCGTTTTGTTATACCAACAAACCACCGTGAATATGCTGGCGATACACCCTTTGACAATGATATCGCTTTTGCCTCTCGCAGTGAATGTGGCTTCAGCTTTGGCGATGGATGCTCTGGCGGTCATGAAAAGAAGAACCTCTTTGGCGCTTCTACCCACAAAAACACCATGAGTGGCAACATAAAGAAAGGCTAGAGATATGCTGACATATAAAATTCTAGGGCTTTTACTGACTTACCCAAGTGGGGCCTTGCAGCAAAATATGGAAGAGCTGAAAACAGTCATTCATGATGAAGGTTTGCTGCCTAAGAAGTTAGAAGGGGCGCTCCATAAATTTATGGGTAGCCTTGCTAGGCGCGATCTTTTAAATGCACAGGAGGACTATTGCGGTCTGTTTGATCGTGGTCGTGGCCATTGCCTGCATCTATTTGAACATGTTCACGGCGAAAGTCGTGATCGTGGTCAGGCGATGATTAACCTTATAGAGCATTATAAGGAAAAAGGGCTGCATTTAGCTGATAATGAACTGCCTGATTATCTACCGCTATTTATGGAATTTTTATCCCTATGTGCACCAAAAGAAGCACAAGAAGAATTAGGTGATATCGTTCATATAGTGGCGGCGATCGGCGCAAAGCTGAAAGCAAAAAAATCCGACTATCATTTGGTGTTTAAGGCTATTGAAAAGCTAACAGACGCAAAAATTGATGAAGATTTTGTAAAACAAGCCCTGGCTGAAGAAGAGGCGCGTGATGATAGCCTAGAGGCACTCGATAAAGAATGGGAAGACGCCCCGGCCTTTGGTGATGTTGCTGAAGCGGATTGTAATACATGCCCGTCAGCACAACTAAACACACCAACTCAACAACAGGCTCAAAATTTGGCCCAAAACTTAGCAAAGCATTAGGAGGCTAGTATGAGTGATTATCTGAACGAATTTTTATTTGGTATCTACCCCTATATTGCCATTGTTGTAATGGTATTTGGGTCGATCATGCGTTATGATCAAGATCAATATAGCTGGAAAGCTGATAGTTCCCAGCTTCTACGCAGCAAGGGTATCAAGATTGGTAGCACGCTGTTTCACGTAGGCATAATTCTGCTGTTCTTTGGGCATTTGGTCGGTTTGCTTATGCCTGAAAGTATTTATCACCTTGTGATGACCGCGCCGCAAAAGCAGCTGATGGCCATGGTGGCTGGTGGTATCTTTGGCAGCATTTGCTTCATTGGTATGACCATGCTGATTATACGCCGCCTATTTGACAAACGTATCCGCGCTACGAGCAAAGGATCAGACACTTTCATCCTGTTGCTTTTATATGTGCAGCTAATTCTTGGTCTGGCGACACTGCCAGTATCTGCTGGTCATATGGATGGCAGCAGCATGGTTTCGCTGGCCAATTGGGCGCAACATATTGTCACCTTCCGCGGTGGAGCGGCTGATTTTGTTATGGATCAATCAATTGTCTTTAAATTGCACATAGCACTTGGCTTAACAACATTCTTGGTCTTTCCTTTCACAAGACTTGTACATATGCTTAGCGCACCAATAAAATACCTGTTCCGCTCTGGATATCAGGTAGTGCGCAAACGCGCTTAAGGAGACGAATTATGCCTATCATCATTAATGATGTTGAAATAAGCGACGATGCAATCTTCACAGAGATGCAATATCACTCTGCTGAAAGTCAAGAGGAGGCCCGCGACAAGGCGGGCCAAGCCTTGGTGGTGCGGGAGCTATTGCGCCAACAGGCAACACGGTCTGGCAAAAAATTAGACGGCGTTGATGAAGAAGATGTTGATAATGCCCTTATGGGTCTTATTGAGAGCGAGATTAATGTGCCCGAAGCAACGTCTGAGGTTTGTGAACGCTACTATGAACAAAATAAAGCTCGTTTTCGTGCCCAAGATGCCACAGATATAACATTGCCCTTTAGCCAAGTTGAAGAGCGTATCCGTGACTATCTGCATACGCGCAGTGTGCGCGAAGGCATCCGTTCCTATGTGCTAGAACTTGCTGGTTGCTCACGCATATCAGGCTTTGATTTAGCCGCTTCGCTGTAAAAGGATATTATATGACTATACCCCCGCAAGTTCAGGCACGTAGAGACTATAAAGGACCTGAAATATTTAAACGGGGGTATAGGCCATTTTTCTTTTTAGCAGGACTATGGGCTGTCGTTGCCATGCCTGTTTGGCTATTGGTTCTATCTGGCACTTGGGTCAACTATAGCATCCCTGATATATTGGCTTGGCATGCCCATGAGATGGTCTTTGGCTATGCATTAACTGTTATTATGGGCTTTGCTCTAACGGCTATTCCCAATTGGACTGGTAGATTGCCCGTGCAGGGATTAGCGCTATGTATTCTATCAGGTACTTGGCTAGTTGCCCGTCTACTATCCCTCGCCACCCTTCTAGATGGCGGATATGCCTTAATAGCAGCTATTGTTGAAAGCCTATGCCTCTCAGGCTTTACCTTTATCGCTGCACGCGAGATTATAATGGCCAAGCTGTGGCGCAACATGCCTATTGTCTTGATATTTTCCTTGCTCACTGTGGTGGCGGCCTTATCACAGGCCAGTCGCATAACAGCAACCCCATTACCGTATAGCATGGTGAATTTAGGCGTGGCGCTAGTGCTTACCCTTATCATCATTATCGGGGGACGCGTTATCCCAAGCTTCACTACCAACTGGATGAAAAAACAAAATATCAGCCAACTACCCACGCCCTTTAATCATTTTGACGGACTTGTCATCATCTTATCTATCGCTACTCTCGCAGTGTGGGTCTTTGCCTCAGACCATATAATAGCACCCTATGCATACGGCTTGATGGGGGTGTTGCATCTGATACGCCTTAGCCGTTGGGGTGGTTTAAAGACCACATCAGAGCTTATGGTTTTCATCATGCATCTGGCTTATTTATGGATACCTATTGGTTTCCTAGCTTTAGCCGCTTCTGGACTAGATCTAATGCCAAGCACAAGCGCCCTGCACGCATGGACCGTGGGCACAGTTGGTACAATGACTCTGGCGATTATGACACGCGCCACACTGGGGCATTCAGGGTATGATATTGTCTGTGATCCCCTTACAAAATATTGCTTTATACTGATAACACTAGCGGCCTTGTTGCGCGTCAGTAGTGGATTGATCATCCTGCCTTATGGTGATATTGCCGTTATATCTGGCGGTCTTTGGTGTCTAGCCTTCTTATTGTTTTTAAAACGCTACACAGGTATTTTCTTCTCAAAATAAGAATGTATAAAGTTCGCTACGGCAAATAGAACTATTATGACAAATTAGTTTGTGTTATGCACATGATAGAACATTAGTTTATTGTAATGGAGCTATAATGCCACACCAAATTCATAGCACATCTGCAACATTTGATACTGTTAGCTATCTGCAAACGCTTCCTTTATTTGTTGGCGTCGGTGAAAATTTGATCAAAAACTTTGTAGAGCATAGCCAGTTCCATAACCATAAAACTGGTGATAGCCTGTTCTTTCAAGATGAGCCTATAGAATGGTTTTACGTTATCTTGAGCGGCTGGGTTAAATTATACCGCACAACCCAAGACGGCCATGAGGCCATTTTTGATATGCTGACCAGTAGCCAGTTATGCGGTGAGACGGCTATTCTTGATGGTGAGGATTATCCCTTTAGCGCAACTGTGGTTGAGGACGCTGAGGTCATTCGAATCCCAGCCAATATTTTAAACGCAGCCATTAAAGAAGATAATAAGATGGCCTATGCGATGCTAAAGGCTGTGGCGCGTTACCGTAATCAGCAAACACGTGAAATTGAAAGCCTAACGCTTCAAAATGCATCACAGCGCATTGGTTGCTATCTACTGCGTCTGTGCCGTGTAGGGGTGGCTGAACCTGTGGCGATTAAATTACCCTATGATAAATCAATGATCGCAGCGCGGCTCGGTATGAAGCCAGAGACATTTTCACGTGCCCTAAAGAAACTACGCGAGGAAACAGAAATACACGTCGAAGGCGGCACTGTAATCGTACCAACCCTTCAATGCTTATCCAGCTTTGCTTGTTCTGGGTGCTCTAATGAGTATCCTTGTGGTGATTTGTAACCACCGATAATTTAGGTGCTTCATTTCTAAGGCTGAGCCAATCCCAATTCATCAGATATGGTTTATCCAAATAATCCTTAGGGCAAGCTAATACTGCTTTTATCTCATCAAGATTAAGTTGGTGGATATTTAATGCTGATTCATTAGCTGTCATTCGCTGCCAGTGAAACTGGCCGAGATGGAAACAAACACTAAAGACATTATTATCATCAGTGGAAATCAGTAATTTTTTATCTTTAAGCTCAGTAGCGCAGGCTTGCCACATCTGTGCATATGGAAAACGGTCAGCACTACCATCTAGTACTTGGTTACAGACCACTAAATATTTTTCCAATATGTCCTGATCATCTGATGGTGTCGACTTAGCCGCTGACATGCGTATTTCCTATTATTATTTCCCCACGAAAGTCATATAATCACATATAATCATAGCTTTGATTGACATTAGTCAAGTAATCCAAAAGCAAATTGAGTATTTTAAACGGACCTTAATTTAATGAGTAAAACACATGTCCCTTGATGTTGATTTAAAGTTACTAAAATACACCGCGATGATCCCGCGTTATACCAGCTATCCAACGGCGCCGCATTTTAACGAAGCCGTTGATGACAGTGTTTTTAAAAGCTGGTTAAATCCAAATACTGAGGGGCAGTTATCATTATATATTCATATACCCTTTTGTCGTCAGATGTGTTGGTACTGTGGCTGTAATACCAAGGCTGTGAATAAACAAGCGCCCATCGACGAGTATGTGGCATTACTGCTTAAAGAAATAGAGATGAAAACGGATGTAATAAAAAAAGGCATGTCCGTAACCCACATCCATTTTGGTGGTGGATCACCCACCATATTATCACCAGATCAATTCACGCATATCATGCAGCGTATTAAATCAAAATTAACCATCAGTGACACAGCTGAGATTGCCATTGAAATAGACCCGCGTGAAATCAGTGAAGCCAAGGTTGCAGCCTACGCACAAGCAGGTGTCAACCGCGCCAGTCTGGGTGTACAAGACTTTCATGAGCATGTACAAAAAGCCATCAATCGCATCCAGCCCTACAGCACAGTATATAAGGTTGTTGAAACGTTGCGCGCCTATAAAATAGATAATATCAGTATGGATCTAATCTATGGCTTGCCGCATCAAACCGAGGCCATTATTGATGAGAATATCAAACTTGCTTTGTTGATGAGACCCAATCGTATTTCACTGTTTGGTTACGCCCATGTGCCCTGGATGAAAAGCCATATGAAAATGATTAAGGATGAGGATTTACCTGACGCTACACTACGCCTTAAATTATTTACCCGCGCGTCTGATAATCTGGCGGCGGCTGGCTATCATGATATTGGTCTTGATCATTTTGTGCTTGAGGGTGATGAGATGTTATTGGCCTTAAGAGAAAAGAAACTTAAGCGTAATTTCCAAGGATACACAACTGATAGTGCGCCAAGTCTTATCGGTTTTGGCCTATCCTCTATCAGTGATACACCAGACGGTTACGCCCAGAACCATCCTGATATGCGCTCCTATAAACGCGCCATTGACGAGGGTGGTTTTGCCATTTCAAAAGGTATTTCCCTCACTGAAGATGATAAGATTAGAGCCGCTATTATCGAGCAAATTATGTGCTATTTTACATTGGATTTAAAAGGCTTTTGTCAAATATTAAATATCGATGAAAATCAATTTTTGCCAGAATTAGACAAATTAAAACCACTCATTGACGATGGCTTTGTCACAGTGGATAATTGGACTATCACCGTCAAAGGGGATGCCCGTCAATCTGTGCGTTTGGTTGCTAGTGTTTTTGATACCTATCTAAAACCATCAGAACAACGCCATGCCCAAGTTTCATAAGGATATATTTAGTTTTTGATATATTTTGACATAAGTCAAATAAGGTGTAACAATTTAAGTATAAGTATAGCTAATCTATACTGGTTAACCCAGTTTAAATTAGAAAAAAAGGTCGACACATTGGATTATCTTGTCCAAAATAGTTTTATCACCGATGGTGATTTTCTCGCTCTCGTTACCGTATTATTTGTCGGTGGCTTGCTGGGTAGTTTTACCCACTGCGCAGGCATGTGCGGCCCTTTTATCATCGCGCAAAAACCAGCATCCTCTAAATCTGATGTCAGCTTTTCCCGCGCGACGGGTTGGTCGCTACTGCCATACCATCTTGGTCGAATGACCACATACACACTCATGGGGGGGCTTGCAGCTTATTTTAGCGGCCATGTCATGCGTGGCACAGTAGGCGAGCAAAGTGCCGCTATTTTACTGATGGCGGCAGGGGCTTTGTTTATCATTACAGCTTGGCCCACTGCTAAAAGCCAAAATTCAACCAGCACAGTTTTTACAAAAAAAATTAGCGGTGTCATCGGTCGCTTATCCAGTCCGTTTATTAGCGGGCGAACAAGCTATCATTCATACATATTAGGTATTCTGCTGGGCTTTATGCCTTGCGGTTTCTTATATGCGGCGATTTTAGCCGTATCCGCTAGTGGCAGCCCTGGCGTTGCCGCGATAGCAATGGCAGCCTTTACACTAGGCACGATGCCATCGCTCATACTCATTGGGATCAGTCGGCAGCTGCTTTTTCGCCACTGGCCCCGTACTACGCAAGTAATTGCACGCACTTTTATGACCCTAAACGGCCTTAGCTTAGTTGCTATGGCTGGGGGCATATTGTTTTAAACAGGCTACATGAGGACAAGGATCATGAAGACCCTTAATGATACACCCATCTATAATGATGATGTTGTAAAACTATTTACCCTCGCTACTATATTCTGGGGAATAACAGGTTTTACAGTAGGCGTTTTTATCGCGCTGCAAATGGCTTTTCCAGAATTGAACTTTGGTGAATATCTCACCTTTGGTCGGTTGCGCCCGCTACACACATCAGCCGTAATTTTTGCCTTTGGTGGTAATGCATTATTTGCCACCAGTTATTTCATTGTTCAGCGCACGTGTGGCGCGCGGCTTTGGAGTGATGGCTTGGCTAGTTTCACCTTTTGGGGATACCAGTTATTTATCGTTATGGCCGCACTGGGTTATGTCACAGGCGTTACGCAAGGCAAAGAATATGCCGAGCCAGAGTGGTATGCTGATCTATGGCTAACCATTGTTTGGGTTGGGTATCTTATTCAGTTCTTGATGACCTTAAGGGCCCGTAAAGAGCCGCATATTTATGTGGCAAACTGGTTCTTCCTCGCTTTTATCATCACCGTGGCAATATTGCATATAATGAATAATTTGGCTATTCCTGTGTCCTTGACTAAAAGCTATCCTGCATGGGGCGGCGTCCAGTCTGCGATGATTCAATGGTGGTACGGCCATAATGCAGTGGGCTTCTTCCTAACTGCTGGCTTCCTTGGCATCATGTATTATTTCGTACCAAAACGCGCGAACAGACCTATTTATTCTTACCGTCTGTCTATCCTGCACTTTTGGTCTTTGATCTTTATCTATATCTGGGCTGGTCCTCACCACTTACAATATACTGCCCTACCTGATTGGGCGCAGACACTTGGTGCCACCTTCTCTATTATGCTGTGGATGCCATCTTGGGGTGGTATGATCAATGGTTTGATGACGCTATCTGGCGCTTGGCATAAACTGCGTGATGATCCAGTGCTTAAGTTTATGGTTATCTCTCTTGGTTTTTACGGTATGAGCACATTTGAAGGACCTTTGATGGCCATCAAAACTGTGAACGCCCTTAGCCACTATACAGACTGGACCATCGGTCACGTACATTCAGGTGCGCTTGGTTGGGTTGCCTTCATCAGCTTTGGTGCAATCTATTGTATGGTGCCAGTGCTGTGGAAAAAAGCAGGTCTTTATTCAGACAAGCTAGTGAACACACATCTATGGATCGCAACAGTAGGTATCGTTTTATACATCACTGCCATGTGGATTTCGGGCATTATGCAGGGCTTAATGTGGCGGTCATATGATGCCATGGGTTTCCTTGAGTATAGTTTCGTTGAAACCGTTGTTGCCATGCATCCTTATTATGTTATCCGCGCAATGGGCGGCAGCTTGTTCCTTATTGGTGGTCTGATCATGGTTTACAATATTTACAAAACCATCACTGACACCCCAACACAGAAGGAGGCTTAATCATGCTAGAAAAACATGGAAAAATTGAGCGCAATTCGATTCTAATGCTTGTGCTGGTGGTGATAACAATCTCCATCGGTGGCTTGATCGAAATTACCCCACTGTTCCGCAGTGAAACAACTATCGAACCTGTGAAGGGGGTGCGGCCTTATACGCCGCTAGAGCTGACAGGCTATAACATCTATCTACGTGAGGGTTGTTATAACTGTCATAGCCAGCAAATTCGCCCCCTGCGTGACGAGGTAGAGCGGTACGGTCATTACTCTCTGGCTGCGGAGAGTATGTATGACTATCCGTTCCAGTGGGGGTCAAAACGTACTGGCCCTGATCTAGCGCGTGTTGGCGGTAAATATTCTGATGAATGGCATGTGGCACATACAACGGCTCCCCGTGATCTAGTGCCAGAAAGTATTATGCCTAATTATGCACATATCGCCAAAAGAACTGTCAAATTCACTGATATGCATAAGCATATGGCAGCGCTGAAACTCATTGGCGTTCCTTATACTGATGAGATGATTGAAAATGCAAATACTGACGGTTATGCACAGGCACAACCGCTAGATAGTGATGATAATCAAGAAGGTCTGGCTGAACGGTATTCAAAAGTGAATATCCGTAATTTTGATGGCAGTAAGCAGACCACAGAAATGGACGCGCTTGTGGCCTATCTGCAAGTTCTGGGCACGATGGCAGAGCTTAAGGATTATAAAGCACCAAGTGTGGCAGGAGGGGACAAATGATAGATTGGTTAGCAACACACGCGGGCATATCTGGCCTGCTGTTTTTCTTCTTTGTATTTTCTGGCGTGATCATCTGGGCATATCGTCCGTCGATGAAAGAAAATCTAGAAGCTCATAAGTTCATCCCGTTAGAGGAGGACAAATAATGTCTGATGATAAGAAAATAACTGATGAAGTCACCGGTGTTGAGACAACTGGTCATGACTGGGACGGCATCAAAGAACTGAATAACCCTGCACCACGTTGGTGGTTAATAGTTTGGCTGGTCTGCACAATATGGGGTGTTGGTTACTGGTTCTTTTATCCTGCCTGGCCTACATTTTCAGGCGAAGGCGAGCGTGGTGGCACTGTTGGCTCCTTAAACTGGACACAATATACCCAGTTACAGGAACAACAAGCCGAGATCATGGCGCGTAAAGCAGCGTATTTAAGTAAGTTTGAAGTCGCCTCTTTTGATGATGTGATGACTGATGAAAGCCTATACAGCTTTGCCATCGCGGGTGGGAAATCAGCCTTTAAAGATAACTGTGCCACCTGTCATGGCTCTGGCGGCGCTGGTGCACCTGGTTATCCTAACCTCAATGACGATGATTGGATTTGGGGTGGTAGCGTTGATGATATCCATACAACAATTAGCTATGGTATTCGCAGCGAGCATGACGACACACGCCTATCCGACATGCCGCCATTTGGTGACATGCTATCAGCCGAAGAGATTAACGCGGTTGCAAAGTTTGTAGTCAGCAAGGATGATGCTGGTGCAACAGTATTTAGCGATAATTGCGCAAGTTGTCACGGCGACAATGCGCGCGGCATACAAGAGATGGGCGCCCCTGATCTAAAGGATGCCATTTGGTTATATGCAAGCTCAGAAAATGATGTTCGCTCTCAAATACGCAAACCAAAACACGGCATGATGCCAGCTTGGACAGACCGTCTAGACGCGCAAACAGTGCGCCAATTAGCAGTTTATGTTCACTCACTCGGCGGAGGTAAATAGCTTATATGTCTCAGTCTCCTGCCAAAGCGGAAAATATGTTTGAAAAACAAAGTAGGATTTTTCCAAAACGTGTGTGGGGGACATTCAGAAAGATAAAATGGATAGTGATGGTGCTGACGCTCAGCGTCTATTATCTAGCACCATTCCTGCGATATGATCGGGGGCTACATGCCCCCGATCAAGCTATTCTCATCGACTTAGCCAACAGCCGTGCCTATTTTTTCTTTATCGAGATATGGCCTCAGGAGGTCTATTATCTAACGGGTATCTTAATTCTTGCCGCGATTTCTTTGTTTTTCGTCACCAGTTTATTTGGCCGTATTTGGTGTGGGTATATGTGCCCGCAAACCGTATGGACCGACTTATTTGTCTGGGTTGAACGTATCGTCCAAGGCGACCGTAATGCCCGCATGAAACTTGCCAAGGCTTCTTGGGGATTAAATAAAATATGGAAAATGGGCCTAACCCATAGCCTATGGCTCCTCATCGGTTTCCTAACGGGTGGTGCTTGGGTATTTTATTTTAATGATGCACCCACTGTTCTTGAAAACCTACTGCATTTACACATGCCGCCAACGCTGCTTGGTTGGGTGATAGCCCTAACGCTATCAACCTATTTAATGGCAGGGTATGCAAGAGAGCAAGTCTGCACCTATATGTGCCCTTATGCGCGCTTTCAGTCAGCCATGTTCGATAAAGACAGCCTAATCATTGGCTATGACAGCAACCGCGGTGAGACACGTGGCAAGCATAAAAAAGGCGAAGACTGGGATACGCGCGGCCACTGTATTGATTGCACGGCCTGCGTTCAGGTTTGCCCCATGGGTATTGATATCCGTAATGGTTTGCAGATGGAATGTATCGCCTGCGGCCTATGCGTTGATGCCTGTAATAATATTATGGAGAAATTAGAGCTGCCGAAAGGCCTCATTCGCTATGATACTGATGATGGATTGATGTCTACGAATAGTGAGACTGCCAAAGCAAATTATCTGCGTCCACGAACCATTGCCTATAGCGCAATTCTGGTTCTCGTTGCTGCTGTTATTTTAACAGGACTAATGAATAGATCAGCCATAGAATTACACGTGCTTCATGATCGTAATCCGCTATATGTACAGTTATCAGATGGCACAATCCGCAATGGGTATGACATCAAAATTCTTAATAAAACATTAGAAGATAAAACATACGCTCTAACCGTGGACGGCCTTGATGGTGCGCTGGTAAAAATTCAGGGTGTTGGCGGCCTTAAACAAGATACCTTGCCTGTTTACGCTGATAGTGTGGGCCATTATAGAATTTTCATTCTCGCTGCTGACCAAGATATTCACCGCAAGAATTTCACCATCACTATCAAAGATAACGCTAGTGCATTAACTGAATCATACGAGACCTCTTTTGTGAGCAAACATCATGACTGATACATTAAGTGAAAGCGAACAAAGCGCCAAGTATGGCCGCAAGGTCCTATGGGTTATTCTAGGGTTTTTCACGACCTTTGCCACTGTTGACGCACTGTTTGTTTATATGGCGGCTAAGACCCATACAGGCGTTGTCTCCACGCGTGCTTACGAGGTGGGCATCAAATATAATGACACCATCAAGGCCGCTGATGCTCAATCTGATTTGAACTGGGATGGATCTATTACCCTTGTTGGCAATAGACTGGAGTATGCACTTTTGGGCGAAGGCGGTGAGCCAATAACAGACGCCACCGTCACGGCCGAGATCACACGACCCACGCAAAAGGGGCTGGATTTTAAAGCTGAACTGCAAGAGACTGCAGCAGGTATATATAGTTCAAATATCAACTTCCCCCTAGATGGACAGTGGGATGTAAGAGTTTATGTGGAATGGCAATCAAAGACATATCAGCAGAGCAGCCGCATCCTAGTCAAATAATCACCACATCTCTTGGTGATGTTATTTGCCTGCATTGTGGTGAAGCCATGGGTAGTGAACAAGTGACTAGTGACATTGTTTCGCCATCTGGACAGTTCTGTTGTTCTGGCTGTGAGGCCGCTCATACTATAACCCAGATGCCAGCCCACAAGAAAA
The DNA here is from genome assembly GCA_965603205.1 of uncultured Kordiimonas sp. Classification (GTDB taxonomy): domain Bacteria; phylum Pseudomonadota; class Alphaproteobacteria; order Sphingomonadales; family Kordiimonadaceae; genus Temperatibacter. Next base: position 238,631 of record CBFDCC010000001.1, on the reverse strand, counting down.
TGCTCTCGCAGTTTGCTATCACTGATGAGCGCGGTCAGCACAGTCTATCTGTTTCAGTAGAAGGCATGCACTGCGGCGCTTGCCTGCAAACCATAGAGCGCGCCTGTATGTCCGCCCCCGGTATCATCTCGGCGCGGGTTAATATGTCAACGCAACGTCTGATATTCACTTGGATTGGCACACCCGAGGTCAGTGACGCCGCTGTAGAGCGCGTGGAAAAATATGGCTATATCCTTAGACCATTAGATCAAACGGCAATAGCAAACGATAACAGTGAGCACCTGGGCTTGTTGCGCAAAGTCGCCGTGGCGGGTTTTGCTGCGGGCAATATCATGCTGCTATCTGTTGGGCTGTGGACCACTACGGCTGAGACCATGGGGGTGGCGACCCGTGATTTATTTCACTGGTTATCAGCCCTGATCGCCCTCCCGACGGTCTTATATGCGGGCCAACCTTTTTTCAGCTCAGCCCTGCGTGTGATAAAACAAGGTCACGCCAATATGGATGTACCCATATCACTGGCCATATCTTTGGCCTGTGTGATGAGTTTGTTTGAAACCATTAATCACGGCGAGCATGTTTATTTTGATAGTGCGGTCATGCTAATTTTCTTCTTGCTGATTGGTCGCTACTTAGAAGCCCGCGCCAAGGGTCGCGCCAGACAATCAGCCGCAGGATTGCTGTCAAAGCTAACGGGTACGGCGCGTATCATTGATGGTGACAGCCTGCAAACCATCCCCGTGTCCGCATTAAAAGAAGGGATGATCGCCATCGTCAGCGCAGGTGATACTATGCCTGCTGACGGGATCATTATCTCTGGCGCCTCAGAGATTGATCTATCGTTGATCACAGGCGAGAGCATGCCTAAATTAGCCAATATTGGTGATAAAACTTATGCTGGCACACAAAATATAACGGCCCCTCTCAAAATAAAAGTGACGGCAGAAAGCCATAAAAGTTTGCTGAGTGATATTGTCTCAATGATGGAAGTGGCAGAGCAAGGTAACGCACGGTATGTGCGCCTAGCTGACAAAGCCGCCCGGCTATATACACCGACAGTCCACGCCCTCAGTCTCCTCACCTTTTTAGGGTGGCTTTTCGTTATGGGTGCGCCGTGGCAAGTGGCATTGCTGCACGCCGTAACCGTTTTAATCATTACCTGTCCTTGTGCGCTTGGTCTTGCTGTACCTGTTGTCCAAGTGCTGGCATCAAGCCTGCTCATGCGGCGTGGCGTTTTGCTAAAAAGCGGCGATGCGTTGGAAAAACTTGCCGAAGTCGACACGGTAATTTTTGATAAAACAGGCACGCTGACAAAGGGTAATTTAACCCTACTACCTGGTGTTTGGTCCGACCAAGACCTACAGCTAGCTGCCTCATTAGCCGCCCACAGCAGGCACCCCATATCAAAGGCCATATCTGGCGCCTATAAGGGCGACCTTATCCCCCTTGTCGTAACAGAAACACCTGGCAAGGGATTAGAGGGTATCTATTGCGGCAAGCCCGTCAGGTTAGGCAACAGGCAGTGGTTAAATATTGATCATAACCAAGCAAATACAGGCGCTGAATTTTGGCTATCCTACAGCGATACACCACCGCGCCATTTTTGCTTCAGCGATGAAATCAGACAGGATTGCAGTGCCGTTATTGCTAATCTACGCGCAGAGGGTCTAGCGGTACATATGCTAACGGGCGACAGGAACTATGTAGCCGATAGCATGGCGTTGCATTTGGGTATCACGGCCTATAAGGGCGAATGTCCACCAGCTGAAAAATCCGCGTATATCGACGCACTGCAGTCTATGGGCAAGCGGGTGCTATTTGTCGGTGATGGATTAAATGACGCACCCGCACTCACCAGCGCCCATGTATCCATGTCACCCTCCTCAGCCGTAGATATTAGCCAAAATGCCGCCGACATTGTATTTCAAGGAGAGCTACTATCGCCCATTTTCTCATCCATCAAACTGGCTAAAATTTCCACTAAACTCGTGAAACAAAACTTTGGACTCGCTATTGCCTATAACTGTATTGCCGTGCCGCTGGCAGTGATGGGTTATGTAACACCGCTCGTAGCGGCAATTGCCATGTCATCATCGTCGCTTTGTGTTATCATCAACGCCTTCCGACTAAATTTGATTAAGGGTAACAAGTAAAATGGACGTACTTATATATCTAATTCCCGTTGCGCTCTTGCTTGGTCTAATCGGGCTTGCGGCCTTTATCTGGACGGTAAAATCCAATCAATATGAAGATTTGGACGGGGCAGCAAACCGCATATTATTTGACGACGATCCTGAACCCTAAGCGGTAAGATGATCCAGCGGCAATTCGGTTTTATATCGAACCTGTTTTAGCGAGAAACTGCTCTTGATATGGCCAATGGCGTCTATGTCGGTTAATCGCTCTAGAAAGGCCTGATAGGCCCCCAAATCAGGTACAGCAACGCGGATGAGATAATCAAAATCCCCCGTCATCAAATAACATTCCATCACCTCTGGCCACTGATTAATCGTCTCTTCAAAATCTAGCAGGCTTTGCTTTTTCTGGCGCGTTAAGGTGATCTGGATAAATACATTCACAGGCAGGCCAACCGCACTTGGGTCTAGAAGTGTCACAGACCCACGAAAGAAACCCTCATCCCTCAACATCTTTACCCGCCTTGAGCAGGGCGATGGTGACAAGGAGACTTTATCGGCCAGCTCTAAGTTGGATATCGTAGCGTCAGATTGCAAAATCTGTAAAATCTTTAAATCCGTTTTATCTAGAATCATGATTAACCCTTAATTGCTATATACTCTTACTATTTAGCATATATCACCAATAATTAAACAAATACTTATCTATATATACATTTTATACCCTTATTTAGGGTTAGTTTAGCATGACTCACCACCCTACTTATTCTATAAATAAGGCTATATACATCCTAGTTTAAAAGGCCTTCAATAAGATCATGACAGACCAAAATACACATAAGCCCTCCATTATTTCAGCAACTGAAAATGATTTGAAAAATCTAGAGGTTTTAGAACAAAAAATACTGTGGCTTGCCAGTTATATGATCCATCACGCCAACCATGTTAGGCCTTCACGTGATGGGCTTAAGGTGGGTGGTCATCAGGCATCAAGCGCCTCGTCAGCTTCTATCTTAACCGCGCTATATTTCCACAGCATGCGGGCCGAGGACCGTATTGCGGTGAAACCCCATGCCTCCCCGATTATGCACGCTATTATGTATCTTATGGACAGGCAGAATAAAGACGACATGGCGCTATTTAGGGGCTTTGGTGGTGTTCAATCTTATCCATCTATCACCAAGGATAAAACCGATATTGATTTCTCAACCGGCTCTGTTGGTATGGGGGTAGCTGCCACGCTGTTTAACTCGTTGACGCAGGATTATATGATCGATCATGATTGGTTTGATGAAAGCCGTGCTGGTAAAATGATTGCACTGGCGGGGGACGCCGAATTTGACGAAGGTAATATTTTTGAAGGCTTGCTAGAAGGCTGGAAACATAAAGTGCGTAACCTATGGTGGGTTATTGACTATAACCGCCAAAGCCTAGACGGTGTCGTAGATGACGCGCTATTTGACCGTATCAGCGGTGTTTTTGACAGTTTAGGCTGGCAAGTATCCCCGCTAAAATACGGCAAGAAATTACTGGCTGCCCAAGATGGTCCCGCAGGTGAAGCCATCATTAACTGGATTAACAACTGCCCGAACCAGCTGTATTCAGCGCTGACCTATCAAGGCGGCATAGAGTGGCGCAAGCAGCTAACATCCGACCTATCAGGTACGTCTGGCATGAATGAATTTTTAGACAGTCATGATGACTTCTCGCTTGGTGATGTGATGACGAACCTTGGCGGTCATGATTTGGAAACATTAACCGACGCTTTTGCAGGTGCACAGGATGAACAAAATCATTGTTTCATCGCCTATACGGTTAAGGGTAAGGGATTGCCGCTCGCAGGGCATAAAGATAACCACGCGGGTATGCTTAGCCCCAAGCAGATGGATGCATTTCAAACAAGTATGGGCGTGCCAAAAGGCCGCGAGTGGGATAAATTTGGTGGTATAGAGACCCAAGAGAAACCATTGCAGCATTTCATTGACAATTGTGCCTATCAAAAACGTAAAGTCACAGCCCATCACGCGGCTAAGATTGAAATTCCCTCTATTTCAACGCCTAGTGGCGAGAGCCTATCAACGCAGGAAGCTTTTGGTAAAATCATGTTCGAGCTTGGCAAGGGCGATAGCGATCTATCAAACCGCATTGTAACCACCAGCCCCGATGTGACCTCTTCCACTAACTTGGGGCCATGGGTGAACCGCCGCAAGCTATATGACCGTGATGTGGTTGCTGATACATTTAAAGACAAGAAAATTCCAAGCGCGGCCATCTGGCAAAAAGGGCCAAAGGGTCAACATATCAGCCTCGGCATTGCGGAAAATAACCTCTTTTCACTGCTGGGTCAGCTCGGCCTTACGGGTCGTCATTTTGGCGAGCGCCTGTTTCCTGTTGGTACATTATATGATCCCTTTATTGGGCGCGGTCTCGACGCCTTAAATTACGCAGCCTATCAAGGCGCGCGTTTCATGCTGGTTGCCACGCCATCAGGTGTATCGCTTGGCCCCGAAGGCGGCGCACACCAATCTATCAACACACCCCTGATTGGCCTAAGCCAACCGGGTCTGGTGTATATGGAACCAGCCTACGCTGACGAACTAGCCGTACTAATGAACTGGGGTTTTGACCATATGCAGCAAGATGATGGCTCATCAGTTTATTTTCGCCTATCCAGCCGCAAGATAGAGCAGCTACCACGCACCCTCAGTGAAAAAGACAAGACTGACATGATCGAAGGCGCCTATTGGTTACGCCCCCCAACCCGTAGTAGCCGTAGTGCTATAATCTATACGGGTGTAGTAGCACCAGAGGTTATGCTGGCCGTGCAGGAGCTATTATCCGACAATAAGGATTTAGCCGTTATGGCCGTAACCTCTACGGATCGCCTGTATCAAGATTGGGCAAAATGCCGCAGGAACCATAAATTAAGTGGCGACGACCAGACCTCCCATATTGATGATTTGATTGGTATGTTACCGCGTGACTGCGACATCGTCACCGTTTGTGATGGTCATCCGCTTAATCTATCGTGGCTGGCTAGTATTCAGGGTAATCCTGTTGTGCCGCTGGGTGTTGAGGCCTTTGGCCAGACGGGTGATTTGCTTGATCTATATGAGCATTTCAAAATTGATGCCGCAGCCATCGTTGCAGCCCATGGCCACATGCGCAGGTAAATAATAATAGGGCAAAGCCCGTACCGACCAAGCGGGAGGCCGAGCCGATGCGAGGATAGCCACTAGTGGCGCCTGAACGGCCCGTCATTCCCGCCTTCGCGGAAATGACGGCTTACTATACCTTCTTAAAAGAGCCCGAAAATCTCACCAGCTTCATCAACACCAATGGCATTGGCTGCTGGTACACGCGGTAAGCCTGGCATACGCATGATCTCGCCGCATACAATCACGATGAACTCTGCGCCTGAGGCGAGATGCACTTCTCTGATTGATACAACGTGATCGCTTGGTGCGCCTTTAAGCGCTGGATCAGTTGAGAAGCTATATTGCGTCTTGGCGATACAAACAGGATAATGGCCAAAGCCATCAGCTTGAAGCTGCTTAATCTGATCACGGATTTTCTTGTCCGCTGCAATCTCGCTCGCACCATAAATCTTAGTTGCAATAGTCTCTACTTTGTCCCAAAGCGGCGTTTCAGGCTGGTATAGCGGTGCGAAAGGCTTGTCGCCCTCAGTACCCGTTAGCTCGACCACATGCGCTGCAATCTCAGCCGTACCAGCACCACCATCGCTCCAGTGTGTACAGTTAAAGGCCTTAACACCCTCAGCGGCTGCAATAGCTTGCACCATATCAATTTCAGCGTCCGTATCCGTTGGGAAACGGTTAACCGCAACGGTAATCGGTAGATTAAACCTGCGTAAGTTTTTGATGTGGCGCTTGAGGTTAGCAGCGCCAGCTTCCAGCGCTTCTAAATTTTCATGCTTAAGGTCAGGCACCGCGATGCCGCCATGTGATTTAAGCGCACGCACAGTTGCCACTAGCACAACCGCACTAGGTGTCAGACCTGCCTTTTGACATTTAATATCAAGAAACTTTTCTGCGCCAAGGTCAGAACCAAAACCAGCCTCGGTAACCACATAATCGGCAAGCTTTAGCGCGGATTTCGTTGCAACGGCTGAGTTACAGCCATGGGCGATGTTGGCAAAAGGACCACCGTGAATAAAGGCAGGTGTGCCCTCAATCGTTTGCACGAGATTAGGCTGGAAAGCGTCCTTAAGAAGCGCTGTCATCGCGCCCTCTGCCTTAACATCGCGGCAATAAATCGGCTTGCGCGCACGGGTATAAGCAACTGTAATGTTACCTAGGCGGCGCTGAAGATCATCAAGATCGGTCGCCAGACAGAATATAGCCATCACCTCTGAGGCTACTGCGATATCAAAACCAGCTTGTTGTGGGAAGCCATTAGCGATACCGCCCTGTGCGCTGGTGATCTGACGCAAGGAGCGATCATTCATATCAATGGCGCGCTTCCATGTGATACGACGCACATCAATATCCAACTCATTAGACCAATAGATATGGTTGTCGATCATGGCGGATAATAGGTTATTAGCAGCAGAAATGGCGTGCATATCACCTGTGAAATGCAGGTTGATATCTTCCATTGGCAACACCTGAGCGTAACCACCACCAGCCGCGCCACCCTTCATGCCAAAACAAGGGCCAAGGCTAGGCTCGCGCAGACATACAGCTACTTTATGACCCAGACGCTGCAAACCATCGCTTAGACCAACACTGGTTGTTGTCTTACCTTCACCCGCTGGTGTTGGCGAGATCGCAGTGACAAGGATTAATTTACCGTCTGGCTTGTCAGCGAGTGTATTTAAAAAACTATGCGGGATTTTGGCTTTATCGTTGCCGTAGCGAATAAGATCGCTATCTGGTATGCCAAGCTTTTTCGCTATTTCAGCAATATCTTTTGATTCAGATTCACGCGCAATTTCAATATCGCTCTTATAAGTATCACTCATTAGGTACCCCCTCAATTTTAATCTTTAATTTACAGTACGGACAATTATTATTTTCTACTATGGGTCATCTTGTTATTTATTTCTAGACCTTTTTACCGCCTAAAAGCTATTGGCTAAGTTCCCTGATCAGACTGTTCCACATCTTAAGGGCATTGGGTAAATTATTTGTCGCAACCCGCTCATTTAGACCATGGGCAAACTCATCCGATGCTTTTTGAAAAATACCAGAAAAGGTGTAGCTGGGAATGCCAACTGCGCGAAAATATAGCGCGTCTGATGCGCCTGAGGCCATATGCGGAATAACTGGTAGATTTGGATATTCAGCCCTAACTGCATTAGCAAGCGCGCCTAGCACATCTGTGCGCATAGGTGATGCATCGCTTTCAACTGGTTTATAAACCACGTTCCATTCCAGCGCATCATTAGCCACCACAGCCTTTAGGGTATTCAAGGTTGCCTCAGCTCCAACGCCAGGGAAAACACGGCAATTAATCGTGGCCGTGGCTGATTGCGGCAACGCGTTTTCTGCGTGACCACCCCGCAGCATAGTAGAAACACATGTGGTGCCTGTTGTGCCAGCATGTTCGGGTTTCGCGCGTAATATTTTTATCGCCTCTTGGTCCGTTGCGTCCTTGGCAAAGGCCGCCATCGCGGCTGCTTCTTCCCCACTAAAAAGTGGTGCAGACTGGGCAAAATAAGATTTGGTAAGTTCGCTTTGAAGGACAGGAAACGCATAATCATCGATCTTGATCAGCGCGCGGGCAAGATCATAAATCGCGTTATCTTTGCGCGGTAATGAGCTATGACCACCGGGGTTCGTTGCCGTAACGTCAAAAGAGACATATGTTTTCTCCGCGTGATCCACGGTGAAAGATATGGCCGTGCCATCTTCAGCCAGCAACCCGCCACCGCCATCAGCAACCAGCGCATATTCAGCGTCGATTAAATGATGATAGGTGGTCGAAAGCGCCTCTGTGGTCGTCATGAGGGTTTCTTCATCGCCTGAAAAAGCGATGATTAAATCACGGGACGGCATATAGCCCTCTGCCTTTAACCGCATAAATGTTGATGTCAGCATAGCAACGCCAAATTTATTATCGGCAATACCGCGCCCAAAGAAATACCCATCCTCTTCAATGAGTGTATAGGGGTCTCGCGCCCAATCTTCAGGTAGCGCGTCCACAACATCCATATGGGCGGAGAATAAAATTGGTTTCTTACCCGATGATCCATCACCACGATAACGCGCCACAAGCATGGCAATGTCACCATGAGGGATTATCTGTATGTCTTTATCGTCAAAACCTGCGCCCTTAAGCTTATCTGCTAGATACTTTGCCATAGTAGGCACCATTTTATATCCAATCACCGTCCGCATTGCGATTGTATCAGCTAATATGGTGCGTGCTACCTGCTCGGTTTTTTCTACAGCGTTTTCTGCATGTGTCGCCGTTAGACCCACAGTAGCTAAGGCTAGGCCTGCAATAATATTTTTAAGAGACATAGATAGTCCTTTGTTGAGAAAATAAATTTTTAACACGTCATGTAATTGGGAAGTCTAAGCCTCGAAGCTGCTCATCATCGCCTTTAATGCCACTGACATTTCATCCACACCCTTTTTGATCTCAGTTTGGGTATTGAGATACTGCCAATATCCGCGAATATTATCAAAGTCAGCTATTATATCGGCTTCGCCAAACATCGGCGCGAGCGCGATGGCAAAAAACAGATTAGGGGCAAGAGCAATATCCCCAATATGAATGTCACGATCCGTGTAATCTGGTAATTCACTTAATAGCGCGTCCAGCTTTGCCACCTCAGTTTTAAGGCTATCAGCAAGCGTTTTTTTGCCTTCATCGTCGGGCATATTTGCAAATGCCTGAAACAGCGGAAATAATGCTGGCGTTAAATATGTGTCGGCAAAACGCGCTAGCAAATTCATATCAGCCCGGGCGCGCGCAGCGGTGGGGCGCAGCGGTGTTTCGGGGTGTGTGTCCTCTAGATATTCCATAATCACCCAGCTATCTGGGATATAGCTACCGTCTGGTAGTTCTAAGACAGGGATTTTACCCAGTGTGAATTTTGCGCGAAACGCTGGGGTGCGTAGCGGCTCTGGAGGTGGCAATATTTCAATTGGCAAATTCTTCATACGAATTTGAATGCGCACGCGGGTGGCATAGGGCGATAAATCAACGCTATATAATTTCATGTGCAGCTCCTAACTAATCTATTAAATACAGGCCGTAAGCAGCATTCACCAAAAGGCCTAAATATGCAGCCCTATCAAAGAGTAGTATTTTACTATTAGAAAGTCAAAGTTGAACAAAGTTGTGCAGCCTCAAGTTAATTTACAGGTCATTGCCTTATTCTGGCAACTTGCTATGGGCACCATCACAATAGGGTGCTTTTGCTGTATTTTTACATGCACACAAATAGGCCGCGCCTGTTTTTTTAGCGACAAAAGCTATGGGTTCGAACGAAGTACCGCTATGGGATCCATCACAGAACGGCTGTTTTTTTGATTTACCACAACTGCACCAGAAGTATGTTTTACCTTCTACAGTATCCACTTTAATCGGCGCACGGCCAGCAATTTCAGGTTTGTCCATTGTCATTATTCCTTATCTTTTATATTCTATTTGCATTGCTCACTGATTAGCTAATCACTAAATCAATTGATCAATGAGATTCTTCTTCCTGTTTAGTTTTTATAGCCAGATCAATAAGGTAGGCATGTATAGCTTGTGCCTGTTCGTTCGACATAGTGTCGGCAAAGCTCGCCATGCCTCTGGGCGCTAACAACCCACCCATAACTATATCATTGAACATCTCATGAGTATCTAGGGTCATCCGACGCAGGTCTGGATAGCCACCGAATGTGTTAATATGACATTCACCGCAAGCCTTTTGAAACATGCGACCGCCTTCTAGCAGCACAGTTTCAGAAACGTCAGGCGCGGTAAGTTCGGGAATTGCGCGCGGCTGATCCTGCGCTGGCGGTAGTGGCACATCACCACCCCCTAGTTTAAATGCCAGAATACGGCCATCGTTTTGGTATTTGGAAACGGCTGATCCCGGGGGATAATACCCCAGAAGTGCACCACCGTACCCAGCCATCACGACGATATACTGTTCGCCGTCAATGGTATAGGTCGCTGGCGCGGCAATAATGCTGTTTCCTGTCTGGATTTTTTTCAAAACCTCACCCGTTTGGGCATTATAGGCAACCATGTTGCCAGTATCATTGGCCTGAAAAACGATGTTACCGCCCGTGGACAAAGTACCGCCATGAAAAACACCACGGCCTAAATACCGTCTCCAAACAGCACGTTGCTCGCGCGGATCCCAACCGACTAGAATTCCTCCAGCTTCATCCGGATCAAGTGTGACCGCTCCGTCTCCAGACGTCGGTGTTCCCGGCTCTACAGAACCGAATGTCACCGACTGATTGTTCCAACCAAGAACAAACTCATAATCCTCGCGCTTGGTGAACAGTGTCGGGTCGTCAAAATAGGGGATGTAAACAAGGCCTGTATCAGGACTGTAAGACATCGGTTGCCAGTTATGACCACCGCCCGGCCCCGGCAAAATAACCTTGGGTGTGTCGTCATAAAAAGCATCAGGGTTAACAACAGGGCGCCCAGTGGCTATATCCACACTGCTTGCCCACGTAGCTGTTGCATATTTCTCAGCTGATAAAAGTTCGCCAGTTTTTCTGTCTAACACATAAAAGAAGCCATTTTTTGGCGCCTGCATCAGGACTTTTCTATTCGTGCCATCAATTTCTAAATCGGTGAGGATCATATGCTGAGTTGACGTATAATCCCAGTTTTCGCCGGGCGTAGTCTGATAATGCCAAAGCAATTTTCCCGTTGCCGGATCAAGTGCCAAGATAGACGAGAGAAACAGATTGTCGCCACCCTTAGGGCTGCGTTCTGATCTTGCCCACGGCGCACCATTACCAGTGCCAACATACAGAATGTTTAATTCTGGATCCCACACCATCGAGTCCCAAGCCGTGCCTCCACCGCCAACATCCCAGCGGCTATCAGGATCCCAAGTCTTTGAAGCCATTTCCAATTCAGGGTGTTCAAACGGCTTTTTGGGGTCACCCGGCACAGTATAAAAGCGCCAAGCCTGCTTGCCGGTCTTGCGGTTAAAAGCGGTGACATAACCTCGAACGCCGTATTCTGCCCCACCATTACCAATGACGACATTATCACCTGCGATTCTAGGAGCGCCCGTAATCGTATAGTCGCGAGATCGATCGGTTAGCGTATCAACTTCCCATGCAACGGCGCCAGTTGCTGCATCTAGGGCAAACAACCGACCATCAAGTGAGGCTGAGTAAATCACACCCTCCCAAACCGCTAAGCCACGGCTGATAATGTCACAACAAGCCTTACGTGCCCACTGCCCAGGAACTTCGGGATCAAAACTCCACAGCTCTTCACCATTTTTTGCATTCACCGCATAAACCACGCCCCAATTTCCTGTGGTGTATAAAACACCATCGATGATTATTGGTGTCGCCTCCAGCCCGCGCTGCGTGCCAGTTGAATATTCCCACGCAAATCCCAACTCACTAACGTTATCGACATTAATTTTGTCTAGCGGCGAGTAATGGCTTTCTCCGGAGTCTCTGCCCATTGTATACCAATTACCTGGTTCACTATCAGCACTTTGAAGACGCTCTACACCCACGTCACCCTTGCGGGCATCAGTCTCGGGTGTTTTAGAATCACAGCCTACAACTACCAAGCAAGATGCCAATAGCGCCGTCCATAATAATCCTCGCATAAATAATCTCCGTCAAAATATATCAGTTCGCGTTGAAATTAAAACCCGCCAGAAGGCAACTTCATGTCTGCAGATTCCTCATGCCAAGCAAGAGATATGCATCTCCAATTCCCAGCAAGTTTCACAAGTTGATATGCATTCACGCCGCGCGCAACGAATGCGCCATCATTGAAGGTTGCTTCATAAGTGTCAAAGACTTGAGCCACGTCGCCAAAGGAAAATACTTTCATCCCCAGCGAACGCTCGTGTAAAGAATAGATACCGTCTGCCTTAAAGCCATCCCCAAACAGCTTTAGAAACTCATCAATGTAAACCATGCGAAAGCCACCGTTTTCTGCCCAAGCAAACTGGCCTTGCGGATGCATCACCGACCTAAGCCTGTCGCTATCAATCCAGCCCCCTTTATCAAACCAGATTGCCTGATACATCTCATCGACAAAAGTACGGATGCTACCATCACCATCTTGCTTACCAACAGCAAGTGCCATCTGCGCCGTACCCAGCACAGCCGCACCAACAGCAAGCCCTGCAGCGCCCAAAAAATGTCGGCGACTTGTATTCTTCTGGTCAATATCTACAGCGTGGTCCATTTTCACTTCCCCTTGAATAAGTATATGATTTGCGGATTGCCCACTCTAGTCTTTGTCATAGCCTGTGAATGGTCGGAACATTTGGCCCCATATCGACAAGGGAACTGGAGTCCCTGTACCAACGACGGTTGGACGACGATCGGATGTAAAATGCGTCCTGAAAAGAACGTCCAGCAACATCAGGTTTTCACCGTAATTACTGTTGCCTTCTTTAAGTACCCGCGAATGGTGCCAACGATGAACACCCGGCGTATTGAAAATCCAGTTCAAAATACCAAACCGCATTTCGATGTTACAATGGGACAACACCCCAACAAACATCGTGAAACAAGTGAAGGTAAACATAAGATCAGCTGGCGCACCCAGAATTATAGGCAGTGGCAATGCGAGCACGACTGTCTCGAGAACATCTACGGGATGGAATCGACCTGTATTGAACCAATAGAGCGAAGGGGCGCTGTGATGGATAGCATGAAACCTCCACAACAGGGGCACTTCATGAGAAATCCGGTGTGCAAGATAAGCGCCGACTTCTGCGACAAACAGCAAGAGTATGAATTGCGACCATACTGGCAGATCCGAAGGCCAGATACCACCACTGCTCAACGTAGTAGAAAAAATGACAAGCTTGGCAACCCCAGCAATTACAGCCGCCTCGGCCACTGCGCCGACAAAAATATAACTGAAGAACGTATAGAAAAAATCATTTTTTACTTGGCCGTCATTGGCGTTCCAGCGTGTCTCATGCGGCATAGCTCTCTCAAGAAATGCTATGCACAGCACTAACACCAGATAAACCCCAAACAACATCATTATAGGGTCAAAGCCTTTGGCAACGCCGTGCAACACAGCAAATACGCTGCCTGCTAACAGCCCCGGCCAAAGCACCCAAGACACATAATAAATGAACCCACGCGAAGTATCACTATCACTCATTTTCTATTTCCCCCTTAAATTTTTGAAGTCTTTAGCCATGCGGTGTAAATGTTAACTTGTACTGCTTTTTATTACAACAACTCTATTAGAACCTTAAGTGGCAACTGCTGGACCAAATTCATTCACCTGAAAAGGCCATAAAAAAGGGCGACCCTTGCGGACCGCCCTCTCATTATTTGCCATAGTATAAATACTATTGGTTAGACCAAAGTCTACCTTTTTAGAAACGTGTTCTAAAATCAAGACCAATTGTACGGGGACGATTAGTCACAAGGCGTTGACGGCCCGGTGTTTCCGCAGCAATTGAACGGCTATCCGCAAGGTTAGCGTGCTCGTTTGTCGCATTATCCACGAACAATGTAATTTCCCAGTTATCCTTGATCACACCGGCACGTAAATTAAGTGCGTTCCATGCTTTGCGGAGACGTGGGTTTGCAGCTTCATTGTTTGATGAGAAACTTTTACCGTAATAGTTAAAGTCAGCACGCATGATGCCTTCCATATCATTATTGATTGGGAAGACATACTCACTAGATGCCGCTACTGTCCAGTCAGGAACACCTTGGATTTTATCACCCGTAGCAACACCAGCAACACCGCCAGCATCAGTAATTTCAGCATTTGCGTAACCAGCAGCAAAAGTCATAGTTAGACCTTCAACTGGGGCTGCAATAAGCTCAAGTTCAAAACCTTTAATCTCAGCTTTACCAGCGTTAGCAATATACTGGAACCCACAAGCAAGGCGGTTTTGCTGTGCAATATCGCTCCACTTGATCAAATAACCAGCAAGGTTCAATGAAACGCGGTTATCCGCAAATTTTGACTTCATGCCGCCCTCATAACTCCAGATACTGTCAGAGTTATAAATTTTAGTGTCACTTTTATTCACACCAAGTCCAGCCAACTCATCGCCACAAAGCGTATCAGAAAGATTGCCGTTAACGCCACCGATGCGGTAGCCTTTTGACGCTGACGCATAAAAGTCCATATCGTCATTCGCGTGATACTGTACTAAAACCTTAGGATTAAAGCCGCTTTCTTCTTGTTTACCATCAATATGTGTAAAGCCACCGTTTGCGAAACCGTCACTATCAATATCAGCTTCTGTTTTGGTTTTATACCAACGACCACCAGCTGTTATTGAAAACTGCTCACTGACGTCATAGGTTAGTTCACCAAAACCAGCGTATTCTTCAACGTTAAAGTGATTATCCGTTGTAAAAATTAAATCCGTGCCGCCGTTGATTGGGAAACCAACAGCTTCTTCCATACCATGCATATATGAAGCAGGGTCATACTGAAGGTGGTTTTTAGACTTCTGATAAAAAACACCCGCAGTAAATTGAAGTGGTCCATCAAAAGCAGATGTATAACGTGTCTCATGAACGATAGAGTTATACGCCTCATTCTCGTCAATAGGTGATACTATTGGTGCGATAGGAATACCAATAACAGCACTATATAGGAAATTCAGGAATGTATGCTCTTCTTCACGCTCATCAATATAGCGATCAAAATAAGACGTTGAAGATGTGATTGAACCACTCTCAAGATCCCAGTTAAATGTACCAGATGCAATATACCAACGATCACTACCTGGCTCATCAGTGTCAAAAAAGCGCTCTTCTGTAAAGTTACTTACGTTATTATCAGCAAATGGTAGACCATCGGCCTTCACTTTTTGATACATAAACTTAGGCGTAAATGTCAGTGCATCAGAAAGCTTGGCTGTTGCGATGATTTGAAATCCACCATATTTTTCGTCATCAACATTTTTTTGTTTGTCAAAAGCAGGGCCTGGATTAGTTTCTTCTTCGCCTGTTGTGAAGTCTGTCCATGTTGGATCGTAAACACGGTCAAACACACCAGAATTTTGACCATAATATGCAGTGACGCGTACGGCAAGCTTGTCGTCGATTACTGGCATATTAAAAGATGTGTCTACTGACCAGTTTTCGTCGCCTTCTTTAACCGAAGATAACGTAGCGTGTGCAGTACCAGAAAAACCTTCAAAATCAGGCTGCTTTGTGATCATGCGGATTGTACCGCCCATTGAACGCGCGCCGTATAGTGAACCTTGTGGGCCGCGAAGAACCTCAACGCGGGCAACATCCATAACACGTGGCTGCATTGACATTGGTACAGGCATATCATCGATATAGAAACCTGTTGTATTGGCACCAAACACACCGCGAATGGCAGGTGAGTTCGCGTTAAAGCGGCCATCAGATTCATTACCAAAACCAAGGTTTGGTACGCGAACAGCAAAATCAACAAAGCTATCAATGCCCATACGCTCAATATTAAGTGCGCTAAGCGTTGTTACAGACAGACCGGCTTCTTGCAATGTTTCTTCACGCTTTGAAGCGGTAATAACAATTTCCTCAAGACCAGAAAATTTATCATCGTCCTGCGCCATAACTTGAGGGGCAGCAGCGCCCATCATTACGGACAAAGCCACAAGGCTCGTCCTACCGTAAAGGTTATTTTTCTTCATATTCATACTTGCTTCCTCCAAATATTAGGTGTCATTTATTTTTATTATATTTTGTATTAGTTCAGCCAAGATATTAACACTATTAGCAAAGGATGGATGTGTCAAAGTAAAGTATTGTCATGCCTATGAGCAACTGAGATGCCCCTAATTTGTTAGACAGCTTGTATTGTCAGAAATGCCGCTCAGAAGTCTTTGACTGCGTGGCGGTCATTTATGGGATAAGCAAATGTCAAAAGGTCGCTATGTTAGCGGCCTTTTTTACGGTATTTAGCACCAGATTTACTATTGGGTCTGCCGCCAGATTTGCCCTTCTTAAGCCGCTGCGCAGTGACCGCTATTTTCTGTTCTTGTTCCTCTATCAGCTTGGTGTAATTATCCAATCGCCGCCTACTTAGCTCTCCGTTACTTAGCGCCTCTTTAATAGCACAACCTGGCTCACTGACATGCTTACAGTCCCTAAAGCGGCATTGCTCTGTTAAGGCAATTACTTCACTGAATGCGGTTTCGATACCAGCGCCACCAACCACAAGCGACACGCCGCGAATGCCGGGACTATCCAACAGCACAGCACCATTAGCCAGTGGTAACAATGATCGGTGCGTTGTTGTATGGCGGCCTTTTGCATCATCCTCGCGAATATCACCCGTTTTTTGCGACTCTGCCCCAAGCCCGTTCACCAACGTTGACTTACCAACGCCTGACGACCCAATAAGCGCGACAGTATGTCCCGTCTGGCACCAAGGGTGCAACCGACTAAGCGACGCATCATCGCGGCCATTGACTGCCTCGACAACAACATCATCACCAAGCGAGCGCGCTTGATCAATATAACTTTGTAGATCATCGGTTAAATCTTGCTTGGTGAGCACGATCACAGGATTAACCCCAGCGGCATAAGCAAGCGCAAGATACCGCTCGAGCCGTGACAGTTGGAAGTCATCATTGCAAGACGTCACGATGAACAATGTGTCCACGTTTGCGGCGATTAATTGAACGGTGTCTTCTACCCCAGCCATTTGACGCTGAATCAAACTAGATCGTACCAAGCGGCGTATAAGCTCCCCCGTTTGGCGTGACAGCAAAAGCCAGTCGCCAACTGTAATCTGAGCTTCGCCCTGTTCCTTCTGCATCTCAACAGTCTCGGGTAATTTCAGCTCATGGTTATCCACAGATACCATCAAGTGACCACGATGCGCGGACATCACACGACACGGAATGGCTTGTTCTAATTCATCAGCGTCTAGCTGTTCTTGAAAAAAATCATTCCAACCAAGCTTTGTGATGTCAGATGTATTTAAGGGCATAATATCATTCTCAATTGCATAACTTATTTGGCCGTGAGCAAGGCTGTTACAGTGTGGTATGCACCATGAGCAAATGATATTCAATTGTAAAGAAAATGCTGATAACTGTTCCCCATCACGCTAGCAAAAACACCGTGAATAATAACAATTATCTGGAAAAGTATTTTTAAACACATACTATCCCCATAGTATAGGGACAAATTAGCTTCAAGAAAATCACGCAGGGGTTGGCCAAATGAGCAAAATTACGAGAAGAAACTTCGTCAATGGCACTTTAATGATGGCTGGCGCTTCTATGCTGCCCTTAGGCGGTGCTAGTCAAGCGGTTATGGCCGCTATGGAGCCATCCTA
This sequence comes from uncultured Kordiimonas sp., assembly GCA_965603205.1. Taxonomy (GTDB): domain Bacteria; phylum Pseudomonadota; class Alphaproteobacteria; order Sphingomonadales; family Kordiimonadaceae; genus Temperatibacter. The sequence goes on along the minus strand of CBFDCC010000001.1, from coordinate 221,034 downwards.
CTACCCGCCAGCGCGTACTGGGCTTCGCGGCAGCCACCCAGGCTCTAACGAAAATGCCCACGCTCGGGCATGGAACGGCAAGACAGATTGGGGTTCAACCACAGATTTGGAAGAGGAATACGATCTGGTTGTTGTTGGCGGCGGTCTTAGTGGATTATCGGCAGCCTTTTTCTATCAGCAAAAACATGGAACAGACAAGAAGGTGCTCATCCTGGACAACCATGATGATTTTGGTGGTCATGCTAAAAGGAATGAACATAAAATTGATGGTAACTTACTGTTGGGTGAAGGCGGTTCAGAATCATTAGAGGGTCAAGATGGATTTAGTGAAATCATACTAACGCTCTTAAAAGATATCGGCGTCGACACAGATCGATTTAAAACATCCTATGACACTGATTTCTATAAAAGGCATAATCTTGGGGCCGTGACCTATTTCAACAAGAAAACATTTGGCGAAGACAAAGTCGTAAAACACCCCTTTTGTGATTACCCGGGGTTTGTCGAAGGACTTTTACGTCCAACGCTATCGTATGAGGAAGCCGTTAAGCTAACCCCTTTGTCTGAGAGAGGCAAAGGGCAATTGCTACGGGTTTTAAACGGCGGTGAACATGATCTAAATATACCCAAAGAGGATTTTAAAGACTATGCCAAGACTCATTCCTACTTTGATTATCTAAAAAATACATTGGGTGTTGATGACCCCGCTGTGCTCGAAATGGCCAGACATACCTCTATTGATTTTACAGGCGGCGGCACAGACGGACTGAGCCTAAGAGCAGCCATAGAAACCGGGCCACTGGGTGGTGATCCATCCGATGCATGGCCAGACACGCTGGGCGAAGGAGCCTATAACAAATACATCAATAAAGCTGGTGGCACCTATTCTGTAGCACACCCCTTCACGTGGCATTTTCCTGACGGCAATGCCACCCTTGCACGCTCAATGGTAAAAAAGATGATCCCAAATGTAGGGCCAGGAGAGAGTGCTGAGGAAATTGTTCTATCCAAGTTCGATTACGCCGAGTTAGATAAATCCAGCAACAATGTCAGAATTCGATTAAGCAGTACTGTTGTGAATGTAGAGCATATCGGCGACCCAAATAGCGCAAGCGAGGTTGCCATTAACTATATCAAGGATAACAAATCCTGTCAGGTTAAGGCTAAGGGCGTTGTGATGGCGTGCTATAACATGATGATTCCTCATATTGTAGCAGACCTTCCCGAAGATCAGGACGCGGAGCTGCGAAGCCTGACAAAGGTGCCGCTGCAATATTCCACCGTAGGTGTGCGCAATTGGCGCGCCATGAAAGAGTTGGGCATCGGATTTGCCATGTCCCCCGGTAATATGCATCAGGCGGTGAGCATGGATTTCCCCGTCAGTATAGGTGGATATGAATATACCAAAACCCCCGACGACCCTTGCGTTCTTCATATGAGGTGCGCCCCGCGTGGCGATAGAAATGATATCTCGCGCGTTGAACAATTTCAAGAAACAAGACAAAAGATGCTAGGCCTGACATTTAATGACTATGAAACAGAAATCAGAGAGCATCTAGGTGGCATGCTCCCCAAGACATTATTTAATTTCGACAGAGATGTGCAGAGCATTACTGTGAACAGGTGGGCGCATGGTTATGCCTATGGCAAAGTGGGACCAGTTGGACGGCGACCTTTCGGCCGGATTACCATTGCCAATAGCGACTCAGGCAATAGTTCATTTTTTCATGTTGCTGCCGAACAGGCTTACCGCGCAGTACAGGAGCTGTCATGAGAGCAGTTCGCCTATATTCCTTCTTGACCTACCTCCTGATCACCGTATCAGGACCTTCTGCTTCGGCTAATGATACGTTTGGAAATGTGGTCGATCTCTTAACCGCCTTTTCAGGGCAGGACGCACAGCAATATGCGCCCTACTTTCGATATTCGGAACAAGCAAAAATCGTCAGCGTCGAAATTCACGCGGTTGGCAATGAGAGCACAACAGCCCGCTACACCGATGAAGCAATTGCTTGGAAAGAAGTAAATAATATTTTGCGGATCACAACCGCAGACGGTTTTGAGGCCGTATCAGGCGTCGATACGTATCACCAAGGGGAATTCAGCAACAAGCATTTAATGGCATTAAAAAGTGTCGCCGCCGACCTTCTAAACCTTCAAACACTGGACCCCGTAGAGGTCGGGGTAATATTGGCGCAAAAGCGGCCTGATTTGAGCGATGAAGTGCGTGCAAGTATCGATATCGCCCTGTGGGATTTAGCCGCGCGCAAAGCGGACCTTCCCCTCCATATGTTATTAGGCTCAAAACGAAACTCGATTGAGCCTTACGCGAGCCTCCCCTTCTATGACGCACTGCCTGAATATGTTGCTGCGGTGAGGGAATACGCAAAACTAGGCTTCAAAACATTCAAATTTCATGTCTGGGGCCGAAGCGAAAAAGACCTGCCTCTCATAGACTTGATTCAGAAAAAATTTGCTGGCACACCCTATACGTTTATGATTGATTTCGAAAGCACCTATGACCTTGAAGGGGCGCTCAAGCTTAGTAAAGGAGTAGATGAACGGCTGTTCGTCGCGTTCGAGGCACTCATTGATGACACGCTTCTGGAGCAATATGCTACGCTCAGAAGTGCCCGCGCCATGACGATCATTCCTGCTGGTTATAATATCTATTCGGCTGAGTATATCCAGCAAGCTATCGATAAAAAATCTTGGGATGCGGGCAGGTTCGATGTCACAGTGGTCGGTGGAATATCAAAGGCGCTCGCGCTCATGATCATTGCGGGGGAGGCTGAACTGCCAATTGATGTCCAAAGCTGGGGCCACTCGCTGGCTCAGGCAGCCAATCTCCATTTAATGCTCGCAAATGAGCGCTCCAAATACTTTGAAGCGCCAATGCCCAAGCAAGCCTTTGAGTTTGGAATGAAAAACGGCAACTTGCTTAATCAGGGTCAAATCGTTGCCCCAAAGGGAGCAGGTCTAGGTATAGATGTTGACTGGGATCGCTTAAAGACGGCGGATTTCTATATCCTGTCTAAATAGAACATGCCACGCCGAGACATTACTTACAAAAAAACCGCCTAAAAGGCGGTTCGTTTTGTAAGTGGCGCACCGAGGAGGATTCGAACCCCCGGCCCCCTGATTCGTAGTCAGGTACTCTATCCAGCTGAGCTATCGGTGCGCGTCTTACATAAAGCACAGTGTGCTGTGCGTTATCATGTTGAGGGCATTCCTAATCAGATTGTTAAATGATTGCAAGCACGAATTTGCTTTTTCTTGTGAGAAAATGAAAACAAGGCTACCCTATCATCATACTATCCCATTATTGGAGCCAAAGATTCTCATGACATCACCTTTATTTTATCTCTCAAGTAAGGCCTTTATCTGCGCGACTCTATTGTTTTCTGCGGGTTGCAGTGCTGGTAATGGCGACTGGCCACGACTGAATGCGCCGTTACCAAAAGACAGCGACCGGGTATTAAGCACATCAAAGCCAAGTGGCATAAATATACCAAATTCAATGGCAAGAGCGGGCATTCTATCAAATGAAGCGGTTAATTCAGCCTATAACGCCTTGATTCCCCAAGTGCAAAAGGACAAAGAATCATATACCGCCGCAAAAACTGCCCTGCTCAAAACAGATATGAGTGATGATTACGCCTACCCCATCGCCTGGCAAACAGCCCAAATGGCCTTAACCCGCCTATCAAGCACAAATGAAGACTTAATCACAGTACACGACTCAGCCAAGAACCCAGAGTCGGCTGTTGCAGCCTTGATTCGCCGCGATGTGGAAAGAATGAATGAACTTTTAAGTTTAGAGCGGGCTTTTCTAACGCGTAAAAGGCCTAACTAGCTTTATTGAGGTCATAATCACCCGCTGGCAAACATATCATAAAGACAGAGCCTTCATCGCTGGTTTCTGCTAATACTAAACGCCCGCCATGTGCCTCGATAATCTCGCGCGCTATCGACAGACCTAACCCGGTACCGTCGGTGCGTGTTGTGGCTAAAAAGGGCTTAAATAGATTTGTCTGTACCTCGGCAGTAATACCAGGACCACCATCAATAACCTTAATGTGTGCGTCACCCGCATCATCAAAATCGAGTGTCAGGCGTAAAAACCCACCGTCAGGCTGGGCCTGCATAGCATTGCGGCATAGATTTAAAAGCACACGAAACAGCTGATCGCTATCGGCTAAAACTTTGTCAGCCTTTACTACTTTATTTTCAAATGTCAGGCCAGACTTGTCCATATCCAACGCGAAGGCCACATCCTCAACCACATCATGCAAGCCAATCTGTTCTTTTATAGGGTCAGGCTCCACTGCTTTGCCGTGTTTTAGTGTGCGCTCACACAGTGTGATGGCGCGTTTGGTGGCATTGACCATACGATTGGTGACTTTTTTAACGCGGGGGTCTTTAACCGACTCGAGCGCTTCAGCAGAAATTTGCGCCGTCGCCAGCATATTACGCAAATCATGGTTAATCTTACTCACCGCCTCGCCCAGCTCTGCTAGATGTGCCTTGCCTGTCAGTGAATGTCTTAATTCTGTTTGCATACGCGCCAACTCGCGCTCGACAATGCCAATTTCATCTCTGCGCTTACTCTCATGCATATTGCGGCTAGCGTCTTCGGGGCGTTCGCGGAAACGCGCGATGTTATGTTTTACCCTACGCATGGGGCGTACAACAGACCAATGCAGTGTCAGATAAACAAGAAGCCCCGTAGAAATAGAAATAAACACAGACAGCAATAATAGATTATTTGAATAGGCTGACATAGCCTCATAAAGTGGTGTCTCATCCATAGTGATCTCAATCCAGCGCGTATCATCCAGATTAGGCCTACCTATCACGCGAATGATGCGTTCACCCTTGGCATTCATCGTATCAAAAGCATCAGAAACCAGCATCCCCAGCGGATTGTTGCGAATATCATAGCTGGCATTCACCTCTAGCGGCATTTGATCAAAACCCAACAAGTGGCTGCGATCTTTGCGCCGAATAGCAATGGCAATAACACCAGCGGATGCCAGCAAATTACGCTCTAATTCTGGGCTAACCATATAGCCAGGGGCTTCCTCTAGCGACAGCGCAGCAATTTGAGCGGCAGCAAGGCGTTGCTCGATAAAACCTTCACGGAAAGTAGCCATAGCTGGCATATAAACAAAGACCTCGACCACCAATACAAAAATGACGGTGATGATCAAAAGACGTGATCGCAAACTAGATGTCAGTGGTCTATATTGGTCTGGCATAACTTGGTGTATCTACTTACTATTCATCGCTCTTTATATATAATACTGAATATACAGGCGAATCGGGGTGCTTATTTATCCGCTAGTTTAGCCATAACATTCTGATCCGCCATCTTTTTTCTCAATTTTATACAGTCTTTTTTAAAATTGGCCGATTCTCTAGCTCAATTAAACGCCATATTTAGCCAAAATTTATGTTTAAATAATGACTATAAACTGATAAAAAATGGCGTGTGAGCGGCTTTTTAGGCTGAAAATGGGGCTTATAGGCGTTATTGGGTATATTATAGCAACCAAAGTACAGCTTGGCTGTTGACTTAATAGGTTCAGAGCGGTATACCCCGCCTCGAAATTAAAAGTAATTTATAGACCACCTAGTCAGCGTCGGCATGTTAAGATTAATGCTCAACTTTGCGAGGACTAAGTGAAAATTGGAGTAAGATAGGTGAAACGTACCTTTCAACCGAGTGTATTAGTTCGTAAACGTCGTCACGGTTTCCGTGCACGCAAAGCAACTGTTGGTGGCCGTGCAATTCTTAACGCACGTCGCGCTAAAGGCCGTAAGCGTCTTTCTGCGTAAACAGTAGAACTATGGGTGTTTCGGCGCCTGACTATTGAATTTGAAAATGCTGACTATGATATCTCTGATGGGATAACGCTGGTCGGCTTTTTCTATTTTTACTACTTTTAAAAAGTAGGCCTAGATGAGTGACTTCATGAACGACCTAAATGAACAGGCGAAAGTACCAAAATTAGAGCGTATTAAAAAACGCCCTGACTATTTGGCTGTTGCCAGTTCACGCCGTAAATGGGTCACCCCTAATTTTATCATTCAGTATAAACCAGCCAAAGGTGATCAAAAATCTGATCAAAAGTCTGATCGTCGGGCACGGGTTGGTTTTACGGTGACTAAAAAGGTTGGCAACGCCGTTGTGCGCAACAGATGCAAGCGCCGCCTAAAAGAAGTCGCAAGAGATGCTTTCGCTGAATTGGGTAAAGTGGGCTGTGATTATGTGATCATCGGGCGTAGTGGTTCATTTAACGCACCCTTTGAAAAACTAATAAAAGATATGCGTTGGGCCCTTGAAAAACTGGGCGATGATGCCGATTTAAATACCAGTTCTAAAAAACCACAAAAAAGCCCAAACAAGGCCGAGACAAAATGAGCAAGCCAAAGAGGTCACCGTTAGCATGGTTACTTACTGGATTTATTCGGTTTTATCAGCTCGTGCTATCGCCGATTTTGGGGCCAAATTGTCGCTTTCAACCTACCTGCAGTGCCTATTCTATAGAGGCGTTGCGAGTTCATGGTGGACTTAAGGGCGGATGGCTGGCATTAAGGCGCATATTAAAGTGTCATCCCATTACTATATTGGGTGGCAGTTATGGATACGATCCTGTACCAAGTGGTCAGAGAGACGGTCATGAGTGCCAAATAGAAGACGAGATAGAAGACGGCAAAACAAAGTCGCAAAAGACAAGCGATGAAACACAAGGACAAGCCTAACATGGGTGAACAAAAGAATTTAATGCTGGCTCTCGGGCTTTCAATGCTGGTTATGTTTGGGTTTAACGAATTTTATTTCGCGCCGAAACTAGAAGAAGCTCAAAGGCAACAGGCAACGTATCAAGCCGCACAAGAAGCAGCAGCTCCAGTGACAACAGGTACTGTACCAACATCCGCGCCAATGATGAGCAGCGATGGTGCCATGCCGATGCCAGCAACTGACGCAGCGCCTGCACCAACGCTAGGTGCGGCCGTATCCATCCTTGATCTGGACCAAGCCCTAGATAATAGAAGCGGCGTACGCATTAACACACCAGAGCTTCATGGTTCTATCAATCTAACAGGCGCCCGTCTTGATGACCTGACGCTTGTAAAACATAAAACCAGCATGGACAAAGATGCTGACGAAGTGCGTATTCTAGCCCCAGAAGGCACAGAGGGCGGTTATTTCGCGCGCTTTGGTTGGCAGGGTCAAAATCTTAATGTCCCAGGTGACGATGCTGTTTGGACAGCTGATAAAAACACACTGACGCCTCATAGCCCTGTGACACTCACATGGGATAACGGCGCTGGTCTATTATTCAAACAGGTGATTGATGTTGACGCCGACTTTATGTTCAGCGTGACACAGTCTGTGACCAATAACAGCGACGCATCAGTAGCATTAGCGCCCTTTGGCATCGTAAAACGTGACGGCACGCCAAAAACCGAAGGTCTATATATCCTACATGAAGGCCCTATCGGTGTTCTGGGCGGTGAATTAGTTGAGGTGACATATTCTGACTTAGAGGACGAGACATTCACTACTGCCTCTGAAGGTGGTTGGTTAGGCATTACAGATAAATACTGGATGACAGTGATGATCCCTGATGTGGATGAAAACCTATCAGCTGCGCGTTTCCTGCGCCGCAATGATAATGGTATTTCCCATCAGGTTGATTATATCACGTCATGGAAGAACCTAGCGGCGGGCAAAACGATAGCCACTGAGAATCATCTATATGCTGGCGCTAAGATCGTCAATACTATTGATCGGTATGAGCAAGAGTATCACATTCCATTATTTGATCGCACTATCGACTGGGGCTGGTTTTACTGGATTACACGCCCAATATTTAAAGGCTTAGATTTCTTATTCGGCCTTGTTGGTAACTTTGGTGTGGCTATTCTATTGCTAACTGTTGCAATCAAAGGATTATTGTTCCCGCTTGCTAACAAATCATATGTATCTATGAGCCATATGAAAAAGGTGCAACCTAAGATCAAGGCAATGCAAGAGCGTTACAAAGACGACAAACCAAAATTACAAAAAGAAATGATGGCGCTTTATCAAAAGGAAAAGATTAATCCGCTGGCGGGTTGCTTGCCGATATTTGTGCAAATTCCGATCTTCTTCTCACTCTATAAAGTGTTAATGGTCACGATCGAGATGCGTCATCAGCCCTTCTTTGGTTGGATTCAGGATCTAAGTGCAAAAGACCCTGTGACGCCGCTTAATCTATTTGGTCTTATCCCTTGGGATCCGCCAAGTATGATTGCTATCGGTATCTGGCCTATTTTGATGGGTGTTACCATGTGGATGCAGCAGCAGCTGAACCCACAAACAATGGAACCAGCACAACAAAAAATTATGAGCATGCTGCCGATTGTCTTTACATTCGTACTAGCTAACTTTGCCGCTGGTCTTGTAATCTACTGGACATGGAACAGTATCCTATCTGTTGCTCAGCAATGGTATATCATGCGCCGTGAAGACGCGCGCCAAGCAAGTGAAGCCTAACGATTATGACTGATGAACCCAATTTTGATAATAACCAAGAAGTAGCTAGCTATAGCGAAGAGGAATTAGATACAGGGCGGCGTATGTTTGCTGGCCCTGTTGTCTTCCTTAAAGGCGCTGTTAGTCTAGATACCCTGCCCCAAGGTGATCGCCCAGAAATCGCCTTTGCAGGTAGATCAAATGTGGGTAAATCAAGCTTAATCAATGGCCTAACCAATCAAAATAGTCTGGCACGTACATCCAACACACCCGGCCGTACACAAGAGCTGAACTATTTCACCATGGGCGATGAGATGAATATCTCTATGTATCTGGTGGATTTGCCCGGCTATGGCTACGCTAAGATTGAGCGTAAAAAGGTGCAAGCTTGGACAAAGCTGGTTAAAACTTACTTGCGCGGACGGGCGAGCCTTCGTCGTATTATGCTACTCATCGATTCCCGTCACGGCTTAAAGGATAATGACCGTGAAATCATGGAAATGCTAGACACATCAGCGGTAAATTATCAGATTGTTTTGACCAAGTTAGATAAGTTAAAGGTTGCTGACCGCGATATAATCGTAAAGAAGACTGAGGCTGACATCAAAAAATATATTGCCTGTCACCCAACTGTGCTAGCGACCAGCAGTGAAAAAGGCTTTGGCCTAGCCGAATTAAAGGCTGAGGTTTGCCGCGTCGCTCTCTCTGGATAAAATGGGCTGGATAAAAATGAGATTATTTATAGGTGTCGCTTAGATGCTTATAGGTAGAGCGACATTTAGCCAGCAATTGATCAATTAGATCAGGTAAAATCTCTCCACCGCCACTACTGGATATTGCTTCAATCTGCATACATAAATCAGCTATATCACCAGCGCCAAAGGCACGTGATGCGCCTTTAAGCGCGTGCGAACCCACGTCAAGGCCGTCAAGATCACCCTTTTTGAGCAAATCTGGGAAAAGATTTGAGCGTTGTTCAAGCTCTGATAAATAAGCATCTAAGATTTCAGAAAATGCTTTTGCACCAACTTGTTCTTTTAAATGTATCAACACAACATGATCAATATTATCGGTCAATATACTCTAACTTTCTTACTCGCGCGCCCCCCATGCGCATATTATCGCTTAATTAATCAATATTTTCTTCAGCAGGTAGTTGTTCGTAATGCTTGGGGTCGCCAAAACGATAGACACCACGCACTTCCTCTGGTGATGTGACTTTGCGTTTGCGCAAAAATACCAAACGCCCATCAGCAGCTAATTTCATAGCCTCAGCCTTTATATCTTTTAGATATTTACGCCAATCCTCATCGCCTGTTGCTAATGCCTGAGCAATGTCGCGAGGTGCTACAGATTTGCTAGCGGATTTACTGGTTGCTATCTGCTTTAACACCTCAACAGCCACTGGACTTAGCTGTTCATCGGTTGATTGTGCATTTTTATTGGCCTCAGACATAAATTTCCCTTTGAAGTGACATAATGTTCAGGCTAGTGTGCCTGCAAATAAATTAAGGCAATATCATGAAAAAAATACTTTCCATTCTTACTGCATCTGTGATGCTTATATCATGTGGTGAAAAAACAGACACTGAAAAAACATCGGATCAAGAAAGTAATCCGAAAACGCAACAGGAAACAAAAGAGATGACAACCAGTGAAGCAAGTGCAGATAGCACTTATCTAGAAGAAAATGCAAAAAAAGACGGTGTTATCACCACGCAGAGCGGCCTGCAATACCGTGTAATTACAGCTGGCACAGGCGCTACGCCAACTATGGAAGATGTCGTATCAGCCCATTACGCTGGACGCCTAATCGATGGCACGGAATTTGACAGTAGTTACAAGCGGGACGAGCCGATTGAATTTCCTGTTGGCCGTGTGATCCCTGGCTGGGTAGAAGCATTACAATTGATGAAAGTTGGCGATAAGTGGGAGCTAACGATCCCTGCTGAGCTAGGCTACGGCGATCAAGGTGCCGGCGAAGATATTCCGGGTGGCGCTACGCTTATTTTCGAGATGGAGCTATTGAAAGTAACATCATACGAAGACCTATTGGCTGCGCACATTAAACGCCAAACTGATTTTCTCGATGAAAATGCCAAAAAAGACGGCGTGAAAATCACCGAAAGTGGCCTGCAATATAAAGTGATTAATGCCGGCGAAGGTAAATCACCAGAGCCAGAAAGCATGGTAACTGTGCATTACGCAGGACGTCTAATCTCAGGCGAAGAATTTGATAGCAGCTACTCTCGCGGTGCGCCTGCTAGCTTCCCCGCTAACCGTCTTATCCAAGGCTGGATAGAGGCGCTACAAATGATGGTCGAGGGCGACAAGTGGGAGCTAACAATCCCAGCGGCTATTGCATACGGCGAAGCTGGTTCTCCGCCAAAGATACCACCACATGCAACGCTTGTGTTTGATATCGAGCTTATCAGCGTCGATAACTAATATAATAAAATTATTTTAAAAGGCGGGGCTTTGGTTCCGCCTTTTTTATATCCTACACCCTCAGTCAGAACTCTTTGCGCCTTAAAATGGGTAAAATAGATTAAATTAGGTAGTTTAAGTGCAATAGTACCTAATTAACTCTTGAGCCTTAGCATAAATCAGGTATGTTTAATATCTATACTACCGATATATGGTGAAGGGTTATTGATATAATATAGGGAATATAAATGCGTACATTTACACAGGACTATTTAAATAATCATCTGAGTATAACGCCTCGTATTCTGGCTTTAATCGGCCAAATTCGCGAGTTCAAAGGCAAGCAAACCCTATATTCGGAACGCAAGCCAGAGGTGTTGGAGAATTTACGCCAAGTTGCTTTCATTGAAAGCGTTGAATCCTCAAACAGACTTGAGCATATAGAAACAGACCGTAGTTCATTACAATTATTGCTATTGGATGGTGATGCACCTGAAAATCGTCCACAAACCGAACTAGCTGGTTATCGCGATGTGTTAAATATGATCCACAAGGATCATCGGGGCATGCGATTTACTGCATCGCTTGTTCGGCAGTTGCACCGCGACATGTTAAAATACACTGTCACGCCTGGCGGTGACTATAAGAGTGGACCAAACGATATTGTAGAAAAAGATGATGCGGGTAATATTATCCGTGTACGCATGAAAACCGTAGCCCCTCATTTAGTTGAGCAGCATATGAATGATCTTCATACTGGTTATACGCAGGCCTTAAATGATGAGTATGACTCTTTGCTACTGATACCAAATTATGTGCATGATTTTTTAGCCATTCACCCCTTCTCTGATGGCAATGGTCGCATGGCGCGACTACTGACTGTTTTATTACTACATCAAAATGGATTTGATGTGGCGCGATATATCAGTATTGAAAAATTGATAGAGGATAGCAAAGACAATTATTATGAAAGCCTAGAATTATCCGATCGAGGTTGGAGTGCTGGCGAGCATAATCAAACCTATTTCACAGAATATATGCTAGGTGTGATTTTGGCCGCATACCGCAAGCTTGAAAGCGATGTGGAAAATATCCAAACGGGCAAAGGATATAAAAGTAATATGGTAAAGCAGGCAATTGAATCATCACCTGACCAATTTACCGTTGCCGGAATTAAAGAAAGATGTCCTTCCGTCAGTCGTGATACAATCAGAAATGTGCTACGGCAACTTGTAGATGATGGCGCAGTTAAAAGTTTGGGGCGGGGGCGTTCTGCAAAATGGGCTAAAATAGGGAAAATTCTCTAATATAGGGATTTTAAGTCATAGATTACCTATATTAAGTAAATATAAATCTATATATAGGCGTAATGTGAATAAAAAACACAATATATGCTATTTCACCAAGACTGTAATATAGGGAATATATAGTCAATAGCCCATTTTTTATCACAGAACTGACAAAAGAGAGTCAAATCAATGGCTTGCGCCCGCACAAAATCTCCCTAAAGTGAAAAGCTAATCTTAGGAGGAACATAAGCAGATGAAACATATTCTAATCATGACGGGACTATCAGCCACAATTCTAACCACCACAGCCATAAGTGAAGACAAGCCACATCCATCTATTGATTACCGCCAAGCCGCGATGAGCGCGGTAACATCTGGGGTTGGGGCCGCTATTGGCCTTATGAAATCTGGCACCGCCACAACAGATAATTTAAAAGTTCATACCGATATGATGGCCGCTGGTGCAGCGGGGGCGCGTTACGGCTTTTCCTATAAAGAACATGGTGGTGATACACTTGGTGATACATGGGAAAACTGGGATGATTTTGCAGCCAAGCTAGATAAATTCTCTACTGATGCCTCAGCGTTAAAAGCCGCCGTTGATAGCGGTGATATGGCCGCAACTGGCATCGCTTTTAAGCAAACAATGTCTAATTGCAAAGCCTGTCACGACAAGTATAAAAAGAAATAAATCTAATGTAATCAATCATTAAAGGTTGCAAATTTGCGGCCTTTTTTATTCATCAAAAAATAGCTGTGCAGACCACAAGACCACTGAGAACAAACAACAATAGTGCCGTCCAAGGGCTAACAAATATATTACCCTTATTAGCCAGAGCCACTTCATCACTCACCATCTTACTGCCTGTGATCATGGGGCGAACAAGATTAATACCCTTGCCTATCCCATAGTAGATCACCGCAAGAATATGCAAACCAACAACAGTGATGATAAAATAACCAACCAATTGATGAATAAGGCTAACAACGCCCACCGTGCTGCCTTCAATTGTCTTTGCAAGAGGCCCCTCAAAAAACATGTCGTCGCTTGAAAACAAACCTAATATCGCCTGAAACATCAAAGAATCGAGCATGATGCCAACGCTCCACCCCCCCAGTGGATTATGCCCCACATACTCATAAGGCTTGTCTGCTCGCATCTCAGTTATATGCTGTCTGAGGGCGGCTGGGCCTTTAACAAAGCTCATAAATCTAGCTGTAGTGCTACCAAGAAAGCCCCATAGATCGCGAAATAAAACCAAGATCAAAACACACACGCCCGCCCGCAAATGCATCACATCATAGCCAGTCATCACCTTATCTTGAAAGGCAGAGAAGACCGAAAAACCAAAGGCGATTACCAATGCCCAATGAAATAGCCGCACGGGCAAGTCCCAAATCTTAATCCGCTGCATGGTAGATACCCTTTACCCTTTTAACAATATCATCACTATCCACTAACCACTGCGCCTCTAACGCGCTTGCATAGGGTACTGGCGTGTGGGGCGGTGTGAGTATCTGCGGTGCGGCTTTTAAGGATGTAAATCCATGACGCGCTACAAGCGCTACGACCTCGCTGGCAAACCCACAAAAGGCAGCACCTTCATCCACCACTAATAAACGACCTGTTTTACGCACACTTGTTAAAATCATATCCAGATCAAGTGGGCTGATAGTACGCGGGTCGATGATTTCAATATTGATGCCGTCACTGGCTAGGCGCTCAGCCGCTATGCTTGCTTGATGCACCATGGCTGACACTGCCACCACCGTAATATCACTGCCGGCGCGGTGAATACGACCACTGCCAAGCGGTATAGGCGGCAAATCTTTAGCAACTTCACTCTCTAGACCGTATAATCCTTTATGCTCAAATATCACCACAGGACCATCGTCATCTATGGCTGATTTTAAAAGGCCCGCCGCGTCTGCCGCGGTTGATGGTGCCACTATTTTCAACCCTGCTATTTGGGCGATAAGACCGTGCAGGCTTTGGCTATGCATAGCACCAGACCCATCACCAGCCCCCATGGTTGTGCGCAACACTAGCGGTACTTTTTGATGTGAATTTGACAGAAAGTCAGCCTTGGCTGCTTGGTTCATTAATTGCTCTAAACACACCCCGAGGAAATCACAAAACATAATCTCTACCACAGGGCGCATCCCCGTCATGGCAGCACCAACCGCCGCGCCGAGAAAAGCCATTTCTGAAATTGGCGTCTCAATAACTCTGCTATCGCCGTAAATAGCACTAAGCCCCGATGTGACACCAAAAATTCCATCAGATGTATTGCCGCCAATATCCTCGCCCATGACAAAGATGCGCTCATCTTCTGCCATACGCTGATGCAATGCGGTGTTAAGCGCAGTGGCTATGGTCATTTTCATGTGAATTGCCTCCCTGCGATAGGGCTTAACGCCCCAACAAATCTATCGAGAACAGCAGGCTCTGCTGCGGGCGCGGCAATTGCTTCAGCTATAACCGCTTCTATCTCTGCTTCGACAGTCTGCAAGATCGCCACAAGGTCATCAGGGTTAACACCTTCTGATAACAAATTTTGTTTCATCTTAACCAGTGGATCATCCCCGCCACCAATAGCTGGTGCTTCATTTCCCCGCCTATATGCTTGCTCATCGCCGTGATAATGGCCCGTGAGACGCGGCACTTTCGCTTCGACAAATATTGGCCCTTCACCTGTGCGGACATTTTCAAAGGCTGATTTTAATACTGATGTAATTTGTGGGTAATCACTGCCATCAACAGCAAGGGTTTTAAGGCCGAATCCTGCGGCGCGTGCGATCAGGCTATTTGTTCCCGCAACCGCACTCACCTTGGTCGACAGTCCATAACCATTATTTTCTAACATAAACACCATAGGTAAGTTTAGCGCGACGGCTAAATTCATGCTCTCAAAGACGCTACCTTGATTACTGGCGCCATCGCCAAAAAATGCCACAGCGAGGCCGCCAGAATATGTCATTTTAGCCGTTAAGGCAGCGCCAACAGCCAATGGCACCTGCGCACCCACTATGCCATTAGAGCCAATAAACCCAGAGTCGGGACAAATTAAATGCTGTGTGCCGCCGATTCCATCGCTTAGGCCGCCCATTTTACCCATAATTTCTTTTGCAACGGCTAATATATCATTTCCCATTACCAAGGCAGGCGCATGCCCGCGATGGGACGCTGTCACATAATCTTTTTCTAACGACAATAGCGCACAGGTAGCAACCGTTAACGCCTCTGACCCCAGCCCTAAGTGAAGCATACCAGGGGTTTGGCCCATATCAGCTACTTTTGCAATAGCCTGCTCAAACAGGCGCACAATTGTCATTTTTTTATAAGCATTTAACAATTAATTTTAGCCCTTTAGTTATAAACTGGATCAAAATTGTCCTAGATCAAGGATATACCAGATTAAATTAGTGCATTATGCTACAAAATACGGCATAAAACGGCGAAACTTATTAAACAAATATTGTAATATGACTATATCTTTAATATAACTAATATAGTATGATTTAAAATATGTCGTAAAACAACGTCTCCTCGCTCTTATGCCAGTATTAAAATATAAGAGCAAGGTAAGGAAAGGTCGCTAAATGTTAAGGCTAACAAATCTTGCAGATTATGGGGTTCTGCTAATGGGGGAGATCTCTAAAAACACCGAAATTCGCCACAGTGCACAAGAGCTATCTAAAGCTACATCTATGCCTGTGCCAACGGTTTCTAAAATTTTAAACATACTGTCAAAGCATGGATTGCTAACGTCATTCCGCGGTCTTAAGGGTGGGTTCATTCTATCAAGGCCTGCTGAGGACATTTCACTGGCTGATATTATCGCAGCAATCGACGGGCCTATTGCCCTAACGCATTGCGCAGAGGAAGACCCTGATAACTGCGATTACGAAGGTATATGTACGATGCGTCCACACTGGGTAATTATTAACGATACCGTTAAAGCGGCACTAGAAAATGTCTCGTTAAAAAAGGTCACTGGCCCTACCGCAGTATCAAAACTGTTAGAAGCAACTGAATAAAATTAACCTAAAGATATCGACCTATGTTGGTCAATTTGAGTAACCCCGACAATGTTGGGTAGGAGTAAAATGTGGTTGCCACACAAGAAACACGCAAACATGTAGAAGAAGTTACTGGCGACTATAAATATGGTTTTGTCAGTGATATCGAGCAAGAGTTTGCACCAAAAGGCCTCTCGGAAGAGGTTATCCGTTTTATTTCAGCCAAAAAGGAAGAGCCTGAGTGGATGCTTGAGTGGCGCCTTAAGGCTTATGAGCTTTGGAAAAAGATGGATGAGCCTGATTGGGCTAAACTTAATTACCCGCGGGTTGATTATAACGATATCTATTATTATGCAGCGCCCGTAACCAAGGACAAGCCAAAAAGCCTTGATGAGGTTGACCCTGAAATTCTAGAAATCTATAGAAAGCTGGGTATCCCACTAGCCGAGCAAGAGGTTTTAGCTGGTGTTGAGGGTGCACGAAGAGTTGCCGTTGATGCAGTTTTTGATAGCGTGTCTGTTGCCACTACATTCCGTGCAGAGCTGACGAAGGCAGGCGTGATCTTCATGTCGATCTCAGAGGCGATTAAAGAATACCCCGACATGGTTAAGAAATACCTCGGTACTGTAGTGCCGATGCGCGACAATTTCTTTGCTACCTTAAACTGCGCGGTTTTCACCGATGGCACCTTTGTTTATATTCCAAAGGGCGTAAAGTGTCCCATGGATTTATCTACGTATTTCCGTATCAACGCCGAAAACACAGGCCAGTTTGAACGCACGCTTATCATCGCTGATGAAGGGTCTTATGTGTCTTATCTTGAAGGCTGCACAGCCCCGCAGCGCGACGAGAACCAATTGCACGCCGCTGTTGTTGAGTTGGTGACCCATGACGACGCAGAGATTAAATATTCTACTGTGCAAAATTGGTATCCCGGCGACAAGGACGGCAAAGGCGGTATTTATAATTTTGTTACCAAGCGCGGCATCTGCAAAGGTGATCGTTCTAAAATCAGCTGGACCCAAGTTGAGACAGGCTCTGCCGTCACTTGGAAATACCCAAGCTGTATTCTAGCTGGTGAAGATACGGTGGGTGAATTTTATTCAGTTGCCGTCACTAATAATTATCAGCAAGCCGATACGGGTACCAAGATGATTCATCTAGGAAAAAACTCTAGCTCTACCATCATCTCAAAAGGTATTTCAGCGGGTAAAAGCCACAATACATATCGCGGCCTTGTTAAAGTGCTAGCGGGGGCTGATAATGTACGTAATTTCACCCAATGTGACAGTTTGCTGATCTCTAGCGAGAGCGGCGCACACACCGTGCCCTATATCGAAGTGAAAAACCCTACAGCCACGATTGAACATGAAGCGACAACATCAAAGATCTCAGAAGATCAAATGTTTTATTGTCGCGCGCGTGGATTAGGCGAAGAAGAAGCGATCGCGATGATCGTTAATGGATTTTGTAAAGAAGTGATGCAGCAACTCCCTATGGAATTTGCTGTAGAAGCTCAAAAGCTTCTAGGCATTAGCCTAGAAGGTAGTGTCGGATAAGAATGAATAATGATTAAAATTGAAAACCTTCAAGTCAGTGTTAATGACAAACCAATCATCAAGGGCTTAAATCTTGAGATTAAAGCAGGCGAAGTCCATGCCATCATGGGGCCAAATGGTGCTGGTAAATCAACCCTGTCAGCCACTATTGCCGGCAGATCAGATTATGATGTAACAGGCGGCAGCATCACCTTTAAAGGCAAAGACTTGCTTGCGCTAGAACCACATGAGCGTGTAGGCGAAGGCATTTTCATGGGCTTTCAATACCCTGTGGAAATTCCGGGTGTGTCCAATCTTAATTTTCTACGCACGGCGCTTAATAGCTGTCGTCGTTACCGCGGCGAAGATAATATGTCAGCGGCTGATTTCATGAAGCTTGTTCGCGTAAAGGCAGCAGAGCTTGAGATGAAACCTGAAATGCTAAAGCGATTTGTCAATGTTGGCTTTTCTGGCGGTGAGAAAAAACGCAACGAGATGGTTCAAATGGCCGTTCTTGACCCTAAATTTGCCGTGCTT
This sequence comes from uncultured Kordiimonas sp., assembly GCA_965603205.1. GTDB lineage: Bacteria > Pseudomonadota > Alphaproteobacteria > Sphingomonadales > Kordiimonadaceae > Temperatibacter. The sequence continues at coordinate 202,693 of CBFDCC010000001.1, read as the reverse complement.
GACGAAACTGATTCTGGGCTAGATATCGACGCGTTACGCATTGTGTCTGACGGTATTAACCGTCAACGCCGTGACGATACAGCGATCTTGCTGATCACGCACTATCAGCGCTTACTAGATTATGTAAAGCCTGATGTGGTCCATGTGTTAGCAGATGGACGTATTGTTAAAACGGGCGGCCCCGAGCTCGCGCTTGAACTCGAAGAAAAGGGATATGCGCATATTGCTTAACGCAATGATGTCATAGACATGAATTATGACTAAAAGCTTATTTGATATATATGAAGACCAACTATGGAACATCTTAGGTAAAATACCTGGTGTTGATGACATACGGTTGCGCGCGCTAAAGGCCGCAGCCAAAACAGGTATGCCAACCAATAAGTCTGAAGATTGGCGCTATGGTGATCTAAAGAAATTACGCGGCACGGCTTACGGCCTACCTGTCAAAGTCGATACAAAAACTGATGTAACATCAATCTTTGATGACTATACGGCGCGCATCGTATTTGTAAATGGCCGGTTTAGTGAAAGCCTGTCAGATTTAGATGAATTGATGCAGGCGGCAAATGTGCGCCATCTGGCTAATCACATGCACAGTGGTAGTGCTCGCCCTGACGAACTGATCGTTGGCGACGACCCCATTGCACAATTAAACACTGCATTAATGACCAGTGGAATTGTTATATCCCTACCGTCTCATGTAGAATTAGATGATCCTATTGAGATTATTCACCTGAATGAAAAGGGCGAGACTAGTGCCGTCCACCTGCGCCATATTATTGAAATGGGCGAAGGATCAAGAGCAACAATAGTCGAGCGTTATATAGGCGATGACAGTAACTATTGGACCAACACGCTCACACAAGTGCGGGTCAGCGAAAGAGCTAATCTGACCCATATCCGCTTACAAGAAGAAGGTGTTAATGCCGTCCACACACACAAGGTCCACGCTAATCTGGGTGCTGAGGCAACGTATGGCAATCTAACACTGCAGCTTGGGGCAAATTATGGCCGCACAGAGGCACATATTCGCATGCTGGGTGATGAGGCACATGCTTGGGCTGATAGTGCGTCACTGGCGGGTGAAAATCAAACTTTAGACACAGTCACTCATATCAATCATATCGTACCTAACGCCACTAGTGATCAGGTTTTCCGTGCTGTGCTAGACAAGAAAAGCAAGACAGCATTCCAAGGCAAAGTCTCTGTTGCTAAAGACGCACAAAAAACGCTAGCGGATCAAAGCTGTCGCAGTTTGCTGCTTGACCGCACCGCAGAAGCTTGTGCCAAACCAGAGCTTGAAATTTTAGCCGATGATGTAAAATGCTCCCACGGTGCCACTGTCGGTGAGTTGGATGAGAAAGCCTATTTCTATCTAATTTCGCGCGGTATTGAGCCAAAGGAAGCAAAGCATATACTCGTTGAAGCTTTTGCCGCTGACGCCCTATTGCATATCGAGGATGATAGCATACGCGAACTGCTTAATGCTCGCTTATTGGCTTGGATGGTTAACAGGGGCCAAAGTGAGGAAAAGTCATGAATGCGGTAATGACCAACCCAACAGCACCAACGCTAGACAGTAGACAAATCCGTGAAGATTTTCCAATCTTCAAAGAGACTGTTTACGGTAAGCCGCTGACGTTTCTAGATACGGCCGCCAGCGCGCAAAAACCTAAATGTGTTATCGACGCAGAAGCCGAAGTGTTTGAGAAATATTACGCCAATGTGCATCGCGGCGTTTATAAATTTAGCCAAGACTCAACAGAAGCTTATGAGGCTACACGCACTGCCGTTCAATCTTTTATTAATGCCCGCAGCAGCAAAGAATGTTTGTTTGTACGCGGTGCGACCGAAGGCATTAATCTGGTGGCACAGTCGTGGGGACGCGCTAATATCACCAAGGGTGATGAGATCATCATCTCGACCATAGAGCATCACTCTAACATCGTGCCATGGCAAATGTTAGCAGCCGAGAAGGGTGCAGTGATCAAGGCTATTCCCGTTGACGACACGGGCACGTTAGATATGGCGGCTTACGCTGATCTACTGTCACCACGCACTAAAATGGTGGCTGTTTGCCATATCTCAAACGCCATTGGTACCATTAATCCAGTCGCAGAGATCATCGCAATGGCCCATAAAGCAGGCGCTGTAACGCTGATTGATGGCTGTCAGGCTGCGCCGCATATGAAAATAGATGTGCAAGCCTTGGGTGCTGATTTTTATACATTTTCTGGCCATAAAATGTATGGCCCTACAGGTATTGGTGTGCTTTACGGCAAGCAAGAATTACTAGATGCCATGCCGCCTTGGCAGGGTGGTGGCGACATGATTGCTACTGTGACGCTAGAGGGTAGCACATGGAATGACCTACCGTATAAGTTCGAGGCTGGCACCCCTAATATTTCTGGTGGTATTGCACTTAAGGCAGCCATTGATTATATAGAGACTATTGGCTATAGCGCGATTGCGGCCCATGAAGCAGACTTACTGGCGTATGCGACAGAAAAACTGTCCGCTTTTAATAGCCTGCGCATCATTGGCACCAGTAAACATAAAACCGCGCTCATAAGCTTCGTGATGGAACATGCCCACCCGCATGACATCGGCACGATCCTTGACCGTCAAGGCATCGCCGTTCGGGCAGGCCATCACTGCGCCCAACCAGCCATGGATAGATTTGATATACCCGGCACCATACGCGCCAGTTTTGGTATATATAATGATAGAGACGATGTTGACCGCCTATGCGCGGGCCTTAAAAAAGTAGTGGATTTGTTCGGATGAGTGAAGAAGTAAATAGAGATAGAGATATCATGAATGTAACTGGCCAAGAGATTGAGCGGGACTTTCCAGTTGAGAACCAGCCTGTTAAAGCGCCATCACGCCCCATCACGCCTGATCAACATTTTCTGAATAAATTTTTAGAAGATAAAGAAGAAGAAAAAGCAGAAGCAGCAGCTCCATCTGAGCCAAAGCCAGATGTAGCAGCGCCCGATAATAAAGAAGACCTCAATATAATGATCATTGAGGCCATACGCGAAATTTATGATCCTGAAATTCCCGTAAATATCTATGAGATGGGTCTGATTTATACCATTGATATCGCCGATGATTTTACAGTGAAACTTGGCATGACGCTGACCACACCGCACTGCCCCGTGGCAGAAAGTATGCCGGGCGAGGTCGAGGTAAAAGTTAAATCTGTACCTGGCGTTGTCGACTGCGAAGTTAGCCTAGTTTGGGAGCCTGCGTGGGACATGTCATATATGTCCGATGAAGCGCGTCTTGAACTTGGTCTTTTGTAAAGAGGAGCCAGCCCATGTCTATTATAACAATCACTGAGACAGCTGCTAAGCATATTGACGCACTATTGTCTAAAAATGACAAGGCCGTCGGTGTGCGCCTTGGCACGTCGACAAAAGGCTGTAACGGCCTAGCTTATGACGTGGAATATGTCGAAGAGATTAATTCAGATGATGAGATCGTCTCAGACAACGGTGCCACGGTTTATATAGACCGCAAGTCATTGCTATTTTTGATGGGGCTAGAGATGGACTGGGAAGAAAGCATGTTCGCAACAGGCTTTAAATTCAACAACCCTAATGAAACGGGCCGTTGTGGGTGCGGCGAAAGCTTCACCGTGGAAGAAGACGCGCCGTAGCTCAGAGCTTTTCTAAATCGTCATCCTCCCCTCTTTCGTCATTACCCGACTTGATCGGGTAATCCATTATACAGTAATAACAGCACAGTCATTTCATTAATAAACTTGCTATATCTAGCAGCCACCTTGGTTCCCTATGGATCCCCGTATCAAGTACGAGGATGACGACAGCCTGCTCAGGGCTTTGGAAAATTTAAAATCTCTTGCGTCACATAACGCCCTTTGCAGTCGCTAAGTTTTTCCTTAACGATTTTACTGGCAAAGGCCTTGTCAATCCCTAGCCATGTTTCACGTAGCTCGTCATGCACACCACACGCCTTGATCGAGTCAGATAACAGACCGTTTCTAATATCAAATAGTTCCTGTGTGACAAACATATGATCGTGCACAGCCTTTGGCATGCCGCCCATATAAATTTTCGGGCCACCCATATTTTGGCTCATGAAATCTGTTTGCTGCTCTTCAAGAATAGCAGGGTCACGATGAGAAAAATATTTACCAAGCCACTGATGAGCAAATACCTTTTGGTAAAATAACACATGCACTTTCACCAAGGTTTTGCGACCACCAATCTTTTCAAAGATACTATCAGGTCGACCTGGCAACCAGCGTAAGCGCTCAATTTGATTAGGCCCGCTGTTATCAGCAAATTCTTTCATACTCATAGTTTATTCCCCCAATTTAACCAACGTCCTCCAGCAATAAGGCGATAGAATCTCCACTATCAACCGTCAGTGTGAACGCTGATACAGGTAAAGGCTCATCTTGCCAATCTAATGTGTCAAAATGCCCACAATTATCACAGTGGGTGCTCCAATGCTGTGGCAGATGACCACAATCATCGCATTGCCACGCAGGGTCAGCGCTCGCGCCGTAAACCTTGTTGCGGGCTAGCTCGCCATCCTCACCTATTGCCTCCAAATATTCAGCCTGTAATCTATACGTTGCCTTGATGGGCCCTTGCTCTATGAGCTGATCAATAATCGCCCCCGCCGCTGGTAACTGACCGTCCTTAATATAGGCTTTAGCCAGCACACGCCTAGAGGCGGGATGGTCTGGCAACCCCTTAATCAGGGCTGTTACAGCCCTCACCCATGTCTTTGATGTCATAGTGGGGTCAAGCTGGTCTAGGGCTGTTATATATTCAGGGTGCGGCATGACGGTCCAAGCCTTAGCAAGCAGGGTTTTCGCCTTGCTCATGTGGTTATCGGCCTTTTCCATCTGCACGAGTGCTATAACAGTCGCCGCCAGATCACCGCGCAAGCTGGTAGCCTGCTTGAATAATTTACGCGCCCCGTCTAAATTCCCCGCCAAGCGTTTCTCAACCGCCATCGCGTGATTTAATGCTGCTAAATGGCGTTTGCTCAGCGCGCTATCTATCAACCCTGCTTTTTCTAATTTTCTCAGTGTACTTATGGCTGACAACCACTCGCCAGCACCAACTTCTAGGGCAAATAATGTCTTTAACACCCATGGGCTTTTGCTATTTTCTGCCAGCGCTGATCGCGCTAGACGCAAGGCCTCGCTTTCTTTGCCGCTGGCCCGTGCTTCGGTTAATAGCCCGCGTAATCCTATTAGCTTGCCATCATCGGTGGACCTTAAGGCCTCAAAGCGTTTTTTCGCCCCCGCTTTATCACCCATGCGCGTCGCTGCTTCTGCGGCAATAAGATGCACCATCGGCTGTGGCGGCAATAATAACTCGGCCTGTTCAATAAAGCGTTTTGTGGATTTATGATCCCCCGCCGACAACGCCACCAATGATTTATTGAGTAGCTCTAAGCCTTTTGACTGTCTTTTAATCACACTATTGCTGCCAACCACTGGCAGTTCACGGCGCAACCACCCTGTAAACCAAACCACTGAGCCAACCAATATGATCATAAGGCTAGTCAGCGCGACTATGGCTGCAAAGCTGGTATCAACATGCCAAGCTTGGAAATCAATAGATACATTACCAGGGTGATCTGCCAGCCACGCACTGCCAGCCGCGATACCAAAAATAACCGCGAGTATGAAAGCTAATCTAATCATTAAGCGCCGCCACCAGCGATTAATCTAGATAACTTATCCTTAAGCGCTAATGCTTTTAATCTGCTCATAGCGCGTGTTATCCACGGCGTCGCTGTATTTTGTGCTGCGCCGCCTAGTGTCTTCAACTGCTCTACAGCGCCATGCAAATCACCGCTAACCAAATACGTCTCGGCTAAATATAGGGTTTTATCTGTACCCTCTGCGGTTTCATCACTGCGCCTTACGGTAAGGAAGTCAGCAAGAAAACTTTCATTTTCTTTAGCTTCCGCTGTTTTAATAGCCCGCAAAAGACCATCAAAATCACCGCGTAATATATCTAACCTATCAACGCCAGCACTATAAGATCTAAGCGCGGATAATGTATCGCCTATTTGTCCTTGTATCAGGGCAGGCAAAGCTTCTATATCAGGCATTAACGCATCAAGATCAGCGCTAAAATCAGCGCCGCCATTAAGCTTTCCACTCATACGCCCTAGTGCGAGTAATAAGCGTCCACGGGGATTTGCCTCTAAGCTATTATTTTGCATCGCCTCTATGGATTGCTCCAAAAGCTGCATACGGTCTGTAAGGTGCTGGTTGTTTGCCCGTGAGATCGCCAATGCGCCCTCTAGTCTAGTGATATCCTCAGCTGGTGCCATTGCCACATTAGCCGTCACTGTGGTTAACGCGGTTAAGTCAGCTTGTAGTTTATCCATCTTAGTTTTTATATCACCACTGTCGCCTATAGGTGTCGTACCAGCAATGAGATCAATATCCGCTTTGATTGATTTTAAACTGTCTTTTAAGGCCGTCATATCAGCGTCCACCATCGGTAGAACAGGTTCCAAGCGGCTAAGACGCGCCTCTAATAGTTCCATGCGAGTGACAAGAGGGATTAAATCAACTGTTTGCCCACTGGGGGCTATGGTTCTTGGCGCTGAGGCAAGGCCCACATATACCAATCCACGTTCAAAATGAGGCTGTAGATATAATCCTGCAATGAAAGACGCTAATATGAGTGATATAACCCAAGGAAATTTACCACTTTTTTTAGCGAGAGGCGCGGATGATGATTTTTTATCATTAGGTATAGAGCTTTCACTCACAACCTCAGCCTCAATGATTTCAGGTATCTCTATAGACTCAGGCGTATCAGAGGGTTTAGCTGTATCGCTCGCTTTAGTATTTTTGTTCTTCTTCGCGCTCACCGATTATCCCCACTTTAGCTTTCATCCAATAAATCTGCCATTGCCTCAAGTGTTGGCTCTGCTGCTACTAGACGCGACTGCCAGCTTAACTTAGCAGTTTTTGCCACTCGGTCTGAAATCGCCAGCATGATTATTTTCTTTGATGCCTCGCGCATATCATAGACGTCTAGCAGTCTTTCAAAGATGGTGACTGCACGAGCGGAATAAAAGAGGGCATGAGAAATTTTATTACTGTCGAGGCCTTTTACTAAAGATTCTGGCAATGATTTCATCACCTCTGCCTCATAACATATAACCCGCTGTGTTTTATAACCAAGCGCTGTTAAATCAATCGATATATTATGCGATAAATGCACACCAGATAGGTGGGTGACAATCCCCTTACCTACGCTTAGTTGCTCTTCTATCACAGGCACTAGGCTTTCAACTGTGCCGCTGCCCATGTGAATGTTGTCGAAACCAAGTGAACGCGCCGCCGCCGCCGTCGCAGGGCCAACAACAAATACAGGCACAGCCATATTTTCCACTTTTGATAGACCATGCTCTACCCCACGTAGGCTGGTGACAACATAGGCATTGGCTTTTGGCACACGGACTTTTTTAGCGATAATACGTGTCATAGGCGCGCCGACAACCTCATATCCAGCAGTCTCAAGTGACCGTTTGGTCTCCATCAATCCTGGCTCGGGTCTCGTTAGTAAAATTTGTCCCATTTTAGATGCCTTAATATATTATGCTATAGCCTCTTCGACCTCGATCGCAAGGCGTTTAAAAAACTCTGCCCCTGCTTTATCTTTAACGACTGCGCCAACGCGTGCCCCTAAATTGCACGCCTCGGTTTTACGTGCTGTATCACTATGTTCAAAAATTTGGGTCCCGTCGAGTGATAATAGCATACCACGTAAAGAAATTATATCACCATCGAGTGTGGCATAGGCCGCAATAGGTGTTCTGCATGACCCGTCAAGTGCCGCTAAAAAGGACCGTTCAGCCATAACTGTCGTCGCGGTATGTACACAATGCAAGGGGGCAAGTCTTTGCTTCATAGATGTATCGCCAATACGTATCTCAACAGTAACAGCCCCCTGAGCTGGGGCTGGTGGGAAATCATCAACTGGTAATATTTGGGTCGCCACATCAGCCATACCAAGGCGGTTAAGACCAGCTTGGGCTAGAAAAGTTGCCGCAGCTTCTCCGGCATTTAATTTTTTAAGGCGTGTTTGAACATTACCACGGAATGTAACCACATTCAGATCGGGCCGCAATTTTAGTGCTAAAGCACGTCGGCGCAGCGAGGCCGTACCAAGCGTTGCACCCTGCGGCAAATCCATCAAAGATTTCGCGGTAGGGCTAATAAAGGCGTCGCGCACATCTTCGCGTTTTAGGAATGTTGATAGCTCTAGGCCATCTGGTAATGTTGTTGGCATATCCTTTGAACTGTGGACAGCGCAATCAATATCGCTGTCTATGAGCGCTTCCTCAATCTCTTTGGTAAATAATCCTTTGCCGCCCGCATTCATCAAATGACGGTCGAGTATACGGTCACCACTTGTCGAGATAACAACGATCTCCACATCATTTTCACCCAAATCATCATGGGCGGCTATTAAACGCGCTTTCACATCATTTGCCTGCGCTAGCGCCAGCGGGCTTCCTCGGGTACCAATTTTAATCATTTTAACGTCCAAAACCTAAGCCTTACTAATAAGCAACACCACTCAAAGGTATGAAATTGCTTTTAAAATCTATTTTTTATTCTATAGGGACTTTATAGATGGTAAGAGGGTTCCATTAAAGATAAAAGTAACCAGATAATCAAAACAGAGTGTAGAATATAGCAAGTGTCACATAATAGTCAGATAAAAAGCCCTGTTGTTTTAGGCATAGAGACCAGTTGTGATGAAACGGCTGTGGCAATTGTTAGTGCTGACAAGCAAATTCTCGCCCATAAAATTCTTAGCCAGATCGATACCCATAATGAGTTTGGGGGTGTCGTGCCCGAGATTGCGGCGCGATGCCATATCACCCACCTAGATAGCCTTATCGCTGAAAGCCTTGATGAGGCTAGCCTCACTGTGGCTGATCTGGACGGCATTGCCGCCACTACAGGCCCTGGATTAATAGGCGGGTTGATGGTTGGGGTAATGACAGCTAAGGCAATGGCAAAAGCTGCAAAAAAGCCATTTATCGCCGTTAATCATCTGGCGGGTCACGCGCTAACGGCTAGACTAAATGCTGATGTTGAGTTTCCTTTTTTGCTGATGCTTATGTCAGGAGGGCATTGTCAAATACTCGATGTGCGCTCTGTAGCTGATTTTAAACGCCTCGGCACTACGATTGATGATGCGGCGGGCGAAGCTTTTGATAAAACAGCAAAATTGCTAGGCCTTGGGTATCCGGGTGGCCCTGCCGTTGAGGCAGCCGCAAAAAATGGTAATCCAGACAGATTTAAGCTTCCGCGTCCGCTGCTTGGCCGCCCAGGCTGTGACTTTTCATTTTCCGGCCTTAAATCCGCAGTTAGACGCATCGCCGAGACCTGCTCTGCACAGCGCGGCGCCTTATACGAGGATGATGTGGCCGATTTATGCGCTTGCTTTCAGTCCACCATGGGGCGCTGTCTAAGTGACCGATTAAAGCGCGGCATGGCAATCTTTAGAGAAAATCATACTATGGGCCAAACCTCACCAGCGCGATTAGTTGTTGCTGGGGGCGTGGCGGCTAATAGCTCATTGCGTGAAACGTTAGAAAGCCTTTGCATAGATGAACATTTCACCCTGTATGCACCCCCGATGGATTTATGCACTGATAATGGGGCAATGATTGCTTGGGCGGGGTGTGAGATGATGATGGCCGATGAGCGATACACTAACGCGCAAGATGACCAAAATGTTGCGCCGCGCCCGCGTTGGCCACTAGATAATAGCGCGAGCGCAAAAATTGGTTCAGGTAAAAAGGGCGCTAAAGCGTAATTAATTACTGAAAAGCTTGCTTGAAACTGCCTTTTTCTGCATGTTGTGAGTTAATGAAATATTATAAGAGATTTTAGGGAGTAGGTTGTGAATAAAATTGGTGTTTTAGGTGCTGGTGCATGGGGTACCGCGTTAGCGATGGCTAGTGTTCGCGCTGGTCGCGATACATTAATTTGGGCCTTAGAGCCTGAGGTAAGAGACTCTATAAACACAGCCCATGAAAACACTCTTTATCTTGGCGGCATTGCCCTAGACCCAGCCTTAAAAGCCACGTGTGATCTAAAGGATTTAGCGTTATGTGATGCTGTATTACTTGTTTCGCCTGCGCAGTATATGCGCGCGTCAACTCTTGATCTTGCTAAATATTTACCAAAGCATGTGCCTGTTGTCATTTGCGCTAAAGGTATCGAAATTTCCACAGGCAAATTAATGAGCCAAGTGATCGAAGAGACCATGCCAGACCAGCCGATTGCTGTCTTGTCGGGTCCAACATTCGCTGCAGAAGTAGCAAATGGTGTGCCGGCAGCACTGACGTTGGCCTGCGTTGATGAAGACATGGGTAATAAGCTAACCGAAGCACTAGGTCATCCTATGTTCCGCCCCTATTACAGCCCAGACATTATTGGTAGCCAAATTGGTGGCGCTATTAAAAATGTACTGGCCATTGCCACAGGTATTGTAACAGGCATGGGCATGGGTGAAAATACGCGCGCAGCAGTGATTGCACGCGGCATTGCTGAAATGATGCGCTTTGGTGAAATTTATGGCGGTGACAGAGAAACACTCATGGGGCTTTCTGGCCTTGGGGATCTCATCCTAACCTGCTCTAGTACACAGTCGCGCAATATGTCACTAGGTAAGGCACTCGGTGAGGGGCAAACCTTCACTGAGATTATGGCGGGGCGTAACTCTGTGGCAGAGGGCGCGCATACGGTTAAGGCGGTTTATAAAATAGCCATGGAAAAGAACATCGACATGCCCCTGACCAAGGCGGTTTATGATATATTGGAAGAAGGTAAAAACATCAAAGATGTTGTTGATGAATTACTGGCACGCCCCTTTACACGCGAAGATGAATGATAATTTTATAAGAGGAAATAAACATGCTTTATATGATTTTATGTCATGATAAACCCGATAGTCTAAAGTTGCGCATGTCAGTGCGTCCAGCCCATCTTGAATATATTTCCTCTGCTGGTGAACGCCTAAAACTAGCCGGGCCTATCTTATCTGGTGGCGATGAGGGCAGCCCTATTGGCAGCATGATCATTATGGATGCTGCTAGTGATGGTGCGGCAATGCTTTTAGCGGATAATGATCCCTATAACAAAGCAGGTTTATTTGAGCGCGTTGAGATTCATCCGTGGAAAGGCGCACTTGGTGCATGGCTACCCAAAGATGCCTAACGTTTTTAAAGGATAGTTTTTATAATGCGTAATGCCCCCATTTCACTGGTTGATAGTGAAGCTAAAATTCCAACGGGTACCATGCTTGGCAAAATCAGCGAATTACCCGACCATGGCGGCAAAGAGGTTATCTTTGAAGAAGATAGTGGTCGGTTGTCTCTGCTTATTCAATATATCAAGGGCGAGGTTTATACCTATATCAATGTCTGTCCCCACGCAAGGACACCGCTCAATATGAATAATGAGAAATTTCTTGATTTAACGGGCAGTCAGTTGCTGTGTAAAACCCATGGTGCGCGCTTTCGTATCACAGACGGCCAGTGCACTGATGGCCCTTGTAAGGGTGAGTCATTGCAAGCTGTTGCTATCACTGTTGCTGGTGATTATATTTTTTCAGCCTAAATACTGATTATATCATTAAGGCGTAAGCCTAAATCATTAATGTACCAGAACGGCGCCTGCTTGGAATAGTTGCTGGCTGATCTGGTGTCTCCACCGCTACCACGCGCCAAAAGCTTTGTTCACCATCTGAATGTGTAACCGATTTTAGCACCATGCCCAGTTTTGGAGAATAATAAACAGTGTCATTACGGCGCTTGGCATCAGAGCCTTCCTCAGGGTGAGTGGTAATGGCGATAACAAATACCTCATAGTCACCACCCTTTAGACTCATCACTGTTTTCTTGATCACTTCCAAATGCTTCCAGCTCTTGCTAGATACACCACGGTCAATAAGCTTTAAACTGCTCTCAAAAGAGACTTCTTTACCAATAGCAAGCGGGAAAAATCCATGGACTTGTGTCTCATCAAAATCAAGCTCAAACCGGGTATTACCCTCGCTGCCACCAATAACAAATAAACCGCGATAATAATTACGCACTGATAATAATTCACCATGATAATAAAATTCTGTCGTCACTACATTATTAGAGACAGAGGCAATCTCAGCGAAAACTTCTTGACCATGACGCTTAATAATAGAGCGCGTACCAACAACAGGCGCGTCTACCAATTGCTCAGTTTGCGTTTGATCACAAGCAACTACTGCCAGCATCAAAACCATACTCATTATTAAACGGTAGATATGTTGCACCCATCATCCCTTTTCAAATTGACCCTACCTACATAACATCCACGCAAGGATGTGGGAAGCCTATGTCATGTGAAAATACCTAAACCTTCGTTGAGGCAAAAATAAGACAGGGTAATTTTATATTTAAAACTCTATCCTCTCAAGCGCCACTTGTGGCTATCCTCGTATAAGCTTGGCCTCCCACTTGGTCGGTACGGCTGCGCCTATCTGTCTCGTCATTCCCGCGAAGGCGGGAATCTCTATCCGTTCAAGCGCCACTAAGGCTATCCTTGCATTGGCTCGGCCTCGCGGTCGCTCGGTACGGCTTCGCCTATAATGACACTCGTCATCCTCGTACTTGATACGGGGATCCATAGGAAATCAAGGTGTGTGCCACATAAAGCCCGCTTCATCATGAAATGATAGGGTGTATGGCGCTGTATAATGGATTACCCAATCAAGTTGGGTAATGACGACTAATTTTATGATCCTAATTAATCTCTATCCGTTCAAGCACCACTTGTGGCTATCCTCGCATAAGCTCGGCCTCCCACTTGGTCGGTACGGCTACGCCTATTTAATCTTTGTATTTTATGGCTTAATAAACTTAAGCGTCATACGATCGCTTTCACCAATTGCCTCATATTTTGCACGATCCACATCACCCAAAGCAAAAGATGGCGACAGTGTCCAAACACCCTTTTTGTAATTTTTCTTGTCACGGGGGTTTGCATTTATCTCTGAAGCTTCGACAAGTTCAAATCCCGCTGCTGTCACAGCTTTAATCATTGCACTTTGCGCCCAGCGCCCTTTTTGTACTGTATCTTCTGGGTGCAACTCGTCATTTTCATCAGCGCGATGTTGAACCACACCTAAAATGCCACCTGATTTCAGCATAGCAAAAGCCTCAGCTAGGCCTGCCTCCATAAATCCACGACGTTTCCAGTTATGCATGGCACGCACCACCATCACAACGTCAACTGATCCAGCCTCCACTGCTTGCGGCGTTGATAGCAACCAACCCGCAGATGCATTATCGCCAAATATATCTTTTTGGCCTGCCATTTTATCTTGGAACTTACCCAAGTTTTCTGCGTAATTTTTATAGTCAGCGTATGAAGACGGATTATGCTCTAATCCGATATAATGGCCCTTATCCTTAAGTAGTGGGCCTAATATACGGCTATACCACTGACCTCCAGGATTAATCTCAACGACAGTTTTACTGGCATCCACACCGAAAAAGCGTAATGTAGCCTCAGGGTGACGCGCTGTGTCACGTGCCTGCTCAGCGTCCTTACGGTGTGCATTTTCATGTACTGCCTGCCAAATGGCATCATGGGTGTCGCTAGCTGATACTGCCGTAAACCCAATCGCCGCCGCAGCAATGCTCATGGTAATATTTTTAAATAAATGTCTCATGCCAAACTCTCCCGTTGATTATCCATTATTACTCAAAGCTAATATAAACATACTTTGGCTTATTTTTGCAGCATATTTTGCGCGCCTTTGACAAATTTATCCTTATCTGCATCGGTCGTTGTCTCCAGCCTGACAGGTATTTGAATGCCACGCTGTACCGCTGGGCGCGCCTCAATCGCAGCCATCCAGCGTTGCAGGTGATCAAGACCATCAACGCTGACTCCCGCCCAGTCATGTACCGTAACCCAGCACCAATTGGCGATGTCGGCAATGGTATAGTCAGGGCCCGCTAGATATTCACTCTCACCTAAACGCCTGTTGAGCACTTCATACAGACGGCGGGTTTCATTTTGATAGCGATCAATAGCGGGTTGAATCTTCTCAGGGAAATAACGATAAAAGACATTCGCCTGACCTTGCATTGGGCCAACGCCGCCCATTTGGAACATAAGCCACTGGATTGTACGGCTGCGACCTTCAAAGTCGTCTGGAATGAATTTTCCTGTTTTTTCTGCCAGATGCAACATAATCGCACCCGATTCAAACACGGCTAGATCATCCATATCATGATCAACAATAGCAGGAATACGACCATTGGGATTAATCTTTAGAAAAGCTTCTTCTTTTTGCTCCCCCGCTGACATATCAATTTTAACCATCTTATACTCAATCCCTAGCTCTTCGAGTAAGACTGAGGCTTTATACCCATTGGGCGTTGCTGCGGTGTATAATGTAATCACATTTTTATCCTATTTATTTTGGCGGTTTTCAATCAGATCATCCACCACGCTAGGGTCAGCCAGCGTGGAGGTATCCCCCAAATTACTAAATTCATTCTCTGCTATTTTACGTAATATACGGCGCATAATCTTGCCCGAGCGTGTTTTCGGCAGGCCCGGTGCAAACTGTATCATGTCAGGACTTGCAATAGGGCCAATTTCCTTGCGAACCCATGCAACCAGTTCCTTGCGCAGGTCATCACTAGCCACCGTGCCAGCATTTAAACTGACATAAGCATAGATGCCTTGACCCTTAATATCATGGGGATAGCCAACAACAGCAGCCTCGCTCACTTGAGGGTGGGCGACCAATGCGCTTTCCACCTCAGCCGAGCCCATACGGTGACCCGACACATTAATCACATCATCAACACGCCCCGTAATCCAATAGTAACCATCCTCGTCGCGGCGACAGCCATCACCCGTAAAATAAAGCCCTTCATAGGTGGAAAAATATGTCTGTTTAAACCGCTCGTGATCGCCGTAAACCGTACGCATCTGCCCCGGCCAACTGTCCTTGATCACCAGATTACCCTCGCCAGCCCCCTCAATATAATTACCGTCCGCGTCAACAAGCGCTGGCTGAACACCAAAAAAGGGTCTCGAGGCCGAACCAGGTTTAAGCGGTGTCGCCCCTGGTAGTGGTGTAATCATCGCAGCCCCCGTTTCTGTTTGCCACCATGTATCAACAATGGCGCAGCGGGCGTCACCCACGGTATTATAGTACCAGTTCCAAGCCTCTGGATTAATCGGCTCGCCCACTGAACCCAACAAACGCAGGGAGGAGCGATCATATTTTTTCACCATATCATCACCCACAGCCATTAAGGCGCGGATTGCCGTGGGGGCAGTGTAGAATATATTAACCTGATGGCGGTCAACCACATCCCAAAAACGCCCCGCGTCAGGATATGTGGGCACCCCTTCAAATACTAATGTGGTCGCACCGTTGGCCAGTGGACCGTAGACAATATAACTATGGCCCGTCACCCAACCAACATCGGCGGTGCACCAATAGATATCACCCTCATGGTAATCAAAAACATACTGATGCGTCATCGAGGCCCAAACCATATAACCACCCGTAGTATGTAAAACCCCTTTAGGCTGACCTGTTGAACCTGATGTATATAAAATAAATAATGGATCTTCAGCATCCATTGGCTCTGGCACGCAGTCACCCTCTACCACTGCCGCCATTTCATGATGCCAAACATCGCGACCATCTGTCCAATCAATATCACCACCCGTGCGGCGTACCACCAACACGGTTTCAACATTACCGCAAATCTGGATTGCCTTATCCACATTGTCTTTTAACGGGATGACCTTGCCGCCGCGCACACCCTCGTCCGCCGTAATCACAAATGTAGATGTGCAATCCTTAATACGGCCCGCTAGTGCCTCTGGCGAGAAACCACCAAAGACAACACTATGGACCGCACCAATACGCGCACAAGCGAGCATGGCATAGGTAGCCTCAGGTATCATCGGCATGTAGATAGTAACGCGGTCACCCTTTGCCACACCGCGCGCCTTCAGCATATTGGAAAATTTACAAACCTCTGTGTAGAGCGCACCATAGCTAATATGGTGATTATCCGTCGGCTCATCACCTTCAAATATAATCGCAGTTGTATCAGCCTTGGCTGGTAAATGACGGTCAATACAATTGACGCTAGCGTTCAGCACACCGTCATAAAACCATTTGACTATAATATCGCCTGTGAAGCTGGTATCCTTGACCTTTGTATAAGGCTTTATCCAATCAAGGCGTTTTCCTTGTTCACCCCAGAATTTTTCTGGATCATCAATGGACTGCTGATACAAATCAAAATATTGCTCCTCAGTGCAAAAAGTATCTTTTTTCGCCAAATCACTGATCGCTACTTTAATGGGCGCACTCATGATAACAAACTCCCTTTAATTCTTTACAGCAGGATTAACCATACAGGCATAAAGATCAAGCCTATTAACCAAAATCGAGCATAGATAATCATTGCCTATATTAGGCTGTGGTGATAGGGGAAAGTTATGTCAAATATAGATACATATGCAGCGTTAAATAAACGCGCTTTTATAGCATTATTAATTGGGGGTGTGGCCATTGGTACATCACCTATTTTCATGCGTCTTACCGATGTTACACCAACCTCTGCCGCCTTTTGGCGGGTATGTCTGTCACTGCCACTGCTGCTCTTATGGGTGATGTGGCAAAGGCAGAAAAACAAAGCGCACAAACAGCCTGATAGTACGATCAAGCTTTTCACCAAATTAAGGCCTTACATGATCGTTGGGTTTTTCTTTGCCACCGATTTAATCCTGTGGCACTGGTCAGTGGAAAAAACCACTGTGGCCAATTCCACCCTACTCGCCAATATAGCACCTGTCTTTGCAGCCCTTGCTGGTTTCCTATTTTTTGGAGAGCGATTTAGCAAAACCTTTATAGCAGGTATGGCACTGGCACTGTTTGGCGCCTTATCTCTAATGGGCCAAAGCGCAGAAATAAATCCAGCCAATATTGAAGGTGATATCTTAGGTCTCTTCACTGCTGTTGCCTATGCTGGTTATATCGTATCCAGCGCCCGCGTACGGCAAAATCTTTCTACGGCATCTGTTATGTTAGGTACTGCTGTTTTCACAAGTTTGTTTTTACTGCCCGTTGCCCTCACGGAGGCGGTGTCTGGTGGCTTATTGATGCCAGCCTCGCTCATGGGCTGGTTACCACTTATTGGATTAGCTTGGGGCACGCATGTGGTGGGGCAAAGTTTAATTATATATGGTCTAGCCCACCTACCTGCTACATTTGGATCTATCAGTCTGCTGATTCAGCCTGTTGTCGCGGCTATTCTGGCGTGGATGTTATTTGCAGAAGCATTAGGTCTTTTCCACCTAATCGGGGGTATATTAATTATAGCAGGTATTTTACTTTGTAAAAAAGGTATCAAAAAGAAAAAGGCTTAAACAACGTCTTACCAATCAGACATCATGCCAACGCCACCAGATTTTTGATTAGCCACAATACGCCACAGTTTCAAATCACCACTATCGAGCATTTTCTTGCGCCTTGTCCAAAATTCAGCTTCCTGCATCAAGATCTTTATAAGATGAGCGCCATTTTCTTCTTGGGCTAATTGTGCCGCCACTTTTTCAGCCCCTGCCCATGCCTTATTGATCAGTTCAATATATTGAACTGAAATGTCTTCTGACACACGCACCTGTAATCTATTACTCTTAAGCATATCCACTAGGTCGTCGGCCATTACAGGATAGGGCGTTGTCCGTTCACCAACTTTCCAAGCAGTATAATGATCTTTTGTAGTAGCAGAATCGCTGCCAAGCACATAATCAGTGATTAGGAATAATCCACCGGGCTTTAATTTTTCTGCCACACTAGCGATTATCTTTTTCTTATCCTCTATAACAAACAGCGATTCTTTGGCCAGGGCCCGATCAAATTTACGATCAAAACCTTCCCACTCTTTATCGTCTGGCTCATATTGCACTAACGATGCCTTAGTAACCATACCTGCCATTTTAGACAGTTCATTGCCCGCATCAACCAACGTCTGTGATTCTTCATAGCCCTGCATCCAAACACCAAACCGTTCCACCAGTGTGCGCATAGGCCCACCAATAGAGGCGCCAATCTGGATCATCGACATTTCGGGTGAGAGCGCTAAAAGTTTAGACATACTGATGATATATTCAGGGCCGCCCGGACCACAAAAACCTTCACCCCAAATATATTGAGCAATATCCAGTGTTTCTTTATCCCAAGGATCAACCGCTAGGCCAGAAACAGGCACTTTCTGCTCTACAGGCTTTGCTGCTGGAGCAGCAGGCGCAGCTCTAGGCCGCGCTTCAGGTTTATAGGAAAAAGCCAAGCCCATTTTCTCGGCCAATTCATCAGCATCATAACCATCCCACCAAGCCCTCAAACGAAAGAGGAAGGGTAGTGGTAGTTTTGGTTTTTCTGGTGCAGCCAAAATATTTTTCCCATAGTAAATCAAAGCTTAAATCACTGATAATTAAAGCTATAGCCTATATAACAAATAATCGAGCTAAAAATGCAAGGACGATCATAAATTTACTATAGAATATTGCAAAATATGATTATTTTCCATTTACTGCACTTATAGAGTGATTTTATGCACCGCGCAGCACCGCCCCAACAGCCTTTGATGCCGCTGCAACCACACTCGATGCGATAGCCTCAATCTGCTTATCCGAGAATGTTTCACCCTTTGGCTCTATTGTTATTGATAGCGCAAGCGATTTTTGACCCTCTGGGACACCTTTGCCTTCATAAACATCAAATAGCGTCACATCAGTGATGAATTTCTTATCCGCACCCTTAACCGCACGTAATAAATCAGCCGCGTTTTTATCCTTATCCACAAAGAAAGCAAAATCGCGCTCTACCGATTGCAGGTTTGATATATCCATCGCGCCTTTGGCCGCTGATTTCTTCTTAGGAGCAGGTACTTTATCTGTGTAGACCTCAAAACCAACAATAGGGCCGTCAACATCAAGTGCCTTCAAAATACGTGGGTGCAGTTCGCCAAATGTGGCTAAAATATTTTTAGGACCCAGACGCAATGTGCCAGACCTGCCAGGATGGTAATAATCAGGCGCCTCTGCGTAAGCTTGCAGATTAGCAATAGGCGCACCAATAGCGTCAAGCGCTGCTAGCGCGTCAGCTTTAGCGTCAAATACATCAACGTCCTTTGTCGGCGTCGCCCAGTTGCGCTCTGCGTTTGAGCCTTTTCTAATGCCCGCAGCTACCATGCTTTGACCTTTTGGTGTTGCGTCACTGTAGCATGGACCAACCTCAAACAGCGCCACATTACTGGCACTACGGTCAGCGTTACGCTGGGCCGCCAACATCAAATTCGGTAAAATGCTTGGGCGCATACAGTCTAGATCACTAGAAATTGGATTATCCACAAGCAGATCATCGCTGCCGCCACCAAATAGCGCTGCAAAATCCTTCTGCATGAAAGACCAAGTTACTGCTTCATGCATACCCTCACATGCTAAACGACGCTTCGCCGCGCGGGCACGCTTTTGAATATTGGACAGCGTTGTACCCGCCTTATGATCGATTGTGGGCAGTGGTACAGATGGAATATTATCAAGACCGTGGATACGCAGCACTTCCTCAACAATATCAGGCTCACCCACCACATCAACGCGCCATGACGGCACCTTAAGTGTATAGGGATCAGCACCTTCGACAGTAAAACCAAGCTTCTTTAGAATAGCGATACTCTCTGCCGCAGGCAGATCAAGACCGCCCAGCGTTTTTACACGTTCACTCCGGAAAGATACGGTTTTATCTAAAACTGGTGCCACACCATCAGTGAAAGGCTTTGATACCTCACCACCACAAAGGTCAAGTATCATTTGAACAGCAATTTTAGCGCCATCTTCCATAAAGCCAGCATCGAGGCCCCGTTCACTGCGATAGCGTGCGTCTGTTAAAATATTATGAGCACGCCCTGTCATCGCAGCATGTATTTGTTCAAAATAGCCAATTTCAAGTATAACTTCTGTTGTCTGTGCACTAACACCAGTTGCCATACCACCGATCACGCCTGCAAAGCCAAGCACACCACTATCATCAGCAATCACACTTTCACCGCCAGCGCATGTATATTCTTTATCATCCAAAGCGATAAATTTCTCACCCTGAGTAGCAGCGCGTGTCACGATGTTACCTGAAATTTTAGCCGCATCATACACATGCAATGGGCGACCATACGCATATGAGATATAATTGGTCACATCCACCAGCTTGCTGATACATTTTACACCAACGGCTGTTAGACGATTTTGCACCCATGCAGGGCTCTCGCTGTTATCGATGCCTTTGAAATGATAACCAATATAAGATGGGCAACCCTCATCAGCCACTTTAACCGATACAGGGCTATCATAAGCGCCCTCAACAGACGGTACTTTTAATTCTTTCAATGCACCAAGACCAGCGGCGGCTAAATCACGAGCTATACCATAAACACCTAGGCAGTGCTGCTGATTTGGCAGGATAGCCACCTCGATTACTGGCTCATTTAGTCCGGCCCAATCGATATAGGTCTCTCCAATAGGCGCGTCTTTTGGCAAATCCATAATACCGTCATGATCATCACCAAGACCAAGCTCGGCCACAGAGCACATCATGCCGTTACTTTCAACACCGCGCACAGGGCGCAGGGCAAGTGTAACATCTAAGCCTGGTACATAATCCCCAGGACGACCCAGCACAACTTTCATATCAGCCCGCGCATTAGGCGCACCACAAACGATGGTTAATTCTTCTGATCCTGTATCAACAGTACAAACTTGCAGTTTATCAGCGTCAGGGTGTTTTACAGCTGACTTTACATAGCCAATTTTAAAACAGCCCAGTGCCTCCGCAGGATCTTCCACGCCTTCGATCTCAAGGCCGATAGAATTTAATGTATCTAATATTGTCTCTAGGCTTGCATCTGTATCCAGATACTCTTTTAGCCAACCAAGTGTAAATTTCATTAGCTTAGCCCTCCTGCTAGCGTCGGCAGGCCTAAGCCTTTAAATCCGTAATGTTTTAACCAGCGCAGATCAGCGTCAAAGAAAGACCGTAGATCATTCATGCCGTATTTCAGCATGGCCAGACGGTCGATACCGCAACCAAAGGCAAAACCTTGATAGACAGTCGGGTCAAGATCACACGCTTCTAGAACCTTGGTATTGACCATGCCAGAGCCTAAAATCTCTAACCAATCATTACCGTCACCAATTTTCACTGTGCCATCTTTGAACGAACATTGTACGTCCACTTCCATGCTTGGCTCTGTGAATGGGAAATACGAAGGTCTTAACCTTAATGTTACCGCATCAACCTCAAAGAAGGCTTTAAGGAAAGCTTCTAACGTACCTTTTAAATGACCAAGATGCGTGTCCTTGTCGATCACAAGACCCTCAACCTGATGGAACATCGGTGTGTGAGTTGCGTCGCTGTCACTGCGAAATGTACGACCCGGCGCAATAATGCGAATCGGCGGCTTTTCTTTAATCATTGTTCTAATCTGCACCGGACTTGTGTGGGTGCGCAAAACCTTGCGCTCGCCGTTTTCATCAGGCTTTAGATAGAATGTGTCATGCATCTGACGTGCTGGATGCTCTGGTGGAATATTAAGTGCTGTAAAGTTATGAAAATCATCTTCTAGGTCAGGACCCTCGGCAACATCGAAACCAAGACCCGCAAATATCTCTGCAATTTCGTCCATCACTTGGCTAACAGGATGGATAGACCCTTGGCTGCGACCCGCTACTGGCAGGGTTACATCCACACGCTCACTGGCGAGACGCGCGTCAAGAGCAGCATTTTCAAGGCCGTCTTTAGCAGCTGTGATAGCGTCGGTTACTCTTACCTTTAAGCCGTTCAGCGCAGGACCCATAACTTGACGTTCTTCAGGGCTCATTTTACCAAGCCCCTTCATCATCACAGAGACGCTGCCCTTTTTACCCAGTGAAGCAATGCGCACATCTTCTAATACGCCTAGATCGCCTGCACCAGCAATTGCCGATGCTATTTGATCTTCTAATTCTTTTATTTGCTCTTCCATGAACTGCCCTAAATAACTTTATTATTAAATCTCAAACGAAAAGAGGGTCCAAGCATATTGCTAGGACCCTCTTTAGAATATATTTTATCAGTTAACTCAACCGATAAAATGAACCTTATTTAGCAAGAGCAGCCTTAGCTTGATCTACTAGCGCTTCAAAAGCAGCTGGTTCATTGATTGCTAGATCGCTAAGCACCTTACGGTCAACCTCGATAGCAGCAAGCTTTAAGCCGTGCATCAAGTTACCATAAGTGAGGCCAAGAGCGCGTGAACCAGCGTTAATACGTACGATCCAAAGTGCACGGAATGTGCGCTTCTTTACGCGACGATCGCGGTAAGCGTATTGACCTGCTTTTTCGACTGCTTGACGAGCAACCTTAATTGTATTTTTACGACGACCACGGAAGCCTTTAGCTGCCGCAATTACCTTTTTATGTTTTGCATGTGATGTGACACCACGTTTTACACGAGCCATTTTATTTTTCCTTAATTATCCGATTACCAGTATCTGACTAAAAGTCATCAATGGTGTCTGTTAGCCGTAAGGCATGAATTGTTTAACAATACGCGCATCTTGATCTTTAAGGATCGTAGTACCACGTAAGTTACGGATCTGCTTGTTAGTACGCTTGATCATACCGTGCTGTTTACCAGCTTGGTTAGCGCGTACTTTACCGCTAGCAGTAAGGCTAAAACGTTTTTTAACGCTCGATTTAGTCTTCATCTTGGGCATTTTGCGTTCCTTTTTATTAATACATTCTAGAATGCTTCGTGGGTCATACGGCAGCCCTAACTGGCCGGATAACCCGATGGAAGTGCGGTGTATAGCCGCCAAGTCCTACTATTGCAAGCCTTTTTGGTCTAAAAATTGACATACTATTTAGCCACACTCTATTAATAGCGACAAGAGATTATAAAACAAGCTATGCTAGGCTTAATAAAACAGCAAAAAAGGGTTAACATGTCGACCATAGTATCAGTCAAAAAATCACTAACTATCTTGATTTCATTAGGGTATTTCCTAATAACGACGGTGACTGCACAGGCCGCGCCTACCATCTGGCGCGTGAGCGACCAAGATACCACCCTTTATATCATGGGTACTATTCATCTGCTGCCCCCACGCACCGAGTGGTTAAATCCGCAGATCGAAGCGGCGATAAAAATGTCCGATGCAGTGATTCTTGAAATGACCCCTGACCAACAAAAAGCAGAGGTTATGCGCCCTTTAATGGCGAAATATGCCCTATTACCAGTCGGTGAGTCGATTATGGATCATCTGTCTCCTGATTTGTTTAATCGCTTGCAGGGGCATTTTCGCGACGACCCAAAGGCTATTACCCAGATTGCGCGTTTTCGCCCGTGGTATGTCGGCCTGACCATTGTTATGGAAAAATATAAATATGAGGGCTTTGACCCGGGTAGCGGCGTTGATAAACAAATTCAAACACTCGCCCTAAAGCTTGGCAAACCTATCCTTGGCTTTGAAACCGCTGATTTTCAAATAGGGACATTTGCCAGCCTATCGCCAAAGACGACAGAAGTAATGTTGAACCAAACGCTGGAAGACCTGCCCTATGTGGGCAATCTAACCCGCGAGATGATCTTGCTGTGGCAAAATGGCCGCGATGAAGGTCTTGGCACCATCATGAACCGCGATTTAGCCAGCATTCCAGAGGCAGCGGAAAAATTGCTTTATGCCCGCAACCGCACGTGGGCTGGACAGCTTTATAAGATGATGGAACAACCAGGCGTGATATTCGTTGCCGTCGGTGCGGGCCATCTGGCCGGCCGTGAAAATTTAATTTCGCTACTGAAAGACAAAGGCCTCACAGTAGCAAAAGAACCCACGAATTAGAGTTGGAACCCCATAGGAAACGCCCAGTTTCCGTACCGACCAAGCGGGAGGCCGAGCCAATGCGAGGATAGCCACGAGTGGCGCTTGAACGGATAGATATTAATAAAAACTCATCTTCCCCATATTAATGCGTCACTCCCACGAAAGTGGGAGTCTGGTTTCAATGATCAAAAAGATGCCCATTTCCATGGGCATGACGGCTTTATGATATAAGGCGTAGCGGCGTTTTACGCAGCGTAAGCTTTGATAATAGCCGCTGCTATAGCGTCGGCAACTACATTGGTGATTTTAACCTCTAAACGACGGCGGCAATTTTGCTTGATTAGACGCGCGATCTCATAAGAAGGGCGATTACGCGCTAGGTCATCAACGCATTTTTGTACAAATACATCATATTCACCGTCTAATTTATCGCCCAAACCCAATGGATCAAAATCTACCCATACAGCCTTAACGGCTTCGAATTTTTTATCTGTTTTAGTCATTTTATTAGTCTTTCTGTTTTCTCTTTGTATCCTCGCATAAGCTGCGGCCTCGCAGTCGCTCGGTACGGGCATAGCCCTATTTATTAGTCTTTTCTCTTTGTATCCTCGCTAAAGCTGCGGCCTCGCAGTCGCTCGGTACGGGCATAGCCCTATTATCTCTATTTTAAACTATCGGCTATCGCTTTCGCCGCGGCTACTGGATCATTAGCCTGCGTGATTGGTCTGCCGATCACCAACACATTAGCGCCAGCCGTGACCGCATCAAACGGTGTCATCACGCGTTTTTGATCGCCGACAGCAGCGCCAACAGGGCGAATACCCGGCACAACAAGTTTGAAATCGGGGTTTGTTGCTGCTCGCGCCAGCGTTATTTCCTTTGGGCTGCAAACCATGCCGTCAAGGCCGTTTGCCGCCGCGAGCGCAGCCAGACGTGCGACTTGATCAGCCACCACACCCGGTACGCCTATGGCATTAATATCTGCGTCATCCATGCTGGTGAGAATAGTTACACCCACCACGTCAGGCTTAACCAGACCATGCTTGTCTGCTTCCTCGGCTGCGGTTTCTGCGGCGCGACGCATCATCTCTGGCCCGCCCTGTGTATGGATCGTCAGAATACGTGGCCCAAGCGGTGCTACTGACCTGATAGCCCCCGCCACCGTATTAGGAATATCGTGAAATTTCAGATCAAGGAAGATCGGCATGCCCGTCTCGGCGATGATTTTAAATCCATCGGCACCACAGGCTGAGAAAAACTCTAACCCCAGCTTTACACCGCCCACATGGCCAACAAGATCAGCTGCTAAATTTTTAGCATGCGCTACATCAGTGGTGTCTAAGGCAACATAAATCCTATTTTTGGCTTCGATGGTCATAAGTGATCTCCTAATTTCCTGCATCAATAGCGCAAAAGAAACCATCATACAATAGGCGAGGCCGTACCGATACTTCGACAGGCTCAGTACGAACGGGTTTACTATAGCGAACCTGTGAGCGTACCGAATGACCCAAATCTTAAGTCTGGGCCGAGCTAATGCGAGGATAAGCCTTAGTGACGCTTGAACGGGGTAGAGTCAACTTGATTAGCGATAGATCGCTCGGCGCCTGCATCCTCACTCATAGCATCCATCTGCTCTTTAAGCCTATCAACTTCGCGGGTGGATTTACGCACCTCGACAAAACCCTTCAGTCGCATCCATCCGCTGATAGAGCCAGCGAGCAGAACCCCAATGATAATACCCGCAAACAGCAACCAAAAAGCCCTGAGCGGTATAATAAAATCAGTTAAAGGGATATGCAGATCAACAGGCTGACGATTGGCAATAGAAAAGACAATCAACAATGCGGCCAAAAGCAGCCAAAATAGTCTGCTAATAAGCTTTGCCAACATATCTATGCCTATGTAATTTAATGTAAGAGTATCAGCCTAGTCGTTTAAACGGTCACGCAGCTCTTTACCTGTTTTAAAGTAAGGCACAGACTTAGCACCAACTTCAACTTGATCACCCGTGCGCGGGTTGCGACCTGTGCGCGCTGCACGTTGTTTAACGGAAAAAGCACCAAAACCACGAAGCTCAACACGGTCACCACGTGATAGCGCGCCCGTCACTTCTTCAAATATAGTTGAGACGATACGTTCCACATCACGGTGGTAAAGATGGGGGTTAGCATCAGCAATTTTATTGATCAGTTCAGATTTAATCATCTGGATTCTCCCGTGCGACCGTCTATTAGATTTTTCCACCAGCTATAATAATAGCCCGTTCGTTGACAGGAGGTTGCCAAAGGAATAGCCGCACGTCAAGTAAGTCGTTAAAAAAACAGGCGTTTTTTATGTTTTCCTTACCTTTTAGGTACAAAATTGTCATCTTTAGGCTGGAAACTGCGATAAAAAATCAAACTCTTTGAGACTATGACGGGAAGAATCACATGGAGAATAGCAAGTGATTCTTGAATATGTAGCCGTTCAAGCGCCACTAAAGCTATCCTCGCATTAGCTCGGCCTTCTGCTTAGTCGGTACGGCTGCGCCTAATTATTTCGTCATTCCCGCGCAGGCAGATTTGCGCAGCAGGCGTTTACGCCAAGCTGTATCCATTTTTGTAGTGAGCATATTACGAACGTACCGAGCGACCGCGAGGCCGAGCTAATGCGAGGAAAGCCACGAGCGGCGCTTGAGCGGATAAAAAAAAGGGCTGATACAAGACCAGCCCTTTTCTATTTTTGTTTAGCGGCAGTAAGAAATCTTACTCGCTTTTGCCTTTATTAAGAGCTGCACCAAGAATATCACCAAGAGATGCGCCAGAGTCTGTTGAACCATATTGTTCTACAGCAGCTTTCTCTTCAGAGATTTCAAGAGCCTTAATTGAAAGGTTCACACGACGTGACTTGCTATCAACACCAGTAACCAGTGCGTCAACTTTATCACCAACAGAGAAACGGTCAGAGCGTTGATCATTACGATCACGCGCTAGGTCGCTGCGACGGATGAAGCTTGTTACATTGCTACCTTCGCCAACTTCAACTTCGATACCATTTTCGTTGATTTCTCTAACAACACAAGTAACGGTCTCGCCTTTTTTCTTGCCTTTAACATTAGCAAAAGGATCACCGCTAAGCTGCTTGATGCCTAGGCTGATGCGTTCTTTTGTTGTGTCAACGTCAAGAACAACAGCTTTAACCATGTCGCCCTTCTTATAATCAGCGATAGCTTCTTCGCCAGACTTTTCCCAGTTAAGGTCAGAAAGGTGAACCATACCATCAACTTCACCGTCAAGGCCGATAAACAGACCGAACTCAGTGATGTTTTTGATTTCGCCTTCGATCTCTGTACCTTGTGGAGCTTTAGCAGAGAATGCTTCCCATGGATTATCGCCACACTGCTTAAGACCAAGACTGATACGACGCTTGCTTGCGTCAACGTCAAGAACCATCACTTCAACTTCTTGTGAAGTTGATACGATCTTACCAGGATGAACGTTTTTCTTAACCCATGACATTTCTGAAACGTGAACAAGACCTTCAACGCCTGATTCCATTTCAACAAAAGCGCCATAATCAGTGATATTTGTTACACTACCAGTGAACTTAGAACCGATTGGGTATTTAGCTTCAATGCCTTCCCATGGATCAGATTCTAGTTGCTTCATACCAAGAGAGATACGCTGAGTCTCTGGATTGATGCGAACGATCTGAACTTTAACAGTCTCGCCAAGTGTAAGGATTTCATTAGGGTGGTTCACACGACGCCAGCTGATGTCAGTTACGTGTAGTAGGCCGTCAATGCCGCCTAGATCTACGAATGCACCATAATCAGTGATGTTCTTAACCACACCATCAACTGTATCACCTTCTTCTACCTTGCCCATAAGCTCAGCGCGTTGCTCGGCGCGTGCTTCTTCCATAACAGCGCGGCGTGAAACAACGATGTTACCACGGCGACGGTCCATTTTTAGGATTTGGAAAGGCTGAGAAATATTCATCAGCGGTGTTACGTCGCGGATTGGGCGGATATCAACTTGTGAACCAGGAAGGAACGCAACAGCGCCGTTCAGATCAACAGTGAAACCACCTTTAACACGACCAAAGATAACGCCGTCAACGCGCTGATCATCACCGAATGCTTTTTCAAGTTCGGTCCATGCTTCTTCGCGGCGGGCCTTATCGCGTGACAGTATTGCTTCGCCCATGGCGTTCTCAACACGGTCAACATAAACTTCAATTGTATCGCCAGCGGCAACTTCAGCTTTTTGTCCAGCGCTTGCAAATTCTTTTAGTGCAACGCGGCCTTCAGCTTTAAGTCCGATATCAACAATGGCGAAATCATTTTCTATAGATACAACAGTACCAGTTACTACGCGGCCTTCAAAACCTTCTTCGGCTCCGGCCATAGACTCATTTAATAGAGCCTCAAAATCATCGCGAGATGGCGAGAAATCGTTCATGCATTTGTCCTTTCAAGACAGGATTGACCAAACATATGTGTGGCGAACCCTCAATATTTTTTGTGCCAGTCGGTTGGCTCCGACGGTCTTCTTCTACTATTTTTTAGACACAGACTATCTGTGGCTTTCTTTTTAGTAGAAGCCTCTAACACACATCAAAAATCACCCATTTCGCTCCACTCTCCCCTTTGAGGAAAAATCAAGCAAATTAGGGTCACTCTAATGAGCATCTTCAGCTATATTGGGGCAATTAAACCAGATGCTCGCGCACCAATGCCGTTGCCCTTAAAAACACGGCGTCTATATCCAATTTTGTGGTATCTAGCAAGAGCGCATTTTTATGCGGTACCAAAGGCGCATTTTGACGGTTCATATCACGATCATCGCGGGCCTTAACATCGGCTAAGATATCAGCGTAATCAATGACCTCGCCGCGCCCTTCCATCTCGGCAGTGCGCCTGCGTGCGCGCTCCTCAGGGCTGGCAGTAATATATAATTTGACAGGGGCGTTAGGGCAAACAACCGTGCCAATATCACGGCCATCTAGCACAGCACCCGCTTTGCCTTCTGGTGGATTAATAGCATAATTACGCTGAAATTCCAACAGGTTAGCGCGAACCTCGGGAATAACGGCCACCTCAGACGCGGCTGAGGCTGTATCCTCATGACGCAGGGCAGGATCACCAAATAACGCGGGATCAAGATCTGATGAGGCCGCGGCGGCAAGCGCTACATTTGATCTGTTCTCGCCCGCGCGCAGCATCTTTAGACCCACGGCGCGATATAGTGCGCCTGTGTCTAAATAGGCATAATCAAATTCTGCTGCCAACCGCTTTGCCAAAGTACCTTTTCCCGCTGCCGCAGGACCATCAATCGCAATTATCATCCGAATCACCTCATAAATTCATGTGAGTCGCTTATACGCACAGGTCCCGCCAAGCGCAACGCTTGACATAATAGGGGTTAAGGTCTATACATGAACAAAAGGGGAACATATATGTTTTATATTCGTAATTTTATCACCAACTTTGCAGCCTGTCTTGTCATCACGCTGATTGTGACTACACTGACTTTTGCACAAGAAAAATCACAGGATACACTAGAGGGAAAAAACATGGCTATGATCACAGAACTTAACGTCAATATTATTGTAAAGGATATTGAGCCCTCTATTGATTTTTGGGGCGCGGTTGGCTTTAAAGTTGTTGAAAGTGTACCGCTTGATGGTCCCGGCGGATCTGGCCCACTCGGTTTTGCGGTTTTAACCGATGGCACACATCAATTCATGATGCAGTCCGTTGCCAGCTTAGCTGCTGATATGGATTTATTTAAGGGCATAGATTTTACAGCCAGCCCTGTTGTTCTATTCCTTAAAGTCGCTGATATTAATGCCATCCAACAAGCCCTATCTGATTACAAAATCACTATGCCGCGGCGTGAGACATTCTATGGTTCTACTGAGGTTGGCTATACCGTCCCTGATGGCACCATCGTCACCTTCGCTGAATTTAAAGGCGAGACGCCTTAAACAAGGCCATTTGAGAGATCATCCCATTTGGGGTTGTCTCTTTCGATCAAATTTATTTTCCAATCTCGATGCCAATTCTTCAACTTTTTCTCATACGCGATGGCATCTGTTATCATTTCAAATTGCTCGAAATAGACAAGACTATGGACTGTGTGATCTTTCGTGAAGCCCTCTACAACGCCTTCCCTATGCTGCCACATACGCTTAACAAGATCACTTGTTACACCAATATACAAGGTTCCATGAGGCTGCGATGCTAAGATGTATGTATAGCCATATTTACTCATGCATTCCCCCTACCGTCATGCTGAATTTATTTCAGCATCCATTTGTCTAACAGTCCTACTACTTCAAGAATGGACCCTGAAACAAGTTCAGGGTGACAATTTGTTTTCAAACATGAGACTGTAATGACCTACAAAGCTAGTTATATAGATGTCGTTTATGTCTTGCCATTGCTGCTGAAATCAGAACTACGCATTAAGGTCTGCGCAACCATAAAAAACAACTGGCCGATAGGCCCGCAGAGGCATACATCATACACATGACCATAATTTGATAGCGCACGGCAATCAGCGGATCAATACCTGATAGTATTTGGCCCGTCATCATGCCGGGCAACGAGACAAGCCCCACCGCAAACAGTGAATTGGTAATCGGAATCAAGCCAGCATTCAGGGCGATGGGTCGCGCGGTGCTATAGTCTTTACCAGCCTTTAGTTCAGATTGCAGACGCTCTGCCGCGACGCTAATGGCATTCATCGATCCTGCGAAGATCATACCCGCCAACGGAATCACATAGGTGGGTGCGTACCAAGGGTCTAATCCCAATACGCCTTGTGTTATGATAATCAGGGTAAAACCACCGCCTAATAGGATGGAAATACATGCATAAGCAAATAGCCGCCCCCAAGGCTTTTCTAGACTACGCAAGGCAATAAAGCTCGAGGCGAAAACCATAACGGATAGGACCGCAATGATGATCCAGCCCTCATTTACAGCAAATAAATAATTTAAAAAATACCCAACAATTAACAGCTGCGCCAGCATACGCGTAAAGCCGTAAACGCTTTCCCCCACCTTCATCTGCCATCTAGCCAGTATCACCAATACCAGCGCAACTGGCATGAAGGCTATAGACAGATCGAGTAGAGAAAGTTCAATCATCGGGTTACATTGGCACCAAGGCCCGTCATTAAACCTGTAAACCCAGGGAAACTGGTGTTAATCGGGCTGGCGTCATCAATGGTGATTGGTGATGTCGCCATCTGGCCTAATACTGTAAAGCTCATGGCGATACGGTGATCAAGATGGGTTTCAATGGCATCACCATCCCCTGCGCTTTGGCCGATGATCGCACCGCCAGCGCCCTCAATGATTAAGCCGTCTTCCAGCTCTGTCACCTTGACACCGCACTGGATTAACCCCTTAGCCATCACGGCAATACGGTCTGATTCTTTGACGCGCATTTCCGCTAACCCTGTGAAGGTGCTTTTGCCATTTGCCACTGCCGCCGCGCAAAATAACACGGGGAATTCGTCGATCATGGTGCTGGCATCAACTGGCACGCCGTCCACGCCGTTTAACCCTGAATATTTCACATGCAGATCGCCCACAGGCTCGCCGCCCAAATTGCGCGCGTTAAGCACCGTGATATCCGCGCCCATATGGCGCAGCGCGTCGATAATGCCCGTACGCAGCGGGTTCATCCCCACAGTACGAATAGTAATATCGCTATCTGGGACAATGCTCGCCGCCACCAAAAGAAAAGCCGCAGATGAGATATCACCCGGCACATCCAGATCAATGGGGTTAAGCTCTGGCTGACCTACTAGCTTAATCACGCGACCTTCGCCGTCTTCAATAGTTTCAATCTCAGCGCCCATTGCCGTCAGCATGCGCTCTGTATGATCACGCGTTGCCACCTTTTCGCGCACCGTGGTAATGCCGGGCGTGTTTAACCCCGCCAGCAAGACCGATGATTTTACCTGCGCGCTGGCAACGGGTGTTGCATAGTCTATGGGATGCGAATCAGTCGCGCCGCGCATCGTTAGCGGCAAATACGTATCCTCACGCGCCATAAATGTTGCGCCAATAGCCGATAACGGTGTGATAACCCGTTTCATCGGGCGCCCCCTTAACGATCCGTCCCCCGTGAAGGTCACGGTAATATCATGAGAGGCAATCAACCCCATAATCAATCGCGCGCTGGTACCGCTATTGCCCAGATCAATCACATCATCAGGTTCCATCAAGCCACCAACCCCAACGCCGTTTATATACCACTCGCCATCATCACTGCGCTTGATGGTTGCCCCCATCGCCCGCATAGCCTCAGCCGTAGCCAGAACATCCTCGCCCTCGAGTAATCCTCTTACCCGACTTTCCCCCACTGCCAGCGCCGACAGCATCAAGGCGCGATGAGAAATAGACTTGTCGCCCGGCACGTGGATGTCGCCTTTTAGCGGGTTACCGATTGAGGCTTTTAGGCTGTTTAAATGAGATGAAACTTCGCGTGACACTGAGAGAAAATCCTTCTATATAATTTGTTAAGCGCAAAAGCTTTGACATTCTTTGCTGATCATGGCAATGGTGCGCCAAATTCTTTGCATAATGTTTAGCATAATTCGTGCCGACATAAAGCACAGATCGTAAGGAGAGAACAGTGGCAAAAGCTGAATGGGGCACAAAACGTACATGCCCAAAATGTAGTGAACGTTTTTACGACCTAACAAAAAACAACCCATGTGTATGCATCGAGTGCGGCACGTCGTGGGTTCCCGAGCCTGTTTTAAAGACTAAGCAGCCTATCGTTGTTGAAAAAGAAGAAGAAGAGGAAGACGACGAAGAGAGCGAAGACGCAATCGTGGCCGTTGCTGATAGCAATGATGACGACGGCGAAAACCCTCTTGGCGATGTTAGTCTTGACGATGATGATGACGCAGAAGTGTCTGGCATGGTTGATACAACGCTTTCTAGCGACGACGCTTAGTCAGACCCATTCTTAATCTAAGGCGACTTAGATTAAGGGGCCTTAGCTCAGCTGGGAGAGCGCTTCGCTGGCAGCGAAGAGGTCAGCGGTTCGATCCCGCTAGGCTCCACCAATAATATCAAGGACTTAGGTAGAAATACCTAGGTCCTTTTTGGTCTGGGGCCCATCCTAGGGCCCACACAGGGCCCACTAGGTTTTTCACCTTAGCTGTCTTCTTCTATGGATATGTTGCGCTCCAGATATACCTATCCGCCAACGAAGAAGCTCTGCACTTACTCCATAATGTTCAGCAGCCTCACCTTTGTCCATCGCAGTAGATAAGATATAAATGGCTACTGTTTTGGGGATTAGTATAGCGGCAGCCAAAAAATCCGCCTCTTTTTCTATTCCATCATCATAATTACGAAGACCTAAGTCGCACATAGGCGGTGAAGGCGGGTGCCCCAAAATACCGTGACTAAGTTCATGAGCTATACTATTATGACACCGACCTTTAGGATGATTATCGTTATAAATAATCGCTCTATTATTACCCCGAAATACTGTCATTCCAGACAACGCGCCCTCTCCTTCACCAGAAAAATGACCCACTGCCGCTGGCGCTTCATTAGCAAAAGAGGATAGAGTCATAACAGGTATCGAGAGCTTCTCCGCTAGAACAAATGGGTCTAAGGGACATACTTTCGTTAGATTTAATTCTTTTCTAAACTCCAAGGCATACCATTCTGCTTCTGCCTTGAAACCCCTTCTGAAACTCATATAATTTTAGTCCTTAAGTCTCTCATATGCCGCCTGCATTATGGCTTCCAAAGCATCAGCGGACTTTTCATCTAAATTTTTATCCGCCCTCAAATATGCACCTATAGTAGCAACAGTGTCCGTATTTGCAACATTATCTCGATTTTTTTCAATGAAATCATCAGCTGACAATCCAGACCACTCGACAAGTGCGGCCATGCTATCGACATCTGGCCGCTTTCCTTGTGCCATACGAGTTAGTGTTGACGGACTGATTTGAGCTTTTTCAGCAACTTTTTTCCAAGTGTACTTTTTTGATTCCCGACAAGTGTTCAAAGCAGAATAAAACGATCCCGCATTAAATTTTCCAGTACTCATATTAACTCCCTCCAATTGCTATTATCAAATTAAATTTGACTATTGCAATTAATGTTGATAATTTGATTCTAGCAATTCAATACGACAAATGCAAATGGAGATTTAGAATGACTAAAAGAAACCAACATATAACGCCTCACAAAGATGGGTGGCAAGTACGCGGCGCAGGTGCGCAACGTGCAACAAGTGTCCATCGTACTCAAGCTGAGGCAATCGATCGTGGCAGAACAATTTCGCAAAATCAGGAAAGTGAGCTGCTTATTCATGGCCGTAATGGCCGTATTAGAGACCGTGATTCACACGGATCTGATCCATACCCACCTAAGGGTTAATCAAGGGACCGATTTTCGGCCCCTTTCTTTTTTGAAAAGGAAAAAGAAAATGAGTACAACTAAGAACAAGAACATTATCATATGCTGTGATGGCACAGGTAATGAATACAGTGAAAACAACACAAATGTTGTTGGAACTTTTGCATCTGTTGTTCGCGATACTAATCAAATCGCATTTTATGATACAGGCGTAGGTACATTTAATCCACTAGGCATGTCCTTTGGACCTGTTTCCAAAACACTTGGTAACGCCCTTGGCAATGGCTTCGGCTATGGTGTGAAACAAAATGTACAAGAAGCCTACACTTATCTAATGGACCGTTATGAAGAAGGCGATAACGTTTACATCTTTGGTTTCAGTCGTGGCGCGTATACTGCTCGTGTCATCGTTGGCATGTTGCATAAATGCGGCTTATTACAGAAAGGCAGTAAAAATCTTATCCCTTCTGTAATGAAGATGAATTTTGGTGATAAGCCAGATCATTTAGTCAAAGGATTTAAACGTGATTTCTGTCATGAGTGCAAACCACATTTTGTAGGCGTTTGGGATACCGTAGCCTCTATCGGCAACTGGCACCCTACTCGTCATTTCAAAGATGACATTCTAAATCATGATGTTAAATATGGTTTCCATGCTGTCTCAATTGACGAACACCGTAAAAAGTTCCCTGTCAGCTTGTGGGATGAAAGTCAAAAAGCCGCACACCAAACAATCGAACAAGTTTGGTTCCCCGGTGTTCACTCAGACGTGGGTGGATGGTATAATGAACGTGGTTTATCAGATAGCGCTCTCAGGTGGATGCTTACTAATGCTGAAAAGTGTGGTCTTCGGCTTAAAGATGGTTGGGAAACAAACTTGAAATGTAATCCACTTGGGCCAATACATAACTCACGAAGTGGTTTTTGGAAGGTATGGAAGCGGGTTCAAAGGGTGATCCCAGAAGGTGCTATTATCCATGAAAGTGTAATCACGCGAATGGAAAAATCTGATTATAAGGCGCCACTACCAAAGAAATACAAAGTGGCGTCATGATATCGGGGGCATTAACGCTCCCTTCTCCCTCAACTTAACCCCTGACTTTGTTCAGGGGTTATTTTTGTATCTAACTATCATCTTCATCAGGCACATATTTAGCTAGGTCAGCTAACTTACACTCAAAATAGGCGCATAGCTTATCAACCACGTCAGTCTTAGCCACATAACCCTTTTGATTGGCTATCTTTGTCAGGGTCGTGCGGTGAATACCCGTCGCCTTAGACACCTCCTCAAAGGTGACTTTACGGTCCTCATTAAAGCCCTTGTCGGCCATTAACGCGCCGTAATAACTGACGACCCGATCACCCGTCTTGATACCCAGATCAACTAGCGCACCCGCACACTGGTTTGACAGGGCGTTAAGTTCATTGAATGACAGTTTCCGCTGCGGCGTTACCAGCGCAGTTTTGTCGCCATACTTCTTCGCGGCCTCAACTGGTATTTCGGGCATTGTCAAAGGAACTTGAAAGAGTCCCCGGCATGGCCTTTTGGCCATAATTATACTTTTCATTATCATTGTTATTATCTATGGTCTGGCCTGTAAGTAATTTATTAGTAATAACCGAGTATCGGCAGATGAAAATCTCATCAATATCTAAGCTGACACTCATTCTTTTTTATCTGGGTTTTTTAATGTTATGGAATTAAATAGTAAGGACATCAAGCAGGGTCAAGTCATTGGCGAAGCGCATCGTGGTAACGATGAAGGCTGCACTGGTGAAAACCTATCACCTGAACTTTATTGGAGCGATGTACCTAAGGGTACCAAAAGCTTTGCCGTGACAGTTTTTGACCCCGATGTAAATAACGAAAGTGGCTGGTGGCACTGGTTATTATACAACATTCCTGCTGATATTCGCTCGCTACCGCGTGGGGCAGGCAACCCAAGTTTAAACCTCGCCCCAAAAGGGAGCGTACAAGCGCTTACAGATTTAGCTGAACATGGATACCACGGCGTTTGCCCCGACGAAGGTGACGACGTTCACAATTATCGCTTTACTGTTTACGCTTTAGATACTGAGGTCTTGGATGTGCCTGAAACAGGCATAGTGATGCCTGCCGAAGTCAGCTACATGGTACATGCTCACCTGATTGAAAAAGCAACAATAACTTCACCTTTCCAGCGCTAGTAACAGCTGATCTGACAAGCGCTTTCTGAACGAAATGTCTTGTACTTTGACTGTGGGTGGACGTGAATTTTGACGGTTCACCCAAGCCGACAATCACCCACACTCCGCGTGAAATGATAGTATAATTGACAGCTGACTTTAAAAATGCGCCGTCAAAACTTGTTTTAAGAGCTCGTCTTCCAGTACGCGTCCAGAACCTAACGCAACGCATGTAAGAGGCTCTTCAGCAACAGCAACTGGTAGTCCAGTAACACGACTAAGCATTGTATCCAAGTCACCAAGCAGAGCACCACCACCCGTTAACACAATACCACGGTCAATTATATCAGAAGCAAGCTCAGGTGGGATCAACTCTAGAGATTTTTTCACACCCTCAATTATCGCTGTAACAGGGCCTTTAAGAGCTTCAGCAACTTGAGCTTGATTAATCTCGATTTCCTTTGGCATGCCCGTCATCAAATCACGGCCTTTTAGGCTTATTGTACGCCCTACACTATCTTCTGGTACCATCGCTGTACCAACTTCTTTTTTGATGCGCTCAGCTGTTGCTTCACCGATTAGAAGGTTATGACTTTTACGAATGTACCCAATAAGGCAATCATCCATTGCATCACCGCCGACACGGACACTATCAGCATATACAATGCCCGATAATGACAGAACAGCAATTTCAGTAGTACCTCCACCAATGTCAACGATCATTGACCCTTGAGGGTCTGTTACAGGCAGTCCTGCGCCAATAGCAGCAGCCATAGGCTCTTCAATAAGGAAAACTTTGCGGGCACCCGCCTGCTCAGCAGATTCTTGAATAGCCTTGCGCTCAACTGGTGTAGAACCAGACGGCACACAAACCACAATATTTGGGCGGGCGAACGAGCTATTATGAACCTTTTGGATAAAGTGCTTAATCATGTGCTCTGCAGCATGAAAATCAGCTATCACACCATCTTTTAGGGGGCGAATTGCTTGAATATTGTCAGGCGTCCTACCCAACATCATTTTAGCGCCGTCCCCAACGGCATAGACCTTACTACGACCATCTTCAGTTATCATTGCAACAACAGATGGCTCATTTAGAACTATACCGCGACCTTTAACATAAACAATGGTGTTAGCCGTTCCTAGATCAATAGCCATATCAGATGAGAATAATCCCAAAATATTCGATAACATACAGGCCTCTTTTTTCATTATATTTCAAGAATGTGCTGGATGCTGCCCTGCAACATCCTTTTTAACAGTCTATGAAGTGATTCATAACTTTACACAAGCCTTCTTAACAAGAAACTTGTCAGTTTCATGGCAATTCAAAAAACATCTTAATCTAAACACTGAGATGCCTCTAATTTCTTAGCCTCACAATAAGTATAAAATCATTTTTTAAAATCTAACAACCTTTACGAAAAACACTCTCAAGTGCCTTTGACAGCGCCATTTGAACTCATGACAAAAACGCTGCCGTCCTTACGCGCGGCATTTATGGATATATTCTGCCATGGTAAACGATCAACATAATAGGGCCACTGACTTTCTGGGATTAAAGAAAAAGCTGTCGACAAGCCATCAGCTATAGCAGCCGAAGGCGCTGTTACGCTAACACGCTCAAACAAGTTGCCCTTTTCTTGGGTTTTAGGATTAAAAAGATGAGCCCGCTTATCACCGACTTCGCTGGTGGCTAAAGACTGATTTTCTAACGACAGAACAGGACCATCTTTACTGCCGAGTGCCGCACGCCATAGATCTCCATTCGCGCTATAACCATGGGCACGAATTTCACCAGTATTAAGCATGATGTTCTCAAAACCTTCCCGCTGTAACATAGCGTGCAAATAATCAGTAATAGCGCCTTGGGCAATGCCA
Source organism: uncultured Kordiimonas sp. (assembly GCA_965603205.1). Classification (GTDB taxonomy): domain Bacteria; phylum Pseudomonadota; class Alphaproteobacteria; order Sphingomonadales; family Kordiimonadaceae; genus Temperatibacter. Next base: position 164,268 of record CBFDCC010000001.1, on the reverse strand, counting down.
TTTAATGTGATTTTTTGCCCCTTTCCTAGAAGGATTTGTTCTGAAGAAATTGAGAGCATCTGCTGCGCTATTGGCGCTTTATTAGGCACATCATTATAGAGTTCCTCCCAAATGGGTTGAACGGTTATATCGAACATGCCACCCGTAGCCTCACTAACAGCCCGTGCCTGTCTTAATACCATAACAAGCTCCATCGGCGGCGCTAATAAATACCCTTCAGCATTCAATTGCGAAAGCTTAGAACTTTCATCGTAAATAGAGAAAATACTTTCTAGTCGGACTAGCTCATCAACTAACCGTTTAATAGTTTTTTGCGCTTTATCTTGATTTGGGTGTACCAATGTCAATGATGCCTCACCACCTAGCGCTATACCACGCCAAGACGCTACATGGTTTGAAGTAACAGCGTGCGCTATAGATGGACTTAGAGCAAGCAACCCACCTGCTGAGGCTATTAGACATAAAGCATGCCGTCTGGTGATATTATTATGATTGATCATGATGCTCATCCATTTTATCTGCTGGTTCTTCTTCGCTACCATCCATGCTTTCTATGCCACTACCGAGTAAAAGAGATGTGGGGATTTCATCTAGCACCACCACGCGGCCTCCCATATTGCTGGCATAGTATGCAGCAGCCTCTTCACTGCCAAAAGGAACCATCTCAGCGCCGCCCATGCCCCCCTTAGCGCTTGATTCTACTACAAACCAAGCTATATCAGCACGCATCCATGCTTTATCTCCAGGGTCATCCCAGCTCTCTGCCTTGTCCATATCTGAAACAAAAACAGCTTTTACACGATGTGCTTCATCGGGCATGCGGGTAAAGGCCAGCGTATCTTGCACAGATACAAACCAAATAGGTTCAGCCTGATCTTTTAAAAAAATCTGCCCCTTAGGCCCTTTGTGCATTTTAACGTTCATACCGCAAAAATACCCCATGGCATTATCGGGTAAGGCGACAGCGACAATAGAGGCTTGGTCGCTTTGATCTTGACTGCAAGCTGTTAAAAATAAGCAAGCACTCAACATTGTAATGACTATAGATGTTTTCATTAAACATCCTTCCTTTTAAAACTATAAATAGCGCCCATAAGCGGCAATAGTGACCAGACAAATAAACTAGACCATAAGGTCAAATTTCCTAACGATGCATTTGATGACACCTCAGCCATGCCCGATAACATGCCTGACCCTGATACAGAATCCATATTAATCATACGGAATGCATCGGCAGGGTTTATTGCTAATAATAATGGGAATATTTCTTTTGAAATGACAGCATCTAACCCCGCAACCAATGCACCAAGCAGTGCAAGATCAAATATGATGACAAATAATAACCATATGGAGACAGCAATGCCCGCCGCTGTGCCACGCTGGTCTGTGATACAACTACATGCCAACCCAAGACTAACAAAAGCAGCGCCTAAAATCGAAGAAGAGACGATTAACTGCACTAAAGCCATCCAACTATCTAGGGATGGAGTCTCAGGGCTATTTAATCCCACGACAAGACCCGCAAATCCATAGCCTAAAATAGTTGCAAAACTGATAATGCCACTTGCCCCAACAAATTTACCAAGGACAACAGCGGTGCGACTAATAGGATAGGATAGCATTAAGAGCATAGTACCCTGCTCAATCTCACCGACAACTGTGTCAAAAGAAATTAAAAGTGCCATCAGCGGGACTAAAAAAATGGTAAGACTAGCCAGTGACACAATAGACACCATCAAAGGTTCCGCATCAATTGTACCCGATGGTGAACTACCAAGCGTCGAGATGGAAAGCGCCAAAACGGTCATAAGCATTGTAGTCGCCATGACCCAGCGATTGCGCATAGCAATACGAATTTCTAACCTCGCCACTGTCATAATGGATTTTATCATAATGCTTTCCTTTCATCGCTCACAGGAAAAGGCATCACATTATCTATCTTATTATCATCAATATTATTTCCACCCTCTTGGAAGTGAGCATAGATATCATCAAGTGTTGGTTGGTGGATTAAAATATCTGCGACAACGGTTGATTGCCCAGATAGATGATGCATCATCTTTAACTTTAGCGCTTCATCAACATCTAAGGTCGCAAATCGAGGATCACTGGAAGTCTGAATATTCACTTCCTTAGGCAGATTGAGATTTTCAGTAGTTTTATTAGGATGAAATTGAAGGGTCATTTTTACTGGCAGCCCAGCTACTGCTGCAAGCTCTTGGATCGGGCCATTAGCTAGCATCTGCCCAGATTTTAAAATAGCAACATTACTTGTATAAGCCTCAACCTCGCTAAGGGCGTGACTAGAAAGTACGATAGTCGTTCCATCTAAGCGCAACTCATCCAGCAGATGATAAAAGCTCCTCCTTGACGTTGGGTCAAGACCACTTGTCGGCTCATCCAGAATGAGTAATTTTGGATTACCAATCAATGTTTGTGCTAGTCCAAGTCGTTGACGCATCCCTTTTGAATATGTGGAGATACGATTATTACCAACACCTTGCAAATTAACCTTATCCAAAAGAGCATCAAAATCAGTGCCATGCTCAACACCTCTTAGAGACTCGTAAAATCTTAGAAGTTCATAGCCTGTGAGCGAATGGTGAAACGATACGGATTCTGGTAAAAAGCCAATTACGGCTTGGTCGTTTATTGGCTGCCCTTGAAATAATACCGTGCCAGCTGATGGCTGCAATAGGCCTAAAATCATCTTAAAAATAGTAGTTTTACCTGCACCATTATGCCCAACAAGCGCTAGGCATTCACCACTTTGGACATCTAGCGACACGTCATCTACCGCAACATGGCTATCAAATGTTTTCCGTAGACCGCTGATTTGTAATAGAGGAGCATTAGACATTTTATAACCTCACGTTTAGTGCCAAATATTTGGTAATTGGGGATTAATAGGCTGCATTAAAGGATAGCTATCAATCACACCACCAGGATAGAGAGCAGGGAATTGACCTTGAGCCCATCGCAGTATTTTCACTGACGGGCTTTGTAATAACTTTATTGCGAGTGGATGCCGCCAGACGATTTGATCCATCAGGTCATTCGGTTTATAGGCCGCATCCGCGACACCATCCTGATTAATATCAAATCCCGCATTATCGCTGTAATAATTACCTTGGCCATTCTTTGACCATTCTACCCACTTTGTCCCCACGTATTTTACTTGGAATTTATTAGACAAAAAGGTATTTTTCCAAACAGAATTTCCTTCTGATCCGCCCGTAAAATGAATACCTACATCACAGCTTTCAAACCAATTGCTGTCAAAGGTATTTCTGTTGGAATTATAAATAAACACACAGCGTTCGCCACCGCGTACAATTTTATTATCCTGAAATTCTGATTTATTCGTGTAATTAAGTAGGATGCCATGCAGCTTACTATTCACTGATAAATTTCTTTTGATTTTTAGACGGTTTGAAAACATCAATGCATAACCAGCATGATTATCATAAGCGACATTATCTGATACTTCTGAATTATGTGTATACATATAATGCACCGCAAATCTAAGGTTACGCATGCGGTTACCAATAAATTTATTCCGTTTGCTCGCATTGACAAAGATACCATCGCGCCCATATCTAATATCGTTATAGCTGACAACAGCCCCGGGGGCATTCCACACATATATGCCGTTACCCCGATCATTCATCCTATGGTCTTGACGGCCTGTTATTTTATTTCTTGTAACCAAGGCATCCTTTTGCCCCCATACATAAATACCGATTAAATTATCTGTAAGTATATTGTTCTCGATACGCGCCCTATGGGCAGTTTTATCAAGAAAAATCCCGCTATCGGCCTTTTCATGGTCACTGCCTGATCCCATAATCTGAAAGCCTGATACCTTAACATCTGGGGCTTTCACATGTATGACTGATCCTTTACCTCTACCATCGAGCTTAGCCCCTTTTAGGCCTATTAATGTTATGGATTTGTCGATAACAAATGAGCCACTATAAACACCCGATTGTACAGTTAAAATATCACCATCATTTGCAGAATTGAGGGCGGCAGTAAGATCACTGCCACCCCCATTAACTGTCGTATCAGCCGCAAATAAACTACCACTCATCGCTGTAAATACCATTACAGAAATTAACGTAGTTTTCAGTTTTGCGGCTAATTTTTTCACACTCTTAAGCCTTTTTAGGTTTAACCAACATACGGCCACGCATTTCCATATGCAGCGCATGACAGAACCACTGGCAATAGAACCAATGGACACCAGGTCGTCCTGCTTTAAATGTCGCAGAGGCAGTTGCCTGACCCGCCACCTCAAAAGCAATACCATAGTTTGCCATCGTGAAACCGTGCGTTAGATCATCCACATCGTCGACATTTGTGATAATGATTGTCACTTCATCGCCCTCATTCACTTCGAATTTCTCCATAGAGAAGGTCGGTGCGATTGAGTACATGTAAACGCGGACTTTATTGCCGTCACGAATAACAACACTGTCATCTTCCAGAGAAACACCATCTATCTTGGCTTGATCTGTAACGTCTTGCCAATAACTATCACCACGCGTCCAAGTATTCTGCGGATTAACGATAGAGCGGTGAACCATGATAACATCATGAGGCTCAGCGTAAGCTGGACCGTCATGAACAATCTTCATCTTATCGCCTGAAATATCAATCAGTTGCTCATTCTCTGGTTTAACAGGACCTACGTTAATGTATCGGTCTTTAGAGAATTTATTCAAGGACACAAGCCATTTACCATCGGCATCCAATGATTCACCCATGGTGGTGTGATTATGACCAGGCTGGTAATGAACGTCAATTTTATCGAGGATAGGATCAACTTTTTCACCCTTATACGCACGAATAGCTTTCTCAATATTCCACTTACAAACCTGACTATCTAAGAACAATGTTGTATAGCCATTACCACGACCATCAAATGCAGTATGGAGAGGGCCTAAGCCTAGCTCTGGTTCTGCAACGATAACTTCACGTGGTTTAATCTGATCTTTAAACAGCTTTGGCACAAGTGTTACATCAATCACAGAAACTGTCGGAGACAGCTTACCATTGATAACAACGTGACGTTTATCAGGCGCTGTATTTACACCGTGCGGACTGTTTGGAATTGGTACATAACGCGTGTATTTAGATCCTTTACGGCCATCAATCACTTTTGCACCAGCAATAGTTTTATAATCACCAGCCTTGATACCAGCCTCAATAGCTTCAATATCAAAAATAACACAGTGATCCATATCAGAAGACATCATACCAGGTAAATCAACAGCTTCTTCAGAGTTATAAGATGAAGCAAAAGCATATTTACCTTGGTAATCAGCATCTACATTATCCAAATTACCATCAACAATTACCTGCCATGCAACAGTCATTTCTTCGCCGTCGACGGCAGTGAATACGGCGTGGTATTTGCTAGGGTCATCTAACACAGTGCCATCATTAGGGATCGGTACACGGTGCTCGCCATTGGCAAAGACATACTTTGTCTTAGGAAACTTTTGAGGGCGAAGGCCATGGATATCCGCCGCATTTGGAATTTCAAGCATCTTGTCAACCTTCATCACGTCAAGACGGATGCGGGCGACACGCGTATTTGCTTTGTCATTAATCCACAGATAGCGACCATCGTATTTACCATCGGTAAATGACATATGCGGATGGTGGGCATCACCATTTAACCAAACTTCACCTTTATCTTCTAGAAACTTTTTAGTCTCTGGCAACATACCATCGCGCATGATTTTACGTGATTCATTTGTACTACCCCAACCAGTTGCTGAACAACGGTTAAACACAGGAATACGCATCAATTCACGCATGGATGGAATGCCAAGAACGCGAACCTCCCCAGCTTGTCCAGAGCTCCAAAACCCATAATATTCATCTAATTCACCAGGGTGTACTGTGTGGTCATTTTTTGATGCCGCACTAGCAGGCACACTGCCTATAAAACTAGACGCACCTACAGCGAGTGCCGCAGCGCCTGCTGCACCACCAAATAACTCACGTCGAGATATGCCTTGTTTTGTTTCATTTTCTTTAGTCATTTTGTCCTCCTTCATAAGGGCCGTTAGTTAAAACTCTCATACTCAATTACAATTGCTTCTCTTTTTCCTGTGACTTTAAGCGCTTCTCAGTCCTTTCACGCTTTTGAACCCTCACAGGACAGCGCGCACTACAGCTATAAAGCTCCTGACAGTGCATGCAGTTTATGCATTCGTTTGGATGAATTTGGCCGTCTGGCCGTATCGCCTGCACCATGCATTCGTTCGCGCAGCGTTGGCATGGATTTCCACACATAAAATAACGCTTAAGCCAGTCATTGGTACGCAGACGAGCTGGAATAGCCAGCGCGGCACCAAGAGGACATAAATAACGGCAGTAAAATCGTTCAATCACCAGTCCGACAGATAATAGAGTCAGCGCATAAACCACATAAGGCCATTCACGAGCGAACTTTAAGATAATCACAGTTTTGAACGGTTCTATTTCAGCATATTGCTCAGCAATACCCATTGAATAAAGGCTGAGGCCAAACAAAATCAAAAATATGGTGTATTTCAAAGAAAGTAGTAATTCATGTAGTCCCCAGGGGACTCTAATCTGCGGGATACCTATTTTCTTGGCGAGCATATTGGTTAGCTCTTGCAAAGCGCCGAAAGGACATAACCAACCACAAAAAACCCCTCGACCCCATAGGATAAGGGCGGACGCAACTGCGAACCACAAGATGAATAATAGAGGGTCCATCATGAAATAGTTCCAACTAAAGTCATTAACAAATGACTGGGCGAAGGTGAAAACATTCACGATACTGAGTTGCGCATTTGAATACCAACCAAGCCACACTAAAGTGAATAGCAAGAATGAAACTCGCACAGTTTTTAAAAGAACTGGTTTACGAGCAAGCCATAGCTGACCATAAAAAATAGCGATTAATAGAATGAGCGCTATGGTTAAAACAGCTACAGATATTTTTTTATTTTCCCACACTTTTTTGACAACAGGATTAACAATAAATTCAGCCTCATTATGTTCAGGCACCTTTACTTTCACCTGCTCAACAAAACGTGGGGGCACTATGTAATCAAGCGCCTTTACGACAAAAGCTTTTTGGATAGGGCCTACAGCTCGTTGAATTAATAACTGCACGCGCCAAGAGGCTGTTGGATCAAATTCAGAATTTTCGGGCAGTCTAAAAAGACCAACCTCTTTGAAGTTTGGCCCATTATGAACATTGCCCATATTTTTATAAAGCTTGTCAGTCAACAACCAGCTATTAGTACCCTGTACAATTTGGAATCTATCAAAAATACCACCGCGCACAAATCCAGACCCGCGAAAACTATAATGCCCTTTAGCCATAATCAAAACAGCATGCTGATCTTTTTTTAGACGATTCGTTAAATTTTTATATTCCCGATCACCTAACAAGGTGCGGCCTATTTGCGGCTGACTGACAAGCGCGGTATGCAAATGAATGAATACGTCTTCTGCTTTTCCTTTTTCAGGTCGCGCGATGGCTTCCTTGTTACCAGAATCAACAAAAGCTTGATCAACATCTGCATTGGTAAGCAACAGATGTTTAATTGATCCATCACCAAATAATACACCCCAATCAGATGGTGTGTTGATGTCAGTGCGCAGTATATTTCTGGGTGCCTCGAATTTATCAAGACCGCCTATACCACGGCTTTTTGCCAACAGAACAGCAGACCGCTTGATAGACACGTCTATAACAATAACAGTGACCGTCGCTCCAGAGACAATATCAACAGGCAAGGGGTCATCACCACCTTTAGCTAATGTGATAGCATTTAAACCCACATATCCATCAATAAAAGCTTTGATCTTTGCATTTGGTATGCCCACAAGAACAATGGGCTCACTATGCTTTAACAATTTAGCACCTTTGATTGAGCCTTGCATATCCATGGCAATAGCAACATGAATAGGCTTGCCTGAATAACCAATCGTAGGGACAAAATCCGTGTTTACAAAGATATAACCAATCAAAGCATTATCCGCACTATATACGGGAGCAGCCTTTGGCTCACCCTCGGGCGCACCCATACGCGCAGCCTCTGGAAATAATTGTTTATAGTCTATTTTCGCTGAGAGCCTTTCTATTTGAGAAATGCTATCAACCGCTAACAATCCTTTTGGGGCACTCACAATAAAAACAAAAGCCACCGCTATTATGATAGCCAATTTCATCAGCAAAAAAGTGGTAGTTTTTTGCTTTGTGTCGACATTTAATGATGGTTGTCTAAGTAGCATAGGGTAATATACCTAATTAATAACAAACGTTAATTTAAGGCAATGACTCAGTAGTAACGCTCAAATTTTATGCGTTACTATCTGACTCATCTTCTTTCAGACCTTCTTTAAATTTAGAAATGCCTTTACCAATACCCCCATCAGTCCAGATATCTTTCCCCAGCCAAACAGAGTGTGGCAATAATTACTATCAACTGCAACTATTATACTGGAGAACCGCTTTAATGGACTTAACCTAGGTCAAGACAATGGAACTAAATTTTTGAAGTAGTAAATTAGGGGCATGGTCAAAGAGACAGTGCCTTATTCTCTAATATTTTTAGACCATTCGTACAATCAATATCATTGCTTTGAACATCATGTGCAAAGGCTGCGCACGGATTACTTAGTTGAAAACCTCTTGACGCTTTGACCTATGATGAGTGGTACTAAACTGGCGAAAACAACCACTAACCATCCACTTTGATCTGGAGACACAACCTGCAAGACCGATGATATTTGAGCGTAATTGAGCGACATTAGTATTAATAGTGTGCATAAAGCTAGGGCGCTCCATACATAGGGGTTGTGAACAATCTGGTTATTGCTCATCCTTGTTCTAGCGTCTCTCATATTAAAAACATGCCACAATTGACTGAACGCCAAGGTCAAGAATGCGATTGACCTAGCATAATATTCATCTTGATTAGGCTGATTAAGTGCCCACAAAAATGCACAGATAACCGTTAATGTCATTACCAAGGCATAGCCAACGATAGCATACCAGTGTTTGCGCGTCACAATGCCCTCTGATTTATCGCGAGGCGGCCTGTTCAATATTTCACCATCACCCTTACCGAAACCAAGGGCAAGTGCTGGAAAAACATCCGTTATCAAATTTAAAAATAATATTTGCAGCGGCAGCAAGGGTAAGGGTAAGCCCGATAGGATACAAAGTGTCACCACCAGCACTTCGCTTAAATTACAAGAAAGTAAATAGATTACAAATTTTCTTATATTGGTAAAAATAACGCGGCCTTGTTCAATAGCTAAAACAATAGACGCGAATGAATCGTCTTTCAAAATCATGTCGGCAGCTTCTTTCGCGACCTCAGTACCTCTTAAGCCCATGGCTACGCCGACATCTGCTTTTTTTAGCGCGGGTGCATCATTAACGCCATCACCCGTCATGGCGACAACAGCCCCACCTTGCTGATGCAATTCTACAAGTGATAATTTCTGTGATGGCGTCATACGGGCAAAGACACTTGAGCGCAAAATTTGATCTTTATATTTAAGGGGATCTTGTAATAATCGCTCAAAGAAATCCCCTTCGATTACTCTTTCTTTAGTCGCGCCTGCGATCCCCACTGCTTCAGCGATTGCTTGACCTGTAACAGCGTTATCTCCCGTCATCATTATCACGCGAATTCCGGCTTCTTGCGCCTCACGCACAGCACCTGCAGCATCTGGGCGTGGAGGGTCCTCAAGGCCTACAAGTCCCAAGAAGACAAGATCATGAAAGATATTTTCATCTGACTGGCTTTGACGCTTTTCTGCAAGTGCCAGTACCCTTAATCCCTTTTTTGCAAGGTCAGTGACATGATCTAGCCAAAAAGACTTCTGCTGCGATGTCATAAGAGTGTCACCGCCGTCGAGTGCTATATGCGATGCAGCGCTTAAAACATTCTCAGGTGCGCCTTTAATGATATACAATGAGGCATCTTCATCTTGGTGAACGGTAGCCATTAAGCGAACATTGGGGTCAAAAGCTTCTTCGCTAATACGTGGTAATTGTCCTTCAAGATCAGCAGTGGATACACCAGCATTTTCTGAAGCTTTCAGGAGCGCGCTTTCCATTGGGTCCCTTACAGTATGAGGGTCATTTCCTGAGTAGCACAGCGCGCAAACGCGCAATGCTCTTATGCCAATATCCGTTGGTTTTATAAGTGTGTTTTCTTCAGGAGCATCAGGGGTCGATAGCATAACCACCGTCATGCGGTTTTCAGTAAGAGTACCTGTTTTATCGCTGAAAATTATATTAACTGAGCCAAGTGTTTCCACGGCTGAGAGGCGTTCTATAAGGGCGTGCTGTTCTGCCAACTTCCACATGCCGCGTGCAAGCGCTAATGTTGCGACAATCGGCAATCCTTCTGGTATAGCAGCAACGGCAAGTGCAATGCCCGTTTTAATCATCAAGACAAGATCACGTCCCATCACAACGCCCGACAGGGTGACTATCAGCGTTAGCAGCAATACCGCGAGCAGCAATTGCTCTGACAGTGACCTTAAGCGCACTTCTAGTGGTGATAAAGCGCCCGTCGCTGTTTCTGCCAAGAGCGCAATATCGCCCAGTTCAGTCTTTCTACCTGTGGCAACCGCAACACCAGTGCAAGACCCGCGTGTGATTGTTGTCCCTTTAAAACACATATTAGTGCGTTCATGAATGGAGTTCGCATCAGGGAGAATGCTAGCATCTTTACCTATGGGAACGGATTCACCTGTTAGTAAAGATTCGTCACATTGTAGTTTATTACTTTTAAACAAGCGAATATCAGCAGTAACGATATCTCCAGTTTCAAGAAGTATCACGTCTCCAGGCACTACGTCCGTGTCTGGTATTATTGACACCAATCCATCCCGAATAACTTTTGTTGTAGCACGCCCCATTTCTCTGAGAGCTGCTATTGAGCGTTGCGCCTTGCTTTCAGCCCAATAGCCAATAGCGATATTAATAAATATCACAATTAAAATTGCGACCCCTTCAGATATGTCGCCTAAAGCAAATGACAATAGAGATGCAACAGCAAGCAAAGCGGTTAATAAGCTTTTACACTGATCCAATAAGATGATTATTGAGGGTTTTTTCTGAGATTTTCCAAGCGTATTAGGACCAAATTTTTCCAGTCTAATTAAAGCCTCATTATGTGATAGCCCCTCAGACAGGTTCACAGTAAAAGCTTTGACTAACGCCTCACTTGACATCGCATGATAACCAACTTTGTGGTCCATAAGTTCTTCCTAAAAAATCTCTTGTCCAAATCGGAACACTACAAACAGTCCATAAAATAAGAGCTACCAACGTAAGAGTCATAAGGGCGGATAGATCAAGCTAGTATGTGTTCTGCCATGACGAGGGGCACCATCAAAGCGCCCAATCCCAGCACAAAATCGTATCGAGAATATGACTGACTATGACGTTATTTCAGCTTCTCATTATAGTATTGCGCTACATCTTGCATTGATGAGTTTGTAAGATCCTTGGGGTGATGCAATATAATTTTACGTGTAGCATCAACGCTAAAGTGAGACGCGAGTATTTTATATATATCATGCTGGGCGATAATAACCATTTCATCAAATTTCGACATAATATTGTCTTCACATATATGGTTTGCCACGGCCTTAAGAAATGATTCACTTGCTTGTTTTTTGTAGCTTACTTTTTCATCAATAGCATAGCGACTACTTACACCTTCTCGGTGACCATGGCCGGGCCTATCTGCTTTTAAAGCTCTATCAGGCTTTCGTGCATCCTCATCAACTAGATTTATTACTTCGTGAAGATTTTCATTTTCATCATTCCACTCATATATTTTTGCCTTGGCACTATCGGCTACGAGTAACCATGTTTTTTTCTTGTTTCCTAACATAACTAATCCTTTCTTTTACATTGATGTTTAATGTCAAGGCACCAAAACTATCGGCACCCCAGCGGTATGGGCTAAAGTGTTAGCCACACTACCCAACACTAAGTCTGTCACCTTAGAACGCCCTCTTCGGCCTACAAAGATCATGTTTACATGTTCTTTTTTGGCTTGTTCATGAATGATTTCACTTGGGTTTCCCCATGTCAAATCAGTCTTTATACTTACACCAGAGTCGGCAAACCTTTTACTTAATGGCAGCAGTATATCCGTGCTTGCATGATGCTCCTCAAGCTTTTGATCAAGCGGTCTCTGGATTCGTTCTTCCAAGGTAAGAGGCAGATAACCAGACCAGGGTATAATTGTTATAAAATGGACTTCGGCCCCGGTTATTTTTGCAAGGGTAACAGCTCGTTCAGCCGCTCGTTCGCTCCATTCACTACCGTCAACAGCTACTAAATATATTGATCTACTCATATTACTTCTCCTTTTTCTTTGTTGGGACGATTACATTGCGCAGTTGTTTCAAAAGCTGAATTCGCTGCTCATCATCTGCTGCATCATCCAGATTTTGGCGAATATCAAGGCTCAACTGTGCCAGTCTGTTGTGCCAGTCGGGTTGCCCAATAACGATCGGCTCTAGGCGACGAGAAATCTTTGTATTTTTAGAGGCTTTTCCTTCCACAGATAAAATAAATTCATCATCAAGCTCTGGAATAATGAGGTCATCTGATTCAAATCCTGCATCTAGCAAACTTTCATGCATCTTATGTAAAGCATCTGAAGAGCCATGCGTTAGGAAAACACATTTATTGATGGGCTTGCGGGCATGCACCCAATCAACAAGGTCATCGCCATCAGCATGACCTGAATAGACGCCAAGCGTACGGATGCGGGCTTTGATATTGATTGTCTCGCCTTGAATTTTCACGCTCTTTATACCAGATTCTAGTAAGCTCCCCAGCGTTCCCTCCGCTTGATAGCCCACTAACAAAATTGTAGATTTAGGATTCCAAAGATGGTTTTTTAAATGATGGCGAATTCGCCCCGCATCACACATGCCGCTAGCAGCCATTATAATTACACCAGCCGCAAAACGGGCTATCGACTTGCTCTCCTCAACAGTTTCAGTGAAATGGAACTGGGGATGATCAAAGGGCTGATTGCAACCATCCGTATTTTGTAAGTCAGCGGCATATTGAGCAAAAACTGATGTTATTTTTATAGCCAAGGGTGAATCCAGAAATACAGATGTACATGGAATTATTTCGTGTCGTAAAAGATAAGCTATATCGAGTAATAATTCCTGCGACCTTTCCACAGCAAAGGACGGTATAACCAAATTACCCCCAGCCTTCATAGCGTCATTAATCTCACGGGCTAATATGTTTCTTCTTTCCTCAACAGTTGTTTCTTTGCGTATCCGTCCACCATATGTAGACTCACAAAATACATAATCGTAACCACTGGGAGCCGCGGGTGCATCATGAAAGAGTTTATGCATCGGACCCAAATCACCAGAAAAAATCATCCGTATCCACTTTTTATCCTCTAGCACCTCAATCTCTATTGAAGCAGAGCCGAGAATATGACCGGCATTCCAAAAGCGAACACGAACACGGTCGTTCAAATCTAACCATTCTTCATAACCAACTGCTCGGATCTGTCTAAGGCTATTCTCTGCTTCTTCTTTTGTATAGATAGGTTCTACAGTTGGGCGTCCGTGTTGTTTATTGCGCCAATTTAGCCTTTCAACCTCAAATTCTTGGATATGCCCGCTGTCAGGCAGCATATAGGCAACAAGGTCTTTGGTGGCAGGTGTGGTATAAATATGTCCTTTGAAACCAGCTTTTATGAGCTTAGGTACTAAGGCAGCGTGATCCGTATGAGCATGCGTTAGAAGGGCAAAGTCAATTTCTGAGGCGTTAAAGGGAAAGTCCTTATAATTTAACTCTTTCAGTGTTTTGTTTCCTTGGAAAAGGCCACAATCTACAAGGAATTGGCATCCCTCAAGCTGAATCCAATAGCATGAACCTGTAACCGTTCCCGCTGCGCCACAAAATTTTACTTTGACAGTCATTGCCATTCCTCTCGTAATGCTTCCGCCAATAAGCGGGCTATTTGTATGGAGTTTGTCGAATGCGGTATGCTGTCTGTTGAGTGGACGCAGTCTACCCCCGCAAGCAAGATCGTATCTAGATCAGCTTCACTACATAAAGCATGTGTTGCAAAAACGCTTACACTCAAAGCCCCCATTTCAGTGAGGGCTTTAGCGCATTTTATGATTGTGGTACCGCTCGATATAATATCATCAATGATGAAGGTATGCTTACCCACAATGTCCGTCTTATCGTAGAAAGTGATATCAACATCACGATCATCCCGACGAAGCTTTTCTGCCACCACAAAGGGGAGGCTCACTTGATCAGCGATGGCCCCCACCCACTGTTTTGATTCACTATCGGGCCCCACTAATGTGATAGACTTCTGATTTTCAATTGACCCAATTGTTTCAGCAATTAACATTGAAGCGGATAATGTATCCACTTTACAGTCGGGGAAAACCTCTTGTAAGTCGTCGACTCTATGCGTGTGAGGGTCAACAGTTATGAGGCGATCAAAATAGATCGATAAATACGCCCCAATGACTTTTTGGCTGATGGCTTCACCAACATTGAAGGCTGTATCTTGCCTCATATAACACAAATATGGTGCGACAAGGATAACCCTATCAGCTGCACTTTCTCTTAAGGCATTTGCTGCAAAAGCAAGATATATTAATTTGTCATTCGGGGTATTCAAACTAGCATAAATGATTGCTGTACCCTCAACAGGTGTGACGCGCACCTTCCCCTCACCATCGGGAAATTTATGTAATTGAATAGGGCAAGCAGGAATTTTCAGCTCGGTAGCTAGTCTGTTTGCAGCTTCGGCATCAGCGGTGAAATAATGAAGTGAAAGTTTTTTCATGTTTCCTCCTTTATGATGTAGCCATTACCCAGCTTTGCATATTTTTTAGTAAAAGAAAAATCTGTTTGGAAACAGGCATGAATACGATAAAGAGCCTCTCCCTTATCAACCGCGTCACCTACTTTTTTCAAGAGATCAATGCCTGCACCCTTGTCCATAGGTGCTCCTGCTAGTCGAGCAATTCGAGATAGTCTATAACAGTCAATCGTTTCAACAATACCAACTCTATCAGCTACAACCTCATATACAAGCTCGCCCAAGCAATGGTGTGTTTCAGTTGGGCCTTGCTCTGCTATGATACTTTCCATAGTTTTTAAGGCTTCTCCTGAATCAAGTAATTCCTGTGCGACTGTATAACCTGATCCGCCGCGCAGGGATGGATCAGCCTCTAATAAGGAACCAGCAATTTGTAGTGATTTTTCACGCAGGTCCATCGGCGCAGAAGGGTCATTGCGCAGAACGGCCATCACATCTCTGGCCTCAAGAACCGGCCCTATTCCATTACCTATCGGCTGACTTCCATCAGTTATGGTCACATCAACATGCAGCCCAACTTGCCCTCCGATATATTCAAAAAGCTTTCTCAGCCGCATAGCTTCTGTTGGGCCATGCACCTTGGCGCTTGGCCCAATGGGTATATCAATCAACAAATGAGTGGAGCCTGCGGACATTTTTTTTGACATGATTGAAGCAACCATCTGTTCCCGCGTATCAATACCCAATGGTCGTTCAACGGAAATCAAAATGTCGTCAGCAGGTGATATATTCACATGACCACCCCAAACAATACAGCCATTACATTTTTCAACTACACTCTGCATTTCATGCATTGATAAATCGACCTTCGCAAGGACTTCCATCGTATCAGCGGTGCCCGCGGGGGAAGTAATGGCACGTGAAGATGTTTTGGGAATAGTCATCCCATGAGCAGCGACTATTGGCACAACAATCATCGACGTTCTGTTGCCCGGGATACCACCTATGCAATGTTTGTCGACAACAATAGATGCTGGCCACTGTAAATTATTCCCTGCTTGCGCCATAGCCTTCGTTAGCGACAACATTTCACCGGTTGTCATGAAACCAGCCGAAGAGACTAGGAACGCAGCTATCTCCATTTCTGAATATCGGTATGCAGCGATATCAGTAATAATTTCTTCAATCTGTTTACGGTCTAGAATATTACCTAGGATTTTCTGACGAAGATAGTCAAGACTGTGCGGTGGCTCGGCAGGCGCGATGGTAACAAGCGTTCCTTCAGGTAATCTCATGCGCCTAAAGGCTTGTTCGGACAAACCCAGTTGATCTGACGCAATGATAGCTGGATCATCCACTATCATTAATGTAGCTAATATTCGCTTACCATCACAGATAACTTCTATTTTTTTGAAAGCTTGATATTCCTCAGGGCGATAGAGTTCACAATCTCGAGCAAGAAAAGCAACATTTTCGCGATATGTATCGATCCCAATTTTTTTTAGTTGAAGCATTAGGCTATTCACCTTTTTGTAAAGATAGAACTCAACATTAAATACTCAAAACTTCATATTAAAAGTGTAACACATGCATAGCGGGGCTCATATTGACTTACGTCAAATAAAGGATGACCAGTCAGACCTGCTAAAATTATTATATTTTATCTAAACGTTAATGTTGCTTTGAGTAGAGCAAAATACTCGCTTATTTGGAGCGTAAATAGATACTATAATATACAAGGCCGACTAATACACTTCCACCAACAAGGTTTCCCATAATGACAGGTATAACGTTATTAAAAAAGCCAGCCCAGTTGATAACGTCAATATTTGGTTCAATTTTCCCAGACGCCTTAATAAGCATTCCCATTGGGATAAAATAAAAGTTGGCAATACTATGCTCAAAGCCAGCGGCAACGAATGCAGATATTGGGAAGATAATAGCCATTATTTTACCAGCAACGCTGCGTGCGGCAAGTGCCATCCATACTGCCATGCATACAAGAATATTGCATAACAGTCCTCTAAAGAAGGCTGTCCAGAATGGCATGGAGGATTTGGTGATCGCAATCTTAATATATTGATCAGCGATGGCGCCGTCATTCATTTCAGGATGGCCGGAATAAAATACCAACAGTGCTAAGCCAGCTGCACCCACAAAATTGGCAAGGCAAACAACTATCCAATTTCTTAGTAATTCAACGGTTGATATTTTACGATCAGCCCATGCCATAGCAAGCAGATTATTGCCTGTAAAAAGCTCTGCACCGGCAATAATGACAAGAATTAACCCCAGTGAAAAGGCTAGGCCACCAAGCATCTGACTTGTTGCGAAGCCCAGCGTTGAATCTGACTTAATTAAGACAAAGTAGAGGGCTCCCAGTCCAATAAAGGCCCCAGCAAGCACACCAAGCATTATGGTTGAGAGCAAAGGAAGGCGCGCCTTGGCAACGCCTATTGTTTCTACACGCTGCGCAATTTCCTTTGGTGAATAGGCGTCAAAGCCAAAAATTTCAGACATAAGCTACCTCTTGAGTGTATTTTAACCTAAAGAAAGTTTATTTCTTTTTTGTTGATTTTTTTATATCAGTTACGTTGTTATGCGTCTTTGATTTAAGAATAGCCACTATTGCCTTAGCATCAATTGTTTCTTCAGCTTCTAGTGTATCTATCAGATTCTCTATTACCTTTTTGTGATCGGTGATGATTTTCATTGCAGCCAATTCTGCATCCTGCAGTAATTTTAATACGGCCTGGTCAACCTTATTGGACATCTCTTCACTAAAATGCCGGGGTTGTGCAATCTCTCTACCTAAAAAAGGATGTTCTTCACTTTGCCGTAAATTTATTGGACCAATTTTTTCGGACATTCCCCAGCGAGAAACCATCGCTCGTGCTAACTGTGTTGCCGTTTTTATATCATCGTCAGCACCTGAACTGACAGTACCTAAAAAAAGTTTTTCCGCACATCGGCCTGCTAATGAAATAGCCAGACGGTCATGCAAATATTCTTCAGAAAGGGTATGTCGTTCCTCGGTTGGTAGTAAATGCGTGCCACCGAGTGCCCTGCCACGTGGAATTATTGTGACTTTGTAGAGAGGATCAGCATGTGGTAAAAAGTGTGCCACAGCAGCATGTCCAGCTTCATGAACCGCCAGTCTTCTATGCTCCTTGGGCTCAATAACAAGCGTGCGAGTTGTTCCCATTATTATTTTGTCCCGCATTTCATCAAAATGATGCATGGAAATTTCAGCAACGCCATCACGTGCTGCTGCAATAGCCGCTTCATTTGCCAAGTTTTTCAGATCAGCCCCTGAAAACCCAGGGCAACTGGCTGCAACTATGTCCATATCAACATCGGCGGAAATCGGTTTTTTGCGCGTATGAACGAGAAGAATTTCTTTGCGAGCTGATTTGTCGGGTAATTCCAAAGTAACATGGCGATCAAATCGCCCAGGCCTAAGTAAAGCGGGGTCCAACACATCTGGGCGGTTGGTCGCGGCTAAAACTATCACTGTTTCATGGCCTGCAAAACCATCCAATTCAGACAATATTTGATTGAGGGTCTGTTCACGCTCATCATTGCCACCACCAAGGCCAGTTCCGCGCACGCGACCAATGGCGTCAAGTTCATCAATAAATATGATGCTTGGGGCTCTTTTCTTGGCCTCGTCAAACATTTTACGAACACGGGATGCGCCAACACCGACAAACATTTCAATAAACTCGGATGCTGAAATATCAAAAAAATTGACGCCTGCCTCACCTGCTAAGGCACGGGCAAGCAATGTTTTTCCTGTTCCTGGAGGGCCAACAAGCAGAATGCCACGGGGTGGTTCCGCCCCTAACTTTGCATAAACTTCGGGGCTTTTTAGAAAATCAACCAGCTCCGCAACTTCCCGTTTTGCGGCATTTTGTCCTGCAACATCGGCAAAGGTAACCTTTGGCGCATTTGATTTACTTTCCCGCTTTGCCGATCCGCCAAGGAAATCTCCAATATTACGGCCACCCATGCGGTCAGCTTGACCTGTAAACATCCGCCTCATAAAGAAAAAATAAACACCCATCAGCACCAGCCAAGGTAACATGCCCGAAAACCAACCTTCTTCTTGGTCTAATTGGTTCCAGATGGTAATATTTTTACCATCCACTAGCTGCATTAATGCTGGATCGATATCGTTTGGCAATACCGTAATAATTTGGTTTATGTCAACACTGCTTCCTTCAAATTTTGTGGGGGCCTTTAATATTGCGCTTGCTCTTAGGCCTGATATGATAATTTCGTTAACCTTATCCTCGGCAATCATTTCTTTGAATTTACTATATGAAACGATTGTTTGCGCTGGCTGATTACCCCGTTGAAAAGTTTGAGCCATGAAAACCAGAGAGAGGGCAAAAAGAAAAATCCATGTCCAATTTAGTGAGTTTTTCATTTTCTCTCCTGTTAAAATATATGATTTAGCCTAGTATAATACTCAGCATAATAATTTGATCAAAAGCAACTTTTTAATTTTGTTCTACGCTCGATATTTTCTCTTTCACCGAAATAAAACTATCTGGCGTTACCGAAATTGAATCGATGCCAGCATCGACTAAAATTTGTGCATATTGTGCATCATCGCTTGGGGCTTGACCGCAAAAGCTGACTTTTACACCTTTTTTATGCGCCCGTTTAATAAGGTCACGAATTAAGGCAATAACCGCCGGATCACCTGCATCAAACAAGTTTGCCAACCGGTCAGAATCTCGGTCAACACCCAGTGTTAATTGGGTAAGGTCATTGCTGCCAATGGAAAACCCATCAAATCTATCGGCGAAATCTTCTGCCAGAATTATATTCGCGGGAATTTCTGCCATCACATACACCTCAAGGCCATTTTCACCGCGCGTAAGATTGTGTTTTTTCATCTCTGCAAGCACGGCATCCGCTTCACCGATGGTGCGGCAAAAGGGAACCATGATGATAATATTTTTTAACCCAATTTCAGTTCTCGCCTTAGCTAGCGCTTGACATTCTAGGGCGAAGGCAGCGCTATACTCTTTATCATAATAACGACTGGCACCCCGCCATCCGATCATCGGGTTGTCTTCTTGTGGCTCGAATGCGGTTCCGCCGATAAGGTTCGCATATTCGTTGGATTTAAAATCGCTTAAACGTACAATGACGGGCTTTGGATAACGACTTGCCGCGATCAGTGAAATATCCAAGGCAAGTTTTTCAATAAAATAATCTTCTTTACTTGAATAAAGCGCTGTCATGTCTTCAATAGCTTTTCGTGCCACAGGATCAGTTACTTTATCAAAATTAACCAAGGCCATAGGGTGTATTTTAATATTGTTGCTTATGATAAATTCCATCCGCGCAAGCCCAATACCATCGGCTGGTAATGGCCACCAATGGAGTGCTGAATAAGGGTTAGCAATATTTAGCATCACTTTGGTTTTTGTCTCTGGAATATCATCATGTGATAAATAAACTTTTTTGAAATCTAAGCTGCCATCATAGACAAAACCTTCTGAGCCCTCTGCACATGATACGGTTATGGTTTGTCCGTTCTGCAAAATCTCGCTGGCATTGCCTGTGCCGATGACTGCGGGAATGCCAAGTTCGCGGCTTACGATAGCTGCGTGGGACGTTCTACCCCCATGATCGGTCACTAATGCACTTGCCCTGCGCATAACGGGCAACCAATCAGGGTCGGTTTTTGATGTGACTAAAACAGCCCCGTCAACAAAACTAGAAATTTCAGAAAGGTCGGATAAAATGCAAACTTTACCAGCTGCTATAGCTTCGCCAATGCTTAGGCCCTGTATGAGCATGGTGCCTTTTTCTGTTAATACATAAGAACAAATTCTTTGTTCATTTTTGTTCGCCTGTACGGTCTCGGGGCGCGCCTGTATGATGTATAATTGTTTGGTGTTGCAATCTTTGGCCCATTCCATATCCATTGCTACACCATAATGGTTTTCAATGTTTTTTGCTGAACGGGCAAGCTCAAGAATTTCATCATCTTCTAGAACAAATTCATTCTGTTCTTTTTGTGATGTTGCCACACTTTCTATGCCAATTTTCGATGGTGTGTCATAAGTCACCTTCACCTTCTTAGCGCCTAATTTTCGCTGTATGATTGGCACAAGTGAAGGATCATCAAGAAGCGGTTTAAAAACAAGATATTCATCTGGGTCCGTTTCGCCCGAAACAACAGCTTCACCAAGCCCCCATGCAGCATTTATGACCGCAGCATCCGCAAAACCTGTTTCGGTTTCAATAGAGAACATTACGCCCGCACAGGCTTTATCTGATCTGACCATCATCTGAATACCCACCGATAATGCAACTTTCTCATTTTCTATGCCGTGAATGCTTCTATACGTGATGGCACGGTCGGTAAAGAGCGAGGCTATGCATTTTTGACAAGCCACCACCAGCGCGTCAATGCCACTAATGTTTAAAAAGCTGTCCTGCTGACCCGCAAAGCTGGCTTCGGGCAGATCTTCGGCTGTGGCGCTACTTCTAACGGCGACACTGATATTTTCAATTTCCGTATCAGAGCAGAGCTGCTGATATGATTTTTCAAGACTGGCAATTATTTTTGCAGGCATGATACCGCCGAGGATAAGGGATCTAATTTTTTCCCCCGCCGCCGTTAAGTCAATGGACCCACATTCTAAATCGGATAATATAGACATAATCTTTTGTGTGAGATTGTTGTCATTCATGAATTGCCAGTAAGCATCGGTTGTTAAGGCGAAACCTTGAGGCACATTTATTTGCAAGCTGGATAAATGTTTGATCATCTCGCCGAGTGACGCATTTTTGCCGCCAACAAGCGCAATATCCTTGAGCTCGACTTCTTTAAAGTCTTTGGTAAAAATTACATCATTCATAATTATCTAACCTAACCACAAAACCGATTTAATAGATGACGGTTATATAAATCATCACAGTATCAAGTTACTCCCTCTGAGATGAAACGAGCTTACAGCAATCAATCCGATAGGTCAAAGAGACTACCCTGAAGTGTCTACTGCCGGCCAAAAGCAGGCGGTCATACATACCTATTAGACTAAATTGTTTGTTTGATGTAGGCTTCTCTCTTCTCAGGGAAAAACGATGATACTTCTTCGTTTATGTAGTACGATAATGAACAGAGCTGGTTGGACATACTTAAAGGGTATGTATAAAAAGTGATTAGAACCGTTTTTGTAGCTAAGGAAAGAATATGATAAAAAATCCTTATGATATTTTGGGTGTTAATAAAACAGCAGATGAGAAAGAGATTAAATCTGCCTACCGTAAATTAGCTAAACAACATCATCCCGACCTTAACCCCAGCGATAAGAATGCTGATGAAAAATTCAAAGAAATCAGCGTTGCATATGATTTGTTGCACGATAAGGATAAGCGGGCGGCTTATGATCGTGGCGAAATTGATTTCGAGGGTAATCAACAACAACATCAGCAACAACAATCTTACAAAGATTTTGCCGATGGTCCGCAAGGGCAGCGTTATTATTCCACTAGCCAACAGCATTTTAATCCAGAAGATTTGGAAAGTATTTTCGGCGCCTTTTTTAAGGATGGCGCCCCTGGGGCAAAGGCTGGATTTAAAGCACAGCCAGCGGATGCGCATTATGCTATTGATGTGGAGTTCCTAGAAGCCGCTACAGGTACTAAGAAGCAAATTACCATGCCCGATGGAAAGGCGTTGAAGATTACCATACCACCCGGAACTCAAAGCGGTCAGAAACTTAGACTTAAAGGGCAAGGAAATGCTGGAAACACTAATACACCCGCCAGTGATGCCTATATTGAGATACATGTCAAACCACATAGCTTTTTCAATCGCAAGGGTAAGGATATCAATGTAGAAGTGCCAATCGCAATCCAAGAAGCTGTATTGGGCGGCAAAATAGAAGTGCCAACAGTTCACGGGAAAGTCGAAGTTTCCATTCCTAAGAATGCTACCACTGGCACTAAACTTAGATTAAAGGGCAAAGGCATCGACGGTGGCAATCAATATGTTAGTTTAGTCATTGCTATGCCAGATACAATTGATGATGACCTTAAAGAAATCATTGGCAATTGGGCAAAAAAGCATAGTTATAATCCAAGAAAAAGCGAGGTGTATACATCGTGAAGACGCTGCAAGAGATTTTAGATTTAACAGAAATGTGCGTAGAAAAACCCATGATCGTTGAGTGGATTGAAGCTGGTTGGTTGAATCCCATTAGCAAAAATAGTATTTATTATTTTGAAGAAATCGATGTCGCACGCATCCAACTGATTTATGAATTACATTACCGCATAATGGTTGAGCCAGACACTATGCCTTTGGTATTGTCGCTACTTGACCAATTGTATGGCACGCGTGCCCAGTTGAACAAATTAGTAAAAGCGATCGAGCAGCAGCCAGAGAGTGTAAAAGTAGATATTTTTACTTTATTGGAAACTGAAAATAAACAGTGAGTTTTTACAATGTTTTTTCAAGAACAATTGTAGGGGCATTGTCAAAGTGGCACTGTCAATTGATGAAAAACTTGAAAATCAGGCTGAAATTAGAAAGGGCGGTCTATCTTTTAAACGCTCTGTAAAACGGCTGGATGCGTGTCTATTACAATTAAATGCAGGCTGCTCTAGACTATGCCGTATATTCATCAAGATAGGTCATCATAGTATTGTACGTCATCATATTGGGATAGTCTTTTTCTGGCATATCGATCTGAAGCTGTTTGCTCAATGCGGTTACCAGATTGAGAAAGTCCATAGAATCGATATCTAATTCCTCGCGCAAATCTGCTTCGCGGTCGATTGTCATAATATCCATATCAGGGGCAATTTGGCGTAACGCTTCTCTCAAAATAACGTCTATCTCAGCAGTTTTCATAATGTCTCCGGCTCCTGCAAAAAATTGTCGATAGCATTTAGGAAAAGAGCACCTCGGTGACCATCACTCACCCGGTGATCTGCCGCCAGTGTGATGGTAACAAGACGTCTAATTTCCAACTTTTCGCCGCAGACCCAAGGGCGTTCTGACGGGGTGCCAAAACCAATAATAGCAACCTGCGGCGGATAAATAATGCCAAATAAGGTATCCACGCCCCGCTCGCCAAGGCTCGAAATAGTAATTGTTGAATCAGAAAGTTCAGAGGACCGAAACCGTCCAGCACGTACCCGGGATACCAAATCACGCATTGCCGACATTATCGCATCAAGATCAAGACTCTCTATGTTGTGAATAGCCGGAGCAACAAGGCCACCGCCACGGATGTTGATAGCCGTGCCAATATGAACCACTTTGCTTTTGTGGAAATTGCCATCGATAAAATGCCCGTTGAACTCGGGATATTTTTCCACGGCGCAGGCAACGGCTTTCGCATAAAGCACACTAGGTAACAAACGGTCGCTTGGTGGGCGGTTGGCGTTAGTCTGCGTGACAAAGCTATTAACTTTCGAGAGATCAATCGTATGGGCTAAATAATAATGTGGGATTTCCCGTTTTGACCGCGACATTGCCGTTGCAATTGCCCCGCGCATGCCGGTCATTTCTATTGGTGCTGCCCCACCTGCCGCCGTAGCGGAGACATCCAGTTTTTTACCAATTTGGGCCTCCACGTCAGCTAAAGTGATTGCCCCGTCGGGACCTGATCCGCGGCCTTCTAAGCGTACCATATCTAGCCCCAATTCCTTTGTCCGTCGGCGGGCGGCGGGCGTTATCAAAAAGCGCTTTCCTTTTTCAGGCACGGCCAATTTTCGTTTGGTAAAATCTTCTTCAAGTCTTCCCCCTTTTTCCGTCTCTGGCGCGACGTCGGGAAGCTCTGGCGGTGCTATAGATACCTTCGTTTTCTTTTCACCAGTCTGTCTGATACTAGCAAGCGGCGTGCCCACGGGCACTTTTTTACCAATATCAATCAAATACGCCTCAAGAACGCCATCCTCGAATATTTCTATTTCAATCGCGCCCTTTTGGGTCTCGATAACGGCAATGACATCTCCATGCTTAACTTGGTCACCAGGTTTCACCAACCACTGAATCAGCGTACCGGCCTCCATATCGGCCCCAAGCGATGGCATCAAAAATTCGCTCATGTCTTATCCTTGCCTAAGAGCAATCGGGCCGCATCCACAATTTTGGACGTTTGCGGAATGGCGGCTTCCTCAAGATGATGCGCATAGGGGATTGGCACTTCTTCGCTACATACACGCGCCAGCGGGGCGTCTAGCTCAAAGAAGGCTTCCTCCGCCAGACGCATACCGATTTCAGCGGCAAGGCTACCACTCTTCCAGCCTTCATCAATGATCAACACCCGATGGGTCTTTTTGACTGATGCAATAATTGTTTCCATATCCAGAGGCCGCAAGCTGCGCAAATCAATTACATCGGCTTCGATATTCTCTTTGGCCAGTTCTTCAGCAGCATCAAGTGTCTTATATAGCGACCCACCGTAAGTGATCAGCGAAATATCAGTTCCTTCCCGACGCAACGCGGCGCGGTCAATGTTGACTGGCCCTGCATTGGCGGCAAGCTGCCCAGAACGGTTATAGAGCATGACATTTTCGAAAATCAGAACAGGGTCTGGATCCTCTAACGCCGTCAACAACATACCGCGCGCATCCTCTAGCGTGGCTGGGGCAAGAACCCTAATGCCGGGAATATGCGCATACCAGCCTTCCAGACTGTGGGAATGCTGCGCGGCAAGCTGACGGCCTGCCCCCGTTGCCATTCGGATCACCACAGGAACACCGAACTGGTTATTAGACATATGGCGGTAAGTAGCGGCGGTATTGAGAATTTGGTCAAGGGCGAGCAGGGAGAAGTTGACAGTCATAACTTCAATAATCGGTCTCATGCCTGCAATTGCAGCCCCAATACCCGCGCCAGTGAAACCCGATTCCGACAGCGGGGTATCGCGAATTCTATCCGCACCGAATTCGTCAAGCAGACCCTTACTGACAGCATAGCATCCGCCATATCGACCAACATCCTCACCCAGCATAAAAACGCGATCATCCTTCTTCAGGGCTTCAACAAGTCCGGCCTTAACTGCTTCCCGATAAGTAGTTTCAATCATCGTACCCGTATCGGTGACTTCTACCTGCGGCTCTGGTCGTTCAGATGCCACAACATGAAGGGTTAATTGATCCAAAGGTTCCAGCGTTCCAGCTATTGCATAGGCCACGGCCTCCTCAATTTCATCATCGATCTCGGCTTCGATCACCTGGACCTCATCCTTATGCAAAATCCCGACCGTATCGAGCCAATTCTGGAACCGGATGACAGGGTCTTTCAGTCGCCAGGATTCAACCTCCTCCTTTGATCTGTAAAGCTGAGCATCGAACATTGAATGGGCGCGGAAACGGTAGGTTCTGCATTCAAGGAAATATGGCTCCCCTGTTTTGCGGATACTGTGCAAAGCGCGGCGTGCTGCCGCCTCAACAGCAACAATATCCATGCCGTCAACGACTTCGCTCTGGATAGAATAGCCTTTCACCTTGATATTGATGTCTGTCTCAGATTGGGAGATATTGAGGGCGGTACCCATTGCATAGCCATTATTTTCGCAGACAAACAAGACCGGCAGTTTCCAAAGCGCCGCAATATTGAGACTTTCGTGAAACTCACCCTCCGCCACAGCACCTTCACCGAAAAAGCAAGCTGTCACCGCATCTTGCGCGCGCATCTTGTCGGCAAGACCTAGACCGGTAGCAAGTGGCAATCCACCTCCAACAATGGCATTCCCCCCGTAAAAATTAGCATCGCGACTGAATAAATGCATTGAACCACCGCGCCCTCCAGAACAGCCTTCTGCCTTGCCAAACATTTCGGCCATAACCTCTTTCATCGGCAAGCCCCGAGCCAAAGCGTGACCATGCTCGCGATAGGTCGCTACGATACGATCTTTCTCTGTGAGCAGGGGAATTATTCCAGTTGCCACAGCCTCTTGCCCGTCATAAAGATGGAGAAAACCACGAATTTTCTCTTGAGTATAGAGTTCTGCACATTTGCCTTCGAAACTGCGTATGCGCATCATTCCAGCAAGTAATTCGCGGGCATGTTTGTGATTCAGATAAGGCTTCAGATCGGCATTAGTCATAATTCATCACTTTCAAGTGTAGAAATATCCCCCTCGGGAAGCCCAAGTTCGCGGGCTTTAAGAAGTCGACGCATAATTTTACCGCTTCTCGTTTTCGGAAGGTTTTTGCGGAATGCAATATCTTTCGGTGCAACCGCCGGCCCAAGCAGCTTTCGTGCATGCCCGATAAGATCAAGACGTAATTCCTTACTCGACTCATGACCAGGCTTTAGCACAACAAAGGCCTTTACGATTTCCCCCGCAGTTTCATTGGGTATCCCGATCACGCCGACTTCGGCAACGGCAACATGTTCCATCAAGGCGCTCTCAACTTCAAAAGGACCGATCAAATGGCCAGAACTTTTGATGACGTCATCACTACGCCCCACAAACCAGAAGTAACCATCAGAATCACGCATCGCAAGATCTCCCGTCAGATACCATCCGCCTGAGAAGCATTTTTGGTAGCGCTCATCCTCATTGAGATAAGCCCGCATCATCGACGGCCAGCCTGGCCGCAGGGCTAATTCACCAATCGCCAAAGGTTTGGTGATCTCACAGACGCCATCTTTGGACTTTTTAACGATTCCGGCGGTGATACCCGGCAAAGGCTTTCCCATGGATCCAGGCTTAATGTCCATCGACGCATAGTTGGCGATCATGATGCCACCCGTTTCAGTTTGCCACCAATTGTCGTGAAAGGGCCTGCCCAAAATTTCACCCCCCCAGACCACCGCTTCAGGATTTAACGGCTCACCAACGCTTGCCATGAAACGCAGCGAAGAGAAATCATGTGCCTGAGGTAATTCTGGGCCAGCCTTCATCAACATTCGGATGGCCGTCGGCGCCGTATACCAGACAGTCACCCGTTCCTCTGCCAGTATCTTATACCAGCGGCTGGCATCATATTCTGCTTCATCAACGATCATTGTGACCCCGTTGGTGAGCGGTGCAACTATACCGTAAGATGTTCCGGTGACCCAGCCAGGGTCTGCCGTACACCAATAAATATCACTCGGCCGCAGGTCGAGTGCGATCTGGCCTGTGACATGGTGAGCGATAACCGATTCATGGACATGAACCGCCCCTTTTGGTTTTCCTGTTGTGCCGCTGGTAAAATGCAGAAGCGCCGTATCGTCTGGTGCCATAGGTTCAACGGCAAATTCTGGTGATGCTAAGCCCATCAGGCCACTCATATCACGCAAACCTTCGCCTCCCTCGTCGGTATCAATCAGTAAAACTTCTTTCAGATTGGGGAGTTCATTGCGTATTCCCGTCACTTTACGTCTATATAGGGATTTCGAGGTCACCAGAACTTTAGCCCCACCAATTTCCATACGCACTTTCACGGGCTCGGGCCCGAATGCAGAGAACATCGGGCAAAATACACAACCAGCCTTCAATGTCCCAAGAGCTGCAACATAAAGTTCGGGCACGCGCCCTAGCATAGAATAAACCCTATCTCCCCTTTCAACGCCAAGTGTTCTCAACATATTAGCGAAGCGATTGCTCATTTCCGCAAGATCGTGGTAGGTAAAATCCTGCCGTTGTTCGTCTTTGGCGATCCATCGCAGCGCAACCTTGTCCCCTTGACCATTATGGACATGGCGATCGATTGCTTCATAGGCAATATTAATTTTTCCGTCGGGGAGACCGTCTAAAAGACCCCGCGCAGCTTCCCAGGAAAATTTGGCAACTTCCTTCTGGTAGTCTGGCATATTTGTTTGCCTGACTTCTTCTGACGTCTTGCGGATGGTATCTTTGGTCATAGCATTCCCTCAGCCCTCTTATAGGTTCGTGGCCGCCACGTCTATTACACTAAATCCTAAATGGAACATTGTCAAAATATAGTGTAGGCATGCGCGACCTCGTGGGACGGTACTGTCAAAGGAACTTGAGAGAGTCCACACTATAGGGTTTTGATCATATTTCTAATCCATAAGCGAGCGCCACTCAGAAAGTGCTTATGAACGAGGTTTCTTGTAAGTTTGTCGGTTACTGAGGTGCCGCTCTCCATCAAAGAGGGTGTTAATTGGGGAACCGAAAATAAAACTTGTCTGAAGTAGTATTCTGATTATATTGTATACAAAGTATAAGGGGCCCCTAATAACATCTACGTGTGAACAGGAAAAGCCATGACCAAAAGAATCAAGATTATCGTCCCTATTCCCATGGATCAAGCGGGGGTCACGAACCGTGCCCTGCAATTACCCAAGGATTTACTCATGCCTGGCGCAGAAGTAGAGTTTGTGGCTGTGAGCTGGGGTGCCGCGCTAGGCGACAGCTATTATGATACGATGCTAATGGATATGAGTGTATTCGAGGCAGGTTTAAAGGCAGAAGAGGAAGGGTATGATGCGGTTTGCATTGATACTGTCAGCGATTCAGGCCTGTATGCCCTTCGATCAAAGCTGAACATTCCCGTGATTGGCCCAGGACAGGCTTCCTATCACATGGCCTGTTGTTTGGGTCATAAATTTTCCATCATCACCATGTGGGACGAGTGGTTTCCTCTATACACCAAAACACTGAAAGAATATGGACTGGAAGGGCGCTGCGCATCCCTGCGCTCAATCAAGACACGCCCAGACCTAGAAGAACTTCTGGCTGGCAAGGAAGACGTTATTTTCAGTAAATTGGAAGAAGAATGCCTGAAAGCCATTAATGAAGATGGGGCCGATGTTATCATACTCGGGTCAACGACGATGCACCAATCAGCAGCCTACCTCAAGGAAAGGCTGCCAGTCCCTGTCATTAATCCGGGGCAAGTTTCCTATAAACTGTGCGAGATGATGCTACAGCTTGACCTGACTCATAGTAAGACAGCATTTCCATCTCCGGAACGACCCAATGATGAAATGATTTTATCTATGAATAAATCACAATCTTAACATACCTAGAAAGGCAGCCCATATGAAGGATTATCCTTACGAATATTATGTCGATATTGTTACAAAACGCTATTTTGAAGGCGTCGACAACTACGATAAAGATATGATTATGGCATGTTTCCACAAAGATGCCGTTCTAAGGGAAATGACCTCAGACACAACCCATGACGGCTATGATGCTATCAAAGCGATGTTTGATGGCCTTATAGACGCCCATTCCAGAATATGGCACGGCAATTTTGTGCATACTGTTGATCAACAGGAACAAACCGTCTGCTCGCAGTTTTCCGTTGAGGTCACCGACAAGGCTGGTGTGCTAACTCGCTATGAAAATTGTAACCGTTTCATACTTAAGGATGGAAAATTCGCCGATGTCTCTGTCTATATGAGCGGCGAGAATCTGTTGAAGTAATCACCTATTAATAATATCTGAGGAGTAGATTATGCAATATCAAAGTACATTAGACAGAGATGGGTTGATTGATCTGGCTGTTAATAAATATTTTGCAAATGTTGATAAGAAAAACCTAGGCGACGTGTTGAACTGTTTTCATGACAATGCCATGCTAACGGTACAAACATCCTTCACACTGCATGTTGGCAAGGAAAATATTGGCCGTATGTTTACGGATTTCATGGGTGCCTATGAAGAGATTATTCACCGGGATTTTAGCTTTGCGGTTGATGAAGCCAACGGCAGAATCAATGCAAGCTTTATTGCTGAATTGCTCGACAGCGAAGGCCAGACAACAATCCTGAAAAACACCAATTTCTGGCGTATACGGGATAATAAATTTCAGGAAGTATATGTCTATATGAGCGGTTCCAACCCTTTGCTGTAAGGCAGCCTCATAACAGCCTATAAAAAAAGTGATCGCTACAAAGGCACTGTCACAAGAGATGATGTCACAGTAGTGGTTAATACCCTATGACCTAACACTATGAAAAACTTTTGCTGGCAAGGAATATTCATGAGTAGAAAAACAATAAATCTTGAAAATATGTTTGAAGCGGTGAAATTTGGCTTTTCCCATGCAACCACCAGCCGAAGCCAAAAGACCATCCACTGCGCGGGACAGGTGGCGTGGGACAAGGATTATAATATTGTCGGCGGCGACGATCTGGCCGCTCAATGCAAACAAACTCTCAAGAATTTAATAGACGTTCTAGCCGCTGCTGGTGCTACGCCAGCGGATGTGGTTCGCATGGGAATTTATGTGGTGGATCACACCCCTGATAAGCTCGATATCATCAGTGCGGCTCTTACAGAATTTTATGGTGACAGTGAACCAGCAGCAAATACGCTACTGGGTGTTGCTGCATTGGCCCTGCCAGAATTTTTAATCGAAATTGACCTTACCGCCATGGTGGATTAACTATTATTTTTTCAGCCTGACGCCCGGGCCGCCATCAAGAGATAGCTTCATCATCAGATATGAATTGGTCGCATTAAGTCTAGCGATCAACATATCGGTTATTGGATGTATCCAATAATGGAAATGAAATGAAGAATTGACCCAAATAATACAAAGAAATGCCATATACCGTGGGCATGGCTTAATTTTTTAAGCTTATCTAAAATATAAAAAATAATGCCACAGGTGTATACCACACCGCCAGCTAGAAGCAGCATTGAACCTTCGGACGGCAAAGCTGCACTCAAATTATCAAACTCAAATGTACATGACCACCCCATGCTCACATAGATCAACACTTGTACAATTTTAATTGCCTTACCTGATAATAGGAATTCCGAAGTAATGCCGATCAAGGCCTGAGGACCTAATCTATTTATAGCTGTACTAAATTCACCACTTGCGATAAATTTCATCGATTCGTGCGGTTTGAGTATTAACGTGTTTTGAGTAGAACTATTAGGGAACTACACCATGGCAAAACAAAACAACCTTAAATTAAATGGGTATAAAGGTAATGACACGCTCTATGGCGGCGACGGCAATGACAAGCTGAACGGCAAAGATGGGGATGATATCCTATATGGTGAAGGCGGGCATGACAGATTAAAGGGCGGTAAAGGCGATGATAGCCTGAACGGTGGCAGCGGCGATGACCGGTTAGACGGGGGCCACGGCATTGATACGGGCATCTTTTCTGGAGATATAAGACAGTATAGCTTCACAGAAAAATCTAACGGCCATCGTGATCATCATAATCAACACCGTGATAAAGGTGGTTTCACGCCCTATAATAATAATCATTATCTGACAATTATAGGACAAGATGGCACCGACAAGGTTAAAAAATTAGAGATTTTGCAGTTTGATAATTTTAGCGTTTATGTGGACGGCACAACTAATAATAATATCCTGACAGAAAGTGATCAGCTTACTTTTGATGAAGACACAACATCAGCAAGTGTCAATGTCATTAGTAATGACTGGGATTTTGAGCGCGACGGCTTGGGGTATGACGTCACTTTTTCTATGGTCTCACTTGATACCGCCGATTTTGAAGGCAACACTGCTTTCGATGCGGCGACTGGAGATGTGACATTTGAGCCAGATCTCCTTGCCTATCAATATTTGGCCCTTGGCGAGGCAAAAACAATAGAAATGTCTTATGAAGTGTCCGATGGTGAGAATGTATCAACTGGACAATTAATCATCACCATAGAAGGCCGTAATGATGCTCCAACAGTAGTAGCCGCGCTAACCTCCTCTAGTGACGAAGATGCTGCCAGCTATATGATTGACCTATTGGAGGGTGCCGCAGATGTTGACAATGGCGCTACGCTTAGCGTCATCAATCTGACGGAAATAGATGATAAAGGCGGCTGGAACTTCTCACAAAGCAGCCTTACGGTTAATCCCCATTATTATAATTATCTTGCCTTGGACGAAAACGAAACTCTGAACATCACCTATCAGGTGAGCGACGAGCATGGGGCGACGGTGGACCAATCCTTGACCATAACCATCGAAGGCCGCAATGACGTACCAACGGTGGACCATATACTGACCAGCAGCGTCAGCGAAGATGATGCTTCCTATACGGTTGATTTGTTGGGCGGTGCCGCTGATGTTGATAATGGTGCTATTTTAAGCGCCATCAATGTGACAGAAGCCGACGGCAAAGGCGGTTGGAGTCAAACTAATAATAGCATCATAGTTGATCCCAACCATTATACCCATTTGGTCGAGGGAGATGTAGAAACCCTGAACATCACCTATCAGGTGAGCGACGAGCATGGGGCGATGGTGGATCAATCCTTGACCATAACCATCGAAGGCCACAACGATGTGCCGACAGTGAGCGCTGCTTTATTTTCCAATACCAGCGAAGACGATGCCTCCTATACTCTTGATTTGTTGGGCGGCGCCGTTGATCTTGATAATGGCGCTGTTTTAAGTGCCGTCAATGTAGCAGAAGCCGACGGCAAAGGCGGTTGGAGTCAAGCTGATAATAGCATCGTAGTTGATCCCAACTATTATACCCATTTGGCCGTCGGAGATGTGGAAACCCTGAACATCACCTATCAGGTAAGCGATGAGCATGGGGCGATGGTGGATCAATCCTTGACCATAACCATTGAGGGCAACAACGATGCGCCAACAGTAGAAGGCGCGCTTTATTATGCCACAGACGAACATAGCAGCGCTTTTGCTGTAGACCTTCTTCAAGGGGCGTCCGACGTAGACAATGGGGCCACTCTTAATGCCGTCAACATCATCGAAAGCGGCGGCTTTGGAGGTTGGTCGCTAGATGGCAACACAGTCGTTATTGACCCCACCGCCTATAGTTACCTGTCAGATATGGAAATTGAAACGCTGACCTTTAGCTATCAAATAAGCGACGAGCATGGCGACAGTGTTGACCAGAGCTTTACTGTAGATGTGGAAGGCCGCATTAACCCGCCTGAGCTTGAGGTATTGGTTCTGGACGGCGGTGAAGTCAATGAAATCCGTTTTCAGGTCACCAGCGCGCCAACAGGCCCAGAATCCTTAACGCTCAATTTCGAGGGCTTGTCTGACGGCAGTCTTGTTTATGATTCAGACGGCAATGATGTGACTGCGGGTGTATCAGACTTCTCAGATTCAGCCGAATTCACTGTTGTTCTGCCAGAAGACCAAGATGCTGATTATCCGATCACCATTACCTCCATAGCTACTGATATTGTTACGGGCGCTCAAGCCAGCACATCATCGAATTTCGATGTGGCTTATCAGTATAACTCTAATACACAGACGGTGACCTTCGCCTCGCAAAATCAAAGCATGTGGGAGGCCGATAATAGTACAACAATCGGTTGGCATGAATATTTGCCCATCATCGGTAGTGAGACAGAGGCATGGACTACTAATCTTGTTATTGTTGATATCAATTTTGAAAGCCCAGACCCCTCTGACAATGTAGTTGTACAGGGATTAGAAGACCTTATGGACGCGGCGAAGGCACCACGGGATTCTGCTTGGAGCTCATATCTAAGTGCCGTTAGCGCACGAAAATCTGCCCAATCCTCATGGAATTCCGCTTATAATAGCTGGGACGACAGTCGCGATTGGACCAATCTTTGGCTTGGCACGGCGAGTAAGATTTCCAATCTAGCATCTAAATCAGTAACGCTGGGGGCAAAAAAGGTGGCCGAGGGTGCTGCATGGCTCAATTTTCAGGCAAAGGATATACTTTATCAGACAGCTAAAGTGGCTTATGAAGGCGCTTATGCTGTTGCTAATTCTGTGGATTATGATGCCTCCCTCTTTATAGAGGTTGGGCTATATGCAATGGTTGGTCTACAAGTTGATTTTGAGTTGGACTTGGGTTCAGTAGATAGCAATATTGATTTCGAGTTGACCGATGTAAGCCAATATAATGAGACCAGTGATACTTTAGTGATTACGCCTACTGCTACTAATCAAACAACTGGGGACACTGTAGCCTTTAGTACAGTCAGCCCTAACGCACAATTCTATGCAGCCATAGTTTACGATGTGGGCGCCAGTATTGATTTTGCCATGGATGGCAGTTTGACCCTGTTAGGGAACACTATTTTTGATCTTTCGCCAAATGCAGGGGACGAAGGTATTGTTTTCAGTGATACTGTGAGTATGACAGGTGAACTGGTTCTTATTGATTATGATACAACTGATCCCTCTAAGCCACTAAAGGTTCCTGGGGTTAGCGACTTTACCAACGACGTGCTCAGCATCGAATTAAACATTCCCACCATTGAAACAGAAGGCACAGCAGCAACTTATTCTACAGAGTATTTTGAAGAAGGTGGCTTGGTCGCTGTTGACTTTACCGAAATTAGCAACAGTCTATTCAATTTCTTAACTGCTGAACTTGAGCTAAACCCCGAACTAGCCGCTGCTTTCGGTGATAGCCCGGCCTTTGATGATATTTTAAAAGGAATTTGGGATATCGTCTCCCAAGGTGCCGATGCAAATGGTGATGGTGTAGTGCCTATCTTTATTTTTGATACAACGGATGAGACAACCCAGTCTTTCTTGCATATCAATGCTGTGGCTGATGATACATCCACTCTTAATGAGCTCACCGGCTCGCTTGGCTTTTATGTGGCGTACGGCGAGAGTAATGATATGGTTAGGGTAAGTCTTGACTTGGACCAGTTGGCTGCTGTGATTGCCAATAGGTCTGCGGGCAACCCTACGGATTTAATTCTCAATCCCTTCCACACTAAATGGGGATTAGACGTCGTACTTGATCTGGCATCGGTTGACGCAGTCACGCAGGCCAAAATCAAGGAATATATTAATTTAACCCTGAATTTTGAACGCGCTGATCTGGACGTTCACTCTGGCTTTAATTTCAAACAAGAATTCACCCTTTCTATTGATGATCTCAACTATGAAATCACCATGGAAGATGGCACGCTCTATTATTTTGCTCTGAGTGACGCAGATTCCTTAACCATTGAAAACGCAAGCCAGCATGATGCAAACGGCGATGGTGTCATTGATTATTCCATCAAAATCACGCCCACTGCTATGTTCTCCAATGATACAGAACTAGGCATGAGTATAGCCTTCACCCTAGATTTTCTAAAAACATCGTTGGAGGCAGGGTTTAAAGTGCCGGGTCTTGGTGTGGAAATTGGCCTATTTGGCGCTGGCCTTGGCCCCTTGCTACGGGTGGAAGGTGAAATGGATTTTCTTGATGTTGATATTTACGAGAGCCGCTTCGAGTTCGATGCGGGCGAGGTCCAATTGGATGGTGGTGACACCACGTCCGATGATGTGCTTATAGGCACAGACAGTGATGACAGCCTATATGGTCTAGGGGGCGATGACACCCTTAAGGGCAAGCAAGGCCACGATATCATTGATGGGGGCGACGGTGCCGACACCCTTAAGGGTGGCGCTGGTAATGACACTATAACTGGCGGCGCAGGCAATGACACCATAACTGGCGGCGATGGTGATGACACCCTAACCGGCGGCGACGGGAATGACATCTTTGTTTTTGGCCCGACTTTCGGGAATGACACCATCACTGATTTCCAAGAAGGTGATTTTATCGACCTAAGCACCTATGGGGTCACAGATCGCGACGATGACGGTGTTATTGATACGGATGATATCACCATCACAGAAGAAGGTGGCAACACCATCATTACCCTTAGTGTGCATAATAAAATCATCCTAGAGGGGGTGCTTATGACTAACATCTCAGATGAAGACTTTATTTTTGGTTAAAGATATCCCCTGACATGCCTTGCTCAGCAATATTACATGTGGCGAGCAGTAGACCATGAAGGTCAAGTTCTGGGATAGAAATATGGTCAAAACGCCGCATTGCATGTTGACTCATGTTCCTTAGATAATGCCTATTTTTTTGTTCTTATCCATTTAAAATCTCTTTTTGTGAAACGGAAATAAACTAGCACAAACCCAGATAAGCTAAAGAGCAATGCTGCTAGGGCGAACAGATATAACAGTGGGTGATTAAAGTCATCCCGTGTCTCATAATCCATGATGTGCAACATCCACATGAAATCATAAAAACGCCATAGGTCACTTCGAACCGCCATCATTTTACCTGTGTCAGGATTAAAATAAAGACTAGTATTTTCATCGTCGGAGAAATCAACCTGCCAAATAGGGAGTGGGCCACGATATTCGACCCCAGTCTTATCTTTTAATTTTGCCGCGATAATCTTGCCTGAGCCAGCATATAAAGCAGTAGCAACCCGCTCTACGTAGGCTTTAGGCACTGGTGACAAGGATGCAGCTGTCAGGGGGTGAAGAATTTCATTGCCACCATCCATATAACTGATTTTAAACACAGGCTCACCGTTCAGGCCGTCAGCAAAGACAAATTTTATTGGCCGCTTGCTATCCGTTACAAACTTATCAACGGCTTTAAAATTATACGTCTCGTTTGAGACGACGACATCATTTGGGTGATGAACCAGATGTTCACCACGCACAGCTTCGATATCAAACCAGCTCATAACAAAGCCCCCAGCGAGCCATAGTAACACTTGAATGCCGATGGTTAACCCTGCCCACTTATGAATTTTAGAGGTTAGGGTGTGTATTTGTTGCTTTTTCATGTTTGTGTCCTAATGCTTGTGATGCAAGTCAACTACCATAAAGATGCCGTCTTTGCCTTTAGTAATTTTAAAATCAACCTTTTCACCCGCCTTTACGTGTTTCAGACCAATACCCTTCATGACCTTAAAATCCATCTTCATAGCAGGCCAACCAATTGCTTTTACAGGCTCGTGGCTAATGTTGATTTTATGGTTTTCTACGTCGACAGCATTGATGACACCAACCACAGCAACGGCTTTTGTTGTATCCATGCCATCATAGCCGTGATCAGCGATGACTGTGTTTGTGTTGATCATCAAAAATGCAGCAATAGCGGCACATACATATTTAAAATTCATTCTAGTTTCCTTTGTTAGATTTTCTCGAGTTAATGATAAAATAAAGTGCTGGAATAACCACAATGGTTAACAGGGTGGCACTTGCCATCCCGCCTACCATTGGCGCTGCGATCCGGCGCATCACCTCTGACCCAGTGCCCGTACCCAGCATAATTGGTAGCAAGCCTGCGATGATGGTCACAACGGTCATGGCGATTGGGCGTAGGCGCATGAGTGCCCCTTCAACCACAGCATCCTTCACGTCTAAAATAGTATAATTGTCACCCTTTTCTTTGAGGGCTTCATTAAGAAATAAAATCATCACCACGGCGATTTCAACGGCGACCCCTGCCAGCGCAATAAAGCCAACAGCAACAGCAATGGAAAGATGATAGCCAAGCAGATACAAAAGCCAGAAGCCACCGCTAAGAGCGAGCGGCAAACTGAGCAAGATCAAGGCCACATCTTGAACGCGCCTGAAAGCCATGAATAGGATCATAACGATCAATGCCAGTGTGAAAGGGATGATCAATGTCATCTTTTCTTTGGCGCGCTGCATAAACTCAAACTGGCCAGACCACGTTAAGGAATACCCTGCTGGCATCTTCAGTTCTGTGCTGACGGCCGCGCGTGCACCCTCCATATAACTACCGATATCACTGCCTTCTATGTCCACATAAACCCAGCCATTCAGCCGAGCATTTTCGCTTCGGATCATACCCGGCCCACTCGCCACCCTAATGTCAGTTAAATCACCAAGCCTAAGGTGCACGCCTGTTTTGGTAACAACAGGAATATCGCGTAGCGCGTCTGGTGAGGACCTGACATCGCGGGGCAGGCGAATATTAATGGGGTAGCGTTCACGGCCTTCGATCGTTTCACCGACCTTCATGCCGCCAATAGCAAAACGGATCACGGCGTGAACATCCGCAATGTTCATACCGTAACGGGCAATCACATCTCGCCTCACATCAATATCAATGTAGCGACCACCAACCACACGTTCAGAATAAACAGAGGCTGTTCCGGGTACTTTTTTAAGAATTTCTTCAAGCCTAAGTCCTAGCGCAGCTATTTTATTTAAGTCGGGGCCTGCGAGCTTAATGCCTATGGGGGTTTTGATACCCGTAGCAAGCATATCAATACGCCCTTTGATCGGCATGACCCACGCGTTCGTCAGGCCTGGTACTTTCACTGCCTTATCGAGTGCAGCTTTGATCATATCCAACGTCATGCCCTTGCGCCATTCACTCGTCGGTTTCAACCGAATGGTGGTTTCAATCATTGTAAGCGGCGCTGGATCGGTAGCGGTTTGCGCACGCCCTGCTTTGCCGTAGGTGGATAGCACCTCAGGCACCGTCATGATCATACGATCAGTTTGCTGTAAAATTTGCCGAACCTTACCGACGGAAATACCAGGAAAAGCAGAGGGCATATACAGTAGGTCCCCCTCAGCCAGTTCGGGCATAAATTCACTCCCCAGCTTACTCGCGGGATAAATGGCAGTTAGCGCAATGCTGGCCGATAGTAAAACAGCCATTTTGGGGAATGAAAGTGTTAAGTTCAACAAGGGTCGATATAGCTGAGAGAGCATCCTATTTAAAGGATTAGAATGTTCTGGCTTTACCTTGCCGCGTATCAAATAGCCCATTAACACAGGGACTACCGTGATCGACAATATGGCGGCAGATGCCATGGCATATGTTTTGGTAAATGCTAACGGTTTGAACAAACGACCTTCTTGGGCCTCTAGGGCAAACACTGGCATAAAACTGACGGTGATAATTAACAATGAAAAGAAAAGTGCAGGTCCTACTGCGCTCGTGGCCTCAAAGACAATACGCCATCTGTTTTCATTGGTGATCTCTTCTTTTTCCATGCGTTTATGCAAAGATTCGATCATCACAATAGCCGCGTCCACCATAGCCCCAATAGCAATGGCAATGCCACCCAGCGACATGATATTAGCGTTCAACCCCTGCATGTTCATAATGATAAAAGCAGATAAAATACCAAGCGGCAGAGACAAGATAATCACCAATGAGGACGTGAAATGTAGCAAGAAAATGATACAAACGAGAGAGACAACGATGAACTCCTCAATGAGTTTTTCCTCTAATGTATCTATGGCACGATTAATCAAGCTTGAACGGTCATAAACTTCGACTATTTCAACGCCTTTAGGTAGGCTCGGCTTCAATTGCTCTAGCTTGCTTTTCACCGATGCAATCGTGCTCATAGCATTCTCACCATAGCGCATGACAATCACACCGCCGACGGCCTCGCCTTCACCGCCCAGATCAGTTACGCCGCGCCGCATTTGTGGGCCAACCGTGACTGTAGCAACATCCCCTAAGGTCAAAGCTGTACCCGACGCACTGACCTTGATCGGCAGTGCGCGTATGTCATCAAGACTTTGGATATAGCCCCGCGCCCGCACCATATATTCAGCCTCGGCCATTTCGATAACACTGCCACCAGCTTCCATATTGCCTTGTCTTATGGTGTTGCGTATTTGCATAAAATCTAGGTCGTATTGGCGTAATTTTACAGGATCAACAACAACTTGATATTGTTTAACCATACCACCAACCGTTGCGACTTCACTCACGCCTTCGACACTTTGTAGCTCATATTTTAAAAACCAATTTTGCAGACTAGTTAGTTCATCAAGATCATGTTGGCCTGTTTTATCAACCAGCGCATATTGGTAAACCCATCCCACACCAGTGGCGTCAGGCCCAAGCTCTGCCTTTGCCTCTGGTGGCAAACTACCAGAGACTTGACTAAGAAATTCAAGCACGCGAGACCGCGCCCAATATAGGTCTGTACCATCCTCAAAGAGCACATAAACATAACTATCACCGAAGAAACTATAGCCGCGCACGGTCGTTGCCTTGGGTACGGATAACATAGCAGTTGTCAAAGGATAGGTTACTTGATCCTCAACCACCTCGGGCGCTTGTCCCGCGTAACTGGTTTTAATGATCACCTGCACATCTGACAGATCGGGAATAGCGTCAAGCGGGGTCTGTTTCACGGCAAACACACCGCCAATAGCCAACAGGAGCGCAACCAACAGCACAAGACCGCGTTGATTGATAGAGCCCCGTATGATGGAGGTAATCATTACATATTCTCCATCTTATTATCCACAGTGAAGGCTTCCGCCTCACCTGTGGTTTCTTTTGTGGCCTCTTTTTCTATCAATCTAAGCGAGGCGCCTGTGAAACTGCTTTCACTGTCCAGCATAAATTGTCCACTTGTGACAATTTTTTCACCTTCGGCTAAACCTTGCAAAATAACCGTTTCACCCTTGTCAGATGCCCCTAGGGTCACTGCTGCAGCTTCGAATTTACCGTCGCCATGGGCTAAGATCACTCTTGTGCTATCACCCAAACGAATAACGGCGGTATCAGGTATCAAAAGTGCCTTATGGCCTTTAGGTTCTATTGTTAAAGCGACATATTCCCCCGCTTTGATCATCCCCATTGGGTTGGACAGGTTTAATCTTACACGTACATTTTGTAGCTTTGCATCAACATCAGGGTAGATATAATCAACGACCGAAGTTTCACCATTTGACAATATGACCTTTTGGCCAACATTGATGATTTTCGCTTTGCTGGCAAATACCTCAGCAACAACCCACATGTTCGATGTGTCGGTAATTTCAAAAGCTAAAGTATTTTTTGAAATACGACTACCTTCACGAATGCCAAGTTTTGTGACGTAACCATTTTGATTTGCAAAAACCGAGATTGGCTTGTGCGGGTCTTTCGATTTCATCGCGTGGGCTATAGCTTGCCCCCCTAATCCGAATGAATCTAACCGTGAGGCCGCAACTTTTTTCAGATGTTTTGAACCTGATGCTTTGATCTGCATAAACTCACTGAGCACATTCGCGATTTCAGGAGAGTAATATGTAAACAGCAGATCACCTTTTTTGATGCTATCTCCTAATGCTTTCACATGCAGTGCCTCAACCCAGCCATCACTACGGATTTGAACCTGAGAGACTAATCGTTCATCATAGGTGGTTTGACCCGTAGCTTTAATAGTTGGGGAGAATTGCTCAAATTTAACGGCTGTTGTTTTAACACCAAGACTCACCAAAACATTCGGACTGACAGTAAAGCCTATATCGCTTTTCCCGCCTTGTTCACCCTTGTAAACAGGAATTAGATCCATACCCATTGGGGACTTTCCGGGTTTATCACGACGGTAATTGGGGTCCATAGGTGCCGCCCAATAGTCGATTTCTTGTCCTGTTGAAGTGGTTGTTATCGGTGCACTATTGTCTGTGCTCCAAACTGTATACCCTATACCCAAACCAACCGTGAGACTGATAACTGCTGTTATAATGGATTGACGGCTCATTGGCCTACTCCTTCGAAATACAGAAGTTCTGCTTGCGCTGCTGCGCGTTCAAACTTGATTTTTTCTAAATTGATGTGAGCATTTAATTCGCTAATATGCGTGCGTATAATCTCGGCAAAATCCGTGTTATTCGCGGCGTAAGCTACTTCGGTAGCCCGCGAAGCGGCCTTGGCGCGTTCAAGTAAAACCTTATTATATAGATCGATCCTAGCTGACGTAC
Source organism: uncultured Kordiimonas sp. (assembly GCA_965603205.1). Lineage (GTDB taxonomy): Bacteria > Pseudomonadota > Alphaproteobacteria > Sphingomonadales > Kordiimonadaceae > Temperatibacter. The sequence continues at coordinate 121,987 of CBFDCC010000001.1, read as the reverse complement.
GTGTCCATACGGAAAAGCTGGCGCGCATATCACGTAACAGATTCAAACTGGCTACGCGTTTTGTCAGAAGCGCTGACTGTTTGGTGTTTTTAGCGGCAGAAAGGCGCTTGTCTTGGCGTTTACCTGTGAACAAAGGCACATCAAACGTCACCATTGCCGTCGCCATGTCCGAGCGCCCACCGCCACGCAGGCCATATCCAACATCAAGCCCCCAGTTAGGTTTGTAATTTTCTTTAGCAATAGCCACACTCTTATCTGCGGCCGTAACTAAGGCTTCTTCTTTGATCACTAAAGGATGAAAATTAAGTGTTTCTTCAAGAATATTTTCAGGCTTTGGCACCGCCAAATTTACGGCCTTGGTTAATAGCTTTGCCGCATTTTCTTCACCAATATATCGGCTTAAGAAGACGCGTGTTTTAACAATGCGCTGCTCTGTCTCTTCAATTTTATCGTCAAGAAGTGCCAGCTCTGTCTCCATCGTCAATAGTTTTTGCACAGAGGTCTGAGCAGTGGAATATCCGCTACCAAATTTATTTTCTAGCGTCTCTATCATCTCCGCCATTTTACCTTTTTTTGTTTTGATAAAGCGCTGTGAAGCTTCAAGCATATAGATACGTAACCAAAGCTTGCGCACCTCTAATGTAATGGCGAGCGTGCGTGCCGCAGCCATCTGGCGATAAGCACTGCCTTTTGCTTTGCCGCGCGCGCGCATAAAGCTGCGTTTCTTTACTGAAGGAAAGCTTTGATGCGCGCCAAGCTGCATTTGTGTCATAGCCTCTTGATTGAATTTAAAGCTATCTGTAGCGATGTTGGCTATACCAAATTTGACCTTAGGGTCGGGCAACTGCCCCATGGATACCCCAAGGTCATCTTCACTGGCTGCACGTGCTGAATAAGCGCTCACACTTGGGTCTTCTAGGCGTATGGCAATAGATACTGCCTGACTAATCGAGAGGGTGTCCTCGCTTGCAAGCGAAGGGTTGCTAAAAAATGACACTAGAGCCACTGCCCCTATAAGGGTACGTAAAATAATCATGATGATACTCTGATTTTTGGATAAAACAGGCGCACAGATTGCGCCGCCACGTCGAAGGATCAGAGTTAGATTATCGGAGGCTGATTAATTGATGGAAAAAATTGGTCTACCATAGAAATAATAGCTACACCCCCCGCAGCAAGGCGGGAATGATCTGGCATACGTGCTGGACTGATTAGAGTAGTCGCAACACTAGAGGCTGGGTGGATACATTGACACGTGCCATCTTCACAGCATTCATCGTCGGTTTTCACAGAATCTGCACTAGACTGCATTTCAGTGCAATGGTCACTTGCCGCATCATCCATTTGCATTTGATGCTGCATTGCAGACATCTCCGTCATGCTAGACGCGGCCGTAGAAGGCATGGTGAACATAAGCAAAGACAGGCACAGAATAACTGTCCCAATCACGTGTTTTATTATGTCACCTTGTTTTACCATGACACCCTTATAACCTTTGACCCCACATTAAGGTCAAGTCATTTTATTGTGATGTGCTATCCATGTAAAAAGCCATCGTGATAAGCCTTGACCTAGCTTCCTGCTGATACATTCATTATCCAAGCAATTGCTAAAACTTGCGGCAGCGTCACAAGAGGCAAAAAGAGTGCAAACTTCCAAGATTTTGCAGTTTCTTTTAAAACCATGATCTCAGTATAATCTGTTGCAACACCTGTCATCAAAAAAGCAAAGCTATTTCCTGGCGCGCCTGCACGGGTTAACAAGTCTGCTGCAATTGGCGTGCTGCCTTCACTACACACTTCCATTACTGTCGCGACAAGCACGGTAAAGCCCAGCCCTGCGATACTGGGGCCAAACCATGTTTGGAAACTATCAGTGTCCAAAAAGGCCCGCACTAGCCCCGCGAGCACTACACCAAATAATATCCAACGCAATACTGGTTTTGAGCCAGATACACCTTCTGCGACCAAGTCTTTAAAATACGCTTTATCAAATTTTACAGCCCTTAGCCCAGACCTAGCGTTCGGCCAGAAAGCAAAACCCTCTGGCAGTTCAACCTTATTAGGGTTTGCAGGCAGCACACCCCTAGCAACAAACATATCAAAAAGAATGCCGGCTATAATTGCGATAACCAAAGAAAAACCGATAAAAGCTAAAGTCCACTTAAGGCCAATCAAGCTAACAAGCACTAAGGTCAAAGAAAAACTATTCCAAGGGCTAGCGACTAAAAAAGCCACCATCTGACCCGCAGTGGCACCCCGTTCATATAGCTTTGCGCCAACCATCAAAATGCCGTGGCTACAAAGATCTAAAAGAACACCACCAAGTGTGGCACGGATAATCCCTGATACACCGCCGCCATTTCCCAATATTGAGACGATGAATTCACGGGGTATTTTAGCAAGGATAGCAACCATAACGATGCCTAACGTGATACCCCACCATATGGTATTCATTAAAGTGAGGACTGTCTGTGACAAGACATAAAGCCAAGGCGTAGAATTTAGTATCGAACTAAACTGCCAAAACATTAAATATAGCGTCACCACAGATACTATTGACCCCCATAGCAAAAAATCTGGTCTGCCTTTTTTCTGGGCATGACAACTGGGTGTTTGATTATGCGGGGCATGAGAATGCATTACCTATTCCTCCCTACCGTAAAGATGATTTATAATAGAGCATTCACTCAGCGGTTGCTCATCAGCAGGGCACCGTGTGGCTAAGACCTTGAGGCCTTTTTGCATGACCTTCAGGGCCTTAATTTTTTGATCAACTTCCTTCAGCTTTTCTTGCGCCTTCCTATTAACAGACGCACAATCGGCCGTTTCTTGGTCCGTTAGATCCAGCAGGTCTTTAATTTCAGCAAGTGTAAACCCAAGATCTTTTGCTTCTTTGATAAAGCAAATGCGTTTCACCGTTTCAGTGTCATAAACTCTATAGCCAGATTCCAAACGGTCGGGCTGGGGCAGCAGGTTAGATCGTTCATAGTAACGGATAGTTTCCGTTGCGACGCCCGCTTTCTTGGCTAATTTTCCTATTGTTAGGTACGACATGGTTATCAGCTCCTCACTGCCTCAGTATACACAGTGTTCTGAGTCGCTGATAACTTTACACCTTATAGTAAGGTTTAAGGTCAAACTAAAATTTATATAAAGAGTTCACATTGCCTATTAACGCAGATTTCTTTGCCAATACCGTTAAATATTCAGCACCGTCTCATGCTTGATCTCTTTGAGGATAAGATTTGTGCGTACATTAGCAATACTTGGTAATTTAAAAATAAAATCATCCAAAAAGGCATTATATGCATTTAAGTCCTTACATCTGACACGCAGATAATAATCACTATCCCCCGTTGTGGCAAAACAGTCTAAAACCTCGGCGCGACCTTCTACGGCGGTGATAAAGTTGCTGAGGTTATCAGCGCTATGTTCTGTAAGATGTAAGTGAATAACCGCATGAAATGACAAGCCCGCCTTGCTCGCATCAACAAGGGCTGTATAACGCTTAATAACCCCAGATTCCTCTAGCGCGCGCACCCTGCGCCAGCACACAGACGTAGACATAGCTGTCTCTTTTGCCAATTCTTGATTTGATATATGGCTGTCCTGTTGTAGCAGTTTTAAGAGAGCGCGATCCTGTTCGCTTAATTCCATTTTACTGGCTCCATCTATTATAAGTTTCCAATTTTTCATTATATATTGGTAATTTCTACCAATTATATGCCCTATAGTCGATAAATAGACAAGTTCTTTCGGCCCTTCTGCACTAGAATATAGACTTTGAAAAAGGGGACCAAGGGCCATGAATAGTAAAATTGCATCCTATGAGCTAGACGACCGATACAGTAAAATGTCGGGGCGTATATTCATGACCGGCACGCAAGCGCTCGTGCGCATCATGCTCGATCAAGCCAAACGCGACGGCGACAAGGGCATGCATACACAAGGCTTTGTATCGGGATACCGAGGATCGCCTCTTGGCGCACTTGATCTAGAGCTTTGGCGCGCAAAAGATCACACCAGCGCGGCAAAGGTTGATTTCCTGCCTGCTGTCAATGAAGATTTAGCCGCCACAGCGGTACTGGGCACCCAGCAAGTTGAGAGCAATCCAGATAAGACAGTCGATGGCGTTTTCAGCATGTGGTACGGCAAAGGCCCAGGGGTGGATCGCTCTGGTGACGCGCTTAAACACGGTAATGGATATGGCTCGTCTAAACATGGCGGCGTGCTTGTTGTCGCTGGTGACGATCATGGGTGTGTCTCATCATCGATGTCGCACCAAAGCGATGTCGCCTTTATGTCATGGTATATGCCTATTCTTAATCCTGCCAGTGTTGGCGAATATCTAGAATATGGTGAATATGGCTATGCGCTATCGCGGTACTCTGGCATGTGGGTCGGCTTTAAAGCTATTTCTGAAACCGTGGAATCCGCATCCTCTGTTTTGCTGAAACAGGACCGAATATTCGAGACGCCTGCATTTGAAATGCCCCTTGGCGGCCTTCACTATCGTTGGCCTGATCTGCCGGGACCACAAATTGAGGACCGCATGGTTGCCAAAGAGGCTGCGGTGCAAGCCTTTGTTAAGGCTAACCCGATTGACAAGCAGATTTATCAAATAAAAGACGCCACCTACGGCGTCGTGACCACGGGTAAAGGCCACCTCGACTTGATGGAGGCTTTTCGTTTACTTGGTCTGGGCGAGAATGAATGTCGCCGTTTGGGCATCGATATTTACAAGGTCGGCATGGTATGGCCTCTTGCACCCGATGCAGCCCTAGAATTTGTCTGTGGGAAACGCGAAATTCTTGTTATTGAGGAAAAACGTGGCATCATTGAAAGCCAGTTAAAAGAACATTTTTATGATTATCCGGGCAAAAAGCCCGAGCGCATGGTTGGTAAAAAAGACGAAAATGGCTTTGAGCAATTAACATGGACAGGTGAGCTATCACCCTTAATGCTCGTGCCTGTCGTCGCAAAACGGCTTGATCAGTTTTTCCCAGATGAAAAATTTATTGATCGCGCAAATACCTTACTTGAAACGCCTGTTTGTTCAATACATGTTGAAGGCGCGACGCGCACACCCTATTTTTGCTCAGGCTGCCCGCATAATACATCCACCAAAGTACCAGAAGGTTCAAAAGCACTAGCAGGTATTGGCTGTCATTTCATGGCCAGTTGGATGGACCGCGACACCAGCTCGCTCATTCAAATGGGCGGCGAAGGTGTTAACTGGGCGGCGTCATCACGCTTTACGGGCATGGGGCATATCTTTCAAAATCTAGGCGAAGGCACGTGGTACCACTCAGGCTCCATGGCTATTAGACAATCAATCGCCGCTAAAGCCAATATCACCTACAAAATACTGTATAACGATGCTGTTGCTATGACAGGTGGCCAACCCGTTGATGGGCCCGTTAGTGTTGAGTCCATTGCGCTATCTGCCAGAGCAGAGGGTGTTGAACGCATAGCCCTTGTCTCAGATATGCCCGACAAGTTCGATCTAACTGTATTTCCCAAAGGCGTAACCCTGCATCACCGCCGTGAACTGGATGCTGTACAAAAAGAGCTGCGCGAGATCAAAGGCACATCGGTGCTGATTTATGAGCAAGCCTGTGCAACCGAAAAACGCCGTCGCCGTAAACGCGGCACCATGGACGACCCAAAACGCTTTGCCGTTATTAACGAACTGGTATGCGAAGGCTGCGGCGATTGCTCTGTCGCATCAAACTGTTTGAGCGTCGAGCCTGTTAAAACGGTATTTGGTAACAAGCGCCGTATTAACCTGTCTAATTGCAATAAAGATTTCTCCTGCCTTGATGGATTTTGCCCAAGTTTTGTGACCGTCGAAAATGCTGTGCGCCGCAAAAAAGATGGTGTCGATCTTGATGTTGATCTTTTAGTCAGTGGCTTAAAAGCGCCTAAATACTCAACGCTGGACAAGCCGTATGATGTGCTCGTAACGGGCGTGGGTGGCACTGGCGTTGTAACCGTTGGCGCACTCATCACCATGGCTGCGCATATTGAAGGAAAAGGGTCGAGCGTTCTTGATTTTACTGGATTTGCCCAAAAATTTGGCCCTGTTTTAAGTTTTATTCGCTTAGCCCAACATCCTGATGACATTAACCAAGTCCGCATCGATAATAGTGCGGCTGACGCGCTTATCGGCGGTGATTTTGTCGTCTCCTCATCGCCTAAAGCTTCTGCTTGTTATCACATGGGTACAAAAACAGTGATGAATATGGCTGAAATGCCAACGGGTGACATTGTGCGCCACCGCGATGCAAGCCTGCGCCCTGACGAGCGGTTAGCCGCTATTTCAAACGCTGTTGGGGCAGATAATATTGACGCCTTTGACGCAAATAGGGTCGCAGAAAAACTACTGGGTGATACGGTCTTCGCTAATATTATTCTACTCGGATACGCTTGGCAAAAAGGCTTAGTGCCTGTGTCTCTTGCCGCACTCACCCGCGCTATTACGTTGAACGGCGTGGCTATAGATAAAAACAACAAGGCCTTTGCAATTGGTCGTATTGCCGCAGGCAATATCGACGCGGTGAGCAAGGCGATGTCACCGCCAACCGTGAGTGAGCAAACCATTGATGAGATCATCAACACCCGCGCTGATTTCCTTACAGGTTATCAAAATGCCGCCTACGCCGATAGATACCGTCAGATGATGAATACCATTATCAAAGCAGATAGCACCAAGGCGGGCAACACCAAAGCGGACAACCAAGAAATCTCAATAACCGCGGCAAAAAGCCTCTTTAAACTCATGGCCTATAAAGACGAATATGAAGTTGCGCGCCTGCATAGTCAAATGGGCTTTAATGACAAACTCAAGCAAGAATTTGAGGATGGCTTTACGGTTAATTATCATTTAGCACCGCCAATGCTCTCACGCGGTCTTGATGCGCGCGGTCGCCCTCGTAAACGATCATTTGGGCCTTGGGTTGGCAGCGCCTTTAAGATACTCACTAAGATGAAAGGGCTGCGCGGGTCTAGGTTGGATATATTTGGCTACACGGCTGAGCGAAAAATGGAACGCGCGCTTATAGTTTGGTATAGTGAACTCCTTAACGATTGCAGCAAGAGGCTCACAACAGGCAATGCCGCACTATGGAAAGACATTCTGGAAGCACCAATGACAATGCGCGGGTACGGCCCAGTAAAAGAAGACGCTGTACAGGCGGCAAAAGAAAAAGTAGAAGAATTTAAGCTCAAACTATAACATGCTCTCTACTGTGCTGACGCCAAGTCCGCTTCGATCCTAGATCATAAAATGATGCCAAAATTAGAAATGAGAATACCTTATGTTTACTGATTTAAAGCCGTTACCAGCCGACCCAATCCTTGGATTATCAGTGCTGTCTAGGGCGGATAATAATCCGCAAAAAGTTGACCTTGGCGTTGGTGTTTATAAAAATGATGCTGGCCAAACGGTGATCATGGAAGCAGTGCAAAAGGCTTATCAACATCTGTGTGACAGTGAGGGCAGTAAAGTATATGTGGCGCCCGCTGGCTGGCCCGGCTTTACCAATGCAATAGTAGAATTAACCCTTGGCGCAGAGATAACCAGCTCTATGGCAGGTCATATTGGTGCCGTGCAAACACCCGGCGGCTGTGGCGCTCTAAGGCTTGGCTTTGAGCTTATCGCTGATGTTTCACCAGAATCTAAAGTCTGGGTTAGTAACCCCACTTGGGCCAATCATATACCGATCATCACCGCGTCTGGCCTTGGGTATGCGGCGTATGATTATTACGATAAAGCGACTTCATCTGTTGATATAGACGCAATGATATCGTCTCTTGGTGCGGCTAAGGCTGGGGATATTGTGCTAATGCACGGCTGTTGTCATAATCCGACAGGGGCCGATATCCCAGAGGAGGCTCAAACGACCCTCATTGACTTTCTTAAAGCCAAAGGCTTGGTTCCCTTTGTTGATATGGCCTATCAAGGTTTCGCGCAAGGTCTCGACGAAGATGCAGGGTTAACACGTCGAATATTTGCCGAATTCCCAGAAGCATTTTTAACATATTCATGCTCTAAAAACTTTGGCTTATACCGCGAGCGAACGGGTGCGATCATTGTAAAAGGCCCAAATAGTGATAGCGCGGCTGCCCTTACAACGCATTTATGTAAAATAGCCCGCCAAAGCTATTCCATGCCGCCAGCGCATGGCGCTGCGCTCGTGACAACCATTATGGAAAGTGACGATCTTAAGCAGATATGGAAAAGTGAACTTAACGATATGCGTAATCGGGTGGTTGGGCTGCGTAATAGCTTTGCCAGCGCCCTTGGTGAAAATGGCATTGGCCCATCTATGGGTAATGTTGGCGGTCAAACTGGTATGTTTTCTATTTTGAACCTTAGCCAGGAACAAGTGCTTAAACTTAGGAATGACCATTCTATTTATATGCCGAGCGATGGCCGTATAAATGTAGCTGGCCTTACCGATAAAAGCATTCCGTATGTCGTAGATGCTGTATCGTCATTAGGGTAAAGACACCCACACCAAAAGGCTTAGCACATAATATGCTAAGCCTTTTGGTTAGAGTATTTCTTTGATGTAATTAGGAAAATACGGCTTGAATCGTTGTATATTCTTTCAGGCCATCTTCACCAAACTCAACGCCGATGCCAGAGGTTTTAACACCGCCAAATGGCACGTTAGGTTGGATCATGCCATGTTTATTAATCCAAACACTGCCAGATTCAATACGTGACGCAACCGCTTTTGCCTTGTCAATATCGGTCGACCAAACAGACCCGCCCAGACCAACATCAAGGGCATTAGCCTGTGCGATAGCATCATCTAAATCACTATATTTAATGATGGGTAACGCTGGACCAAACTGCTCCTCCGCCACGATAGCCATATTCGCGTTACAGTCTGCGAGGATGGTTGTGGGATAAAAATGCCCGGCGCCATCGGTTGGATTAGCACCAAGAAGCACCCGTGCGCCATCCGCGACAGCTGCCTCAACAAGTCTTGCAACTTTATCATACTGCATTTTATTTTGCAGCGGACCCAGTGCATTATTTTCATCCAGACCATTGCCCATAGGGACATTTTTCGCGTAACCTGTTAGCGCGCTACATACATCATCATAAACACTTTCATGCACATATAGGCGCTTTAGCGCTGCACAGGTTTGGCCGCCATTGATAAAGGCACCCCAAAATAATCCCTCGGCAATATCGGACGCAGTGACGTCAGGTAAAACAATGCCAGCATCATTACCGCCTAGCTCTAACGTAATACGTTTTAATGTTGTGGCTGCACTTGCCATCACTTTTTTACCTGTGCCACACGAACCAGTGAAAACTATTTTTGCAATGCCTTCATGAGCGCTCATCATAGCGCCAAGCTCGTCGGTACCACTGACTACATTTAGCACACCTTTTGGCAGCGCCGCCGCCAGCATGGATATCATTTTTAAGGTACCCAGCGGTGTGAAGGGTGATGGCTTTATGACCACGGTGTTGCCTGTTCTAATGGCTGGAATAATATGCCAAATAGCAATCATCAATGGCCAATTCCACGGCGTGATAGACCCAACGACACCTAACGGTTTACGGTGTAATTCAACGCGGCCTTCCTCATTGTCTTGGATAACCTCAACAGGCAAAGATAGATCAGCGGTATAATGAGTCCACGCCGCACAGCCGCCCAACTCGAAACGAGAGCCAACGCCATTTAAGGGCTTGCCCTGCTCCTGCGTCAATAGCTTGCTCAACTCTTCAGCGTTTTCTTCAAGAATAGTCCCTAGTTTATGGCAGGCATTTTGACGGTCTTCATCGCTTGTTTGGCTCCAGCTTTTATAAGCCTTAGCCGCCGCCGCAACAGCGTCATCTAATTGCGCCGCGGTAGCGCAAGGGCATTTACCCAAAAGCGCATCCGTCGCAGGATTAAAAATATCAAAATGCTTGTCACAAGCCACTGATTTGCCGTCTATATACAAAGTATAGTCCATTTTACCCTCTCCCATATCATTTAAAATCACGCAGTTTACTATAGATAAATTACGTGAAAATTCATCTTATTCCACCTTAAATTACTATAAGCATTTGGCAAGCCTTTATGAGAAAGACTGACAAAAAATAATGATCCAGTCACAAATGGTTTTATAATTATATAGACTTAAATAGTGACCCAGATATAGTGCTGGCTCAGGGCGTCATTCAATGATGTTACACATCCCCACAAGAAAGCCATTAGTCATGAAACTAGACATCAATTTTATCAGATCACAATTCCCAGCCTTTAGCGAACCATCACTGGCGGGTTGGTCTTTTTTTGAAAATGCTGGCGGGTCTTATATGTGTCAGCAGGTGATCGACAGACTAAATGCTTATTATGTTAAAACAAAAGTACAGCCCTATTACCCCTATCCCGCCTCAGCCGAAGCGGGTCGAAAAATGGACGAATCTTACACACGATTAGCCGCCTATCTTAATATCGAGGAAGATGAGCTTACATTCGGGCCATCAACGTCTCAAAATGTGTATGTGCTGGCGCAGTCCTTGTCATCGAATTGGCAAGAGGGCGACGAAATCATTGTCACAACACAAAACCACGAGGCTAATTCTGGCGCTTGGCGCCGCCTAGCGGAACGTGGTTTCGTGATTAAAGAGTGGCATGTAGACTCACTAACGGGTGAATTATCCATTGGGGATCTAGAAAATCTCATTACAAAGCGCACTAAGATGGCTGCTTTTCCGCATGTATCCAATGTTATTGCTCATATTAATCCTGTGAATGAATTTGCCGCAGCGTTGCATAAAGTGGGCGCTATCGCTGTTGTTGATGGTGTTTCTACGGCGCCGCATGGCCTGCCTGACATTAAGGCGTTGGACGCGGATATATATTTATTTTCACTGTATAAAACATGGGGGCCGCATTTAGGGGCGATGTATGTCAGCCGCGAAACCCGCAAAAATATGACAAATCAATCGCATTATTATTATGCTGATGAAGCCCATTATAGCCTAACACCCGCTGGCCCTGATCATGCACAAATTGCTGGTGTGGCTGGTGTTCTAGACTATCTCGACACTGTGTATGCTCACCATTTTAACGAGGAGGTTGCCCCTGCTGAAAAAGGCAGGAGACTGCATCAGCTCTTTAGCGATTATGAAAAAAATCTTTTAACGCCGCTGCTTGCCTTTTTAAAAGAGCGCAATGATGTCTTTATCATCGGCCCTGATGACCCAGAGACTAGGGCGGCAACAGTTACCATTAAACCATTGAACAAAGGCGTGCGTGAAGTCGCAGACTTGCTGGAACAGCAAAAGTTAATGGTTGCGGCTGGCGATTTTGATGGAAGACGGATGTTGAGCGATATGAATATCGACAAAGACCCTGGCGTGATCAGAGTGTCCTTCCTCCATTATACAACAATGAAAGAAATTGACCATCTGATCCGCGGGTTAAAAGTCGCGCTAGACTAGGTATCGGACTAGGTTTTTGACTATTGATAAACGGACTTTTGCGCCTCAAAATGTGTAGTAGGTGTATAGCCCTTAGCGCAGTATGAGAAGTAAGCAACATGGCGCGTGACATCTGATTGATTATCAAGACCGCGATGTAAAATTCTATCATCAAAAGCAATGCATGTACCTGCGGGTAGCGCTGCTGTGCGGCACTCAGGCAGCGCCTCATCTGTATTTTTCACCAGCAATGCAGGATTGGTCGTATCATGTTGATATAACAATTCCTCCACAACAAGCGACGTATTTTTCAAATGATTAGTCAGGGTCTGTGACCCCACTGCAAATTCAGTCGGCCCCATTTTCATGGGAATATCTTGCAAGGCTACAAGCACATTGATTGCGTGGACAGGGCGGTATTCAACCGATTCGTGGGGGGAATCTGTATGCCACTCTTGGGCTGGTGTATTGGGCTCTGACGAGACAACACCGCTAAACATATGCTCTGCACCTTCGCCGAGCGTAGCTGTGATTAATGGCCACCACGGCATGTCTTCATCTTTAACATCAAACTCTTCTATCGTGATTGGCACATCCCAACGACCGGGGGAGCGTTGTACAATTTCATCGTAACCAGCCACACTACCAATGCCGATATCTTGTGAACCCAGCTTATCCCGAACGGCCGCCAAGCGCGTGCGCGCGACAGTCGCAATATGATCTAACATTTTTGGATCAAGTAATTTTGGTCTGATGACAAAACCATCTACCTCGAACTGATGCACCAGTTTATCCAGTTCACCCTCAGTAGTTTCTGCTATACTCATTATTAAGTAGCCCTTTTGATCAAATAATTGTGCATGATGTTCCCACCCTAAGGATAGGTATTTAAACACTGTCCGTCAATTCAATTGAACAGATTTATTCGCTTAATTCCACATAGGCTTGGTATTGGCTGAGGTAGACTTTGCCTGTGAGTTGATCCAGCAGGTGGGAGCGTTTTAGGCGGTCCATGACGGGGCCTTTTACCTCGCTCAGGTGAAATTTAATGCCCGCCGTATCCAGTCTGTGATTTATCGCCTCTAGGCTTTCCAGCGCACTGGCATCAATACCGTTAACCGCAGGGCACATCAGCACCAGATGCTCAAGGGTGTCATTACCCGCGATCAGGCTGTAGATCATATCCTCTAGAAATCTGGCGTTGGCGAAATACAGGCTCTCATCAACACGCAGAGTCAGCAACTTGTCATGAGTGATCACATCATGACGCAGGATATTGCGGAAATGCTCTGTGCCCGCGACCAGTCCGACGATGGCGCTGTGGGGTTTGCTAGAGCTATATAAATGCAACAAAATAGACAGCATTACACCAGAGGCAACACCCGCCTCTACGCTGTGGCCCAGCGTGGCGATGATCGTCAGCGCCATGGCAGAGAAATCACGTTTTGAATAATTCCAAGTCTCTTTTATCGTCGGGATATCAATCAAACTAAGGACCGCAATAATGATGGTTGCCGCCAGCGTGGCCTTGGGCAAAAAGTAAATATAAGGCGTGAAATAAAGCGCGGCAAAGGCGATACCAACGGCGGTAAAAGCACCAGCCGCAGGTGTGGCTGCACCAGCGTCAAAATTTACCACAGAGCGCGCAAAACCACCCGTAACAGGATAGCCGCCGCTAATCCCAGAACCAAGGTTAGCAGCGCCAAGGGCGATAAGCTCTTGATTGGGTTCAATGCGTTGACGACGTTTCGCCGCAAGCGTTTGCGCCACAGAAACGGACTCTACAAAACCAATAAGGCTAATCAGAAATGCAGCGGGCAGCAGGTCTTTTAGCACCGTCATGGTGGTCACAGGCAGATGAAAGGACGGCAGGGCGCTGGGTACATCACCAACGATCCTTACGCCAGCGCCAGCCAGTCCTAAACTATAGGTCGCCCATGTGGCACCGATCACCGCCATCACAGGCCCCGCCTTGGTGAGAAAGCTAACAAGGCCCGCGCCTAGCCCCATAGATTTTAACAATGCGCTTAATTTTTTGCGGACAAAAATCAATAAAGCCAAGGTCGATAGGCCAATGATTATAGTGGGTGTGTTTGACGCAGGTATCCCCGCAGCGAGCGCCGAAATGATCTCGACAACATTATGACCAGACGCATCAATCCCCAGAATATGTTTTAGCTGACTAAAGGCGATGAGCGCACCAGAGGCCGTAATAAAACCAGAGATAACAGGGTGGCTAAGCAGATTAGCAAGGAACCCCATGCGCAGTAGCCCCATCAGGGTTAATATCCCCCCTGACATCAGCGCAAGCGCAGCCGCAACCTGCACATAATCCAGCGACCCTTGCTCTGCGATCGCGCTAACCGCGGCTGCCGTCATCAAAGACACCACAGCAACAGGGCCAACCGCCAACGTGCGGCTCGTGCCAAAAATCGCATATAATATCAACGGTAGAATGCTGGCATAAAGACCGTATTCAGGCGGCAGACCAGCCAGCATCGCATAAGCAAGCGACTGGGGGATCAGCATGATGGTCACAATGATCGCCGCCGTAAAATCGCTGGCTAATGTTTGCTTTGAATAGTCTTTCCCCCAATCCAAAATTGGGAAATATGATTTTAAATTAAACATTATCTTTGGAATCATCTGCATTTAATGCCTCCCAACAAAGACTAAGCTCTAGTAACTACTTATATTCAAATTAGTGAATATTAATAGCGTGTTTAGGCGAAAAATCAAGCATTTGAATCTAACACTGGCACATAATGTGCAAAATTAAACTTCGGCGTCAGGCTGTGCCTCAGGACGCGCGGCATCAAAAGCTGGTAGGGCCATTAACCGCTCAATACGCTCCACCACATTTGGGCAAGCCGACAGATCAGCATTAAAACGTTTTGCATTGACCATCTGCGGCGCGATAGCGATATCAGCGATGGTTACAGTGTCACCATAAAAATATTGGCCATTTTTATCGAGCAGTTTCTCTAAGGCATTCAACCCTGTTTCAATCCAGTGCGCTTCCCACGCATTCACGCCCTCTTGATCAATACCCATAGATTTTAATTTTTGCATGACGCGCAAATTTTGAATGGGGTGGGTATCAGCGGCAATCACATTCGCCATCGCCCGAACGCGGGCACGACCTAACGCGTCAGATGGCATCAATGGATTATCAGGATATATCTCGTCAATATATTCAACGATTGCCATAGACTGCGTGATGATATGACCGTCATGCTCTAGCGCGGGTACAAGCCCCTGTGGGTTAATAGCTCTATAGGCATCACCATGTTGCTCGCCGCCATCCTTGATCAGATGCACAGAAAACTGCTCATAGGGTATGTTTTTATGGTTGAGGGCAATGCGCACGCGAAAGGCCGTCGCCGATCGCCAATAATCATATAATTTCATCGCATTAATCCTTTTTATGCATTTATAGTCAGCGCTATTTCACCCACACCGTCAATCGAACCTGTCAATGTATCACCCGCTACGACAGCGCCAACACCTGATGGCGTGCCGGTCATAATCAAATCACCGGGCACGAGATGATAAAGCGTCGATAGATGCGCGATCACCTCTGCAACGCTATTGATCATTTCTGATAGATCAGCCTTTTGACGTGTCTCGCCATTAACGGCCAGTTCAATAGTACCTGCTGTTGGGTGATTACCGTCACGCACCCTGACAATATCTGACAGCACCGCTGAATCTTCAAAATCCTTGGCAATATCCCATGGATGTCTATTTTCACGCGCCACCGCCTGTAGATCACGGCGTGTCATATCTAAACCAACACAGTAACCAAATATAACACTGTGTGCATCAACCTCACTAACCTGAAAAGCATTTGCCCCGATCGCCACAACCAGCTCAATCTCGTGATGAAGGTTTGTCGTCGCCAGCGCATAGTCAATATGGGCACCTGATGGCACATAGGTTGACGCCGATTTTGTGAAATACATGGGGCCAGATTTATTAGCCTTCACGCCCATTTCCGCTGCGTGGGCTGCGTAATTACGGCCAACACAAAATATCCTATTCACAGGATATTCTTGTGTTTCACCTGTAATAGGTACTGAAATTGTCTTTGGTGGTGTGAATGCATAGTCTGTCATATTTTATGTAACCGCTTCTTCTTGATGATAGATATCCCGCTGCCACTCATCCGTTGCCATAATATCCCGCAGATACTCAACAGCGTCCCAGACGTCCGTGTAGGTGACATATAAAGGCGCAAAACCAAATCGCATATTTAAGGGCGCGCGAAAATCACCGATGACACCGCGCTCAATAAGCGCCTTGATGATGGCGTAACCATGTTCATGATTAAAGGAAACCTGACTACCGCGCTTTGCGCTATCGCGGGGGCTATTCAGCGTGAAGCCATACCCACTACAGCGCGCCTCAACCAGTTCAATGAACAGGTCACACAGCTTAACCGACTTAGCGCGAATATCAGCCATATCAGCCTCAAGAAAAATATCGAGACCGCATTCAATCAGTGACATGCTAACAATAGGCTGGGTGCCGCTTGCCATCTGGGAAATATCCTGTGATGGCGCGTAATCACCTTCAAAAGCAAAGGGCGCTTTATGCCCCCACCAACCTGTCAGCGGCTGTGACACCTTGCCTTGGTGATGCTTGGCAACAAAGATAAAGGCTTGACTGCCCGGCCCGCCATTAAGATATTTATAGGTGCAACCCACAGCAAAATCAGCACCAGCCGCATTCAAATCTACGGGAACAGCGCCCGCGCTATGGCAGAGGTCCCACATAACGAGTGCGCCTTGACCTTGAGCGTGTTTGGTCACAGCCTTCATATCCAGCATACGACCCGTTTTATAATTCACCTGTGTGATACAAACGAGCGCGACGGTGTCGTCCACGGCGTCCATAATCTCATCGCCAGGCACCAGCTTTAATGTATGGCTGCCGCCTAATTGGTCCATGAGGCCCTGCGCCATATAAACATCTGTGGGGAAATTGTCACTTTCCATCAATATAACGCTACGCTCGGGGTTTAATTTTAATCCCATCGCCAGTGTTTTATAGATATTAATGCCCGTAGAATCAGTGACGACCATCTCGCCCTTATCAGCGCCTAACAACTGTGCGAGCTTATCACCTAGTTTATAAGGCAGTTCCCACCAACCAGCCGTATTCCAGCTTTTAATCAGGTTTTGCCCCCACTGCTCCGTCACCACTTGTTTCGCCACATCAGCAGCGGCCTTTGGCCTAGCGCCCAGTGAATTACCGTCCAGATAAATAACACCAGACGGCAGGGCAAAACGATCCCTAAAATGGGCGATTTTATCACCCGCATCCAGTGCAACAAAATCATCTCGCGTTAACGTCGTCATATACATATTCCCTAAACTGAACTTTCGGGCAACAGTAACGGCCAAGCCGAAGTCTCGCAACATCAAAACAATAGCGGCGCCCAAAATATCTATTCTGGGCGCCGCTTTATACTGTCTATTTAGCTATGCCTTACTCGACTATGGTCGCCTCTGTCACTGCGCGGATATCATCCATGGTGATGCCGTCTGCCATTTCCACAACCTTGACCCCGCCTTTGACAATATCAAAAACACCAAACCCTGTAATAATACGGTCAACACAAGCCTTGCCCGTCAGTGGCAGCGTACATGACTTAAGCAGCTTGCTTTCGCCTTTTTTGTTGGCGTGATCCATGATCACAACAACGCGCTGAACGCCAGCAACAAGATCCATAGCGCCGCCCATACCCTTGACCATCTTGCCCGGGATCATCCAATTGGCGATATCACCGTTTTCGGCCACTTCCATCGCGCCAAGAATGCTGAGGTTAATATGACCCCCACGGATCATACCAAAGCTATCAGCACTAGAGAAATAACTACTCATATCAAGCTCGGTGATCGTTTGCTTGCCAGCATTAATCAGATCAGCGTCTTCTTCGCCCTCATAGGGGAAAGGCCCCATGCCGAGCATACCATTTTCACTTTGCAGCGTTACATGAACATCTTCTGGGATATAGTTAGCAACAAGCGTTGGAATACCAATACCTAAATTACAGTAAAAACCGTCTTTAAGCTCAAGGGCGGCACGCGCAGCCATTTGGGGTCTAGTCCAACCTTTAATACCCTCTTTTTGAATATTTGGCATTAACTGTCTCCCTTTTGGCGGGTCGTGCGTTGCTCTATGCGTTTTTCGCAATCAGCCTGAATGATACGCTGAACGAAAATACCTGGCGTATGGATATGATCAGGGTCAAACGTTCCAGCAGGTACAATCTCTTCAACCTCAACAACGGTAATCTTGCCAGCCGTCGCCATCATCGGGTTAAAATTACGCGCGGTTTTATTATAGATCAGATTGCCCTCTGTATCGGCTTTCCATGCCTTTACCAGCGATACATCAGCGGTTAAGCCTGTTTCCAAAATATAGGTTTCGCCATCAAAATCTTTATGCTCTTTACCTTCAGCTATCAGTGTGCCCACACCTGTTTTTGTATAAAAACCGGGGATGCCAGCGCCGCCAGCACGGATACGCTCTGCCATTGTGCCTTGCGGGTTAAATTCTAGCTCTAATTCACCTTCGAGATACTGACGCTCGAACTCTTTGTTTTCGCCCACATAGGATGAAATCATTTTTTTAATTTGATGTGCGTCCAGTAATACACCAAGGCCAAAACCATCAACGCCGCAGTTGTTAGAGACAATTGAAATGTCGGTCACGCCAGCTTTATGCACAGCAGCAATTAAATTTTCAGGAATACCACATAGGCCAAAACCACCAGCCATCATGCTCATGCCGTTACATAGCAGACCGTCAAGGGCGGCTGCGGCATTGTCATAAATCTTATTCATTTTTTATACCTTATTCACTCACTAGGTTATTAACCCAAATGCTATAGCTAGCACTACTGCCCCCACTCGAGTATTCAGGCTCGAGTGCTAACTATCTACCATAGTAAAGGTAATTTCATCAATAGCCGATAGCCATACCATCTTTACGCATTTCACTGGCACCAAAATAAACCCCTGTTTTAGGGTCACGCCATATGGCCTGATAGCCGCCAAAAGGACCGCTGGTTATGCGCACAGTATGGCCCCGACGTTGCAACTCACGCACAACATCAGCCTGCATCCCGCTCTCAAGTTCCAATGTGCCGCCATCTTTCATACGCCCAATCCATGTTGGTTCTGTTGATCCTTTATGGTGATAACGCGCCGCATCGCCTGACTGTTGCAACCCCATGCCAAAATCAATGATATTCGAGACCATTTGCACATGCCCTTGTGGCTGCATCGCGCCGCCCATAAGGCCAAAGCTCATGATCGGTTTGCCGTCTTTGGTCATAAAGGCAGGAATGATTGTATGGAAAGGCCGCTTGTTGGGGGCATAGACATTTGGATGCCCTTCACTAAGCGCGTACATAGCACCACGGTTTTGGAAAATAAACCCAAGACCATCCGCCACAAGGCCAGACCCCATACCACGGTAATTACTTTGAATGAGTGACACCATCATACCATCACTATCAGCCACGGTCAGATAAATAGTGTCGCCTTCTATAAGCTTTGGATCGCCGTGATCAACCGCGAGTGCGGCCTTCGTCATATCGATCTTGGCTCGACGCGCAGCGCCATACTCTTTTGATAGCAAATTATCCAGTGGCACATCGTAATAATCAGGATCAGCGTAAAAACGCGCGCGATCTTCAAAGGCTAATTTCTTCGCCTCTGTCATCACATGCAGATAATCAGCGCTATTATGACCCATAGATTTAAGATCGTAACCTTCTAGGATATTGAGCATCTGTAATGCTGCGATACCTTGACCGTTAGGCGGCAATTCCCAAACGTCATAGCCACGATAATTCACGCTAACGGGCGTGATCCATGTGCTGGTGTGCGTTTCAAAATCAACCTTGCGAAGCGGGCCGCCAATACGTTTGAAATAGCTATCAATTGTGTCTGCTATCTCGCCCTTATAAAAGGCGTCTCTACCCCCTACTGCGATCTTAGATAATGTTTTTGCCAGATCAGGGTTTTTAAATATCTCACCTTCTTTTGGCACTGCACCACCAATTAAATATGTGGCCTTATAATTATCAATCTCTTCAATCTCACCTGCGGCAAATAAGCGGTGGTAACGGTCTTTATAGCCCTGCATATAATATGACACCACCTGCGTCACTGGAAAGCCATTTGTCGCATACTCTATCACAGGAGCCAAGTTCTCCTGCATGGACAACTTGCCAAATTTACCGTGCATTTCAAACCAACCATCAACAGCACCAGGTACGGTAATTGGCGGCGTACCCCAATTGGGGATTTCTGCGACAGCGCCAATTTTTTCTTTTAGGTCGGCCAGCGTTTGACCGCTCGGTGATCTGCCTGAGGCGTTTAGGCCGTATAATTTTTCGGTTTTGGGGTCCCAAATAATAGCAAATAAATCGCCGCCCATGCCATTGCCTGTTGGCTCCATCAATCCAAGAGCAGCATTGGCTGCAATGGCAGCGTCAACTGCACTACCGCCCTTTTTAAGAATATCAATGGCAATTTGACTAGCCAGTGGATGCGATGTCGCCACCATACCGCCCGTGCCAAGCACAGCACTGCGCGTTGCCCAAGCGGCGCTGACAACACGGTCACCACGACCATCCTCGCGCATCATAATAGGGGTGCCATCTGGGCCAGCATTCACTATACGAGAATCTTGGAGATCAGGTGCGTCAGAAATATTATCACAGGACGCGAGCGTCATTGCCGCTATCGCAGTGATAAATGATTTATGCCAAAACTTCATGGTCTTCCCCTTATGTGTAAATTCAATGCCATCACACTAATTTAATCTGGCTATGAGGCAAGAATTTTATTTTTGAGATATGTCATTTACAATACACGCTGTTAATAGATAATTATCATTTAAATGTTAGAAACTATTAATCACATCACTAAACTAAACATAATCACAACTGCGGCGATAACAATATCAATGATTACGGGAGATTGTTTTGTTTATATTTTAAACAATCATTAAGGGTGCGAAACATGAGTGGGATCAAAAACGTTAATTTAGAAATTAAAAGAAGGCTGAATGATTAAAAACATCACATATATATGCTTTTTTATTCACTGTAATTCACTAAATAAATGAATTATAACAACATGTTAACACTTATTAGTA
This sequence comes from uncultured Kordiimonas sp., assembly GCA_965603205.1. Classification (GTDB taxonomy): domain Bacteria; phylum Pseudomonadota; class Alphaproteobacteria; order Sphingomonadales; family Kordiimonadaceae; genus Temperatibacter. Next base: position 101,365 of record CBFDCC010000001.1, on the reverse strand, counting down.
TTGTTGTTACTTATAAGCTGTAGACGAAAACAGCAGGTTATTCTTTGTAATGGTTATGGATATTTGTATTATAGTAGGTAAAAATGTTGCAACGATCAGGCATAATAATGGCTGGTCGCAAGAAGAGCTCGCTTTTCGCTCTGGGCTACATCGAACATATATTAGCGGTATTGAACGTGGTCACCGCAATCCAACGCTCACGGTTTTACAGCGACTAGCAGAAGCATTAAATGTAACAGCAAGTGATCTTGTTACAAAACAAAAGCAGAAAACAAGAATAAATTCTCCTCAAACTTTATAGCTAATCATTATTATGCCCATCTTCTAATTTGCCGGGCTTTTAGTTTGGTGGTTTGGCAAAGCAATCATAATCAGCTTGTTTTAACTTTACACAAAAAGAAACAGCCTCTTGCATATTCTCCATTGGTCCAAACACCACTTTAAATGTGCCTTCACGCGTCTTTGAGCTTATAACGTCTGAAGCCAGCTCTTCTAGGATGTCTTTCTCGGTCAGCGTAATAGTTTTTAGTAGCGTATCTGCCTCTAACCGTTTCATGTTAAAACCAACCTCTAGGGACCACACATCATCCCAATTTTCAGGCGTGTCCCGCAGGATAAGCCCTGGGGCAGCCGGTGTCATATTACTAACCACCAAATCTATAGCCAGCGGGTCTTCTGGAAAACCCCTAACCGCGACATTTTCTGCATATTCACGCCCCACACGACGCGCCTCTAATGTCAACAAAGGTAACATCTTATTCTCGCTATCAAAGGCATCAGCGTACCCTTCTTGCACCGCGCGCCACACAAGGCCGTAACCACGAATAGGGTCTGACATTAAGCCTGCGTCCCCATTCCAATAGAGCATACCCAGTACATACATAGCCTCAACATTGCCTAGCATCGCTTGTTGTTGCCATATGCCGACGGCTGCGAACACATCAATCTCATCACGGTCCTCATTAAAATATAACATATTAGCAAGCGACAATGAGGCACGCTGATGATCAAGTGCCGCCGCCAGCCTGTAATGCATAATCGCCAAATTAATCTCTGCCGGGCCGTCTAACCCAAGCCTGTATATCTCAGCGAGTTGGAAAAAAGCCTCCCCCATACCGCCCTCAGCTAGTGTGCGTAATGCAGTCATAGCTTCTGCATTTTTTCCAGCCTTTAATTTACGCAAGGCATTATCAATAAGGATACGTTCATCCTGTGTGATTTTTGCAGGAGGTCGCATTTCTTCCTGTGCTGCCGCCGTCATAAAAGGCACGTTAAATTGTGTAAAAAACAAACTAAGCCAACAAAAAATGACTCTAAATATTTTAAAACTCAATCTTACCTCCTTGGTTCTGCCTGACTAAATAAGTATTAGAATCATACAAAATAGATACAATTAATGCTATATTTAATAAAAATTTAATATAACAACCTGTAAAATACTGCCTATAGCTTCCAATAGTTAGCTTGATGTGCATACTGAATTAAAATATGAGAATCGTAACATTATACTAGAATAATATGCTTTTAGGAATCACCCCCCATGACCTACTCGCGGGCCTTGCGCCAAATACTTTTAACATCAAGCGCTCTATTAATGGGTGCCTGTTCTGCTTTCACTGCGCCCTATGACGCCAATGTAGCATCTTCATCTCAAAGCGACCTCGCCGCGATGGCAGCGCGCCTAGCAAGTAAAGGTGAACATAGTGCAGCACTTCCCATATACCGCCAACTAGCAAGACGTGGCACCATAGAGGCCTTAACAAGCCTTGGAACCAGTCTCGTAGCCATGGGAGAACATGTCGAGGCGGCCACAATTTTATCCCAAGTTACCAAGTCAAAAAACGCACCTGGTATGGCGTGGCACTCGCTTGGTAAAGCATGGCTCGCGCTTAGTCGCTACGATGAAGCCGTAACCGCCTTTACAAACGCGTCAAACAAACTTATTGGCGACACAAAACCGCGTGCAGCACTAGGTATTGCGCTAGCAGCCACAGGCCGTGTCGGCGAAGCTTTAGGTGTATTATCAGCGGCCCATAGAATGGATGAGGGTGACGCAAACATAGCGTCCAATTACGCACTCATGCTGGCACTCTCTGGCAAAGAAAAACAAGCCGTTACCATGTTAGAGGGCTATGTACGAGATGGTAAAGCCATGGCGCGCGACCGTCAAAATCTAGCACTTGCCTATTTAATGAATGGTAACAGAGATAAAGCTCAGGCGATGGCAAGGCTTGATCTAGACGGTGAGACAGTAGCGCAGACTTTTGCTTTTTACCGCGAACTACAAGGGCTTGAGCCCAAATACCGCATGCAGGCGATGATCGAAGGCAGTGTAGACCCTGCTTGGACTAAGCGCGAAGCAGGTAATCTAACGCTAAGCGAGAGCGATAGCAGCAAAATGGCAGCTATGCGCCTAACCGTGCAAGAAAAACCTGTAATTGTACCTAAGCCCAAACCCGTAAAAAAACGGCCTGTAATCCCGCCACTTATTGACCCTGAAGGTTGGGCCGTACAGGTGGGTGCTTATCGCACGATTAAAAATCTTATCCGTGGCTGGGATATACTCTTTAGCAAAAACGAAGATATCCTAAGCCGTGTAGAACCACGCCGCTCTGAAAAGGATTTTGGCGAACGTGATACGTACCCTAGAGGGTTTTACTATCGCCTGAACGCTGGTCCCTTAGAGACATATCAAGAGGCACGGGTTATTTGCCGCGAACTAAAGGCGCGCGGTACCGATTGTTGGATCAGACCGCCAGAGGTCAAAGAAGGCCGTCTACCAAGTAAAGAATAATCTTTATCTATAGATAAGATCATGACACTATAAAAATAGGCTGCTGCATATGCGGGGCCTATTTTACCTTTGCTCATCTACGAGAAAGTTATAGGAGATTCTCATGCCGCGCCTTTCCGCTTTTAATAGCCCCTATCTGCTGGGGTTTGATCAATTAGAACAATTGCTAGATACAATATCCAAAGGGGGTGGTGATGGCTATCCACCCTATAATATTGAACAAACTGGCGAAGCTGATATTCGCATATCGCTGGCAGTCGCAGGTTTTAGCCAAGACGATTTAACGGTTTACACAGAAGGTAGTCAGCTGATCATTCGCGGCAAAAATACAGCTTCAGATACTGATGATGGTGCCTCTACTTATTTACATAAAGGCATAGCCAATCGCCAGTTTCAGCGTAAATTTCTGCTGGCTGACGGTATGGTGGTGAGTGACGCTTTTTTAGAGCATGGTCTATTATATCTCGACCTAACGCGCCCCGCACCAGAGAGTGTCCGCAAAGAAATTAAAGTCAGATAAATCTAAAAATCATAGACGAGGGTAATGCGAGAAATCGTATCTAATTTCTTTGTGCCTAATGGCGGGCTGGTTTGATATTTAATATCAATCCCAAGTCTGGCCGCTAGCTTTGCATTCACCTTAGCTGTGAGCGCCATTTTATTTTCCATCGATGATGATTTACCACTGAGGATAATGCCTAAATTATTATTAAACTTCATGGATTCAGCAAATTGCCAGTCATAAATCACAGCGCCACGAAACAGCAGTTCACTTTCAAATTTTTCAAATGTGCCCGATGCCAATGTATCGACCCGTGAACTGCGATAACCAGGACCGCCTTCAACGCGCAATTTAAATGTCGCACTATCAAACAATTGATAGCCTAGACCAACGGTCTCTAGCAGACGGTAATCATAACCAGAAAATTTATCGCGCTCGACTTCAAGGTGATTAAGTAAGAATGTTTTCTCGCCCAAACCCTTCCAGAAAATTTCATATTGGCCGTAAATCCTGTCTTTGCTGGTGCGGCTATCACCGCCAACCTTACTTTTAGCGTAATCAATTACGAGACCTGTAGAATGTTCCCAATCTCCAAAACTGCGCTTTAATTTCAGGCCGCCTGTGAAGGAGCGCTCTGACGTATTGCCTGTTGTATTACCAGCACCCACCTCAGCCTCAGCGTTCCACAGCGCAGGACTTAGTAATTGCATAAACCCACCCTCTTGGGCCATCACCACCTCAACAGGGGCTTTTATCCAATCGGGGGCAATGCCGTTCGCTGCAACCTTAATAGCGCCCGCATCGTCAGGAAAACTAATAACAGCCATATCAAACACAGATATAAACTGTTCTTTGGTGCCTGCTTCTTTGGCCTTGGCTAACATAGTTTTTATCGCGCCAAGAGGCTCAGTTGACTCTTTTGCTTGTGCGCCAGCTATACTTGCGCTGAAACAAATGAAGAATGTGATGGTGATCAGTCTTTGAATAATCTTTGGCATGGGTGGTCCTAGAGAGAGTTATATATAAGCTCGCAGGTAACGGCAAAGACACCAAAAAGCAAGCGTTACTCTAGAATTTTTTCTATTTTTTGATGCTTGAACCACTCTTGACTATAGGCACCACTAGGAGGATGGAAATAACACCATGCAGAACACCGCCCCACATCAATGTTTCAATCTGATAACCCGCATCCATAGCAAGACCCAGCAGATAAGGGGCAAGCGCCGTTGAAAAAACCAAAATCGACGTGACCATTGATTTTATTTCGCCTAAGTAGCGCGTGCCATAAAGTTCGGCCCATACCGCATTATTAATGGGAATAGCAAAGCCCATGCTAACGCCAAGAAGTAATAAAAAGGCACTCGCCCCCAAAAGACTATCGCTATAAATACCAATGAACATACCAGCAGCCAATATAGGGTGCGGCAACCACTGCAGGCGCTTACCGCCAAATTTATCAACCAATGACCCACTAAATAATGGCACAAGCATCGCGCCCACAGCGTTCATCCAATATAATCCCGTATACTGCGCCAGCGTCCAACCTTTAGCTGTAGCGATTGTTTCCGCGTAAAAGAAAACTGCCGTCACCCAAAAAGGCAGGGCCATCACAGCGGGCATCAGCAAATAAAACTGATAATCCCTCAGCATGTCCTTGCGGCGTAAGTTTACCTCGCCAACACCTGTTTCGCCCGTCGCGGTGCTATCCATCTCTATCTGCCAAATGTTATGGCGCTCTTTATGGCCTTTTAATAGCCAAAGCATAATCGGCAAAGCAATCAGCAAGTGAGCAAGACCAAAATAAGCCCATGTAGTTTGCCAATCTACAAGCGTCAAAATATAAACAGCGAGCACAGGATAAATAGCCTGACCTATCGGCATACCTAATGAAGCGATCGATACGGCGCGCCCGCGATTTGGGCCGTAGTAACGCGACATGCTGGTCATAACGGTGTGAACCATTAACCCTTGACCCACCATACGCGTGAAAAGCAACCCAAGAACAACCATGGCAAAATTAACGCCCACCGCCACACATAAAACCGCCAGCACTAACAAGATTGAAATCACTATAATCCATCGGTGCAAAGGCACTTTATCTAACAAAGGACCAAAGCGATTAAGCCCCACGGCCGAGCCTAATGTGATGATCAAATACCAAGCACCAAAGCTACTGTCAGACAGCTGATACTGTGCCATTATATTTGGTCTAAAAATACCAATGAAATAGGTTTGACCAAGGCTGGCAAAGGCCGCTACCGCCATGCCAAACATCAAAAACCGTTTATTACCCGCGAAGAACTGAAATATGCTCATTACTATAATTTTCCTCTTTTCACTTGGCAGCCTTTAGATCACATTTTTTACAAATTTACATCAAATTAAACCCTTAATATCTTGTTAACATATTGGGCGCAGGCTGTATGTAACAAGGAAAGGTTAGGATCATGGCAGTGACCGAACAAAATCCTATACACCCTATACAATTGAAGGATTCTATAGGGTCGTCCATAGGCAATATAACATCTATCTCAGCTAGCGCTGCGACAGCAACGACCAACAACAGAAGTACCCAAATATGTACTATCGGCACAATTATTAAAGTGCCATCGCTAAATCACACGGCTGAGGATCACACAGCTGGATCCTTCATCTTTGCCAGTGTGCGCAGCATTGATCACCATGCAGGGTCTAATATCACATTAGAATTAGATTTTTTAGGCGAGCTGACTGGTGATAAATTCTCACGCGGGTTAAAACATTTTCCAAAAAGTGGTAGTGATATATTCCCTGTTACGCAGGATGAATTAAAAGCCATTTACGCACCTAATAGTGATAATTTTATCCCTATTGGCACCGTATACCCCAGTGACGACGTCGTGGCTGGACTTGATATGGAAAAGCTCCTGTCCCGCCATTTCGCCATTTTAGGCAGCACAGGTAGCGGGAAAAGCTGCGCCGTATCGCTGATGATCCACCGTATTGTGGAGCGCAGCCCAAAGGCCCATGTGCTCATTCTAGATCCACACGGCGAATATGCCCACGCCTTTGCTGATACCGGTGTCCATTTCACAAGTGATACGCTCTCATTACCCTATTGGTTGATGAATTTTGAAGAACATATCGAGATATTTATTGGGCGTGACACGTCTGGGCGTGATAGCGAGATTGATATTTTAAAACGCTGCTTGTTTGAGGCGCGCAAACAAGGCGCAAAAGAACATGCCCTATCTCATCTAACCGTTGATACGCCCATTCCTTATAAGTTAACAGACCTACTGCGCATGATCGAGACCGAGCTGGGGCGTCTGGAAAAAGCCGAAGACATTAAGCCTTTTTTACGTTTAAAAGGTAAAATTGAAGAGCTGCGCGCTGACAAGCGTTTCTCCTTCATGTTTTCTGGTCTGTTGGTGCAAGACACATTATCCAATCTGGTGAGTCAAATTCTGCGCATGCCCACCAATGATCACCCCGTCAGTACATTAGATCTGTCTGGTGTGCCGCCAGAAATTATTGATGTGGTGGTGTCACTACTTTCACGGCTGGTTTTTGACTTTGCCATGTGGAGCACAAGATCAGGTAATCCTATGCCATTACTGCTAGTATGCGAAGAGGCGCATCGATATGTACCCCACGCATCAAGGCGCAGTAAAACCCAATCAGCACGCAAATCATTAGAGCGCATAGCCAAAGAAGGCAGAAAATATGGAGTCTCGCTAGGGTTAGTGAGCCAACGCCCCGCCGATCTATCTGAATCTGTGCTGTCCCAGTGCGGCACTATTATCGCTATGCGGATGAATAACGATAAGGACCGTAAATATGTGGAAAGCGCCATGCCCGACGGGTCAACCCATTTTCTTGCTGCTTTGCCCTCCCTACAAAACCGAGAGACCATTATCGTTGGCGAAGGGGTCTCATGCCCTATTAGAGTGTGTTTAGACAGTCTGCCAGATCACCAGCGCCCTGCGAGCGAAGATCCTAATTTTACATTAAGTTGGATGCAAGATGTTGACGCGACTACAGAAATCATAGACGATACCGTCACCCACTGGAGACGTGGATCATGATTTATGGGAGAAGCACGTGTCTGTACACGATATTGGTGGTACTGTTCACTATGAAATTCAAGGGCGACAAACGGGTAAATGGTCAATCATTGACGTTAAAAAAGATCGCGCCGTTGCCATTAAAATGGCTGAAACTTTATGGGACAAAGGACAACATAAGGGCATTAAAGTCTTAAAAGAAGACTTTGATAGCGCTACCAATATATTTAAAACCATGGAAATTTTAACCCGTGGCGTTGAAAAGAAAAAATCAAAACATGATAATGCTGGCGAAATATCCCCTTGCCTGACCCCTGATAATTTATATTCCGCCTCTGGCAGGCGCTCTATATGGGACCTGCTTCATAACAGTTTATATGCTTGGGGGATCACACCCACTGAGCTTTTGCACAGCGACAAACATTATCTTCGCCTTTATGACGCAGGAACCCAGCTTCAAAATGCTGTGCAACGCACGGCAGTATCTTATGAAGATGACGAAGATTCTATCCAAGTGCGGATGACCAAAATCTATAAAGTTATTAATGCCGCCGTTGAGATATTGCGTGGTGAAGAAAAAAACATACCCTCACTTGAAGAGGGTCGCCTAAAACCAATCATTGAAAAACTAGACACTAAAATAAATAGAGTGTTTTTATTAACAGTTGCGCTCACCAATTATATGGAACCAGCTGTTACCTTAGAAGATAAATTAGGCCGTGTGGCCATATTCATGAATAAAACCCGACCTTCATGGGTTAGTGATATTCTTGATCAATTTAGTTCTGAGCTTTTACAATATAAGTCGCTTAATAACGTTCTTATGAACGGCTGCAAGGAGCGCGGGCATATGTTGATTGCGTTGGCCCATTTTGCTGCTGGTCAAATAGAAAAATCAACAGCGTTAATCGGTGATATTAAATTTTCACCCGATGTCCTGCGTGTTAATGGTTTTATTGCCAGTAATACACTACCGCAAACATCCAGACGGCTTGTTGATCATCTACTGGATGAAATAAAATCTAGCGACCCCATCACTGCCAAATTTGATCTGATAGAACAGTTTAAGCTGCTCTTTCAGCTTGATAGCACCTTAGAAACACTGTCTGAGACTCAGCCGCGATTTGGTGGTATTAGCGATGAGATTGCCAGCCGGCAAGGTCGCATGGTCAATGGTCAATCTATTGCTGATTATTTAGCCCTATCAAGCGGACCTTTCAAGAAAATACAAGCCCTCATTCATCTGGGAAATGTGACCACAGGGCGCACTGTCAGGCGCAATATCGCTAATTACATTTTCCCTATTCTATCAAAGCCAGAAAATGAATCACATATGCTTGGCCTCAATAATAGCCCCATTGGCCGCATGGCTGATCTGGCACATCTGCAAAAACAAATTTATAAATCTTCTTTTGACATTATGCACAAGCGACAAATAGCAGAAATACTCGATGGCTATTGCAGCACTATTGTTACCAACACAGCTATATTGAACAAAATTGATGCTAAAAACATCTCCATAGCTGAGAAGGCTATTAAAGTGCTGGATATGCTGAACACGCCTTACTTTACCTATGGCAAGGCGCGCGATCACGCAGAACAAATGGCCAAGGCATATTTAAACGACCCTGAATTTGCGCCCTCGCTTTTAAAAGACATGCCAAAAGAGCAGCATAATGTTCTACTTAGTGACGTTCAAAAGCGTATGCAGAAAGCCTTCGTCCCCGTAGAGCAAATAGAAAAAGTGCCACCAGCTTAACAGTTATCCTATTAAAAATCAGAGATAATGCCCTTATTTTCCCAGTCACCGTATCGTGTTGGCTCTGGTCCGTTACGGCCGCCTAACTCTTTTTTTTTACAGGTAGGTTGCTCACTAGAAGCTCTTTTAAGTCAGCTTGCGGACGGGCGCCTATATGAGAAATAATCTCAGCTGCTGCGATGCCGCCGATACGACCCGCATCATCTAGGCTGTAACCATTGGTATATCCAAACAAGAACCCCGCGGCAAATAAATCACCTGCACCTGTTGTATCTTCAATCTTAGTAGCAACAGCCTCAATCACATGTACATGATCACCTGATGCTATTACGCAGCCCTTGTCGCCACGGGTAAGGCAAACAACCTTCACATGGCTGCGCGCATGACCAAGTGCGGCATCAAAATCATCTGTTTTATACAGAGACTTTATCTCGTCTTCATTGGCAAATAAAATATCAACCTCGCCTGCAACCAGCTCTAAAAACTCGGCGCGAAAACGATCAACACAAAATGAGTCAGACAAGCTAAGCGCTACTTCGCGACCTGCGTCCTTAGCAAGTTTCAGCGCCTTTTTAACGGCCTTTTTAGCATGCTCACGATCCCATAAATACCCTTCAATATAGGTTACTTCCGCCTCTGTTACCGTCGCGGGGTCAATGTCATCAACGGTTAAATCACCACAAGCCCCCAAATAGGTATTCATCGTGCGCTGGGCATCTGGCGTTACTAACACTAGGCAGCTAGCGGTTGGATCACCCTCGCTAAGTGGTGCAGTTTCAAAGGAAACACCCTGCGCCTTAATATCGTGGGTAAATTCCTTGCCCAATTGATCATTAAACACCTTGCCGATATAGCTCACATCACCGCCGAGCGCTGAAATACCCGCCGCGGTGTTAGCGGCAGACCCGCCTGATTGCATAATTGCTGGTGGCATGTCATCATAAATGACTGTGGATTTATCTGAATCAATCAGCATCATTGAACCTTTTATGGCGTCATGCTTTGCCAGAAAATCATCTTCAACGCGGGCGATCACATCAACGATCGCGTTACCTATTGCTAGTACCTGAGCCATTATAAAATCCTATGTTTCATATTAATATATGGCTGCTTATGGCCTATAAATAACACGCATTCAATATAAACTATGTCTCAGCCATTGCATGAAACTGATTTTATCCCTATTTATAAGGGATAATAATACATATGTTACTTAAAGTAATGAAATCAGCGAGGAAGATCATGTTAACACAAGCCGTTAATAAAACTTGGGCGCAGTTACTGCACCCCACCTTCAGAAAAGTCTTTATCCTAAGCGTCACAGCAGCGCTCATTACCCTGATAGGGCTGAATTATGCAGCCTATGCATTTTGGCCAGAGGGGTTAGTCACAGGTTGGGCCTGGATTGATGATTATATTGCAGGCAGCGAGTGGTTATCTAGCCTCGTTTTTGCTCCCATTATGATCATGGTCAGCTATTTTATGTTCCCACCGATTTCCACAGCTGTGATGGGATTGCTTTCAGATCAAGTGGTCGACGCGGTTGAGGATGACTATTATCCCCATAAAAAAGCCAGCAGAAAAGCCAAAATATTAGAAAACTTTCTTGGGGCGCTAAAACTAGCAGCTGCTGTGATTTTGCTTAATTTGCTTGCTCTTATTCCTTATTTAATCCTGTTGCTGATCACTGGTGGTATTGGTACCTTGCTATTATATCTGCTGCTCAATGGATATTTGTTAGGGCGCGAATATTTTGAAATGGTCGCCATACGCCATATGTCACACAAAGATGCTGGTAAATTTCGCAAACTTCATCACAGCAAAGTCCTCATGGCGGGCATGCTGATTGCGGGATTATTTCTCATCCCGATCGTGAATATTCTTGCACCAATCCTTGGGGCCTCTATCATGACACATATATTTCATTTCAGCCTTGAAGAAGACGCATAATTCAGTCTAGATTGCCAAAGCCTGATTAGATTAGATGAATAATAAATTAAGTTGAGTTTGGAAAAATTGCTTCATGGCATTAAAATTAAAGTTTCTGCTAGTGCCTCTTATGTTTTTGGCGGCCTGTACGCCGATAAAGACGGTGCCCATAAAAGAAGTTATTGTGCCAGAAGCGCCCATAACCCCAGCGCAAATTGAAGAGCTGCAAATTCCCGCAGAGGACCCTGCTATTCCTTATACTATTGATAGTTTTCTTGGGGCCTCGCCTGCGATGATGCAAGATAATTTTGGCACGCCAGAACTGGTACGCCGTGACGGCCACATGCAGATTATGCAATATCATATTGTAGATTGTATCATTGATATTATTTTTTATGAAGATGAACTACAGTCAGGTTTTAGCGCACAACATCTAAGTGCCCGCACATTTGATGGTGCACGGGCTGACCCTGTGGCGTGCCTCACTAGTATCAATCCAACACCAAACCTATAGGATGTGGTTATGTCAGACAGCTCATTCGATCTAAGAACCATCATAAGACTTGCTATTTGGAGCACCGTTATTGGGGCCATTTTATATTGGCTCAAACTGTCACCCACTGATGTTTATAGCTGGTTCCTTGATGTTTTTGCCAGCATTTGGGGGTGGGTAGCCAACACTGGGTTTGAATATATGCTGCTTGGGGCGGCAATAGTCATACCATGGCACTTTATCAGCCGCGCTAGAAGAAGAGACAAAAACTGATATGGCGCGTTTCTTTGACCCGTCGAACAAGGGCGATGGCAAACTGCATGCCCCCGCTACCGCACGCAATAAAGATTATATTCTAGACGTTCTACGCGATCATCTACCAGACAGTGGCGATATATTAGAATTTGCCAGCGGTACGGGCGAACATGCTGCTCATATGACAAAACATCTACACCCACGTAACTGGCATCCCAGTGATCTTGACCCGCGCCACATTGATAGCATCAACGCTTGGCGCTTAGAAGTTGGCCAAGATAACTTTAAGGTACCAGCGCGCATTGATGCCTCCAGCCAGTGGACAGCACCATCAAATATCTCAGCCATTCTCGCCATCAACCTTATTCACATCTCGCCTTGGTTTGTCTGTGAGGGCGTAATAGCTGGTGCAGGGCGCAATCTAACGGCTGGTGGTATGTTGTATCTTTATGGTCCCTATAAGGTAGACGGACACCATACATCAGATAGCAACATCGCCTTTGATGCATCCCTAAAATCCCGTGACCCATCATGGGGCGTTCGTGATATGAGCGATGTGACCTTGCTTGCCGAAAAACATGGATTTGGGGACAAGCGGGTTATTGAAATGCCCGCCAATAATTTCTCACTGATTTTTACAAAAGACTAGCTTAACCTGTTTGTTTAAGATCAGCATCCGTCACTAGGTTTCGCCGCCACAGAATAATCAACAATACAAGCCCTGGCAGTGCCGCGAATGTGGTAATGACGAAAAAGTTGACCCAACCAACATTATCAACAATATAACCACCCGAGCTACCAAGCAATGTGCGCCCCACACCCGACAACGCCGATAGAAGTGCATATTGAGTGGCGGTAAAGGCGCGATTACACAGCACCGATAGATAAGCCACCACCACAGTACCCCCTAGTCCTGTAGCAAACTTCTCAGCCGAGACAGAGACAGCCAGCGCGAAAGTGTCATAGCCCTGATAGAAGGCCCAGACAAAGATCAAATTAGTAAACATCATTAAAAGTGTTGAGATCAATAAGGCGCGATATACCCCCAACTTAAAATATAAAATCGGACCAAGGGCTACGCCGATGAGCAAGGCTGTTATGCCCACACCCTTGCTATAATTAGCGATTTCAGTGTTGGAAAACCCCATTTCATGCTGAAAAGGCACCATCATCAGATCAGCCATAGCGTCTCCGACCTTAAGGAACATAATGAAGGATAAAATTAGAATTGCATTATCGCGCGTTAGAAACTCCTTAAAAGGTGTGACAACAGAATGCTTGAAAAATTGAGCAAACCCATGATCATAAACACTTGCTTTTTCTTCTTCATGTTTCGGCTCACCGACCAAAAAAGCCCCAGCAATACCCGCTAGTGCCAAAAATGCCATCACAGACAAAGAGAAATTCCAGCCATAAGTATCTGCAAGACGGTAACCAAAATAACCAGCGATTAAATTACCAAACCGATACCCAAAATTAATCATCGCTGCGCCGTGGCCTAATTGCTCGTCACTAACAATCTCAATACGGTAAGCATCGATGACGATATCTTGACTGGCAGAAAGTATTGCCAAAATCAGCGCCATTATCGCCACAGATTTTAAATTGGTCGCAGGGTCTAATTGCGCCATATAAAGCAGCGCCACAACGATTAGAAGAATAAGACTAAACAGCCAACTTCGGCGATGACCTAGCATGCGCTCTAGCGCGCCCAGTTTAACGCCGTCAATAATCGGCGCCCACAGAAATTTAAACAAATACATTGAGCCAATAAGAGAAAACAGACCAATATCGGTTTTACTAACACCGCTATCATCCAGCCAACCACTCATGAGTGAGAAGACAATGGTCAGCGGAAAACCACTAGAAATACCAAAAAGGAACGTGGCTATCAGCGGTTTTTTTAAATAGGGTCTAACACTGCTAAACCAACCTATGGTGCTAAACCAATCTATAATGTTGTCCATATCTTTGGCCATAAAGACACCCTATCCAGAAAGTTTATCATAAAGCGATTGTGGGACAATGACCCAAACAGCCTCGGAGGCGGCGATTAACGTGCCATCCATCGTGTAAAGCGCAGTGCCGCACAGGCGTTTTCGCTCGCTCACATCACCAATATTTTTCGTCCAACCGTGGATGATGGCGCGCCCACCTGCTGGTAATTTTTTATAGATCTGCGTCGTCATACTCCCCAGCAGCACAGGCATCCCCGGCGCACAAGCATAATAACCAGGGCAATCTAGCGCGCTCCAGATATAGCGCGGCAGCATATTACCCTCATCATCAGACCATTGATCACTTAAATCCCAAAAACAGGCGATCTCACCCTCGCGCCCATCAACAGGGCCAGCGTGCACATGTAAACCACCACCTTGCATAGTGGGGTCGTCCCGATCCGTACCGCAAACAAAGCATTTATCGAGCACAGGAAATACATTCTTAATCGGATTATTATGCGCCGCAGTCACCTGATCCAAGCGCGGCATTGCAGGCATATCCGCCATATCAAGCGTGGTAACCTCAGCCTTACAAATTACTTGCTCGCCCTCCATTAGCGTCGCCCTATTACCATCATCTGATTTATCAAAGGCAAAGGCATGGTCCAAAAGTGGTGGTGATTTTAAATCAACCTTAACGGCCGATGTATCATCAAAATCTTCAGCCAATATGCCGCTCACATAGCCGCCATTTCCGCTTGCCGCAGGGCCGTTAAACTGTGCAGGAATTGTGATTTCTTTATCCATATTATTATCCCCTTTTGCCCCACCCTAACAAATATGGAAAAAAGGGAAAGTCTTCTCTTTAGAAATCAGCAAATAGGCTGTATATGTCTATTAAATAATATCCCCGAGACTTTAACTCACAGAACCTTTATATATTGGACAGCCAAATGCCAAACGATAATCAAGACGATACTCAATCCTCAAAATTACCTAGAAATGTAGGCGAAAAAACCCGCCGCGCCGCCGTCTATGCTTTCCGCGCAGTGATAGAGAAAAAAATCCAGCTCGATGTAGCCATTGATGACGCTTGTTTTGATAATGGTCTTAACACCCGTGACCGCGCCTTTGTGCAGCAGCTCGTTACCACCAGCTTGCGCCGTTATGGTTGTCTTAGCCGCCTACTAGAAGAATTTGTTGAGCGCAGCTTGCCCGACAATACCAAATCTATTCAGGCGATTTTGATCTTGGGTCTGGCTCAAATCTTATTCATGCGGACCAGCGATCACGCCGCCGTTAATGAAAGCGTTAATCTGCTTGGCCGCAATCACGAGCGCTACCGCGGTCTTGTGAACGCAGTGCTTCGCCGTTGTGTGCGCGAACGTGAAGAATGGTTAGAGGTTATTGAAAACAGCCCGGGTACCGATATTCCTGCTTGGCTTTATATCAGCTGGGAGCAGGCTTACGGCGACGAGGTCTTGTTTGATATTGGCAAAAGCCTGCGCGATGAGCCAAAATTAGATATCACCGTTAAAGACCCCGCACGTACAGCCGAGCTTGCAGAATTATTAGAGGCTGAAGTGATGACAACGGGTAGCCTGCGCCGTGATTTATGTGATGTGTCACAACTGCCAGAATTTCATGATGGATCATGGTGGGTTCAGGATATGGCCGCAGCACTACCTGCCACCCTACTGCCTGATATATCGGGTAAAACGGTTGTTGATTTTTGTGCAGCACCGGGCGGCAAAACCATGCAGCTTGCCGCAATGGGTGCTGATGTGATTGCCGTTGATAGATCAAAAACCCGCATTAAACGCGTCCATGAAAACCTAAGCCGTACACAATTAAAGGCCGAAGTTATTGTTGGTGACGCACTAAACCTACAGCTACCACGCGCTGTTGATCATATTTTGCTCGATGCACCTTGTAGTGCCACAGGCACCCTGCGCCGTAATCCTGATGTGATGTGGAGTAAAAAACCTGCCGATGTGAAAAAACTCACAAGCCTGCAAGCGCTGCTTCTTACACATGCTTTTGATCTATTACCTGTTGGTGGCACACTCATTTACTGTGTTTGCTCGCTAGAGCCATCAGAGGGCATTGATCAGGTAACCGCCTTTTTAAGCATAACGTCAAATGCCGAGCGCGTCGATATCACAGCCGATGAAGTTGGTGGCCTTGATATATTGATCAAAGACGGTGATATGCTGTGCTTGCCTAGTTATATGCTAGATCAAGGCGGTATGGATGGATTCTATGCAGCCCGAATAACTAAGACAAAATAGAATTACCAAGACAAAATAATATAAAATCGGAGCCTAAGATAATGACCATTCCATCAAGACAAAAGCCAACCCGTATTGCGCCTTCAATTCTATCGGCTGATTTTGCAGCACTAGGTCAGGAAGTGCGCGCCATTGACGAGGCTGGTTGTGATTATATCCATATTGATGTGATGGATGGTCATTTTGTCCCTAATATCACCATTGGCCCCGATGTTGTTAAGGCGCTGCGCCCACACAGTAAGAAAATATTTGATGTGCATTTAATGGTTGCCCCTGTTGACAGCTATATCCAAGCCTTTGCCGACGCTGGCAGTGATATCATTACAGTCCACGCTGAGGCGGGGCATCATACACACCGCACCCTACAAACCATCAAGGCAACAGGTAAAAAGTCAGGGCTATCTTTTAACCCATCTACGCCTGTTGACATGCTGGATTATGTGATTGAAGATTTAGATTTGATTTTGGTGATGAGTGTAAACCCCGGGTTTGGCGGTCAGAGCTTTATCCACAGCCAGCTGAAAAAAATTGAAAATATTCGCAAACGTATCGACAAGCGCGGCCTAAATATCGACTTGCAAGTTGATGGTGGCGTTAACCCAGAAATTGCCCGTCTTGTGGTAGATGCTGGTGCTGACCTTCTGGTGGCTGGTAGCGCCACATTCAAGGGCGGCCCAACCAAATACTCTGAAAATATTAAGGCTTTACGCGCTTAAGGGATACTAACTATACGATGAATACTTTAGGGACAAATAGCGGCGCTATTAAGCAACAGGCGATTACATATCGCACTGAAAGCTCGTCATTTTTTGATCGCCTAAAAATAAAGCTTTCCCGCGGCTTGCGTGAATGGGGTTATGGTACAGCCCTATACCGCACACGGTTAAATGGTCGCCACCCTATTCAATTACTGGCAAGCCCTAATGATCCCACCTATGGCAGCGCTACGCTTGGCACAGGTTTATGCAAGGGTCAAATGTCTGCTGCGGGCGAGACCGTAGAAATTAATGAGACTTTTTGGACAAATGTGAAACATAAAAGCAAGGACTTTAAAGCCTATGCTTATGGTTTTACATGGCTGCATGATCTAGCCGAGGTTAGCGATCAATCAATAGCCACACAGGTTGCTGAATTTTTGATGGAAGGCTGGCTAAAAAAAAATGCCGGCTGGACACGTGAGACTTGGGACGCAGAATTAACCGCACACCGCGTCATCAATTGGGCCATCCAAGCACCGCTAATTTTATCAAAAAATAACACGGTCTATCGTTCAACAGTGCTGCATGTTATGGCCAGTCAAGCAAGACACCTTATGCGCAGTCATCAAGACGCAAGTGAAGGCACAGCCAGATTGTATACAGCCAGTGCATTGCTGATCGCGGGCCTGTTACTGCCTGGGGGAAACCGTTGGCGGGTACGCGGTGAGGCGGCGCTAAAAACACAGCTTATGTCAAAAATTCGTGCTGATGGCGGACCACTAAGCCGCAATCCTAGCGATGCCCTAACGGCCATGCACCTACTGGTCCTTACCAAGGCCGCCTATAATGATGTAAACGGGGATATGCCAAGCTGGATACAAACAAGTCTTGATAGATTAGCCCCCTATGTGCGCGCCATGCGCCACGGTGATGGGGCTTTTGTTAGCTTCACTGGGTCATCAGCCGAGGCCGAGGCCGATCTTGACGCTATTCTAACAGCCAGCGATGCCACAGGTAGAGCCATTGAGAGCGCCCATCAAAGCGGTATCCAACGCGTTGCAATGGGGGATAGTTTGCTCATCATTGATGCAGGTGTACCATGCGAACGCAGATTATCAGCGCGGGCGGGGGCCAGCACCACAGCCTTTGAATTTTCCGATGGACCCGACCGCATTGTCGTGAATATGGGGCCAGCTAGCCCGACCGGTCCCATGCCAACGCTCAACAGATTATCACGCACAACCGCCGCCCATTCCACCTTGACCGTTGGCGACAGAAATAGCACCCGCATC
Organism: uncultured Kordiimonas sp.; assembly: GCA_965603205.1. GTDB lineage: Bacteria > Pseudomonadota > Alphaproteobacteria > Sphingomonadales > Kordiimonadaceae > Temperatibacter. The sequence continues at coordinate 83,366 of CBFDCC010000001.1, read as the reverse complement.
GGTGAAGAAGGTTTGCTGGACGAGGGTGTCACCCGCGTACCCATGACCCGCATTAGCGACGCAGAAGGTACCAGCATTTCCCTAAGCCATGATGGTTATGAAAAACGGTTTGGTATCACCCATGAGCGCACCATTCATCTCTCTGCCAAAGGTAAAGTATTAAAGGGCACAGACCGTATAATCGCTGTCAACCCGCGCAAGGCCAAAAAAGCCGAGACTATTTTACGCTTTCATCTACACCCAAACCTGCGCACATCCCGCCTAGAAGATGGCCGTATCAGGCTGGACGCTGCGGCGGGCAGCTGGCTATTTAGCGCGACGGGCGGCACAGTGGCGCTGGATGATAGCCTGCATTTACCTACGCCTAATACGCCTGTATCTAGCCTACAAATAACCATAACCCCTGACAAGGCAGCTGACGGCAAAGTGTCGTCGCTTAGGTGGCGTTTTACAAAGGCCTCTTAAAACCCTTGCTCTAAATGCTGCATTGCGTTAATGCAGTCGCATTAGTTTCAAGCGTAGCTCGGTGTAACGACTACCCAAAAACCCAAAGGCCATATTCCATGACTAAAATCGTTTCTATTAAACGCGCGCTCATCTCAGTTTCCGATAAAACAGGCGTTGTTGAACTCGCCAAGGCGCTGGCAGATCAAGGCGCAGAAATATTGTCCACTGGCGGCTCTGCCAAGGTGATCCGCGACGCTGGAATCCCTGTTAAAGAAGTCGCCGACCATACAGGTTTTCCTGAGATGATGGACGGTCGCGTGAAAACGCTGCACCCAAAAATCCATGGTGGTTTCCTCGCCCTACGCGATAACGCAGAGCATGTAGCAGCCATGGATGAGCATGATATTGGCGGCATCGATTTGGTTGCGGTTAATCTATACCCATTTGAAGCGACGGTTGAAAGCGGCGCTGACTTTGACACTTGTATTGAAAATATTGATATTGGTGGCCCTGCGATGGTGCGTTCAGCCGCTAAAAATCACGGCTTTGTCACCATTGTTACGGACCCTGCTGATTACGCAACTGTATTAGCTGAAATTGCTGAGCATGGCGGCACGACACATGCCAGCCGTAAACATTTTGCAGCCAAGGCTTATGCGCGCACAGCAGCCTATGACACAGCGATTGCCGCATGGTATATGGAGCAGAACGGCGTAACATTCCCTGACCGCCTAACGGTTTCAGGCACAAAGGTTCAGGAATGTCGTTACGGCGAAAACCCACATCAGGTTGCGGCCTTTTATAAGAACGGTGAAGAACGCGCGGGCATAGCAACGGCCGTTCAGCACCAAGGTAAAGACCTATCATACAATAACCTAAACGACACAGACGCTGCCTTTGAACTGGTTTCAGAATTTGGTTTAGACAAGCCCGTAGTCGCCATCATCAAGCACGCCAACCCATGTGGTGTGGCCCAAGCTGACACATTATTAGAAGCATATAATAAAGCGTTACTATGTGATCCTGTATCAGCCTTTGGCGGTATCGTGGCACTCAACGGCGAGCTAGACGCGGCTACAGCAACTGAGATCGTCAAGGTTTTCACTGAAGTTATCATCGCGCCAAGCGTGACGGATGAAGCAATGGCGATTATTGCTGCTAAGAAAAACCTACGCCTGCTAACAACGGGCGGCATGGCTGACAGCACACAGAGCGCGAAGATGGTGAAAACTGTCGCAGGTGGTTTCCTTGTGCAAGACCGCGATACAGGTCATATCTCCGCTGATGATTTAAAGATTGTGACAGACCGCAAACCAAGTGACACTGAAATGGCTGATATGCTCTTTGCTTTTCAGGTTGGCAAGCATGTGAAATCAAACGCCATCGTTTATGTGCGTGACGGCATGACTGTTGGTATTGGTGCTGGTCAGATGAACCGCCGTGATAGTAGCCGTATTGCTGCGATCCGCGCGGGTGAAGCCGCCGAGATGGCGTACGGCGAAGGCACAGAGACTATGGCTAAAGGTTCTGTTGTGGCAAGTGATGCCTTCTTCCCATTCGCTGATGGATTGATAGCAGCAGCAGAAGCTGGCGCAACGGCCGTTATCCAACCAGGTGGCTCTATGCGTGATCAGGATGTGATTGACGCGGCGAATGAAGCTGGTCTTGCGATGGTATTCACAGGCATGAGACACTTTAGACATTAACTATAAGTGGTGGTCGGATTAATAGCGCCTACGCGCGTACCGACCAAGTGGGATGCGGCGATAATTCGCCGTACTAAATAAAAAAAGGCTCAGGAAACCCCTGAGCCTTTTTCTCTAATAAAACACTTCGTCATTCCCGTGTAGACGGGAATCTATATGACCACGAGATTACCGCCTTCGCGGGAATGACGGTTTGGATCAAGGCCGGAGTGACACTCTTTCTTATAGGCTGTTATAAACAAACCCAAGGAAAGTAGCTTGCCATTTTTCGCCACCACCAGTGATGGTTTTGTCATAATCTGCCATAGGCTTTGCTGCTTGCACTTCTTCTAATGATTTACCAGCGTCCTTAAGCGCTTTTACCCTGTCGCGTGCGGCCTCTAACATCACTTTATACGCAATAAGGCCCGCCTTGTCTGTCATAGGGCCGTGGCCGGGTATAATTTTTGTCTGGTCATCCGATTTACTAAGCGCCAACGCTGCTGCTTTAATATCACCATGGACACTACCACCAGCATCCACGTCAATGAAGGGGTAGCGACCATGAAACATCGTGTCGCCCATATGAATAACGTTAGAGCCTTTGAAATGTACAATACTATCGCCGTCCGTATGGGCATTAGCAATGTGATACAGTCGGGCTTCTTCGCCATTTAGATGCAGTGACATCTCGTCATTAAAGGTAACAACAGGCAGCGCACTGCCGACATAGGCATCGCTACGCATATTAAAAACTTTGATAAAACTAGGCTTGCTTAGGCGCAGGCGCACATTGTCATGGGCAACCATCACCGCACCAGCACGACCCATATTTTCATTACCACCCGTATGATCACCGTGATAATGGGTATTGATCACATATTTAACGGGCTTGTCAGAGATTGCTTTCACCGCAGCAAGTATCTTGTCAGACAGGGGCGCATATTGATCATCAATTAAAAAGACGCCGTCTTCACCAGCTGAAACACCGATATTGCCACCAGCACCAAACAGCACATAAATCTGATCCGTTAATTTTTGAGTTTTAATCTCAACATCATCCATCTCAGCGCTAGCTGAAACATTTAATGGCGCTGTCATCAACGCAGCTATTAAGGCTGTTTTACTGAACTTCATCATCATCTCCCATATATCTTTTCATATTATTTTGATGTCACCTTATGCCGTTGTCTGCAAACTGCAAAGTACTTTAGCTAATACTTTACCAACTGAATCCTATAAACATGCCTCATTTATAACAAAAATACGCCCAGAAGCCCTGTTTTAATCTTTTGGCTTTGAAGTGCGATGAAAAACACGATAAAGCTTATCTATATTTATTACTGATAAAGTAGCTATTATAATTTAAAGGTCTTTAAAGCTGTTATGAGCCACAAGAAAACAGATAAAAAAGTCATTGCCGTAATTTTTGGCGGTCGTAGTGTCGAGCATGATGTAAGCATCCTAACGGGGCTACAGTTTTTAGAAGCATTAGATCCACGCAAATATATTGGTTTGCCAGTGTACATTGACCCACTAGGTCAGTGGTGGACAGGCAACGCCCTAAAAATACGCAATCAATACCCTATGAAAACAGAGGGTAACAATAAATTAACCCAGCTTTGGCTCGATCTGTCACCAGCAGCCCTTGGTAGGCCCCATTTCAATATCCACACAAAAGGGCTGTTTGGCGAAAAAACAACTACACTGCCTTTTGATGTGGCGATCCCAGCAATCCATGGCTCAAATGGTGAAGATGGTAGCTTGCAAGGCATGCTCGATTTTGCTGGTATTCCCTATGCAGGCTGTAGGCCATTAGGTGCCGCAGCAACCATGAATAAAGCCTTTGGTAAACAATCCGCTAGAAATGCTGGTATAAAAGTATTGCCTGATATGATCGTTAACAAGCCCGATGATGGTGTTTTCCTAGATGAGGATGGCATAAAGAAAGAGCTAGGTTTATCACTTGCAGGTCACGATTATCCCTTCTGTGTTAAGCCCTGTAATTTAGGGTCCAGCGTTGGCGTTTCCAAGGTAGATAATCTTGAGGATTTAATGGCAGCACTTGTGGCAATTTTCCGCATGGATGGCAAAGCAGTCATAGAACCTTTTGTGCCAAACCTCGTTGAATATAATGTGGCTGTTAGACGATCTAATTCTGGTGAGGTTTTAACCTCGGCAATTGAAGAGCCTAATATGGACGCTGAGCTACTGAATTTTAAAAATAAGTATTTAGCAGGTGGCAATAAAAAAAGTGGTGGCAAAATAGATGCAAGTCAAAGCGAAGGTATGGCCTCCCTCAATCGCACCCTTAACCCCAAAGCGCTCAAAAAAGAACAAGAGACATTTGTTCGTGTGAGTGCTGCAGGCCTTTTCTCTGCTCTTGATTTGGGCGGTTCTGTCCGTATTGACTTTTTATCAGACCGCAAATCAGGTGAGATTTGGCTGAATGAGGTGAACACAATCCCGGGATCATTTGCATATTTTTTATGGGAAGCAGCCCATGAACCGATAAACTTCATGGAACTAGCAGACGAGATGATCATTGAGGCTTTAAAGCGGGCAAAAGGGCGCCAAAACAGCACGGATACGTCTGTGGGTGGCTCACAAATCTTTTAACCATACGAATTAGGGCATAAATTTTGATCAGTTGGAAAAAAACAACCATAGAAAGTGCCACTAAAGCGCCAATGATATGGTTGCACGGCTGGGGTCAAGACAAACAATCGCTTTCACGCATAGCCCGCCTTTTTAAAAAAACAGGGCCGCATACATTATATGATTTTCCGGGCTTTGGTGACACGCCAATGCTTGATGACGGCGCTGGCACGCGTGAATATGCCGCAGCACTCAAGGACCAGTTAGATACAATAGGCAAAGGACCCTTTATAATCATAGGCCACAGCTTTGGTGGTCGTGTTGCCATTCAGATGGCAGCCCATTACCCCGACCTTATTAAAGCTATTGTGCTCATTGGCGGCGCCGGTCTAAAGCGAAAACGCAGTCTCGCCTTTAAATGCCGTGCCTTTTTTCTACGCTGCCTTGGTAAAATGGCGCGACTATGTGACAAGCTCTTCTCCACCAATTTGTGGGCAATATATGCAGAGAAATTTGGCAGTGCTGACTATAAAGCCGCTGGTGATCTACGCGCAACATTTGTAAATGTCGTCAATGAGGATCTTGTATCTGAGGCTAGCATGATTAAATGCCCTGCGCTCATGCTCTATGGTAAATTGGACATTGAGGCCCCACCAGAAATTGGCAAAAAATATGCGCACCTTATTGAAAATGGAACCTATACAGAATTAGAAGGCTTTGGCCATCTTGATATATTGCACAATGGGGCTTATCAATGTCATGCGATCATCGATGACTTTATAAAAGAACTGGATAGCTAATCACATGGACATGCTGGATAATTATATAAACGGCGGGATCACCGCAGCCGCACTGTGTGAAATGGCAATCGTTTTTCTACTGTTTATATTCACCATAGAGCGCGCTTTAACGTTACTGATGTTTTTCCAACAAGAAGAATATGACGGCAGCCGTTTTGTTCATTGGTTACATGATAAGCAAGCTTATGACAAATCTGCTTCTATTTGGTTTGTAACAGCACTTATCGCAGCAACAATTACACAGTTACGCGACCTAAAAGACTATGCCTTCATTATTCCTTTATTGGTAATTATAGGCCTCATACATGGCATCGTTCTTTCTCGCAAAAACCGTAATGTCACTAAAAAACCGTTAGTATTTACAGACCGTGTTAGACGCATTTTTATTACCTTCATACTCTTAATTACCTTTGGGTCCTTCGTTGGTTTTGGCCTTGTCACTCTATTGCCTGAAACATCCCGTTTAGTCATAGACGCGTCATTAGATACCCTAACAAACCCCATAGTTTCAACTAGTTGGCAGCTGGTAGGCAATATAGCTTTAATAATTTTGATCGTACAAATAATTCCATATACCATCATTGCCTCCACTGTAATTTTAGAACCGTATGAACAACGGGTTAAGGCCAAGTTTCGCCGTGAGGCTGTAGAAAAATTCAACAGTTTAAAACCAATTGTGATCGCTATTACAGGTTCATTCGGTAAAACGAGCACTAAGCATATTTTGCAATATATACTCTCTGCCGCCAAACCCACACTTGCCACACCCGGCAGCGTGAATACAGAGATGGGCATAACCCGTATTATCCGCGAGAAACTCCTGCAAGACCACGAGTATTTTATTGTAGAGATGGGGGCTTATGGCCCAGGGTCTATCGCGCGTCTCTGTAAATTAACGCCGCCCGACGCGGGGTTAATCACTGCGGTTGGCACAGCGCATTTTGAACGATTTAAAAGCCTGAAAACGGTTGCTCGTGCTAAATTTGAACTGGCGAGCGCAGTGGCAGAAAAAGGCGGCACCGTCGCCGTTAACACGGCAGGCATTGATGATAAACTACTCGATATGTGTCTGGAATCAATTGACGCTAATTATCTTTTAGTCGGTGAGGGGCATGATATATGCTTAAAATCATCCAAGCAAACGCCTGATGGTCTTGAGTTGTTAATCTGCGATCATGGTGAAGATGTTAGCTTAAAAGTGCCGCTTTATGGATCGCATCAAGCTGACAATATTGTCCTTGCCGCTGCGACCGCACGCTCACTTGATATTCCTTGGAATATCATCAAGGCTGGGCTACGCACCATGCCACAGATTAAACACCGCACAGAGGTTAGTAGGTCACCAGACCAGCCCACAGTCATCAATGACGCCTATAACAGTAACCCTATTGGGTTTGAAGGCGCATTAGAAGCATTAGATGCTACAGTGGCTGAGGGTAGGCGCCGTATTCTTATCACCCCCGGCATGGTGGAACTTGGTGACAAGCATGACTCAGAGCATTATCGGCTAGGGACGATATCTGCGGCGCATGCTGATGTTATTTTAATCATCACACCAGAGAGAATTCCAACCTTTGTCCAGGGCGTCCAAGACGCCAAATCAGATGACACCCTTATTATCTTTTTTGACACACAAGCAGAGGGTGAGGAATGGATCAAGGCTAACTGGCAAGCTGGTGACAGTATATTATTTGAAAATAATCTACCTGACCTTTATGAGGCCGATGTGCATTTTTAATTATTGGTCAGGCTTTAGTGATACACGCTCTAAATTAGTCTGCGCCGCTACTGCCTCAGTGCTGTTTGGCGCTAATTTTATAATCTTTATCCAATCAGCCTTGGCCTCCGACAAGCGCCCCATAACATCTAAGATATTAGCGCGCTCCAAAAGACCCACAATATGATCTGGGCTTTTATCAAGAAGCTTGTTAACGGCTCTATAAGCGTCAGCCGTGTTACCGACGATACGACTAGCCGCAACATATAATAACTGTGCGTCCTCTCGGTTTGGTTCCACAGCTAACACAAGCTCAAGGTCTCTTAATGTTAGGCTATAATCGCCATCGGCGGCGTTAATTTCTGCGCGCTCTATCAATAGTTGACGATACTGTCTTGTTCCATCACCCGCTAAGGCAACCGCCTTATCAATATCCTCAATGGCCTCAGATAGCATATCAGCCAGCAGCCATGCATGGGCAGCTTGGCCATATATAGACGATAGCATCATAGACTTTGCTGTTGTGCGCACACCGTCTATGATTGGCATATCCTTACCGACACGCATATCTGCCGCCACCTTCGACAGACGATAAGCCGCTTCGGCGTATTCCTTTAAATTATACAGCCCGACAGCCTCACAGTGGCGCGCTGGTACACCACCACCCTCGCTCTGCCACTCCAGCGCAAGGTTAATACCTCGATCAGGGGCGCCTTCAGCGTAGCGCATACAGTTTTTATAGCGCGCGCTATTAGCCGTGTTAGCATCACTGCTATCCTGTGCCTGCAAGCTCGTGCCAAGATAAGAACTAGCCATGAGGCTAAATATAATTATGCTATATATATGTTTCATGGTCAGCACCATGACCTGCGATAATGACTTTTTCAAGGCTAAAAGGTAAGAGTGTGACTCAAAGTTCTAATAAGCATCTACTGATTATCGGCGCTGGATATAGCGCTGGGTATATTGGCGCGCTTTTTCTTAAATCTGGCTTTAAAGTTTCTGCGACAACGCGCAGCGATAATCACCTAGAAAATATAGAGGCATTAGGGTTTCATCCGCTGCTCATCAAAGCAGGCGAGATCGAAGGTCTACCAAATGATATCAGTCATATTGTTATGACAGCACCTGTATCCATAGAAATTAAGGATACAGTATGGTCAACCCTAACAGCACAAATCACAGGATTAAAGCAGCTAGAGTGGTTATGTTACCTGTCAACCACAGGCGTTTATGGTGACCAAGGTGGCGCTTTAACATCTGAGGATACGCCGACAAACCCCATGTCAGCCCGCGCCAAATCTAGAGTGATCGCCGAGAAAAAATGGTGTGACCTTAGTCGTAGACTACAAAAACCGCTGGATATCCTACGTTTGTCGGGCATATATGGGCCTAACCGCAACATCCTGCGCAGTTTAATTGATGGCAATGCCCGCGTTATCATCAAGGAAGGTCAAATATTTAACCGCTGTCATGTGAAAGATATTGCATCCGCTGTCTATACAGCTTCTATAAATATGGGGCAAAATATTAGGGTGTTTAATGTGGCCGATGATGCGCCTTGCACACCTCTTGAAATTACTAGTTATGCGGCACAACTTTTAAAGATGCCTATACCCAAAGAAGTGCCTTTTGACAAAGCGACACTCTCGCCAATGGCCCGTTCGTTTTACATGGAAAATAAACGCATCGACAATAGTGCGTTAAAAAATGAGCTTGGGATAAAGTTAAAATATCCAGACTACCGCCAAGCGTTACAAGATATGCTAAAGAGTGAATTAGCCAAAGAAGCGCAGTAATCCAGCTGCTAGACCATGCTATCCACATCGTCATTAGTCATCGCACCAGGTACGATCATCAAGGGGCATTTCAGGCTACCAACCAGCGGTCCAGAGAAGTAATCAACAAGAGGACCTGGTTGCTCGCCATCTTTATTAGCGCCTAGCACAAGCATAAATATATCACCAGCTTCCTCAATAAAGCTCTTCAGCTCTTCCTTTGGCTCGCCCTCTGCGATATGAATATCAGCGTGAATACCGCAATATGCCTCCATGCGCTCAACCACACGGTCCATCATCTCGTTAGCTTCAGCATGGGCTTCTTGCAGCATACGATCAGCAACACCGATCCAGTGTGAAAACTCAGCGGGGCGAACACAGTGAAATAAAACCAAGCCACCACCCTCGATATGGGCAGCGCGGCCCGCGGCAAATCTAATAGCAACTTGCGCTTCTTCGCTATCATCAACCACAACAACGAACCTGCGGGCTCTAGCCTTCATTGGCGCGTGATGCGCAGAACGATCCTCGGTGTTTAACCGTGGTTCATCATTTAATTTTAATTTCATTTCACCATTCATGACTAAAATAGTGACACGACGGCCCCCTGCTGACAAGCTGCAATTTCACGCCTTATCCTCTAAAAGTCATAACTAACGGTTTTACTTGAGTAAAATATTAGTCACTTCGCGAAGCTGGGTGCGTGCCCGCAATAGGTAAAACCCCTGAATAGATAGATGATTAGCCAAAACCCCGTTCATCGACCCGTTGGCCACAACCATAGGGGAAACTCTGGCAGCTGATTCTACAGAAGCAAGTAATGCATCGTATAATGAGCCAAGCTCTCGGCCATCTATCACAGATTTAAAATCATGACGCAATGCGCGCAGGATAAGAGCGTAAGCATAAACCTGACCTTTGACTTGGTAAAATTCATCATCCGCCCCAGTGTCTGGTAAGAACCCACCACTATTAGCACGTATATAACTATCAAGTGCTGATGATGAGGCGCCCAAATCAAGCGCTATACGGTCTAATGTTGCCAGTAAATTATCATTTCGACGCTCAAATATAGCGTCACCCGTAGCGAGCCGTGCGTTATAGCGCCTTAGATCATCCACAGCCTCTTTATAATAGGTATCGGATTTTGTGATCGGTAACATGGATGTGGAAAAATCAAATGTCCAACGCCCTGGCTCTTTTGATAGGTTACCAGCAGCGGATTCTAAGTCAGTGTCAACAGCACTCGACCCGCGAGATCTACCAATCTGATCACGCAGTTCAAAGGAAAAACGCGATATAGCCGCAATGATCCCACGCTGATAAGAGGGCGTGTTATCTAGATAGTGACCCGGCATAAAAAACGGGTCATTAGGTGTCCAATTATGGGTTTTGCTTTCTCTCTCAACTATATAAGCAATGGTCTCAACCGCCGCTGAGCCACCAGCAGGTGGCGGCGAAATTCCGTCCATACTATCATCAATACGGTTAACAAAGGGCATACCAACAATGATATAAAGAATAAATACTGTTGGGATACCAACAGCTACACGTCGCCATGTACTACCACTTAACGAGCCAAGCCATATGGAAATATAGGTTAAAAGCTTGCTAAACAGCCCCTTAAACCAACGCCCAAAAGCTGCTAATTTTTCTAACATCCAGCGCCATAACTCTGCAAACATGCATATTTCCTCTCATCCTCACCCTTTGTGACTTTAGTCACTTATTTTATAGTGTATGGACTATATTTGGGGTCTTGAGTGTAGATCTACAAGGGGTATCACCTTTGCTACGATGATTAGCCATCTAAAACTATTGATAATTAGGGCTATAAGTCGCATAAGAAAGCATGAAAAAAATCATCTATAAAATACACGGTCGTGACGATTGGTTAAAAGCAAAATCAGCAGGTGTTTTCACAGGTGCCGCCGTTGATATCGATGATGGTTACATCCATTTCTCGCTTGCTGATCAAGTTATAGAAACCGCCAATAAATATTTTCATGGACAAGAGGGCCTTTTACTCATTGCCATAGACGCAGATCAGCTTGATAGCGATTTGCTTAAATATGAGGCCTCTCGTGGCGGCGCTTTATTTCCGCACTTATATGGACCACTAGATACAAGCAGCAGCATTAAAGAATGGTCACTCGCCCTAAACCCAGATGGCAGCCATCAATTCCCCCCATTAGAGGACAGACTATAATGATTGATTTATTTCCGCTTGTGCGTCCCTTTATTTTTATGATGGATCCAGAGAAGGCTCATAACCTAACGATCAAGTTATTGGGGCTTGGATTGTCGCCCGTTCTCTTTAAGGGAAAAGACGCTACTAGCCTAAAAACTAACGTTTTGGGACTAAATTTTGATAACCCTATTGGCTTAGCAGCAGGGTTCGATAAAAATGCAGATGTAATGGACGCCATGCTTGGTGAAGGTTTTGGTTTTGTTGAGGCTGGTACTGTCACACCCAAACCCCAAGCTGGTAATCCCCTGCCCAGATTATTTCGTCTCAAGGAAGATAAGGCTGTCATCAATCGTTTTGGATTCAACAACGAAGGGTTAGATGTTTTCACAGCAAAATTACGTGCCAGACAACTTAAAAAAGGGCAACTTAAGAAGGGAATTGTTGGTGCTAATGTAGGCGCTAATAAAGACGCCGACGACCGCACCCTCGATTATGTAACAGGCATAAAGGCATTATATGGCTTATGTGATTATTTCACCGTTAACATCAGCAGCCCCAACACCCCAGGCCTTAGGGCTTTACAGTCGAAAGAGGCATTAGAAGACCTGGTTAAACAAGTACTAGCGGCCCGTGATGAAAGTATATCAGCTGGTGCAGCGCGCACACCAATCCTCATCAAAATCGCACCTGATTTGCTAGAGCAGGATAAAATAGATATCGCTGATATCGCCATGAGCTATGATATTGACGGGCTTATTGTTACCAACACAACGATAGAGCGCCCCAATAGCCTGCAATCAATTCATAAGGCTGAAGCAGGCGGATTGTCGGGAGCACCCCTTATGCAATCATCAACAGATGTTGTCGCAGATATATACAAATTGACAAAGGGCACAGTGCCACTGATAGGCGCGGGTGGTATTGCAAGCGGCGCTGATGCCTACGCTAAAATCCGCGCGGGTGCCTCACTAGTGCAGGTCTATAGTATGCTGGTCTATGAGGGCACAGGCCTTGTCACACGCATTAAACACGAACTGGCAGACTTGTTAGCTAGAGATGGGTTTGAAACTGTAGCTGATGCCGTTGGCGCTGATCACCGTTAAGCCTCTTAGGCAATTAAATCGATAGATTCAGGCTGTATGCCAAATGCAAGTTCGTCAACATCTGTGGTTACTATTGGGGTGACGATCGGGGTGACGATGGATGAACTATTAAAAGGTGATGGTGACTGTGGCTCAGCAGCGGGGGTTTCCTCAGCCTTTTTCTCAGCTCTCTTCTCAGCAGACTCAATCTCTGCAGCTTCTCGCTCATCAACCTTCATAGCATTAAGTTCGGCTTGAGCTTGGCGCATGGCATTTCCTGCGGTGGCGGCCACGGCTCTATCTTGGCCTGATGGACGGGCCGGGGCGAGTGCGGCTTGTTGCACCACAACCATCTTTTCAATTGTCGCTTTCGGGTCCCCTGGCACTGTGCTCACGTCAATGTCAACCGTGCCACCCACTGCATATTGCTTACCGTCTGGCCCTCTAGCATATTGATATTGCGGCGATCCTGCGATGCCACCTCCAACAGACGCGTGCGCGGCCTCATGGGTTCGAACCTCAAGGTCACGACCCTCTAACTTGGCGACGGATATTTTCTCATCCTCATTAAGCTCACTGCTGAGTTTTGCGCCGTAATGGGGCGCAGGTCTAGGCTCTGCTACGGGTTGCTCTATCGTTTGCTCTATCGGGGGAGGAGGCGCCACGCTAGCCCGTGCATTTTCCACTTGTACTGCCACAGCCGACGCTCCGCCTAAATTAGCCGAGGAGCGTTTATCATTGTCAGCTTTAATCTCTGGTGGTGGCGCTTGTTTAATCGGCGGCTTAGGCGGCGGGCTGAGTTTATGGGGCTCACCAGCCTTATTAGCCTCTCGTACAATGCGCGGCTGTAGCGCTTCTGGAACGCTTTTGCGGACAAGATTTGGGGGCGCTTGCCCAATGGACGGCAATGTAGATGTCGTAGACATAGTAGCATTTTAACACAGACGGGGAAAATTACCAACTTTCCTACAACTTAACAGTCAGTTTAATAGTCAGAGGCCTGAGGTCTTTGATCACTATGAGTCTTTTTATGAGATTTTTTACGGTCTGAGCGTTTTCCTTTCAGCAATCCTTTGGCTAGTTTTTGGCGCTGTTTAACGGTCATTTTAGGTAAAAACTCAAGCAGCAAGCTTTCCGCGGGCCGTCGAAGGTCACCCGTTAAGGCTTTATGTTTGCTCAACAGCGTCTTAACAGTATCCAAATCAAGGTTTTCCTGACTAAGAGCATCATGGATATCGCGCTGTATAGCTTTGCGAGCGGTATAAAGTTCATGCAATTCACTTTTTTTGGTTTTCATTTGCCTACGCATATCGTTTTTCAGATTTGACGGCAAATAACTGGTCAGATGTCGCAAATTAAACTCTGCATGTGGTGCATACCGCATTTTATGAGATGGCCTTTGGTGAAGTTTGCCGCCAAACCATAGGCCTGCAAAGAATAAATTAAGCGCTAAGGATAGACCTAAAATCCCAAATAATATTGTACCTTGTTTTGTCATTCTATTGTCCTTCATTTTCGCTAATATTGCTGCTATCTTGGTTGCCATCTAGGTCATAAGAAACATCCGCGAACATGGCCCCTGATAAATCTATGTTTTCTTGCGCATCTATATCCATACCATCAGAGAGGTTTTCTTGCATACCAAGAGTGATTCCGATAAAGAGCGCGGCTGCCATTGCCGCCGCTTGTCCCACAAAATAGACACGGCTTATTTCCCCAAAAACATGGTCAAATACATTCAATAATTTACCTATAATGCTCTGATTTTTTGATAAGCTTTCCAGCTTGATTTTTAGTGTTTTGGGACTAGCGGGTATGCTGCGTATCTTATGCAAGAATTCATCACTTAATTCAGACGGTTTCCTATGATCTAACATATCATTCAGGCGTATTTCTTCTGCTAATATCACCTGCCCCTGATCTGTGACAGCAAATAACCGCGCAGCAGCATTTAAGTCTGTTGTCCAGCGATGAATATCGCATCCATTTATGGCAATAAATTGCTCAAAATCCTGTGATGTCATTGACTTTTTCATATTGAAATATCCTCCTTTAAAAGGATGGTTTTTAATGCACGCCTCGCCCGAAGTAATAGCGACTCTACCGCCTTAATATTCATATCCATTATCAGTGCCGCCTCGCCATTTTTAAAACCCTCATAATAACAAAGCGTCAGGGCTTGTTGTTGTTTTTCCGAGAGCGAACCAATTGCCTTAGTTATCTTAAACGACTTTTGATCACTTGCCACCTGATCAAAGGCCGATGGACGATCATCCGATATATTCACCCCGTCATCGATGAGTGGCAAATATGTTTTTTTACGTTTTTCATCCAGCGCCCTATTCATCACCACACGATAAAACCACGTGCTGAATTTTGCTTTTCTAGAGTCAAACAAATGTGGTTTTAACCACAGCCTTATAAAAGCGTCTTGAACAACTTCTTCTGATTTATCGTTTGAATACAGCAATATACGGCAAGCAATAGAATAGGACTTACTAGAGTATCTAGTAACGAGCAGCCCATAAGCTGCTTGATCGCCCTCTACCACATCTTGCATCAATTGCTCATCGGAAAGGTCGTGGTCTATTGGTTTTTGCTCATTCAAATTATGCACAACAATTCTATTATTACCTCATACCCTTTGATACGAAGCCCTTATGATACGAAAATGGGGCGCAAACACCTTCGCGTTATTTAATCAATATAACATGTAGGCTAGCCGTGTCGAATCAGTTAGTCATAGAGCATGAGCATTATTACAAAAGAAGATGGCATAAATTTGGCCCAGATGTCGGCGTCTGATCTATCGATGTCGCACAGGCGCATATGGGCTATTGCAGGCCCCGCGATCATTGCTGGCAGCTCCACGCCGCTTGTGGGATTGGTCGACACATGGGCTATTGGTCACTTACCCAGCGCCACCCATTTAGCGGCTATTGCACTGGGTTCAACCATATTTACCTATATATTCTGGGCATTTGGCTTTTTACGCATGGGCACCACTGGCCTGATCGCACAAGCAAAGGGCCGCGCTGATCATGACGGCAACAAGGATGGCATCGCCCGCGTAACGCTGCGCGCTACATTACTTGCTGTTGTTATATCTTGCTGCTTACTGCTCTTTCAAAATCAATTATACAGCGCCTCTATTGCTGTCTTGGCACCGCCAGCGGGCGTTATTGCCACGGCTGATCCTTATTTTTATATTCGCATATGGGCAAGCCCCGTCACTTTATCAATTTATGTGATCAACGGCTATCTGATCGGTACAGCCCAAGCAAAAACCGTATTGTGGCTGACGTTAATTTTAAATTTAGCCAACGCCGTTTTAAATATGGTTTTTGTCATAGGCTACGACATGGGCGTCGCGGGTGTGGCGCTTGGCACCCTTATAGCTGAAAGCCTAACGGCGCTTATTGGCGGTATTTTCATTATACGCCAACTTACACTACCGCGGCTTATCACCGCCCTTAGCCATAAGAAAACATGGCAAATGAGCAAATTGAAAGAATTATTCACCCTAAACGGCGCTCTTTTCATTCGCACCCTACTGCTGATCACCGCCTTAGCGCTAATTACCAAACGTGCTGGTGCGATTGGCGAGGTCCCCATGGCGGCCAGTCATATCCTAACCACATTCCTAATGCTCATATCGTTGGGGCTTGACGGTTTTGCTTATGCCGCAGAGGCGCTAGCAGGGGCGGCGTATGGCGCCAAGGACCGCACTGCCTTTCGCCACTGGGTAAAGGCTGGGTTTATCTGGGCGGGGGTAGCCTCAGTTGCTTACGCTTTGGCTTTTTATCAGTTTGGTTATTTGATTACCGAGCTGCTGACCGATATTGACCCCGTGAAAGCGGCGGTCCGCGATACAGGCATTATCATTGCAGTCCTGCCGATTGTAGCTGTTTGGTGTTATCAGTTTGACGGCATTTATATTGGCGCCACCGCCAGCAAGGCCATGGTCGGCACTATGATGGTGTCTTTTATGGGCTATTTAGTGGTCTTAAATCCACTCACCGCGGCTTATGGCCTAAACGGTATTTGGTGGGCGATCGTTATTTTCATGGGCCTGCGCGGTCTCACCCAAGCCCTTTATTATCCGTATATTGAGCGTAAATTAAGATAAGAGTTAATTTAAGTACGGCGAATGGTCGCCGCCTCGCGGTCGCTCGGTACGCGCTGACGCGCTAATTATCTAGGAAACTTGTTTCCGTACCGACCAAGTTGGGAGGCCGAGCCAATGCGAGGAAAGCCACCAGTGGCGCTTGAGCGGATAGAGATTAAACAAGATCATAATCCTGTGCCGCTAGATTCCCGCCTTCGCGGGAATGACGGGGTATTTTAATAGGGCGTAGCCCGTACCGACCAAGTTGGGAGGCCAAGCCAATGCGAGGAAAGCCACCAGCGGCGCTTGAGCGGTCAGATATTAATACCTTATAATATAGCCAGCACATCTTCTATTGGCCGACCTATCGCCGCCTTATCACCATTGATCACAACAGGGCGTTCAATCAGTTTTGGTGTTGCCACCATGGCATCAATCAGCGCTGCTCTGTCATCAACATCGCCTAAGTTTTGCTCAGAAAACTCTGCCTCTTTCACTCGCATAAACTCTTTTGGCTCCCGACCAAGAAGTGTCAGTATATGATCAATCTCAGCGGCGGTTGGTATATCGTCTAGATACAGGCGCACATCAGGGTTAAGGCCTTTTTCCTGTAGCATCTCGAGTGTTAGCCGTGACTTTGAACAACGCGGGTTATGCCATATAACAATACTCATGTGTGGTGCCTTTTCTATATATTTGGAGCGGGCGAAGGGAATCGAACCCTCGTCATCAGCTTGGGAAGCTACTGCTCTACCATTGAGCTACGCCCGCGTATCTGTTTAAATCAACTATTGAGGACCCTAATTAGACCCATTTTCAAAATCAAGTGCTTATAGCGCGGTTCACCCTTTTAATTTGTAGCTGTCTCTGGTATTCCCCTTGTCAGTATTATTTACATGGAGATACATCATGAAGCCGTTAACAGGTGCCAACCGAGACATCACATCCAAATGGTCACGCAAGACCCAAATGGTACGTAGTGGTACAATGCGGTCTAATTTTGATGAAATGTCCGAGGCGATGTTCTTAACCTCTGGTTTTGCCTATGAATGTGCCGAAGATGCCGAAGCGCGTTTTGATGGCAAACAAGACGGTTTTACCTATAGCCGCCAAACCAATCCAACCGTCAGCATGTTTGAAGAACGTATGGCGGTGCTTGAAGGCGCTGATCAAGGCCGCGCAACGGGTACAGGCATGGCCGCCATGACGGCAGCGCTGCTTTGTCAAGTTAAGGCAGGCGACCATGTGGTTGGTGCTAAGGCGCTGTTTGGCTCTAACCGGTATTTGCTTGATACGTTACTGCCTAAATTTGGTGTCGAGACAACGGTTGTCGAGGGATCAGATATAAGTGCGTGGAAAGAGGCTATTCGCCCCAACACCAATGTATTATTTGCCGAGACACCGTCTAATCCAACATTAGAGATTTGTGATGTGCAGGCTGTGGCTGATATCGCCCACGAAAATAAGGCGCGCCTGATTGTCGACAATGTATTTGCTACACCGATCCTGCAATCGCCTATGGAAATGGGTGCCGATATTGTGGCCTATAGCACCACCAAGCATATTGATGGGCAGGGGCGCTGTTTGGGCGGTATTGTGTTATGTGACGCTGCATTCGATGAAGAATTTTTATTTCCTTTCGCCCGCCACACGGGGATAATTATGTCACCCTTTAATGCTTGGGTGATGCTGAAAGGACTAGAGACCCTTGATCTGCGCGTTAACGCCATGTGTGACAGCGCCGAGCATGTTGCAAACGCCCTTGCTGATCGCGGTATTAATGTACGCTATCCACTGCTTGATAGTTTTGGGCAACGTGATCTGGCCATGCGTCAGATGAGCCGTGGCGGCACCATGGTCACCATTGAGGTGCCAGAAGGCCGTGATCAGGCCTTTAAATTTCTCAATGCCTTAGAGATTATTGATATTTCAAACAACCTTGGAGATAGCCGCTCTATGGCGACCCATAACTGGAGCACAACCCACAAGGCTCTAGCCGAGGAAGCCCGCCTAGAGCTTGGGATTACAACAGGCCTTATTCGCATATCTATTGGGCTTGAAGACAAGCATGATCTGGTGGCTGATTTAATGCAAGCCTTTGACAAGGCTGGTTTATAAATTATGTCCTTACAAGAAAACCCCTTTCTTGACGATGTCATGACATATGAAGCGACAACGCGGAACATTCATGTCGAGGTTCAAAGCTACTATATGCATGAGGAATCAGATGTAGAATCTAGCCAATTTTTTTGGGCTTATCGGATACATATCACCAATGACAGCGATAAAATCATTCAGCTTTTAGATCGTCACTGGCATATAACAAATGCTCGTGGTCTCACCGAAGAAGTGATTGGTGACGGCGTGATTGGTGAACAGCCAACGCTAGCACCGGGTGACACATATGCCTATACCAGCGGATGCCCGCTCATCACCTCATCAGGTTTTATGCATGGATCATTCGGCATGACCACATTAGACGGCAAAAAATTTGACGTTAAAATCCCAGCATTCTCGCTTGATAGTCCTCATCAAGATTTATTTATAAATTAAGATATAGCGACCGCGAGGCGGCGACCATTCGCCGTTCTAGATATAATTATTTCTGTCCGTTCAAGCGCCACTAGTGGCTTATCCTCGCTAAAGCAGCGGCCTCGCACTTGCTCGGTACGGGCTGCGCCCTAGACATTTAAGTATCCTCGCACCTGCTCGGCCTCATGGTCATTCGGTACGGAAACAAGTTTCCTATAATTTATCGTTACCCCGCCCCACTTTCGTCATTCCCGCGAAGGAGGGGACTAGAACCATACGAACGAAGTGAGACAAGCATGACCATGCGCCCGAGCCAATGCGAGGATCTAAGATAATACTATAAAGATTTGTAAAGCCACCAGTAAGGCGCTAGAAAGTATACATAAAGATAAAAGGAAAATATCTGCGTGATTGACTTACGCCCTATATCACTGGCTCTCGGCGCCCTTATATCACTACTCGGCATAGGGATGCTTGTACCCGCTATTGCCGATGCTTTGATGGGCAATGTTGATTGGCAGACCTTTGTCATCGCTGCTGGCCTCACCATCACAGTTGGTGTTAATCTTGTGCTGGCGAACCGCGGCACAGCCAATCTACTTAATCTGCGCCAAGCCTTTTTGCTCACCACCCTTGCATGGATCGTGCTACCCGCCTTCGCGGCGCTACCGTTAGCCTTCTCCGAGTTAAACCTTAGCTTCACTGATGCTTTTTTTGAGGCTATGAGCGGCCTAACCACAACAGGGTCGACCGTCATCTTGGGCCTTGATACAGCACCACCGGGTATTTTGCTGTGGCGCGCCATATTACAGTGGTTTGGCGGTATCGGCATTGTGGTTATGGCCATCGCGGTTCTGCCTATGCTGCAAGTTGGTGGTATGCAGCTCTTCCAGATGGAAAGTAGCGACACAAGCGAAAAAATCTTGCCGCGCGCGCGCCAAATTTCCATGGCTATCGGCGGTCTTTATCTCTCTTTCACTGCGCTTTGTGCTTTTTTACTGGTGCTAGCGGGGCTCAGCCCCTTTGACGCCATTGCCCACGCTATGACGACCATTGCCACGGGGGGGTTTTCCACATCTGATAATTCAATTGGTAGTTTTGATAGCGCCCTTGTGGATATGATTATCATCTGTTTTATGATTATTGGCTCGCTGCCTTTTGTGCTGTATCTGCAATCTATCCGCAAGAAAACATGGATGATTTGGAAAGATGAACAAGCGCGCGCTTTTCTAAAACTCGTCCTGCTGCTGATCATCACGGTCAGCATTTGGTTAATGTCATGGAAAGATTACACCCTGTTTGAGGCACTGCGTTTTGGCAGCTTTAACATCATATCCATTATGACGGGTACGGGCTATGCCACTATGGATTACGGCGAGTGGGGTACCTTTTCTATCACATTGTTTTTTGCTATTATGTTTATTGGGGGCTGTGCGGGATCAACCAGCTGCGGTATTAAAATCTTCCGCTTTCAGGTTTTGTTTAAATCACTGAAATGCTGGATTAATAGCAGCCTTCAGCCCAGTGGGGTCTTTGTACCACGCTATAATGGTAATAAAATCAATGATGATGTCACGAGTTCTGTAATGAATTTTCTCGCCTTCTTCCTTATTACATTCCTTGGGTTGGCGATGGCCATGTCGCTAACGGGTGTTGATTGGATAACGGCCTTTTCTGGCGCGGGCACAGCACTTGCAAATGTAGGCCCAGGTCTGGGTAGCACTATTGGCCCTGCTGGCACCTTTGGCACCTTGCCCGACAGCGCAAAATGGATCCTAACCGTTGGTATGCTATTAGGGCGGCTGGAGCTATTCACCGTATTTGTGTTATTCTCGCGCACATTTTGGCGCGGGTAAAAATCATGGTAAAAATGACCCTCTTCATTATTCTCTGTTGCTTGGCAGCACCCCTAAGTGCTGAGCGAAACCCACCTGCAGCATATGCATTAAGCGATTACCCGCGCATCATCACAGATAATCAAACGCTTAATACATCTGATGGATATTTGACGGCTTGTGAGACAGGGGTGGCTTACGGCGGCTATCACCTAACGGGACAAGAGGCGGTCACAGCCCTACATATGGCTTACCGCGACTGTGTTCAATCCTTGACGTTAGAACCAAACAATGTGGACGCTATCATCGCACTAGGGATAGTGCTCGCCTTTGAGGGCAAGCGCACGACGAGTATATTCAAGGTGAAGAAGTCTAAAGCCCAGTTTGAGCAAGCTATCAAGCTAGCACCGGGTCATATCCGCGCCTATGCTGCCCTTGCAGGCTGGCACAGTGAGGTTAGCCATAAAGGATTTTTTGCCCGCTTGGCGCTAGGGGCTAGTTATAAAAAATCTGCGCGTTATTTTAAAAAGGCCATAGCGTTAAACAGCAACGATATCACCATTGTGCTAGAATATGCGCGCTATCTCGCTAGGCGAAAGTCTAAGCAGCGCCCCCTAGCTATTGCGCAATTAGATACTATCATAGATAAGCCTGCCGTAACCTTGCTCCGCCAAACCCAAAGGCAACGCGCTATTATGCTAAAGACTACATTATTAACAGGCTCAAAAAAGCAGATTAAGAAAGCGACAATTGAGTCTGGTATGTTTTTAGATCTTACCGACTGGGATCATATAGTTTTTACTAACTAACTGTTTTTTGGCGCGCTGCCGTACCGCGCTCAATCGCAGCCGCGGTTAGGCGGTCCACATTGAGTGTATGCCTAATCATTTCAAGCAGCAGTAATTCTTCTTGGCTTAATGTACCGTCTGAGGCTGCAACTTCACAGGCGATGGCATAAACAAGATCATAATGGCTGCTAGGGATAGCCTCACCAATAAGGCCAATGACCGCGTCTAAACCTTCTTCGGATTGGAGTATTTCGATACAGCTCTCGGTATCTAGACGCAATTTTTCGATATTATAATTACGAAAACCCGGCAAATACCCAACAAGGCCCGTCATGCGCGTTAGCTCGCTATTGGTCATCACATCATCGGAAGCTGATACAACAACCATGGTATAAACGAGGGCGGTTTCTGGACTGATCGTTGACATAGAAAAACTCCTTAATGATTTTATATGGTTAGATTAAGGCCTATGTGCTTAATGCTCAAGGGTTAATTGTATATTTAGGGCGAAGCCCGTACCGACCAAGTGGGAGGCCGCAGCTTTAGCGAGGAGACGTAGATAAACAAACATCAACCTTTTTCAAAAAACTTTCTTGTCTCCGCCACTGCTTCTGCAAGGCCGATACGGTGGACCTCTACACCTGCGGGTAGGGCAGATAACAACCTGGTCGGTGTGGCGCCGTCTAGCATGACAAATAAGCCGCGATCATCCATGCGCCGCACCAGCCTGCCATAAGCCTGAGATAATTTTAACCGTGTTAGCATCTCATCATACGCGCGACCACCAAAGGCACCGCGACGCGCCTTATGCAGCAATGTAGGGCGCGGCCACGGCACACGGTCAAAAACAATGAGCCTGAGCGAATTACCAGGCACATCAACACCGTCCCGCACCGCGTCTGTGCCCAAAAGACAAGAGTTTTCTTCTGCGCGAAAAATATCCACCAGCGTTGATGTATCAATGGGGTCCACATGTTGGGCGTATAGCGGTAAATGGTTGTTTTCCATGACTTCTGCAATTTCCGCGTAGGTAGCCCGAAGCCGACTAATAGCCGTAAACAGGCCTAAGCCACCCCCATTAGAAGCGAGAAATAGCTCGCGGTAAGCAGCGGCCACTTGTTTTGTATCTTGCTTGTTTACATCGCCAACAATAAGCACTTTTGTGTTGGCTTTATAATCAAAGGGCGAGCTAACGGCGAGACGTTTAGGGGGAATAGCACTATGGCTTGCGCCTGTGCGCATATCAGCCGATACCCAATCCTCGGCTTCGGCCTCTTGGTCCACACCCTTATCTTTTAGCGTGGCAGAGGTGATTAATACGCCGTGCGCCGGGGCCACCACAACCTCAGCAAAAGGTTTCGTCGGATCAATAAAGTGACGGTGCATGCCTATATCGCGCTCGCGGCCATCAATGCGGTCTAGCTCGAACCAGTCAACATGGTCCATACTACCCTCGCCGCCTATGCTACTGGCCATCATCTGCCATACAGTGACCATATCGGCCCGCAGACTAAGGGATCTAGCACCAGATTCTAAACGCCCGCGTTCACCACTATCAAGGATATCCGCGTCATCAGCGAGGCGCGCCATCAGATTAGCCGCCAGCGACTTCATCGGTTTAGCAAGGCAAGATAATCGCTCAGCCAATTCAGCAGCCGCTGTTATCAAGCATTCAGCAGGATTATTCACCGCCACTTCCAAGTTATGAGGGCCACGCGTGTCGGTGCGCGATAAAACCTGCCCTCGCACCATAGATAGATATGTTTCAAATTTTGTCATGGCCGCATTGCTTGTCACGCGGTTCATCCAACCTTCCCCAGGCAGCATGTTAGATTCTTCAATCACCTCATCCAGCAATGCCTTTGCAACATCATCACCATCAATCAACTCGTCCAAGCGGGTCCGTAAACCCCGCGCCCGTGACAGGCCGCCCGTTTCCTTACCGCGTAACCAACGCCTTAGCTCTGCGCCTTCCATACCTGTTAGATGCACAGCAAAGGCGCTATCGCTGGCGTCAAAGACATGATGACCCTCATCAAACACTAGTCTTTTTGGCAGCTCGGGGTCACCAGCACGATTGGCCGCTTGCGCCATCACCAGCGCGTGGTTAGCCACCACCAAATCAGCATAGCGGGCTTTACGCATAGCCTTTTCGATGAAACACTTTCGGTAATGGGGGCAGGCATTATACAAACACTCACCACGCCTATCGGTTAGGCCCGCGATGCGACCAACACCAAAATGCGCCCCAAGCCAGCTAGGGAAATCACCGCCAATCATATCGCCGTCACGGCTATATCGTGCCCAACGCATCACTAGCCCCATCAATATGCTATCTCTGTCGCCACCTCCAGCGCCAGAAGCACGCATTTTAACGGCCTTATAGGTTTCTTCCACATTCAACAGACAGGCGTAATTTTCACGGCCTTTGCGGATAACAGCGTGTTTTGCCTTCTTTTTCGGGTCTGGGTAAAGCTTTGATAATTCCTGATCTAACTGCCGCTGCAAGTTTTTAGTATAGGTGGCGAGCCATACAGGACCTTCGTTCTTTTCGGCCCAAACACTAGCAGGCGCGATATAACCCAGCGTTTTTCCGGTGCCTGTTCCAGCCTCTAGCAGCTGCAAATTGGGGCCATCTTCCATTTCACGTGGCCTGAAAGCATGGGTCGCAGCCCCTGCATATCGCTGTTGGCCTTCGCGGGTTTCTGAATCTTTTCCCAAAAGTAGTTTTAGACGACTTTGTGCTTCCTCAACCTCAACAGGTAGATCATTTGGTACTGGTGGTGGCGCTTGATCCTCAACATCGGGTAAATTTGCCCAGGCTGCCATACCGTCTTCACGGCTATTATCAGCGTAAGCTTGCACTGCCTTTAAGGCAATTGGCCCCCAAGGCCAACCAGCCCGCGTCATCGCCGTTGCCACATCACCCGCACCAGCGCGGTAGCCATAAGTCTGGGCTGACATTTCACCAATCAGGCGCTCAGCCGCTGCTTTTACCACCAGTAATTCATCATCGGGGCTATTGCAGTCCATACTCAGGTGCAGACTATCCAGCAACCCACGCACCGTCGGCAGACAAAAACGCGAGGGACGCGCGAAGGCATAAAATTCCAAAACATCATAGGCGCGAATAGGGCCTAGACCCAGACGCCTTGCCACCAGTGGCATATTAACCATCATATGCGGGGTTTGTGTCACACGGTTTGCCGCCGATACCAGATCAAGCCGTTCAAACTCGCCATCGCCAGACAAATAAGCAGCCGAGCGCACGCCCACCACAATCACGGGCAGGCTGTCAAAATCTACTGTGCTGGTTTCAGCGTTAACAATGAAATCTTCCATGGTTGAGCAATAGCCCATTATCTATCCGACTAACAAGAACAAATATCGAACAAATTCAAACTTTAAATGATTATATTTTTTTGCGCATAGCGAAATCTTGTACACCAAACCCATGTTTTTTATAGGCTGCAATCGCGCTTTCATTACCCGCCAGCACAAACAATTCCATGCTGGTTAGGCCCATAGCCTTAAAACGTTTCTCAGCTTCTGCTAGTAACCGCGCCGCAAGACCTTGGCCGCGGTGGGTTTCAGCCACAAACAAATCAAACACATCACCATACCCAGCAAGACCAGGGTCCATATAATGGGATTCATACTGCTGAACAATACCAATAAGACAGCCCGCAAAATCACCATTAGCATCAGCAATAAGAATGAAGCCGCCCTGATCCTCAACCAATGCCGCAGCATAGTCATACTGATCATGACCAGCGTTCGCTGTTAGATTACGGTCAGGCGAGATAGTATGCTCATGCCTGTTTAAATCTAATATCATGGCGGCAATAGCATCTTTATCGCTAGGCACTGCGTCTCTGATTGTTATTTCATCACTCATCATTTATCCTCTTCAAGAACATTTGTTGTTATATGGTGGATAAAGTCAATAAAACTTGACCTTTAGCCCTTATAACCCTAAGAATTTCGCAGTTTTAAGATTGTTTTCAGAGGATAAATTCATGTCAAAAAATACAGAACTTGCTATCGCGTCCAAAGCTTGGCCTTTTCAAGAGGCAGAAAAGTTATTGAAACGCATCGGTGGCAAGACGCCTGAAAAAGGCTATGTGCTTTTTGAAACAGGATATGGCCCATCAGGGTTGCCGCATATTGGCACCTTTGGCGAAGTTGCGCGCACGACCATGGTTATGCGTGCCTTCGAGGAAATCAGCGATATTCCAACAAAGATGATTTGCTTTTCTGACGACATGGACGGATTGCGCAAGGTGCCAACCAATTTGCCAAATCAAGAGATGCTGATACCTGCGATCGGATTACCGCTGACCAAGGTTCCAGATCCTTTTGGCACCCACGAAAGCTTTGCGGCGCACAATAATGCGCGTCTATGTGCTTTTCTTGATCAATTTGGTTTTAAGTATGATTTCTACAGCGCGACCGAATGTTATAATTCAGGCATGCTGGACCAGACGTTACTGAAAATTTGTCAGCGCTATGAAAAAGTAATCAATATAATCCTGCCAACACTGGGTGAAGAGCGCCGCGCCACATACAGCCCATTTTTGCCGATCTGCAAGAAAACAGGCCATGTGTTGCAGGTACCTGTGACAGTCGTTGACGCAGATAAGGGTATGATTTCCTTCACAGATGATAGCGGTGAAGTTCAAGAGACACTCGTCACTGGTGGCAATGTGAAATGTCAGTGGAAAGTTGACTGGGCTATGCGCTGGGACGCGCTGGATGTTGATTATGAGATGTCAGGTAAGGATTTATCTGAAAGCGTCAAGCTAAGCTCTATTATCCGTCGCATCCTTGGCGGCAAGCCGCCAGAGGGCATCACCTATGAGCTTTTCCTTGATGAAGCTGGCACTAAAATCTCTAAATCAAAGGGTAACGGTCTGTCGATTGAGGATTGGCTAAAATATGCCAGCCCTGAAAGCCTCAGCCTTTATATGTTCCAAAGCCCACGCAAAGCCAAGCGTTTGCATTTTGATGTGATCCCAAAGGCCGTGGATGAATATGCCACCTTCGTTGCAAAATATCACGAGCAAGAATTAGGCGACCAGTATAAAAACCCCGCTTGGCATATCCACGGCGGCAATGTGCCAACAGTTGAAATGCCTGTTAGCTTTGCCCTGCTGCTTAATCTGGTTTCTGCGGCTGACGCGTCAGACCGCGAGACATTATGGGGTTTTGTATCGCGCTACGCAGAGGGTGCTACGGCCGCCAAATTCCCAGTGATTGATGAGTTGATGGGTTATGCCATCGCCTATTACAAAGATTTTGTTCTGCCGACCAAATCTTTCCGTGCGCCGAGCGAGCAAGAAGTAACAGCCTTCACCAGCCTGAAGAAGCGCTTGCAAAATTACGCAGGTGACGCATCAGACGCCGACGCCATCATGACCGAGGTTTACAGCGCAGGTAAAGACGCCGAATTTGAAAACCTACGTGACTGGTTCAAGGCTTGTTACGAGGTGCTGCTTGGTCAATCACAAGGCCCGCGCATGGGTGGCTTCATTGCGCTTTATGGCTTAAGTGAAAGCATAGCGCTGATCGATGAGAAAGTGTTTAGCGAGTGAGTAAATCTCTTAAAGTCACCATCTTTAAGTTTGGAAAGTTGTTTCTCGAGGGCTCGTTTGATGCCCCCGAGGAGCATTACGATATTGTCGTTGGCCTGTTAAAAGAGATTAACCTAACACGTGAAGGCGCAGAGGACCTGCTGTTGGGCTATATGCACGCACAGGACGCCGCCGCCGTTACCGAAGAAACAGGTAAAATGGCCATGGTCGCCACGGTTTATATGCTAGAGCAGGGTGAGAGTGAAGTTGTCATCAACGCCGACGCCAAACCTGAACCAGATAAGCCTTTTTCTTCTTAGGGTATCCTCTCTAAAGCTGCGGCCTCGCCGTCGCTCGGTACGGGCTTGCGCCCTAATTATTTTTTTTAGATAATATACACCCTTGTCACTCTGGACTTGATCCAGAGTCTATTGGTAGCCGTAACGCTTAATCCATTAAATACTGAGTTTTCAATAGACCCCGCATCGTAGTGCGGGGTGACAGTCTTATGTTGTATTTTTGCGTGTAATGATTATCATTAATGGCATAAATACAAACATAGGTGATTTCATGGAATTTCTTGAACAATTAAAAAGTCACGATGAAGCTATAATAGTTCTTCTAACTCTCATTCTTGCATTAGCTAATATTATCTACATTTACCAAAACTCGCAATTATTAAGAGAAAATAAGCTTTTAAGACAGGCCACAAATACCCCGAAGCTTATTGCATACTTAGAACCTAATCCACGACATAATTCAGCCGTGGATTTTTGCCTAGAAAACATAGGCACAGGACCAGCATTAGATATAGTAATTACTACAAAATCAGATATAAGCTACCTTAAAGAGAAGAATATATTAATTCATGATGGCAAGATACCATTCGATGGAACACCCTTCATTAGCAGTGGTAACACTCTTAGGCATTTTATTGGAATGGGACACAAGATATTTGATAGCAATCCGCTGCAACCATTTATAATCAATATAGGGTTTTCAAGCCTTAGCGGTAAAAAGTATCAACAAACTAGTTTTATGGATATTTCTCATCATAGAGGCATCATACAAGTAGGGGGTGATGCTAGTGAAGTACAAATAACAAATGAGCTAAAAAAAATATCAAAATCACTAGAAAAGTTATCTCAAAAATAAATATAAATTCAATTCGTCACTCTGGACTTGATCCAGAGTCTATTGGTAGCCGTAACGCTTAATCCATTAAATACTGAGTTTTCAATAGACCCCGCATCATAGTGCGGGGTGACTGAGTAATTCATAGATAATTATAGTTGATCCCCCCTCGCATTATCCATAGTCTCTCATAAAAAGGAGAGAGGTATGATGAAGCGTATTGGGTATTTATTTTTAATATTAGTCGTCTCAGCTGTTGGTTTTTATTATCAGCCGTGGGCAGACCTTAGCCCCGCGACAATGGACAGCTTGTTTAATCCTGATAAACGCATCCAAAATTTTCGCGACATGGAAAAGACATATCCCTACAAAGTTATTAAAGCTGGCGACGACAAGCATGTTTGGCCTGGCCTTGATTTGGCATCTGAAAAGAAACCCTTTAACACCGAATATGAATTTAACGGTGAGACGCTCCAGCTATCTGACTTTATAGAGAGGTCCATTACCACGGGCCTGATCATTATAAAAAATGGTGAGGTGATCCATGAGAATTACCGCTTAGGTGAAACCAAAAGCACGAACCACACAAGCTGGTCCGTCGCTAAAAGCTTTGTCAGTACGCTTGTCGGTATGGCCGTTGACGAGGGCTTGATAAAATCCGTTAACGACAAGGCTGAGGATTACCTACCCGCTTTTAAGGGTACAGCTTATGGCGCGGCGCGTATAAAAGATTTATTGCAAATGTCATCTGGCGTAGATTTTTTCGAGAGCTATAACACCAGCCTGTTAAAAATGTCTGACGCGCAAAAGATACTGTTTCGCACATGGGTGTTTGGTGAAGATTTAGGCGAGGTTCTCGCGGCCTACCCAAAATTTGAAGAACCCGGTACTCGGTTTGAATATCGCAGCAGCGACACACATATCCTATCATTAATTGTCGCAAAGGTAATGAATAAGCCGCTCACAGAGGTCATTGAGGAGCGGCTGTGGCAACCGCTGGGTATGGAATCTGATGCTACATGGCTAACAGATGGCAGCGAGCAACAAACAGCTATTGGTTTTTGTTGCCTTAATGCGACGCTACGTGATTTTGCTCGTCTGGGCGAGTTTTACCGTTTAGGCGGTATGTGGAACGGCAAACGCTTGCTGTCGCAGGCATGGATAAATGAGGCCACAACACCCAGCGACCCGCATGTGATGCCAGGTGTGCCTTATAAAAACCGCGGATATCAATATCAATGGTGGACACCGATTAACCCAGACCGCGAATATGCCGCAATGGGTATTTGGGGCCAATATGTCTGGGTCGATGAAAAAGCAGGCGTGGTTATTGCCCGCACCGGCGTTGACCCTGACTTTAGAGCCCATATGGACGAGACCATCACCACCATGCGTGCCATTGTTGATGCTGTGCGGTAAAGGGATTTGTCAAAACAGGGATATACTTACATTCTCGCATCACGAAAACATGGCACCCTATATATAGGTGTCACCAGTAACCTTGTGAAACGCATCTGGCAGCATAAAAATAATGTTGTGGAGGGATTCACTAACGCCAACAATGTCCACATACTCGTTCACTATGAAATATTTGAAGATATAACATCTGCCATCGCGCGTGAGAAACAATTGAAAAACTGGAATAGAGAGTGGAAATGCGACCTGATTGCAGACAAAAACCCTGAATGGGATGATCTCTATGAAAATATCATATAGCCTAACCCGTCACTCTGGACCCAACGCAGTTGGAAATGATCCAGAGTCTATTGGTAGCCGTAGCGCTTAATCCATTACATGCTGAGTTTTCAATGGACCCCGCATCGTAGTGCGGGGTGACAGTCTGATGTTGTATTTTAGTGTGTAATGATTATCATTAAGCGCATTAATACAAATACAGGTGGATAAAATGGATAAAAAGCACCTTTTAGAAAAAGGGGTGTTAGTAAACGATAACAAACTACCTTATGACGGATTACCGTTTATAAATAGCAAAACTACATTAAGGCATTTTATAGGTTTGGCCCATAAAGTGTTAGATGATAACCCATTAAAGCCATTTACTGTTACCATTGAGTTCAAGAACATAGCTGGTGAACAACTTAGTTATGATAGTGATTTAGATATTTCATATCTTGAAAAAATAGTTCTGGTAGGTGGAGATGCTAGCGAAGTACAAATAACAAATGAACTGAAGAAAATATCAAAGTCACTAGATAAAATATCAAATAAAAACCCTGCAACAATTAAGCTACAGGGTTAAATTATTTGATGCCGCTAGTCGCTAATGACTTTCGGCGAATTGTCGCCGCCTCGCAGTCGCTCGGTACGGGCTTTTACAGCCCTATAACCAACCACTGAAACGCGCAGGTCTCATCAAGCCGTTTCGTCGACCTTTTTAGGTGCCTCGCCTTTGGATACGCCAACCATCGCGGGGCGCAACAAACGGTCCTTGATCACATAACCAGGGGCAACCACATTCATTATAAGACCTGATGGGCCTTCTGGTGTTGGTACTTCAAACATTGCCTGATGCAATTTAGGGTTAAATTTATCACCTTCGGCAGGGACAACTTGCTTGATACCATGGCGTTCTAATGTGTTGATTAGCTCGCGCTCTGTCATTTCAACACCCTCAACAATACCCTTAACATCCTCTGCTATTTCTGCTGGTGCAGCCTGCATGGCGCGCGACAGATTATCAGACACATTCAAAATATCACGAGCAAAGGCAGTAACGGCGTAGGCGCTAGCATCAACTTTGTCCTTTTCAGCGCGACGACGTACATTTTCCATTTCGGCCATTGTGCGTAAAATGCGGTCTTTTAATTCTGCATTTTCTTTTGTTAACGCTTCTATAGGGTCAACAAGCGCTTCTTCACCCGCGTCTAGATCTGCTTCAGTTTCAAAGATCTCGTCTTCTGCATTTTCTGTTTCAGGTGCGTCTTTTTTATCTTCGTTACTCATCTGTCTTAACTCTCTAATATTATAATAAGCGCGATACGACCTGCGCTGTGTAATCTACCATCGGTATGATGCGTGCGTAATTTAAACGGGTCGGTCCTATAACCCCAATCACGCCAACAATATTGTTTTCTGTATTCATATAGGGACTAACTACCAAAGATGAACCCGAAAGCGAAAATAAATTATTCTCAGCGCCAATAAAAATGCGGACACCCCCACCCTCTTTGGCTGCTTGCAAGAGATTTATCATCTCTTTTTTGCTCTCTAGATCATCAAATAAACGCCTTATGCGCTCAAAGTCGTCAGCCGCTTGCAGGCTATTTAGCAAATTTCCTTGCCCAGATACAATAAGAGATCCACCCTTAGTACCATTATTTGTATTATCTGACCATACGGCAAGGCCGTCAGCCACCACTTTAGCCGTTAATATATCTAATTCTGCCTGATGGGTGGTGAGTTCCGCCGCCAAAACAGCCTCAGCCTCAGCCAAAGTACGGCCAGACAGCCGCGCATTCATAAAATTACCCGCCATCACCAGCGTTGAGGCTGGCAGATTGGGCGGCAAAGATATAATACGGTTTTCAACGGTACCATCATCGCTGACCAGCACCACAAGTGCGCGATCAGGCGGCAACGGCACAAATTCCACTTGGCGAATGATAAAATCATCCTTTGGTACCATCACAACACTGGCGCAATTTGATAGACCCGACAAAGCCTTGGTCGCGTCGGATAAAACTTCTTCCATATTGCGGCCTGTTGCTTTGCATTGCCCTAGAATAGATTCTTGCTCTAATTTGGATAGGTTACCCACCTCCATTAGCCCGTCAACAAACATGCGCAAACCCGTATCAGTGGGAATACGACCCGCACTTGTATGCGGCGCCATAACAAGCCCAGCCTCTTCTAGGTCTGCCATCACATTACGAATGGTCGCAGGTGATACATCAAGCGACCCCGCCTTAGACAAAGTGCGCGAGCCAATAGGATCACCCGTTTCCAGATAGCTTTCAACAATCTGGCGGAAGATTTTTTTAGATCTGTCATTAAGCTCAAGAATATTCATTTTTTTAGTTAGGTCCTCGCTAAAGCTGCGGCTTCGCAGTCGCTCAGTACGGGCTACGCCCTATATATGTAAGTAGCAAATCACCAAAGGTCAATCTTACTAGACCTTTTGCTTATTAAAGGCTAGAAGTGCGAATATGAATAGGAACCGTAGGCTCCGTACCGACCAAGCGGGAGGCCGAGCTAATGCGAGGATAAAGATTCCCGCCTTCGCGGGAATGACGGAAAATTTATAGGAAGCCTAGCTTCCGTATCGAACAAGCGTGAGGCGCGCATCATTGCGCGAAACTAAAAACAACAAGGAATCAAAATGACAACTAGACCAAGCGGCCGTAGCGTCGACCAAATGCGCGATATAGAGATCACACCTGGCTTTTCAAAGCATGCAGAGGGTAGCTGCCTAATTAAATTCGGCGATACACATGTGCTGGTTACAGCATCCTTTGAAGAAAAATGTCCGCCATGGATGCGCGACACTGGCAAGGGCTGGATTACCGCTGAATATGGCATGCTACCGCGCTCAACACACAGCCGTATGCGCCGTGAAGCAGCCTCAGGTAAACAATCTGGTCGTACACAAGAAATTCAACGCTTGATTGGTCGTGCTATGCGCGCTGTTGTTGACCTCACTAAAATGGGTGAAAAACAAGTACGTATCGATTGTGACGTGATCCAAGCCGATGGCGGCACACGCACAGCCTCAATTTCTGGTGCGTATGTAGCGCTGTACCAGTGTTTTGAGTGGGCGATTGAGCAAGGCCATATTAAAGAAATGCCCTTTACAGATTCTATAGCGGCTATCAGTTGCGGTATTTACCAAGGTACTGGCGTTTGTGATTTGGATTATGACGAGGATAGCTCAGCCGAAACAGACGCGAACTTTGTTCTAACAGGCAAGGGTGGCATCGTTGAAATTCAAGGCACAGCCGAAGAAGAGCCATTCTCTGAAGAAGAGTTTTTACGTTTGCTACGCCTAGCGCGCATGGGCTGTGATACGATTGGTAAAGCTCAACGCGAAGCGTTGAAATAAATATCTATCCGCTCAAGTGCCGCTAGGGGCTTTCGGCAAATTATTGCCGCCTCACACTTGGTCGATACGGAACCGTTGGTTCCTAATTATATGTACTTAATTAGGATACGCTAGTATCCGTACCGAATGACCATGAGGCCGAGCTAATGCGAGGGAAAGCCACCAGTGGCGCTTGAACGGATAGAAATTCCCGCCTTCGCGGGAATGACGAAATAATAATAGCGAAGCGTACCGAGCGACCGCGAGGCGGCGATCATTCGCCGAATAGCCACTAGTGACGATTGAACGGGAAACAATAAAATGACACACCGTAAATTTACATCAAACAAACTGGTAATAGCTAGCCATAACCAAGGCAAGGTGCGTGAAATTGGTGAATTGCTCGCTCCATATGGCGTAGAGACTATATCTGCGGGTGATCTAGGTCTGCCCGAGCCTATTGAAGATGGTGACACTTTCATTGCCAATGCAGAGATAAAAGCACTGGCTTCAGCCAAGGCGTCTGGCCTACCAGCCCTTGCTGATGATAGCGGCCTGTCTGTGGACGCACTTGGCGGCGCACCCGGTATTTATAGCGCCAGATACGCTGGTGACAGCAAAGATTTTAACGTTGCAATGAAACGCGTGATGGAAGAAGTTGAGGCCAAGAGAAATCAGAACGACAAAGCTGCTCATTTTACCTGCGCCCTCACTCTTGCGTGGCCTGATGGTGTTATGGCAAGCTTTGAAGGTAAAGTTTTTGGTGATCTCACTTGGCCTATGCGCGGGGAAAAGGGTTTTGGCTATGATCCAATTTTTATCCCCAAGGGACATGGTATTACTTTTGCCGAAATGGATCCATCTGATAAACATGCCATGAGCCACCGGGCTAATGCGTTCAAGCAATTGATTGCGGCTTGTTTTAAAAATAATTAGGATACGTTAGTATCCGTACCGAGCGACCGCGAGGCGCGCATCATTGCGCGAATAGAAGAGATAACTATGACAGATACCAAAAAAATTATCCCATCTAGCAGCTACACAGGCGCTGCCGCCATTTATGTGCATTGGCCATTTTGCCTCAAGAAATGCCCCTACTGCGATTTCAACAGTCACGTACGCGATGAAGTTTCTCATCAAGACTGGCGCAGCGCCTTAGTGCGAGAGATTGATACATTCGCCGAGAAATTCCCCAACATATCAGCCAGCAGCATCTTCTTTGGTGGTGGTACCCCGTCGCTCATGGAACCAGAAACCGTTAAAGCCGTTATCGACCGTATCCAAAAACACTGGGGTCCTATTGGGGCGACTGAGATCACGATGGAGGCCAATCCATCCAGTGTTGAGGCGGGCCGGTTTAAAGCATACCGCGAGGCGGGTGTGAACAGATTGTCCATGGGTGTACAATCGCTGCATGATGACCAACTTAAATTTCTCGGCCGCCTGCATAATGCGGCAGAGGCGTTAAAAGCATTAGAAGTTGCGCGGTCTACATTTGACCGTGTGAGTATTGACCTCATTTATGCACGACCAGAGCAAACACAAGATCAGTGGCGCGCTGAGCTAGAGCAAGCCTTAAGCTTTGACCTATCGCATCTATCGCTTTATCAGCTGACAATCGAGGAAGGCACCGCCTTTTATCATCAATTTAAGCGCGGTAAATTCACCCTGCCCGATGAAGATGCGGCAGCCGCCCTATATGACCTAACCCAAGAAATCACAAATGATGCTGGCTTACCCGCCTATGAAATATCAAATCACGCGCGCATAGGCGAGGAATCACAACATAACCTTAGCTACTGGCAGGGCGATTATTATTTGGGCATTGGACCCGGCGCGCATGGCCGCGCGCCAATGACAAATATATGGGCGCATGGCCGCGCGCCAGCTTGTGATACAGGCGCAGCCACAGGACATGCACAAATCAAGCGCCCAGAAGATTGGTTAAAAGCCGTTAACTCAACAGGTTTAGGGCTGAGCGAAAGCGAACATATCCCTGTAGAGGATCGCCGTATTGAGGCTGTGATGATGGGTCTACGCCTGATAAAAGGCATTGATAAAGCGGGTTTTGAACGTCGCTTTGGTGCACCACTAAGCTCAGTGATTGAGGAATCGGCTGATAGCTTCTTCAAGCATGATGGCTATATCACCGAGACTGACAGCCATTATGGCTTAACACCAAAGGGCTTGCCTCTTCTCAATTTCATCCTCGGTAAAATATTAGCTTAATCATTAGGCTCATTGGAAACCTGTTTTAGGCCAAAGCCAAAAGTAGGGAATGCTTTTTGGGCAGGGTCGACAATTTTAAATCCTTTTGGATTAATCTCTAGGATCGCAAGGGCGCGCTCGATCGTGCCATCAGATAAAAAGCGGAATAAACCATCAACGCCGCTGAAACCATCTTGATTTTCAATCATTTCAGCATTGATTACAATAGCATCAATATCTAATTGCTCGCGGACCAATGTGGCAATCAACCCAATACTATCATAGGCGATTGAGGCGATGCGCGCGGGCGGTTCGTTATAAATACTTTCATAATGGTGACTAAAATCCCGCAAGGCCGCTGGGTCCGTGCCCGCAAACCAGCCAGCCCTAAGAGGCGGCTCGTTAAGCAATGTCGGATCATTCCAAAGCCCTGTCCCGAGCAGTTTCACAACATTAGGGTCAACTTCATAATAGGATAGAAGCGGGGCAAGCGTGCGCAATAAAGCACCGCCTTCAGGCAGTAAAACAGCAGTAAAAGCAGGGCCACTTATTACCTCTTTATCCTTTAATGCATCAGCTATTTCATCCGTTACATCATCGCGTAATAATTCTAGCGCCCGCACCTCGCTGGTAACTTCCTTGCGGCGTTTATCCCACTGGGCAATCTTTTTGACGGGTTCCTGCACATTATCTGGATCATTGGGGTAAACCTGCATCGCCGTTATATTTGCCGCCCCATCATAAACAGCATCACCAAATGCATCCCGCACCCGCTCGCCGTATTTACTGTCAGGAATTAACGCGCCAAATTCATGATAGCCTTGATCAATGGCATAGGATGTTACGCGAGAAACCTCTGTTTCAGGCAAAAACCCCATCACATAGCGGCCGCGCTGCGCCACCGTACTATCACTAGAAAAACCAATAAGCGGAATACCCGCGGTCGCTAAAATATTGCCAGCTGCCTGAATATTGCCAGATAGTAGCGGCCCAACAACAACCTTTGCACCTAACTCAATCGCCTGATCGGCCGCGTTGCGCGCGCCTTCTGTTCTGCCGCCTGTATCTAGGGGGTATAATTTTAGCCGCGGGTCATAGGCATCAAACAACGCCAGCGTTGCTGCCTTTAGCATAGACGCACCAAGCGCAGCCTCTGGTCCTGAAAGCGGTAACAACACAGCAATTTTAATTGATTTATCGGTGTCTACTACTACCCCAACCTCATCATTCACTTCATCAAATGTCATATCGGGTACAGGCGCCGCCATGCGTTTGGGGGCTGGAGTCTCTGGCCCACAAGCGCTTAAGCTTAGCAACGTTAGTATGGCAATCGTTTGTAATGTTTTTGTC
This sequence comes from uncultured Kordiimonas sp., assembly GCA_965603205.1. Taxonomy (GTDB): domain Bacteria; phylum Pseudomonadota; class Alphaproteobacteria; order Sphingomonadales; family Kordiimonadaceae; genus Temperatibacter. The sequence continues at coordinate 46,502 of CBFDCC010000001.1, read as the reverse complement.
AAAAGGCTCTCATCTATTATTATTGTTGCTATGGTCTAATTTTATAATCATCGACAGCTACGCGCAAATCATGGTAGCTCCTAGTTAATCAATCTATTATATCAATCTGGCACAATTACATCAATCTAGGTCAAAATAATGGCAAATACAATTCAAGAGACAAAATCTTTAAAGGCTGGCCTTTATATTGTCGCCACACCTATTGGTAATATGGGGGATATTACATCCCGCGCCGTTGATACACTGCGCAATGTTGATGTAATCGCCTGCGAGGATACGCGCGTTACAGGTAAATTATTAATGGCGCTAGGTTTTCACAAACCGATGATCCCATACCATGAACATAACGGCGATAGGCAGCGCCCGCGTATTTTAGAGAAAATTATGGCTGGCGAGCGTGTGGCGCTGGTATCAGACGCAGGAACACCGCTCATCTCTGATCCAGGATTTAAACTGGTGGCAGAGGCGCAAGATTCTAATCTTGAAGTTATATCTTTACCGGGTGCTTGTGCTGCAATTACGGCACTTACACTAACGGGGTTACCCACCGACCGTTTTACATTCCTTGGTTTTTCACCCCATAAATCAGCATCACGCAAAACCTGGTTTGCTGAAGCTGCTGAATTGCGCGGCACACTGATTTATTATGAAAGTACGCGTCGCCTGCCTGAAAGCTTGGCTGATGCCGCCCCCATATTTGCAAATAGGCAAGCCGCCATGTGCCGAGAGCTGACCAAAAAATTTGAGGAAGTTAGGCGCGGCACCTGCGCAGAGCTTGCTGAACATTACGCAGAGCACGGCGCGCCCAAGGGTGAGGCTGTTATGGTCATTGGTCCAGCACCAAAAGCCGAGAAAACAAACAAAATAGAAATTGATGCAGAAAAGGCGCTTAAGATCGCCCTAAATCACCTAAAGGTCAAAGATGCCGCTAATTTAGTGTCTGAACTAACGGGTGAGAAGAAAAAAGACCTTTATAATAAAGCATTAGAGATAAAAGATAACGAATGACTTTAAAGGGCGATAGACAAAACAAACGTTTAAAGGCGGAAAAACTTGGTCGTCGCGCAGAAAGTTATGCTGCGCTACTTTTGATGTTTAAAGGTTATCGTATATTAAACAAACGCTTCAAATGTAAAGCTGGAGAGATTGATATCATTGCCAAAAAAGGCACTCTTCATGTTTTTGTCGAAGTTAAAGCAAGACAATCAATTGCCACAGCCAAAGAAAGCGTGACTTTAAAGCAGCGCAAACGTATAGAATCCGCAGCAAAGATATGGGCAGCCCAACACCACCATAATGGCCCCATGCGATTTGACGTTATTGTGATTGGTAAAAGCGTATGGCCGCACCATATAAAGGAAGCATGGCGACCCCATGCCTAAAGATAAGATAAAGAGTTAAGGAATAGATTATGAGCAATAAACCACTGCGCGTTGCCTTTCAAATGGATGCGATGGAAGATGTAAATACTGCCGGTGACAGTACATTTTCTATGATAATAGAGGCACAGGCACGCGGGTATGAAATATATCATTATTTGCCCAATGACCTAACCTATGACGAAGGAACAGTTCGCGCCTTCGCTCACCCGATGACAGTGCGTTATGAAGTGGGTAATCACTATACCTTTGGTGAAGGTCGTATGATTGACCTCGCTGAAGATATTGATGTTATTCAAATGCGCCAAGATCCTCCCTTTGATATGGCGTATATAACTGCCACTCATCTATTAGACCTTATTCATCCGAAAACTTTGGTGGTTAACAACCCTACTGAAGTTAGAAATGCGCCTGAAAAACTATTCGTTACGCAGGAAAAATTCCGTGCCTTAATGCCGCCAACCATGATCACGCGCCGCCTTGAGGATATTCTGGCCTTCCGCGAAAAATATGGTGAAATTATCGTTAAGCCCTTATATGGCATGGGGGGCAGTGGTGTTTTCCATTTAAAAGAAGGCGACAGCAATCTAATGGCACTGACAGAGTTGTTTTTTGAAACTAGTCGTGAAGCCTTGATGATTCAAAAGTTTTTGCCTGAAGTTGTTCACGGTGATAAACGCATCATCCTAATTGATGGCAAAGCATCGGGCGGGGTTAACCGTGTGCCAGCCAAGGGTGAAATTAGATCAAACCTTGTAGCGGGCGGCATAGCACTTGAAACAGACTTAACCGAAAAAGAGCAGGAAATTTGTGATATTCTGGGGCCAGAGCTAAAGTCGCGCGGCCTGCTATTTGTTGGTATTGATGTCATAGATGGCTGGTTAACAGAGATTAATGTGACCTCGCCCACAGGTATAATGGCTATTAACAAATTCAAAAATGTTAATCTGGCTGGTGAGCTTTGGGACGCTATTGAAGCCAAAGTTTAAGAATATATACATAACAAAAAAAAGGCCCCAATTAAGGGGCCTTTTTTATAACATCATGAAATATATATATTATCCAACACCTAAACGGCTACAGATATCGTCTAATTGCTCTAGTGTTTTATACGTGATCGTCAGCGCGCCGCCATCATCACCCTTATGATCGATTGAAACTTTCAACCCTGTTGAGGCTGATAGGTCTTTCTCGAGGGCGAGCGTATCCGCGTCTTTATGTGACATAGAAGATCCCATGCCACCAGGGCGGGGTTCGCGTTTTTTTCTACCCTTAGAGGCCCCAACCATATCTTCGGTTTGGCGAACAGTCATGCCCTTTGAGACAATTTGACGCGCCAAAGCCAGCGGATCATCCGACCCAATAAGGGCGCGGGCATGACCCATAGAAATTTGTCCCTCTGTAACCATCTGCTGCACAGGTTCTGGTAATGTTAAAAGCCGTAAAAGATTAGCAACGTGCGGACGGCTTTTACCAACGATGTCCGAGACGACTTCTTGTGTATGACCGAATTCATTCATCAAGCGGCGATAGCCCACAGCCTCCTCCACTGGGGTTAAATCCTGACGCTGCACATTCTCAACAATAGCAATTTCTAGCACTTCGCTATCTGTTAAGTCCTTGATAACAACAGGAACATCATGAATTCCAGCTTTTTGGCTTGCACGCCACCTCCGCTCACCCGCTACGATCTCATACCGATCGGGGCCAAGCTCTCTCACCAATATTGGCTGTAATAAGCCTTTATCTTTAATAGAGGCGCTAAGCTCTTCAATCGCCTGCGCGTCAAAATGCTGACGCGGCTGATTAACATTACGCTCAATAAACTCTATGGGCAGGCGGCGACGCGTATTTGCCGCACTTTCAGCAACCGCTGAATCTTCCATAATAACGGGGCTATTGTCGCCTAATAACGCAGAAAGCCCTCTACCTAAACCTTTTTTCTTCACAGCCATATTATCACTAACTCTTTGAATTTATTAATTAATTTTAACTATGCGGCAATACGAATGCCGTCGCGACGCAGAAACTCTGACGCTAACTTGATATAAGCCGCGCTACCAACACAGCGATGGTCATATAGCAGCACAGGCAAGCCATGGCTCGGCGCTTCACCGATACGCACATTGCGCGGAATAACCGTCGTGTAAACAGTATTGCCTAAATAATCGCGTACATCAGTTTCAACCTGCTCTGACAATTTATTGCGCTTATCATACATGGTCAACACAACACCGTTTATTTTTAGCTCGGGATTAAAGGACGTCCGAACACGCTCAATGGTTTTCATCAACAAACTGAGGCCTTCTAAGGCAAAAAACTCACATTGTAGCGGTACTAGCACTTCATTTGAGGCAACAAGCGCGTTTATGGTCAACAAAGAAAGCGATGGTGGGCAGTCAATCAACACATAATCGTAATATTTTGTAAGATTTGCTTTCTCAATAGCCTGTTGCAGGCGGTAATTGCGCTGCGGCAACTCAGCTAGCTCTATATCTGCGCCAGAAAGATCAATCGTAGACGGGATAAGCTCTAAACCCTCGATATTGGTTTCAACAATTGCCTCTGCAATCGGCGCAGCGCCCATTACCACATCATAGGACGTAATTTCACGGGACGCCCGATCAACACCAAACCCAGTACTGGCATTACCTTGTGGATCAAGGTCAATCACAAGTACATGTTTGCCAACGGCGGCCATTGCGGTCGCCAGATTAATGGTTGTGGTTGTTTTGCCGACACCACCCTTTTGATTTGCGACAGAAATGATTTTTGCACCAGCCATGCGTTCCCAACCCCTTAACGTAATCCCTTGCTTTAGATATTGTATTTTATCTTTTTATAACAAAGGCTTACTTCTTTTTTATATCATAGAGCCTTAAGATACAGCCTGTTTCATCAGATAGGCTTGGATAACGCTCTGATTTCATATTCCATGACTTTAAGGCTTCGGTCAATTCATCATCTACAATTGTACCTTTTAATAACCATAGCTCCGTATGAGGTTTTATAAATTTTCCCAACCAATCAAGGAGTTGGCTAATTGTGGCGCAAGCCCGGCTTGTGATAAAATCTAAGGGAAAATCGTCTAATTCCTCTATTCTTTTATTAAGAATCACAGAATCTGCACTCGCCTGTCGGCTAACATGACCCATAAAGATGCATTTTTTGTTATTCGATTCGACCATATGGGCTTTTCCTAGCCCCATAATAGACAAAACAAGCCCTGGAAAGCCCGCACCAGAGCCTATATCCATGAAATTCAGCTCTTTATCACCGTAACGCGCCCTAATGGGTGCATACATCTGCGCCGAGTCGAGAAAATGGCGCCGCCACATATCATCCACTGTGCTATTAGAGATTAAATTCTGTGCTGGTTGCCATTTAGCAAGCAAATCAGCATAAATCTGCAACTGTGCCAATGTTTCACGTGAAACATCAACGCGGCTTGTGAAGTCACTGATAGTACTATGCATAATGTTACCTTAAATTTATTAAGCGGCTTTACCGCGCCTAATGTGGGAAAGTACAACGGTTAGTGCCGCTGGCGTTACACCAGCAACACGCGCAGCTGCGCCAAGTGTCGCAGGCTTAGCGCCAGACAGCTTTTCCTTCATTTCTGTAGAAAGACCATCAATTTTGTTAAAATCTAGGGTATCTGGTATTTTTAAAGCCTCATCACGGCGAAAAGCATTGATATCCGACTGTTGACGGTCCAAATAGCCCGCATACATAGCATCTATTGATAATTGTTCTGCTATAATTGGCTGAATGTCACTTAAGTCGTCTGGCCATATTTCTTTTAAATGATCAAATGTCACCGTGTTAATGCCCAGCATCACCTCGCCAGAACGCCTAACACCATCACGCTTTAGGTGAATACCGTGTTTTTCAGCTTCATTTGGCGTGATCGTCAGACTTTGTAATATGGCGCGCCCCTTTTTGATACCATCCATCTTATCGTTAAAGGCTTTGGTGCGCTCATCGCTCACAGCACCAATAGCTATACCCTTGGCGGTTAAGCGCTGATCTGCGTTATCTGCACGAAGATGCAGCCGGTATTCAGCGCGGCTAGTAAACATACGGTAAGGCTCGCGTGTGCCTTGCGTCACCAAATCATCAATCATCACACCAATATAAGCGTCAGCGCGATCAAGAATAAGCGCGTCTTTGCCTTGGCTAGACAGCGCCGCATTAAAACCAGCCATCATACCTTGAGCTGCCGCTTCCTCATATCCCGTTGTGCCATTGATCTGCCCTGCCAGATATAGACCGTCTATACGGTGCGTCTCTAATGTAGGCCTAAGCTCTCTTGGGTCGATAAAGTCATATTCAATGGCATAGCCCGGCTGAATAATCTCTACCTTTTCTAATCCTTTAATCGTACGAATAAATTCTTCTTGAACATCGGCTGGCAGACTAGTGCTGATACCGTTAGGGTAAATGGTATGATCACCCAGACCTTCTGGCTCTAGGAATATCTGATGACTGTCTTTGCCTTCAAAGCGTACAACCTTATCTTCCACAGACGGGCAGTAACGCGGCCCCTTGCTTTCAATAGCGCCAGAGAACAAGGGTGAACGATGCAGGTTATCGCGAATGATCTTGTGGGTCTCTGCGTTTGTGTGGGTGATATGACAATCAATTTGTGGCACCGTAATCTTATCAGTTAGAAACGAAAAAGCGACAGGTGGGTTATCACCAGGTTGCACTTCTAATACCGCCCAATCAATCGTGCGACCATCCAGCCTTGCTGGCGTACCCGTCTTTAATCGCCCGAGATCAAATTCATATTTAAGCAGCGTCTCGCTAAGACCTAGCGATGGATCTTCGCCGATACGGCCTGCTGGTATTTGGGTGTCGCCCATATGAATAAGGCCGTTTAAAAAAGTACCTGTGGTTAGAATAACCCGCCCTGCTTTTATAACAGTGCCATCCTCTAGCGTCACACCGACAACAGCAGGCTTATCAGCCTCGTCGTCTATGACAAGATCAACAACAGCACCCGCCTTACAGGTTAGGTTTTCATAGTTAAAGAGTATCTCTTGCATTTTAGCTTTATAAAGCTTGCGATCCGACTGGGCGCGCGGCCCCTGAACGGCTGGTCCTTTCCGACGATTAAGCAAGCGAAACTGAATACCAGACGCGTCAGCGACAACACCCATGACACCATCCAGCGCGTCTATCTCTCGCACCAAATGCCCTTTACCAAGGCCACCGATTGCAGGGTTACATGACATCTCGCCGATGGTCTCTAGCTTATGTGTAAGCAGCAAGGTTTTAGCACCCACGCGCGCAGCAGCAGCGGCCGCGTCACAGCCAGCATGTCCTCCACCGATTACAATTACATCAAACATTATTTCATCACTCTTATATATCTTTGAAGCAGGCTATAATCACATGACCGCCTAAAGTCAAATTTCCTAATGTTTCACGTGGAACATCTAACTGCGTTGCGATTATTTTCCGATGCAAAATTCTGAGAAAACAACATCGAGAACATCCTCAACACCAATCAATCCTGTGATCGAACCAAGCGACCTAGCCGCCATCCGAACATCCTCTGCTGCGAGCACCGCGTCCATGCCAGCCGTGAGATCAAATCTCTCAAGATGCGTGACCACTTCTTCGAGGGCACGGCGGTGACGAACGCGCGTTAATACTGGCGCCTCACGCAGCTCCATTGCATCTTTCACATGGGCCGTTAGCATCTTCATTAGACCTATAAAGCTGTCACTATCCTTAACGGATAACATAAAATGACCCGCTATATTTTGCGGCAGTTCAGATTGTTCCACGTGGAACATTGGCACTAAATCCGTTTGTGCTATCACGAGTATCGTCTTGTCATCCAGCAATGCTTTTGTTTGCTCTGGCACCTTTGGCCATTCATCAGCGCGGGTTAAAACCAGCTTTAAATCAGCGTCACCTGCCCGCTCAATTGCCCGCCTAATACCCTCGCGCTCAACAGCCCCACCACCATCGCGCAAGCCCGCTGTGTCGATAAGCCTTACAGGAAACCCTTCCAGATTTAACTGTGTTTCAAGTACATCCCGCGTGGTCCCTGCTTCATCTGAAACAATAGCCACATCGCTACTAGCAAGCGCGTTCATCAATGATGACTTACCCGCATTTGGTTCACCAAGAATGACAATTCTATACCCATCGCGCAATGCTTCGCCGCGTCTGCCATCCACAAGATGTTGTGTAATTTTATCTTTAAGTAACGATACCTGCGGTCTAACGCTCGCCGCTACGCCTTCAGGTAAATCCTCATCAGGGAAATCTATATCGGCCTCTAGGTGGGCAAGATGATGAATAAGCAGGCCGCGCCATTCTTCATATAAATAACGCAAACTACCGTCCATTTGCTTCAATGCTAAGTCGCGCTGGGCGGCTGTACTGGCATGGATAAGATCGTTCAATCCTTCAGCCTCGGTCAGATCCATCTTGCCAGATTCATAGGCACGGCGGGTAAATTCACCCGGTTCAGCAGCGCGCAAACCACCGATTAAGGATAGGGTATTCAACACTCCCTCGATCACCGCGCGGCCCCCATGCACATGCAGCTCGACCACATCTTCACCTGTAAAACTTGCTGGTGCTTTAAAGTATAGTGTCAGGCTTTTATCCAGACGCGCCTTGGACTGCGGATCAAATAGTGTGAATAATGATGCCACCTTTGGGGCTGGTGTTTCTTTACCTGTGAGCAGGTTTAGCGCCCGCGTCGATAGGGGGCCGCTGAGCCTGATGACCGCTACGCCGCCGACGCCGCCACCGCTCGACAGGGCAAATATAGTTGGATTGTCTGTCATATATTAATTTCTCAGTTCGTCTTTAAATGCTTGCCGCCAAGCTTAACACCCACTAGTTTGTAATCCTTAATGACACGCTTTACACTCATTTCAAAGTTTATGCTATGCCCCAATTATCCATACACTGCCCTATCGACGACCTAACCATCACAGAAGAAGACGGTAAAATCGTCTCTGTTGATTGGGGGTGGTCGCCTTTTCAAGAGCGCACACCACTGCTAGATGAAGCAAAAAAACAGCTTGATGCTTATTTCGACGGAGAGCTTCAAGTCTTTAATTTACCCCTTAATCCCTTTGGTACTGACCATCAAAAAAAGGTTTGGGATATTATGTGTGATATCCCTATGGGCGAGACTTTAACCTATGGCGATGTGGCTAAAAAAACAGGGTCCGCTCCGCAAGCTGTGGGATCGGCGTGCGGCGTTAATCCCATACCAATCATCATTCCATGTCACCGTATTATTGCAACATCCAGAGGGGCAAAAACACGCCTTGGTGGCTATTCGGGCGAGGGTGGCACATGGACAAAAAAAGCATTACTTATTCTTGAAGGTGCCCTGCCTTTAGATTCAATTTAGCCTCTCGATTAAATATAGACGGATAAGGATAAGACATTATGACCAAAGCAATTGTTGTTAAAGAGTTTGGCGGACCTGAAAATTTGATCTGGGAAAGAGTAGAAGTTGGTGATCTTTTGCCGCATGAAATACGTATCAAGCATACGGCGATTGGCCTGAATTACATCGACACATATCACCGCAGTGGGTCCTATCCACTACCGCTACCTTTCACACCAGGATTAGAAGCGGCGGCTATTATTGAGGCTATAGGCGATGATGTTACAGGCCTAAAAATTGGTGACCGCGTGGCCTATCCAACAGGTCCATTAGGTGCTTATTCACAGTCAAGAAACATCCCACATGACCGTGTGGTCAAAGTACCGACGGGCGTATCAAACGAGGATATCGCCGCCCTATTGTTAAAAGGCTGTACAGTGGAGTTTCTAACGGAGCGCCTATATAACGTTAAATCTGGCGACACTGTTTTATTCCACGCGGCTGCTGGCGGTGTCGGCACGATCGCTTGTCAGTGGTTATCAGCAAGAGGTGTTACGGTAATTGGCACCGTCGGTAGCGACGCAAAGGCCGAGATTGCAAAAGCGAATGGCTGCACACATACCATCAATTACAGCCGTGATAGCTTCAAAGATCAGGTCATGGAAATCACATCAGGCAAGGGTGTACCAGTGGTATTTGATAGCGTCGGTCATGACACATTTATGGATAGTTTAGACTGTCTGTCACCGCGCGGTATGATGGTCACATTCGGTAACGCCACGGGGCCAGCCCCTGCCATTGCGCCTGGTGTGCTCGCTGCAAAAGGGTCTTTAATTTTAACACGCCCAAGCTTGATGCATTATTGCGCGTCCAATGAAGACTTAGCCCATAGTGCAAATCGTGTGATGCATGCCATCGCTAAAGGTCACATCAAATCGAACATTGGTCAGACATTTGAATTAGAAAATGCCGCCGATGCTCACCGCGCATTAGAATCTCGTGCGACAGTTGGCCAAACAATTTTAAAGACCTAGACAGTTTTAAAGCCTTAGACACGTTACTGACATAGGCAGTTTTTGAAATTTTAGGCCTTCAATTAAGAATTTTAGCCATGAGCACACCATCTATGGCTAATTTCACCCAAACACCCATATTTAGTGTTTTTAAGCTCATTTTAAGCCCTATTTAGAGCCTCGCTAGTATATTGAGACCTAAATTTGTTAGATGACTCTTCTATGGCGCTTAAAATGAGTCGATTTCAAAGGACTTGCTTTTTCAACTAAGCCTTTGTTTTTATTGTATTTTTATTATTTCTTTGCTGAAAACAACCTGACCATAGTCGTCTTGGATATTTTTCAGCATTAAATTTTGAATATCGTCGCCCGTCCAGTATTTTCCAGACAAGTCTGTATTATCCAATGCCGCCACCGCGTCACCAACCACGGAAATATTAAATCCGAGCGAGGCAGCATGTTTTGCAGTTAGGCCGACACAATGCTCAATGAGCACGCCGCATAAAATTAAGTCGTTGATATTTTGATCGCGCAGGTGTTTTTCTAAATTTGTGCCTGTGAATGCATTATTGGTATTTTTTGCGATTACAGTCTCGTCTCCTATAGGATGCACATCAACCTTGAAAGCATGCATCGGTTTTGACGTGTGATAGGGCGATGTCTCATGAACACTGTCATGACGAATATGAACAATGGGCCAGTTGTTTTCTCGCCAATGATGAAGAAGATGCCCTGCCACCTTCTCGGCGTCAGGGTTTGATCTTTTGCCCAAACTTGGATCATCGATAGAATATTGCATATCGATCAGCATGAGGGCTGTATTTTTGAAATTGTTATGTTCAGTCATCACTTAGGCTTTTTCAGCGCATTAGCGCTGCCTCCTACTTAGTCGGTACGGAAACAAGTTTCCTATTTTAATAGCGCAGCGCGCGTACTGAGCGACTGCGAAGCGGCGACCATTCGCCGTTCTTAAATATCAAAGTCGGTACGGAAATAAATTTCCTATAATAATAGCGAGCCTACGAGCATACCGAGGGACCCCGAGGCGATGCTTATGCATCGTGCTTAAAAAAGAAGAGCCCGCCAAAAAGCGAGCTCTTCATATTCCAAGTAGCAGTGATACTATTTTTTAGGCATCAGATCCAGAAGAGCGTGAATTGTAGATTCAACACCGCTTTTAACCGATGGTGCCGGTGTGATCTTAAAGATCGGGCTGTGATGTGACGGAATTGGTGTGCCACCATTTTCAGCCGCATCCATATCAGCCTTTGGTGTACCGCCAATTGACCAATAAACGGTTTTGATTTTTGGCTCTGTTGTAAAATACGGGAAATCTTCTGCGCCCATACCTGTTGCCTTAATACCTTTTACCATGTCGACGCCCATTTTATCTTGCCAAACGGCGCGCAGACGATCAACCAGTGGATCGGTATTTACTGTTGGCGGCGTAGACTCGCGTGACACATGAACCTCTGGCAACATATCATCTGGCAGACCAGCAACACGACCCATGTTTTCAGCAATACGCTTGATACCGTCTAGTAACAGCTTGCGGGTTTCAAGGTTTGTATTACGCACTGTTAATTGCAGCACGGCCTTGTCTGAAATAATATTATGCTTCAATCCGCCATGGAATGAACCAACGGTTACAACACCAGCCTGGCGCGGCGAAAGCTCACGCGATACAAGCTGCTGCAACGCTACAACAATTTGTGAACCAAGAAGAATGGGGTCTTTACCAGCATGCGGGCTCGCGCCGTGTGCGCCAACGCCGTGAATAATAATATCAACCGTATCAGCGCCCGCGTATGGTGCGCCGTTCAGTACGTTAATTTTACCAGCCTCAAGACCAGCACCAACGTGAAAGGCCAGCGCGTAATCTGGCTGACCAAAGCGCTCCCACAATTTATCATCCATCATTAACTTAGCGCCCATGATGCGCTCTTCAGCTGGTTGACCGATCAGCATTAGCGTGCCTGACCATTGATCTTTGATCGACGCCATATGACGCGCCGTACCAACAAGCGCTGTGATGTGAACATCGTGGCCGCACGCGTGCATCACTGGCACTTCTTTGCCTGTAACTGGTGAAATTTGTGTGGCCTTTGACGCGTATGATAGGCCTGATTTCTCTGGCACTGGCAGGCCGTCCATATCAGCGCGCATCATAACAAGCGGGCCATCACCATTTTTCATGATAGCCACAATACCCGTACCAGGGTTGCCGTCAATCTCAACGCCAACGCCTTCAGTCACATCAAAACCAACAGCCTTTAGCTCTTTAGCGATGCGGGCTGCTGTTTTAGTTTCAACAAGTGAAAGCTCTGGGTTTTTGTGAAAATGAACAAATAGATCAGATAGATAATTATCATAATCCTTAGCCACCGCATCATGGATGCTGTCAGCCGCCATTAATGGTGCCGTTAATAAAGTAAGGCCTAATACGGCCGCAATTGTTCTTTTCATGGTGATATCCCTCTCAATGGTTTTCAATTGACAAGACGCTATCAGATAAAAACCAAAAGGCAAATAAAACCTTATTCTTTACAAGAATAGCAACTTGATCATTGGCATTTTCTCTAATAGGTTATTTGTTCACAAGTAGATCGGGTAACTATAGTATGACAAAGATTCCACGCAGTAAAAAAGATGATTACACCAATGATATGGCGGCCTCTCGCCGTGCGTTTATTAAAGAACAAACAGGCGTAGATCTAAGTCATGTGGGGTCAGCCTCATTAAATCCTGACACTTTACCGGGCAATGTGGAAAATTATATAGGTGTAGCCCAAGTCCCTATTGGCCTTGCTGGACCTCTTTTGGTTAACGGTGAACATGCAAAAGGGTCTTTTTATGTCCCGCTGGCGACAACAGAAGGCACGCTGGTTGCCAGTTATAACCGTGGTATGCGTCTGCTATCGGAAATTGGCGGCGTTAAAACCACTGTTGTTGAACGCGTTATGCAGCGCGCGCCCGTCTTTCATTTTGATGATGCCCGCGCCGCCCGTGATTTTGGCCTATGGATAGAGGGTAATTTTACCGCTATTGCCGCCGCCGCCGAGGCAACAACCAGCGTTGGTAAGTTGCGCGACATTCAGCAATGGAGCGTCGGGCCGATGAAGTATCTACGTTTTAATTATACAACAGGTGACGCAGCGGGCCAAAATATGTGCGGCAAGGCAACACAAGCCGCCTGCAATTGGATCGTTAGTCATTATCCTCATAAAACATGGTTCACTTTATCTGGTGCCACCGATACAGACAAAAAGCATTCCCATATGAATATGATGCATTCACGCGGTACACGGGTTATTGCCGAGGCAACAATTCCACGTGATTCCATTAAAAATATTATGGGCAGCGATGTGGAAAAACTTTTCCGCGCCCGTCTTGTCTCTAATGTTGGTGGCATGCTGGCAGGGACCGTTAATAACGGGATGCATTCGGCTAATGCTCTCACGGCTATTTTTATCGCAACGGGGCAGGATGTAGCCAACATCGCGGAATCCCACGCCGCCATTACATTTGTCGAGATTTTAGAAAATGGTGATTACTATTGGTCTATTACCATACCGTCTTTAATCGTTGCCACATATGGCGGCGGCACTGGGCTTGCTACCCAGCGTGAATGTCTTGAAATGATGGATTGTTACGGCGCGGGTAAAGTAGAAAAATTTGCTGAAATTTGCGCGGCAACAGTACTAGCCGGTGAAATATCACTAGCCAGTGCTGTCATCTCTGGTGATTGGGTTGAAAGCCACGATAACCTTGGCCGCAATAGACCGTAGTTCTACACGTCACCCCGTGCCCTACCAAAGGTAGGTTAACGACACGGGGTCCAGAAGACTAATATGACCTCACTTATGTGAGGACTTTTGTTTTTTGGACTGGATTGCGGCCTTCGCCACAATGACGAAAGTTTTATTTAGCTGTACTTACTACCCGCTCTTCTTTTCTCAGCACTTTCATACCGAATTTTTCGAATGGGTTTTGTTTTTTTGAAATCATTTACTGAATTCATCAACTCTGTGTGGAAAAACTATTCGTTATTCTGCACATGGACACGAGACTAGTTATGGTTGGGAAATTGACCATATCTTCCCAAAGTCTAGGGGTGGAAAAGATGATTTATCTAATCTGCAACCACTCTATTGGCGTAACAATCGAGCAAAGAGTGATACATACCCTTGGCACTGTGAAAATGGATATTGCAATAGTTAAATACTTTAAGGGGTAGGTCTATAATACCTATCCCTTAATTGGTTGATCCCTACCATACATGCTTCGACAAGCTCAGCACGAACGGTATTCTATGTAATGACGGATGGTTAAAACTTAAACAAATCACCCGTATCAGTGAAATCATTAATGTGGTTTTCGGCGTTTTTGACATCATCGCCTACACCAACAAAGCGCCAACCTAGGCTCTCAGTAGCAATTTTATCCCATTTACTGTCGCCGACATAGGTTTTGCTCTTGAAACCTTTTTCATCGTTCAGGCGGTCTTCGGCGCGCTCGCGAGCAAGCATCATAATCTCTGCGCGGTCAAAATGATCATCACCACTAGCAATCACTAGACGGTTAATGTCAAAACCAGCTGCTGCCAACTTAAAACAAGCAACCGTACCCCAATCACCTGTAGCCAGTGCCACCATCACATTATCATCTGCGGTTAGTTTTTGTATTAAATCAACGGCGCCGTCAATGGCCACACATGCATCAGGGGTTTCATCCAAATCATCCATGACATATTCAATATATAAATCGCGGAATGTACTGAGATTTTTTTCAGATATTTCTGTATTTTTTTGCTGTAACATCAAATCAGCGACAATACCCGTGTCTGTCGCATGGCTTATATCATCCCAATTTGCGGGACAATCTATATCAAGCGCTTCTTTTAGCGCTCGTACATAAGGGCGCGGCTCCTTAAAAGAAGAATTAACAAGGGTGCCATCAACATCAAACATAACTAAGTGCATAGAATTATCTTTCTTTTTGGACGTTCAAGCACCACTAAGGCTATTCGCACAATTATGCGCGCCTTCCGCTTGGTCGGTACGGATGCTAGTGCATCCTAATTACATTTGTATATCCTCACATACATTCGGACCGGAAACTTTGTTTCCTATCTTTAAAATTTAAGCCCGCCCTATATCATAGAGCGAGCTTAATATTTCGTTAAAGGCCGAGCCTTTAATTATTCATTTGGTTAAAGAATTCATCGTTGTTTTTGCTATCCTTGAGTTTACCGAGCAAAAACTCCATAGCATCAATAGTACCCATTGGAGTCAGAATACGACGCAGGACCCACATCTTAGAAAGCGTAGCAGCGTCAACAAGTAGCTCTTCTTTACGTGTACCAGATTTAAGAATATCAATGGCTGGGAATATGCGCTTATCAGCAACCTTACGGTCGAGAATAACTTCACTGTTACCAGTACCCTTGAATTCCTCAAAGATCACTTCATCCATACGGCTACCCGTTTCAATAAGCGCTGTTGCGATGATGGATAGTGATCCACCTTCCTCGATATTACGCGCAGCACCAAAGAAACGCTTTGGACGTTGGAGTGCGTTGGCGTCAACACCACCGGTTAGAACTTTACCAGAAGACGGCACACACGTATTATACGCACGGGCTAAACGCGTGATACTATCCAGTAGAATTACAACATCCTTGCCGTGTTCAACAAGACGTTTTGCCTTTTCAATCACCATTTCAGCAACCTGTACGTGACGGGATGCAGGCTCATCAAAAGTTGAGGATACAACCTCACCAGCCACAGAGCGTGACATATCAGTTACTTCCTCTGGGCGTTCATCAATAAGCAGCACAATCACATAACATTCAGGGTGATTTTTAGTGATATTTTGAGCAATATTTTTCAGTAGAACTGTTTTACCTGTACGCGGCGGCGCAACGATGAGTGCGCGCTGGCCCTTACCAATTGGGGCAACCAGATCAATCACACGGGGTGATTTATCCTTAACCGTTACATCATCAGGGTCTAGCTTGAAACGCTCATCAGGGTAAAGCGGTGTTAGGTTATCAAAGTTAATTTTATGCTTAACGCGCTCTGGATCTTCAAAGTTAATTTTATCAACTTTTAAAAGTGCAAAATACCGCTCGCCGTCTTTAGGACCACGAATTTCACCGTCAACACTATCACCCGTGCGCAGACCAAATCTGCGAATTTGACTTGGGCTTACATAAATATCATCTGGACCCGGTAAATAATTTGATTCTGGACTTCTAAGGAAACCAAAACCATCAGATAGTGTCTCAATCACACCTGAACCGTTAATCGTTTTATCATCATCCGCCATCTGTTTTAAGATCGCAAACATCATATCTTGCTTACGCAAAGTAGAGGCATTTTCAACGCCAACTTCTTCCGCCAGCGTTAATAAATCTGCGGGTGATTTATCTTTTAATTCTTGTAAGTGCATGTAATATTCCAAATGAAAATATGGTAAAATGACGCGGAGTAGGATGTAACAAAACGAGAAGTTTACCGAAACCCGAACGGGCGGTGTTTGATTGATAGCTGAGACTATATCATATTTTTAAATAAATAAAAGCGCAATTAAAAGCCTCTTAAAAGGTCAAATAACCGCGCTTTTATAAAAGATCAAGCTTTTTATGCCATAAAGGGTTTAAGGACTACCAGAAATATAATGATAATGATCAAAATTGATGGCACTTCATTTAACAATCTGAAATAGCGCTCGGACTTTGTGCGCGTGCCCTCAGAAAATAAGCGACGCTGCTTAGCAAGCATCATATGAACAGCCATCATCAAAGCAACGAATACCAATTTTAAATGCAGCCAAGTTTCACCGTTTGATCCTGCTAGTGACTGCATTAATGCTAGACCTATAATTATCGTAATAATCATCCCAGGATTCATAATGATCCGCATTAAGCGCTTTTCACGCTCTGCCCATTTTTTATCTTCATCAGAGCCAATTTCACACTGACTATGATAAACAAAAAAGCGGGGCATCATCAACAAACCTGCCATCCAAAAGATCACAAAAATAATATGCAGTGCTTTTAATTCTAGATAATAAGTAGATAAATCCATTTTATTTAAAAAAAAAGTCCTTTTTTATTAAGATCCTCGCATTAGCTCGGACGGGCAGTCGCCCTTGCCTCACATACGTTCGGATATTTAGAAAACAATGTTTTCGTACCAAGCGACTGCGAGGCGCCGACCATTCGGCGATCTATGACAAAAAGTTCCTTTCTTCCTTTCTTCCTTTCTTCTAACTTCTTCTAAAATTCTGAATAAATTCAGATAGTTTTGCAACATTTTCTGGTGGTGTTTCTGGTGTAAAACCATGACCCAAATTGAAAATATGCGCGCCGTCCTTAAACCCTGTTAAAATACGCTCGGCTTCTTCTAGCATTTCTGCGCCGCCAGCAACCACCAGCTGCGGGTCCAGATTACCCTGCACACACATTTTGCTTTGCACATTATCAGCCGCCCATTTAACAGGTACACCTGTATCCAGTGATACGCCGTCGATACCTGTCTCAGCAATATAATCAATGATTGACGCACCCGCTAAACGTGGGAAACCAATGATCGGTGTATTGGGGTGAGCTGCTTTAACTTTTGCGACAATTTTTTTAGTCGGCGCTATGACCCAGCGCTTAAAACCAGTTTCGCTAAGCGATCCTGCCCAGCTATCAAAAATTTGCACAACATCAGCACCCGCATCAATCTGGCGGATTAAATACTGAGCCGTTGATTCAACCAAAATATCAATAAGTTTTGTGAATAAATCAGGATGCATATAGCCAAAGCGTTTAGCCTTAGCATGATCCTTACTGCCCTGACCCTCTAACATATAGGTCGCCACGGTCCAAGGAGCACCCGCAAAGCCGATCAAGGTGGTATCTTTAGGTAGGTCTACCGAAAGACGATTTAGGGTCTCATAGACGTTTCCTACGCGGTCGTGGAACTTATCGAGTGACAGTGCCGCAAGTGACACAGCATCTTCAATTGCTTCTAACTGCGGACCTTTACCTGTTTCAAACCATACTTTCTGACCTAAACCATCAGGCACCACTAATATATCAGCAAAAAGAATAGCACCATCCATACCGTATCTACGAATAGGTTGAAGCGTTACCTCAGCGGCTTTATCAGGGGTGTAACAGAAATCCATAAAGGAAGGACATTTTGCTCTGATCTCACGATATTCTGGCAAATATCTACCTGCTTGGCGCATAAACCAAAAAGGTACTTGATTATCCGGGTTTCCTTTGAGAGTCTCAAGTAAGCGTTTAGTCATGAATAGTTTCCTATTATTTACACATGTTATTTCATCATAACGATTATACTAATACATAAATATATATATATTATAATTGTAGTTGTAGTAGATACCTGTGAATCATGGGGATAACTGGTTATCCACAAAGTTACCCACAGAAAAGTTAGCCATTGTTATAGGGTATTTTATAATAAAATCTACTGTCTAAATATGATATTCTTCTAAGAAAATTAGATATATATTTAATCGATATTACACAGGCAAAGATACAAACTATCCCCATGTTTAATTTCTGTGTATAAAAACTAAAATCTACAGCGTAACCTGTTGGTGAATTGAGGATAAGTTTTTGTTCAATGTCTAAGGTAGGCTTATCCATAGGTTATCCACAGCTTGCTCACATAATTGCCCATAAAGAAATGCCGTTCATATTATGACCCATCCAAAGATCATTTTAGCCTCAAATAGTAAAACCCGCGCCCGCATGCTCAAAGATGCAGGGCTAGATGTTGATATACTAGCAGCAAATATTGATGAGGCAGAAATTAAATACTCTTTACTGCAAGACGGCGCCCCTGCTGATCAAATAGCAATTATCTTGGCCGAGATGAAGGCGGCTAATGTATCGCGCAGGTGTGAATGCGATCTAATACTAGCAGCGGATCAGATATTATCACTGGGTGGTGAGCTACTATCAAAAGCGTCTAACCGCGCGGAGGCTGAAGCCACCCTCAAAAAACTATCTGGTAAAAAACACGAGCTTATCAGCGCTGCGGTGATAATGGAAAACGGTAATACCATCTGGCATGACACACAAAAAGCCACGCTTGATGTGCGTGATCTAAGCGATGACTTTATCAGTCAGTATCTTGACGCGCTCGGTGATGATGCTTTTTGGTCCGTGGGCTGCTATCAATTAGAAGGCCTTGGCGCACAACTGTTTAATAGTGTAAAAGGTGATTATTATACGGTACTTGGTTTGCCGTTACTGCCTATATTTAAGTTTTTAAGAGACCGTGGAGATATGATAAAATGATAAAAATTAGGCGAAGCCGTACCGAGCGACTGCGAGGCCGAGCAGATGCGAGGATACTAATAAAATGAGCACCCTAAAAAAAGCAGCCGTATTAGGCTGGCCGATTGGTCAAAGCCTATCGCCGCTTATTCATAATCACTGGATGGCTATGCACGACATTGATGCCAGCTATGAAGCTATTGCCGTAGAGCCTGATAATCTGGCTGATCTCGTTACAGGATTGCCAGACAAAGGATTTGTGGGCTGTAATGTAACGGTACCGCATAAAGAAACGGTGATGGCAGCGCTGGATAAAGTTGCCACGATGGCTGCAAGCATAGGGGCGGTTAATACAGTGGTGATAAAGGACGGCATTAAAACAGGTTTTAACACGGATATTGGCGGCTTTAAAAAACAGCTTGATGAATCTGCGCCTAATTGGCCGACTTATAAACCGCCGTTGATTGTTGGTGCTGGTGGCGCGGCGCGGGCGGCAGTGGCAGCATTTTTGTCCACAGAAGTACCCTTCATTATGATCACCAATCGCACACAGGCAAAAGCAGAGAAGATTGCTAGAGAGATTGGTCGCGGGCGTGTTGCTGTTGTTGAATGGGAAAATCGCCACACGGCGGTGGCGGGTGCTGGGGTTATTGCTAATACCACAACGCTTGGCATGACGGGGCAACCTGCCCTTGACCTAAAACTGGATCACGCCGCCAGCGATACGGTTGTCTATGATATAGTCTTTAAACCCCTTGAGACGGATTTGTTAAAAGCCGCCAATGCCAAGGGCCTTAAAACCGTAGACGGTCTTGGCATGTTGGTTTATCAGGCCGCCGCCGCCTTTAATTTATGGTTTGGCGTTGAGCCTGTTTATGATGACGCGCTTAAGGCTAAATTGATGGAGCAGCTAGCGTGATTATTATCGGCCTTACAGGCTCTATCGGCATGGGAAAATCTGAAACAGCTAAGATGTTTATGGCGGCGGGTGCGCCCGTATTTGACGCTGACGCGACCGTGCGAAACCTGCAAGCAAAGGGCGGCAAAGCCTTACCGCTTATAGAGGCTGCATTTAAAGGCGTGATACATAACGGCGCACTAGACCGTCAGAAATTAGGCGGGTATGTTTTTGGAAATGCAGTAGCGCTTAAAAAATTAGAAGCGATCATGCACCCTATGGTACAGACGGCAAGACAGGCCTTTTTGGACCAAGCCGAAATGACAGGATCAAAGGTTGTGGTGATTGATGAGCCGCTGTTGTTTGAAATGGGGGCGCAGGATAAATGTCATAAAATTGTTGTGGCACACGCGCCTGCAGATGTGCAGCGAGAGCGCGTGTTGGCGCGCGATGGTATGACACCAGAGAAATTTGAGGGTATTCTGTCAAAACAGCTGCCATCAGATGAAAAGATAGTACGGGCCGATTATACGGTTGAAACTGACAAGGGCTTAGACCATGCTAAGGCACAGGTCCAAAATATTTTAAAAGAATTACGAGGGTATTAGCAGCATGCGCGAGATTGTATTTGATACAGAAACTACAGGCTTTGACCCTTTCACGGGTGACCGCGTTATTGAGATCGGTTGTGTGGTTTTGGAAAATAAGGTCGTTGTGCCCGGCGAGACCTTTCATGTTTATTGTAATCCAGAGCGCGAAGTCCCAGACAGTGCCAGGAAGGTACATGGTCTCTCCAACGAGTTTCTATCCGATAAGCCTTTAATCGCTAGCGTGCTTGATGATTTCTTGGCGTTCATTGGTGACGAGGCGCCGCTCATTGCTCATAACGCTGATTTTGATATGAAATTCATGAATTGGGAACTGCAAAATGCGGGTAAACCCATTGTACCAGTAACACGGTTCAAGGATACGCTTAGGATTGCGCGGACAAAATTTCCGGGCGCGTCAAATTCACTCGATGCCCTTTGTCGTCGTTTTGGTATTGAAAATGGCCACCGCACCCTGCACGGTGCTTTGCTGGATAGTGAAATTTTAGCCGAGGTTTATGTAGAATTAGAAGGGGGCCGTCAAACGGGCCTTAACTTAGCAACCGAGAAAACAGGTTCAAGCGTGCAGCGAGAGCGAAAACAACGAGAGCCACGCCATTTTAACCTCAGCGCAGAAGATGGCGACAAGCACGCTGAATTTATCAAAAATTTGGATAATCCGATTTGGGCAAGGTGAGAAACCTTGTGTTTACTCTATCCAAGTAAAGAACCGACCCAGCGGCACACCGGCGGGGCAAAAAACGTCTTTCCCTTGATCGCAATCATATAGGCTGAATGTAGTCACAGACGCTGTGCCGACGATATACTCAAATCGGACGAAACCCATATCATGCAGATATCTGCTATCAGCTGAGCCATCACGATTGTCACCCATCATAAAGGCATGGCCCTCTGGTACAATATAGACATCTGTATTATCTACAAAAGGCTCATAATCACTTTCTTCATAGATGCGGTGCTTAATTGGGGCGCCATCATCAGATGCTGGCAGCTCTTCTTCAAATTCTTTGGCGATGCGTTCAACGCCTTTATAATCAGTATATTTCACATCGCGAATGAAGGTACGTTTAACAAGGCTGTCATTGAGATAAAGCTCGCCTTCTCGCACTTGAATGCGGTCTCCGGGTAAGCCAATCAGGCGCTTAATAAAATCAGTATATCCTTTGTAAGGCAGGCTAAATACAACGACATCACCACGGGCTGGCATGCGCTCCAATACTTTGTTTTCACTGATAAATTCAGGGTCAAAAGGCACGCTGTAACGGTTATAGCCATAGGCCCATTTGTTGACAAAAATACGGTCGCCAACCTCTAATGTTGGTTCCATGCTGGATGAGGGAATATGAAAACTTTGCCAGCCAAAGGTGGTGAAGACCATGAAAAAAATGAAAATAAAGGCCAAGTCTTTGATTAAAGCTTTAATATTGTCACTCATTTAATTTTCCTCGCGACCCTTGTGTATAAAAGGGTCTCCTGAACTAGGATACTATGTTTATAATTTTTATCATTGTTTATACATATAAGTGCATCTGTCAAAAAATAAATAGGCTAAATGTTATTTTATTGTATTTATAGCATGAGATAGCGCTTATGAAATATGGGCATAAGCCGAACAACGTGGATGATAGAGTTTATATACAAGATGGTTTTTAAGAAAATAAAACAGTTTTTTTGCAAGGGAAAAACCAATAAAAAAACATTGGATTATACCCAGTTATTAAATGATTTAGTTGTTGAAACGCACGGCGGTGTAAGCGCCGTTAAAGCGCCGTGGAAATCAAAATTACCAGGCTTTGTCTATGGCGCCTTTCGCAATCTAGGCGACTGGCAATTTACGATAAATAAAAAAGTAAAACGGGTGCGCCTGCGATTGGTTGTAGATAAACCAGAGGTTTTTCATTTTAACCATATTCGATTTTGGAAAAAGGCTGGTGATGGAACGTTAGAGCAAATCACAAGTGGCTATATTTGTCGGATGAGTAGTGTGGCAGAGGTTTTGCCTGATCCTGCATTAGTGATGACAGGGGGTTTTGGTAATACGGTTTCTGCTCATTCTAAAAGAGAATCAAACCCTTGGTGGGAAGTTGAATTTGATGAACCTCAGTATGTGGTTCTTTGTGAATTTTTAAACAGAAAAGACAGCATGGGTAAACGTGCTATGTCTTTGATGTTAACGGCTTATGATGCTGAAAACACTCAATTGTTAAAATGGGGGCGACCCAACAAAGACGTGCGCGACACCCTTTTTGTCAGTGAAATTATACCAACGTTACAAAATATTCATCAAACATTAGTGGCTCATGGCCATAAGGATCTGGCTGAGGGTATAACAGGAGACTTTTGCAAGCTTTTACTTGAGGAAGATAAAGAAAGTATCGCTGGATTGAAATCGCGGTGCCGCGATCATTTAAGTAAGGCCTTCGTCACATTAAGGTCAGTAACATGCGATATATCTTTTGATAAGGAAGCACCAACACAAGTCTTACTTAATGGAATATCGGGTAAATATTTACGGGTTTTAGCTTACGGCCAACCTAAGCCAACCTCGCCTATTTTAAATGTGAAGCTTCATGGTAAAAACCATGCTTTAACGATGGATGAAAACCATAAGACGACAGCTGAGTTTCTTGAAAAAAAGAGCCAATCTTGGTGCTTGCCGCCCTTGCATATATTTTCGCTTCAAGATGACGGGCTTATGGCGGTTGACCATATTGACCTATCAGCAGGTGCTATGGAATGCGCTGATAATTTTGTGCTACGAGAGGTGCAGATTAGCAATGATGGTGAAAATTGGATCACGGTAGAGACGACTCTTCCCGCGATGACAGTTCAGATGCAGGCGCTTACCCTGTATGAATGGATTGTGGGCGAAGATTGGGATGAGGCATTTGTTGCTGCGGCGGGGTATTTTTACGCGACGTACCGCATGCACCGCGCGCGGGCCTTTAAGCCCTTAATTGCCAAGCGAAAAAACCTGCCACGCAAAGAAGGGCTTAAGGCCTTTATGGCGGGCATCGAAGACGGTGGCAGCACGGCCAAATATTTACCAAATGTTATTTTTACACGCCACGGACTTTCTGTACCATTTTCAGAAAAAAATGCCGAGCATCTTTGTGAGCGTATGCATGCCTTTGCCCAGTTTATAGAAGATAGTTTTGGTCTAAAAGTTTTCCCGTGTTACGGCACATTGCTAGGCATTTACCGCGATGGTACTTTTTTACCCCATGACGATGATATTGATATGGCCTGTGTTGTTGATTTACCAGACGGAAAGACACCACGCGAGGCTACAGAGGATTGGTGCGAGCGGATAAAAGCTTTGGGTGTTGATTGTCAGCCCCCCACCCCGACGAGCTTGAACCTTCATGTTTATTTTGAGGGTGAGGATATGGATTTATTTTTCACCTACAGGCAAAAGCCACAGGATAAAAATCTGTTAGGCCATATGGTTTCTTATAAGGTGATGGATATAAAAACATCGCTTATAGAGCCGATATCTACGTTGGAATTTATGGGCCGCACATTTTACGCACCAGCTAAAGTTGAGGCGTTTCTTGAGGCGCGGTATGGAAAAACTTGGAATATACCTGATCCCACCTATGAACTTTAAAAGGCGTAAAAGTGCAAATAATTGAATAAAATTGAATAAAATTGAATTTTCTGCGGTGTAAACCCTTGTAGCGTTGCTTTTTCCTTCTTATATAGACCGTGAACCAGAACAGGATCATGTCTTATTGATCTATAGTAAAAAATATAAGCCCTTATCGGGTGTAGTTAATTGTAAAAGGGAATTCTAAAAAAGGTGCCATAAAAGGGCCTTAAGAATTCGCCAAAAGAAGGATGTTGTAAAATGGCTAAAGTAATTGGTATTGACCTAGGCACCACAAACTCTTGTGTGTCTATCATGGATGGCTCTAAGCCTAAAGTAATTGAAAATGCAGAGGGTGGTCGCACAACACCTTCTATCGTTGGTTTTGTGGACGAGGGCGAGCGACTTGTTGGTCAAGGCGCTAAACGTCAAGCGGTAACAAACCCAACGGATACATTATTCGCTATTAAGCGTTTGATTGGTCGTCCGTTTAACGACCCGAACACTAAAAAAGATATGGACATGGTGCCATACTCAATCATCAAAGCTGATAACGGCGATGCATGGGTAGAAGCTAAGGGTGAGAAATATTCACCAAGCCAGGTATCTGCAATGATCTTACAGAAAATGAAAGAAACAGCTGAGAGCTATCTTGGTGAAACTGTTGAGCAGGCGGTTATTACCGTACCTGCTTACTTTAACGATGCTCAGCGCCAAGCAACAAAAGACGCTGGTAAAATCGCAGGCCTAGAAGTTCTGCGCATTATCAACGAGCCAACAGCTGCTGCACTTGCGTATGGCCTAGAAAAAGAAGAAGGCCACACCATCGCTGTGTTTGACCTTGGTGGTGGTACATTTGACGTATCAATTCTAGAAATTGGTGACGGTGTATTTGAAGTGAAATCAACCAATGGTGATACATTCCTTGGTGGTGAAGATTTCGATATGCGCCTTGTTGAGTATCTTGTAGAAGAATTTAAAAAAGAAAGCACAATCGACCTTAATGGCGATAAGTTAGCGCTTCAGCGTCTAAAAGAAGCGGCTGAAAAAGCCAAGATCGAGCTATCTTCTGCGACACAAACTGAAATTAACTTACCGTTTATTACCGCAGATGCTACAGGCCCTAAGCACCTTCAGTTAAAGTTAACACGTGCTAAGTTAGAGAGCCTTGTTGCAGACTTAGTGAAGCGCACACTTGCTCCTTGTAAGAAAGCGCTTAAGGATGCAGGCCTTACGGCTTCAGATATTGATAATATCGTTCTTGTTGGTGGTCAGACGCGTATGCCGAAAATCCAAGAAGTTGTTCAAGAATTCTTTGGTAAAGAGCCTCATAAGGGTGTGAACCCCGACGAAGTTGTTGCCATGGGTGCGGCTATTCAGGCTGGTGTACTACAGGGTGACGTTAAAGACGTTCTACTCCTTGATGTTACACCACTTTCACTTGGTATTGAAACGCTTGGCGGCGTGTTTACGCGTCTTATCGACCGTAATACAACAATCCCAACGAAGAAGTCTCAAATCTTCTCAACAGCTGAAGATAATCAAGGCGCTGTAACTATTCGCGTATTCCAAGGCGAACGTGAGATGGCGGCTGATAATAAGATGCTAGCTCAGTTTGATCTGGTTGGTATCCCACCAGCACCGCGTGGCATTCCACAGGTAGAAGTAACTTTTGATATTGATGCCAATGGTATTGTGAATGTGTCTGCTAAAGACAAAGGCACAGGCAAAGAACATCAAGTTCAAATTCAAGCCTCTGGTGGTTTAAGTGATGATGATATCGAGCAGATGGTCAAAGATGCTGAAACAAACGCTGAAGCTGATAAAGAGCGCAAAGAGCTTGTTGAAGCTAAGAACCAAGCAGAAGCCCTTGTTCACTCAACAGAGAAGAACATTGAAGAGCATGGCGACAAGCTCGGCGAAGAAGATAAAACTGCTATTGAGACAGCACTTGCCGATACTAAAGCTGCACTTGAAGCGGATATTGCAGAAGATATCAAAACCAAGTCTGAAGAGCTTTCAAAAGCTGCAATGAAGCTAGGTGAAGAAATTTACAAAGCGCAGCAAGCTGAAGCTGGTGCACCTGATATGGGTGGTGACCCTGACGCAGCAGCGGCTGATGAAGCAGCAACTAAGGCTGAAGGCGAAGACGATGTTGTTGATGTTGATTTCGAAGAAGTTGATGACAACAAAAAAGACTAATGTCTTTGGTTGATGAATAATAATTTCGCCGCTTTCTTGATTGGAAGGCGGCGAAATTGTAACAGAATATACTAGCAAGCGCTGTACATAAACGCCTAATGATAGCTATTTATTATTAGAGTTGAGTAGATTGAATATATTGGAATAAGTTGTGTCAAAAAAAGATTATTACGAGCAATTAGGTGTTGATAACGGCGTAGACGCAAAGGCGCTGAAATCGGCTTACCGTAAATTGGCGATGAAATATCACCCTGATAAAAATCAAGGCGATGATACAGCGGAAGCAAAATTCAAAGAAATCAGCGAAGCTTACGAAGTTTTAAAAGACGATGATAAGCGTGCAGCCTATGACCGTTATGGCCATGCAGCCTTTGAAAATGGTGGCCAAGGTGGTGGTCAACAGGGTGGCGGTTTTGATTTCGGTGATATTTTTGAAGATTTCTTTGGTGATGCAGCGGGTGGTGGTCGCGGCCGTAGTCGCAGGGGGCCAGGTGGTCAATCTGCTACGCGCGGGGCTGACCTTCGTTACAATATGGAAATTAGCCTAGACGATGCCTACACGGGTAAATTAGAAAAAATCACGGTGCCAACCTCAGAAGCTTGTGGTGACTGTACTGGTACGGGTGCTGCTAAAGGCAGCAAGCCGACGGTCTGTGGTGGTTGTGGTGGCGCTGGTAAGGTGCGCGCTAACCAAGGTTTCTTTATGGTAGAGCGCACATGCCCGACCTGTAAAGGCCAAGGTCATATTATCTCAAACCCTTGTAAACCTTGTCACGGACAGGGACGCGTGCAAAAAGATAAGTCTTTAGAAGTTAATATACCAAAAGGCGTTGAGGATGGCACTAGGCTGCGGATCACAGGTGGTGGTGAAGCAGGTCTACGTGGTGGTCCATCTGGTGATCTTTATATCTTTTTATCAATGAAGGCACACTCAATTTTCAAGCGTGACGCTGATATGCTTTATTGTCAGGTTCCTATACCAATGACGACAGCTGTGCTGGGTGGGCAGATCGAAGTCCCAACAATTGGTGGTGGTCGTGCGCGCATTAAAATTCCTGCCGGTACACAAGGCGGTCGTCAGTTCCGATTGCGCGGCAAAGGCATGCCAGAGCTTAATGGTGGTTATACTGGTGATATGATTATTGAGGCAGCGGTTGAAACACCCGTAAATCTCACCAGTCGTCAAAAAGAACTCCTTGAGGAGTTTGTGGCTGAAGGTGGGGATTCTATTTCGCCGCGCAGTGAAGGTTTTTTCTCTAAAGTTAAAGACCTTTGGGAAGACTTAACTGAAAAGCCATAAGGTCTTAATCCTCGCATTAGCTCGGCCTCCCACTTGGTCGGTACGGCTGTGCCTATATAGATTTTAATATTTCTAAATTAAGGGCTTCGGCCCTTTTTTCGTGTTTTTTATAGATTTTATGTGAGTGGCCTGATACCTCTAGCGGGTGGTTTTATCTAGAAGGCCGCACAATTATGTGCGCCTCGCGCTTGCTCGGTACGCGCTAACGCGCTAGTTATATAGGAAGCCTTGCTTCCGTACCGACTGACTAGGAGGCCGAGCTAATGCGAGAAAAGCCACGAGTGGTGCTTGAACGGATAGAAGATTTCCGCCTGCGCGGAAATGACGAGAATCTACACAGGAAGCCGCAGCTTTAGCGCTGACCTAAACTATATAGGAAACTTGTTTCCGTACCGAACGACTGTGAGGCAGCGCCAATGCGCTGACCTTAAAAAAAGAGAATATAATATGGCTGATATAATTCATGTAGGCATTTTAGGGGCTTGTGGTCGTATGGGTCGCACGCTTGTTCAGGCAGTAAAAGATACAGAGGGTCTGGATGTCGCTGCTGGCAGCGAACGACCGGGCCACCGTGGTATTGGTCACGCTATTCCAGATACTGACGCCCCTTTATTTGATAATCCAGGCGATGTTTTTAAAGCCAGTGATGTGGTCATTGATTTTTCATCACCAGGTAATACTGTTGCGCATGCTGATCTTGCGGCCAAAACAGAAACGGCGCTTATTGTCGCCACGACAGGTCTTAGCGATGAGGATCATGTGGCCCTTGATCAAGCTGGTACAAAAGCTGTGATTGTTCAAACGGGTAATATGAGCCTTGGTGTAAATTTATTAACGGCCTTAACCCAGCGTGTTGCCAGAGCATTGGACGACGAGTGGGATATTGAAATAGTCGAGCGCCATCATAATAAAAAAGTAGACGCCCCCAGTGGTACAGCGCTGATGTTAGGCGATGCTGCAGCCAGAGGGCGTGGTGTAGACCATGCAGAGGTGGCGGATCGTGGCCGCAACGGCATTACGGGTGCCCGCAAGCAAGGCACTATTGGATATTCGGCGGTGCGCGGCGGTAGCGTGGTTGGCGAGCATGAGGTCGGGTTTTACGCTGCTAATGAGCGTATCACCCTTAGCCATCACGCAGAAAATCGCGGGCTTTTTGCTACAGGCGCTATGAAAGCGGCGCTTTGGGCTGGCAAACAAGAGCCGGGCCGTTATGACATGCTAGATGTTTTAGGAATAATATAAGGTTTATTTATCTAGCCTCGCGCACAATTATGTGCGCCTCGCGCTAACGCGCTAGATACATAGGGCGGAGCCCGTACCGAACGACCGTGAGGCCGTAGCTTTAGCGAGGATAGCCACTAGTGGCGCTTGAACGGATAGAAATTAATTAGGATCATAATCCTGTGCAGCTAGATTCCCGCCTTCGCGGGAATGACGAGATAGATTTAGGGCGCAGCCCGTACCGAACGCCAAGAAAGATCGGGGAGGCCGAGCTAATGCGAGGACCTTCTAACTTAAAAAGGACATACTATGGAAGCTTTTGACGCATTATTGGCGGGCTTGCCTATTTTTATGGCACATTCGGCCGTGACGTTAGTTATTTTATTTGTCGGTATTTATATTTATATGATGCTTACAGCCCATGATGAAATGGCGCTGATACGTGGTGGCAATGTGGCGGCGGCTTTGTCGCTCGGCGGGGCTGCTGTGGGTCTTGCAATTCCTTTGGCTGTCTCATTATCGGTATCGCTTACCATGCTTGATCTGGTTTTATGGGGCGCTGTTGCGCTGGTGTTTCAATTGGTAGCCTTTCGGGTGATGGACCTGTTTTTAAAGGATTTACCCACCCGCATAGAAGAGGGCGATATGGCAGCGGCTGTATTGCTTGTCAGTGCGAAATTATCCATTGCCTTTATCAATGCAGCGGCGATTAGCGGGTAAAGTTGATGAAGCGTAAGCTGGAATTTATAGGCTATTTCTTAGTTATCATCTTTTTTATTGGCCGCTATGCGGTCACTGATGGCGATAAGTCTAGTGCGCGTCGCCCGTCACCTCGCTCGACCGAGATTATTACGCCAGAGCGCAGGGTACGCCATGTAGCAGAAACTACCCAACCTGTGTTGGTTGAGGTTGAAGCGAAAAGAGGCGACGGCTCAGGCACGGCCTTTTCTTTTGATGGCAGGGGGCAATATATAACAGCCCGTCATGTGGTTGATGGCTGCACACAAGTGTCATTGCTTACGGGGCCGCGCAAGGGTAGTCGTGTGCCGCAGGTGTTAAGTGAATCCAGTAGCGATTTTGCCGTTTTAAATAATACCAATATTGTCGCGCCAAGGATGAAAACATCACGCATTTTACCCAGACGAGGTGATGAAGGCTTTATGATGGGTTACCCACAAGGCAAACCTGCTGATGTTAGGGCTGTGGCGTTTGGCACTACGCGCATGACCTCTCGTGGGCGCTATGATATCCGCGAACCTGTGGTGGCTTGGATTGAAAAAGAACGCCGTCCCCACTTTACAGGTAGCCTTGGCGGTATGTCGGGTGGCCCTGTGTTTAACGCACGCGGCGAGGTCGTAGGTACGGTGGTTGCGGGTGCGCCGCGTCGTGGCCGTATTTACACCACGCATCCAGATAATTTCTATTCTGTTGAAAGCCTGTCTGATGAAAACCAGGTTGTGGGTGATGGCATGTCAGCCCAGATTACCTCTGATAATTTTGATCAGTTTGGCGACCTGTGGCGCCGTCAGTTATCCATCGCCAAAGTATATTGTAAGAGCGGCATTAAAGCCCGGCGCAGATAAAGTATGGGGCAGATAAATGCCTAAGGGCGTTCACCCTGTAATAATTTTGGTAATTCACCCACGGTGCCGCGGGCATGCTGCATAAAGACATTTTTTAGCGGCTCAACCTGATCGACCACGGCAATGCCTAAATCGCGGGCATGTCTAATGGGGGCTATATCGTTTGAAAATAGCTTGGTCAAAACATCTGTAACACTTAGCAGGGCTGCATTATCCACACGCCGCCATTGCTGGTATTCCTCTAGCACTGACACACTACCGATATCTAGGCCAGCCCGCGCTGCATCCGTTACTACTTCAACAATAGCTGCTACATCGCGCAAGCCTAGATTTAAACCTTGGCCTGCGATGGGGTGCATACCATGGCAAGCATCGCCAACCAATGTTACACGATCTGAGACAAATTCATCAGAGTATTGTAGGGTGAGCGGATAGGCGAAGCGGCCACCGACGACATTTACTTTGCCTAAAAAATCACCGACGCGGCGTTGAAGCTCGCTCTCAAAAGCTCTGTCGGATAATCCCATTATCGTATCAACTAAATGATCTTTTTCTGACCAAACGATAGATGATCTATTGCCTGTTAGTGGCAGGATGGCAAAGGGACCAGAGGGTAAAAAACGTTCGTGGGCGATACCACAGTGGCTATGCTCGTGCTCGATGGTGCAAACAATGCCTGTTTGGCCATACCCCCAGCCGTGCAAGTGAAAGCCTGCCCATTTGCGCACTTGGCTATTGCGACCATCAATACCCAGCAGCAGTTTGCCCTCTATGACTTTGCCGCTGTCTAGCGTGACCGATACATTAGAGGGTTCTTTATTAAAACTAACAACCTTTTCAGGGGCTAGATAGGTAATGTTATCCAGCTCGTCCATGCGTTTAAATAGGGCTAATCTCGTATGGCGGTTCTCAACCATATTACCCAGCGGGCCATCACCTAATGATTCATTATCAAAATGAAGATGCAGCGGTGAAGGGCCATCGGTGATGCGAATTTCTAGGATTGGCTGGGCCACATCTTCTAAATATTTCCAGATGTCCAAGGCTTTAAAAAGCTGACAAGGTGCGTAAGATAGCGCGCTTGATCGACCATCAAATTCGCCTGCGCTCATATCGCCGCGGGGTGTGTGGTCAACAACGGTAACATCAAATCCGCTCATAGCCATGCCGATGGCAGTTGTCATGCCAGCCATGCCGCCACCGATAATGATAATGTCTGTTTCGTTCGTCATATGAACCACCCGTAATTCGTCTGAAGCTTCCCTGTTGGTTTTACGCTTTGATCGTGAAGATGTCTATTATAAATCTTTATATCTAATACGGCGAATGGTCGCCGCCTCGCAGTCGCTCGGTACGGAAACATTGTTTCCTAGTTTATTTATAATTTAAGCCTCAATCGCCGGCGCTCACGCTTGCCTCACATTAGCTCGGGCGCACAGTCGTGCTTGCCTCACGTTGTTCGGATGATAACTAGGGCGCAGCCCGTACCGAGCGACTGCGAGGCCGCAGCTTTAGCGAGGATAAGCCTAAGCGTGAGCGCCGGCGATTGAGGCTTAGACATAAATGCTTAATAATTAAGCATTGCCTTTTAAACAATCAGGCCACCGCCTAATGCATAGGCATAATCCATTGAATATTGCGGAATTTTGGGCTTTAGGCCTTAAAAAAACTGGCACAAATCTTGTTATAACTAGGGCAACGATAAACTGAAATATACGTCGTTTGGTCAATGCGTGTGGTCAAGCCTTGTTAAACAAAAGGAGAGACAGGTGAAATATATAATAGCTATTATTAAACCATTTAAGCTTGATAGTGTGCGCGAAGCGCTTACCGAGGTTGGGGTTACAGGTATGACAGCCTCCGAGGTGCAGGGGTATGGACGACAACAAGGCCAAACAGAAATTTACCGCGGCGCAGAATATGAAGTGAGTTTCCTGCCAAAGGTCAAGATTGAAGTAGCTGTAAGCGATGACTTAACTGAAAAAACAGTTGAGGCCATTCAAGGCGCGTCTAGTACCGGCCAAATCGGTGACGGTAAAATATTTGTATATGAACTGGCCGAGGCTGTTCGCATCCGCACGGGTGAAACTGGCGAAGAAGCAGTATAGGAGATAACCTCATGACTAAGATTAAAAAAATAACAGTAGTGTCAACATTGCTTGCAAGCACAGTAGCAGTATCAAGCACGCCAGCACATGCAGCGGTATCACCTGAGACAGCGTATATTCTCAACAGTTTCCTTTTTATCTTTGGCGGTGTGTTGGTGATGTGGATGGCAGCTGGTTTTGCTATGTTAGAGAGCGGCCTTGTACGCTCTAAAAACGTGGCGACAATCTGTCTTAAAAACATCAGCCTTTTTGCCATCGCGGGCATCATGTATTACCTGATGGGCTATAACCTGATGTATATGGATGTAAGCGGCTTTATCGGTTCACTCGCCGTTTGGGCCCCAAGCGATGTGACAGTTCTTACGGGCGCTGAAGGTGAAGCAATATACTCTTCAACGTCCGACTGGTTTTTCCAAATGGTCTTTGTGGCGACGGCGGCCTCTGTTGTGTCTGGTACATTGGCTGAGCGTATTAAACTATGGCCTTTCCTTGCTTTCGTTGTTGTCTTAACGGGTGTTATATACCCTATTCAGGGGGCATGGACTTGGGGTGGTGGATTTTTGAGCGCCAGCGGCTTTGTTGATTTTGCAGGCTCTTCTATTGTTCACGGCGTTGGTGGATGGGCAGCCCTTGTTGGCGCCATCATTCTTGGGCCGCGCCTTGGTCGCTTTGACGCTAATGGTGCTTCACGCCCTATTCCAGGCTCATCTATGCCGTTAGCGACACTTGGCACTTTCATCCTTTGGTTCGGTTGGTTCGGCTTTAATGGCGCGTCTCAGCTTGCTATGGGTACCATTGGCGATGTAAATGCTATTGCTGCTGTATCAGCCAATACATCTATGGCGGCGGCTGGCGGCGTTGTGTCTGCGATGCTGTTATCACAACTGCGTTATGGTAAGGTTGATTTATCTATGGCGCTCAACGGTGCGCTGGCGGGGCTTGTGTCTATTACGGCTGATCCGCTATCGCCGTCGATTGGTACTGCTATCCTTATTGGCGGTGCGGGTAGTGTGATCGCAAGCTACGCAGTAACAATGCTTGATAAATTTCAGATTGATGATGTTGTTGGTGCGATCCCTGTTCACCTGATTGCAGGTATTTGGGGCACATTAGCGGTAGCAATCACTAATCCAGAGGCGACGTTTGTTACCCAATTTATCGGTGTTGCTTCAATAGGTTCCTTTGTTACTATCACCAGTGCAATCACTTGGTTTTCGCTGAAAGTCACTGTTGGTATACGCCTAAGCGAAGAAGAAGAGCGTGTTGGTACAGACCTAACCGATCTTGGTATGGAAGCATATCCCGAGTTCGGACGCGGGTCGCAAAAGCTCTTTTAAAACTTGAAAATATTCCTCATTTAATAGACGGGTCGGCTTTATCGCTTGCCCGTTTTTTAATCGGGCTTTTGGTTGGGCTATTCTTTTACTTGTAAAACTGCGCTAAGGCACTGTATGCTTGGGGAAATTATAAGAATGACACCTCATTTTATGTGAAGAAATTCAGGGAAGTAAAATCAGTGGCTAAGAAATCCACCAAGGCAGCACCAAAAAAGACGGCAGTAAAAAGCAACCCTGTATCAAAAATGGGGCCAACAACGGCAAATGATGCGGCACCTTTTTTGCCGCCTGCGGTCACATTATTTTTTAAAAACATTAGCTGGCGTGGGTTAGGCCTGTTGCTGATTGTTATGGCGGGCGGCCTGTTGGCGGCGCTCATCACACATAATCCCGCTGATCCATCGGTTAATATGGTGACAAGCGGTCAGGTTAGTAATGCGCTTGGTCCTATCGGCGCTGATATTTCTGATGTTCTTATCTCTACGCTTGGTATTATGTCGTATGGATTGATTATTCCCTTATTATTTTGGGGCTATAAAATCATCCGTCTAAAATGGCTGCCGCGTTTTTGGTTTAATCTATTGATGCTGCCCGGCGCCATGATGCTGCTAGCAGCCTTTGCCGCAACACCAAAACTGATTGCGGCGTCAAAAGCGGGCGGTGTGGTTGGCGGTATTTTATTTGCGTATGGCGATAGTTTACTTGCAACAGCCCTATCAATGATGGGGGTCGGCTTCTCAGTGCCTGCTTGGGTTGTTGGTGCTTTATATTTAAGTATAGGTTTGCCGCTATTTTGCATGACTTTTGGCCTGTCTAGTGATGAATGGGCGTGGATAAGGGCAACATTAAAAGCATGGATAGTTGCTGTTTTAACCGCTATTCGTGATGGTATGTCGCGGGTGGCTTGGGCGATTGCTGATAGGGTAGAAGAGCGCCGTGAACGCGCTGCTGCTGCCGCCGCACTGGATGGTGGTGCGTGGGACAATGCAGACGAGTTAGGTTCAATTCCCGAAGAATATAATGATGGTGCAGAAGGACATAAGGCTAGCGGGGCCCCGAAATCTGTCGCACCCGTTAAAGCAGAAAAGCCTGTTAAACCACCCAAGGCCGAGCGCGAGAGCGCCTTGTCTACGCTGCTAGGTAAAAAGCGCGTGCAGAAAAAAGAAAAGCCAAAGAAGGGCAAGCGAGAGGAAAAAGAAGCACAGGCCTCTATGGATCTTGGTGACAGTAAAGGGTTTATTCTACCATCGCTTAATCTGTTAGAAAAAGTACCAACTGATTTAATGGATAATCGCCTGAGTGAAGATGCGCTTGAAGCTAACGCCCGCATGTTAGAGGGTGTGTTGGATGATTTTGGTGTGCAGGGTGAGATTGTTAATGTGCGTCCAGGCCCTGTTGTCACGCTATATGAATTAGAGCCAGCACCGGGCACAAAATCATCACGGGTTATTGGCCTTGCTGATGATATAGCGCGCTCTATGAGTGCTAGGTCTGCCCGTGTTGCGGTGGTGCCGGGGCGTAACGCCATTGGTATTGAGCTGCCGAACATCAACCGCGAAACCGTCTACCTGCGTGAGCTATTAGCGTCTAAAGATTATGAAAACACTAAGGCTAATCTGCCTATGGCGTTGGGTAAGGACATTGGCGGTGCTTCGGTTGTTGCTGATCTGGCGACCATGCCGCATTTATTGGTGGCGGGTACAACGGGTGCTGGTAAATCGGTGGGGATCAACACAATGATCCTATCGCTTATATACCGCCATACACCCGAAAAGCTGCGTTTCATTATGGTTGATCCAAAGATGTTGGAACTGTCCATATATGAAGGCATTCCCCATCTGTTAACCCCTGTTGTGACCGAGGCTAAAAAGGCTGTGGTGGCGCTAAAATGGGCGGTACGAGAGATGGAAGACCGCTATAAGAATATGTCCAAGCTGGGTGTGCGTAATATCGCCGCCTATAACAAACGCATCTTAGAAGCCAAAGCAAACGGCGAGGCCTTGACCCGTGAAATCCAGACGGGATTTGACAAGGAAACAGGCCAGCCGATCTATGAAGAGCAAGAGTTTGATTTTGAGCCATTGCCTTTCATTGTGGTGGTGATCGATGAGATGGCCGATTTGATGTTGGTGGCGGGCAAGGATGTGGAATCCACTGTTCAGCGCCTAGCGCAAATGGCGCGTGCTGCTGGTATTCATGTGATTATGGCAACCCAGCGCCCTAGTGTTGACGTAATTACCGGTACAATTAAAGCCAACTTCCCAACAAGGATTAGCTTTATGGTAACCAGTAAAATTGATAGTCGTACAATTTTAAGCGAACAAGGGGCGGAGCAGCTGCTTGGCCGTGGTGATATGCTATTTATGGCTGGTGGTGGTCGTGTGGTGCGTGTGCATGGTGGTTTTGTGTCGGATGAAGATGTGGAAGATATCGTTAAACACGTCAAAACGCAGGGTGCGCCTGATTATCTCTCCTCCGTGACAGAAGACCCAGAAGAGGGTGTGGACGGTGAATATACGCCCGGCGCTGACAGTGCAGACAACGCGAATGCTAGCCTGTATGACAAAGCTGTTGCATTACTGGACGCAAACCGTGATAAGGCCTCTATCAGTTATATCCAGCGCCGTCTTGGTATTGGGTATAACAAGGCCGCGAACCTTGTTGAGCAGTTAGAAGAGCAAGGGGTGATATCTGCACCAAATAGCAAAGGTAGGCGCGAAGTATTGCTGCCAGATCATAATGAGTTTTAAATGTTTAACCTACTGAGTTTAATAAGCCTTCTGGCCGCGCAGGTGATTGCGCCCGTTGATACGCCTAAGGTGGAGCAAGATAGCTTGCCGCCGCTAACAGAAGAGATCATCAGCGAAAGCCCGCAAGCTAGGGCGCTTGCAGACATTCAAACCTATCTTAAACGCGTTAAAAGCTTAGAAGCTGATTTTTCTCAGATGGCCCCTAATGGCAGTATCACGCAGGGTAAGATGTATATGCAGCGCCCGGGTAAAATCCGTTTTGATTATGGCAAGGATGCTAAATTACTGGTGGTCAGTGATGGTAAAACCTTGTCGATGATTGATTATGAAATTGGTCAGGTAACACGATGGCCCGTTAAAGATACGCCGCTGAATGTTATACTGGGCGAGACAATGGATTTTAAGGGCATGCGCACACGTATTGTCCCCACGCCTGATGGACAAGAAGACACAGTGGCTTTGATGGCGGAAGACCCAAAAAAACCTGAAATGGGCGTGATTACGGTCTATTTCCGCGAAATGAAAGATAGTAAAACCAAGCGTAATATTGGGTTGATGGCAACGCATTGGGTCGTGCTAGACGCGCAGGGTCAGGTGACACGTATTGCCCTATCTAATCAGCAAGTGAATAAAAATTTTGATGACACATTATGGGCCTATAAAGATCCCAGAGGCAGTGCTAAGCGGCGAAGATTGAGATAGAATTTTTGTTTGAGTCTCAATCGCCGGCGCTCACGCTTAGGCTATCCTCGCTAAAGCTGCGGCCTCCCGCTTGGTCGGTACGGAACCGTTGGTTCCTAGTTATATGCGCTTAATTAGGATACGTTAGTATCCGTACAGCCAGTGCGAGGAAACAAAGAATAATAGGGCGTAGCCCGTACCGAGCTAATGCGAGGACCTTCTTAAAAAAAGAGAATAAAATGACAGATATAGATGATGTTTTAGAAGAAATGCCAACACTGGCCGCGGTACCTGCCTTTGTGCAGATATTGCAAAATACGCCGTGGTTTAGATCGCTGGGGGATCCTGCAAATGATAAATTGCGGGCTGAGGCAGAGGATTATACATCTGCGCTTGGTTTTCCTGACGCGTATCCTATTTTCCTGACTGACTGGGAAGACGCGGCCGCCGCGGCGGAAACACAAGATTTCAATAGCGCCTCATGGGAAGCTGAAGAACATGCCCGCGCTGTGCTAACCGAGGCACTGGTGAACACTATGGGTGAAGACACGTTTGAGTTGGTGATGAGCCATATCCAAGAAAAAGTGTCTGAGGTTATAGGCTACGGCGCAGAAGAGGCAGCCGAAAACTTGCATATTGAGGACGAAGAATTTATCGCCGCTGCTATTGGCGCAGGCGCTCAGGCGGCGCATCAGGCGGCGTTAGTGATGCTAACGGGCGTGGATAGTGGTGATGTGGACGAGGAGCATCCCTTTACCGCAAGATTTAAAATGTTTGAGGCTGGGCGTTGGCCCATCGGTATTTTAGGCTCAAGCTTTAGTGTGTTTTAAGAAGTTTGATTTCTCGTTCAAACGCCACTAAGGCTTATCCTCGCATTAGCTCGGCCTCCCACTTGGTCGGTACGCGCTAACGCGCTATATATTAAGAACCATCCGAACGCAGTGAGGCAAGGGCGACTGCCCGCCCGAGCTAACGCGAGGACCTTCTTAAAAAAAGAAAGATTAAAAATGAAATTAGCTACATGGAACATCAACAGCGTGCGTGCGCGTATGGATATTGTTAAACAGTTTGTTGATGAGCATAATCCGGACGTTATATGTTTGCAGGAAACCAAGGCACAGGACCATGATTTCCCGATGGAGGATATAAAAGCGCTTGGCTTTCCTCATGTGGTTATACGGGGTCAAAAAAGCTATAATGGTGTGGCTATTCTGTCGAAAATTCCTTTTGAAAAAGATTTTACCATTGATTGGTGCGGCAAGGGCGATGCGCGCCATATCGCCGTAAAATTAGAAAACGGCCCCACAGTGCATAATTTTTATGTGCCAGCGGGTGGTGATCTGCCCGACATTGAAGTGAATGATAAATTTGTCCATAAGCTTGATTTTCTAAAGGAAATGACAGCTTGGTCAGTCAAATTAGACGAGCCATCCATTTTGGTGGGTGATTTGAATATAGCACCCTATGAGCATGATGTCTGGGACACAAAAAAGCTGAAAAAAGTCATCAGCCATACGCCGCTAGAGCGCGAGATGATGCTTGATCTGATTGCGGCTCATGATTGGCAAGATATCATGCGTGACTTTACGCCAATGGATGAAAAGCTCTATAGTTGGTGGTCATACCGCGCTAAAGACTGGGATACGGCCAACAAGGGGCGTCGTCTTGATCACATATG
Organism: uncultured Kordiimonas sp.; assembly: GCA_965603205.1. Lineage (GTDB taxonomy): Bacteria > Pseudomonadota > Alphaproteobacteria > Sphingomonadales > Kordiimonadaceae > Temperatibacter. Next base: position 7,479 of record CBFDCC010000001.1, on the reverse strand, counting down.
GATCAGCCCTAGTCTAAAAGGCACACCAACATCATGTGAGGTCATTAGATCAGCCCGTGGATATACCAAACCATCCGACCACGCCCCTGTTATCGCTGAGTTTGAATTTTAAGAAACGCTCACAAAAGAAAAGCTGATATATATCATCATTCCACCCTCTTTCGTCATTCCCGCGAAGGCGGGAATCTGAGGGGAGCATAGAGTGCCATGTCAAAACAGCCTTGTGTTTACATCGTGGGATCAGCGAATAAAAATGTACTTTATATTGGTGTGACCTCCAACCTACCAAAAAGGATTTGGGAGCATAAAAATGATGTCGTAGAAGGCTTTACCGAAAAGTATAATGTTCACACTTTGCTTTATTATGAAGTCCATGAAACGATGGAATCCGCTATTCTTAGAGAAAAGCAGATGAAGAAGTGGGAGAGAGGGTGGAAGGAAAGACTGATAAATGATATGAATCCAGATTGGGTGGATTTATATACTCAGTTGTAGGCAGATTCCCGCCTTCGCGGGAATGACGAAGGTGTATAAGGGAATGACGGAATTTCTCTAATTTTTAAAACCTAGTCGCACCTAGCGCGTAGCCTCCAGGTTCGGTTAGGATGATGCGGGTATGATTAGTTAGCTCATCTTTTGGTGGTTCAACCTTTTGGCGCAGGCGGTAAATATGTGTCTCAAGCGTGTGGGTGGTGACCCCGCTATTATAGCCCCAAACTTTTTCCAGCAGTTCATCACGACCAACAGCCTTGCCCGCCGCCTTGTATAAATAGCGCAGGATGTTGGTTTCTTTTTCTGTGAGCTTTATGGGGCGCGTGCCGTCACGCGGGTCGAGTGTTTTATCTGTGGGCTTAAATATATAAGGGCCTATATCAAATGTAGCATCCTCAGATTGGGCAAATTGCCTGAAATGTGCCCGTATGCGCGCTAGTAAAATGTTAAAACTAAAAGGCTTGGTCACATAATCATTGGCACCGCTTTCTAGGCCGAGCACTGTATCAGCTTCTGTATCCATCCCTGTTAGCATGATGATCGGTACAGTGATGCCATTTTTACGGACACGTTTGCACAGCTCGCGACCGTCCATATCAGGCAGCCCCACATCAAAAATCAGTAGATCAACTTCATTGTCTTCAAGAAACTTTAGGCCGTCGCAGGCGCAGCCCGCCTCAAAGGTTTCAAAGTCTTCAACAAGCTCTAATTGTTCTGCCAAGCTTTCCCGCAGATCAACATCATCATCGACTAATAAAACTTTACGACCACTCATGGATATCCCTTAATTTTATTCTTTTAAGTTTATTGTATCACTCGCTAAGATATAAATAAGGCTTAATCACGCAATTTAATAGCCCTCTTTTGTTCACAAATGTTTGATTGAAGCGTCTGTCTGTGCAAAAAGCTACATGTAACCATTTATATAGAGTATTTTATGAGCGATCTATCAAGTCAAAACAATGGTCAATTAGCCGTTCAACGCGCCGCAGATGATTTGCGCCGTGGATGGCCTGTTATTGTGCTGGGCTTTGCGGATAAAGCCTTGATGATTATGCCAGCTGAAGCGGCTAATGACGCGACGATGACGTTTTTTGATGGCATCACTAATGCTGAGAGTTTTTTAATAGTGACGGGAAATCGCGCGCAGGCATTAAAAGTTGCCGACAAAGGTTCAGACAGCGTATGCCTAGAGCGTAGTAGTTGGCTATCACCTGCTGATATCGTGGCACTGGCTGATCCGACGCTTGATTTATCATCGCCTTTTAAGGGGCCATTTAAACGCCTTGATATAAAGCTTAATAGGCGCGATGCGGCAGCCATTAAACTGGTCAAGGTGGCCAGACTGTTGCCAGCGGTGGTCGCCATAGATATCTCCGCTGATATTGCCTTAGAAATTGCCATGACTCATTTTTTGGTATCGGCTAGCGTTGAGGATATTTTGGCTGTTGATATGGTGCAGTCTGATACGTTAAAACAGGTGGCTAGTGCCAAGGTGCCGCTTGAAGGTTCAGACGATACACGCCTGATTAGCTTTCGACCAACACACGGCAGTATTGAGCATATTGCCATAATTGTCGGCGACCCTAATAGACATGACCCTGTTTTAACACGTATCCACAGTGAATGTTTTACGGGTGATTTGTTAGGCTCTTTAAAATGTGATTGCGGCGATCAACTAAAAGGCTCAATTAAGGCCATATCTGAGGCTGGTGGTGGTGTTGTACTGTATATGGCGCAAGAAGGTCGCGGTATCGGTCTCACATCAAAGCTTAAAGCCTACAACCTACAAGATCAGGGCTATGATACGGTTGATGCAAATACAGCTCTTGGTTTTGAGGTGGACGAGCGTTTCTTTGCGCCCGCTGCTCAGATGTTACACCAGCTTGGTTTTAAATCGGTGCGGTTGATGACCAATAATCCCAAAAAGGTTGAAGCGCTTGTATCCTACGGCGTTGATGTGACCGAGCGCGTTGAGCATAGTTTCGAGCCCAATGAGCATAACATTAATTATCTAGCGACCAAGCGCGACCGTACGGGTCATCTTTTATAAGAAGGTCCTCCCTTTGGTCTGGCCTCCTGCTTAGTCGGTACGGGCTGCGCCCTATAATAATTTCGTCATTCCCGCGCAGGCGGGAATCTCTAACCGTTCAAGCGCCACTTGTGGCTTTCCTCGCATTAGCTCGGACGGGCAGTCGCCCTTGCCTCACATACGTTCGGTACGGGCTTCTCCCTATAATGGGTCACGTCATTCCCGCGCAGGCGGGAATCTCTAACCGTTCAAGCGCCACTCGTGGCTTCCTTCGCATTAGCTCGGCCTCATAGTCATTCGGTACGGAAACAAGTTCCCTATATAATTAGCGCGTACCGACCAAGTGGGAGGCGGCGATCATTCGCCGTTTCTAAATAACCTACAGGGAATCTTTTTCCCCCTTCATAAGGGGCCCACAAAAACCCTAAAGTGCGTTAATCTGGATTCTCACCATATTATCATATGCTTAGAAATACAGCATACCCACCCCATGATCAGAGCTAATAATTGGCATAGCTTGTGCAACGTATTAACAGGAAAAGGAGACTTCATGTCAGATCTTGTTTCAAGCTCGTTGTTATTAAACACTGCCGCTAGTCGTGGTAGCGGGGTAATGCAACGCAGACTAGACAGCAGCCAAGACGACAAAGTCAGCCTAAATATTGATACTGATAAATTATCTAAAGCCGCTAAACAAAATGCTAAAAAAGACGACGATGGTTTTTCCTTTGGGGACTTTTTAGACATTATCAATCCGCTTCATCATATTCCGATCATTGGTGCCATCTACCGCAAAATAACAGGTGATGAAATTGATCCAGAGGCCCGCCTTATCGGTGGTGGCCTATTCGGTGGTGCTATTGGTCTCGCTCTTGCTAGTGCTGATGTGGCTGTGGAAGAAACTACAGGCAAAAGTACGAGCCAACACGCCATGGCCATGCTTGGTCTAGACGATGAACCTATAAACCGCACTAGACCGGAAACTTTATATGCAGGCAGTGGTGAACCGCATGCAGCGCCAAGCAGAGTAAGGCCTAACAGAGCAAACACCGCCATACATATGCCTTTAAGCGGCCATACGGCCCGAGCAGATATGGAACAGGCAGCAAATTATAACCCTATGCAAACGGCGCTAATTTCTCGCCTTGGCGAGCAGAGTAGGTTTGGCATTAACCCGCTAGTGGCTGCTGATCCCTTTGGTCTATCAGGCAAGGCGATGCGTTTGGGAGATAATGTCGGCTCTACGCTCAGCACTGCTGTGGATATGAAGCAGGGATCATTGAATGAAGGTGATGATAAAAAACAAACCCGCGCTGAAGAACAGCGTGAGCGCCTACGTCTTTGGACTAAGGCGCAAGGCTAAGGGGTAAGCCCTAGGTTAACACTCATCGTCAAAAGAGTTGAATAAATCCCACAGCTGCTTAGACTATATCCATGCAAGATTGGATAATCACAGAAGATAAAGACGATGGCCGCAGAGGGTGCTTAACAGGCGCTTTGCTAAAGCTTGATTGCGCGCTGGGGCGTAGTGGTGTCATCGCTGTGGAAAATAAGACTGAGGGTGACGGTGCCACGCCGCTTGGACGTTATCCTGTGCGTCGGGTTTTTTACCGCCCTGATAAAATCACACCACCTATATGTCATTTGCCTCTTGATCCGATTACACCTGCGATGGGTTGGTGTGACGCGGCTGATCATCCTTCTTATAATCAGTTAATTGAAAAGCCTTTTGGGCCTAGTCATGAGTTGTTATGGCGTGGGGATGATCTTTATGATCTTATTTTGGTGATTGGTCACAATGATGATCCGCCAATCGTAGGCAAGGGCAGCGCAATATTTTTGCATGTGACCCGTGGGGCGTATGAGCCGACCGAGGGTTGCGCGTCTTTTAAGATTAAGGACTTTAAAAAATTAATCAGCATGATTAAAAGAGGTGATCATGTGGTGTTTGCCCGTTGTTAGGGTATGGATACAGTAGGCTCAGGACGAACAGTTATAGTGAGTTCACGAGCGTACCGAGCGACTGCGAGGCCGCAGCTTTAGCGAGGATAGCCACTAGTGGCGCCTGAACGGATAGAGATTCCCGCCTACACGGGAATGACGAGACAAATTTAGGGCATAGCCCGTACCGAATGACCATGAGGCCGAGCGACTGCGAGGACCTTAAAATAAAGAGGATATAATATGGCTATTTTTGCATTAGACCCAAAGCTTGAGGCTGATACGGTTGAGATTATGCGCTATGACTTGTGTCGTGTTTTAATGATGAAAGATGCCAATTACCCATGGGTGATACTCGTGCCAGCACGCGCAAATATGATAGAAATTCATGAGCTAGATGAGGATGATCAGCGGCAATTAATGCGCGAGATTACAGCCACGTCTAAGCGCCTGAAAGCAGGCTTTGAAGCGACTAAAATTAATGTGGGCGCACTGGGTAATATTGTCTCACAGCTACATGTGCATATCATTGCGCGTTTTGACGGCGATCCTGCTTGGCCCGACCCTGTATGGGGCAAGTTTGCCCCCTCGCCTTATCCAGAAGGCGACTTAGATGTTTGGGTTGAGGGTCTAAGGAAGTTATTAGCCTAGTAGTTTATGATTCTAACTCGCGTGCTTCATCAACAAGCAATATGGGGATGCCATAGCGAATAGGAAAGGCAAGCTTTGCCTTTTCACTGATCAGCTCGTGATTATCTTTATCATAGCGCAGACTTGTTTTGGTTAAAGGGCAGACGAGAATCTCCAAAAGCTTTGGATCGGGTGCCTCTTGTGGGGTCTCTTGTGGTTCAACAGTGTCTTGGCTCATTATTTTTCTCTTAATTTATTATATTGTCTGGTTCATCATCAGTGTCACCGTCTTGATCGTCATTATTGTTGCTCGCCAAAGCCATCATTTCAAGTAGGGTGATGAGTGTATCTGCTCTGTCTTCTATTGTGCTTGCCTCTAACAGCAATTGTTTTTCTGGTACACTCACACGGATGATCATTGATAAGGTGTTGACCATAACCTCATCAGGGCTGGTTGCTATGGCTTTCCAGTCAGCAGTGATGCCTTTGACTTTTAGATATATTTTTAGGCAATTTAATAAACGGTCTTTGTCAATTGCACCATTACCATCCCCTTCTATAGGGGCAAATGTTTGCATATCCGCTAAATAGCTTTGCCAATCAATCTGTACAAGGCGGTAGGGTGTAATGCTTTCTAATTCTTGCTTTACCCTAAAGCGGCACACACCCTTTAGGGCAATTAAAACGCGGCCATCAGGTGTTTCTTCATGCTCGACAATGTGGCCAATACAGCCGACAGTATATAGCTCGGATTCTTCGTCATCATCATCACCCAGGCCATCTTCTGTGTGCATAGGTTGGATCATGCCGATAAGCTTATTACCGACTAAGGCGTCTTTGACCATGTCGAGATAACGCGGCTCAAAAACATTGAGCGGCAATGTTGATCGCGGCATTAAAATCGCCCCGGGTAAGGGAAAGATAGGAATAATATCTGGTAACATCACTGATTCCAGCGTGTTATCATTCTTTTCATCCATATTGTCTTTATCTTGGCTCAAAATTTTTCCTTAACTGAATATCAGCGATGATAATCGACGGCGGTATTTTAAGGTGAAAGGGTCCATCGGACCCGCGGCCTCAAATAGTTTAAGCAGATGTTCTTTTGCGGCACTGTCATTCCACTCCATATCGCGCATTAAAATACCGAGCAGCGCTTCGGCGGTGGCCGCCATGTCACCAGCGGCTTGATGGGCAAGCGCTAGATCATATCTGGCTTGATAATCACTAGGGTCAGCCTCTACGCTGGCTGTTAGGATTGTTATATCCCCAGCATCCGCGCTGGATTGTATCAGCTCTAATTGCGTGGTTAGGCGTTTGACGCGCTCAGATAATTCTTTATCTTTAGCAAGCTCAGCTGAGTTTATCGCATTAGAAAACTCTTCAGCTTTGTCTGTGTTGGATAGTTTAAGGCTAGCATCCATCGCGCCAACAAAGGCTTTTAGATTTTCAGGATCAAGTTTTATAATTTCCTCAAATATACCTAGCGCCATCTCAGCGTTTGCATCAAGGACAGCTTCTGCCTGCTCGATAGCGCCTGCAATTTGCGCTTCTATACCACCATCAGCAGCGGGAGCGCTGCTGCCAGCCATATCCATCAGCTTGGTAATAAATGTCTGAATTTCGCTTTCTGGCATGGCGCCCTGAAAGCCATCAACAGGTTTTCCCATCCAAAAGGCCATTACCATTGGCAGGCTTTTCACTTGCAGTTGGGTGCATATTTGTTGGTTTTCGTCGGCGTTAACTTTAACCAACCGTACAGCGCCACCTGCGGCTAGTACTGTTTTTTCTAGCATGGGCATTAATTGTTTGCATGGCTCAGACCAATCAGCCCAAAATTGGACAATTACAGGCACTTGCATACAGGCATTGCCAACGACCTCGTTAAAATTTTGCATAGTACCGTCGCAGATAATAGCGGCATTCTGATCAGGGCTTTGTGGCGCGGTTGATTGATCCATGGAATATAAACTCTTTTTAATTAAATAGATGTTGCTTGTATATAATATAGGCATCGCATGGCATAAGCGCCAGTGCTGAACATAAAAATAATTAAAAAAAACACGCATTGAAAAGATTCGGCGGTTCTATTTTATTATTGAGGCATATGAATTAGGAAGACGGTTTAATTTTTACATATAAAACAGTATGTTACAAAAAAATGTGAAAAAGTATATTTTTTTGTTGCAATGGAATTATGGATATATATGATCCGCGCCACACCGACAGTAATGTCAGGTGTATTGCTTTATGGATTGCGGGCGTAGCTCAGTGGTAGAGCATCTCGTTGCCAACGAGAATGTCGAGAGTTCGAATCTCTTCGCCCGCTCCATAAAAAGAACCGCCTTGTGGGCGGTTTTTTTGTGGAGCTAATCACAAAGTCT